>CANLMQ010000018.1 GCA_947492175.1 uncultured Draconibacterium sp. | reverse complement strand
ATATTAAATATTTTCTTTTTAGGGTAGCTAAGATTTTTGCTTAAAGTAACAAATCCCCTAGATTTTGGAAGTGATCCCAAATCGGCTTTATTCAGCCCCCGATTCGGCCCCAAAAAAAAGAAACCCGACTGTAATTGCTTGAATTTCAGTCGGGTTTTTCAATCCCCTGAGGTTCCTGGCGGAGTCGAACCGCCGTACACGGTTTTGCAGACCGCTGCCTAGCCACTCGGCCAAGGAACCTTGTACGTTTCGGACTGCAAAAATATAAAATTTTGTAGTTCCTGCAACAGTAAATTGTATTTTGATTTATTTTCTCAGTTTTTGCCAGTTTGAATTCACATGCATTTCTCTTTTAACTGAGCTTCTGTCAGCATTTTGCGATTTTGGATTTTTCCCTTCGTAAAGTTGTCGTTTCTTTATTACTGTGCATTTTTCCTGGCAGCTGCCTTCATTCAAATTTTCTGTATTTAAAAACATAGGTAAAAAGGTTGATTTAACTGCTTTTGAAAATACGAATAAAAAGTTTGAATAATTTGATAAAAATCAGGATTGCTTTGGAGATTAAATATTTAATAACATATTGAAACTCAATGTTCCAGTTGTCACATTAATTCAAAAACTATCAACTACTGCTGGATGCAAATAATTCCTCCGCCTGGTTTTATCGTGTAAGAGTTACACTTACACGCTCCATTTCTCCTCCCATAGGCGGATTCATTTTCGAAATCTTAATAGTTGCTTTATTTATGGCAGGAAATCTTTCGTAAAGTGTATCCAGCATTCGTTTGCCAACATTCTCGAGCAGTGCCGATTTTATTTGCATTATCTCTTTTATTGTTTCGTACACCGCCTGATAATTTAAAGCGTCGTCCAGATTATCGCTTTGAGCCGCTTTATCGCAATCCGCTTCCAGACGTATGTTTACTTCAAAGTTATTACCCACAACCTGTTCTGCTGCAAAATGCCCGTGGTAGGCATAGAATTTCATTCCTTCAATTTCAATAATTCCCATCGCTCTTAAAATAATGCCAACAAAAGTAATAATTTGAACACTGTCTGACTGTTCTCACAAATCATTTTTTAATTTTGTAGCCTTATTCATTTGGGCTTAATTATTAAGAAATGACAGAAAATAAGAATACAAATACAAGCGCAGAGACTAAAAAGACAAACTTTATACATGCTCATATCGATGCTGATTTGGCTGAAGGAAAAAACGAAGGCCGGGTTCATACTCGTTTTCCTCCGGAGCCAAACGGGTATTTGCACATTGGTCATGCAAAATCGATTTGTCTCAATTTTGGTCTGGCCGAAAAATACGGAGGTAAAACCAATTTAAGGTTCGATGATACCAATCCATCGAAGGAAGAAACCGAGTACGTTAATTCAATTATGGAAGACGTACGCTGGCTGGGATTTGATTGGGAAGACCGTTTGTATTATACTTCTGATAGTTTTCAGAAATTACATGATTTTGCAATCCAGTTGATTAATGATGGCCTGGCTTATGTCGACGATCAGGATGCAGAAACCATTAGCGGCCAGAAAGGTACTCCGCAAAAACCCGGAATCGAAAGTCCTTTCAGGAATCGTTCGGTAGAAGAAAACATGGATTTGTTTATTCGAATGACAGCCGGCGAATTTAACGAAGGCGAAAAAGTATTACGTGCAAAGGTGGATATGGCATCGCCAAATATGCACATGCGGGATCCGATAATTTATCGAATTATGAAAGCACATCATCATCGCACGGGTGACAAATGGTGTGTTTATCCTATGTATGATTTTGCACACGGGCAATGCGATTACTGGGAAGGAATTACCCATTCAATTTGTACGCTTGAATTTGAGGTACATCGTCCGCTTTACGACTGGTTTATTGATCAACTGAAAGATTCGGATTATCGTCCGCGACAAATTGAATTCTCGCGCTTGAACCTAACTTATACCGTAATGAGTAAACGCAAATTACTGGAATTGGTAAAAGACAGACATGTAAATGGATGGGACGACCCGCGTATGCCCACAATTTCAGGATTACGACGCAGAGGTTATACGCCTGAGTCTATTCGTAATTTTTCTGATAAAATTGGTGTTACCAAAGTTGATGGTATGACAGATGTTTCGTTGCTCGAATTCAGCGTGCGTGAACACTTAAACAAAACAGCACAACGTGTAATGGGAGTTTTGGATCCATTAAAAGTGGTAATTACAAATTATCCTGAAGGACAAGTAGAAGAGTTAAGTGCGGTGAACAATCCGGAAGATGAATCGATGGGAAGACGTGCAGTACCTTTCGGACGAGAAGTTTATATAGAACGCGATGATTTTATGGAGAATCCGCCGCGTAAATTTTTCCGTCTGGGACTTGATCGCGAGGTTCGCTTACGTTACGCTTACCTGATAAAATGCAACGAGGTTATTAAAGACGAAGAAGGAAATATTATTGAACTGCGTTGTACCTACGATCCTGAATCGAAAGGAGGTAAATCATCTGACGGCAGAAAAGTGAAGGGGGTGGTTCACTGGGCTTCTGCAGAGCACGCAGTAAAATCGGAAGTACGTTTATACGACCGTTTGTTTAGCGACGAGACACCAGATGCACATAAAGATATAGACTTTAAAGAATTTATGAATCCTGATTCGCTGAAGGTTTTAAAAGAGTGCTATCTCGAACCTTTTGTAAAAGATTCGAAACCACTTGATCATTTTCAATTTGAACGATTGGGGTATTTTAACCTCGATCCGGATTCAACATCTGAAAAACCGGTGTTTAACCGAACAGTTCCATTGAGGGATTCATGGGCAAAAGCTCAAAAGAAATAAAATAAGAAGCGGGAATTTTCCCGCTTCTTTATTTTGCTACAATAGGCTTTGTTACTTTCGAGAAAAGCCGGATATACAAACTCGAACCAATAAAATCCTGAATTTTTGTACTTAATAGTAGTAAAGATTCTTTTCATAGAAGTATAAATCCATTTACCGACCGATAACCAACGTTAACCGAATGTTAACTGACTTGATTTACACACTTTCATACCTTTGAAAAGGTAAATACAAAAAACTTATTATGGAAAAAGTACCACAAAAAGAAAATACACGGGAAACATTAGCACTGGTACTAATTGGAATCGGACTTTTATGGATTCTGAAACAAATGGGAATATTTCATCATATCTCATTTTTTCATTTCGATAATATATTTCGTCCATTCCATAATGTCCTTCATAACGTGGGGAACATTTTCTTTTCGTGGCCAATGATTCTGATTATTATAGGAATAGTATTGTTAGCAGGTAAACGTTCAGGAGGATTGGTTTTGTTGATTATTGGAGGAATTTTTATTTTGCCAAAGCTGTTAATTATTTCAGGGGTATCAATAATTTTATTGTTTCCCTTGTTGTTGATTGCAATTGGTATTGCTTTGGTGGCAAAGATTATTTAGCAAAAGTTTACTTTGGCCGATATTTTTTTGATATTTACCGAACAAGGGGAATATAATGTAGAAAGACAAAAATACATTAGGGACAGTAAAAAGTATTACTATGGGACACAAACCTAATATTTCTAACAGAAGGGCCGGTTTGGGCATCTTTCTGATTGCCATTGGCGCGCTTTGGATTTTGGAGCGACTTAATCTGATTCCATCTTTCTGGAATGATATTCTGATTTCTTGGCAAATGTTGTTGATTGGAATAGGAATATTTTCAATTATTGGAGGAAACAGAACAACCGGAACGGTATTGATTGTAATTGGAGGCTTTTTCCTTGTTCCCGAGGTGGCTGATGTTCCTTATCAACTACGACGGATTGGCTGGCCTTTGCTGATAATTGGTATAGGAGTGGTGATGCTAATAACTCAAACGGGCCGACATAAAAAAGGGGCACCCGAATTTGATCCCGGCAAACATCAGGGGATGGACTACTTCGATGACTTTGTGATTTTTGGAGGGCGCGAGGTGTATGTAAACTCACAAAATTTTGTTGGCGGAAAATCAACATCGGTTTTTGGCGGAACCGAATACGATCTGCGGCAGGCGAGCTTATCTCAAAATGGAGCAGTAATCGATTGTCTTACTGTTTTTGGGGGCTGCGGATTTAAAGTGCCGCCCGACTGGACCGTAAAAAATGAAGTTACTGCCATATTTGGCGCCTTTACAGATAAACGTGGTGCATCCATTAACCAAATTATTTCTGATCCTTCAAAAACTTTAGTGGTAAAAGGTTTTGCAGCTTTTGGAGGGGTTGAAATAAAATATATGTAAAATGGAATTCCGTCACCCTTTTATAACAAAGCCTCGACTATCCATATATTATGCTTTGTTTTGGTTGTTGTTTTCAACCGTAATGGTTTTGGTTTCGGTTTTTGTAAACGACGATTCATGGGCAAAAGCAACCAGCGAAACATATACATTTATGTTGCTTTTCGCTGTTATAGGTTCATCGGTATGGTATGTTATTAAATTCAGTACGCTAAAAAATACCAAAGCACGCAGTGTAATTGTAGCTCATATTTTTGCAGCAACGATTATCGTTTTTATCTGGTTGTATATTGGCATGGTTTTCCTGAAAATTTTCCATCCTGCTTCTGCCAAAACTATGGAAGAAGAAACCATTAATGGAATTGTTAGCGGGTATTTTATGTACATCTGCTTTGTGGTCTTTTTTTACGCAGTAAACTACTATGATGCTTTTAAAGAAAAATCAAAAAACGAGATAAAACTCAAAGGCCTTGTAAAAGAAGCTGAATTACATGCTTTAAAATCGCAGATTAATCCTCATTTTCTTTTTAACAGCCTAAACAGCATTTCTTCGCTTACCATGACCGACCCTGCCAAAGCACAGGAAATGGTGATCAATCTATCGCAATTGATGCGATATTCTTTAAAACACGACCAGAGTGAGAAAGTTTCGATCAAACAGGAGTTGGAAAATAACAAACTCTATTTAAGTATCGAAAAAGTTCGGTTTGGAAGTAAGCTCAATCCGGTTTTTGCTGTAGAAGACGATTGTTTGGATGCTGAAATTCCGAATATGATTTTGCAACCTTTATACGAGAACGCGATAAAATATGGTGTATACGAAGCTACAGAAACAGTTGATGTAATAACACATGTTCGTTGCTCGGATAATTTGCTGATAGTAACAATTAGCAATACTTACGATAAAAATGTGGTGAGTAAAAAAGGAGAAGGAATTGGCCTTCGAAACATTCGCGATCGTTTAAAAGTTATTTATGCAAATCCACATTTATTAAAAATTGAAAATAAACAAAACGAATTTACCGTAACTTTAACCATTCCTCAAAAGTAAAACAGATGTCGGAAAAATTGCGAACCATAATAGTAGAAGACGAAGCATTGGCACGAAACCTGATGAAATCGTTTTTGGTCGATAACGAAAATATAGAACTAATAGCTGAGTGCGAAAATGGTTTTGAAGGTGTAAAACATATCAACGAGTTAAAACCCGACCTGGTTTTTCTTGATATACAGATGCCTAAAATAACGGGTTTCGAAATGTTGGAGTTGCTCGAACATAAGCCACAAATTATTTTTGCTACTGCATACGATCAATACGCACTAAAGGCATTCGATTTTAATGCAGCAGATTATCTTTTAAAACCCTATTCGAAAGATCGTTTGCAGGAAGCTGTTCAAAAGGTGGTAGAACGTATTCAAAAAGAAGGCAAAGAATCGGATATGGCTGAAAAAGTCAGCGATTTTCCGCGCGAAGAGTATCTCGACAGAATTGTGGTTAAAGATCGTCATAAAATCCATATTGCACCGATCGATGCAGTTCGTTATATCGAATCGATGGATGATTATGTTATGATTTACACCACCGAGGGGCGTTGGATGAAACAAAAAACAATGAAGTATTTCGAGAGTGCGCTAAATCCTAAGAATTTTATTCGTATTCACCGCTCGTACATTGTAAAAGTGGACGAAATAGCCGAAATACAACAATACGAAAAAGAATCGTACATTGTTATTCTTCACGACAAAACAAAACTAAAAGTCAGCAAAACAGGATACAAGAACCTGAAAGGGATTTTGAATTTTTAGAAAGACTATTTTGTACCTTCCTTAAAATGTTTTTTGCCAGTTGAAGGCAACGACTTTCTCTTGTCTTTAAGCGTTCTTCTGGCAAACTTCTGACATATATCTTATTTCCCCCGCCATTTTTTCTGTAATTTTTACGATCTAAATTAAACTTATATCATTTAAGTGGTAGATTGTTGTTTTTTTCAGGAGTATTCGGGCTTCGGTCTTCCGACTATTTTTTACAGGAAAATTATTAATTCAAATAAATATCGTATGAAGAAACTTACGCTTTTATTGATGGCTGTCTTTCTTGTATCGACTGTAACATTTGCGAAAAAGAAAGAAGAAGAGAAAAAAGAGGAACCCAAACCTTTTGTCAATTCTGATCTGATTAGTGGTTTAAAATGGAGAAGTATTGGGCCGGCGTGGGCCAGCGGACGGATTGCCGATTTTGCCGTAAATCCTGACAACACAAAAGAGTTTTATGTGGGAGTAGCTTCGGGTAATGTTTGGAAAACCACCAACAATGGAACCATCTGGAAACCCGTTTTCGATAAATATGGTGCGTATTCAATTGGTGTGGTTAAACTCGATCCGAATAATGCGAATGTAGTATGGGTAGGAACGGGCGAAAATAACCACCAGCGTGCATTGGGTTATGGCGATGGAGTTTATAAATCTCTCGACGGAGGAAAGTCTTTCAAAAATATGGGATTGAAAGAAAGCCGTCAGGTTGGTGGTATTGTTATCGATCCGCGTAACTCTGATGTTGTTTTTGTTGCTGCCGAAGGTTCGGCTTGGGGGCCGGGTGGCGACCGTGGGCTGTACAAATCTGCAGATGGCGGTGAAACCTGGAATAAGGTACTAGAGATTAGCGAAAATACCGGGGTGAATAATGTCGTGATTGATCCTTGTAGTCCAGATATTATGTACGCCACGGCAGAACAACGCCGCCGTACTTCATTCACCAAAATCGGTGGTGGCCCCGAATCGGCAGTGTACAAATCAACCGACGGTGGCGAAAACTGGAGAAAAATTATGGAAGGCCTTCCTTCTGTTCATATCGGTGGAATGGGGATTGCAGTTTCACCAGTCGATGCCAATGTGGTTTACCTGATTGTGGAAGCAGCCGAGAAGAAAGGTGGTTTCTATCGTTCAACCGACAAAGGAGAAAGTTGGGAGAAAATGAGCGATCATCATTCAAGCGGACAGTATTACAACGAAATTTATTGCGATCCGGTCGATAAAGATAAAGTATATTCGGTTGAAACTGTTTCGAAAGTAACTGTTGACGGAGGTAAAACATGGAAAAATATCAGTACAAAAGGACGCCATGTGGATGACCATGCGCTGTGGATCGATCCAAAAGACACGCAGCATTATATTATTGGTGGCGACGGTGGTATTTACGAAACCTGGGACGAAGGCCTTACTTTCGATTTTAAAGAAAATTTGCCGATTACACAGTTTTACCGGGTTTACGTCGACGATGCTGAGCCTTTTTACAATGTGTATGGAGGAACACAAGACAACAATTCCATGGGAGGTCCTTCGCGCAATAAAAGCAGGGGTGGTGTTATTAACGACGAGTGGAATCCAACCCTTGGTGGCGACGGATTCTGGGGGGCTGTTGAACCCGGTAATCCGGATATTGTCTATTCCGAATATCAGTATGGAAACGTTTCAAGGTACGATAAAAAGAGTGGCGAGCGCATCGGTATTAAACCACATGAGCGAAAAGGAGAGCTAACTTATAAATGGAACTGGAATGCTCCTTTATTGATTAGTCCGCACAAAAGTACCCGTTTGTATATGGCGGCCAATAAAGTTTTCCGTAGCGACGATCGTGGAAATACCTGGGATGTAATCAGTAACGACCTTACGGCACAAGTCGACCGGAATTCCATCCCCGTAATGGGTAAATACTGGCCGGCCGAAGCTGTAGTTAAAGATGTTTCCACTTCGCAGTGGGGGACTATTGTTTCGCTCGATGAATCGAGGCTAAAAGAAGGTTTGCTTTACGCCGGAACCGACGATGGCGTTGTTTCGGTTAGTGAAGACGGGGGAGAGAACTGGACACAAATTAAAGCGTTTCCGGGAGTTCCTGAATTAACGTATGTGAGCGACCTTTACGCCGACCGTTTTGATGAAGATGTGGTGTACGCAACCTTCGATAATTTAAAGCGCGACGATTTTAAACCTTATGTTCTTAAAAGTAACGATAAGGGAAAAACATGGACTTCTATTACTGGTAATCTTCCCGAAAACGGAACTGTACATACAATTGTCCAGGATTTTGTCCGCCCTGAATTATTATTTGCAGGAACGGAATTTGGTATCTTTTTTACTGTCGACAATGGTGAAAATTGGGTGCAGTTAAAGTCGGGTATACCAACCATTGCTGTTCGCGATATTGCCATACAGGAAAGAGAGAGCGACCTGGTTATTGCTACTTTTGGCCGTGGTTTCTACATTCTTGATGATTACAGTCCGCTGCGCAAAGTATCGGCAGAACTGGAGGATAGGGATGCACATATTTTCCCGGTAAAAGATGCTTTAATGTATATACAAACAGGAAATAAAAGAAACCAGGGTGATACCTATTTTTCTTCGCCAAACCCGGATTATGGTGCTACATTCACCTACTTCATTAAAGAAGTTCCAAAAACCAGGGAACAATTACGCAAAGAGGAAGAGAAGGAATTGTTTAAGGAAGGGAAACCAATTCCGCAACCTACTTGGAGGGAATTGCAACTGGAAGGGAAACAGGAAAAATCGCACCTTATTTTCAGTATCTACGATAACGAAGGAAATGTAATCAATCAGTTTACAAAAGCACCTTCGAAAGGAATAAGCCGTGTTACCTGGAATATGACCTATGCTGCTACGGCTTTTAACAGGTTCAGTGGCCAATTCGATCCTATTATAAAAGGGGGCAGAGGAATAATGGTAATGCCGGGCAAATATAAAATAGGAATGAAACTCTGGCATGAAGGAGAACTGACTGAATTGGCAGAACCCGTTGAGTTTACATGTAAGAAATTGAATAATACAACCCTGCCGGCAGCTGATTACAATGAAAACGTAAACTTTGCCAAAGAAGTAAATAAACTGGCTTTGGCGGTTGTAGGTACCGATCGAATGATTTCGGAAACCAGCAATAAACTAGAGCAGATAAAACAAGCTATTTATGCTACTCCGGGTGCAAGTCAGCAATTAATGGATAAAGCCAGGGCATTGGCAGTGAAGCTGGAGGCATTGGATTTCATTATGAATGGTGTTCCTGCAAAAGCCAGTGGCGAAGAAGTACCCCCTGCGCAGGTATCGTTAAACACGCGATTAAGTTTGATTACTTATACACACATGGGATCGACAAGTGGAATAACAACAACCGAAAAACAGGGATATGAAATTCTGAAAGAAGAATTTCCTCCGGTTTTAAATGCCTTAAAGAAAATTGTTGAAAATGAAATTCCTGCCCTGGAAGCAGAATTAAACAAAATGAATGCTCCATGGACTCCGGGGCGTTTACCGGTTTGGAAGGAATAGTTCAAAGTTCAGAGTTGGTGACTCAAAGTTTACTTGCTGAATATAAAAAAAGCAATGATGCCATCTGTGAGAATTTTCTCAAACACGGATGGCATTTTTTGTTTTGCTTTTTTTTAGCGATTCTTATTGTAACTAGAAAAAATAGTTCAAAAACTATAGATAGTAGTTGGATAACTAAAAAATCTAGTTACATTTGTTCTGTAAACAATTTAGTACAAGCTTTCGCTTCTGTCTGAAAGTCTTAAATCTAAATATCCTGTTATCTGAAATATGAAAAAACTTACACCAAAAGAAGAAGAAATACTGGCTCTGTTTTGGGAAAAGGGGCCTATGTTTGTAAAAGAATTAAAGGAGTTTTACAACGATCAAAAGCTGCATTACAACACGCTTTCGACCATGGTACGGGCGATGGAGGAAAAAGGATTTGTTGGCCACGAGAAATTTGGAAATACCTATCGTTATTTTGCTGCCGTTTCGAAAGAAGAATACAGTAAAAGTACCTTGGGTAGTGTAGTGAAAAAGTACTTCAACAACTCGTACAAAAGTGTTGTATCGGCATTGGTTGAGGAGGAAAATATATCGGTTGACGAATTGAAAAAGCTGATTTCGGAGATTGAAAACAATAAAAGTAGAAAGTAATGATCCCGTTTTTTGCATACCTGATAAAGTCGTCAGTTAGTTTGGCATTGCTCTACTGCCTATTTCGATTTAGTATGCGCAGGCAAAGCCGTCATATGTTGAACCGGATTTTGTTGCTGGGAATTCTTATGGTTTCTGCAATTATACCATTTCTGAATATCCAGTTTTTTTACGAGGAGGTTGCGATTAAGCCCGTGGAAATAATCCGCGAATTAGTTTCGTCGTCGCTAGTTCAACAAGAGCCGGTTACTGCTCCGTCAACCTTCATTCAGCCGGTAGCTGAAGTAAGTAGTATTTCCGTAAATCCATGGCTTGTGGGATATTTAACAGGAATTGCTCTGTTGCTGTTGAGGATTGTACTTGGAATTACAAAAGTGGCTCAAATTATAGGCAGAGCCGAAAAACGCAGACTGAGAAAAATAGTATTGGCTGTAGTAAAGGACCTTATTCAGCCTTTTACTTTTCTAAATAAAGTAGTTCTGTCGGAAAAAGATTTTAACGAACATAAAGACATCGTGGTAGCTCACGAATATGCGCACATCAAATACCTGCATGCGATTGATTTGATGATTTGTGAGCTGTTTACCGTGTTGCAGTTTTTTAACCCGTTTATGTGGTTGCTGCGCCGCGATTTAAAACTTATCCACGAATACCAGGCCGACCAGGCCGTTTTAAACAAAGGCATCGATGCACAACAATACCAGTTGCTGGTATTGGAGAAAGCCGTGGGCGAAAGACGTTTCGCCATGGCAAACCATTTTACTCAAAAACCCATTTTAAAACGATTAACAATGATGAACAAAAACAAAATCGACCGATGGGCAGCAGTGAGGTTAATTCTCTTTGTGCCCTTATTGGCAGTGCTGTTACAGGCATTTGCACGACCCGAACTAATTACAACTCCCGATCAGTTTATTCCGGTTCTTTATGTGGAAGATGAAGCAGAAAAGTGGCTTTCGAAATGGACAATAGATAATATTGGGAAAGGAATGTTTCAGCCCGAAATGAAACCGGAGGAAAAGTCAACAGCTCAAAACAACATCCTGGTTGTTTTAATGAATACTAAAGACCAGTACTTGGTTGAAGGGAAAATGGCTTCAAAAGAAAGTATCAAAATGGCTGTTTCCGGATTTTTACAGGGAGCCAATCCTGATGGTGGGAACGGTCCTGATTTCATGGAAAAAGAAATTCCGTTTGTCGGGAGAGTCAAGGTTTCCAATGGCTGGATTTCCTATCGTCACGATGTGGCTTCATCGCGCGAAGCTGTAAATTATACCTTGCGAAAGATTGGTGAGGCCTACCTCGAAGCTCGGGAAGCAAAGGCTTTTATTCTGTTCGGAGAGAAATATTTTGATTTGGATGAGAAAAAGCAGGAGGCGATCAATATGGTTGTACCGGTAAGATTTTCATACGAATCGCCTAAACTTACTGCTCCTTCGGTTTGGCTGCCTTTCGATGAAAAAGCATCGGGGCCTGAACCGGTTGAAATTCATTTCAAAAGCAGCGGCGAAGTGTTGGTCGGAAATTACACCTACAAGTCGCACGACGAATTTTATGAAAACCTGAAAGTCTGGAAAAGAGATCTGGATAAATTCAACGAGGGACGCAGAAGCAAAGCGTTTTATCGGGCTAACCTCGTTTTTGAATACGATATGCCCGATGATGCCTGGAATAAATTGGAACTGGCTTTATACAGGAATAGTATCCATGTGAAGGAGATGAGTAAACCTGAGGTAAAGAGCAAGACAACCAGTGTATCAAAAAGAAAACCTTATAAGTCGCCTTTTGCGACCTTGCAGCAACCTGAAACCCGCGATGTTAATGTGTTGTACATTTCCCTTTTTAATGATGAGGAAATTGATTTGACAGAAATTAGAAATACTGCGCTTGAATGTGTCGACACGAAAAAGTCGGCGGTAATTGAATGCGAGGATGGTGTTTCAGAAAACCAAATTCAATCCGTTAAAAGGGTTTTGAAAGAGATTGGAATACAAGATGTTGCTGAAAAAAGGTTAGGGGCTGACGGCTGGCTAAACAACTGGACCATCGATAACTTGCAAAACCTTAACGGCGGATTTGTTATGGAAGAGTATGAACTGGTGCCACCGCCTCCCGGTTCTCTTAAATCGGGTTTGAAAAAGTATGAGAAAGGGAAAAGCGGGGTAAAGGTTCCTACAGCCAATGTATTTCCAATATTGATAAACAGCAAAAATGCACTTTTAGCGTCAAATGAACCTGTTAATGAAAAGGAGTTAATGGCAGGCGTAGAAAGGTTTTTAAAAGGCAAACATCCGTTTAATGATTCAAAACCGGGACCTGAATTTGTAACCATGGACTTTTCGCTAACCGGGCCGGTAAAAATCACAAAAGGAGTAATTACCATCCGGCATGATATGGAAACCGACCGGAATTTTATAAATAACCTGCTTCAAAAGATTGGAATGAGACATCTCGATTTGAGGGAGAAGATGGCAAAAGAAAAATTCGGACAAGACTATTTTTCTTTGTCAAACGAAAACAGAGAGGTTGTTGAAAAGCTTGTTCCGGTTCGCGTGTTTATTCTGGAACCCAAAGTGGTGCGATAGACGTGTATGTGTTAAGGTTTATTTTAACGGAGAAATAGTTTAATCTATAACGGAAGCCCGGGAAACCGGGCTTTTTTTTAATAACCATCCCGTTTTTTTAATACCCATATTGAAATGTATTGTCCCGGTAGTTTTCCGGTAATTCACGCAGCGAAATGAAAATTTTTCGTGCGGAACACGAAAATCCTGTTGCGGAATGAAAAATCCCGGTGCGAAATGCAATCGAACGTGGTCATGATGCATTCCGCCACCGTTTTTTGCGTTTCGCTCTGGTTTTTCGCGCTCCGCTGTGGTCAAGATGCATTTCGCTACGGTTTTTCCGGTTTCGCAGTGGTTTTTTGTATTTCGCAATGGTACGGAGCCTTCCGGAGATATTATCTCCGTCTTCTCCGTTTTTCCGGAGCGGTAAAATTCCATGTTAGTTTGGTTCCCACCATTCGCGGAGCGCCCGGTACAAAAGTTGGTACACCAAATAAGCTCCCGGTGTTACCTGCGCTGGTAATATATTGTTCGATTAAAACATTAGTAGCCCATACCGACAGTATAATATTGGGTTCCGATAATTCAAGGCCTCCGTTTATATTCAGTAAACCATAAGCCGCTTGCTCCAGTCCCGGAGTGTTGGCATCTTCGAAAAACAAATCGGTTTTATACGAATACGACGGATTTATCAAAAGTTGAATTGTTGGTACAATATTTACACGGGTGTTTACACCAATCGTAAAACTGTGCTCGGGAGCCAGACTAAACGCATTTCCGGCATATTCCTG
Organism: uncultured Draconibacterium sp.; assembly: GCA_947492175.1. GTDB lineage: Bacteria > Bacteroidota > Bacteroidia > Bacteroidales > Prolixibacteraceae > Draconibacterium. The sequence goes on along the minus strand of CANLMQ010000018.1, from coordinate 110,655 downwards.
TGTTAATCCATCTACATCGGTAGAGTCGAATTCGGTTTTCAGCCAGGCGTAGTTGGCATAAAAGTCGAGCTGTTTTGTAGCAGCCACCCGAACGGTTGCTTCGGCGCCATAAGCTGTTGCTTTGCCTGCGTCTTTGAATTTCAGGTTGAACTCGCCGGTTTCTGCATCGGCTACCCAGGCACGTGTCTGGAAGTTTTTATACAATTGGTAGAATCCTGTTGCATCAACGAATATTCGGTCGTAAAACGAAGCTTTAAAGCCCAATTCAAAATTGTCGAGAATTTCGGCATCCAATACCTCTTTTTCTCCGGTTGAAGTAAACTGCAATACGTTCGGACGTCTTCCGCGCGCGTAGTTGGCAAAAATATTTCCGTATTCGTTAAAACGGTATTTCAGGCCGCCCCGCCAGGTAAACGACAGTGTACTTTTTTTAATTTCCTGTAATTCATTGGGTTTAAAAAACAGGTTTGGAAGATTTCCGGGATAGTTTTTCATTGCAGTGCTTCTTATCATTTCCAGAACAGATGGTTGTCCTCCTGTCATAGCTGCTTCGTTGCTGAGTTTGTATCGATCGTAAACGGCTCGTACACCTCCCGAAACAAATAGTTTACGTGAAAGCTGGTAGCTTACATCAATAAAAGCTTCGGCTGCGCTGTTGGTGGCTTTGCTGTAATTTTCTTCCTGGTGATTATTGGGTAAAGGCATATAAATAGTGGAGTCAAGTTCCGGGTTATAATACGGTATAAGCGGATAAGAAACAGGCTGCCCGTTGACATCGACTAGGCTGCTGTTGTCGGGATTAAAAAGATGTACCAAGTTTTGTTCATTGGGAGAGAACCAATACGTTTGGTCGGCTTTTTCGCGCCAGTAGCTTGCACCCAACGAACCATTTAAGCGGCTGTTTTGCGAGAAATTACCTCTTATTTCCTGGTAAAACTGCTCGGAATTGCTGAATTCTGCCATATCGATGGCTGCTGCCGCAGTGCCATCGCCATCCCAACGCGATGAGGCATCGGTTTTCCGGTACGATGTTATCGACGACCAGTAGGTATGTTCGTTTACGTAATATTTGTAATTGAGCGAGGCATGTAAAATTTCTTTTCCGGTACCCAGGTTTTCACCTTGTTCGTGCGATGCCACCCCACTAAAAATACCGGTAACGCCATTGGCATTCGGAAACTGCCGGCTCATAAATGCAATTCCGGGAGTATCGTCTTTCTGGTAATTTAAAACCAGGTCGATTTTATGGTTGTACACAGGTCGGAACTTTGCCGAAAAACGCCCGCCAACGGTATTTTTACCCATTAAATCGCCGCCAAAAGTATTTTTTATATACCCGTCGTGGTAGTTGTAAATACCTGCTGCACGTACAGCCAGTTTTTCATCTATTAACGGAATATTTATTGCTCCACGTAACTCTTTCTGTCCCCAATTCCCAATTCCGGATGTAATTGTTCCCTTTAGTTCATTTCCGGGGGTTTTGCTCACATAATGGACTGCACCTGCCATGGCACTCCTTCCAAAAAGTGTATTCTGAGGACCTTTTAAAACCTCTACACGATCCATATCGTAAAGTTCGAGCGAGGCTGCACTTGCCCGGTTAACAGGAACATTGTTAAAGTAAACCGATACGCGTGGCTGGGCACTCGGACTAACTTCGTCGCCGGCTAAACCCCTAACCGCAAATGTGGGGCGGTTGGCTCCTTGTTCACGAATATAAAGGCCGGGAACAAATTCACTTAAATGGCTTAATTCGGTAATGTTCGATTGTAGTATCTGATTTTCGCTGACTGATGATATGGCCGTTGGAACGTCGAGAATTTGTTGCTCGCGTTTTTGCGAGTTCACCAGCAGAGGTTCAAGATGAATGTTATCGAGCGGTAACATCACGTTTTTTACATTTTGTCCGGCACGAAGTATGATATCGGCAGTATGCGTTTTGTACCCAACAAATGAAACACGTACCCGCGCTCTTCCGGTAACCAGGTTTTCAATCAGGTATTCGCCATCTTCGTTGGTATTTACTCCTTTGGCTGTACCGTCAATGGTAACATTTGCACCCGGTAGCGGAGTTCCGTCTTCGTCGTAAATCTCACCGCGTATAAAAACAGGAGGCAGTTCTTTCGAAACGGTCTCTACATTTCTGTATTTACGCTTTACTTTTCCTCGTTTTTTTGACTGTCCGAAAGCGGTGGAAACAACAAAGCTTAAAAGTAGTATGGTGACGACAGTTCTCATTTTGTTTTGTTTTTCTGAATTTGTTTTGTGAAATAACGAAAAAGCCCGGGAAATAATGTGTGTATTCCAACTTGTTTTAACGTTTTGCGGAGTAGAATGGTTTAAAGAAGGTAATTGGCAGTTATGTCGAGAAAACCGGCAGATGCAACCAAATGGCTAATTCGTCCATTTTATTCAGGGCCTCGTCGTATGTTTTGCATTTTTTTATGGCAAAAGCAGGGCGTTTGTTTTGCCCGACAAAATAAATCCGGAATTCTTTTTCGGAAGAAGTATTTACACGGTTCGACCGGCTGTACATTCGATAGACTTTTTTCATCGGAACCAGAGTTAATCCCAGATATTGATTAGTGGATTCCCACGTTCCGGTTTTAAACAGACCAAAGTATTTGTTGTATTTTCTAAACAGGCGTTTCTCGGTATCAATATCGATTCCCGATTCACCGGTAAACAAAAACCAGCTGGCGCATAAAAATAAGGAACCCAACAACCAGTTTTGGTTTGAAAATGCGGTTATGCCAACCAACACAAACATTAAGCCGATAAAAATGTAGGGACCCGTAAGCAATTTCGATATCTTATTGTCGATCAGCATCTGGTTTTTTGTTAAAGATAAGAAAAATGACTCTGTCGCTAGTAGGTGCCACCCATTTTTATAAAATGGGCATAATGAGATGGAGTCGGTGGAACCGCTATATTTTTAATCTGTTATTGGGAACCTGATGAGTGGTTTCTTTTCTTGTAGTCTATTTTGTTATATAAATGGAATTATTCCAGGGTAAGTTTTCGTTTCTGTATATAGCTATGCCACAAAATATAAGTTGCTACCGATCGGTTAGGCGAAAAACGTTTCATGTAGTCTGTAATTTCCTCTTTTGAACTTTCAGGAGGAACCAGTTCCAATTCGTAAACAGCTTTTATGGTTGCCAAATCGCCCGGAGGAAAAATGTCGGAAAAATGAAGGCTCATTAATACATACATATCAATTGTCCAGTTTCCGATACCTTTTAGTTGAATAAGTTGTTTTCTTATCTCCGGTTCATCCTTTGTATTTAGGATTTTAAGGTTTAATCGTCCTTCAACAATTTCCGTAGCTAAAATGCGCGTATACTCTGTTTTCTGACGGCTGAAATAACAGGCCCGTAATTCTTCAACGGAGAGTTTTAAAACATTTTCAGGAGTAATGGTTTTTATTTTTTCAACGAGCTTATTATAGGCTGCTTTAGCCGATGCCAGCGATACCTGTTGTTCGAGAATGGTTAAAACAAGTGCCGGGAAATTAGGATTACGGTGCCAGAACGGAGGATAGTCAAACTCCCTGATTACATTTTCCAGCTTTGGCTCTTTGGAAGTACACCAATCGCAAAGGTTTTTAAATTCAGCTTCGTTTATAATCTTATTCATGTTTTTAATAAGGAATAACGAAAAAGAAAGTTCGAAACAAAAAAGAGGGACGACTGGCATCCCTCATTGGAAGGCAATACCGAATTAAATAAACTAAATTTGATTGATTGTTTTTATGCCTTCTGCTTTAAGAACGATGATAATATTGGTTTAGTATACGTAGCAACCGACTAAAGGAAAAAATAAGAAAAAGATTCTTTTGCTTCATTTTATTGCGCTCAGAATGACAGTTCGTTAGGTTTGATAAGGTTTTTTCGGAGGGGTGGTTTGGCGGCTCTGCCGCCAAACCACCCCTCCGAAAAATAAAAGCCTCTATAAATTTGTCATTCCGAACGAAGAGAGGAATCTCTTCATCTTTACCCGGACACTACTGTTTTATATATTCCAATTGTATCTGCTTTGTCAGAAATATTAGAATCGTCAGATATTCAATTTCTTCGTGTTTCTGAAAAATATTTACAATCAGATTTATTTTGCTTGCATTAAGGCGTATTTTGGTGATAAACCATTTAGAACTTAACCAATGCAGAAGCCACAAAGTTAATTCCTGGTGAAACAACTCCTGAAGAATAGGGGCGGTAACGCTGGTTGAGTATATTTTCAACTCCGCCGCTGAGCGTAATCTTCCGGTTTAGTTTAAAATTTGATTTCAGATTTACTGTGCACCAAGAAGGAGAGTAGGGATTTCCGTTTTCGTCGGGCACATACAAATGTGGTTTATCCTGCTCGTCGGTAGCCAAATCGGTAAAGGCTAATTCTCCGTTATAGTTGACATACAAATCAACAAACCATCTTTGATTCTCGAAAATTAAATGTGAGTTGCCAAAAGTTGGTGGTACATGCCTTACAGGAAAGCCCTCAGAATCTTCTCCTTTGGTAAAGGTCAAGTCATGGCGTGTACGCCACTGGTTGGTAAAAAGAATTTCAAGGTTTAAATTGAGCCCGTAAATTATTGCCGATTCAGCATTTACCAAGGCTTCTACTTTACTCAATTCTCCATCGTACATTATCGAATCTTTCCCCAATCCGTCGTATGCCCGTCGTACCATGGCATCTTTTAACCAGGTGTAAAATCCGGTGATTTCAATTTTGGTTTTGTTGTTGTGACTGCGTAAAATATTTAATTCGAAGTTGCGGGCATATTCAGGTTTTAAGTCAGGATTGGGAACCACCACATTCCCTGGTTCTGAATCGAAAACTTTAGCTGCATCGTCGATGTTGGGCGAACGAAATCCGGTAGATCCGTGCAGGTTGATTTGCCATTCGGAAGTTGGATGCCATACCAGGCCCATGCTTCCGCTAAATGCCGAGTTGTTCATATTAAACCCATCGGAAGGAAAGTTGTAAAACCGGTTGTCGAATGTCCCTTCCAAATGTGTGTAGGTATAGCGGGATCCCATTTGGAATATAATTTTTTTGCTAATGTTGTAATGAAAAGAATAATAACCGGCAATACTCCCGTATGTAGAGCCGTCAGGATATCGGGGGGCAATTTCTTCCGTTTCGCTACTGAGCAAATTAGTAGAAATTCCGGTTGATCCAACTTTATTCAGGTAACTCTCGAAACCATAAAACAATTCACTTTTTTTGTCAAACCTTTTTCCAAAGTCAAGGTTTAACGAGAAAATGTCGAGGTTTTCTTCGCGGCTACGCAGCCAGTCGTTGTTAAGTTTTCGGTCGTGTCGGTTTTCAGTATAACTCTGGTAGCCTGTCAACAGGTTTATTTTATCAAATAGTATATAGTCTTTTTCGAATTGAACGCGTCCTGAAACCAAAGTCCATTTCTGAGGGCCATAGTACCAGTCGCCATATTTTAACTGGTCGCTACTGTATTGAATCAGCCTGTCGTAACGCGGAATATCATCGGTTTGTGAATGTTGGGCACTCAATAAAATATCCAGGTTGTCATTGGGGCGACAGCGTAACTTACCTAAAATATTAAACTGATTGTAGCCGGTATATTTTTGAATTCTTTTATTTCCATTTGGGAGAATCTGATCTTCACCTGTAAATCTGTTATTTGAAACATAATCGGGGCGCAGGTATTCGTCGGGCCCGTTTTTTCCCATCTTTAAATCATCAAAACCGGTATAGGTAGAACTTATTACTCCGGCCCATTTTTTCCCGCCCAGATTGTATGATCCATGAATTGTTTTTTCAAGATTGGCACTGGAATACCGTGAGTAAACTTTTCCAAATGACTCGAATTTATCGGATGTTGACAGTTTGGGGCCAAGCGTATTAAAACTCATTACGCCTCCCAATGCATCGCTGCCATAAATTACTGATCCGGGGCCAAAAATTACTTCCGTATTGTCCAGGCTTTGTGCATCGATGGAAATTACGTTATGGAGGTTCCCGCTGCGGAAAATAGCATTGTTCATTCGAATACCATCAACAACAATCAGTACCCGGTTGGCTGAAAATCCGCGAATCATTGGACTGCCACCACCCATCTGGCTTTTCTGAATAAAGATTCCTCCTTTTGTACCTAATAAATCGGCAGTTGTTTGCGGATTGTAATGCAAAACTTCTTCGGCGGGAATCGTTTTTATGGTATACGGAATCTCTGTTTTTGTCTGTTCCCAACGATTTGCAGATATAACAACTTCGTCTAACTTCACCGGGCTTTCTGCCAATAGAATAACTCTGTTTTGTTTTTCGATTTTCTCCCGTGTGGTTACCAAACTCAGATAAGATGAATGTTTAATAAGAATCTTCTCTTTCTGAGTGAATCCGTTTAAAGATGCTTTGCCTTTGGCATCAGTTTGAGCAGAAAAGTTATCTGAAATAAGAACAACCCCTTCAATGGCTTGACCGGTTTTAGCATTCTGCACATGAACTGTGGATTGCGCACACACAGAAAATATCAGAAATATAAAAGATAGTGTAAAGTATAGTTTCTTCACCGTTGATTTTTTTTGCAAAAATAGAATTCCGGCGGATTACAACAAAAACTATACCTTTTAAGCGAAAACAGAGAGGTTTTTTGAAAAGGTGTCACCGTGTTTTGGGTAGTTTACTATGATATCTATCCCTTAGAAAGTTGGCGGATAAAATGCCTCTCAATCAAATAACCTGTTTTTATGAATGTATCGGTTGTTAGTAAGAAATTTAGACCAGGCCTTGTGCAAGCATTGAGTTGGCTACTTTTACAAAACCCGCAATATTGGCGCCTTTTACATAGTTGGTATAACCGTTTTCTTCTCCGTATTTTATACACATTTCGTGAATATTGCGCATGATTGATTGTAATTTAGTATCAACTTCTTTTCGGCTCCATGCCAGGCGCATACTGTTTTGTGTCATTTCCAAACCCGAAACGGCGACTCCTCCGGCATTTGCAGCCTTCCCCGGTCCAAATAATATTTTAGATTCCAGAAAATGATGTACGGCTTCTTCGGTGCTTGGCATATTGGCTCCTTCGGCAACAACAAAACATCCGTTACCTGTTAGCATTTTTGCTTCATCAAGGTTGATCTCGTTTTCAGTTGCACAGGGCAAAGCTACATCGCATTTTATGCTCCACGGACGCTGTTTTTCCATATATTCTACTCCGTATTTATCGGCATATTCTTTAATTCGTCCCCGATGAATGTTTTTTAGTTCCATCACATAAGCCAGCTTTTTTTTGTCAATTCCTTCCGGATCGTAAATAGAGCCGCTCGAATCGGAGAATGTTACTACTTTGCCTCCCATCTCTATAACTTTTTCTGCTGCAAACTGGGCTACATTTCCCGAGCCGGAGATAGCTACTGTTTTACCTTTGAATTTTACCCCGCGTGTTTTCATCATTTCCTTGGCAAAATAAACTGCCCCATATCCGGTTGCTTCCGGCCGGATAAGTGAACCTCCCCACTCAACTCCTTTGCCTGTCAGCACTCCGACAAATTCATTCCGAATACGTTTGTATTGCCCGAAAAGGAATCCGATTTCGCGACCGCCAACGCCAATGTCGCCTGCCGGAACATCGGTGTACTGCCCGATATGCCGCGAAAGTTCTGTCATAAAGCTTTGGCAGAAACTCATCACTTCGTTATCCGATTTGTTTTTGGGGTCGAAGTCGGAACCGCCTTTGCCTCCTCCCATTGGCAACGATGTGAGACTGTTCTTTAACACTTGCTCAAAAGCTAAAAACTTCAGAATGCTTTGATTTACTGTAGGGTGAAATCGAAGTCCTCCTTTGTAAGGGCCAATGGCGCTGTTCATTTCAATACGGTATCCACGATTAATGTGAATGATACCACGGTCGTCGGTCCAGGGCACACGAAACTGTATTATTCGTTCGGGTTCTACCATTCTTTCCAGAATTTTGGCCTGTAAATAACGTGGATTACTTAAAAGAAAGTCAGCGAGCGATTCAACCACTTCGTGTACTGCCTGATGAAATTCGGATTGAAGCGGATCCTTCATTTTTACGTAATTCATAAAGTCTTCGGTAAAGGACTTACTGTCTTTAGTGTTCATGTTAATGATTTTGGTTAATAATTAATAAGTTACAAAAAAAATAGGAGCAATGCCAGTTGTTTGCATTTCAGTATGTTAAATGAGCAGTTAAAATGTTAATCAGTGATTAACCTGAATTGCAGGAGAAAAAAGTTTATTCTAAACTGAATTGTTACGAATGTGGAAAAGAGCCTTTTACATCCAACAAAATATTTATCTTTGTCGGTTTAAATTTAGAACGCTATTCAAGAATAAACATGGAATATAAATTCGCAGAAATAGAGCCGAAATGGCAAAAGTACTGGGAGGAAAACAAGACGTTTAAAACGGAAGACGATTATTCGAAACCAAAATATTACATACTTGATATGTTTCCCTATCCGTCGGGAGCGGGATTGCATGTCGGGCATCCAGAAGGATACACGGCAACAGATATTTTAAGTCGTTACAAACGAATGAAAGGATTTAATGTATTGCACCCGATGGGGTATGATGCATTTGGACTTCCGGCAGAACAATATGCCATGCAAACCGGTACACATCCTGCCATAACAACGCAAAAGAACTGCGATAATTTCCGTCGTCAGATAAAAGCGATTGGTTTGAGTTATGACTGGGATCGCGAAATAAACACCACCGACCCAAAATATTTTAAGTGGACACAGTGGATTTTCAAAAAACTGTATGACACCTATTTTGATGAGGAGCAGCAAAAAGGACGCCCTATTTCGGAATTAGTAATTCCTGAAGAAGTAAAGGAAAAAGGAGACGACGCTGTAAACGAATATATAAGCGAAAAGCGTTTGGCTTATTACGACAATGCACAGGTTTGGTGGTGTAACTCGTGTAAAACAGTTTGTGCCAACGAAGAGGTTTTAACTGACGGAGCACACGAAAAATGTGGTCATCCGGTAATTCGTAAGAATTTAAAACAATGGTTGCTGCGCATTCCTCATTATGGAGAGCGTTTGTTAAGCGGATTGGACGGTTTAGACTGGCCTGCAGGAGTTAAAGACATGCAACGCAACTGGATCGGAAAATCTTCCGGTGCCGAAGTTGATTTTAGAATTGATGGGGTGAATAAAAACCTGCGTGTTTACACAACCCGTCCCGATACTTTGTTTGGCGCAACCTACATGGTAATTGCACCCGAGCACGAATTTGTAAATGATATAGTAACTGCTGATAAAAAAGAAGCAGTTGATAATTATATAAAAGCCGCAGCTTTAAAATCGGATTTAGACCGAACCGACCTGGCAAAAGAAAAGACGGGTGTTTTTACAGGGCGTTATGCGGTTAATCCTGTAAACAACCAGCTTATTCCTATCTGGGTGGCCGACTATGTTTTAATGGGCTACGGAACCGGTGCAATTATGGCAGTTCCTGCACACGATACCCGCGACTTTGAGTTTGCTAAACAATTTGATATCCCGGTTAATTGTATTCTTGATCCAAAAGCAGCCGAAAACCGCGACGAAGTTTTGGCAGGAGATGCATGCTGGACAGAGGATGGCGAGTATATCAATTCTGCTAGTGAAGAAACCGGTTTAGACCTGAATGGATTAAACAAATCGGCAGGTATACAAAAAACTGTTGAGTGGTTAGGAGAACGCGGACTTGGAAAAGCCACCGACAATTTTAAATTGCGCGACTGGTTGTTTAGCCGTCAGCGTTATTGGGGCGAACCATTTCCGGTAATACACTGGGAAGACGGAGAAGTTTCGCTGGTAGATGATGAGAATCTGCCATTGGAATTGCCGCAATTGGAAGAATACACTCCAAGCGAAACAGGTGAATCGCCACTGGCAAATGCTGAAGACTGGTTAACTGTAGTTGACAAAAACGGACGCAAAGGCCGTCGCGAGACGAATACCATGCCGCAATGGGCCGGTTCGTGCTGGTATTACCTGCGTTACATTGATCCGAACAATACAGACAGCATTTTCGATGTAAAAAAGGAGCAGTACTGGATGCCGGTTGATTTGTATGTTGGTGGAGCCGAGCATGCTGTTCTTCATTTATTATATTCTCGTTTTTGGCACAAAGTATTGTTCGATTTAGGAGTGGTATCTACCGACGAACCTTTCCAAAAACTGTATAACCAGGGAATGATTCTGGCTTTTGCGTACGAAACTGCAACCGGAGCAAAAGTCGCTTCCGACTTAGTAGAAGAAAAAGACGGCAAATATTTCCACACTGAAACCGGAGAAGAATTAAAGCAGATTGTGGCTAAAATGTCGAAGTCGCTTAAAAATGTTGTAAATCCGGATGATGTAATTGAGCGTTATGGAGCCGATTCACTGCGTTTGTACGAAATGTTTATGGGACCACTCGACGAACGTAAACCATGGGCTGAAAATGGTGTAAAAGGAGTATTCAACTTCCTGGCTCGCGTTTACCGTTTCTTTGCCGATCCGGCTAAAATTGTTGATGGCGAAGAGGACAAGGAAGTGGCAAAATTGCTGCATCAAACCATTCAGAAAGTGGAGCACGACATTGAAAACATGAAATTTAATACCGGAATATCGGCATTAATGGTTTTCAACAACCTGGTTTATAAAAAAGGAAAAGTTACAAAAGCAACTGCCGAAACATTTGCGAAAGTATTGGCACCTTATGTTCCTCACATGGCTGAAGAGCTTTGGGAAATGTACGGGAATACCGAAACACTTGCATATGAACCATGGCCCGAAGTTGACGAGAGTTTGCTGAAAGAAGATTCGTATGAGTATCCGGTTTCGTTTAACGGTAAGATGCGATTTAAAATCGAACTTCCGTTGGATATGCCAAAAGATGAAGTTGAAAAAACTATTCTGGCAGATGAACGGTCGGCAAAATGGATGGGCGACAAACAAGTACGCAAGTTTATTTTTGTGCCGAAAAAGATTATAAATATCGCGATAGGATAAAAGCAAAAGTGTAATATAAAAAAAAAGGATGTCCGTAAGTTATCAGACATCCTTTTTTTTATGGATATGTTCCACTAAAGAAAAATTATTGTTAAAGCAAAAATCCCTGACAAACATCACCGTTAATATCCTTTTCGCTTTGTTCTTTTGCGCAAAATTTGAAGAACAATATTTTATAAGAAATGGTTAAGGAAATGCTGTCGAGAAATGCCCGTCTTACCGGGATTGTAAAGGAGTATTTTATTGTCACCTTTGGACTGCTTTTATATACAGCAGGATGGGTTCTTTTTCTTATTCCGGCAGAGATTACAGGGGGAGGAATAAGTGGTGTGGCCGTAGTAATCTATTTTGCTACAAAAATTCCGGTTAGTGTTAGTTATTTGGTAATTAATGCGTTTTTAGTAATAGTGGCCATTAAAATTTTGGGGGCCAATTTTGGAGTTAAAACTATTTATAGTATTCTGGTTTTAACGGGCTTTTTTGCCTTGTTTCAGAATATTATAACGGAGCCTATTGTAAACGATACTTTTCTTTCAGCTATTCTTGGAGGAATGGCAGGAGGTGTTGGGCTTGGAATTGTTTTTTCGAGAGGAGGCAGTACCGGGGGAACCGATATTTTTGCCATGATCGTTAATAAATACCGCAATATTAGTCCCGGACGGATTATACTTTTCTGCGATGTGATAATTATTGCATCTTCTTACATTGTGTTTAAATCACCCGAAAAGTTGGTGTATGGATACGTTTCCATGTGGGTGGTTTCCTATGCGCTCGATTCGTTTTTAAGTGGAGCCAACCGGTCGGCACAGATGTTTATCATTTCAAAAGAATACGAACAAATTGCTGAATTTATCAATAACGAAGCCATACGTGGTGTTACTTTGCTCGATGGTTCGGGGTGGTATTCAAAACAACCTACTAAAATTGTTATGTCGTTGGTGCGTAAAAAAGAAACCAGCGCCATTTTCAGGAAGATTAAACAGATTGATCCCGATGCCTTTATCTCGATGGGAAGTGTTATGGGCGTTTATGGGAAAGGATTCGATAAAATAAAGCTGTAATAGCAGAGATTGCAAAAAACTGGTTGTTTTTTCCGTTACCATACAATATCGCAGCAGTAGTATTGCTTAAACAGTTATGTAAGAAAAAAAACGGTGCGAAATGCAAGCAAACCATGTCGGATGGCATTCCGCTGTGGTTTTTTGCGTTTTGATTTGGTAAAATTGCATTTTGATCGGATCGTTTTCCATTCTGACCGGGTTGCGAAGTTCTCTGATCGGTTATAATGGTATTTTGTTTTGGTTTTTTGCACTTTGATCGGATAATCTTACATTTTGCACTCTGTTACGGCGTTGCCTTCCTATTTTTTTTAAGAAGCTGGCATACTAAATCGCATATCTTTTTAGTTTTTTTATTTTTGTGACTTAAGAAAATATGTGAGATGAAGGGGAAATTGAAATTAGTGGTTGTTGGGATAGGACTTGTTGTGGCAGCAAGTCAGTTTTTTTCGTGTTCTTCGAAAGCGACAAAGAAGAATGAGGTTGTTGTGCAAGATACTGTTGAAGTGGTGCAGGAGCCAATTTTAAAATACGGACTTCCGGTTGACTCGTTTGCTTTAGAAACCGGGAAAGTAAAAAACAACCAATACCTTAGCCAGATATTGAATGCGAAAGGCGTTGGTATGGGTACCATCGATAAAATAGCCCGAAAATCGAAGTCGGTTTTTGATGTTCGAAAAATAAAAAGCGGCGAGAATTATACCATCTTTTCTACTCCCGATTCTACAAATCAGCCTCGGTATTTTGTATACGAAAACTCTCCAGTGGAGTACACGGTTTTCGAATTGTTTGATACGCTCGGAATTTATAAAGGCGAAAAAGAAGTGGAAACCAGGCGTAAAACTGCCCACGGAGTTGTTGAAAGTTCGTTGTGGAATGCGATGATTGACAATGGACAGGATCCGATGCTGGCCCTGGAGCTTTCTAAGATATTTGCCTGGACCATCGACTTTTTTGGCATTCAAAAAGGAGACCGCTACCGGGTAATTTTTGATGAACAGTATGTTGATTCGGTTTCTGTTGGGCTTGGCGAAATTTATGCCATTCAGTTCGATCATTACGGGGAAGCAAATTATGCCTTTCGTTTTGAGCAGGATAGTATTTGGGATTATTTCGATGACAAAGGACAAAGTCTTCGAAAAACTTTTTTAAAAGCTCCCCTGGAATTTTATCGCATAAGCTCGCGTTTTTCAAACAGCAGAATGCACCCGGTTTTAAGAATCCGACGTCCTCACCACGGAGTGGATTATGCTGCTCCCAAAGGAACACCGGTAATGAGTATTGGCGACGGAACAGTGGTGGCTAAAGCTTATCAGAAACGAGGCGGCGGAAATTATATTAAGGTAAAACATAACTCGGCTTATACTACAACTTATATGCATCTCTCAGGATTTGGCAAGGGAATTAGTACCGGTTCAAGAGTTCGGCAAGGTCAGGTAATTGGCTATGTGGGAGCCACAGGTTTGGCTACCGGCCCGCATTTGGATTTTAGGGTTCATATGTACGGAAAACCAATTGATCCGCTAAAAATGAAAGCCGATCCGGTGGCTCCGGTTAAAGAAATGTATATGCCTCAATATATCGCAGTTAAAGATTCGCTGATGAATGAATTGCAAAACATTCATTGGGAGGAAGAAATTCTGGCCGATTCCGAATAATTGACTTTTATTATACTATGTGATACAGCGCACATTCAAAAGGGCTAAAATTAGCTAGGTTTGAATCCCGTTGTATAGGAGATTATGCAAACAAACGAACTAACATGTTGTTAGGGATTTTGTGTTTCTTTTGATGCATACAACTGGATGCTGGATCTTGGATACTGCATAGAGTCCGGAGGCATAGAATTTATTATTAAAGCAAATTATCAAGATGGAATTCAAAAAGTTGGAAATAGAGGAGGATGGCAGCTGGATAAAAAGAAAAATACGTAATCCGCATTTCAGAAAAACAATAGTTTATATTTTAATTGGGGCAGTTGCGGGCTTCGGATTTTTTTATTTTACCGAAGGGATGGCAATGGACAAAATGCCCAAAGAAGATATTTTTCAGAGTATCTTTGCCGGCGCATTCCTGGGCTTTTTTATTACCAACAGCCCGTGTGCACGGGGCAAGTGTTAACTACTTTTATCTGTTTGTTTAATCATTTACAATCCCTTGAAAGTTAATTGCAGGGAAGTTTTCTGTGGTTTGTATGTAACTTATTTATAATTTAGAGGACCAGTAAATAAGTATACAAATAATCGCACCATGAACAGGATACTACTAGCACTCGGAATAGCGTTCTTGCTGTTTTCGTGTTCCCCAAAATCAAATCAAACCGAAGTGAAAGATGAGGCCACAATACAACACGACCAGAAAATGGAATGGTGGCGCGATGCCCGTTTTGGGATGTTTATCCATTGGGGCTTGTATGCCGAACCGGCCGGTGAGTGGAAAGGCGAACGCATTCGTGGAATCAGTGAGTGGATTATGGCACGGGCTTCTATTCCGGTGAAGGAGTACGAAAAACTGGCTGAAACTTTTAATCCCACAAATTACGATGCCGAAGCCTGGGTAAAACTGGCCAAATTTGCCGGCATGAAATACATTGTTATCACATCGAAACACCACGATGGTTTTGCTATGTTTCATTCGAAAGCAAGCAAGTACAATATTGTTGATGCTACTCCTTTTGATCGTGATCCGTTAAAGGAACTGGCCGATGAATGTAAAAAACAGGGCATTCGACTGGGATTTTATTACTCGCAGGCCCAGGATTGGCACGAACCCGGCGGAACGTATTTTAATATTGAACAAGGCAAACCATTCTGGGATAAAAGCATAGAGCGCGAACCACTTATGAATTACATCAATGGCAAAGCTGTTCCGCAGGTAAAAGAAATTCTGGAAAACTATGATGGACTGGATATTTTGTGGTGGGACACACCACGCGGAATGACAGAAGAGGCTGCACAGGCTTTGCAAAATGTTGTGGATGATTATCCGGATTTAATTACGAACAACCGTTTATACCGGCCCTGGCCGGGTGACTTTAGTACGCCTGAACAGCATGTGCCGCCAACAGGCCTTGATTACGACTGGGAAGTGTGCATGACCATGAATACAAGTTGGGGATACAAATGGTACGACGATAACTGGAAATCGGCTGAAGACCTTATAAAAATGTTGGCCGATATTGCCAGTAAAGGAGGTAACCTGTTGTTAAATGTGGGACCAACGGCTGAGGGTGAATTCCCCAAACCAAGTGTGGAAAGACTAAAGCAAATGGGTGTTTGGATGCAACAAAACGGTGAGTCGATTTACGGAACTTCGGCCAGCCCGTTTTTTAAGTTGCCGTGGGGGCGATGCACTACCAAAGAGGTAAAAGGAAATACTAATCTTTATTTGCATGTGTTCGATTGGCCCAAGGATGGTCTGTTAACTGTGCCTGGTTTAAAAGCCCGAATAAAAGATATTTATTTGCTGTCGAATCCGAAACAACATTTTGCATGGAAGTTTGAAGATGGCGATTTGCATATTCATGCGCCGTCGGTAATCTTTAATGAAATAAATACTGTGGTTGTTGTTAAAACCAAAGGAAATATTGAAGTGACCAGTAATAAACCTGTTTTAAAGGAAGGAAGCATTTTGTTGCCGGCCGATTTTGCCGACATTCATAACCCGGGGTATGGCGAACATGCAATTTTAAAAGGCCGGGGAACAAAGTCGGTGATACAAAACTGGGTAGATAAAAATACCCGTTTGGAGTGGATGTTTGATAATGCTGAAGCTGGTACTTATAAGGTGGAAGCTTTGGTCAGAAGCTTAAAAAGTGCGTCACTCGAGGTGAAATGTGGCGATCAGAAATTTACTAAAACGCTGCAGCCAACCGGCGACAGGTTCGATATTGTAACGTTGGGGAGTTTGGAAATAACGCAAACCGGCGATCAGCTTATTGCACTGACTCCCGACCGGGAAAACTGGAACGAAGTTGAGTTAATGTATATAGAGCTGGTTAAAAAATAGGTTCAAAGTAATCAGCAAAAAAGGCTTCCATCTTTCTGTAGAGATGGAAGCCTTTTTATTTTTTTCTACCTATATCTGTACACTAATCTTTCGGATCATAATCCGGATTCTTTACTGGGAATTTAGCATTCGAATCAGCCAGTTTTTTATCCAGAATTGCTTTTAGTTCTGCTACTTTTTTCGGGTATTTTTCTGCCAGATTGGTACTTTCCCCCATGTCGTCGGCAAGGTTAAAGAGCTCGAAACTGTTGTCTTCGTAATGTACAACAAATTTCCAATCGCCTTTTCGCAAGGCCGATCCTGGTTTCCAGGCACTTCCATGGTAATGCGGGTAGTGCCAGAAAAGTTCATCGCGCTGTAAGGATTGGTTTCCGGTTAAAACCGGTAACAGGTTTTCTCCATCATTATTTTGGTGTTCAATTCCTGCAAGGTTCAGAATAGTAGTAAAATAATCCATGCTAATGGCAGGTTGATCTACAGTTTTTCCTGTTTCCACAATATCGGGCCCTGAAATGATGAGAGGAACCCGGATTCCTCCCTCGTAACACCAGCCTTTCCCTGCGCGAAGCGGACCGTTCGAGGTCGGGGCATTCTCGCGATATAAAGTTGACAGGCCGCCGTTGTCGCTGGTAAAAATTACCCAGGTATTTTCGTCGAGGCCCTGTTCTTTTAATGTGTTTAAAATGCGTCCCACATTTTCGTCCATGGCGGCCACCATCGATGCATACGCTGCATTTTCCTGTATCATTTTTGTCCAGCCTTCTCCTTCCATTTTATGTGGTACTTCATCCAGCCCGAGCTTAGCACGTTTGTCTTCATATTTTTGAATATGCTTTTGGGCTGCCTGAATAGGAGTGTGAACCGTGTAATACGAAAGGTATAAGAAAAATGGTTCGTCTGTATTCTTCTGAATAAACTGAATCCCCTCGTTTGTCAGGCGGTCGGTCAGGTATTCGCCTTCGGGGCCATCGCTGAGTTTTGGATTCTTGTACGGAGAATAATAACCTCCCGGAGGTTGGCCCACGTGGTGTCCGCCAATGTTAATATCAAATCCCTGATCTTCGGGGAAAAAGCCTTCGTCGCCCAAATGCCATTTGCCTATAAAACAGGTTTTATAGCCTTTTTCTTTTAACTTTTCTGCAATGGTAATTTCTCCCAGTGCCAGTTCGTTGCTGTCTTGTGTACCAAGCAGTGGCCTTTTTTTTGGATCGCTTCCGGGAATCCAATCGGTTATATCAACCCGGTTCGGGTGTTTTCCGGTCATAAGTGCCGCACGGGTTGGGCTACAAACCGGATTGGCCGCATAGGCATTGGTAAAACGTACTCCGCTTTCAGCCAGTTTATCGATATTCGGTGTATCGTAAAAGCTTTCGGGATAATTACATTTTACGTCGGCCCAACCCAAATCATCCACCAAAATAAAAACAAAGTTAGGTTGCTTTTCTTTTGTGCATGAAAACAGGAGAAGGCATAAAAATAATGTTGCTGTTAATTTTTGCATAGATGAAATATTGGTTTTTACAAAGTTAATTTTTTCGTGAAGTATTCAGAGGATAAATTTGTTCTTCATTGTCGGTTATTTATTCATATGTGCTGTTTCAATCATCGCTCTAAAGTTTTTTACAGGAACATAGGCGGCTATGCTATTCCCTGAACCAAGTGCATAAGAACCTTCTTCGGCTGTAAGCTCCAGCAAATTTCGTGCACGGTATTTAATTTTTTCAGGAGTAGACCGGGAGAGAAAATTCATATCGATGCCACCTAAAATGGCGATGCGTTTGTGGTATTTATGCCACTCGGTTTCTACCGGCGAAATAGAGTCTTCGAACGAGTGCAGAGCATCGTATTGCATGTCGTCAATAATATCGTCCATAATTTCAGAACGATTGCCGCATGAGTGTAAAATGGCCGGTTTATGATGGTTATGAATAGCATCCGTAATTTTTTTATGCCACGGAAAAACATAACGGCGAAGCATCTCCGGAGAAAAAAGGGTTTGGGTTTTAAAGCCCCAGTCGTCATTACTGATAAGGGCGCCAACAGAAGAAAAAGAAGCAACTATTTTGTAGTACTGCAATAGCCTGGAGCCAATTGCATCGAAAACCCGGCGTGTAAGTTCTTCATTGGCAAGACTCATAAAACAAAGGTTTTCGTATCCTACCAGCTCAATAGCATTTTCAAGCACCCCTCCGGGGCCGCAGGCAACGAGTTTCATCCCATCAGGCAATTCTTTCTCTAACTGTTCGTAAATTTTGTAGTTTCCTTCTTCCGGATTGGGCCAGGCATAGTTTTCAAAACTTTGTTCATCGTTTATAACAAAACCTTCATTCAGCGATTTGCTTTGTTTTTCAGCAGTTGCTTTTTTCTGAAACTTTAAGGTTTGTGTGTACGAGGTTGGAATGGTGGCATAATCGTAGCCGGCATTTTTACAGGCCGAAATAACAACACATAAGTCGCGTAATTTATCCCGTCGGTTTTTTGCCTTTTCATCTGCCAAAAGTTCGTAGAGGTCTCTATTCAGAAAGAATTCGAAAAGGGTAGGGCGGTCGGGTTTCTTTTGCCGAAGAATTTTTAGGAGGTTACTAAAGTCGGGCTGGCGTTTATGCATTATCATGTTTTTTATTCAATAATAAAAATACAATTTTAGGTTAAGAAATAACCTGGAAGCTGTGCCATAAAAACGCAATAAAATGCAGGAACACAATACGATTGTACATTGTACCAAACAGAAACGTGAAATCCCATGTGGAAATACAATTGTACCGCACAGAAATGAGATTGTACCATACAGAAATGGAAAAGACCACTCAGAAATGTAATTGCACCACATAGAAACGAAAATTCCCGCACAGAAATGTGATTGTTCCTGGTACAATCGGGTTTCTGTTTGGTAGGGTGCGTTTCTGTCCGGTAATTTGTTATCCTGCCATCGGTTTTTCCGTTTCCGGCTCGTAAAACCGATACAGAACCGGGGATATCGTTTCGCAGGCCTGACAAATGTTTTATTCTTTGGTTGCCTGCTTTTCTCCGACCGACAAACCAGAGTTGTTTCTGAAAACGTGGATTGGGGTAAAATAGAAGATTGTAAAAATAAAACGAGGATTCTGCTTTGACAAAATCCTCGTTGAGTAATAGCTTTCCCAAAGTTCCAAACTTTGGAAAAGGTTAAGTTCGTTTTTTATCTCATTACTTTGTACTAAAATCTTAGTACTATTTACTCATTTCAGCAAAATACTTGTAGAACAGCGGTATTGTTTTAATACCATTGTAAAATTGCTCCAGCGGATAATTTTCGTTGGGCGAGTGAATGGCATCGGCTTCAAGGCCAAATCCCATCAGCACCGATTTAATTCCCAGCACTTCCTCGAAAGTTGAGATAATAGGGATACTGCCTCCCGAGCGAACCGGAACCGGGCGTTTGCCATAAGTATCGGTGTAAGCTTTTTCTGCCGCCTGGTAAGCCGGAATATCAATCGGGCACACATAACCCTGACCGCCGTGTAAAGAGGTAACCTCTACTTTTACCGATTTTGGTGCAATACTTTCGAAGTGCTCTTTAAATAAATCGGCAATTTTATGGTGATCCTGGTTGGGAACCAAACGCGATGAAATTTTTGCAAAAGCTTTTGAAGGCAAGACTGTTTTGGCTCCTTCGCCGGTATAACCACCCCAGATTCCGCAAACATCAAAACTTGGACGGATTCCGGTGCATTCCATTGGTGAATATCCTTTTTCACCTGCCAATTCTTTTACATCAATTGCTTTTTTGTATTCTTCTTCGTTAAACGGAGCCCTGGCAAGTAATTCGCGTTCTTCTGCCGATACTTCCATGACATCGTCGTAAAATCCTGGTATGGTAACCTTGCCATTTTCGTCAACCATTTTGGCGATCATCGATGAAAGCACATTAATTGGGTTGGCTACGGCTCCACCAAATAATCCGGAATGAAGGTCTCGATTTGGGCCGGTAACTTCAACTTGCCAGTATGCCAAACCACGCAATCCTGTTGTAATCGAAGGTGTGTTTGCATCGATCATCGAAGTATCGGACACCAGGATAACATCGGCTTTCAACATTTCTTTGTGTTGTTCGCACCACTTTCCGAGATTAGGTGAACCAATTTCCTCTTCTCCTTCAATCATGAATTTTACGTTACAAGGCAGCGTGTTGGTTTTTACCATTAACTCAAAAGCCTTGGCATGCATCATTCCCTGTCCTTTATCATCGTCGGCACCACGTGCCCAGATTTTGCCGTCACGAATTTCCGGTTCAAATGGTGGTGTATCCCATAAATCAATCGGGTCAACGGGCATTACATCCATGTGCGAATAAACCAAAACTGTTGGTAAAGCCGGATCAACAATTTTTTCACCGTAAGTCACCGGATTTCCTTCAGTTTCGAATATTTCTGCCTTGTCAGCTCCGGCATCAAGCAAAGTTTTCTTCCAATACTCTGCAGCTTTGTACATGTCGGGTTTGTGACTTTGAATAGAACTAATTGAGGGGATGCGAATTAATCCAAACAAGTCCTCCAGAAATCGTTCTTTGTTTTCTTCAACGTAGTTATTAATATATTCCATAATTATTTAATTGAATTTATTTTTAAACAGGTAGGGCAAAATATAGTTTTTCGGGGTATTAAAAAAATGCTTTTGTCATGCAGGATCAGAAAAAGACGGATAACTATTTTGTAAAGAAAGGAAACATCTTGATTTTGAAAAGGATGTAAAATAGATTCAATAAAAAAGAGCACCAACTGATGCTCTTTGTAAGTTTATCACAACTTAATTCGTCAACAATAACTGAAGATCAGTATTGTCAGAATATTTTAAAAATCTTTTTTTTATTCTATTTCCCTGGAATACTCAATACGAGAATAAATTTAGAATTTTCTAATTGAATTCAAAATTTTAGTTATTAACACTAATGGGAGAATAAGAAAGGTGCTTTTTGTAAACTAAATTTGTTACTTATTAATGATATTAAATGACAGTATAACAGTGAAATATGATCAGTGTAGTGTCGGTGTTTGATATTCGAGAAGGCTCTGGTTTTTTATATGATATGAACAAAATGTGCTATCATAATCAGGAATAAATGGAGCAGGAAAAGGAAGTAAAAGGAAGTAAAAGGAAGTAAAAGGAAATTTAACTTAATAGATATAAAAAAAGGGCATCCATTTGGATGCCCTTTTTTATAAGTTTATCATATTACAACATATTTACTCAACGATAGCTTTGAATTTATCGTTGTCGAAATATTTTGCAAATTCCATATCTGTTTTTGCAACAGCTTTCATATCGGCATTAATGTTACAAGCAGCTTTTAGACTGTCGAATAATAACGACTCTTTTGCAGTGCGAGCACCGATTACTGCTTTTAAATATTCTTTCATGAAACAACCAGGTGCATCAAAAGCTTCTAAATCTTTTAAAGCTCCGTTGTTGTCGCCAGTCATCATTTTTGCAATTGCAGTGTTTACGTCTTTGTCTTTGCTGAAGTATTTTACAGCTTTAGCATATTCTGCTTTTTTAACACTTACAATACCCATGTTGTAGTTTACTTCTTCGCCAGCACCAGCTGCAGCACCAAATAAAGTCTCAGCTTGAGCAACATCGCCTTCAGTCAAAGTAACGGCACCAACGTTGTTTTTAACAATTGGCTCGTTGTTTTTCAGTTTTTCAGCTTTTGCAAATAATGGTTTTGCTTCGGCATACTTCATTTGTTTTGCTAAAACATAACCTGCGTTGTTTGGTCCTCTCCAATCGTTAGGGTAAACTTTAATGAACGAATTGTATACAGAAAGCTGCTCGTTTAAGTCTTCGAATAAAGTGGCAGCGTATAGTAACTCAGCAGGATTTAAAGAAGCAGGATCTGCTTTTGCAGCTGCTTTAAGTTCTGCGTCAGTTTTACCAATTAAATCAACACTAGTTGTTAATTTTGCTCTACGCAACTGAGGAAGAATTTCTTCAGCAACATCAGTGAAAGTAGCACTCAGGTTTCTGATTTCACGCTCACGAACCTCAGGATCGTTGTACATTGAAAGTACACGTAAGATCAATTCTTTATCCTGGATGTTTGATTTTTCCATCAATTCTTTAAAACCATCCCAGTCTTCCGGAGTGTATTTTGTTTTTAATTCAATGTCAACACCGGCTTCTTTTAATTTTTTTGCTAAAAACTGAGAAGAAGTCTCTTTACGTTTTGCAGCAAGATCAGTATTGAAATCAATTTCACCGTCTGGAGAAGCATAAGCTGAAACTTCAACTTCTTTCAGGTCGATTCTTTCTTCTTCGTTGGCTTTTTTAGTGTAGTCTTCTAAAGCAACAACTTCTTGTTTTCCTGTTTCGTCTTTGCGAAGGTTAGAGCGGTTGATTAAGTATTTGATATCAGCCATCATTTCGTCAGGAACAATTCTTTGGAAAGCATCGATATTTGGATCGTATTTTCCAGTAGTGTTTGCTTCACGCTGAACACCTAAAATTGGTTTAGGCATAACCACTACTTTTTCGCTTGTGGCTAATACACCGTCAGCGATTTTAATTGGGTCAAAATCTATGCTTTGTGATCCTTTAGAAGCAGTAATGTTTACGTATAATTCCGATTTTGCCATGTCATTATTGTAACCTACAACATCTTTGTAACTTACACTTCCGCCATTTAAGCTAATCACCTTATTGTTTGCCTCCACTTTTTCTCCCTGAACAGTAACCGACTCGAATTCTGTTTCACCACCGGCATATTTTAATATCGGAGTAGCTGTTAAAGTCGCTTTTTTATTAAAATATTTTTCAGGGAATCTTGTGTTGATCGCCAGATCAACTTTGCTGGCATGCGTTTCAAGTACTTCCGGAGTTACAGTAAAATTAATGTCGCCGGCATTCTTTTTCATTTTTTTTAGACCTGCGCAGCTCGAGAGAAGAAGGGCCATTAGTACCACCAGTACAATAGGTTTGTTGTTGATTCTTTTCATAACAGACAATTATTATTTATAAGTAATTTTTGAAATTTACAGTCAAGACACAAAAATATAAAGCTTTTTATTATTTGAAAGCAGCCAAACAAGTTTTTATTCCATTATTATACGGTTTATCCCTAATTTATAATCACTATTGAAGATTGCTTGAGACAGTTGTTGAAAATCCTGTGTTCGTTTTACAAAATCGATGTTGTTAATGTCGATAATTAACACCGGAAACCCGGAAACATGTTTTAGGAAGTTAAAGTAGCCTTTACTAATTTTTTGAAGATATTCCGGACTGATATTCTGTTCGTAATCGCGGCCGCGTTTTTTTATATTTTGTGTTAATCGATCTACATCGGCATGGAGGTATACATATAAATCGGGTTTGGGCATCGACTCAAAAATTATGTCAAAAATCTGACGAAACAGATGATACTCATCTTCTTTAAGTGTGTTTTGCGCAAAAATGGCGGTTTTCGCAAAGTAATAGTCGGCCACCATAAAAGGCTGAAATAAATCGAGGTTTAGCACTTCCTTTTTTATTTGATTATAGCGGTCGGCCAAAAAAGAAAGTTCCAACGGAAAGGAATAACGTTCCTGATCTTTGTAGAATTTTGGCAAAAACGGATTGTCGGCAAACTGTTCCAGCACAAGTTTGGCATTGTGCTGTTCTGCAATCATTTTCGAAAGCGTAGTTTTTCCGGCTCCAATATTTCCTTCAATTACAAGAAATTGCATATTCGATTATTCCTTTTCTTATAGATGTATTTTTGTTTGCAAACTCAAAAGTAACAGGAATAATCAGAATAAAAGTTGTTTGTTGAAAACTACATGAGTTTTTTTGCTGAACGTATTTTTTTGTCTTTTATATAGCCGGCAATGTATGTGGGAAGTAATCCAATTGCAAAGCCTGTACAGAACAGTTCAAGTTTAAATTCGGGATTAATTTTTATTAAAAAGTAACCTACAATTGCGCCGATAATAATTCCGAGAAACGAGTACATATAGGTAAAATAATAGGGAGCATAAAAACCATGTTCTTTTTGCATATGTTTCGAAAGCCTTGATATTAATCTGTCATAATCGCGGCGTTTCCTGCCAACATTGTTTATGGCCTCATTAATGTCGGCGGCTGTTTCAGCAATATGCTGCATTTCTGTTTTGCATTGGGGGCAAGTGTTTGAAAATGAGTTTACGCGTGTTATGTTTCGCTTAAATTCGTCGATTCTGAAAAAGCGAAGATCTTTTTCATTGGCGCCTTCCAGTTTTGTATCGATTTGTGTAAGTATTTTTTCTGACCAGGATTCCATGTGCTTAATTTTAAGTGCGAAGGTAGAAAAATGATTGAAAAGTATTTATGTAATACCAAAGAGGAGAGTGTTAAAAGGAACAAAAAACGCCCTGCCAAATGACAGAGCGTTCTCATATTCTGATTTAATTCTTGTTCCGAATATTAATCGTTGTTTCTACGCGGACGGAAGTCTCTGCGGTCACCACCTCTGCGGTCATCGCGACGGTCACCGCCACGACGGTCGCCACCTCTGCGGTTGTCGCCTCTTGGCCCACGGTTTTCTCTTGGTGGACGCTCCACATAACCTTCTGGTTTTGGAAGCAACACTTTGCGCGAAAGTTTTAATTTGCCGGTTTTTTCGTCAACACCGATCAGTTTTACTTCAACTACATCGCCTTCTTTTGCAAAATCTTCGGCATTTTCAATGCGTGCCCAGTCCATTTCCGATATGTGAAGAAGTCCTTCTTTGCCAGGAATAATTTCAATAAATGCACCAAATGATACAACCGATTTTACTTTCCCCTGGTAAACTTCACCAACTTCAGGAAGTGCGGTAATTGCTTTAATTTTAGCTTTTGCTGCTTCAATTGGCTCTAATCCTGCACCTGAGATTTCAACATATCCCTGATCGTCTTTTTCTTCAATAACGATAACAGTTTCAGTTTCTTCCTGGATTGCCTGAATTACTTTTCCTCCAGGTCCGATAATTGCACCAATCATATCTTTTGGTATGATAACGGTTTCAATACGCGGAACATTTGGTTTGTAATTTTCGCGTGGTTCAGGAATTACTTTCAACATTTCGCCAAGAATGTGTAAGCGGCCTTCTTTGGCTTGTTGTAAAGCCTCGGCCAACACTTCGTATGGAAGTCCATCAACTTTAATGTCCATTTGAGTTGCAGTAATACCGTCAA
The DNA here is from genome assembly GCA_947492175.1 of uncultured Draconibacterium sp. Taxonomy (GTDB): domain Bacteria; phylum Bacteroidota; class Bacteroidia; order Bacteroidales; family Prolixibacteraceae; genus Draconibacterium. The sequence goes on along the minus strand of CANLMQ010000018.1, from coordinate 85,425 downwards.
CAGTACCTGTAACTTTAAAGTCCATGTCGCCCAGGTGGTCTTCGTCACCTAAAATATCAGAAAGAACAGCATATTTTTCTGCTCCTTTGTCGGTGATCAATCCCATTGCGATACCCGAAACCGGTTTTTTAATTTTAATACCGGCGTCCATCATTCCCATGGTTCCTGCACAAACAGTTGCCATAGATGAAGAACCGTTCGATTCTAAAATATCAGACATAATCCTTACCACATAAGGTAAATCTGCAGGAATCATTTTTTTCAAACCGCGAAGCGCCAGGTTACCATGACCGATTTCGCGACGGCTTGTTCCACGAGGTGTTTTTGGATCGCCAACACAGAATGGTGGAAAATTGTAGTGTAACAAGAAATTCTCAGTTCCCTGGTAAGTTACTGCATCAATTTTTTTCACATCCATTTTGGTACCCAAAGTAACCGAAGTTAACGACTGAGTTTCTCCACGTGTAAAAATCGAAGACCCGTGTGCTCCCGGTAAGTAATCAACTTCACCCCAGATAGGACGAATTTGATTGGTAGCACGTCCGTCTAAACGAATTTTGTCGTCAAGAATCATGCGGCGCATGGCTTCTTTTTCAACGTCGTGGTAATATCTTTTAATCAGATTAATGTGCTGATCCAGATTAATTTCTTCGTTCTCAGCATTTTCTTCTGTATATTTTTCAATGAATTCGTCGCAAATAGCAGCAAAAGAATCCATTCTTTCGCTTTTGTTTGTGATTTGCTTTTTGGCAATAGCGTAACAAGCGTCGTAAGTTTCTGCTTTAACTTTTTCGCGTAATTCTTCAACGTTGTTTTCGTGGCAGTATTCACGTTTTACAACACCAATTTCTGCGGCTAACTCGTTCTGTGCAGTACAATGTTTTTTGATTTCGTCGTGGGCAACTTTAATCGCTTCCAGCATCACTTCTTCCGAAACCTCATCCATTTCGCCTTCAACCATCATAATGTTGTCGAACGAAGCTCCAACCATAATGTCCAGGTCGGCTTCTTCCATTTGTGTGCGGGTTGGATTAATTACGTATTCGCCGTTAATACGGGCTACGCGAACTTCAGAAATTGGAGTTTCAAAAGGAACATCAGATACAGCTATAGCAGCAGAAGCCGCTAAACCTGCCAATGCATCAGGCATCTCATCTTTTCCAACCGAAACCAGTGAAATCATCACTGCAGTTTCTGCGTGGTAATCGGCAGGGAAAAGTGGACGTAAAGCACGGTCAACCAAACGTGCTACTAAAATTTCTTCGTCACTTGGACGGGCTTCTCTTTTCAGAAATCCACCGGGGAAACGACCAGCGGCTGAAAATTTCTCGCGGTAATCAACCGATACCGGCATAAAATCTACATCTTCTTTGGCTTCTTTTGCTGAAACTACCGTAGCCAGCAACATGGTTTCACCCATTCGAACCACAACGGCTCCATCGGCTTGTTTTGCCAATTTGCCCGTTTCAATGGTAATCGACCTGCCATCGGCAAGTTCAATCGTCTTAATTGTAGCGTTTACCATAATACTTAATAAATTGTTTGTTTGCGACCTGTTTTTAATAAGTTTCAAATTGTCGTTTCATACTTTCTCTTTCTACCTCTTTTTTTTACAAACCGAAATGTTTGTAATCTGTCTGATGACAGATAAGAATCGGGGAGAATAGTGATGTTGAATGAAATTCAATCTTTAATTAAATAATGAACAGATCTTGTTTAAATTACAATGGGTGGTGAGGTTTTGCAATTTACAAAAAAGAAAGGCAATACCAATGCATTGCCTTTCAATATACTTTACTTACGTAAGTTCAATTCTTTGATGATCGCACGATAACGTTCGATATCTTTTTTAATAAGGTAGTCTAACAAGCTGCGACGCTTACCTACCAATTTAATCAATGCACGACGAGTGCTGTGGTCTTTTTTGTTTTGTTTCAGGTGTTCTGTCAGATGATTAATTCTGAATGTGAACAATGCAATTTGACCTTCTGCACTTCCTGTGTCTGTAGCTGCTTTACCGTGTTGGGCAAATAATTCAGCTTTTTTTTCTGCTGTTAAATACATTTTTTAAAGAACTATTTTATTATACAATCTTTAAACCGCAACATCGCGTTAAATAGAAACGGTTTAAAATTAATTGGCTGCAAAAATATATAAAAGTTTTTGATTTTCAAACAGATGATTTAAAATAGACACTAATTGTTTTGAAATAGGTGTTGAGCGAATAAGTTACAGATTATTAGCAGGATATTTGATTTGTGTAATAAATTTAGAACTGAAGTATGTTGCAACAAATAGGCTGTAATTTTGTGTTGGAAGCCATACTATACACTTTAATTTGTTAATAACTATAATTCCTTAATCTTCTCAGACCAAAAATGTTTATTTAAAATTGTATACCCTTATTTTTTATCATTAAAATGTTAATCTATACAAGGGTGGCTGGTGGCTACCCTTTTTCTATGTTCTAAATCTCTAATCCCGATCCAAAAGTTACAGAAGCGCCTTGGTATTCAAAAAGTGTAGTCCAGAATTGTTCTGAGAGATTGATTTTTTCATCGTTGCCAGAAGTACGCGTTGCAATAATGTATATATCAAACGTACTTAAATCAGGGAGGGCAGGTCCCTTTTGGGCAAGAAGTTCGATTGTCTTTTCCGGTTCTTCCATCATTTTCTCAATCCGTTTTTTCCAGTTTTGCCCGTAAAAACTAAATTGAGAACTATTTTCCAGCATGTCGGAGTATATAAGCAGATATTTTCTGTCAGCTTCGGTTTTATTCATTTTAATACACTCGCGTGTTACTTTCTGGTATATTTTCGAAGCATTTGTTCCCCAGTCTGCCTTTTCTATAATTGATGAAAAGGATTGTTCCAGCTCGTTGTAGAATCGTTCAACTTCATCTTTCCGGTTGAGTGGATTTTCTCCCATCATTCCGGTTTCTCCCACATCAATTTTAATTGTTTTTGATTTGGAATCGGAAACTTCATTTATCAATGAAAGTTTTATTTCTCCGCCCGAGAATCCACCGGTTTCTTTGTTGAGCTTCATTAATCGGAGGAATTTTGGAAGATTCTCTGAAACAAAATTGGAGTCTTTAAAACGTTCGTCGGTAACATCAATTAATACTGTAATTGCTGTTTTTTGCGGCGTTTCCGTTTTGCAGGAAAAGAACGAGAGCAGGAGGATGAAGAGTGGAAGAATCTTTATTGTTTTTTGTGCTTTCATTTTTTCGGATTTTCGGTGAGTATTCCGTTTTCAACAAAATAACCTTTTAAGTCGGGTACCAACTCGCCCCAGGCTTTAGGTTGTTTGTGGTTGTTACGATAGGTTAGGTTGGTATCGCGGTAATTAAAGATCGCCTCTTTGTAACGATTGTTGATTTTGCGTTCCATTCCTTGGCAAAAGGCCAGAATTTTGTTATAGTTTCCTGTAATTTCAGTTTTTTTGCTATTTAAATCTTGTAGCTTATTTTTCAGCTCATCGTTTTTAGCTGCGAATTGTTTTTGAATGTGTTTTCGTTCCGCATCGAAATGCTCTTTTTCGGCGGCTCTTTTGTCGCTTACTTCTTTTTGGAGTTTCAGAAACTCTTTTTCTTCCCGGTGATATTTGTTATAAACTTCATAAAATTCGTTGCTGCTGTCGTGGGCAAAAAAGGAAGCCACTGTACCTACCATAAAAAGTATGATGCCGATGGTAAAAAAGGTCCATTGATCGAGAAGCAGTTGTTCCTGGGCAACACCCAGTTCTCCCAAATAGTTTGAGCGTAAGAGTGCGGTAAAATAGCTGATTGTCCCAACCGTTAAAAACAGGATAATAAACAGAATAGGGTAGATGCTCCTTTCTTTTACTTGTTTTAGAAGTTTTCCGGCAGCATGGGATAAAAACGGTAAGGTAATTACCAAAACTCCGGCCATAATTAAAGTTAGCAGGGGTGTTTCGCGAAAGGAAATAAAAACCTGGTTATTTAACGGGAACTCGGCAATACCAATTCCGAGTAATAACAAAATATACGCCCAGTAAGGTTTAAACTGAATATTTGTTTCTTGCCGCTTGTGTTTTGCTGATACCTCTTCCCAGCGGGCTTTTATTTTTTCAAATCTCTTTTTTTCGAGTTGATAGTGCGGCGAGTTTTCGATGTCTTTTACGGTATCCAGATGATTGAGAGTTAGTTCATCCAGTTTTCTTTTTTTCTCATTTTCAGCTTCATTCAGGAGGTCTGCGATTTTGGTTTCATTCAAATCGTTTAATTTCTGATTTACCTGTTTAAAGGTATTTTCTTTTAAGTCATTTAATACCTGGCGTCCGTTTTGGTAAAGTCCTTCAACTTCGGCCTGGTATTTACTTCGTATCTCCTGTTCTATTGGCGTTGTAAAATTGTCATCAACCGAAGGAAGATTACGTTTACCATCCTCTTCTCCTTTTTCTTTGCTTTTTTGTAATTGCTGTTGATGATTTTTAGCCAATTCCGATTCAAGGGTGAATTGGTATTCTTGCAGAAATTTTTCTGTTTCCATGGCTATAGTTTTACTGTTAAGTCATTTTTTAAAACGAAATTACGAGAGCCAAAGTATTTAAGTTGATGTAATATTGCTACTTAATTCGTTAATGCAAGTTCTTTCTTCGATGAAATGAGAAATTACAAAGACGACTTTGGCTACTGGTAGCTGACATTTGAAACAGGTAGAAAGTTGCAAGATTCTGACGAAAATTAGATGTTGTTTTTAAACTATCTTGTATCTTTTATGTCAGAAACGAGAGAGAAAAGTTTGTATGGCTACAAAAACATTTTTTTTTAGAATAGCAGACTGGCTGAGCTCAACAGAATTGTTTGAACGGCCGGGGAGAAAGATTCCCGGGGGGTGGCATTTATATGAGTATTTTGTAGATAAAGGAGAAGAACTGCTACATTTTCAGGAAGAAGATTTGAAAAAGCGGAATGAAGAGTTGATTATAGATTTTGGAGGCGGTGGTGTGTTTTCAATAATATCAACAATGCCAATAGATCTTGTGCAGGACTTAAAAAAAGGGAACTGGAGTGTATCAAGAAATTTTATTACTCTTATTCATCCTACTAATTTTAGGAAAAGTATTGAGTTTCAATTTGCATTTGAAAAGGGAAATCTGAAAATGCTTAAAAAAGATGTTGCCGGTAAAATTGAGTTTTTTGGACTTTTCAGAAAACAAAAACTGGAAAGTTAAAGTCTGCTTTTATATACTTCCAAAGCAGCCGGGAAGGGCTCCAATGCCCGTTCGAAAATACCGAGCGAATAAGCAATTGTTAAGCCGTAGTTGGTAATTGGCACTCCTGCCTGACGGGCTTTCATAATGCGGCTGAGCATTTCACGTCGGTTCCACATGCATGCTCCGCAATGAATTATAAGTTTGTATTCCTTTAGGTTGGGAGGGAAATCGTGTCCCCGGGTGCTGTCTATTTGTAATTTACCACCTACATACTGGGTAAGCCACCGTGGTATTTTTACGGTTCCAATATCTTCGCCAATCGGATGGTGCGAGCATGCTTCGGCAATTAAAACTTTATCGCCCGATTTTAGCTGGTCGATGGCCATTGCACCACGTACCAGCTCCGTTAGATCGCCCTGAAAACGAGCAAATAATATTGAAAACGAAGTTAATGGAATTTCGGGAGGAGTATCGGCAGCAACTTTTAAAAAGGCCTGCGAATCGGTAACAACTAATTTGGGAGGTTTATTAAATCGCGAAAGAGCTTCTCGCAATTCGCGTTCCTTTACTACCATACAAAAAGAATCGTTGTCAAGCAAATCCCGAATACTTTGTACCTGTGGCAAAATCAACCTTCCTTTAGGAGCTTCTTTGTCAATGGGTACAACTAAAATTGCTGCTTCACCGGCACCTACCAAATCGGCTAAAATGCTTGGCCGGTTTATGTAGTCAGCCGGAGCCGAATTCAATAACAATTGGCGTAACTCTAAAATCCCTGTTCCTTTTAAAGCCGAAGTTTGTACAAATTTTATCTTGTCGTTTTTTAGCTTTTCGTTTAGCTCAATCTTTTCGTGAGTAAGATCGGTTTTATTAAAAACAACCACAAACGGTATTGCGCGGTCTTTTAACTCGTTCATAAGTTTATGTTCGTATTCACCCCAATCCTCGTAATTGCTTACAATAATTCCCAAGTCGGTTCGGTCGAATACAGCCAGCGTTTTTGCAATACGTTTTTCTCCCAAAGCCCCAACATCGTCAATTCCGGCAGTGTCGATAAAAAGTACGGGCCCCAGCGGAAGCAGTTCCATAGGTTTTTCAACAGGGTCGGTAGTAGTGCCTGCCACTTCCGAAACTATGGAAACATCCTGATGTGTAAGGGCATTTAAAATGCTTGATTTGCCGGCATTTCTGCGGCCAAAAATTCCTATGTGTAAACGAAACGATTTTGGTGCCCTCATAAACGGATTTTAAGAACGATGAAAGTACAAATTCAATCTATTTTCTGCAATACAACCAATAAAAAAGGGTGCTATGAGCACCCTTTTAAAATATAGAAAGTATAAATTACTTTTTCTTTGAACCGCAGCAACTTTTTGTAGTTGTTGTTGCAGTTTTTTCAGCGCCACAACTTTTACCTGCAGCTGCACAACTTTTTTTCTGAGCTTCGCTACAGCCTGCTGTATTGTCTTCTACTTCGACAGTGGCTTTGTCGCCAGTGCAGGCTTTTTTAGCAGTAGCTGTCTTTTTTGTTTTCTTTTTGTCTTTTTCATCTTCAAGAGCTACTGAAAAATCATCACTGTCTGCAACAATTGTTACTTTTGCTTTCTCTGAAGAAATTGCTTTTGGCGATGCATTGGAAATTGATACGCCATATGCCATTACCAATGCTAAAATTAATACCAGTTTTTTCATGTTCATTTCGGTTTTTATTACAAAATTTTCTCAAATATATTCATCTTTATGTAAAAACGGGGTTAACGAGGTGTTAATGTCGGTTAACAGGTCGGGTGTTCTTTTGTAATTCTCTATTTTTGAGGTGTATGCTTAATTGGCATGGACAGGAAACAGAACATCTGGTACGAAACCATTTTACAGAGCAGAGAAAAAAAGAATACAAATTGCTAACATTGTAAAGTTGTATGTGTTAAATGATAGTGCACTCTTATTCGAATATTAAATGAAGGGTATAATTCAAAAATACATTCTGGCTTTTACTTTGGTTGTAATTTTTGCACTTCTGGCCACACAGGTCCGCTGGATAGTGTATTCCATAAGTTTTCAGGAAAAGGTATTTCAGAAAAGTGTGACCCTGGCTCTTAATCAAACGTTTTCAAATTTAAAGGCCAATAAACCGTTTTGTAGCATGATGAAAGAGTGTGTTGCATGTGATTCGGTACGATTGGAGGCCCAACTTACGTCTACCGGAGTTTGGGAAAAAATTCATCATGCTATTGATAAGGAGCTGGAATCATACGATATATTTTTAGAATATGATTTGCTGATACTTAAAACGGGATCCCACGAATTAAAAGCCATTGAAAAAAAGCTGGACAAGGGATTGTATTACTCCAAAGACCTCGGGAAACTAATAGGACAAGCCGGGTATGAGTTGGTTGTTGAATTTCCGAGCAGGACCAGGTTCTTTTTGGAAAAAACAGGATTGATGTTTTTGGCTTCGGTACTACTGATTTTTTTAATGATATTGGCTCTGTGGTACTTGCAGCGTTTATATAAACAGGAACTTCGTATTGCAGAACATACCAAAGAACTTCTGAATAATGTAAGTCACGAGTTTAAAACACCTTTGTCATCTATTGCCCTGGCTTCAAATATGATCAGGAAAAAAAGGTATGCAAACGAAGAAAAACTGGAAAATTACGCCAATCTTATTTCAAAAGAAAACCGGAAACTGCAGCATTTGGTTGAAAGCCTCTTGCATCTTGCTGCCATTGAACGCGATGAATTTGATTATTCAAAAGAACCGCAAAATATACATGATATAATTAACGATAGCGTTTCTACCTTTGAAATGATTGTTCAGGACAGGAATGGTAAAATTACAGTAAACAGAAATGCTGATAAAGCTTTGGTTTATGCAGACAGGCTACATTTAACAAATGTGTTTGTAAACCTACTTTCAAACGCAATAAAATATTCAAAAGAGGCTCCCGAAATTGTTGTGCAAACTTTAAGTTCCAGCGAAACAATATCGGTATCGGTAAGCGATAACGGAATTGGAATTCCACATAAATATCAGAAATATATTTTTGAAAAGTATTACCGTGTGCCAACCGGAAATGTGCATAATGTAAAAGGATTTGGAATTGGATTGGCTTATGTAAAAAAAGTTGTTGAAGCACACGACGGAAATATTACCCTTGAAAGTGACGAAAAGACAGGAACTGTTTTTACCTTATCTTTACCTCTGTTATCTGAACAAAATGACTGAAAACAATTTAAATATATTACTTGCCGAAGATGATCTTAACCTTGGGATTTTACTGGTTGATTTTTTTGAAAGCCGTAATGTGAAAATTACTCTTTTCCGCGATGGAGAATCGGCTTTTAACGGGTTTACAAAAGGGAGTTTTAATTTTTGCATTTTCGACGTGATGCTTCCCAAAGTGGACGGATTTACGATTGCCCGGAAAGTAAAAACAATAGATCCCGATATTCCTGTGGTGTTTTTAACGGCGCGTGGATTGAAAGAAGATAAAATGAAGGGTTACGACATTGGAGCTGACGATTATATAACCAAACCTTTTGACGAAGATGAGCTGTGGTGTAAAATTGTAGCCATTAGCAAACGGACGGATCTAACGGGTGCCGCTGCTGATAAAGTTTTCCGGATAGGATTGTATGAGTTTGATTTTGAAAATTTGTCGTTGAGTTATCAGGGTACCATAAAACGTCTAACTACGCGCGAAGCAGAAATTTTGAGGATGTTGTGCCAGTCGAAAAAGAAACTTGTGCGTCGCGAACAGATTCTGACTGCCATTTGGGGTGAAAACGATTATTTTGCAGGAAGAAGTCTGGATGTATTTATATCGAAATTAAGAAAGTATATGTCGCAGGACCCAAATGTCCAGATTGAAAATGTAATAAAAGTGGGATACATTCTGAATTGCTAAAAAAAACCGCTTGTTAATTTAACAAACGGTCTTTCACAAATACAATTATTTTGAAATTCTCTATTTCTTTCCGTCACAGCTAGAGCCGCAGTCCGCTTTTTTAGCTGATTTTTCACCAGAGCAACCTTCACTTTTGGCTTTTGTTCCACAACAACCTTTTGCTTTGGCTTTTGAATCTGAACAACCTTCACCTTTTGCTTTGGCATCGTTCTTAGTTGCTTTCTTTTCTTTTTCTACTTCTGGAGTTACGGTGTTATCTTCAACGTCAACAACTACCGAAACTGTGTTATCAACCGATACGGTTTGCTTGTTCGATGTCATTGCCATTGAAACTCCGTAAACTGCTACAAATGCTAATACAAATAATACCTTTTTCATAATTTCTTTTCTTTGAGTTACTTTAATTGTTTATCTTAATTTAGACTCAATATTAATAAGATTGAAAATGATTTCCAAATAAAAATAAAGACATTCAAGTATTAATAAAGCAGTGTAATGTTAAGTTGCAGAAGATCAGCAGTTAGTGGCGCTGTTAATGTGATGTTAACGAAGTGCTGTTTTTAATTTCCAAGTTTGCATACTGCTTCCGGAGTAATGAGATTCTGAAATTCTTCTTCCGAAATAAGCCCCATTTTTAAAGCAGCTTCTTTTATGGAAATATTTTTTTCTTTTGAAAACTCTACAATTTTGGAGGTGTTATTATAGCCAAGTGAAGGAATAAGAGCAGTGGCAGTGGCTGTAGAGTTCTCGATATTTTGTTTACACACATTTTCATTGGCAGTAATTCCTGAAATACATTTCTCACGAAATATTTTGCATGAATTCGACAGAATTGTCAACGACTCAAGTAGCGAATGTGCAATTAGGGGCAGAAACTGGTTTAATTCAAGGTTGCCCGAACTACATGCATGGGAAATAATTATATCGTTACCCATTACTTTAATCGCGGCTTGTGCTACGGCCTCAGGAATTACCGGATTTACTTTACCCGGCATAATGGAAGAGCCGGCCTGCATTGCCGGAAGATTTAGTTCGCCGAAACCGGCATCCGGACCACTTGAAAGCAGGCGAAGGTCGTTGCTTATTTTTAGCAAATTAGTAGCACAGGCTTTCAGAATTCCCGAAACTTCAACAAAAACATCTGCGTTTTGAGTGCCATCAATAAGGTTTTCACTACGGGCCAAACCAATATTGGTATTTGCGCGCAGTTTATCTACCACACGGAATATAAACTGTTTAGGAGCACCCAGTCCGGTGCCTATGGCAGTTCCTCCAAGGTTCACTACCCGCAAACGTTCTTCGCATTTGTATATTCTCCAGCGATCGCGGTTAAAAGCTTCGGCATAAGCACTCATTTCGTGCCCAAGTGTTGTTAGTACGGCATCTTGTAATTGGGTGCGACCAATTTTAACAATGTGTGCAAATTCCTTTTCTTTTTGCTGAAAGGCTTCTTGTAAATCCAGTACATTTTGTTCGAGCTGACGAAGCAGTTTTATAGCTGCTACTTTTAATGCTGTGGGGTAAGTGTCGTTAGTACTTTGATGTAGGTTAATATCGTCGAGTGGTGAAACAAATTGGTAACTCCCCGGAGTTTTATTCAATAGTTGAATAGCTCGGTTGGCAATAACTTCATTTACGTTCATATTGGTGGAAGTGCCTGCTCCACCCTGAAGAGCGTCCACTATAATATGTTCGTTTAATTGTCCCTGGCTTAATTCCCAGCAAACTTTCTCAATGGCTTCGGCTTTTTCTGGTTCATCCCAAAAACCGAGTTGATAGTTGGTTTGGGCACAAGCAAGCTTTACCTCTCCAAATGCTTTTATTAACTCGGGGTGAACAGGATTCCCCGAAACAGGAAAATTTTCGACGGCACGTGCTGTATGAATTCCCCAAAGAGCATCGGAAGGAATTTGTTTTTGTCCAAGCAAGTCGGTTTCAACTCTTGTCTGTACCATGATTTGTTTGATTTAAGGATTACATGATTTTGTTGTTGTGAACTCGTTTAAATTGGAGACTGTTTGCTCCAAAGTTGATTAACAGCCCGATTTTCATCTGATAGGCTTCAAGATAATTTATTGCTTGGTTGAGGTGCGAATTGTCTAGTTCGGATTTTGCTTTAATTTCAACCATAATTTTATTTTCAACAAAAAAATCAACTCGCCTTGTTCCAATGTCGAAATCACGATAAAATATTGTCATATTTTTTTCGCGTTCAAACTCCAATCCATGAAACTGCATTTCAATAGCCAATGCCCTTTGGTATATTACTTCCTGGAAACCATTTCCCAAACTACTATGAACTTGCATTGCACACCCGATTATCTTGTGAGTTAATTCCTCGTGCTCCATTTACTTCTTCTTTTGATTACTTTTTGCTGAACTAAATTAATCAGGTAATCACGAAAATCAAAAGAATCAAGGTTCTGACATTTTTAACAGTAAACATCATCTTTCCCGGCTTCAACTCTTTTTACCAGTTTCTCGGCGCGTTGTTTGGCAATTCCCGACATCCCCGATATGGAATCTGTTATAAGTTTATTACCAACTTGCACTGTTTCGGGCGATGCAAAATTTTGCAGATATTCTTTAAACGAACTTAATGCATTCGGTGCGCAGTGCAACCTTATATCGCCCGGTTTTGCAAGATCCATAAAATCTTGCCCTGTACGGCCCAAACGATAACATGCGGTGCAAAACGAAGGAATATACCCCATGGATGCCACATCTCGAATTACTTCATCAAGTTTGCGGTGGTCGCCCAAACTAAATTGGCTCGAAATCTCATCCTCTTCTTCGTATCCTCCCGGATTGGTTTTACTCCCTGCCGAAATCTGGCTAACTCCCAGTGCAAAAGTTTCCCTTCGCATTTTAGCTGTTTCGCGGGTCGACATGATGATGCCAGTGTAGGGAACTGCCAATCTTAAAATGGCAACAATTTTTCTGAAATCAATATCGGAAACCGGGAATGGCGGATGCGAGGCAATATCACTGTTGGTGGCCGGTTCCAGACGTGGAACACTGATTGTATGTGGTCCTACACCAAATTTAGCTTCCAGTTCGTTAATATGCTGCATCATGGCTAAAATCTCAAAGCGATAATCGAAAAGGCCAAACAGAACGCCAATTCCCACATCGTCAATTCCTGCTTCCATTGCGCGGTGCAGAGCCCACACACGCCAGTTATAATCGCGTTTCTTTCCTCCCAAATGCACTTTACTGTAGGTTTCGCGGTGATAGGTCTCCTGGAAAATCTGGTACGTTCCAATTCCCGCCTCTTTTAATTGTCTGAATTCTTCTTTGTTAAGCGGTGCAACATTTACATTCACTCTGCGAATTTCGCCGTGCTCCGTTTTTACATCGTATATGGTTTTTATTGAATCGAGTACATACTGAAATCCTTGTTTCGGATACGATTCGCCGGCAACCAACAGTACCCGTTTATGACCCTGGCTAACCAATTCTTTAACTTCGCGGGCAATGTGTTCCTGCGGGAGAACTGTTCGCACAATATCTTTATTTGTTGCCCTGAAGGCGCAATACGAACATTCGTTGGAACAAAGGTTTGAGATGTAAAGCGGTGCAAAAAGGACAAGGCGTTTTCCGTAAATGGTTTCTTTTACGCGATTGGCAGTGTTAAATAATTCGCCAAGCATTTCCGGATCGCTGATGCAGGTAAGTACTGCTACTTCGTCCATGCTCAATCCTTTCATTTCGCTGGCTTTTGCCAAAACTTCCCGGATTCTTTCCGGTTCAGGGTTTTGATTTTGCTCAATGGTTTCCCAAACTTTTGCTTCGTTAATAAAATCGGCGGGTACGTTATACATGATATTTAGTTTAAAGTTCAGTATTCAAATTATTCAGAAGCGATACTATGTTATTTTTTTGCCAGTCCGGATTTAACTGAAACTCCGGGTATATTTCCAAGTTTCCCGGTTAAAACTCCCAACTCATCTGTGGTTGCATCAATTACCAGAGTTATTACCGATGTGTTAGCTTTTGCATTGGGTAATCCGGTACGCGCAAGTATTAAATCAGAAAACTGACTTAAAATATTGTTTACAGTACCGGAACTCTTTTCCCGGTTTTCAATAATTATTCCTACAAATCCTAATCGTTTCACATTGAAAAAGTTGGAAGATGGAAGCACGAAGCAGGCAAGAGCTCCAATTTGACGCAAATTCATCTTCTGGTTAAACAATTTTACAACCTGCAGAAATTATTGGAAAGGGAATAGTAGAACAATAAATCAATAATCATTATTCTGTTGAGTCTTTCCCTAAAGTCAGCCGTAGCCTTCCCGCAGGATTTGTGAAACAAAAGTAGTTTTTAATTCATTTTATTCGTATGAGAAATGTCGTAAAAATACATGTTATTAAACCTGATTATAAAACATATAAGACCTGAAGTATTGTTTTCTGATTTAAGGCAGAAAAAAACTACTTTTGACACTCAAAATAAATGGTGTTGGACAAACAGAAAATCATACAGTTACTTAAAACAAAAGGGGAGGAACGAACCGACCTTTTTAAACGTTCGCAAGCGACGAAAGTAAAGGAAGTAGGCAATAAAGTTTATTTCCGCGGGTTAATTGAATTTTCGAATATTTGTGCAAAAGACTGTTTGTATTGTGGTATCCGGAAAGGAAATGAAAAGGTGATTCGTTACGAGGCCCGTGACGAAGAAATTTTGGATGCCTGCCGTTTTGCCTGGGAAAATAACTTTGCTTCGGTTGTGTTACAATCGGGCGAGTTATCGTCGGCGGTTTATGTAAAGCGGGTTGATGATTTGCTGAAAAGGATTAAACAGCTGTCGAATAACGAATTGGGGATTACTCTGAGTTGTGGTGAACAAACCCGCGAAACTTACCGGCGCTGGTTTGAAAGCGGTGCTCACCGCTATTTGCTCCGTATTGAGTCGTCGAATGCTGAGTTGTACTATAAGATTCATCCAAAGAATCAAACACATTCGTTTGAAAACCGTTTGGAAGCACTGGGATTTTTAAAAGATGAGGGGTATCAGGTAGGAACAGGAGTAATGATTGGATTGCCTTTTCAAACTGATGAAGATCTGGCTAACGATTTGTTATTCTTAAAAAAGCTGGATATTGATATGTGTGGAATGGGCCCCTACATTGAACACGAAGACACGCCATTGTATGAACACAGACATTTGTTGAAGAGCAAGCAGGAACGATTTGATCTGGCTTTGAATATGATTGCCGTTCTTCGGTTGTTAATGCCCGATATTAATATTGCAGCGGCCACTGCGTTACAGGCGATTGATCCGGCAGGGCGAGAGAAAGCACTTGCGGTAGGAGCCAATGTTATTATGCCCAATTTAACTCCATCGGCCTATCGCGAAGAATACCAGCTATACGAAGATAAGCCCTGCCTCGATGAAGACGCAGAGCTTTGTCGCAATTGTTTGGAAGCCCGTATTCATGTAGCGGGCGCTGAAATTGGTTATGGTGAATGGGGCGATTCGAAACATTTTTACAAGCGAACCAATAATCCGGCTTTGTAGTACCTCTAGTTGTAGGTAATAAAACCTAAAGCTGCGGCACTTGCTTCGTATTTTTCAAAAACCTCAATGTAAATTTTACGGCCCGATCGTACATTGCAGCCGCCATAGATTGGAGGTTCCGAAATTTGTCGGACTGTTATTGATTCAACAGGAATTTTCTTTTCTTTTAGGTAGTTTTTTACTTCATCTAAGTAGTTTTCGCTGTTGGGACGTGTTTCCCACGGATTGGCGCAGCGGGTTTCGTGAAAATACATTTTTACAATTAATTGCTCTGTTTCTGTTTTTTTGCAATTACTAAAAATGGTAACGGCAAAAATGCTCAGGAGTAAAATTCTTTTCATGTGATTTAAATTGTTTGTTTTCTGTGGTCCGTCAGCTGACGGATGAAACTCGCACTTTAATCATCCCCTTTGGAGGTTTAACTAAACATGCTTGTTTCGTTGCTTTTTTATTGTTTCTATAAGGTAAATGTAAATCAAATGAAGCTTGTGTTTTACATAAGTCACACTCTTTAACAAAGGTTATTTAATTTTTACAAAGTAAAATTGTGGTTTGTGGTTGTTTAATTGTCAGTAGGTTATATCTGTAAGGAATTTGGTGTGTGTGCTTTTGAGATGAGTACGGTTGATAATAATTGTTAATTGTTGGAGGAGGTATTTAAAGGAGATCGATACAAATTTAAATTCAGGAAATTAGTCAGAAGAAATTTGCTTAGGAAGAGTTTGCAAATTTTGGGGAGACGATACAAAAAGGCAGCCCGAAATAGTACCGAACCGCCCTTTGTCCCCCAAACAATGTTTTATACCAATATTATCCCAAACTGAGCCTTATAATTTCATTTCTTTGCATTTATGCAGCGTTACAAAAATTCAACAGAACTTAGGCTATGCTTCATTTTTGTGCCTTGCCTAAATGCAAATATTCTAAAATTATTTAAGGCTCATATTGAAATAAAATTGGTATTAGTGTATTCTTAATCCTGCAGTAAGTCCCATCCAAAATTTCAGGTTCGAGTTTCCACTCATGTGGTTGGTAAAATGGTAGGGCGCAAATTCTGATCCCTTTTTGCCATCGGAACCTGCATATTTTGAGACCATTAAATTGAATGTTGGTCCAACAAAAAAATCGGTATGTTGATTAATAACTCCTGCGTAAGTAAATTTTATTTGTTCTAGAGCGTTGTAGTCCTTTGTCCACGATGAACCTTCGTTAATATGGTAAGAAATAACTTCAAGGTTCATTTTATATTTTTCTGTGTTGGCCAGGTGGGTTCCGATTCCATATCCAAGTCCCCATCTGAAATTATTCAGAAACTGAGTACCGATGCTAAATATATTGTAGAATTTATGTACTCCTAACTTAAAGGCGCCATAGGTGTTAAATCCTTCACTAAACCCGATTTCAAATTCATTAAATCCGTTTCGAACAAAGCTAACTACTCCAATAGGAACACCCGATGAAATGGAGTCTGCCACATTAATAACTCCTAGTTGAATACCATTTACTTTTCGGGCAACATTTACAATCCCTGCAATTTGCACACCCTCAATTTTTTCGGTAGCATTAACTACTCCTGCAATTTGCGCTCCTTTAACACTTTTCCCGGCATTTACTATCCCTGCAATTTGTATCCCTTGTACATTCTTGAGTGCAAAATTTGTAATTCCTCCCAGCTGGGCTCCCTGAATTTCGTGTGCATAATTTGCTATGCCAGCTGCTTGTATTAAGTTTGAAGTACCCATTGTAAAGTTGACTATACCTGCTCCCTGAAATATTTGAGTGCTTCCAAGAGTTACGTTTGTAATTCCTGCAAATTGAAATACGCGCGAATCGCTGTGGTTTATATTTGTAATTCCTGCAAATTGAAAAGCGTTGGTTGTTCCTAAATTTATGTTTGTAATTCCTGCAAACTGAGCTCCACTTGCACTGCCTCCGGTGTAGTTTGTAATTCCTGCAAATTGAAAACCACGCATAAAGTCACGGTTTAAATTTGCTATCTCCCCAAATTCGGCTCCTTCAAGTCCTGCGTGATAACCCGCAAAAATATTAAAAGACAAATTGTTCACGGTATTTATAGAATTTGCTCCGTTTGTTCCTATTGGGGTGATTAAGGATACCTGTACAGGTGCCGTTTTTAGTGTTCCTTTACTTTGTGCAAAGACCTGCACAGTAAACAGAGTGATGATAAGGAAAGTGCAAATTGTAATTTTCATGTTTTTTCTGTAATCTACTGGTTCGTTTGATTTTGATTTCATGTTTATTGAATATCAATCAAACTCATTCTGGTCAATTAATAAATGCTTTTTGACCTTAATGACAATTCAAAAATTGAAGGGTTGCAAATCTGAAGGAAAAATGTCAAATCTTTTTTGGGTTGGCAACAATGAAAGAATGTTAGATGCTTTTCTGAGACCTTAGGATAAAAAGAAACCCGTTCAGCTTTTTATAATGCTGAACGGGTTTCTTTTTTCAATGGTATTAAAAAAGTTATGCTTTACTTTTTATTAAACGGTTATAATTGTCGATGGCCACAAAATAGTTCGGATCTTCCAGAACATTTACATCGCAAATTGCTTCTGCTTTTTTTACCAGCTTAATACAATCTTGGCTTAGGTGGCGAAGGTGAATTGTTTTTCCTGCTTTTTGGTAACGTTCTGCCAGTTTATTAATGGCCTCAATAGCCGATTGGTCCATTATTCGCGATTCTTTAAAATCAACGATAACTTCTTTGGGATCGTCCTGAACATCGAATTTTGTATTAAACAGTGTTGTCGATCCGAAAAATAGCGGACCGTATATTTCGTAATGTTTAATGCCGTGTTCGTCTGTTTTTTTGCGGGCACGAATACGGGTAGCATTTTCCCATGCAAAAACCAATGCCGAAACAATTACACCTGCTAACACTGCAATGGCCAGATCGAAAATTACGGTTAAAACAGTAACCAGAATAATTACAATTAAATCGGAAACCGGAATTTTATTGATGATGTTAAAAGTGCTCCAGGCAAAGGTCCCGATTACAACCATAAACATAACGCCAACCAGTGCCGCAATGGGAATCATTTCGATGTAGGTTGAAGCAAAAAGAATAAACAGTAACAACGAGATGGCTGCAACGATTCCTGATAAACGCCCGCGGCCACCCGATTTAATATTGATAATGCTTTGCCCGATCATGGCACAGCCGCCCATTCCTCCAAAAAATCCGTTTACAATGTTTGCAGTTCCCTGCGCCACGCATTCGCGGTTACCACTTCCACGTGTTTCGGTTAATTCGTCCACAAGGTTCAGAGTCATTAGCGATTCTATTAAGCCAACTGAAGCCAGAATTAGGGAGAAAGGAAAAATCAGTGTAAGGGTTTCGAAGTTGAATGGAATAATCGGAACATTAAAAGATGGTAATCCGGCTTTTATTCCCTCACCGCCACCGGCCTGAATAAAACTTTTTACCGTTTCCGTTTCAATGTTTCCAAAAATAACAATGGCCGAAACCACTAAAATACCAACCAATGCTGCCGGAATGGCTTTACTTAATTTGGGAAGAAAATACATAATGGCCATGGTTAAGGCAACCAAGCCAAGCATTATATACAGCGGAGCGTCGCTCTGCCATTCTCCTCCGGTTTTAAACATGTTTAGCTGCGAGAGAAAGATTACAATGGCAAGGCCGTTAACAAAACCCATCATTACCGAATGCGGAACAAGCCGGATAAATTTACCCAATTTAAAAACACCAAACAGTGTTTGTATGATTCCGGCTAAAATTAAGGCTGCAAAAAGGTACTGAAGTCCCTGCATTTCTCCGGCGGCTCCCAATGCATTTCCTTTTTGTACCAGGCTAACCATAACAACAGCCATGGCTCCTGTAGCTCCTGAGATCATTCCGGGGCGCCCACCAAAAACAGAAGTAACCAAACCCATCATAAATGCACCGTACAATCCTACAATTGGCGAAACTCCTGCCACAAAAGCAAAAGCTACCGCTTCGGGCACCAATGCCAGCGATACGGTTAATCCTGATAGAATATCGTCTTTTATACTTCCTTGTTTTTTGTCTATAAATTCAAACTTCATATTTACTTTCCTCTATTAATCTGTCACTTACAAAATCAGCGCGCGAAAATAGTCTAATTTTTACCGATTATGTTGTAGAGCATGTTTTTGGGCGTATAGTTAATGAAGTATTAATCTGATTACTGTTGTCCGGTTAAAATAGTTGTAGAACAATAGATTGCCTCTCCGTCAGTTGACGGATCGCAATGACGAAGTTGTTAAACAGTTAGTTTTGTGGGAGAGGGGTTGGTTGGCGGCATTGCGGGCATCGCGAAGTAATCTTTAAAATTAGCCGCACTCTAATTTAAACTGATAGAAACGAAATATTCTGTAACGATACAATATCAGAAAAGCAAAAAACCACACAGAAAAGCAATTGTACTGCTCGGAACTGTTTCTGACCGTCCGGAAATGCAATTGAACTGGCCGGAAATGCTTCGTACCATCCGGAAATACATTTTTACCATCCGGAAATGCTTCGTACCGCAAGGAAATACAATCTTACCGCCCGGAAATGAAAAATCCCACACGGAAATGCAATTTACCAGGTACAATTGCATTTCCGTGCAGGATTTTACTGTTTTTTTTACGAATGAAAGAAACCTCAACGATTCAAGGACAATAAAGACTTGTTCGTTGATAAACCTTTTCAGTTAAGAAAAGATTCAGGCAGTCTTTCGCGTTTATTGAACGGCAGAAATCTTAACCGCCCAGGCTAAATCGCACGGCAGGTTTTTTCTGATTTTTGCCGGAACATAAACTTTAACTCCTTCGTCGGTATTTTCCCATTTTAAAGATCCGGAAGCTCCAAGCATAGTCAGTTTTGCATTTTTGGCTGCTTTAATTCCTTTTACTGTAAATGATGCCGGCAAACTGCTACCGTCTTCTTCCTCCATGTAAATGGCGTATACTGCTTTGGTATCTTTTTGCTGGGTAAGACAAACATTGTCGGATTTATAAGGAGCAATGGCACGGGTTGAGTAAATGGCTTCGCTGTTTACGTGAATCCAGTCTCCCATGGCATTTAGCAACGTGTAAGCAGCCTCTGGCCAGGTTCCATCAGGTGCAGGTCCGATATTGTAGAGCAGGTTTCCACCTTTGGCTACAATATCTATTAGCATATGAATGGCTTTTTTAGGCGACATGTATTGCGGGTTAGGCACCCAGCCCCAGCCACCGCCTGCAATAATACACGATTCCCAGGGATAGGGAAGCTGTGCTTCAGGTACTTTGTTCTCGGGAGTAAGGTAATTTTGATTTGGACCCGGCACTGCACGGTCAACAACAATTAGTCCCGGTTGCTTTTCACGTGCTTTGGCAGCGATTTCGTCCATGCGGATATCCTGATCGATAACACGGTTTTTTATAAAACCGGTTTTTGTTTCGGCATGTCTTCCTTTGTAATATTCTTTCAGTGCTTCATCCGATTGTTTACAAACCCAACCACCATCTAACCAAAGAATATCAATATCTCCGTATTCGGTCATAAGTTCCATTATCTGGTTGTGCGTAAACTGCACATATTTTTCCCACCTTTCAGGATAAAGAGCCGGATCGTAGTTAACATTCCTATCTAGTGGAGGGAATTTAGGATCCCAGTAATAGGGTGTGTTCCAGTCGGGTTTCGAGAAATAGGCTCCTGCCCAAAGTCCTTCAGCACGGAAAGCATCGAAAACTTCTTTTGCGATATTGGCTTTTGGATTAACATGAAACGGAGACTCTTTGCTGGTAATTTTATAATCGGTGTATTTGGTATCCCACATACAAAATCCGTCGTGGTGTTTGGTAGTAAAAACCACGTATTTCATCCCTGCATTGCTGGCGGCTTTTGCCCATTTTTCTGGATTAAAATTAATTGGGTTAAAAGCCAGTTTTAGGTTCTCATACTCTTTTTTATAAGTAAAATAATCGTCGGGGGTGCTGCCTTTTTTACGAGCACACCAGCCATAATCTTCGGGGCAAATCGACCACGATTCAACAATTCCCCACTGACTGTATATTCCCCAGTGCATTAACAACCCAAATTTCAGGTCTTGCCAATCTTCCAGTTTATCTAAAACTTTCTGGTCTGTTGGCCACACATATTCTGTTATTTCGTGTTCGTACTGCGCATTTGCAATAAGCACAAACAGGATTGGAATAAATAGAAGTAATTTTTTCATTTTATAAATTATTTAGTTTTTTTATTCATACAGAGAACTATTGTTATGAAGTCTGCTCTTCCACAAGTTCGCCCACTATTCTTCTTCCATGAAGTTCATCGGTCCCGGTTAATTGCTGAATTTCGCTTACATTCGAATCAATTACTTTTCCGGCAACAAGTATTGTAATTTTTCCTTCAGCTTCAGCAATCATTTTGCGGATTGTTTCCTGTCCTTCCAAAGCGGTTGCTTTTCCTCCGGAAGTTAATATGCGTTTTATGTTAGGGATGTTTTTTAAAATTTTGACTCCTTCAACAGGATCTTCCATTTCGTCGATTGCCTTATGAAAGGTTACCGGAAGAGGAAGAGCGTATTCTGCTAACATACGGGTATGCACCTCGTCTATTTTGTTATCGGGTGTTAGTAATCCTATCACCACACCGTGCGCACCTGCTTCTTTTGCCAGGTTAATGGCAATTTTTGTTTGTACCAGTTCGTCATCGGTAAAAACAAAGTTACCTGCCCGAGGGCGTGCCATTACCATAACGGGCAGCTCCAGTTCGGTACAGCATTTTTTCATTAAACGGAATGAGGGAGTAAGTCCGTCGTTGGCAAGATCGGAACACAGCTCAATTCGGTTTGCTCCTTTTTCCTGCGCCAGTTTGGCTTCTTTAAATGATTCTACGCAAGCTTCTTTTATCATTTTCTTTTATTTAAATCAATTTGGAATGTTGTTAATACGAATCTGTAGTCAGAAGGATACATTAATTGAAAAGCGATTCTTTAAATTCTGCCTGCTCAATGTACCATGACAGAACTTTAATCCGTGGATTTCCCTTTTTCGCAGAACGGGAAAAGTATACACCCCGAAAAGCCAAAATGTAAAAAATCGAATCGTTCTCATGGCTCAAATATAAATGATTCTGCAATTATTTAGAAAAATATTGTGAGTTATTTAAATATTTTAGAAAGAGAAGATGCATCAATTAAGCGTACTTATGTGAAATTGAAGATTTAGAATGGCTAAGCCATCAATATTTCGTTAATTTGTATCTTAAAATTATAAGGTTTGAAATACAATTTAGTTACGATATTGGGGCCAACTGCCACAGGTAAAACTGGTTTGGCGGCACACTTTGCAGCGCGTATTAATGGCGAAGTAATTTCGGCTGACTCGCGGCAGGTATACCGGGGAATGGATTTGGGAACCGGAAAAGATTATGAAGATTATTTTGTAGATGGTGTTGAGATTCCTTCTCATCTGGTCGATATTGAAGATGCCGGAGTACATTACAATGTGTATCGTTTTCAAACCGATTTTATAAAGGTTTTTGACGAAATTAATGCCCGTAAAAAATTTCCTGTATTGTGTGGCGGAAGTGGTTTGTACCTGGAGGCGGTTTTAAAAAATTACCGGTTAATTGAAGTTCCTCCCAATAAAGCTTTGAGAAAGGAACTGGAAGGGAAAACACTTGCAGAGTTGACTGAAATTCTGAAAAGTTTAAAACCAGAACTTCATAATCATACCGATGTAGAAACCGATCGTCGCGCTATTCGGGCCATAGAAATAGAAAAATATTACGCTGAAAATCCGAAAGACGATTCGGAAATGCCTGATATAAACAGTTTGAATGTTGGAATTGATTTTGACCGGGGAATGCGTCGCCAACGAATAACTACCCGTTTAAAACAACGCCTGGACGAAGGAATGCTGGATGAGGTTCAGAAACTTCTTGATTCGGGATTAACTCCGGAGCAACTAATTTATTATGGGCTGGAATATAAATTCCTTACGCTTCATTTAATTGGAGAGCTTAGTTTCGACGAGATGTTTACAAAACTGGAAATTGCTATTCATCAGTTTGCCAAACGTCAGATGACCTGGTTTAGGGGAATGGAAAAACGCGGAACAAAAATTCACTGGATAAACGGACACCTTCCTATGGACGAGAAAGTGGAAGAAATAATCCGGCTGATAAAATAAGAACGATTATTTGGCAAATCATTTTAGTGCTTGTTTAAAATATAGGGCAGAAGTGTTCTAAGCATTTTTGTATTTTGTATTGTAAAAACACTGTTAACTTGGGAGCAACTTAATCCAATAACAATCAAAGATGATGGAAATTAAAAATCACGAAATTCTGTGTGTTGGTGAGGTGCTTTGGGATCGTCTTCCATCGGGGACAAAACCGGGAGGAGCTCCTATGAATGTAGCACTTCATTTAAATGCAATCGGTTTAAATGTTGCCATTGCCAGCAGTATTGGCAAAGATGAGCCGGGGCGTGAACTTAAGCTGTTTCTGGAAGAAGCCGGAATGTCAACTGATTATATCCAGGAGGATGATACACTTCCTACCAGCGAAGTTTTGGTGCATTTAGATAAGAATAACAATGCTTCCTACGAAATTTGCGAGCCGGTTGCCTGGGATAACTTAAAGCTGACTGATTCGTTGGCAAAAAAAGCACGAGAATCAGGATTGATGATTTATGGCTCGCTGGCTTCACGAAATTCGGTTACCAGAAATACAGTTTTAAATTTGCTGGATAATGAAGGAGTTAAACTCATTGATGTAAATTTCAGAAAACCTTACGACTCGAAAGAAGTAGTAGAAATGCTGCTTCAGAAAACTGATATTGTAAAGTTAAATGATGATGAACTGCTGACTTTTGCAGCGTGGCATAACAAACAGAAATACGACGAACACAACCTGGAGAAATGGTTTGTTTCGCATTACAATTTACAAATGGTTTGTGTAACAAAAGGTGAAAAGGGAGCTTTGTTGTATTACGATGGTGAATTTTATGAGCATCCGGGATTTAGAGTAAATGCTGTAGATACTGTTGGAGCCGGGGACGCTTTTCTGGCCGGATTGATTGCAGCCCTTCTAAAAAAGTATAGCCCAGCCGATGCCTTGGCTTTTGCGTGTGCAACAGGTGCTTTTGTGGCCTCAAAAGCAGGTGCTACCCCAAAATACGAAATGGATGAAATCGATAAGATATTAAAACAATTATAAGGCAACTTATTACCGAAATCAAACATAACTATTAGCTTTGTACTCTTATTAAATATATTTGGTATGGTTGATATCGGAAATTCAATTATGTCGGCGGCAGTATTGCTGTTTTTTCTTATGGATCCGCTGGGCAATATCCCGGTTTTATTATCAGTGTTAAATGGTATTGAGCCCAAAAGACAGCGATTTATTATTGCGCGCGAGTTAGTACTTGCCTTGTTTATTTTGCTTGTTTTTCTGTTTGCAGGAAAACCCTTGTTAAATTTCCTGCATTTGCAACAGGAAACAGTTACTATTTCAGGTGGTATCATCCTTTTAATAATCGGTTTACGAATGATTTTCCCAAAACCAGAGGGAATAATGGGAGCGAATCCTGACGGAGAACCGTTTTTAGTCCCGATTGCTATACCGTTAATTGCCGGACCTTCCGTGTTGGCAATGCTTATTCTTATGACTCAGAGTAGCCCTGATAATACAATGCATTGGCTGGTTGCCTTGGTTGTAGCATGGGCAGCATCGGCAGTAATTTTAATGTTGGCGCCATTCCTGATACGTTTTTTCAAACAGCGTGGATTGATCGCACTTGAGCGTTTAATGGGAATGATTTTGGTGATGATGGCAGTACAGATGCTGATTAACGGAATTAAAGTGCTTGTTTAAGTCATCTGTCCGAATAGATTTCGAGCGATAGACGAGGAATCTTATGGGTTTAACTCACCATATCTTGCAGTAAGGAGTTTCATCATAACGAAGCCTTACTGTCTGAATAAGTCGAAATGAATTTTTGAAACTCTTAAAAATATTCAAAAGAACTTATGTTATTTAATAACTAAGCTTATTTTTATCTTCAAAAGTTATATATTTGGTTTGAACTATCTAAACTAAGATCAACGTGTATCCTAACCAGGACCAAGATATTTTGCTGTGGAAGGATTTTCTGGAAGGAAGTGAAACCGCGCTCTCGAAAATCTATCTGAATAATGTAAACGACTTATTTGCCTTTGGATGCAAGTTTACCGTTGATAAATCGTTGGTTAAAGATTGTATTCAGGAATTGTTTGTAACACTCATTCAAACACGAACCCGACTTTCGGAAACAAATAATGTGAAAGGGTATTTATTTACGGCTGTTAAAAGAACTATCATTCGTGAGATGATAAGATCGAGTAAACTTGAAAGTATCCTGGAGAGTGGAGATTATCGTTTCGAAATCGGATTTCAGAATTTGGATCAGGCAGAATTCGAAAACGATAATTATTCAAAAAAGACCCTGGCTGTGCGTTCTGCTATCGAATCGTTAACGAGCAGGCAAAAAGAGGCGCTTTATCTTAAATTTTATTTTGGTCTGAGTCATAAAGAAATTGCTGAAATTCTGCACCTGGAAGAGCAATCTTCGCGTTCGTTAATTAGTCGTGCCATTCAAAAAGTGCGAAGTGTTTTAAAGAGCGATAAAAAAAGAATCTCGAAAATTCTTTTTGTTGTATTTGCCCGTCTGGATTAAACTTTCCCCAAAAACCTGCTCTTCAACATATAAAATTTATAAAAAAAACTATCTACACTTTTGCAACTCTTGTCTTATGCTAGTAGAGATTGCAAAAAATGGGAAAATATTCAACATACACATCAACTGATTTTTTAAACGAAGAATCGTTTATTCGCTGGAGATTAAGATCAGATAAAGAGGCAGTAAAATTTTGGGAAAAATTCATGGCTAAAAATCCTGAGAAAGAGTCAGAAATAAAGGAAGCCATTGAAATTTTTAATCATTTTAATTTTGCTCACGATGAGTTAACACTCGACGAAATATTTACAATCTGGAACAATGTAAAACATCATTCCGACAGGAAAAACAGCAGAGTGTTTACCATTCTGAAATACGCCGCTATTTTTATTTTGGTTTTTGCAACAGGTGCTATGAGTTATTATTTCTACAGTAATTCACAGTCCAATGAATTTACAATTGCAGAAACAACACCTGTAAATTTCAACGAAGCCCAGGTAATATTACCGGGAGGAAAATCTGTTCCGCTGCATTCAAAAGATTCGGAGATTAAATACGATGCTACAGGAGAGAAAGTGATAATTGATAACGATACCATTTCGCAGCAGACAATGCAGGCAAAATCAGAAATGAACAGGGTAATAATTCCTTATGGGAAAAGCTCTCAGCTAACACTTAGCGACGGAACAAAAGTGTGGTTAAATGCAGGAAGTCAGCTAATGTACCCTTCTGTTCTTGATAAAAAACAGCGTGAGGTTTTATTGATTGGAGAAGCGTTTTTTGAGGTGGTAAGAAACGAAGAAAGTCCTTTTATTGTTCGAACAGAACATGCCGATGTTGAAGTTTTGGGAACCAGTTTTGATGTTTCTGCTTATCCTGATGATAACATATTCCAAACTGTTTTGGTAAGTGGCAGTGTTAGTGTGGAGACCAAAAAAGAAGGAATACTTGGAGGAAAGGACAAAAAGATATTGGTGCCTGACGAGATGTATTTGTTGGATAAAGAAAGCGGTGTAAATTATGTAAATCGTGTGGATGTTGATACATACATATCGTGGAAAGAAGGAATGTTTGATTGCGACAAGCAGGACTTAAACAGGGTTGTTCGAAAACTGGAAAGATATTACAACAAAAAAATACATATAAAAGATCCCATGTTGGGCGGATACAAAATTTCCGGAAAACTTGATTTAAAAAACGACATATCTGATGTGTTGGATGTGATTCAGGCTTTTGTCCCAATTGACTGGGGAAAACAAAAGAACGGGGATTATTTTATAGTAAAACCAAACTAAAATATTTTGCCTATGTATAAAAACTAAATGAACTAGCTATTGACTAACAAAAAGAACCGGAGAGTGTTCGTACCACCCGCCGGCTCGTGAGAATAATTAATTAGAATCTTTAATTAAACGCTTTAAATTTATGAATAAAATTTTTAAGAATGGCATTGCTGTGCAATCACGGCTTGTCAAAAAAACATTCCTTATTATGAGGCTAACTATAATCTTGCTAATATCTGCCGTGTTTGCATCTGCTGCAAGTAGTTATTCGCAAACAGCAAAATTCTCAATGCGACTTAATAACGTATCACTAAAACAAGTATTTCACGAAATTGAAAAGTCAAGTGAATTTATTATAGTTTACTCTGACGATATCGTAAATCCAAATCAAAAAGTGGATGTAACTGTAAACGATGTTACAGTTGAGAATTTACTTGATCAGGCATTGGAAGCAACAAATCTGACCTATAAAATTAGTGACAGGCAAATAGCAATCACTAAAAAAGTTGGCTCGGTTTTAATGAATGTTGATCAGCAAAAGAAAAATATTAATGGGATTGTTACTGATTCGAACGGAGAACCATTGCCTGGTGTTACAATAGTTGTAAAAGGAACAACTATAGGTACTGTAACCAATTTTGATGGAAATTTCTCACTTGATATTCCTGCCGGTTCAGAAATTCTATCGTTCTCATTTGTTGGTTTCCAAACACAGGAAATTGAGATCGGAACACAAACTCTTTTCAATATTACTTTAAAGGAAGATGTATTACAACTGGACGAAGTCGTTGCCATTGGCTATGGGGTTCAGCGTAAAAGTGACCTGACAGGAGCAACCAATCGTTTAACAGAAGAAGACATGAATAAAAGTGTTGCTACCAACCCGGTTGAAATGATGCAAGGACGTGTTTCTGGAGTAAACATTACTCAAAATAGTGGTGAGCCGGGAACCGGAATGTCAGTGCGCATTCGTGGATCAAATTCCATTCGTTCGGGGCAGGAGCCACTTTATGTTGTCGATGGAATTCCGTTGGATAATGCAGATGTAACACCAACAGGGGGAAGTGCTGCCGGATATGGTAGTGGTTCAAGCAAAAACCCACTTAGTTTCTTAAACCCGGAAGATATTGAGTCAATCGACATTTTGAAAGACGCTTCTTCTACTGCCATATATGGAGCCAGAGGAGCAAATGGTGTGGTAATTATTACAACCAAAAAAGGACAAAAGGGAGAAGGAACATTATCGTATGATGGTTATTTGGGAGTTTCAAGCATTCGCGAGAAAATGGATCTTCTGTCAGCAGATGAATTTCGCTCTTATACAAAAGCCGACGGATCAAAATTATTGGATTTAGGAGCAAGCACCGACTGGCAAGATGAGATTTACACCACAGGAGTTACACAAAGTCATAATCTTTCATATGGCGGTGGTACCGAAAAGTTTACTTACAAAGCTTCTTTGGGATATATTGACCAAAAAGGTATTGTTGACCAGACCGGACAAGAAAAAATAAACGGGAAGATTAAAGTAACCCAGGAAATGTTTAATGGAAAACTAAATCTGGCTGCAACCTTAATTGCTTCACATGTAAATGATTCACGATCACCAATTACCGATCAGGATGGTTCGGGATATGAGGGAGACTTAATCCTTTCTGCCTTAAAGTCGAATCCTACTTACCCGGTTTTTAAAGAAGACGGAAGTTATTATCAACATGCTCAGGATCAACGAAATCCGGTAGCGATGCTTAGTCTTGTTGATGATGTTACCCTCACCGACAGAACTATCTTTAATGCCTCGGCAGAATACGAAATTATTACAGACTTAAAATACAAGTTGAATATTGGTTTGGATCGTACAGTTGCCGAACGTCGTGTAAATCAGGATCAGGAACTTAGTTATTTGGTAAATAAAGGAGAAGCGAACATTAATGGAGTTGCTGCAAACAACAAATTAATTGAAAACTACTTAACTTACTTAAAAACCATTAACGACGATCATCGTTTTAACTTCCTTGCCGGACACGCTTATCAGTTTATAAAATACACAACAACTGAAATGAATGTGAATGGATTTGAGGTTGATGATATTAAATATACCGATAATCTTCAGTATGGTAATTTCTCTTCAGCTATTGTAAATTCTTCAGCTTACGAACGTGAATTACAATCTTTTTTTGGAAGGGTAAATTACAGTTATAAAGATAGATACCTGTTAACTTTTACCGGGCGGATGGATGGATCGTCGAAATTTGGAGAAAACAAGAAATACGGATTCTTCCCATCTGCAGCTTTCGCATGGCGTATGTCAGAAGAAGATTTTATGCAAAGTATGGAATCACTTAGTAATCTGAAAGTTCGTTTGGGATGGGGTATGACAGGTAAC
This sequence comes from uncultured Draconibacterium sp., assembly GCA_947492175.1. GTDB lineage: Bacteria > Bacteroidota > Bacteroidia > Bacteroidales > Prolixibacteraceae > Draconibacterium. The sequence goes on along the minus strand of CANLMQ010000018.1, from coordinate 56,431 downwards.
CAGGAGATTCCGGATAAGATTTCCTTACTGGCTGTTGGTACCGAACCTAATGCTAATGGATATTTTAACGGGGCACTTTCTCCGGGTATTACATTTCTGAGAACGCCGAATCCTGATATTCAGTGGGAAACAACGTTGCAAACAAACTTCGGAATTGATTTTGGTTTCTTTAATAATCGTTTGTCGGGTACTATTGATTTATTTAGTAAATCAACCAAAGATGTATTACTTGAGATACCGGCAAAAGCACCGGCTGCGACACAAACGCAGTGGCAGAATGTTCCCGACTTGCGCATCATAAATAACGGAATTGAACTGGGATTAAACGGATTAATTGTTGATAAAAAAGATTTCTCGTGGGAGCTTGGAGGTAACTTCGCATACATACATAATGAAGTGAAGGATTTACCGGTTAAGTTAATTGAAACCGGTAACGCAAGTGGACAAGGCTTGTCCGGTACACGTGTTCAGATAATTACAAATGGTCAACCGGTTGGTACTTTTTACGGAATGGTTTACCAGGGACTCGACTCAAACGGTTTAAGTATTTACAAAGAAGATAGCGAAGGTGTTGCTGTAAAAGAATATCTGGGATCGGCTTTACCTGATTTTACTTATAGTTTCACAACCAGTTTAAATTACAAACGTTTTGATTTTAGTATGTTCTGGTACGGTTCTGCCGGAAATAAAGTGTACAACAACACTGCCAATGCATTATTCTTAAAAGGTCCTTTGGATAAAGGTTTTAATGTAACCAAAGAAGTATTCGAATCAAATGAAAGTCCGGATAATTCAAATGCATTCTCATCGCGTTTTATCGAAGATGCTTCTTTCCTTCGTTTATCTAACCTGACAGTAGGTTACACAATCGATACAAAAAAAGTGAGTTGGCTGGGTAATGCCCGTGTATATGTAACCGGAAACAATTTGTTGGTATTTACCGATTACACAGGTTACGATCCTGAGATTAATACCGTTGCCGATGAGAATGGTGTACCGTCAATGGGAATTGATTATACATCTTATCCGAAACCGCGAACCTTTACATTTGGTGTAAATCTTCAGTTTTAATAACACTTAAAATCGAACAATTATGAAAAAATATAAAATAATATTAGTGCTAACAATAATCGGAATGTTCTTTGCTTTTGGGTGTACCGATTTGGAAGAAAATGTATTGGATGAGCAACTTGGAGCCGACCTTGTTAATAATCCGGAGAACATTGGATCACTAATCAATCCTCCTTACGGAAGTTTAAGAAGAACAATTGAATGGTATGATTACTGGGCACTTCAAGAGGTTACTACTGATGAAGTAATTATTCCGACAAGGGGAACCGACTGGTACGATAATGGTGCATGGATGGAGTTACATGTTCATACCTGGAATTCGGATCATATTCGCTTAAAAAATGTTTGGGATGCATTAAATCAAGGTGTATCTCGAGCAAATACTGCTATTTATTACATTGCTCAGTTCAATCAAAATTCAACAACCGAACAGTACATTAACGAAGCACGGTTTTTAAAGGCATATTTTATGTATTTAATAAACGATCTTTTTGGACAGGTACCATTTCGTGAAGCTGAAGATTTAGATTTCTCGGTAACACCCGAAGTATTAAATCAAAAAGCTGCAGCAGACTGGATTATTGAAGAAGTAAAAGCTATTTTGCCAAACCTGAAGACAAAAGCAGAAGTTGGTTCTGAACGAGTTACTCAGGAAGCAGCAAAAGCTTTGTTGGCAAAATTATATCTCAATTACGAGGTGTATGGTGGCGAGGGGAAATGGTCGGAAGCAATTGATTATTGCGACCAATTGATTAATTCAGGGACTTTTTCAGTGACTGATGATTATTGGAGTATGTTCCAAAAAGACGTAGCCGAACATCCGGAATTTATTTTCCGGGTTCCAATGGATGACAATGTAGATATGGGAAGTGGTAGTGTTTGGGTAAACTTTACTTTACATTACAGTCAGTTATTTGGTAATTATACCAGTACCTGGAATGGTCCTTCTACTACTTCCTCTTTCTTTAATACCTGGGATAAGGTAAACGATGCTCGTTATTATGATAGTAGAATAATGAGTGAAACAGGTTTTAATCAAGGCTTTTTAGTTGGACAGCAGTATGGTGTTGACGGAACTGCTTTAAAACAACGTAATGGTGATCCGTTAATCTTTGTTCCTGAAATAAATATTGAGAGTTCTCCTGAAAATGCCGGTATCCGTGTGATAAAGTTTGCGCCAAACCCGGATACCGAACGTCAGTTTTCATCGCCTAACGATGTGCCAATTATGAGAATCTCTGATATTTATCTGATTCGTGCCGAGGCAAAACTACGTAACAATGATGAACCCGGAGCTCTTGCAGATATTAACTTTTTGCGTTCAAAACGAAGTGCTGAAGGTAAAACTTTAGGATCGTTACCAAGTCTTAGTTTGGAGGATGTATTGAATGAACGCGGGTATGAGTTATACTGGGAAGGATTGCGTCGTCAGGATTTAGTCCGTTTTGGGAAATTTACCGAAGCTTACCAGGAAAAGCCTGCTACCGAAGCCTTTCGGACATTATTCCCGGTTCCAACATCAGCAGCTGATGTTAATGAAAACCTGGATGCAAGTCTGGGTAAATAGTTTGGTTTAGATAGTTTTTATTCAGTAAATCCATTGCCGGAATGCCGGCAATGGATTGCAATTGTTGTTTTCAAATAATAAAACTTAGAATAATCATTTGTTAGCACTAAAATCTTTCGGATAAAGAATGTATCATCGAAGATTTTAATAGCTAACAATACTATTTTATTTTCTAAACGTGAATGATCATCGGCACACGCTTTTTTACTTTAATACAAATGGATAGGTATTGCTTAAAAGTGAGTGCCGTATTTTAAAATACTTTTCCCTGTGTAAACGGGATTGGTTTTACGAATTATTCTGGCCACTGGGATTTTCCAGTGGCTTTTGTTATACGGGAAGTGGCTTTAAGCAATTGGAGATAGTATTGACTCGAATACAGTGAGCTTACTGAATTATTGTCTTCGGCTTTTAAAAGAGCACTTAGTATCTTTTTAATGCAATTCAGCTTTAATTGAAATCATCGTTTAAGACCTCGACTCCCAGGTTAATTTTGCCTTTATTAATTCGGCTCCATCGGATTCACGAACAACACTACAGAGATGAATTTTATCGTCGATAAATTGTTTTTTTACAGCGAGTCTGTCTTCAGGAATGCCTTCCTTAGCAAAGTTAATTTCAAATTCAGCCAATTCATTTTTTGAATGAAAATCAAAATCATAACTATCAATAATTCGTTCAAGATACCTGCCGCTGTTAAAATGCTGATTAATATCTATCTCGTTAAACAAAGCAGGAGAAAAGATTAATTCCTGGTCCGATTTTGGAGCTTGTACTTTGCCGGCAGTGTGTTCAAAAACGCGTTCTCCGTTTAGCGGAATATCCTTTAGATCTTCGAGACGAATAATACGTTTGGTTTTTGCATCCAGAACCAACCAGCTGGTTGTTGCCTGAATAATGCTTTCGCCTTTTTCATCAAGAAATTCAATATCGCGCAGGGCAAGTAGTCCCTTGGTACCAACCGGCCAGGTTTCTATAATGAAGCGTTCGCCCCATTTGGGGCGTCTTTTAATTTTTACAAGCAGCCGCGACAGTACCCAGAATTGTTGTTCTTTTTTTAGGTTGTCGAATCCGAATCCAAGAATTTCGGCATGTTCCCAGGCGATGTCCTGAATTTGCCAAAACAGAAACGAAGTGGATAATTTTCCAAAGCGGTTTACAAAGTACGATTTTGTTGTAAGCTCTTGTCTGTATTTGAATTCCATGGTTATTACTATTTTGTCTGATTGAATCGTTGGCTGACAGCGAAAGCCGGTTAAATGTAATAATTTCTTCTTCACTCAGCCTAAATGATATAAAACAATCTGTTTTATTCATAGTTTCGGCCGACAGGCTTCCGCTGTGTTAAACTTTTCTGCAAATTTATTGTTCAGTTTTGAAAATCAATTACAAATGTTCAATTTTGCGCAATAATTAAAAGTTTTATGGGAAAGATTGTAATAAAAACTCCGGAACAAATAGAAGGTATCAGGCAAAGTTCGCGTCTTGCAGCCAAAACATTAGATTTTGCTGAGCAGTTTGTAAAGGAAGGTGTAAATACTGAATTTATCGATGATAAAATAGAGGAGTTTATTATAGCCCATGGAGCTGTACCTGCAACCAAAGGGTACAATGGATATCCAAAGTCAAGTTGTATTTCGCTGAATAATGTTATTTGCCACGGAATTCCGTCGAAACAAACAATACTGAAAAAAGGGGACATTCTGAATATCGATATTACTACCATTTTAAATGGTTATTATGGTGATACATCGCGTATGTTTACCGTTGGAGATGTTAGTCCGGTTGCCGATGATTTAATTGATGCGGCCTGGCATTGCCTCAATTTGGGTATTGAGCAGGTAAAACCCGGAAATCGGTTTGGGAATATCGGATTTGTAATCAGCCGCTATGCCAAGGCCAAAGGTTTTAGTGTAGTTTACGAATTTTGTGGTCACGGAGTAGGAATTGAGTTTCATGAAGAGCCGCAGGTAGATCATGCTTCGCGCAGAAATACAGGACCGGAAATGAAACCGGGGATGACTTTTACAATTGAACCGATGATTAACCAGGGAAAACCCAAGGCAGTTATCGATAAAAACGATGGTTGGACGGCTCGTACGGTTGATAATAAATTATCGGCACAATTTGAGCATACTATTTTGGTAACAGAGACCGGTTATGAGGTGCTTACAGACATTCATGATGAATATGAGATTACTTAAGTCTTGGCTATATTATCCGGATTTTATTTTTAGACAATAAAAAACCGCCATCCTGATTTCTGGATAGCGGTTTTAAAATATGAGGAATTTACGCTTTAAATTTTCCATACCTTATTATTTGTCATCCAACTTTCTACTTCTAACGCTTTTTCGCATTCCAACTCAATTTCTACTGTTTGCACACCAAAATATTCTGTGTTTTGCATCCAGTCTTCGAGTTCTAATGCTTCTTCTGTTTCTACTTCAAAATAGGCTGCAGTTCCGTTAAATAAGCTTTCGTTGGTCATCCAGCTTTCTAATTCAAGACTGTTTTCAACTACAGTTTCAATTGTTAGTGTTTCGAAAAAATTGTTATCGTTTGTCATCCAGTCTTCCAGATCTAACGCATCTTCTGCCTCTGCTGCAAAATACTCGGCAAAGGCATTTGCGTCGGTTGTCGAGTTGGCATCGGCTGATGCCGGGCTTGCTTCGCTTGTCATTGCCATGGCTAATTGGCTAAGACTGCTGTTTTCTAAAACTGTTTTCCAAAAATCCTGAGCGCTTACAGTTAAGCTGATTAATACTAAACTAATAATTACCGCCAGTGATTTTGTGATTGCTTTCTGAACATTGTTTTTTGTTTTCATGACTTTTTCCTCCTGCTTCTAGTTCCTGTTTTCTTGTTTTTGTTTTGCTTGACTTCTTGTTTTCTTCTGTTTTTGTTTCTGCTTCGTTATTAAGACGCCTGATTTTTTAATTCGTTACAATTTTTTAGAACTTTTTTTAAGATTGTACTCTCTTTAACCCTGAAGTTGGTAATACAAATATAAATATAAAAAATGGTACTATGCAAAACAAAGTAGTATATTTTTTGATTATTTTTTCTGATTATCTGTGAAAGTGCTATAAATAGAGGGTTGTAGGTTATTTTTTATTGTTCGAAAAATAGAACAAAAAGATTTATTGATCGAAAAATGAGGAGTGAAAAGTTCTAATATCGGGTAAATGAATCATGTTTTTTATTTTCTAGTTAATGGTTAAAACCCTGCAATTTTATTGCAGCTACTTTCAGTTTCTATAAATATTATTCCATTGTGAGAAGTTTGAAGCACGAAGCATGAAGTTGTTTTGGAAAAAGGAGTACCTTTCTTCGGTCTTCCAACTTCTGTCTTCCGTCAAATTACGCTTTACTATTTGAATTTCATTCAATCTTAAACCTATGTACTTCCAGTGCATAGTGGTTTAGTTAAAATCTTATTTAATGAATATTTTTCCCGTTTCTAAAGTTTTATCTTTGTATTTATCGTAAATGAATAAATTATGTCGTTAGTAATTGAGGAGAAAGATTTAGAGAAATTTATTATGGTTGGCGACCGCGTTTTGGTAAAGCCTAAAAATCCGTCAGGAAAAACGAAGTCGGGACTGTATTTACCGCCATCAGTGCAGGAAAACGAAAAAGTGCAAAGTGGGTACATAGTAAAGGTTGGACCGGGTTACCCAATTCCGGCAGTTAGCGACGAGGATGAGGTGTGGAAGAATAAAAAAGATGAGGTGAAATATGTTCCGCTTCAAACGCATATTGGCGACCTGGCTATTTATATGAACAAAAGTGGGCACGAAATAGAATTCAATAATGAGAAATACATTATTTTGCCGCACTCGGCAATTTTAATGATAATCAGAGATGAGAATCTGTTTAAATAAAAGACACTGAGAGTTTTGCTCAGGTAAAAAGGCCGTTTCTTATTTATTAGAAACGGCTGTTTTATTTAACCAATAATGTTTTTTGTGGTTTTATAACCTAACTCAAATAGTTCTTCGGCATGCTTTCTCTGAAATACTTCGTAGGCGTCAATCCCTTTGGGTTCGATATAATAGGTAGCATGTTTTTTGGCTTCTTCGGTTTTAATATTTACACTCATATAAACCGTTCGAGTTGCAATTTGAATAAGGTTTTTTAGTTTAGCCTTCGGATTTATCGGACTGATATTTGAAACAATTAACTGTTCACATTCATTTTTAACGGGCTCAACAGGAATGTTGTCCATTAAACCACCATCAACATAAGAGTCGCGTCCGAGAACAACCGGCGCAAATAAAATAGGTATTGAAGCGGAGGCCAAAACTGTTTTGCCAAGCGGTCCCGAATTTTTGTATTCCACAACACCTTTGTTCAGGTTCGATACACATACAAAAAAAGGAGTGTCAAGATCTTCAATATTTTTAACCTGGATTTCTTTTTCGATAATTTCTTTTACGCCATCGAGTTTTAGAAGCCCGTCAACAGGGAGGTGGATTTTGGTGTACTGAAAAAACCAGCCTTTGGTGAATATATCCAGAATTTCTTCAGGTGTTTTCCCGGCTGCAATAAATGCTCCAACAATAGCTCCTGCACTCACTCCTGATATCACATCCGGTTTTATTCCTTTTTCCGAAAGAGCAGCAATCATTCCCAGGTGGGCAAAACCACGTGTTCCCCCGCCACTTAAAACCAGTCCTGTTTTGTATTTTTTTGCCATTGTACACAAAGGTAAAAAAAGGGGATAAAGATTAATGTAGATTGAAAACAGATTGATTTTCTGCAACCTCAGTGAAGCAATATAAATCTATTTTTCCAATGTAAACCATTGTTGCATTAAAGCTTCGTCGCTTTTTTCGTTTTTATGAAAGAATGCATTGGTATGATTGTCGTAGATATAATCTTTTTGGTATGTTTCAATGTTTGCAATTATATCTTTTAAAGCCACTAACATCAGTTCTACCTCAGAATCCATCATTGTAGGATGTAAAGACCAACGTACCCAGCCCGGTTTATCCGAAAGGTCGCCTGTGTTAATTTTGTTGGTGATTTCCTGTGATTGTTCATACGATACTTCCAGCAGAAAATGTCCGTAGGTTCCTGCACAGGCACAACCACCACGCGTTTGAATTCCATATCTGTCGTTTAGTAAACGAACCAGAAGATTATAGTGAATCCCTTCCACATAAAAGGAAATAACACCCAGTCGGTCGCGAACATTATCAGCCAGTATACTTACTTCTTTAATTTCATCGAGACCTGCAAATGCTTTTTTAAGTAACTCCTCTTCTCTTTTCCTGATATTTTCGATTCCCATTTGTTTTTTTAGGTCGAAACAAAGTGCTGTACGTATCGATTGAAGAAATCCGGGAGTACCACCGTCTTCACGTACTTCAATATCGTCAACATATTTATAGTTTCCCCAGCGATTGGTCCAGTCGACTGTTCCTCCTCCCGGATTATCAGGAACTTCATTTTTATACATCGAGGCATCGAATACAATTACGCCGGAAGAGCCGGGCCCACCTAAAAACTTATGCGGAGAGAACATCACTGCATCCAATTTCTGCATAGGATCTTCGGGGTGCATATTAATTTCGTCGTAGGGAGCCGAGGCCGCAAAATCGATAAAACAAACGCCTCCGTGCTCGTGCATTATTTTAGCCAGTTCGAAATAGGGAGTACGAACCCCGGTAACATTCGAGCAGGCCGTAAACGAACCAATTTTGAATGGTCTGTCTTTATAAATTTCAAGTGCTTTTTTTAGGTTTTCCGGATCAACCAAAAGCCCTTCGCCAGGCTCAATAACTACTACATCGGCATTGGTTTCGTACCACGAAGTTTGGTTCGAGTGGTGTTCCATGTGAGTTACAAAAACAACAGGACGCTCGCGTTCAGAAATACAGTTCTTTCCTGAAATTTTACCACAATACTTTAGGCCAAGTATGCGCTGAAACTTATTGATAACAGCAGTCATCCCAAAGCCGGCAGTAATGATTACATCATTTGGACCGGCATTTACATACTGTTTAATCAGCTGATGCGATTTGTGATAAGCATGAGTCATCCGGATTCCTGTTTCGCTGGTTTCGGTATGTGTATTTCCTATGTACGGACCAATTTCATCAGTAATCTTGCATTCAATTGGCCGGTATAAACGGCCGCTGGCAATCCAGTCGCCGTATATAATCTTTTTTGTGCCGTAAGGCGAATCAAATTCCTGGTTGTGGCCAACCGTATTTTTTCTGAATTTTTCGAAATATTTTTCCAAACTACTCATAACCAATATTTTCTAGTGCCATGCAAAATAAAAGACTTTGAGCGAATTAATTATAGGCAAAAATCATAATTTTCGAAAATTACCGGTGATTAAAGTCGCTAAATCTTTTGTGTTAAACATATGAACCTCTGTTTATTCAGGTTTATTTATAATGTTGCAATGTCAAATTTAAACGGATAATTGTCCATTTTTCAGTACTCATCAACTCATTCCTGTCAAATCGTCACAACAAACGAAATGGCACAAGGTTTGAATTTAGCCCGACATAAAATTTAAAAGTAAAACTAAAAATATACAAAAATGCAAACAGGAAAAATTGGTGTTACCAGTGAGAATCTTTTCCCGATTATTAAAAAGTTTCTTTATTCTGACCACGACATTTTTTTAAGAGAGATTGTATCGAATGCAGTTGATGCAACACAAAAACTAAAAACATTAGCTTCGAAGGGCGAATACAATGGCGATGTGAGTAATGCAAAGGTTGTTGTAAAATTAGATACCGATGCAAAAACGATTACGGTTTCGGATAACGGAATTGGAATGACTGCAGAGGAAGTCGAAAAATACATTAACCAGATTGCTTTTTCAGGTGCAAACGAATTTTTAGATAAATATAAAGACGATGCCAACGCCATTATCGGTCATTTCGGACTAGGTTTTTACAGTTCGTTTATGGTGTCGGATAAAGTAGATGTGATTACTAAATCGCATAAAGAAGGTTCTCAGGCTGTAAAATGGAGCTGTAATGGCAGCCCTGAATTTACGCTCGACGAAGTTGAAAAAGAAGATGTGGGTACCGACATTGTAATGCACATCAGCGAAGAGGAAAAAGGATTCCTTGATGATGCAAAAGTATCTGAGATTCTGAATAAATACTGCAAATTCCTTCCTGTTCCGGTAATTTACGGAAAAGAAAAAGAGTGGAAAGACGGCGCACAGGTTGATACCGACAAGGATAACCAGATTAACGATGTGGCACCAGCCTGGACAAAAATGCCGACCGATTTAAAAGATGAGGATTACAAGGATTTCTACAGGAAATTATATCCGATGGGTGAGGAGCCTCTTTTTAATATTCACCTAAACGTGGATTATCCGTTTAACCTAACCGGTATTTTGTACTTCCCAAAAATTAAAAACAATTTCGAGGTTCAGAAAAACAAAATCCAGTTGTACTGCAACCAGGTTTTTGTAACCGATTCGGTTGAAGGAATTGTTCCTGAGTTTTTGACATTGCTGCATGGTGTTATCGATTCACCTGATATTCCGTTAAACGTTTCCCGTTCGTATTTACAAAGCGACTCGAACGTGAAAAAAATCAGCAGTCACATTAATAAAAAAGTGGCCGATCGTTTGCACCAGATTTTTAAAGACAACCGCGAAGATTTTGAAAGCAAGTGGGACGATCTGAAAATATTTATTGAGTACGGAATGTTAACCGAAGAGAAGTTTTACGATCGTGCGTTAAAATTCTTCATGCTTAAGAACACTGAAAGCAAATATTTTACCTGGGAAGAGTACGAAAAACTGGTAAAAGATAACCAGACAGACAAAGACCAGAATACCATTTATTTATACGCAACAAATGTTGAAGAGCAATTTACATTTGTTGAAGCTGCCAAAAACAAAGGCTACGATGTAATTGTATTGGATGATGTTCTGGCACCGCACCTGATAAATAAACTGGAGCAAAAATATACCGATAAACGTTTTGTTCGGGTGGATTCGGACGTGGTTGAAAACCTGATTAAAAAGGATGATACCACAAAAGAAGAATTGACATGGGAACAAAAACAAGAATTGTCGCCAATTTTTCAATCGGTTTGCCCCGAGAATAAGGACTACTCGTTTATTGTTGATTTCCAGGATTTGGGAGAAACAGGTTCGCCAATGGTAATTACACGTAACGAGTTTATGCGACGCATGAAAGATATGAGTGCGGCGCAGGGCGGAATGAGTATGTACGGCGATATGCCAGAGAGTTTAAGTTTGGTGGTAAATACTGCTCACCCGCTGGTGAAAAAAGTATTGGATGCCAAGGACAAAAAGCTGGGTAAAAAACTGGAAGAACTGGGAGCTGAATTAATAGGCAAAAAAGACGAAATAGCAACGCTTGAGAAAGCAAAAGAAGGAAAGAAAGAAGAGGATGTTCCAACTGCCGATAAGGAAATGCTGGAAAGCCTGAATGCTGAACTGGTTAAGTTGGAAGAAACTAAGCGTGCACAGCTTTCTGATTTTGGAAAGAAAAACAAAGTGGCCAAACAAATGGTTGACCTGGCTTTGCTGGCCAATGGTTTGTTAAAAGGTGCCGATTTGGATAAGTTTGTTAAACGAAGTGTAGAGTTAATAAAATAAAGAGTAAAAGTCGTGCAAACGACTGGTCAGGGGAAAGTGAAATAACGCTGTCCGCCATTTGGCGGATGGCGTTTGCTTTTTATTGGGCACAGATTATAAAAAAAATCCGGTCTGTTTTTGTATTAACAGGCCGGATCTCAATCTAAGAATTGGGCGAAATCTATTTCCCGTTGGCAAAGTCCTGCAAGTATGAGAACCGATCGGTCAACCTGCCATCTTTTGTAATTGATGCACGCTCAATAACCTTGTCGACATCTTCGCCAAAAAGGCTTGGGAAAACTTTTTCAATTAGATTCTGTCCAAAATCCAGAGAGGCATCCTTGGGAAGTTCGCAAGGCAAATTATCAACTGCCTGAACAGAAACATGGTTGGGATTCGAAAAAGCCTCTTCCAGTTCGCCGGTTTCAATATTGTAATCGTAAAACGGATCGGCAATGCTGGATGCCTTTTTTGTGGAAGGAATAGATCCCTCAATATCGCAGGTAATGTCGGAAATTACACTAATTCTGAAATCATCAGCTTTCATTTCTTCAGCCGTAAATAATACCGGTGCCTTGGGATCCCAATAGGCCGATGCAATCAGCATGTCGGTTGCTTTGGCAAAGGGCGAAAATGCATTTTCGTATTCTGTTGGATGGTTAAAAAAGTGCATCAAATCAAAGGCTTCTTCGCTTCCGGTTTTTTTCACATAGTTATTAGGTAAAAGCTGTACATAAACAGGCTGCTCCGGTTCATCAATTTTTAAAAATGCCTCTGGCGAAACACGCATAATGTTCATGTGGTTAAGAATTTCAATAACACCATGTGCTACGCGTCCATCGCCGGTAAGTGCGATTTTTAGCGGAGGTAAAGTAACTGCATCCAAATGTTGCAGCATTTCTTCCAGATCGTTGCATTCGTGGGCTGGTTTAAGGTTAAACAATTCATTTTTTAACCCAAAGGCACGGAATCCGTTATATGCGCCAACTAAACCGGCAAACCGTCCGAATCCAATAATCCTGAATCCTTCTTTGTTGGTTAATACTTCATAATCAACCAGCTGAATTCTTTTTTCTAAAACGGTTTGTAATAGTTTTCGGTTGTATTCTTGTTCTTTTATGGTGTGCGAAAAGAACAGGTAAATTTTTCCTTCAATAAAATCTTCAATACGAACCTCTTTTACGCCTAACAATACATCACAATCGCTTAAATCTTCCTGTAACGAAATTCCCAAAGCACGGTACTCGTCGTCCTTAAAACTGCGAATTGGGCTGGGCTGCACCAATATAGTAACGCCAGGAAACTTTTCCTGAACCTCTACACATTGCTGAGGTGTTAAAGGGACACGTTTATCGGGAGGGGTTTTTCCTTCTCTTAAAATTCCTACTTTCATTTATAACGAATTAGACGGAAGTCGGGAGACCGAAGACCGAAGTTTTTAACTAAATTTTATCAAAGATAAATTTTAATGCCGAATCAAAATTCAGATTCGTTGAAAATGAGTAAAATAAATAGACTTTCTCCATTCTTTATTGTTACAATGACTATGGATTAGTGTATGCTTCTAAATAAGCTCCACCAGCGGATTTAATTTCATTCTTATACAAATAATCTTAATCTTTGTAAGTCTGAAAATTACAATATTATGGCGGGGAGATATTTACAATTGCTGGTTGGTATTTTAATTGCGGTAAGCGTGTTGTCGTGCAAACAACGAGGCAAGCAAAACTTGGGAGAGAATGAATTTTCCGGATCAGAAAGTTGCAGGGAATGTCACGAAAAGTTTTACCAGCTTTGGTCGCCATCGTACCACGGGCAGGCTATGATGCCCATAAATGCCGGGTTTGTCGCCAAACATCAGTTACCAGATAGCAAACCCGTAGCGGTGGAGGGTAAAATGTACGAAATAGTTTCAACCGACTCTACCATGACTTTGCTGGAAAAGGAAGGAAATAAACTGCTTAATTCATTTCAAATAGACTGGGCACTTGGAGGGCATAATGTGTATTGTTTTTTAACCCCCCTGGATAAAGGGAAACTGCAAACCATTCCGTTGGCCTACGATGCAAATCGTAAAATATGGTTTAATTACCCCGAGTCAGCTGTTCGGCATTTTGAAGAGGGAGTGGATGAGGACGAGGCACTGCCCTGGCGCGATGCTATGTACACATTTAACACCGGTTGTTACAGTTGTCATATCAGTCAGTTAAGTACAAATTACGATTTAAACTCCGAGACTTACCATACTACCTGGCGCGAAGCAGGTATTAACTGCGAAACTTGTCATGGGCCGGCAGGCGAGCACATTCGTATATTTAAAAACCTGAAAGAAGGCGAAGAAGCACCCGAGGATATTGGATTAATTGTAACCTCAACTTTTACGCAGGAACAAAACAACGATGCCTGTGCTCCTTGTCATGCAAAAATGAGTCCGATTACGCCAAGTTATATGCCGGGCGACAAATTCTTCGACAACTATAATATTACTACGCTTGAAGATCGCGATTTTTACCCTGACGGACGCGACCTGGGAGAAAATTATACAATGACCGGCTGGAGAATGAACAAGTGTGCTCAGGAAAGTGAATTACATTGTGTTGTTTGCCACACTTCAAGTGGACGCGACAGAAATAAGGACAATCCCAACCAGGCATGTTTAACCTGTCATAACAACCGGAACGAAGATTTGGAAACGCATACCGGGCATCCGGCAGAAGCAGGTTTAACCTGTATAAGCTGCCACATGCCAAAGCGCGAATTTGTTGGCCATTTCCTTCGTAGCGATCACTCGTTCCGTCCGCCAATGCCGGAAGCAACCATTAAGTTTGGATCGCCCAATGCCTGCAACGATTGTCATAAAGACAAAACACCTGAATGGGCCAACGAGATTGTTAAAAAACGACCCAACGGAAACTACCAGGAAGAGACTTTACGCTGGGCCCGGTTAATAAAAGAGGCGCGTGAAAACGACTGGACAAACATTGACAAAATATATGCTTATATAAAAAGCGGAAAACCAGACGAAGTGGTTACTACTTCTTTTATACGTTTGCTTAACGGTTGTAATCTCGACTCGAAATGGGCAGTTTTACTTGAAGCTTTAAATTCCAAATCGGAGTTGGTGCGGTCGGCAGCAGCCATTGGTTTATCAGGAAATACATCGGAGGAAGTAAAAACAGCACTGCTAAAGGCTTGCGAAGATGAAATCAGACTGGTGCGGATTCAGGCGGTAAATTCGCTGCTTATTTTTGGTAACGACAGGTTTACGCCGGAACAACAGGTTATTATCGACAAAGCCGAAAAAGAATATGTTACCTCCATGACTTCAAGACAGGATAACTGGAGCAATCATTACAACCTCGGTATTTATCATCAGAATAAAGGCGATGCACAGTCGGCATTAAATTCATACGAAACAGCAGCCCGTTTATATCCCGAATCTATAATGCCACTTATAAACAGCAGTGTTTTATACTCTTATATCGGCAACCAGACAAAAGCCGAAGAGAATCTGAAAAAGGTGCTTGAATTTGATCCGGATAACGAAGCGGCCAATTTGAATCTTGGTTTATTGCTTGCCGAGCAGGGAAGATTGGACGAAGCTGAAGTAGCTTTAACAGCAGCACTTGGAAAGAATCCGGAGAACAATCCGGTAGCAGCCAAAAACCTGAGTGTGATTGTAGCGCAACGAGGCGATTTGCCCGGTGCGGTTAAATATGCCAGAATTGCTGCAAAAGCACGACCCAACGATCCAAACTATGCTTATACGCTGGCGTATTATCAATTGCAAAATGGAGAGAAAGCCGCAGCAATAAAAACATTAACACAAATTATAAAAAGCTTTCCTACATTTTTAAGTGCGCCCAGCTTTTTGGCCGATATATACCTGCGCGACGGAAACAAAAACATGGCGCTTCAGGTGTACAAAAATGCTTTGAAAGTTGAAGGCATTTCGGGACAGGACGGAGCAGCACTTCAGCAATCGATAAATGCATTACAACAAAGCATGTAAAAAAGTATTCGTACGCTTGCACTAAAATATTGCCGATATTATAAAGCAAAAAAGAATAGGATTAAATGGGACCATTTAAAAGTTTAGTACCGCTTGCCGCATGGATGTTGCGCTTGTCGATGGGAATTATTACCTACATCCGCTATTTCGATGAGTTTATTAAATTCTCGTTCAACTCGGTTTATTATTTTCTTATTGCCGGATTTGTATTATTTACCGTGTTGCTGCTGGGCGGGGGCTTTAGCCGTAACAATACATTAACTGTTTTGTCGGCACTGGTACTTTTCGGGCTATCAGTAACCATGATGTTTATAAATGGTTTCTCGGTTGACTTATTGCTGAAACACTTTACAACGGCAGCTATAGCCATGTATTTTATGGCTCGCGGAAACAGAGGATAAACAAAATTATGCCAACAGCCGGTAAATAATGACTGCAGAAAAACAAATATTCTGCGATACCGGTTTTTCTCCCGTTGTTTTACGAAGAAGGAAGTAAATCCACCGGCGCAATGATTTTGTTGACTGACAATTCGACCGCGCCGAAGAGCAAACCCCTTTTGCAAACTTACAAAAGCTATAAATCGGAGGTCGGGACATTTTGTAAAGCCACGAAAGCAGTAAATCGGAGGTCGGGACACTTTTGCAAACGTACGAAAGTTGTAAAACGGTGGTCGAGGCCCTTTTGCAAACTTACAAAAACACCAGGACGGTGGTCGCGGAGCTTTTGCAGCTTTGCAGAGAGTTAGGTGTTTTTGAAAGAAGTGTTTCCTTTTTCTTAATGTAATATTGAACAGAGATAGACAATGTGTTCTTATTTTGTTTATAGCATCGAGGCTAATCCTTTAAATCTTCAAGAGAATACGTAAACATATGTATGCTTCAATACATAATGTACATTCGCTTAATGTTCAAAAATCATAAACATTGAACTGCTTTTTCTGTTATTTTTGAAAATCATTTACATCACAAATAAATATGTTACTAGTAATATCACCGGCTAAATCGCTGGATTATAAAACACCTGCAACAACATGCCAATATACAATGCCCGAAATGTTGGAAGAATCGGAAAAATTGCTTGGTCGCTTACAGAAAATGAGCCCAAAAAAACTTTCCGAATTAATGGGGATTTCAGCAACTCTGGGACAATTAAATTACGAACGTTTTCAAACCTGGCACCAGCCTTTTACTCCCGAAAATGCCAAACAGGCCGTACTTGCTTTTAGCGGCGATGTATATCAGGGCCTTGATGCCGGCTCACTTACCGAAGAGCAGTTACTAAAGTTGCAATCGAAACTCCGCATTTTATCGGGATTGTATGGCGTATTAAAGCCACTGGATTTAATGCAGCCTTATCGGTTAGAGATGGGGACAAAACTAAAATACCAGCGGTCTGCCGATTTATATGCGTTCTGGAAAAGTAAAATTACCCCAAAGGTAAAAGAGGCGGTTTCAGCCTCGGGAAGTAATGTTTTACTTAACCTGGCATCGAACGAATACTATAAAAGTATAGATACCAAAAAACTGGATTGCGAAATTGTTACGCCGGAGTTTAAAGACATGAAAAACGGTGAGTATAAAAT
This sequence comes from uncultured Draconibacterium sp., assembly GCA_947492175.1. Lineage (GTDB taxonomy): Bacteria > Bacteroidota > Bacteroidia > Bacteroidales > Prolixibacteraceae > Draconibacterium. The sequence goes on along the minus strand of CANLMQ010000018.1, from coordinate 39,600 downwards.
GATCTCGTTTTTTGCGAAAAAGGCCCGCGGTTTAATGACTCGTTTTGTTCTTGAAAATGATATTGACAGGACCGAAGACTTACAGGCTTTCGATTCGGAAGGCTATGTTTTTAATCCGCGATTGTCAAAAGAGGGGAAGCCTGTGTTTACAAGAGGGTAATAGTAAGAAAGTACTTCCGAATGTGGCTCCAAACTTATTTAAGAACCTGTTAAGTTGTTGAAATAAATTCAGCATGAATAACATAAAAATACCAGCTACTTATAACGAGTAGCTGGTATTTTTTATAGTAATTAGTTGTAATAATCAATTAAAACGGAAGGTCTCCTGCTGCATCGTCGGCAGGTTCCGGAGGAATATCGCCCATGCCGAATTCAGGTGGAGGGAAAGGCATGTTATCGTCCGAAGCTTTTTCAATTTTCCATGCATTTATGTTATGAAACCAGCGTCCGTTATACTCGCGCGATTCAACGTTAAACGATACTTCAACATCCTGGCCTGCAGATAATCCGTTTACCAAACTAACTTTTTCTCCAAATAGGGTAAAACATACTTTCTTTGGGTATTGGTCGTCTGTTTCAATTACAAATTCTTGTTTGGTCCATTCTTTCCCAGCCTTGCTTGTGCCCGACTCAGGTTTTAAAATCTGGTCGATTTTTCCTTTAACGCTTAATGCCATCTTTCGATTTTTGTATTTATTTTGATTGGGGCGAAGATAAAAAAAAGAAACCCTTTGCCTGAAAAAGACAAAGGGTTTTTTATCAACAAGTTTTTGTCGTTTCGAACGAAGAGAGAAATCTGTTACTGTAATGCTCTGTTGTCAGAGGTTCCTCAGTCGTTCCTCTTTCGGAATGACAAAACTTACTATTCTTTAACGATTTCAAGTAACTCAACTTCGAAAATAAGTGTTGAGTTAGGACCAATTGGTCCACCTGTTCCTCGCTCGCCATAAGCGATATCAGCAGGAAGGTAAACTTTCCATTTCGATCCAACAGGCATTAATTTTAATGCTTCTGTCCATCCTGGAATTACCTGGCCTACTCCAAATACTGCAGGTTCGCCACGGTCAACCGAGCTGTCGAAAACAGTTCCGTCGATTAAAGTTCCGTGGTAATGTACACGTACTTTGTCAGTATCAGTTGGTTTTTCTCCTGTTCCTTCAGTGAGAACTTCGTATTGTAAACCACTTTCGGTAGTTGTTACGCCTTCGCGTGCTTTATTTTCTTCTAAAAATTTATTTCCGGCTTCAAGATTAGCTTGTGCTTCACGATCTCCGGCTTCTCTAAAAAACTTCTGAATCATTGCATTGGCTTCTTGCTCCGAAATTTTAGCTTCTTCGCCTAACGATGCTGAGCGGAAAGCAGCAGCCATAACTTCCATGTTCATTTCGTCGCTGCCCGGAGCACCTTCCAATTGTTTTTTATTGTTAGAACCAACCAAAACGCCAATTGCATAACTAACCGAATCAACGCTGGTTTCCATTTTTACATTAGCAGGTCCTCCTTGCTGGCACGAAGTTGCAGCAACGATTAATCCAACTACCAAAAGATAAAGAATACTATTTTTCATTTGTTTGTCTTTTTTTCAGTCATTCGACTGATTGAATTTAATACTTATAAAATTTCTAATAATTCTACTTCAAATACAAGTGTTGCATTTGGTCCAATTGTACCACCGGCACCATTGGGTCCGTAAGCAAGTTCCGAAGGTATAAAAAGTTTCCATTTTGAACCAACAGACATTAACTGAAGTGCTTCAACCCATCCTTGGATTACGCCATTTACAGGAAAAACTGCCGGCTGGTTGCGTTCAACCGAACTGTCGAAAACTGTACCGTCGATTAATGTTCCGTGGTAATGGCATTTTACCTGTTGCTCTGCAGTTGGAATTTCACCTTCTCCTTCTTTGATAACTTCGTATTGTAATCCGCTTGGTAATTCAATTACTTCTTCTTTTTTACTATTCTCAGCAAGAAAAGCAGCTCCTTCTTCCAGGTTTTTATTTCCTTCGCCTGCTTGTGCCTCGGCCATGAAAGATTCTAAAATCTGGTTTGCATCTTCGGGTTTAATTCGTGGTGCTACTCCTGAGTAAACATCTTTTAATGCTGTAATAAATGCCTCAGGGCAAACTGTTTTTACGCCCGACTGAATTAAATTTGCCGAAATGCTCATTCCCAATGCATAACTAAACTTCTCTAAATCGTTGTTTAAATCGATATTTGCCATCTTTTATTTTTCTGAATTAAAAAGTGCGAATATAAGGTAATTTTTTAGCAATTAGCAGATTGACGTTTTAATAAATGTGAAACTTGCATTGCCTGCAATATTATTTCTTTCAAATTGGTAATTATATGAAGTTTTCTTTTACTCATTCACAAATGACTTTTACCGGAGGCATATCAATATTTGTTATCTTTAACTTGATTAAAAATTGGAGAAATGAACAAAGGCCTGTTACTGTTTGAAAATATAAGGATTGCCTTGAATTCTATTCGGACTAATTTGCTGCGTACTATTTTAACCGTACTAATTATTGCTGTTGGTATAACCGCGCTGGTGGGAATTTTAACGGCTATCGACTCGATTAAACATTCTATTACAAAAGAGTTTGCAGTAATGGGGGCTAATACATTTTCGATAAGTAGCCGGGGTATGCGGGTTCAGATCGGAAACAATCGCTACCGGACAAAAAATCATGCATATATTAGCTACTACCAGGCAAAAGAGTTTAAAGAAATTTTTGATTTTCCTGCTCAAACAGCTATCTCAGTTTATTCTACCGGAACAGCAACCTTAAAATACGAAGCTGAAAAAACTAATCCGAATATTACTGTTCGGGGTATTGATGAGAACTACCTGTCGACATCGGGATATGAAGTTGGGAAGGGCAGAAGTTTTAGTGCACATGATATTGAATCGGGTAGGAGTGTTGTTCTTTTGGGAGCAGAACTGGCAAAACGTATATTTAAAGGAGGAGAAGATCCGATACAAAAAGTGATAAGTATTGGTAGTGGCAAATATAAAGTGGTTGGTGTTTTGGCTTCGAAAGGAAGTGGATTTGGAATGAACAGCGACATGGTTTGTTTTATTCCTTATTCAAATTCAAGGACTTATTTCTCGCGCCCCAATATGAATTTCGATATTCAGGTCAAAGTAGACCGGTCGGAACTAATGGAAGCTGCAACAGGTCAGGCAGAATCAACTTTTCGTGTTGTGCGGAATCTAAACCCATTGGATGAAACAGATTTTAATATCGAAAAAAGTGATAACCTCGCAAATATCCTATTGGAAAATATAAAGAATATCACCCTGGTGGCAACAATCATTGGTTTAATTACTTTGTTCGGAGCGGCCGTAGGATTAATGAATATTATGTTGGTTACAGTTACAGAACGTACTCGCGAAATTGGTGTTCGGAAAGCCATTGGCGCAAAAAGCTCAACTGTGAAACAACAATTTTTGGTAGAAGCTATTGTTATTGGGCAAATTGGAGGGGCTGTAGGTATTTTACTGGGAATTTTTGCCGGAAATATGGTCTCTATATTAATTGGCTCTTCGTTTATAATTCCCTGGGCGTGGATTGTTCTCGGTGTTATTTTATGTTTCTTTGTTGGAATAATTTCGGGTTATTACCCTGCTCAAAAAGCATCAAGATTAGATCCCATTGAGTCGCTTCGTTATGAGTAGCGAATAAGTTAAAAGTTAAAAGCAAAAGGTATAAGTTCTAGACGACTGTCATCTCTCGAATGGAAAGCGAGAGATCCTTTTGTGTTTAAACGAATTCGATCTCCGTTAATCTTAATTCAATCTTTATCAATCTCATTAACTAAGGTTCCAGTCCTTTAATCCTTTCAACTTCAACAAATAAAAAAGGGACACCTTTCGGCATCCCTTTCCATACAGTATATAATTGTATAATTATTTTACTGAATCCATGTACTCAATCAATTCGCAAACTTTTGCTGAGTAACCCATTTCGTTGTCGTACCATGATACAACTTTTACGAAAGTGTCAGTTAAAGCGATACCTGCTTTTGCATCGAAAACAGAAGTTTGAGTTTCACCGATGAAGTCGTTAGAAACAACCTGATCTTCAGTGTAACCTAAAATTCCTTTCAATTCGCCTTCTGAAGCTTCTTTCATTGCTGCACAAATTTCTTCGTACGAAGCACCTTTTGCAAGGTTTACAGTAAGGTCAACAACTGATACATCAGGAGTTGGAACACGGAAAGCCATACCTGTAAGTTTTCCATTCAATTCAGGAATTACTTTACCTACAGCTTTTGCAGCACCCGTTGAAGAAGGAATGATGTTTTGACCAGCACCACGTCCACCTCTCCAGTCTTTCATAGAAGGACCGTCAACAGTTTTCTGAGTTGCAGTAGTAGCGTGAACAGTTGTCATTAAACCGTCAACAATACCGTACTTGTCATTCAATACTTTAGCAATAGGAGCCAAGCAGTTAGTAGTACAAGATGCATTTGAAACAAAAGTCATATCGTTAGTGTACGATTTGTTGTTTACACCCATAACGAACATTGGAGTGTCGTCTTTTGAAGGAGCAGACATTACAACTTTTTTTGCACCAGCTTCGATGTGACCCTGAGCTGATTCTTTTGTTAAGAAAAGACCAGTTGATTCAACAGCGTACTCAGCACCAACAGCACCCCAGTTGATGTCAGCAGGATTTCTTTCAGCTGTAACACGAACAACGTTACCGTTTACTACCAATGCACCGTCTTTAACTTCAACAGTACCATCAAATCTACCGTGAGTTGAATCATATTTCAACATGTAAGCCATGTAATCAACATCGATAAGGTCGTTGATAGCTACTACCTGAACAGTTCCTTTAGCTACTGCCTGACGGAAAACAAAACGTCCGATTCTTCCAAATCCGTTAATCCCTATTTTAATCATAGTTGTGAAAGTTTTAATTATTTAAAAGAAAAATATTCTAATTATTTAATTCTCAGGTTTTAATCTCCTGATTTTAAAAGCCACACAAAGTAAATACATTTATTGTATTGAGTCAAGTGCCTTTTTTATTTTCCTTCTAACCTTAATAATTAATTAAAGTGTTTAGAATGTCATGTTTTAAAAATTTCGGGCAATTGGACAGTGTTACTGCAGATATTGAATTCTCAGAGGCTTTAATTTTACATATTTGATTGAAATGTAAATGTTTGACATGTATTTTTTAGTGACTAAAATTCGTTCAGATAAATGAAAAGAGGCTTAAAACGGTTCAATCAGGCCTTTTTTCCATCTCAGTTTGATGAATACTTTGACTATAGGCAGGACATTTACACGATTTGCATGATGTATTAAATAATAGAAATAATAAAATAAACATAATACTGATGGTTTTTAAAATCACGTTTGAAGATAAGAAGTCTGTTATTAATAGCTGGATTCGGAATGTTACACTGTTCATGGTCAAATTTTATGCTTTTTAGTTTATAGATGCCTCACTTGTTTCGTTTAAATGCAATTAATCGTAATAAATTAGCGAAAAAATTCTCCGGTTATTATATATAATTTAAAAAATAAGTTTAAAATTGTATAAAATTAGATTTAAATACAGAATTGGAAGTGTTTAAAACCGTAAAACCCGAGTAATTAATATACAGGATTAGGATTTGACATGGTTCTGTTGAAAACATTACGCTAAACGTTATATTTTATGTAGTATATATTTTGTACATTGTTGCAAAATTTTATACGTTTGTAGAATGTGAAAACTTGTGAAAACACGTATTAATCAAGGATAAATGATTAAAGAATTAAATAAATTAAAATCAATCAATCAATTAAGTTCAATTTAAAAGAAATGCTATGAGAAAATTTACCTTAAGTTTTTTGCTCGGTAAACCTGGCCTTGGCAGTGTTTTCCGGAAATTTGGGCTGAGCATGATTGCGATCCTAATGACAGTTGCGGTTTTTGCGCAACCCCAGGAGACTTATCATGTTTGGGCTGAGAGTGCTAGCGGTGATGATCCTTACTGTTATCGCTACGACAATACCTATGAAGTCGATATTTATATGCGCGACTTTATAAAAATTGACACATTTTCACTTGTTTTGAATTATTCAAATATGAGTGATTTTAGTTATGTGGGTTATGATGCTGCCAGTTTGCATTCAGTTTTGGATGCTACCGGTACTTTTAATATTACAGAGTCGACTGCTGGTTCATTGCTTTTGGAGTGGGACAGTAATGATGATCCTGTAGGCAATGGTACAATTGGTGAAACAATTGCAGAGCAGAACGAAAAAACGCTTGTGGTAACATTGAGGTTTAGTTTAGATGGGTATCCTCATATTTACGGACCTGTTCCGAACTTCGATTTCGCTTCAACACTATCTTGGGGTACAAGTTCGTTCTGGAATGTATACCCTACTGAAGTTACTCCGATTTTAACTGAGATGACCAGTGGTGGTGCATTAGCTGTAAAACAAGGAATAGAAGATGTAGTGGTAGATGCTGGTATGGCTTCTTGTGCAGGTAGCGATGCTGTTGCTACTGTTACTTCGCCAATAGAAGACGGTAATACGTATTCATTTAATGGTTCTTCTTTTACCGCAAATCCTGTTGCAGATGTTACTGCTCCATCTACTGAAAATACTGTTCGTGTAATGGATGGTGCTTGTGTATCGTATTATAAAAAATTCGACGTAACTGCACCTGAGGTATTGTCGTTTAATGCTCCATCGCCTGTGTATACAGACTGTCCTGGAGGATTGGGTGATATTGAGATTTTTGCTGACGGAGGAACAACAAATTATACTTATTATGTAATTCCTGCGGCAGATTGGGCTCAGGTGACAGCCGATCTGGATGATGCAATTAATCCAACAGAGGGAATGACTGTTGTTGAACCTTATGCAAGCTCCAATAATGTATTCGAACGTGTAGCTGGTACTGAAGAAGTGCCTATGGTTTACTATGTAGCTGTTCAGGATGCTAATGAGTGTCAGGATATAAGAAATGAAGGATGGTGGAACGTAGTAGAAGTTATTGATACGCTTGATGCATTCGATATTCAAATTTCTGGTGTTGTAAACCTTGAGTGTTATAATGTTAACATTGGCCAGTTTAGTGCCGATTTTATAGGTGGTACTCCATTTGCTGATGGTTATAATATCTGGCTCGACGGTACTTACAAAGAACGTGGTTTTAATTATACAACTTTAGCCAATTTAGCTAAAGGAGATCATGTTATTACAATTACCGACAGTATGGGTTGCGACTATGAGACTACAGTAACAATTGACGGACCAGATGCTATTGTTTTCAACGTTTTGGATCATACTGATACTGGTTGTGAAGAAAACAACGGAACCATTACTCTTGATCAAGCCCCATTCCTGGCAGGAACCAATGGTGGTACTTTTAAAGGTGGTTCTGCACACTGGGAATTATATACTACTTCTGATTTTTCAGGTACTCCTGTTAAAACGTTAGACTTGGACGAAGTTGCTACAGATTTGCCTCCACACGTATATTACGCAAAAATTTACGACGATAACGGTTGCTCTGCAATTTATGAAAATGCAAACGGCGACAATGCTATCAAAATCTTTACCTATGAAGTAGAGTTGGATATGGATGAAATTCTTTGTAACGGCGGATCGGCTGATGTTGCAGTTGTAATTAGCGGCGAAAATGCTAGCCATAACATTGAATACATCCTTTACGATGATGATGCTTCTACGGAATTACAGGCACAAGGACCAAATAATGGATGGACACTTGATGAAGGAAACTATACTGTTACTATTGTAGACAATACAATTGGTTGTAATTTGGTTTATCCTTTCACTATGGAAGAGCCTGATCCATTAAATGCATGGGTTAATTTCTTCCAAACATTGCCTCCATCATGTCCTGGTAACAGTGATGGTAGATTGGTAGTAAACGCCTGGGGTGGCACTCCTTTCTCTGATGGAAGCTACAAGTACAAAATGGACGATGGTGACTGGATCAGCTGGGTTGGTTATCCTGACTTTGCAATAGATAATGAACCTCATACCGTTACAGTTATGGATGCAAACGAATGCAAAACAACTGTAATGATCGACCTGCCCGACTCAGAAAATAGGATTGATTTTGTGGATAAAATCTATACTCCATGTGCAGAAGCAAAAATCAACCTGTTTAACGCAGAGCCAGGAAATAGCTGTACTCCTTTTGGAGATGAGAATGGTCCGTTCTATTTCTGGAATCCTGCTTTCTTCGATTGTGACGAAGGTGTTGACATGGATTTTGCCTATTTAAATGATTTCGAATGGTATGGAAACCCAATGGAGCATTTCACTGGTACCATTACTATGGATATCAATATCTGGACCTCGGATTCAGGTTGGGTAACCCGTCCGCTTCAGGGATTCCAACAGCAAAGAAGTCCGGTTCTTTACATTACTGATGTAGATCCTGCCGGAATGGGTTCCGCTGTTGTTTCTACTGGTGAAGTTGTAAATCATAACTCAGCTTTTAGCGCCGGTACTTACTGGTTGGTGGTAAAAGACGAGTGGGGATGTTATTCAAATATTGAAAAAGTACAGATCATTGATCCGCTGCCTCTTGCGCTTACTGAAGTTGCTGTAGAAGATGCCGGTTGTGCTGGAAGTACTGATGGAACTATTAAATTGATGGCTCATAACGGACGTTTCCTTATTCCGATTGCTCCTGGTATGGAAAAACGTTACCAATATGTGATGACTCAGCAAGCCGAAATTTTCACCAACGACAACTGGTGGGAAGAAGTTACCTGGGCTGCATTCCAAAATGGCGATCCTGACAACGACAGCTTGTTGGTGAAAACCGTACAGGATGGTACCTACCATTTTGCAGTACGCGATTTCTGTGGTATCGAAAATCCGGATCTGATCCAGTTCCATACCGTAACTGTTGGTGGCGCTGATGCAATTGAAATTGATTGGGCTGCAGTTACTAAAGAAGATTTGACTTGTAATATCTGGGATGCAGAAGAGAAAATGGGAATTCCATCTAACGATGGCATGTTAAAAGGATTGCTGGAAGCAACTTCTGGTGGTTATGGCGACTATGAGTATATATTAAATTATGTAAGTGACTGTGACGATGCAGGTGCATTGGTAACAGGAGTATGGCCAATAACAAATACGACAGGTGACTTTGTTGATCTACCTGCAGGATGTTATACTTTAACAATCGAAGATAAAAACGGCTGTAATGTAACTTACGAACTGAAATTTACTCAACCGGAACCATTACGTTTAGAATATACTTTGGTTTACCCAAGTTGTTTTGAAACACACGATGGTATTTTACGCTACAAAATCTCTGGTGGAACTGCACCTTACGAGGAAGTAACAGAAAATACAAGTGTATTTGAGGATATTACTACTATTCCTGAAGAAAGATGGTACAATACTGAAAGCGAAGGATGGACCGAGGATGGAATGTATATGTTCGACCGCAGAGTTCGTGCAGATGTTAAGAAAATCTGGATTCGTGATGCAAAAGGATGTATTTATGGCCCGGTTGAAGTTGATATAAAACAGCCTGCAAAACTTGCTGTAGTTGATGTTACTACTCAAAAAGTAAGTTGTAATAATCAAACAGAATTGAATGAAGGTGTTGTAGATGACGGAGCCATCATGTTTAACATTGAAGGTGGTTGGAACATTGAAGAAACTTCAAATGTATTCAATTACTACGTTGAATTGTGGGATGGTGTTGCTAAACTGGAAACTCAAACTGCAAACGTAATTCCTGAAAGCGGATTCGTATTTAACAATTTGACTGCCGGAGATTATGTAATTAAAGTTTACGAATGGAGTCAGGATGTTGCCGATAACGGTTATGAAAATCCTGTTACTACTTACTCTGGTTATGCTGATGATGAAGAAACTTGGGGAGATTTTGCTCCTTATCAGAATTCAGAAAACAGTTGTTTCGCAATTTATGAGGTTACTGTAGAAGAGCCAGCAGCTATAACCTATGTACCAAGCTGGATCGATGTTCAATGTCATAATACTGCAACTGGTAAAATTGAATTGAAAGATATTACCGGTGGAACTCCAGGTGAAACTGGTGATGACTTCCAAGGTTATCTGGTAGGTTTGGAAGGACCTGCTGATTATAACCCTGCATTGCAAGTGGAAGAAGGTGACTACAGTGTAGTAGCTGACGGAATTACCTGGTTTGAGACTGTAGACAATGAATTTACATTCAATAATTTGGTTTACGGACACTATACTATTCACATCAAAGATTACAACGCTTGCTGGATCTATAAAGAATCAGGCGAGATTGAAAATCCGGATACATTGCAAATTGTTGTAGTTGAAAAACTTGAAGACGCATTGTGCTATGGTGGAAAAGGAAAAGTCGAAGTACATGCTACAGGTGGTGTTCAATTAGCAGATGGAGGTTACTGGTATGCAGTTGATTCTACATTAGTTCCAAGTCCTGGATCTCACTTATTCCCAGATGTATTAGATGTAGATACTTATCTTGATGGCTTAAAATGGCAAAAAGATCCAGTATTTGAAGTAACTGCTGCTACTTGGGTAGGATATGTAAGGGATTCTGTTGGTTGTATTGCTGGTTTCTCAACAGATGAGAATGGTACTCCAATACTACACCACAGAACAACTGTTCTGGAACCAGATCCAATTAGAGCTATTAGCCTTGGACAAGAAGATGCTGAATGTTATGCAAGTGCCAATGGTAGCATTACAATAGGAAGCATTACCGGTGGTAATGGTGGTCCTTGGACAATCCATGTATATGGTGTTGCGTACGATGGTGAAACAGTAGTTGACAAAACGTATACAAGTACAGTTAGTTCAGATATAACATTGGATGGTTTATTGGCATCAACCAACAAACAAGAAACTGCAACAATGACTGATGCTGATTACTACTCAATCGTTATCACAGATGCTGAAGGTTGTGAATCTGTAGTTGATCATCAATATGTACTACAGCCAGAACCGTTTATTGTAGAGATGAAAGCCAAACAAAATTCATTTATTTGTGCAGGCGATCAGGGTGGTTTATTCGAATTAGAAGTAGTGAGCGGTGGTACTCCATTTGGATACGGACCTGACGATAAACCATTGTATAAATACACATGGGAAGCGTTTACAGATGAAGCGATGACTGAAAGAGTAGACAGCTTGTCGGATGATATATATGGATTCACCAGAACATTCAATGGTTATGGCGACCTTTGGTATAGAATTTCTGCTATTGATGCTAACGATTGTGAAGCTTCTGCTGATACCTTTATTGTAGCACCTGTTGAAGTTGAAATGACGATTAAAAACACTACTTGTAAAGACGATCCAAAAGCCTCTGCATTGGTAACTGCTACAGGTACAGAAGGACGTTCATTCCAGGTTTGGTACAAAGAAATTGAAGATCAGGTTAATCCTGCTTGGACCAAACATGATGAATGGTTCACTTCAAGTATTGCTTTGAACCAGATGTTTACATACGATACCGAGAATGTGGATGACAAACACTGGGTATTCATGGTAGTTGATACTTTAGGTTGTATGTCAGAACCTGATACAATGACTTTCGATTCAGTATTCTCTTCTACTTCAGTTTCTTATGAAGTAGCTGCTACTGAAGCTTGTCAGTCGATCGTAACTGTAACCGTAAATAGTGGTGTCGCTCCGTTTGTTGTAACACTTGGTGATGAACAAGCCAATGTAGCAGAACTAGGCGGTAGCGCAGTTTTCACTGTTGATCCGGGAATGTACGACCTGAACGTAGAAGCCAGAATGTATTGCGGTTATAATGGTTCTGTAACTGTAGAACGTGCAATTGAACCTATGGCTTACGATACAATTAGCATTTATGTTGATGATTCAACAACATATACTTATACTGATGCTGGTGTTGAAATGGATACAGTAGTATATGGTGGTGATTATGAAATTCCATACATCGATACTGAAACTGGTTGTGATGTAGTGCTTAATTTGAATGTTGTTGAAATGCCTAGAGTAGCTCCTGTACTGGATACTGTTACTCCAATGGATACTATTGCTGACAACCATGCAATTTTCGAAATTGTATTTAAAGATTCTGTAACATGGAACAATGATGTTGAGGGTTATTTGGTTGTAACAGCTAAAGATTCAGCTAATCCAACATTAGAAATTGCGCTTACTGAAGATATGCTTAGCGAAGATGGAACTACAATAACTGTAGATTATGACTATAATGTAGCAGGTAAACTTGACCTGAATACTACTTATACAGTTGCTGTAGACAGTGGTATTGTAATGGGTGACGGAGCTGCATGGGCTGGCGACGTTGCAAGTGAATTAGGTAAAGAATGGACATTCACGACTGGTGAAGATTATGCAACTGATGTTGAACTTCCAACTTTACAAGATCTTGAATTCCAAGTTTATCCTAATCCATTCAATGATCGCATTAAGATTAAAAACTACGATAAACTGACAAGAGTTGTTCTTACAAACATCGCAGGTCAGCGTGTTCTAGATATTAATTCTCCAACTGAAGAGATCCGTACTGGTAATCTGGTTACAGGCGTTTACGTTATTACTTTAATCAGTAATGATGAAATCGTTAAATCAGAAAGGATTATTAAAAGGTAATACCGAATTGATTGATTAAAAAGGGAAGCGAATAGCTTCCCTTTTTTTTTGTTCCTTTGTAAAAAAGAAAATATGGATTTATTAAATAAACACGTTAGCATCCGAAAATTTAAGGATAAAGACATTAGCGATGACGTATTAAAAAGTATAATTTATTCGGGAGCAAGGGCCTCAACTACAGGAAATATGCAACTATACAGTGTTATAGTTACCCGGGAAAAAGAGATGAAAGAGCAGTTGGCTCCTATGCATTTTAGTCAACCGGTAGCGAAAAATGCACCTGTACTTTTAACCTTTATTGCTGACTTTAACAGGTTCTCAAAATGGTGTGAATTCAACGATGCTGAACCCGGATATAATAATTTCCTTTCGTTTACAACAGCGGCTATTGATGCATTATTAGTAGCTCAGAATGTTTGTGTTGCTGCAGAAAATTATGGTCTGGGAATTTGCTACCTGGGAACGACTACCTATAATGCAAAAGGGATAATAGATATAATGAAATTACCAAAGTTATGTTTTCCTATTACTACTATTGCAATTGGTTACCCTGCTGAAGAACCTGAATTAACCGATAGAATCCCTTTAGAAGGCATTATTCACAACGAGAGGTATAATGACTACACCGAAACCTCTATTTGTGAATTATACGCGTTTAAAGAGGGATTAGAGAGTTCTAAAAAGTTTGTAGAAGAAAATAAAAAAGAAAATCTTGCCCAGGTTTTTACCGATGTGAGATATAAAAAGGCAGATAATGAGTTTTTCTCAAAAGCGATGCTGGATACTTTAAAAGAGCAAGGATTTATGGATTAACTATTCCGCCAGAAAGGTATTGACAAAACCGATAAAATCCTGGCGATAGCTATTACCAATTGGCAGCTTGGTTTTATTGACTGAAACCATGTTGCCTTCAACCGAATCAATCTTATCCATTGAAACGATAAATGATTTGTGTATCCTGTAGAATTGTTTGGCCGGCAGCAGACTAAATATTTTTTTCATCGAAAGATTGGTTACTAATTTCATATCAGGTAAATGAATTTTTATATAATCGCCTAATCCTTCAATGTACAAAATATCCGTAAAATTAACTTTAACCGTTTTTTTGTTCGACTTGATAAAAAGAAAATCAGCTTGTTTTTCGGTTGATGGTATCGAATTTTCTGCTTTTACTCGCAGGTAGTGTAACTCTTCGGCGCGGTAATAAGCTTTACAAAAACGTTCAAAAGAAAATGGTTTCTTTAAATAATCAATGGCATTTAGTTCGTGTGCTTCCAAAGCATACTCCGAATAAGCGGTAGTAAATATTACCATTGGAGTTGGTTTGAGGTTCTTTAGAAAAGAAATCCCCGACATTTTAGGCATATTAATATCGAGAAATAAAAGATCAACCTTTTGTTCTTGTAGTGTTTTATGAGCGCAAATTGCATCGTTGCAGGTAGCCACAATTGTTAAATCGGGCAGTTTTTGTGCATATTGTTTAATTACGTTTTGTGCTAAAGGTTCATCGTCGATAATTAGGGCCTTTATTTCCATTCTATTTAAGTTTTAACTTTAGTAACACTGTAAATACCGGGTTCTTTTTTGTAATGGTTAACGAATATTCTTCGTTGCTATATAAGTGCTCAAGACGCTGCTGTACATTTTCAATTCCAATTCCGGAGTTCTTTTTATTCCAAAGTTCTGATTCTTCAAAGTTGTTTTGTAGTTTGAAAACAAGAAAATCATTCTCTTGAAAAGAAAAACTAATATCTATAAAATCGGATTTTTCTGTTCCCGGAAGCCCATGTTTAAATGCATTGTCGATAAATGGTTCAAAAAGTAATGGTGCAATTTTAGCCGATGGAATATCATCTGTTCTGGTATAATTAATTCTGGTTTTCTCCGATGTCCTTATCTTTTGAAGGGCAATAAAGTTGTCCACAAATTCAATCTCCTTTTCCAGCGAGATATAATTTTCCCGCGATTCGTAAATAATATGGCGCATCAAGTCCGAAAGTTTCAGAATTAATTCAGGTACCTTTTCAGATTGAACCAATGCCAGCGAATAAATATTATTTAAAGAATTAAATAAGAAGTGTGGATTTAACTGCCCTTTTAATGTGCTTAATTCTGCTTCGAGTTTTTCTTTTTCGATTTTGGCCAGTTTGTAGTTTAAATCCTGCATAGACAGCCAGTCATTTATAAATTTCAAAAAAGATGATAGCAACACATAAAAAAAGGTTGCAAAAAAGAACGCAGAATGTGTATCGGAGTCGAATGTTGAAAACCGGTCGGACACATCTAACACGTGCCGAAGAGGATGAACAATTATAAACTGAATAAAAGCACTGCTTAATGATAACAGAAGCACCAACCAGAATATATAAAAAATGTAACTTTTCTTTTTAAGAAATTTAGGGATGAGAACATATAGATTTATATAAACACTAAAGGCAAATCCGATATTTGTTATTAGTGCTTTGGCAATTAACGCAAGATTAATTTCGCGGCTATAGAGATAAAAGATAAAACACAAAAAAGAAATACTGATCAGCCAGAACACTGAGTGACCTAAAATTTTATTGCGCTTATTTAATATGCGTTGAGGCATGTTAGATCCGATCTCGTTTTAAGAATATCTTTTTTAAATAGTATAAAACCGGGTTTTTATATTTCAGATTCTTCCATGGGCGGCTTGAATGAGGCAGGTGTAAAACCTCAATCCCTTTTGCAAGGTAATTGTTGTAGCCCAGTTTTTTTGATTGGCGACTGATAAATACGTCAAACCAATCCTTATTGTCTGCAAGCTGTTTAAAATCGAACTCTTTTAAAAATTGAGGAGAAATTAGTGTACAGCAGAAACTCAAGCTGTGCGATGTATTTAATACATCGGAGTTTTTAACCTTCTCAAAATTATAAGGGAAATTGTAATTGTTCGATTCATCAATGGTAATAGCCCCAACAAGCCCGGGTTTTTCTTTAGTATTTATCAGGGTTATCAGCTCCGAAAGCGTATTGTTTTTAATTACAACATCAGATTCGATAAGTCCAAGCGGACAATTTTTCTCGAGAGCGATTTTTTGAGCAGTTTGTAAAACCAGCTTATAGTTTGGCGAAGGTGTGTCGGTAATGTCTTCAAGATGAATAAGGCGAAAGTTGTATTGTTGTTTTGCCTGTTCTAAATAGTTTTTAGTTGCAGCGCTACTAAAGTCATTAAAAACATAATATTCGAAATTACCATCTGCCTTTGCAATCGCTTCGATTGTACGTTTGGTTGTTTCAAGAGAATCTTTAACGGGTGTAATTATAATTGCTTCTGACATGCTCTATCATTTGAACTGCAAAGTTAATTAAATATTTGCTTTTGTTATGACTTGATTTACTTTCCCTAAATCAAAATTAACCGAGGATACACTTCTACTGAATCCGGGCAACTCGACTTACAAACTATTGAAACTAATTGAAATACGCGTGCACTGGTAGTTGTTAAAAAGAATGCGAGTTAAAAAACACGGTAATTCTTATGGAAAAATCGTGTACTTAATTACCTTTGCTTCTGTACAATCAAAAGAAAAAAGAGATATGAGTGATACTGTTCAAGCCGAAAAGGAGTTCTCGATTGAGATGATTCCGGAGCCGGAAAAGATAGAAGAGATAATCTATTCTCTTATGGTTAATCCAAATTTGTCAGTTATCAATTACTTTAACGATTTTAGCGAAAAAAGTATTTCGCCTGAATCAATAGGAGACAGCGATACGGATGAAACGGGTTTATTTGATTTGGATAATAACGGAAATGCAATGGCAATGAGTACACATGCATTTCATCATCACCTTGAAAGTGATCCGCAAAAAGCTACCGAAATCTTAATTTCGCGCGCAACACGTAAAATGTTATGTTTTGGTGCTAAACCAACTGCTGTTAGTGCTTTATTGTATCACATTAATGTAGCCGATCCAAACGGTGGATTAATTGCATCGGGCGCGAAAAAGGGACTGGAAAATGCCGCTCAAAAGTTTAATCTCCAGATTTCTGACAGAAAAATCCGTTTTGATAATTTTTCGGAACATGGCATAGTACCTCCAACTATTATTGTAAGTATGATGGCGCAGGTTGCAAACAAGAAAAACCTGACAACACATACATTCAAGAAAAAAGGGAATCATATTTTTTTGATTGGGAAAACCCGCGACGATATAAATTCTTCTGAATATCTTGAATTTTTCCACGGTATTTCGGATTCGCCGTTACCTGCATTCGATATTAAGGAAGAAATTGAGATACAAAAAGTACTTAAAAAGCTGAATGAGGAAAAACTTATTGAAAGTGCCAGCCCGGTTGGTAAAGGAGGTTTGTTTTTTACCTTGCTGCGGGCAGCAATTCCAAATAATTTAGGATTTGATATAACCACCGATGCCGAAACCCGTTTAGATGCCTTTTTGTTTGGCGAATCGATGGGACGTGTAATTGTGGGAGTAAATCCGGGACTGGAAGAAGAATTTGTAGATGCAATGTCAGAAACAAATATTCCGTTTTTTACACTCGGACATGTAACAAAGGGCGAAATTCGTGTAGACGATGAATCGTTTGGATTTATTGACAAAATGACCGTTGGAGTTTAATGGCCCTACCTTACAAACATTCAAAACAGTCGAAAAAAGGACAGGTAGAAGAGATGTTTGATAATATCTCTCCGAAGTATGATGCCTTGAATCATATTCTTTCTGTTAACATAGATAAACTTTGGCGTAAAAAAACCATCAATAAGCTAAAGTCGTACAAGCCGGCAAAAATACTCGATATTGCCACCGGTACCGGTGATTTTGCGGTTGCAGCCTCTAAATTGGGCAATGTTAGTATTACCGGAATTGATATTTCGGAAGGAATGTTAAATGTAGCCCGAAAGAAAATTGCAAAAAAGAAACTTGAAAACCAGATCCGATTCAGAAAGGCTGACTCTGAAAATTTGCCTTTCGACAGTGATACTTTTGATGCTGCAATTGTTGGTTTTGGAGTAAGAAACTTCGAAAACCTTGAGAAAGGCTTGTCGGAGATATTAAGAGTGATAAGACCGGGAGGAGTATTTTTTGTTTTGGAGTTTTCAAAACCAGTATCAGCTCCGTTTAAGCAGATTTATATGTTTTATTTTATGCGGATTCTTCCTTTTATTGGGCGAATTATATCGAAAGATAACAATGCATATTCTTATTTGCCTGAATCGGTAAATGAATTTCCTGACGGTGAAAGATTTTTGACTATTTTAGCTGACCTAGGTTTTGTTAATAACAGATGTTTCAGGCAAACTTTCGGAATTGCATCAATTTATGAGGCAAAGAAACCCGATATTTAAGATCTGAAACAATATTTTAACTGATTTCTTGTTTTCAAGAAAAGGAATAAAAACAAACTGTGAAGAAACTTGTTTTCGCAATATTATTGGTTACCGGGTGCATAAGTTCTTATGCGCAAAAGCAGAAGATTAATTACCTGACCACTTTCGATGATAAACTTATTCATTTTGGGTTTACGATTGGTGTAAATACACTCGATTTTAATATTGCCAATTATAATCCAATTGGCGAAAATACAGCCTTCTTATATGACAGTAAGTACCCGGAAGTTACCCAGGATAAAGCAATACGTTCTGATGTATCTACACTTATTCCCGGATTTACGGTAGGAATTATTTCCAGTTTGCGCTTATCGAAAGATTTTAACCTGCGTTTTCTGCCAGGGCTTTCGTTTGGCGAAAGACAAATTACTTTCAATGTCCCTGTTTATGATATTAACCATCCGGTACTTGACGAAAGTTTAAGGAACTATTCAATTAAATCAACTTTTCTCGATTTTCCATTACTTATTAAATATAAAGCACGTCGGATTAATAACGATCGACCATATGTTATTTTTGGGGGCGCTTATCGTCAGGATATTTCGCGAACCGCTCAGGAAGATTTAATAAAACTGAAAAGTGGAGGATTTTATGCAGAAGCAGGTGGTGGCTGGGATCATTATTTCCCTTTCTTTCGGTTTTCTGTTGAAGCTAAATTCAGTTTTGGTTTAAATAACCAGTTAGGTGATTTGCCGGGAGGTCAGCAGCGTTTGTATTATGCACAATCAATCAAAAATTTGCGTTCAAAAATATTTACGTTGTGTTTCCACTTCGAATAATTTTATTGCAGTCGTTTAAATTCGGAACATATAATTGCGGTTGCTACCGACACGTTTAACGATTCAGCTTTTTCTTTATTCGACGAAAGATTAGGAATACTGATTCGTTTGTCTATCAGTGTTTCAACTTCTTTTCGAATTCCGTTTCCTTCATTACCCATTACAAGAAGGGCATTTTGCGGTAATGTTTCCGAATAGATATTTTTACCATCCATAAATGCTCCGTAAAGTTGTGTACCCGAATTTTTAGCCAGTGTTTGTAATTGACTGAATTCACTTTCCCGGTAGTTAATCCGGTTAAACGAGCCCATGCTTGCCTGAATTACTTTTGGATTGTACAGATCAACAGAGTCGGGAGAGCAAAACACATCTTCAACGCCAAACCAATCGCAAATTCTTATAATGGTTCCCAAATTTCCGGGGTCCTGAATTCCATCTAAATAGATTGAAAGTGTGCCTGAAAGTTTAGCAGGGAATGATTTAGGTTTTGGAATTCTGCAAATTGCAAGACTGTTTTGGGGATTGTTTAATAAACTTGCTTGCTTTAATTCTTTGTGATTAACAATTGTTGTTTTTTCAATAGCAGGTGATTTCTTTTCTAAAAAAGAAGTAAACTCATTTGTGCAAATTAGTTCTTTAACTTTTAGCTGCGATTGTAATACCTCGGCAACCATTTTATCGCCTTCTACCAAAAATAATTGTTCGCGTGTTCTGTATTTTTTTATGGCAAGCGATTTAATAAGTTTTATTGTACTTTTGCTGATCATAGATTTTAATGGTCGTGTGATATAATAAATGCGGTAAAGTTACTGTTTCTAAAAAAACTCTTCGTTATTTTACGGAATAAAAGCGATTTGATTTGGTTCGGAAATACAACAATAGAAAGATAGAGGGAGTAAAGTGGATAGTTCTGTTATTTGCACTGTTTTTGGGCTCCTGTTCACAAACCAGGTTTGTACCCGAACAGAAATATTTGCTGAATAAAGTTGAGTTGGAAATCGACGATCCTGAAATAAAAAAGGAAGAAGCAAAGTCGTTTATTCGTCAAAAAGAAAACTACAAAATTTTAGGATTTATAAAGTTCTATCTGGCACTTTATAATATGTCGTCGAAAAAGAAGAGCGATGACTGGCTAAAGCGAATAGGAGAAGCCCCGCAATTGTATGATGAAGCCATGAGCCAGCGTTCAATCGACCAGCTTAAACAGTATATGGACAATAAGGGGTACTACCAGGCCCGAATAAAAAGTAAAACAAAATTCGATGAGAAAAAGCAAAAGGCGGAATTAAAGTTTAATATTGAAACTGGCGATCAGTACAAAATAAAAAAAGTAAATTACCATTTTGTAACTTCCGAATTAAAAGCAATTTTTTATCGCGATTCAGTTTCTTATTCTGTTCGAAAGGGAGATGCTTTTGATTTTTATGAGCTGGAGCGGCAACGGGAAAAAGTTGTTGACTTGTACCGTAACAATGGTTATTTCTTTTTTTCAAAAAATCAGGTGCACGGTCTGGCCGATACAAGTTTATATGACAAGCAAGTGGTGCTTGACATGTTTATTGGAGAATCTGAGAAGAGTCAGGCGGATTCTGCGAAAGTTCTAAAACCTTATTATCTAAATAATTTCTACTATTCCGTAATGCCCGGGAATACACCGGTTACAGTTTCCCGGGGGAAAAGCGAAACTTTTTCCGATACTCTGGAATGGGATAATTCTTATCTCTACATGACCAAACAGATACAATATCCGCCTTCTTTATTTACGAGAACCAACCAAATGCGGAGTGGTGATTTGTTTAAAAATTCGGAGGTTGAAAATACCTTTAACGGATTTAATCGCTTGCGTCAGTTTCGGTTTGTGGATATTCAGTTTAACGAAACCTTTCCGGAACAGGATTCGAATTTGTTGGATTGTAATTTAAGGTTGGCTCCGTTAAACAAACAATCTACATCCTTCGATATTGAAGGAACAAATACTTCGGGCAATTTGGGTGTAGCTGGTAATATCTACTATCAACATCGAAACTTGTTTAGAGGTGCTGAGGTTTTTCAGTTGCGATTTAAAGGTGCTACCGAACGTATGCAAGTTAAAAGTGGAGCTGAAAAGTTTAATACTCGCGAGTTTGGTGTTGAAGCGAATTTAATAGTTCCCAAGTTGTTGGGGCCGGCAAAGTTTATTAAGAGTTTTGAGAGAAATCTTCCTAAAACCATTTTGAACATGGGGTATAACTATCAAAGGCGTCCTGAATATACTCGTACTATTACAAACGTAAAATTTGGTTACGACTGGAATACTACGCAAAATCTAATGCACTTGTGGAATATAGTAGACCTGAATATTGTTCGTTTATATGAGTTCAATGAAGATTTTGTAAATTCTATTAAAGACTTGTATATTAAAAGTAGTTTTACTGATCATTTTATTTTTGCAATGAATTACTCGATTATATACAATAATCAGCGTTTAAATTCGGGTAATAATTATACATATGCACGCTTAAATATCGAATCATCGGGAAATGTTCTGGGAGCTATTTCCAGTCTTATTGGAAAAGCGAAATACCAGTCAGTTGATACCGTTACCAACAAACCCATCGAATTCTACAAGATATTTAACACTCAATTTGCACAATATATAAGATCCGATTTTGAGGTAAGAAGGGCAATTCAACTAGATAAATATAACTCCATTGTAGGAAGGGCTTTTATTGGTGTTGGAATTCCCTACGGTAACTCCCGGCTGCTACCTTTCGAAAAGCAGTATTTCTCGGGCGGAGCCAATGGAATAAGGGCTTGGCAGGTTCGCTCTCTTGGACCGGGGACATACAGTGCCGAAGAAGAAGCATATCCTAACCAGTCATCAGACATTAAGCTTGAAGCAAATTTGGAATACCGCTTTGGTCTTATAGGTGCTATGGAAGGGGCACTTTTCCTTGATGCAGGGAATATCTGGGCAATCAACAAAAACGATAACAGGGAGGGAGCTTTGTTTCGTTTCAATAAATTTTACAAACAATTTGCTATTGGAACAGGAGCCGGTTTGAGATTTGATTTAAATTATTTTATCCTGCGTACCGATGTGGGAATGAAGTTACGCGATCCTGCAGCCACCAATGGAAAAAAGTGGATTCTTGGTAACCGCGCAATTACAGGAAAAGATTTTGCATTCTCATTTGCCATTGGATATCCATTTTAAATTTGTTTTTTCTTTCAACTTTTTTGTGCTGAATTATTTTTTTGCATTTTTACCGCGAAATTTCTTAAAGCTTGTAAGCAAAATAGCATTATTTATAATAATAATTCAATTTTATGGCTGGTCTTCCATCTAATAATCGCGATTCGTTTAGTTCAAAATTTGGTGTAATTGCTGCTGCTGCCGGTTCGGCGGTAGGTCTGGGTAATATCTGGAGATTTCCGTTGGTGACTACTCAAAATGGTGGGGGAGCATTTTTATTACTCAATATCGGGTTTATTCTGCTAATTGGTATCCCTGTTATGTTGTCTGAATTTACTATTGGAAGAAGGGCACAAAAAAATGCTTTTGGGTCATTTAAAAGTCTGGCACCAAATGCACCGTGGTATCTAGTTGGATTTTTAGGAATACTGACTGCGTTTGCAATTTTAGCTTTTTACAGCACGGTTGCCGGCTGGACTCTGGAGTACCTGGTTCAATCAGTATCCGGAAAACTATTGCATGTAAATGATATGCATAAAAATTTTGACGATTTTAGCACCCATCCGTATCGGCCGGTTATTTGGCAGCTGGTATTTATGGCATTAACCGGAGTTGTTGTTTATGCGGGGATAAAAAAGGGAATCGAAAAGTTCACAAAAATATTAATGCCGGTTTTGGTACTTCTTATCGGTTTTGTGGTAGTGCGTTCGGTAACCTTACCGGGTGCCGGCGAAGGCGTAAAGTATTTGTTTGTTCCCGACTGGAGTGTTGTAACCTTTAAAACCGTTTTAATGGCTCTTGGACAAGCTGCTTTCTCGTTGAGCATTGGAATGGGAACTTTAATAACATATGGGTCTTATATCGGAAAAGATAATAACCTGTTAAAAACATCGGCACAGGTTGCATTTGCCGATACAACAATTGCAATCTTGTCGAGCTTAATGGTAATTCCTGCAATTTTTGCTTTTTCTGTAGGCTCATTAAGCGAAATGTCTCCAGGCCCGGGGTTGGTATTTGAGGTGCTGCCCAATGTGTTTAAATCGATGCCCGGAGGTACCTTTTTCTCCATAATATTTTTCTTTCTTTTGGGAGTGGCTGCACTTACTTCAACTATCTCTGTATTGGAAGTAGTGGTTGCTTATTTAAAAGAAGAATTAAAATTTTCAAGAGGTAAGGCAACTATACTGGCTTCTGTTTCCATAAGTATTTTAGGTGTACTCGCTACACTGTCGTTTGGCGTATTAAGTAATGTTTCAATACTTGGGCATACGGTTTTTGGATTACTGAATTATGCGTCGGCAAATATAATGTTAACATTCGGAGCTTTACTAATAGTTGTTTTTGTAGGCTGGGTCTTGGGGAAATCAGCTTTTCTTGATGAAGTGAGTAACCAGGGCAAAATAAAATGGGTGCTATTAAGAATAGTATTTTTTATTATTAGATATATTGCGCCAATTGCAATTGGTATTATTGCTGTTGCAGCATTGTTTATAGATGGTTTAACAGGATAACAATATTCAAATATAGAGATAAAAAAGCCGGAAATTTATCCGGCTTTTTTATTTGTTGTTGTATAAGCTGGTGAAATATAGTATTTTAGTTGAAGTAAAATAAAGTAATCCCAAATGCTATGAGCAATAATGCGTGGCAAAAAATCCTAAAAGGTTTTCTTTCATATTCCCGATCCGACCGAAATGCCATAATTATTATTGGAGCATTAATTTTAGTGGTGGTGATTGCCAATACCATTGTAGTTCATCTTCAGCCTAAGCCAAATTCCGATTTTTCTGAAATTCAATCAACTTTTGAAAGTTGGGAAAAAACGATGGAGGCAAAGAAAGAGCAGGAGAAAAAGATTCTTTTCGATTTTGATCCGAACTTAATTTCCTCAAAACGTCTGGATTCTCTGGCAATTCCACATTTTGTTAAACGAAATTTGTTGAGTTATCGAAATGCAGGAGGAACATTTCAATCAACAGCTGATGTGCGGAAGATTTATGGAATGAATGATTCGGTATTTTCTGTAATTGAAAATCATATAAAAATTAAAGTAATTAAACCGGAAGTGCCTTTGCCGAAACCTGTAAGTAAAATAAAACCAGAAGGTTTTTTTGATCCGAATGAAACAAATACTACAGAACTGACAAAATTTGGATTTAACAATTACCAGGCAAATAACCTGGTTAATTACAGAAAAAAAGGAGGTGTATTTATTATTCCTTCAGATATTTTAAAAATTTATGGAATTGATTCATCTTTCTATTTCGAAATAGAAAAGCACATAAGAATTAAAAAGATTGAAGCCGATCTTCCTGCTCCGGCAAAAGAAATTGTGATGCTGGAATTGAATGAAGCCGATTCGACTGATCTGGTAAAATTAAAAGGCATTGGTCCCGCATATGCAAACAGAATCATTAAATACAGAAAGTTGTTAGGTGGTTTTTATACAAAAGAGCAGTTAAAGGAGGTCTATAATCTGCCTGAAGAAACTTATATTCAAATTCGGGATCAGCTATTTGTAGATACAACCAGAGTAAAAAAGCTTAGAATTAACTTTTCTGAATATGCCGAACTGTTAAAACATCCCTATTTCTCAAGAAAGCAAGTTGAAGCATTATTAAGCATACGCGAACAGAAAGGCGCATTCAAAAATGTTTCGGATTTAAGGCATGTAGAAGGTTTTGATGCTGAAATAATTATGAAAATCAGCCCCTATGTCACATGTCGTTAAAAAGTGTAAAACTAAAAATTATGCATAGGATATATTATTTTTTTGCTTTAAATTTGATATACTATGAATAATTTCTAAATTTGCGCCTCGATTTTAAAAAATGTAAAAACCGATAAGTATGATTATTATTCCGGTAAAAGAAGGCGAAAATATTGAAAGAGCTTTAAAAAGGTTCAAGAGAAAATTTGAAAAGACAGGTGTAATCAAGGAGTTACGCGAACGTCAGAAGTATACAAAACCTTCGATCAAAAGAAGGGAAGAGTTGAAAAAGGCAATTTACGTTCAGGGTTTACAACAACAGGAAGACTAGTTATAAAAGTGGTTCCTGTTTAATTGTGGGGATGGCCGATGAGTTATCAGGAATCGTTTATTAGTTTTTTGAAGTATGAGAAGAGGTATTCTGCTCATACGGTAACAGCATATAAAATTGACCTCGATCAGTTTGTGGATTTTTGCACAAAAACGGTCGGGGATTTTATTGTTCAGGACATAGATGCCAGGTTGGTTCGAAGTTGGGTGGTGTTTTTAATGGAGAACGAGATTTCACCCCGTTCGGTAGGACGAAAAGTTACTACGGTAAGGTCGTTTTATAATTACTTAATGAAAGAGCAAGTAGTTGAAACGAATCCTGCAGTAGATATTCCGTTGCCCAAGGTGCGGAAGAAGTTGCCAAACTTTGTGGAAGAAAACAATCTGGCGCACCTGCTCGACGATGGTTTGTTTGGGGATGATTTTGTGGGTAAACGGGATCGGTTCATAATTGCATTGTTGTATGGAACTGGTATTCGTCTGGCAGAATTACGTGCATTAAAAGAACACGATTTTGATACAAAGGGGTATTTGATTCGTGTGTTGGGTAAACGACAAAAGGAGAGGATTATTCCTTATCCTAGAGAAATCAATAATTTGTTTCGCGAATATGTTGAGGAGAGAAACAAAGCAATTGGGTTTAAGACTGATTTTCTTTTGGTAACAGAAAAAGGGAAACAGGTTTACGAAAAATTAGTATATAGAGTAGTGAAAAGTAATTTGGCAAAAGTTACATCGCTCGAAAAAAAGAGTCCGCATGTTTTGCGCCATTCTTACGCTACGCATTTGTTAAATAAAGGCGCCGATTTAAACGCCGTTAAAGAATTATTGGGACATTCAAATTTGGCAGCAACCCAGGTTTATACACATACGACCTTCGAAAAGCTGCGCGAGAGTTATAAACAAGCCCACCCGCGTGGGGGAAAAAACGATTAATTATGGAAGTGAAAATTAATTCAGTACATTTCAGTGCCGACGAGAAGTTGGTAGATTTTGTAAATAAAAAAGTAAACAAACTGGATACTTTTTTTGATGGTATTATTAAAGCTGAGGTAACACTAAAAGTTGCTAAGCCCGAGACAGCAAACAATAAGCTTGCTGAGTTAAAACTTTCTATCCCTGCTACAGATTATTTATTTGCTAAAAAGCAAGCTGACACCTTTGAAGAGGCTATTGATTTAACTATCGATGCGATCAAAAAACAAATGAATAAATACAAGGAGAAATTAAAGTCGAAATAATTTTAAATTTTTATTGTGGGGTATTCGTTTTTTTAAATAATATTTCTACATTTGCAAACCCAATTTGGGGACGTTCTTAAAACGGTTGAAATAAAGTGTTTTTAAACAAAGAGAAACTTCGGTTTAGCTGATAGATGTATTTTTGAGGAAAAATGAAGAAGTGAACTTTTTTTGAAAAAAATAAATAAAATGTTCGGTCGTTTAAAAATAAATTGTACTTTTGCACAGCAATTTTTTGCTAGGTAAGAATAAGCGGGAATAGCTCAGTTGATAGAGCATTAGCCTTCCAAGCTAAGGGTCGCGAGTTTGAGTCTCGTTTCCCGCTCATAAATAGAGATTGGAATTTTGAGTGGAGGTCACTCTTGATTCCTGTCTCTTTGTGTGTTTATAAGCCGGAGTAGCTCAGGGGTAGAGCGCATCCTTGGTAAGGATGAGGTCACGAGTTCAAATCTCGTCTTTGGCTCGGATGATTTAAAAGATAATAAATTAAAAATTTAAGTTATGGCTAAAGAACATTTTAACAGGGACAAGGAGCATGTCAATATTGGTACTATCGGCCACGTTGACCATGGTAAAACTACCTTGACCGCAGCTATTACTATGGTATTAGCTAAAAAAGGTTTGTCAGAAATTAAAGCATTTGATCAAATTGATAATGCTCCTGAGGAAAAGGAAAGGGGTATTACTATTAACACTGCTCACGTTGAGTACCAAACTGCTACACGTCACTATGCTCACGTTGACTGTCCTGGTCACGCGGATTACGTAAAGAACATGGTTACTGGTGCTGCTCAGATGGACGGTGCGATTATCGTTGTTGCGGCAACCGATGGTCCTATGCCTCAGACTCGTGAGCACATCCTTTTGGCACGTCAGGTAAACGTTCCTCGTTTGGTTGTATTCATGAATAAAGTGGATATGGTTGACGATGAAGAGTTGCTTGAGTTGGTTGAAATGGAAATTCGTGAATTGCTTGATTTCTACGAATTTGATGGTGATAATACTCCTGTTATCATGGGATCGGCACTTGGTGGTTTGAACGGAGAGCCAGAGTGGGAAGATAAAATTATGGAGCTTATGGATGCTTGTGATACTTGGATTCCGCTTCCTCCACGTGATGTTGATAAGCCATTCCTGATGCCAGTTGAAGATGTATTCTCTATTACTGGTCGTGGTACTGTAGCAACAGGTCGTATCGAAACTGGTGTTGTTCATACTGGTGATGAGCTTCAGTTGATCGGTTTAGGAGCAGAAGGACGTAAAACAGTTTGTACTGGTGTTGAGATGTTTCGTAAGATTTTGGATGACGGTCAAGCCGGTGATAACGTAGGTTTATTGCTTCGTGGTGTTGACAAAAAAGAAATCAAACGTGGTCAGATTTTGGCAGCTCCAGGATCAATCACTCCTCACACTAAATTCAAAGCTGAGGTTTACGTATTGAAAAAAGAAGAAGGTGGACGTCACACTCCATTCCACAACAAATACCGTCCTCAATTCTACTTGCGTACGCTTGACGTAACAGGTGAAATTCACTTAGAAGCTGGTCGCGAAATGGTAATGCCAGGCGATAACGTTTCTATCGAGGTAGAATTGATTTACCCAGTGGCAATCAACGTAGGTCTTCGTTTTGCAATCCGCGAAGGTGGCCGTACAGTTGGTGCTGGTCAGGTAACTGAAATTATCGACTAATACGATAAGAAAAATAAAAGCAAATAAGTCCCGGGCTAAGGCTCGGGACTATTTTCGGATGAAACTCAAAGAGGGAGTGGTTAGTAACAGTAAGTTCGAATCTTACCTTCCGTTCAAAACAAGGATAATTTAAACATGAAGTTAAAGATTTATCTACAAGAGGCGTACGATGAACTAGTTCATAAAGTAACGTGGCCTACTTGGAAAGAACTACAAAGTAGTGCATTGGTTGTAATGATTGCTTCCTTTATTATATCATTATTGATATTCGTTATGGATCTGTCTTTCAGAAACATAATGGATTTTGTTTACAGATTATTTTATTAATCAAAACCCTATTGTCAAGATGAGCGAAAATGTTAAAAAATGGTATGTTCTGCGTGCTATTGGTGGCAAGGAGAAGAAGGTTAAAGAATATATCGATAACGAAATCGCGATTGGTGACCTGAAAGGGTATGTAGATCAGGTTCTTATTCCAACGGAAAAAGTGTATCAAATCCGAAATGGTAAAAAAATCAGCAAGGAAAGAAACTTTTTTCCGGGATATGTTTTAATCGAAGCTGCTTTAGTGGGTGAAGTTGCACACACACTAAGGAACTTTCCGAACGTAATTGGATTTTTAGGCGACACCAAGGGTGGAGATCCGGTACCGATGCGGCAAAGCGAGGTAAACAGAATTCTGGGTCGGGTTGACGAATTAGCGGAAACCGACGAAGAATTGAATATCCCATATGTGGTAGGAGAAACTGTAAAAGTAATCGATGGACCATTCAACGGCTTTAACGGAACCATTGAAGAAATCAATGAGGAAAAGAAAAAGTTGCAGGTAATGGTGAAGATTTTTGGACGTAAAACTCCTTTGGAACTTAGCTTTATGCAAGTTGAAAAGGAATAGTAACGCTTTAATTTATTGTTATGGCGAAAGAAGTTGCTGGATTAATTAAATTACAGATTAAAGGTGGTGCTGCTAATCCTTCACCACCGGTGGGACCAGCATTGGGTGCCAAAGGGGTAAACATTATGCAGTTCTGTAAGCAGTTTAATGGTCGTACACAAGACCAGGCCGGAAAAGTTCTTCCGGTAATTATTACTGTTTATGCAGACAAGTCATTCGACTTCATAATTAAACAACCTCCTGTGGCTGTTCAATTGTTAGACGCTGCGAAACTGAAAAAAGGTTCACCAGAATCTCACATTAATAAAGTGGGATCGGTAACATGGGATCAGGTAAAGGAAATTGCCGAAGGCAAAATGTCCGACCTGAACTGCTTTACAGTGGAATCAGCAATGAAAATGGTAGCTGGAACTGCCAGAAGTATGGGAATCACTGTAAAAGGTGCTTCACCATTCAATAACTAAAAATATCTTTTACGATGGGCAGAATTACGAAAAATATGAAAGCTTCTTTGGAGAAACTCGAAAAAGGAAAAGTTTACTCAATTGAAGAAGCATCACAATTAGTGAAAGAAATAACTACCACTAAATTCGATGCTTCAATTGATATTGATGTTAGACTTGGAGTTGACCCAAGAAAAGCTAACCAGATGGTTAGAGGCGTAGTTTCGTTACCCCATGGAACTGGTAAAGAGATACGTGTTTTGGCAATGGTTACTCCTGACAAAGAGCAGGAAGCCAAAGATGCCGGAGCAGACTATGTAGGTCTTGACGAATACGTTGAGAAAATAAAAGGTGGCTGGACCGATGTTGATGTAATTATCACTATGCCTCCGGTTATGGGAAAAGTTGGACAGTTAGGTCGTATTTTAGGTCCTCGTGGCTTAATGCCTAACCCTAAAAGTGGAACCGTAACCATGGAAGTAGGTAAAGCAGTTGCCGAAGTTAAGCAAGGTAAAATCGACTTTAAAGTTGATAAATTTGGTATTGTTCATACATCTATCGGTAAAGCTTCGTTTAGCGCCGAAAAGATTAAAGAAAATGCCGTTGAGTTTATGAATATGATCAATAAACTTAAGCCTGTAGCTGCAAAAGGAACCTACATTAAAAGTATCTACTTATCAAGCACCATGAGCCCTGGTATTCAGGTAGAATCTAAGTCGTTTGCAGAATAAAAAAATGGAATTATGAAGAGTTCAGAAAAACAAGTTATTATAAATAATTTACAAGAACAGATAGATTCATACGACCATTTTTATCTGACAGACATTGCTGGCTTAAACGCTGAAGATACCAGTGAGTTAAGGAGACTATGTTTTAATCAAAAGGTAAAACTGGTTGTTGTTAAGAATACACTATTACGTAAAGCTCTTGAAAATTCTGGAAAGAATGCTGAAGAGATTTACGAAGCACTAAAGGGAAACACTTCGGTAATGTTCACCGAGACCGGAAATGTTCCTGCTAAATTGATCAAACAGTTCGCAAAAGAGCATGATAAGCCTGTATTTAAGGCTGCTTTTGTTGAAGAATCAGTTTATGTAGGCGCCGATCAACTGGACGCACTCGTTGCCGTTAAATCGAAAAACGAGCTTATTGCAGATGTTGTTGCTCTATTACAATCACCAATGAAAACTGTTGTTGGACAGTTACAATCAGGTGGTAATATTATCCACGGTGTTCTTGATACACTGAAAGAAAAAGAATAATTTTTTTAGAAATAATTTAAAGAAGTAATAAAATGGCAGATTTAAAACAGCTTGCAGAAGAGTTAGTGAACTTGACTGTTAAAGAGGTTAACGAATTAGCTGGCATCCTTAAAGATGAGTATGGTATCGAACCAGCTGCTGCTGCGGTAGCAGTTGCAGGACCGGCTGCTGGTGGTGGCGAAGATGCTGCTGCTGAACAAACAGAATTTGACGTGATTTTGAAATCAGCAGGTAGCTCAAAGCTTGCAGTAGTTAAACTCGTTAAAGAACTAACTGGTCTTGGCTTGAAAGAAGCTAAAGCAGTTGTAGATGAAGCTCCAAAAGCTATCAAAGAAAAGATTTCTAAAGACGAAGCAGAAGCGCTTAAAAGTCAGTTAGAAGAAGCTGGAGCTGAAGTTGAAGTAAAATAACGCATTATGCCTATTTAAATAGGTAATATGGTTTAGAATCCGGCTGAGGTTGGATTCTAAACCTTTTTGTGTATTTATATTTTATATAATTAACCTGTATAAATGCATGTCAGTACAAGCAAAAAAAGAGAGGATTAATTTTTCCTCAACACAAACCAGGTTTGATTACCCTGACTTCTTAGAAGTACAAGTTAAATCATTTAAAGATTTTTTCCAGTTAAAAACCACACCTGACAACAGAAAAGGGGAGGGTTTATACAGAGTTTTTGAAGAGAACTTTCCAATTTCGGATACACGTAATAATTTCGTATTGGAATTTATCGACTATCAGGTCGATCCTCCTCGATATTCTATAGACGAATGTATAGAACGTGGTTTAACTTTTAGCGTGCCGTTAAAAGCAAAGTTGAAACTCTATTGTACCGATCCGGAACACGAAGATTTCGATACCGTTGTTCAGGATGTATATTTAGGGACAGTGCCTTACATGACCGATCGTGGGACCTTCATTATAAATGGAGCCGAAAGGGTTATTGTATCTCAATTGCACAGGTCTCCGGGTGTATTCTTTGGTCAAAGTTTGCATGCCAATGGTACAAAACTTTACTCTGCACGTATTATCCCGTTTAAGGGATCATGGATCGAGTTTGCAACCGACATCAACAGTGTGATGTTTGCTTACATCGACCGTAAGAAAAAATTACCGGTAACAACTTTATTGCGTGCCATTGGCTTTGAAAGCGATAAAGATGTACTGGAAATATTTGATCTGGCTGATGAGATTAAAGTATCGAAAACAGGTCTTAAAAAAGTAGTTGGAAGAAGATTGGCAGCCCGTGTGTTGAAATCGTGGGTGGAAGACTTTGTTGATGAAGATACCGGTGAAGTAGTTTCGATCGAACGTAACGAAGTTATTATCGATCGTGAAACTGATATTGAAGATCATCACATTGAGGAAATTATTGACTCGGGTGTAAAAACAATTCTTTTACACAAGGAAGATCAAAACCAGCAAGATTTTGCTATTATCTACAACACACTTCAAAAAGACCCGTGTAACTCGGAGAAAGAAGCAGTTCTTCACATCTACCGTCAGTTGCGTAATGCAGAACCGCCGGATGAGGCAACTGCCCGCGACGTAATTGACAAACTGTTCTTCTCAGATAAGAGATACGACCTTGGAGAAGTTGGCCGATACAGGATTAATAAAAAATTAGGTCTCGATGTTGACATGGAGAACCGGGTACTTACCAAAGAGGATATTATTGAAATTATCAAAAATCTTATCCAACTGGTAAACTCAAAAACCGATGTCGATGATATTGACCACTTAAGTAACCGTAGGGTTCGTACAGTAGGCGAGCAAATGTTTAACCAATTTGGTGTTGGTTTGGCACGTATGGCTCGTACTATTCGCGAAAGAATGAACGTAAGAGATAACGAGGTGTTTACTCCAATTGATCTGATCAATTCGAAAACACTTTCATCAGTTATCAACTCATTCTTCGGAACAAACGCTTTGTCGCAGTTTATGGATCAAACCAACCCTCTTGCAGAAATGACGCACAAACGTCGTATGTCTGCATTGGGACCAGGTGGTTTATCACGCGAAAGAGCGGGTTTCGAGGTACGTGACGTTCACTTTACTCACTACGGAAGATTGTGTCCGATTGAAACACCGGAGGGACCAAACATTGGTTTGATTTCTTCATTGTGTGTTTTCGCAAAAATAAATCCACTTGGTTTTATTTCCACACCATATAGAAAAGTGGAAAGTGGTCAAGTAGACCTTTCTGCGGAAGGAGCTGTTTATCTGACTGCAGAAGAAGAAGAAGGAAAAATCATCGCTCAGGCAAATGCTCCTATCGATGCTGAAGGTAAGTTTATAAACGATAAAGTAAAATCTCGTTTAGACGGTGACTATCCGGTGGTTGAACCTAACGAAGTTGAGCTGATGGACGTTGGACCTAACCAGATTGCTTCGGTAGCTGCATCACTTATTTGTTTCCTTGAGCACGATGATGCAAACCGTGCATTAATGGGATCGAACATGATGCGTCAGGCAGTTCCGCTTTTACGTCCTGAAGCTCCTATTGTAGGAACAGGTTTGGAAGGAAGAGCTGCAGCCGATTCTAATATTATGGTGAAAGCTGAGTTCGACGGTACCATTGAATTTGTTGATGCCAAACAAATTATAGTACGTTACGATGTCAGCGAAGAAGACCGTTTTGTTAGTTTCGACCCTGAAGTTGTAACTTATAATCTTCAGAAATATACCAAAACAAACCAGGGAACAACAGTTGATTTGAACCCGATTGTAGAAAAAGGCCAACGTGTAAAACAAGGTGAAATTCTAACAGAAGGATATGCAACTGAAAATGGTGAGTTGGCATTGGGGCGTAACCTGCAGGTAGCATTCATGCCTTGGCAGGGATATAACTACGAGGATGCAATTGTAATTTCAGAAAGAATTGTACGTGAAGATGTATTTACATCGGTTCACGTTGACGAATATAGCCTGGAAGTTCGCGACACAAAACGTGGGGTTGAGGAATTTACTTCTGATATTCCGAATGTTAGCGAAGAGGCAACACGTAATCTTGATGAGAATGGATTAATCAGAGTTGGAGCCAATGTTAAACCTGGCGATATCCTGATTGGAAAAATCACTCCAAAAGGTGAGTCTGATCCATCTCCCGAAGAAAAACTGTTGCGTGCAATTTTCGGTGATAAAGCCGGCGATGTAAAAGATGCTTCTCTAAAAGCTTCTCCATCGTTAAAAGGAGTTGTTATCGATAAGAAATTGTTCTCTCGCGTAGCGAAAGACAAAAAAGGCAAGGCCACAAAAACATTGCTCGACCAGATTGATGAGAAACTGGATCGCGACATTGCAGCTCTCAGAGCAAGGCTGGAAGACAAACTATTTACTCTGGTTAGCGGAAAAACTTCGCAGGGAGTAAAAGATTACTACGGAACAGAGTTTATTCCAAAAGGCGTTAAGTTCACCTTAAAACAACTTCAGGAACTTGATTATCTAAATATCAATCCATCGAAATGGACAACTGATAAAGATAAAAACGATCTTGTTTTTAGGCTGATCAATAACTACATAATGAAATATAAAGAGGCTGAGGCAGTTTCACGCCGCGAAAGGTACAATGTTACCATCGGTGATGAACTTCCTGCTGGAATTATCCAGTTAGCTAAAATTTATATTGCTAAAAAACGTAAACTACAGATTGGTGATAAAATGGCGGGTCGTCACGGTAACAAAGGTATTGTTTCACGTGTTGTTCGTCAGGAAGATATGCCGTTCTTAGATGACGGAACACCAGTTGATATTGTACTAAACCCACTGGGTGTACCTTCGAGGATGAACCTTGGACAGATTTACGAAACTGTATTGGGTTGGGCAGGAAAAGAACTCGGATTGAAATTTGCAACACCTATTTTTGATGGTGCAAGTCTTGAAGAGATTTCTGAATATACAGATAAAGCCGGCATTCCAAGATTTGGTGAAACTCGTTTAACAAACGGTGAAACAGGTGAGAAATTCGATCAGCCTGCAACAGTAGGTATCATTTACATGTTGAAACTGGGGCACATGGTCGAAGACAAGATGCACGCCCGTTCAATCGGACCATACTCGTTAATTACGCAGCAGCCATTAGGTGGTAAAGCGCAATTTGGTGGTCAGCGTTTTGGAGAGATGGAAGTTTGGGCACTGGAGGCATTTGGTGCTTCACATATTCTGCAGGAAATTCTAACCGTTAAGTCGGATGACGTAATGGGACGTGCAAAAGCCTACGAATCGATTGTAAAAGGTGAGCCAATGCCACAACCAGGAATTCCGGAGTCACTAAACGTACTGCTTCACGAGCTTAGAGGTTTGGGCCTTAGCGTTCGTATGGAGTAGGATAATTGTAAGGTTTAGTTTAATTGATATTTAATTTGAATTATGGCATTCAAAAAAGATAATAAAGCAAAAAGTAGTTTCGCAAAAGTTTCAATCAGCCTTTCATCTCCTGAAGAAATTCTGGAACGTTCGTTTGGTGAAGTATTGAAACCAGAAACAATTAACTACAGAACTTATAAGCCAGAGCGCGACGGTTTATTCTGTGAACGTATTTTTGGCCCTGTAAAAGACTACGAATGCCATTGCGGTAAATACAAACGAATCCGTTACAAAGGAATTGTTTGCGACCGTTGTGGTGTAGAAGTTACAGAGAAGAAAGTACGTCGCGAGAGAATGGGACACATTTCTCTGGTTGTTCCGGTTGCGCACATTTGGTATTTCAAATCTTTGCCAAATAAAATTGGTTACCTGCTTGGGTTACCAACCAAAAAGCTCGACACGATTATTTACTACGAACGTTATGTAGTAATTAATGCCGGCGTTAAAGCTATGGACGGAGTTAAAAATCTTGACTTTTTAACTGAAGAAGAATACCTGGATATTCTTGATACACTTCCAAAGGAAAACCAGTTCCTTGATGACGACGATCCAAATAAATTTATCGCCAAGATGGGAGCAGAAGCTCTTTTCGATATTCTGGGAAGACTGGAATTGGATGATTTATCGTTTTCATTGAGGCATAAAGCAAACACAGAAACTTCGCAACAACGTAAAAACGAAGCATTAAAACGTTTGCAGGTTGTTGAGGCATTCAGGGCAAGTAAAAACCTTAACCGTCCGGAATGGATGATCGTAAGGGTTGTTCCTGTTATCCCTCCGGATTTACGTCCGTTGGTGCCACTTGATGGAGGCCGTTTTGCAACTTCAGATTTGAATGACCTTTACCGAAGAGTAATTATTCGAAATAACCGTTTAAAACGATTAATCGAGATTAAAGCTCCTGAGGTTATCTTAAGAAATGAGAAACGAATGCTGCAGGAAGCTGTGGATTCGTTATTCGATAATTCAAGAAAAGCAAACGCTGTTAAAACTGAAAATAACCGTGCTTTAAAATCACTTTCTGATAGTTTGAAAGGTAAGCAAGGTCGTTTCCGTCAGAACCTTTTGGGTAAACGTGTTGACTATTCTGCACGTTCGGTAATCGTTGTGGGACCTAAACTCAGGATTCACGAATGCGGTATTCCAAAAGATATGGCAGCTGAGTTATACAAACCTTTTGTAATTCGTAAATTAATTGAAAGAGGTATTGTAAAAACAGTTAAATCGGCGAAAAAAATTGTTGATAGAAAAGACCCGGTAGTTTGGGAAATTCTTGAAAACGTATTAAAAGGACACCCTGTTATGCTAAACAGGGCGCCCACATTGCACAGACTTTCAATCCAGGCTTTTCAGCCCGTATTGATCGAAGGAAAAGCAATTCAGCTTCACCCATTGGTTTGTACAGGTTTCAACGCCGACTTCGATGGTGACCAGATGGCTGTTCACCTTCCGTTAGGAAATGCGGCTATTTTGGAAGCACAGTTGTTAATGCTTGCTTCTCACAACCTGCTGAACCCTGCAAACGGTGCGCCTATTCAGGTACCATCTCAGGATATGGTTCTTGGTCTGTACTACATGACCAAACCACGTAAAGGTTCGCGTGGAGAAGGAATGATTTTCTACTCTTCAGAGGAAGTAAAAATTGCTTACGAAGAAAAAGCCATCGACCTGCACGCCATTATAAAGGTAAAAGTACAGGACGTTGACGAAAATGGCGAATACTTTAAACATATTATTGAAACAACGGTTGGTAGGGTATTATTTAACGAATATGTACCGGAACAGGCAGGTTACATTAATCAAATCCTGACTAAAAAATCGTTACGTACAATTATTACCGATGTATTTAACTCAAGTGGTAATGCCATTACGGTTAACTTCCTCGATGATATTAAAAACCTTGGTTATACAATGGCATACCGTGGAGGTCTGTCGTTCAACCTTGGCGATGTTATTATTCCTGAAAATAAAACCGATATTGTAGGACAGGGATACCAGGAAGTTGAAGAAGTAATCAACAACTATAACATGGGTTTCATTACCAATAACGAACGTTACAACCAGGTTATTGATATTTGGACACATGCCAACGCAAAACTAACCCAGTCGGTAATGAATACCATTAGTACCGACCGCCAGGGATTCAACTCAATTTATATGATGCTTGACTCCGGGGCAAGGGGATCGAAGGAACAGATTCGTCAGCTTTGCGGTATGAGGGGACTGATGGCCAAACCTCAAAAATCGGGTTCTACAGGTTCTCAGATTATTGAAAACCCAATTCTTGCGAACTTTAAAGAAGGACTTTCGGTACTTGAGTACTTTATTTCAACTCACGGTGCTCGTAAAGGTTTGGCGGATACCGCACTTAAAACAGCTGATGCGGGTTACTTGACTCGTCGTTTGGTTGATGTTGCCCAGGATGTTATTATTTCGGAAGACGATTGTGGAACATTACGTGGTTTAGTTGCTACCGATGTTAAAAACAACGAGGAAGTAGTTGCTTCGCTTTACGAAAGAATTATTGGGCGTACTTGTGTACACGATATTTACCATCCGTTAAATGGCAATCTGATTATTAAATCGGGTGACGAAATTACTGAAGCTATTGCAAAAGTAATTGAGGATTCGCCAATTGAATCGGTTGAAATTCGTTCGGTACTTACCTGCGAATCGAAAATTGGTATTTGTGCCAAATGTTACGGACGTAACCTGGCAACTGGTAAAAAGGTTCAGAAAGGTGAAGCAACCGGAGTTATTGCAGCTCAGTCGATTGGAGAGCCGGGAACACAGCTTACACTGCGTACCTTCCACGTTGGGGGTATCGCGGGTAACATTTCTGCGCAATCTCGTGTTGAGTCGAAATACGATGGTTATACTGAAATTGAAGAATTACGTTCGGTTACAACAACAGACGAAGCCGGTCAGGAAATTGAAATCGTTGTAAGTCGTTTGGCTGAATTAAAGATTATTGATAAAAACACAAATATTCCACTTTCTACTCACCCGCTTCCATACGGTTCGAAATTGTATGTGAAAAACGGTGCTGAAATCAGAAAAGGAACATTAGTTTGTGAATGGGATCCATTTAACGGTGTTATTATTACTGAATTCGACGGTAAAGTTGAATTCGAGAATTTGATTGACGGTATTACTTATCGCGAAGAATCGGATGAACAGACCGGTTATAGTGAGCGTGTAATTATCGAAACCAGGGATAAAACAAAGAACCCTACACTGAAGATCATGGACAAAGACGGCAGTATGATCCGTTCGTACAACCTTCCGGTTGGTGGACACATTTCTGTTGAAGATGGCCAGACAGTTAGTTCAGGTACTATTTTGGTTAAAATTCCACGTGCTGCAGGTAAAGCAGGCGATATCACCGGTGGTCTTCCACGTGTAACTGAGTTGTTCGAAGCACGTAACCCATCTAATCCGGCTGTTGTTTCTGAGGTTGATGGTGAAGTTTCTTTGGGTAAAATCAAACGTGGTAACCGCGAAATTATCGTAACTACCAAAAATGGTGACGTTAAGAAATACCTGGTACCACTTTCACGTCAGATTCTGGTTCAGGAAAACGATTATATCAGGGCAGGTACTTCTCTTTCTGATGGAGCTACTACTCCTTCCGACATTCTTGCTATTAAAGGACCTACTGCCGTTCAAGAGTACATCTTGAATGAAGTTCAGGACGTTTACCGTATGCAGGGTGTAAAAATTAACGATAAACACTTTGAGATTATCATCCGTCAGATGATGCGTAAAGTAGAAATTGTTGATCCGGGAGATACACGTTTCCTTGAAAAACAGATCGTTGATAAAAACGAATTCTCTTCAGAAAATGATTGGATTTATGCTAAAAAAGTTGTGGTAGATCCGGGAGATGCATCAGAGCTAAAAGCAGGTCAGATTATTTCAGCCAGAAGGTTAAGAGACGAAAACTCACAGTTGAGAAGACGTGATAAAGAACTGATAGATGCGAGGGATGCAATTCCTGCAACATCAAGCCAGGTGCTTCAGGGTATTACAAGAGCTGCCCTGCAAACACGAAGCTGGTTATCAGCAGCATCGTTCCAGGAAACGACAAAAGTACTTAACGAAGCCGCTATTAACGGTAAGGTAGATTTCCTTGACGGACTGAAAGAGAATGTAATCTGTGGTCACCTTATTCCGGCTGGTACAGGTTTAAAAGAATACAAAAACCTTGTTGTAGGTTCGAAATCAGAATACGACAGGTTGGTAGATGCAAGACATTCGCATAACGATTAATAATAGAATTAATTATGGAAGACAAAAAGCAAAAACCACAACAAATAAATATTGAATTGAGTGAGGAAGTGGCTCAGGGGACTTATTCGAACCTGGCTGTAATTACACATTCAAGTTCAGAATTTGTGGTTGATTTTGTCCGGATTATGCCTGGAATTCCAAAAGCGAATGTAAAGTCGAGAGTTATTCTTACACCGGAACATGCCAAACGTTTATTAATGGCTCTGCAGGATAATGTACAAAAGTACGAAGCAATTCACGGACCAATTAAAAACGTAAAACCGGGGTCGGACCCAATGATGCCTCCGATGAATTTTGGGGGGCCAACAGCGCAAGCTTAGTTTTTAACTAGCATATATTAAAGAGGCTGTCCAAAAAGTAAAATTGGACAGCCTTTGTTTTTATTGTCCCTTTAAGATTTGTATCTTAAAGGTGAC
>CANLMQ010000017.1 GCA_947492175.1 uncultured Draconibacterium sp. | reverse complement strand
CGCTTGAAGCTTTCATTATAAATCTTAAATCCTGACATAAGTTGACTTATTGTGTAAACCTATTTTAGGACTAGACAAGATAATCCCCGGCTTTGGCAAGCTATGCCCCCGGGGGCACGACATCTGCCCCTTATTTCGCAACACAATCCCCAAGGGGCACAAATGGCGCCCCAGTTTTCGCAAAAGCATCCCCTGGGGGCGAAGTACATGCCCCGGTTTTCGTGTTTCTGTCCCCATGGGGCGCAAAACAAAAAGATTGGGGCGCAAGCCTTGCCCCAAGGGGCACGTTCTTTTAAAACGGGGGGAAAGTGGCATTAGCCGGGGGAACGGATCGGGAAAGACATTTGTTATGTCGTGATGTTTAGGGAGTTTTGTGCGAACACAGCTGTTTCAATTCTTATCATGCATTAAAGAACCTGTTTCGAGCTGTACTACCAATATTCTAAAATTATTTAAGTCTCATATTGAAATAAAATTGGTATTGATCCTAAACTTTTAGCCTTTTATTCCATCCGCACTGCATGGTAATTGCAAACATCAAAACATTTGTTGCATTTCAAACAATTGGTTTGGATGATTGATGCTGTTGCAACAGTTCTGTCAATGGCTTTTTGTACGGTACATACATCAAAACATTTGCCGCAAGCCGAGCATTGTCCGTTATCTATTTCAGGAGTGTAATCTCCCGACTGTTCAACATAAATTGCTTCTTCAGGACATGCCGAAATACATTTACCACAGTTGGTACATTCCGACTTTTCAATGTACGATTGATCCAGGTCCGGACTGCCCGATTTTTCGATCTGCTCATATGTACACACATCGTAGCACTCTCCGCAATGGGTACATTTGTTCTGATCGATTATTACGTAGGCATTTTTTATTGCTCCGTACCCGCATGCCTTTAAACAATCTCCGCATTTTGTACATTTTGCGGTGTCGATGTAAGCTCTTCCTTCTTTTGAAGAAATTGCTCCGTAATTACAGGCGTTTGAACATTTTTGAACACAGCCATGGCATCTGCCGCGTTTTACTGAATAGTCACTAACCACATAGAAAATAGCTTTTCCTTCCTTCTCGCACGCTGTTACACAGTCGCCACAACCAACACACCCCGGTTTAATTGCAAATTGGTTTGATGCAATTTTAAGCGCACCGTAATCGCACGAAGGAATACAGTCATTGCAACCCGTACATTTGGTGGAAATTATTTTATAGTTTTTGGCAGGCATCAGTATAGCTTTATCTTCGCAAACATCAACGCACCAATTGCACAGCGTACAGTCGGTTTCATCAATGGCGTAGTTAGACACTCCATTAATTACGATTGCATTGTAATTGCATACATCGTCACAATCTTTGCACCCAATACAAAGAGCTTCGTCAATGGTAAGCGTATTGTAAAAGCCGTCGGAACAGGAGTTTAGTAATGGTCCTAATAATA
This sequence comes from uncultured Draconibacterium sp., assembly GCA_947492175.1. Taxonomy (GTDB): domain Bacteria; phylum Bacteroidota; class Bacteroidia; order Bacteroidales; family Prolixibacteraceae; genus Draconibacterium. Next base: position 126,917 of record CANLMQ010000017.1, on the reverse strand, counting down.
CACTGCCTCCAATAACTTTTAATCCATTCTGAAGGAATGCCCTACGTTTGTGGTTTTTATTGTTCTTCTCCATTTTTGTCTTCTTAAAAATAAAACCTTGCTACCAGGCGGCCTAAAAATGCTTTTTCATCCAGATCACCACCATCTATTATTCCTGCTTTTACATTAAGGTGTAGCCTCTCTTTGAATTTCTTTCCAATTTCAATATCCCATTCATTCAGATTTCCTGAGTGAAGTTGACCGGCATTCTGCAGTTTTAAATGGAACTTTGCTGAAGGGAAATTCAGTTTTGCATTTAGCAGGTAGAAAGGCATATTGGCCGCATCCAAGCGAAGAACTTCACCTGCAAGAATGTTACTGTACGAGTTAAGTACCATAGCATTTTTATCAATTTCAGAAAATCCGTAGTAAGCACCTGCAAACGACAAACGGTTCCCGCTTTTTAGAGTGACAGATTTTTCCAGTTTCGCCAGGTATATAATTCCCTTATTGGATGCTTCAGCCTGAAAAAGTGCCTCAGGATTAAAATAAATATCGCCGGGTAGTTTTACCGATGCAAAAAGCCCTGTCAGATAGAAGGTATTGTCGATCCAGTCGCCAAATTCAGAATAGGCAGCAAAACCGGCTTTTTCAATTCCAAAACCTGATGAAGACCTGACTTTCTTATTTTGTTTCGGACTCATTTCGAAGGAACTAAACTCATCTTCTTCAACTGAATCAAATTCGTCTGCAGCATCCGTAAACTCATCCTCTTCAAAAGTCTCAAACTCATCTGCTTTTGCTGGAGTTGCTTGTTTTTTGCTTTTTTTGTCTTTTCCGGGGAAGAAAGTTAATGTAAATCCTCCCAGATTTTTATCGCCCAAACGATTGCCTAAAAGTACTTGTTCCTGTCCTGTTGGCAGGTCGTAAATAAATCCGGTGGTACAGAAAATCCCGTTTCGGGCAAAGTCTTTGGTAACCGTTCCTCCATAAGCATTAAATTTCCAGCGGCCCATATCTAATTTGTAACTGGCTCCCGCCACACGTTCATTCAAAAGGTAATGGTCGTCGAAAGTAGAAGTTTGTAATCCAAATGTAAAATTACTTAGTTCTCCCCGGTACTGGTAAAACATTTCGCGAAGCCCCAAACGGTACTGGTCAAAGAGTATGTCTTTTTCGAAATCGTATTTCCACCATGCTTTCACTCCGCCTTCAAAATAGAGAGAGTGATTTTGGGTAGAAAAATCCATCCCTAAAAATCCCATTGCTGTATTAATCGAATTTCCATCCAGGATACCGGATGAGAGTTCTGTTTCGAAGCCGATTAAAACCGGACTTCCAAAGGCGGGATCGAGATGCGCTGCCAGTTTGCTGGGGCATTCCCATTGTGCCCGAACTATAAAAGCATTTAATAGTACGAATATGGTAAGAAGTGATTTTGTCATTTTGCTATTCCTTTAATTTCGAGAGAAGAAAATTTGCAACTGTCGATGCAATCGCCACATAGAATGCAGTCTTCATTATCGAGTAAACTTTTTTTGTTTTCATACACCATTGCGTTGTATTTGCACGAATTGCTGCAGGTTTTACAGTCAATGCAGCTACTGGTTTTACCGAGTTTTGAGGCTCCCGGAATGTGCGTAATCCAGCCAAGAATTAAACCAACCGGGCAAAACGCACGGCAAAAAGGGCGGTAAATCAAAATCGATGAAACCAACATTACAGCAACTAAAACATAGCCCAAGGTATTTGCAGAAAATAAGTTGTAGGCTACTTTGAATGGATCGTAATGAATAAAAATATTGCTTCGTGTAATTATAATTTGCGCAACAAGCATGACTAATGTTGCGAGGCGAATCCATTTTAAAACTACCTGAGATTTTCGGTTTTGAAGCACATTTAACAAGCCTGGCCGAAAGATAAACTCCTGCAAAGCGCCCAAATGGCATACCCAGCCACACCACACTTTTCCAAAAAAGTAGGTAAGTGGAATCAGACCTAAAAACCACAACAATAAAACAGGTTTTACTTCAACTCCAATTAGATAAAGCACCACATTCTGAAAGCTTGAAATCATGCAGGGACAGGCACCATTGATAAAACCAAGGTAAACCATGGTGCCCAGCAGCATAAATATCCTGAGCTTACGTGTGGTTTTATTTCGAACCAGTATTCCTGCAATCAAAGTTAACGTAAGCACCAGAACAGAGAGCGTAAAGTTGCGGTTGCTCCAAATTGAAGTTGATGTTTGTTCTTCCGCATTTGTTGAAATTTCCGAAAATTCTTCAAATTCGTTTCCGGAATCACTAAATTCATCCAACTCACCGGGTGCTGAAAATTCTTCAAATTCATCGTTGTTACCTGTTTCCTCCAATGGTTGGAATTCATCGCTTGTTTCCGCAGGTGGGATTTTGGCTTCTGCAACCAGTGTTTTTGAAGTGCAACATTCATTGCCGGTGCAAGCCTCTTTTTTAGGAATAAATGCGAGCGCAATCAAAGCCAAAAGTAAGGCTGCAATTTTCCAGTTAAACTTTTTTGTGAAGTAGATTGCACCGCCCGCCAAAATCAAAAACCAAAAAACATATTTTAACCAGGGTGGGGCCGAGGTACCACTTCCTGTTTCGCAATTGTGAGCAACCGAACAGTTTGAACAACTATTTTTTTCTCCCGGTTTATAATCGTCAGTAAATTCCTCAAAAACATCATCATTTTGAGTGCCGGCAAAGGCAGTAGTTTGAACTCCCAAATTTAGCAGCACGGAAAAAACAGAGAGAAAGAGTAGGCGGATTATATTGTTTTTCGTCAGTTTCATTTAGGCAATGTTGGCTCTTTTTATATTTAACTTGGCGTATCCTCCTTCTTTATCACATTTTCGTATGGCCTCTAAAATCATTTCTTTTTCGTCGCCTTCCAATACCTGAAGTTTTAGTTTGCGTTCGAATTTCCCGTTGGAAGTTTCTTTCCATTTGGTAGCTCCCAAAATTTTTACTCCTTCGTATTTGAATTTCGTATTTTCAATTCCCTCGGGGCATACGCGATGCGTAAAAACAACATCTACCTTTACAATGATCTCGTCGCCTGCCTTAAAACTCTTTTTACTTTCGTCTCCTAAAATGGTAAATTCAATTTCGCACGCCTCTACCTTTTGTCCTGCTAAAAGGACAGAAACAAAAAATAAAGTGGTTAGTAAATACTTCATATATGTAAACTGTTTTTATTTTAAAATCATACCCAAACGAGTTTAAACCGCCAACGACAGTTTAATCACACAACCGAATAACAGTAAGAAAACTTACTTATATTAATTAATAAAGGGGGAAGTTGAAGATAAGACACGCAACAGATTTAAAACTTGCGCATAAAATTTGTAAAAAGGTAAATTTATTTTTTGGGGAGGGAAAAATGGCTAACCTGAAATGCTCTTAATAAACTGAATACAACGTTCGTTAAAAGCTTCGGGTTGATCGATATTACATACATGGCCACTGTTGTCGATCACTTCCAGTTTCGAGTTAAAATGTTTTTTTACCAGGTTCGATACCATGGGTAAAAACATATGGTCGCGATCTCCCATCAGGTAAAGTACAGGAGCCGATGCCTCTTGTTTTAAGAATTCCTGCAGACTGTCTTTTATTTCGGTTGACATGCGCAACCACTTTTTAAACTCACGTTCGCCTAACCGAATGGCTTCCCTGACAAATAAATTTCTGGAGGCCACGTCTTTTTTGTAAGGAATCAGAATCCATGCATTTATTTTATACAGCCACATGTACGGAAGAATGGTTTGCAATAATTTTGCTGTTGCAACCAGGGCCTTCATTCTTGCATTAAACTGAATAACTGCACCTCCAAGTATTATCGATTCGGCACGCCCCGGAGCAAGCTTGTCCATGGCACGTATTACAATACAACCCAGCGAAATTCCAACAAAATGTGCTTTCCTGATCTGAAGATGATCCATGGTGTGGATAACATCAAGAGCTATCTCATCGAACTTGTAAATTTCTTCCTTGGTATATTCTTTTTTCGATTTTCCGTGGCCGCGTAAATCCACTAAAAGAACATTGTAATGTTTTTTGAAATCGCGAAGTTGTTTAAACCATACAACATTGCTACCGCCTGCGCCGTGTATAAATACAACCCAGGTGTCAGATGTTTTATGTAGAAATGTTTTATGATATAACATGTTGCAAAAGTAGAATTATTTCAAATAACAACAAATGCACAGGTAAGGTTGCAGACGAAATTGAAATTCTTTAACAAAAAAGCAAAGCTGACAGAAACATTTAACGGCAACATTAGTGATTATATATCGGAATATTCGGTTGGGTGACACAGCCATTTATCAATGTGCGAAACGGTATTTTTGTATTCTTCTTTTTCTTTAAGAATTAGCCAGTCAGGGTGTTGGCGAAATGCATCCCAGTGGGCTTTGTTTGATTCCATATCGGAATAAGAGGTCATATACATAAGGTTAGGCATGGCCGATCCGGAAAGTACTTCGCCATAAAAAACAGCGTTTGAGCCTACTTTTCTGAAAATATCAATTTCGCCACCTTCGTTAAACATTTCTACTTTTTTGCGCCAGATTTTTTCGGTGGCTCCCTGGTAACTTCTTAATTCAAATATTTGTTCTGATTTTGGCGTATCGTATTTGGGAACAAAAAACTCAGGCATATCGGCAAAGGCTTTTAACAATATCGATTCAATTCGTTCGTAGGGCGGATTATCGTGTTTCGCATTAATATATTCCGCTCCGGCAGCCTGATAACTTTTATCCTTTTGCAGTTTTTCCTCCAATTGCTCAATCTGGTTCAGCTCTTTTAACGGAATAAAAACAAATATTTTTGTGCCAGCAGCCGGATTATCGGTAATGGGTTTAAAAACACCTACCTTTTTAATCCCGGCCTTGTGCAAAGCAGGCAGGTACGCATCTTCCAGGTATTTATCAATACTTGTTTCCTGCGCGTGGTCTTTTATGGTATAAACTTTAATCTGGTAATAATCGCGGGCGGTCAGTGTGAGCGAACAAAGAAATACAACCAGAAATACGATTCCGAAAAGTGATTTTTTTGAAGTCATAATAGTTGGTTTTTGGATTGGTATATAATTTCAGAAAGATATTATTTTTTTACCAATTTAAATTCAGGCACATAGAATTCTTTATGAGCCTCGGCCAGCATTTTTTTCAAAGGGATTTCCTTTGGTATTTTTGTTGAATCGATTTTTGCGATGTTCGAATCAAAAGCATAAACTCCCGGGAACCAGTGTCCTTTTTGCTCAAAAATTTTGTAGCGGTACCGGGCATAATCTTTCATGTTATAGCATTTCCAAAGCTTTCGTAAACGTAATAACTGGGGAATGTTTATGCCCGACGGATCATTTTGCATTTCGTATCCGTCGTAGTTTGCATAAGGATCGTCGTTTATAAAACTATCCAGTTTTTGTTTAATCGCATTAACCCTTTCGCGGCTCAAATCTTTTGAAGTAAAAATACCTTTCATTTCTTCAAAATGTTCGGGTTCGGTAATTCCAAACGACAAAGTATGTATGGCAGAGTTTTGCAAACAAAAGCGGGCATTCCACTGAATAGGAGTAAATGGTGCCGTTGCGTTTCGCACCTTTTCGGGTGCTTTAAAAAGCTGACCTCCCTTGTCGTTGGGCGAGATAATAAAAACACCCATGTCTTTTTTTTGCGCGGCTTTTACTGCTGGTAAATTATGCTGGTCGAAATAATAGTAATGCAGGTTTACAAACTCAAAAAGGCCGGTTTCAATTGTATTAACAATGGTTTCGAGCGGTGCATGAGTACTAAAACCCACGTGTTTAATTACTCCCTGTTCTTTTAACTTATGAAGGGCTTCAACCGGGCCACCTGTTTTGCAGCTTTGTACCAACAGATCCTCATTGTTTATGCCATGCCAACCATAAAAATCGAGGTAATCGGTTTGTAATAAACGAAGCTGGTTTTCCACCATTTTGTACATGTCGGCAGCAGTGAGTGCATTGCCTTTGGTCATTAAATGATAAGAAGCGCGTGGTACCGCAAGTTCTTCATTTAAAACTTTACCATAAACCGTTTCGCTTTTTCCGTAGCCCCATGCGGTTTCAATGTGATTGATTCCGGCATCGAATGCCATCTGCACCGCATTTAAACAGTGCTCCAGTGTTTCCTGTGGAATTTTATCTCTGGGCGACTCCTGACCGTGTTTAAAACGCATTCCTCCCAAAGTTACAGTACTCAGGTTTTTTTCGGTTTTCCCAAAACGCCGGTATTCCATTTGCTCTTTCTTATTCAGAATTGCAGGCATGATTCATTACTGTTTTAACAAAGCTCTAATAAGGTGTAAAACAGATTAACAGGAACTTTTTAATATTGTTTGATATAAGCTTCTTTTAAACCAGTTCTACCACTGTAATTTCGGGAGGCATACCAATTCTGCCAGGAAATCCGATATAGCCAAACCCACGGTTTACGTATAAATATTGGTCTCCTTCGCGGTATAGTCCGCCCCAACGCGGATACTTGTATTGTATGGGGCTCCATTTTATCCCGGCACGTTCAATACCAAACTGCATACCGTGTGTATGTCCGGCAAAAGTAAGATCAATGGTGGTAGATGTAAGTACCTCGGCATCCCAGTGCGAAGGATCGTGACTCATCAGTATTCTGAAGGGCTGCTGATTGGTATTGGCGCAGGCTTTTTTCAAATCGCCGTGTTGCGGAAACGGTGGTTTCCCCCAGTTTTCAACGCCTACCAGGGCAATTTCTTCTCCGTTAATGCCGAATGTTTCCGATTCGTTTAACAACAAACGGAAGCCCATTTTTTTATGGAATTTTTTAATGGCTTCCAGGTTTTTTTCTTTTTCGGCCGCTGACTTCCACTCAGAATAGTCTCCATAATCGTGATTGCCCAAAACCGAATATTTCCCGATTTTGGCTTTCATTTTATCAAGCACCGGAGCCCAGCCATCTGTTTCTTCGGCAAAGTTATTCACTAAATCGCCGGTAAAAAGTATCAGGTCGGGTTCTTGTTCATTTATAAGTTCAACAGCCTTGGCTATCTGGTCGAACTTTTTATTAAAGCTACCCAGATGCATGTCGGATATCTGAACAATTTTTAATCCTTTAAACGATTTTGGCAGGTGATCGAAACGGATTCGTTCACGCATAATTCTGTAATTGAATTTTCCGCGGGTTACCCCGTACAGGATCGATGCAAACGGAATTGCTGCCAGAAACAATCCCATCTGATACAAAAATTCGGATCTCTCCATTTTTCTCTTCGAATTGAATTGTGGTACACTCTTTTTTCTTCTCTCTTTAAACCATTTAATGGTTTTTACCATCGCCACCTCAATGTCCCTGATTAAGACGAAAAGTATAAATACAAATTTGGGGATATAAAACAGCGCAAAACCTGCTACCAGGTAGCTTGCAAAAATGTAGGCTTCCGATTGTTTTACATGTTTGATTCCAAAAAAGAATAAGATAAAAGCTGCAAAAATAACGACTGAAATTCCCCAAAACAAAACGGTTAAAGAATGTTTTGCCAATCGGTATTTTATTTTAGCAAGCAGTGGTTTTATGCCACGGTAGGTATAAAAATCTACCAGAAACATAAATAATAACAGGGGAATCAATAAAACTATACTCGCTCTCATTCGCTCTTAACTCACTCAACTGATTGTAAATAACAACAGGGTTGACTCTAAAATGTTTCGCAATATACACATGTTTACGGTTTGTAATAATGATAATCGGTGGGGGGTGATTTTTATTTAGTTTTGTTAACGGTTTGTACATGATGCGAGAGCCGCAGTTGGCACACCGCCAAACCCCGCTATGCAATATGTACTTTGTTATGGGCTGGTGTTTCATTTTTTATTCAACTGAGATTTGCTTCTCTAAAAAATCATTGTCTGGTTGTATTACCTTAATTGTATAAGTTCCTTTCTCATCGAATTGATAACTTAATTTTTCATTGTCAAGGTACACCATTACTGTCGGACAAATATTTGAGTTTTTGTCAAATTTGCCCCACGCTTTAATTACTATATTATTCCCTTGTTTTTCTGTCTCAAATTGCGAAAATTGGTAGCACCCATTGGTTCCAATCGTTCCATAAAGTCTAATATCAAAAGATTCGTTAATTGTGATATTGTCGGAAACCTGAATACTGTCAACTTGGATTAAAAAAGATTCATAATTTGGTTCGTCTTTGTCCTCACAAGAAGTTAAAACGCTTAGCAGTATTAAAGAGCTAAGACAAATTGTTAGTGTATTAATCGTTTTCATTGTGCAATTTTTAAGTTTTACATCTGTCTGATAATAAGATGTTAAATTTTAAAAATGGTTGCTTTTTCACACTTGCCCATAACGGTTGTGGAACCCTAAACATTCGTTTATATCTCTATTGGTTATTGTTTTATTCCCCTTATATGGGAGTGTAAATGTAGTTTTTATTCAAGTAGTTCATCCAATCGTTTTTTAAGTTGTTTTGTTTGGGCTTTATTTTCGGGTGTATATTCAACGGTTTTGGTTTTTAGTGCTTTAAATATAAACATAATTCCGTTTTAAACCGTAACTGTGTTTGTATTTGCCGTAATTTGAGCGTAAAGCCTCGTAATCCCGGTTTTTTACCAGCCCCTTTGTATTTTTTGCTCAACCATCCGGGCAAATTGCCAGCCTGTTTTAGCTCCGGACTCCGGTTTATTTAGCTCCGAGCTTCGGTTTCCCGGCTTTTTTCTTAACTATTCTTGCTTTTTGCTCAACATTTTGAGCAAATTACCCGGTTATTTGAGCTCAGAGCTCAAAATATCGGGGTATTTTGCTCCACTAAGCTGGCTCTGAGCTTAACTAATGGGATTAAAAGCCAGCCCGTTTGAGCTTTTTGTTAGCTTTTCCTCGTTTTAAACGAGCCTGTTCTCACTTTTTGCCAGCTCGTTCTCGTTTTAAGTGAAAAAATTCTCGATTTTTGTTAGCCTGTTCTCATTTTAAGTTAGAATTTTCTTGTTTTTAGCCAGCCAATTGTCACTTCAACTTAGCTTTATCTCTCACAGAGTTAGCTTCCTCATTTGTGCCTGCCATAAAATTGCATGTTGATCTAAACCTTCAATATATTGGAACTTTAACGTCTCATTCTTTTCCCGATAGAAGCGGAAAAACCGTGTGGGTACACGGGAGAATTGACAAATCGCATAACTTACTGCATGTCAGTTAACATTGGCTTAACCCGGCAGAAAATAATTTTTCTTTTTTATCTGTTAAAACAGAAAATGTAACCCGCTGAAAAACTGTGTTTAATACAAATAATTGTTTCTTTTTCGTACGCTGATACTTCGATGATTAAAATACCGTTAACGCAAACGGAAGTTTTAAACTATATATTTGCCGGCTCAAATTATTGGTATAAATAAAATTAAACGGTGCTCTTTTTTGTAAGAGCAACAAATAAACTTCGGACTATTATGTTGAAACTGAATCGAACAAATGCAACGGATGCTGTAAGTTACCCAACCCGGATACTGCAGTTTGGAGAAGGAAATTTTTTACGTGCTTTTACCGACTGGATTGTAACCCGAATGAATAAAGAGATCGGGTTTAATGCCGGTGTCGATGTGGTACAACCCCTTCCCAATGGTATGATAGATATGTTAAACGATCAGGACGGGCTGTTTCACGTTTACCTAAAAGGGATTAAAGACGGGAAACCGGTTACCGAATTCTCGTTGGTAGATTGCATAAATAAAGGCATTAATCCGTACAGCGAGTTTGAGTCGTACATGGAAACGATTGTGAATCCCGACCTGCGTTTTGTTTTTTCAAATACTACCGAAGCAGGAATTAGCTGGGACGAAACCGATTCGCTTGATATGCAACCGCAAAACTCTTTCCCGGGCAAAGTGGCTGCTTTGCTTTACACACGTTACAAAGCATTCGATGGCGATAAATCAAAAGGACTGATCTTTTTTGCCTGCGAGCTAATCGACCGTAATGGCGATATGTTGAAAAAGTATGTACTTCAGCATGCTGAAGAATGGCAGCTTGAGGAAGGATTTATCAATTGGGTAAACGAGGCCTGTTGTTTTTGCAGCACCCTTGTCGACAGGATTGTTCCGGGATTTCCTCGCGACGAAATTAACGAAATTCAGGAACAGCTCGGATACGAAGATAACCTGGTTGTGGTAGGAGAATATTTCCATTTATGGGTAATTGAAGCCCCCGATTGGGTGAAAGAAGAGTTTCCGGCCGAAAAAGCCGGGCTTGAAGTGAAATTTGTAAAAGACATGAAACGTTTCAGGGAACAAAAAGTACAGGTGCTGAACGGATGTCATACCGGAAGTTACGCCGTAAGTTATCTTAGCGGAATTGAAACGGTACGCGAGGCCTACGAAAACCTTGAGGTGGGTAATTTTATGAAGGAGCTGGTGTACGACGAAGTATTAACCGTACTCGATGGTACCGAAAAAGAGCTAAAGAAATTTGCCAACAAAATTCTTGAACGTTTTGCCAATCCGTTTATTCGTCACCAGTGGCAAAGTATTGCGTTAAACGCCATGTCGAAATGGGAAACGCGCAACTTGCCGTCGTTGCTTAACTTTAACGAAAAACACAACATGTTACCGCAAAAACTGGTATTTTCGTTGGCAGCTATGATTGCCTATTTTAAAGGAGAAGCAAACGGTGTGGAATACAGCGTTCAGGATGATGAATGGATAAAGGATTTTTACAAAGAAGCATGGGCCGAATGCGACGGACGCCCGATATCTGTTTATCAGCTATGCGAAAAAGTGTTAAGCCTTGATAAGGTATGGAAACAAAACTTAAATGATATTCCAAATCTTACCATTACCGTAAGTCATTACCTGTTTTTAATTACACAGGTGGGAATGAAAAAAGCGGTTAAGGCAGTGCTTTGCGATGACAATCCGCTTATGCAGATTACTATTGATAAAATGAGTAACTAATCAGGAACATCAGAAACACAAACGATGGCAGACTTTATAAAAATAAATCCGGCCGATAATGTGGTTATCGCCTTAAAAGATTTTTCGGCAGGCGAAACAATTTCTGTCGACAGGGCGGAACTGAAGATTGTAAACGATGTTCCGAAAGGGCATAAAATAGCCTTGGTTTCTATTGGCGAAAACGAAAACATCGTAAAATATGGTGCGCCCATCGGGCATGCTACGGCTGCAATTTCAGCTGGCGAACACATTCACGTTCAAAACATAAAAACCAACCTTTTGGGAACCATCAATTATTCGTTTAATCAAAAGCTGAACGAATTGACCCACGGAAAACGCGATCTGACTTTCCAGGGATACAGGCGGGCCAGTGGTAAAGTGGGAATCCGAAACGAACTTTGGATTGTTCCAACCGTTGGCTGTGTAAACGGGCAGGCACAACAAATAATCGATTTGTTTAAGTCTGAGGTGAATCCCGAAAATATTGACGCAGTTGAAGTGTTTAAACACAGTTATGGCTGCTCGCAGTTGGGCGACGATCATGTTAATACCCAAAAAGCATTGGCTGATGTTATTAATCATCCCAACGCAGGTGGTGTTCTGGTATTGGGACTCGGGTGCGAAAACAACCAGGTTGACCAGTTAAAAACCTTTATTGGTGATTTTGATGAAACCCGTGTACGCTTTTTGGTAGCACAGGACGTGGAAGATGAAATAGAAACCGGCCTGGATATTATAAAAGAGATTTACGAGGTTATGCGTAACGACCAACGGGAGCCGATGCCTGTATCAGAGCTGAATATCGGCTTAAAATGTGGTGGCTCCGATGGTTTTTCAGGTATTACAGCCAATCCGCTGGTGGGTGTATTTTCCGATTTTCTGGTGGCACAGGGCGGTACTACTATCCTTACCGAAGTTCCCGAAATGTTTGGCGCCGAAACCTTGTTGATGGAACGTGCCGAAAGCAAAGAGGTGTTCGATAAAACGGTTAGCCTGATCAACGATTTTAAGGACTACTATTTACAACACAACCTGCCGGTTTATGAAAATCCTTCACCGGGAAATAAAAAAGGAGGTATTTCAACACTCGAAGATAAATCGCTGGGATGTACGCAAAAAGGGGGAGTGGCAACAGTTGTTGATGTATTGCGTTACGCTGAACCCATTAAAAAGAAAGGATTGAACCTGCTCTCTTCTCCCGGAAACGATTTGGTGGCGGCATCGGCACTGGGATTTAGTGGCTGCCAGATGGTGCTGTTTACAACGGGACGTGGTACGCCATTCGGCAGTTTTGTTCCTACCATGAAAATTTCGACCAACTCGGATTTGTTCAACAAAAAGAAAAACTGGATTGATTTTAATGCCGGAGCTCTGCTCGAAGGTAAAACAATGGAAGAGCTGCTCGAAGAGTTTATTGAGTTTATTATTGATGTGGCGGGAGGTAAACAGTTAAACCACGAAAAAAGTGGCTTTAAAGAAATAGCCATATTTAAAACCGGAGTAACACTTTAGTTTTAAAATAACATATATCTGTGTTTATCTGTGAAATATGTGGGAAAATACACCACAAAGAATACAGATAAATACAGATTTTTTATTTCCTAATTATTTTTAATTACGGCTAAAAATTCTTTGTGAAAACAAATCTTTTAAGCTAACAGCCTCAAATAATTCAACAAATAGAATTTCTCCGATCATTTCATTATCTCTATATATGGATACAGCATTGCCTTGATTGTTTATGAACGCTGTGTCTACCATATCCATAAACGCAATTTCTTTTTTTATATTAACCGAAACTCTTTTCATTTTCCCTGACATTGTTTGTTTTATAGCAACGATGTAATCTTCTCTTGTAATCTCCTTCCTAAGTTAAAGCATTACATTGTCGTTTTATCTTTATGTAATTATCCGATTTTGAAATCCCCTTACTTGCCCGTCGACAAGTATTCTCAACTTGCATTTTCGTTCCCTTCCCTATGCTTCTAAAAACACACTTCAAAACTATATAAATGTATAGCAGAATGGATAGAATTATTGCTGAAAGTAATGTTCTGATTTACTGAATTATATCTAGGTGTTTGGAGGAGTAAGAGTCGATTCATTTTCGTTAAGATACCAAATTTCTCATTTTTAGTGCTTCATGATTAAGAAACAGGCGTGCTTCGCCATAAGAATTAAGTTCCCTGCTTACCGAGAAAATATTATACCTGCAATGCGGATGGTCTACCTGCTCTGCAAAAACAGATGTTTGTTTATTGGTATTACTGGAGGGGAATATAGTTTCGGTTTCGTAGTCAAACATAAAATCTTTATGTTCTGCAAATACAAATTCCAACCCGGTTTTGCCATAATCGGTTTTGTAAAAACGAGAAAAAACTACATATATCTTGCCATTTGGCATACCGTAATAATGTGCAGGAAAGGCGGTGGGTAGATACGATACGTATGTTTCATGTACTAATTTTGCAAATGTTTTCATACAACTCAGTTTAAAATCAGAACAAAACACTTTCACCATCGGCGATTTTAAAAATGTCAAGAAAGTTACATTATCAGCGTCCAACCATATATATATACTAAAAGTTGAAAAAAAGTAACCATTTATTCTTGAAAAATGGAATGGGTTATTGTTTTAGTATGAGAAAGTTAACGGGGTTTTGACTGGTTTGTTAATAGCAAATGTCGCTAAAAGCAAAATATCTGAATTCATGGAGGCAGATAAATAAAAGATTCTGAGTTTAGAGCCAAGCAGTATATAATGTTAAATACAGATTTGATGTATTTTAAATTCCAGCGCAACCTTTTTCCAATATTCTACATCTACCAATAAACATTATAAAACCAAATAAAGCGCATATACAAAACTAAATGATTCAACTACAATGAAAAAACTCTGTTTGTTATTACTGGCCGCAGTTCTGGCTTTTCCCGTTTTTGCCCAGCACGAAAAAGGTTATGTCTACTTAAAAAACGGTTCAATAATTAAGGGCAAATACAGTTACCTGGAAAATAAACAAAAGGTACGTGTCGAATCTTCAGGGAATATCTGGATTTTTGATTCCGGTGAAATTGACAACATATCTTCCAAACGTTCCCATCTTCCAAACGAGACAGATATGAATTTTGCTGATTCGAAATTTTTCTTCCGAACCGAGTTGGGCGTTTTGGCCGGCAATGCAGAAAATAGCCAATCGGCACCGTTTAGCATTACAGCTTCTGCCAATTACCGATTAGATACTAAAATGTCGGTGGGATTAGGTTTGGGAATTGAGTTCTTTAATGAATCTTATTTGCCGGTTTTCGCCAATTTTGAATATAAAATGAAGGAGAGTAATTCTACTCCATATTTATTTCTAAAAGCGGGGTACCAGCTTCCGTTGGAAGAGTCAAATGCCATTTATTACGATGTTTATCCGGTTTGGTCCAGTTCTTACTGGCCGGGAGAGTTTGTTCAGGAAGGGTACGATACGAAAGGGGGATTTCTGATTAATCCGGGGATCGGATATCAACAAATGGTTGCCAGTGGCCTTGGAGTGAACTTTGCTGTAGGATACCAGTTTCATCGCCTTAATTACAATGGAGAAAACGATTACTCGCTCGATATCGACTACAATCGTTTAAGTATTAAAATCGGACTCATCTTTTAACACAAAAAACCAAAGCAAATGAAGACTCTAAAAAATATAGTGGCTATTACCCTTCTACTAATTAGTTTTAACGCGTGTATGGATGAGTACACCGAAGAATTTACAGCCAACAAACCTGTTTACCTTTCTTATGAAGATTTGCGTTCGGCAGTTAAGCTAACCGATGCCAGGGATCTTGTTAATCCTGGTAAAATTTATTTTAAAGATGGTTATATTTTTGTGAACGAAGAATTTAAAGGAGTGCATGTAATTGATAATAGCAATCCCGAAAATCCAGCCAATATTGGTTTTATTGAAATTCCGGGGAATGTTGATATTGCCATTAAAAATAACATATTGTATGCCGATAGTTACATCGATTTGGTGGCAATTGATATTAGTAATATTAATCAGCCCGTAGAAGTTAGCCGTGTGGAAGAGATCCTGCCTTACACCCTTCCGCAAACTGATAACGAATACCGTATTGCAGACGTTGATGAAGAAAAAGGAGTGGTTGTAGAGTGGGAGATAACCAAAGTTCGACAGGAAATGGAGTATCACTATTATCCGTATTATTTCAGAGCGAAATACGATTATGCCATGGCAGATATGGCAACAAATGCAGGAACTTCCGGGCAGGGATCAACTTTTGGAGTAGGTGGTTCCATGGCACGTTTTGGTTTGTACGACGACTATTTATATGCTGTTGATATGTCGACACTGCATATTTTGGATGTAAAAAATGAAGAAAATCCCAAAGATATTGGAAAACAAAATGTTGGATGGGATGTGGAAACCATGTTTATTTACGACGATCATATGTTTTTTGGAACACGGTCGGGGATGCGAATTTTTAGTCTCGAAGTACCCACAGTTCCCACTTATGTAAGCGATTTTTGGCATGTAACCAGCTGCGACCCGGTGGTTGTGGCCGATGGTTACGCCTATGTGACTTTGCGGGGAGGAAACGATTGTGGCAGCACGGTCAACCGGTTGGATGTACTTCAGCTGGCTGATAATTATGCCGATAATACCCTGGTTGGATCGTATCCTTTGCATGGCCCTTACGGATTGGGTATCGACGATGAAACCTTGTTTGTATGCGATGGTGAGGCAGGCCTTAAAATTTACGATGTAAGTGATAAAACACAGATTGATGATCATCTTATTTCCAGCTTCCCCAATATAAATGCATACGATGTAATTCCGCAGAACAATTATTTGTTTATGATTGGAGAAGATGGATTTTACCAGTACGATTATTCCGATCTTCAAAACATTCACGAGGTCAGTTTTATTCCGGTTCTGAAAGAGGATTAAACTATTTTCAGAATTTATGTCATGCTCCCGGTTTTTCGGGGGTATGGCATTTTTACTTCTGATCTCGAATTTTCTAACCAATCTATTTTAAGGCTCGGTAAACTACCGGGCCTTTTTCGTTGTTATCCAGTATATAGTCTGGTCAAAAAATGTATTTTTACGGTTTGCTAATTTTTTCATTTCTGCTCTTTAGCAGAGTGGATAAAACAGGAAGAAAATCAGGGTAGTTACCCTAAATTATGGAGAAGAATACTGATGAAGAATAAAAAGTGGAGGAACATTTTGTTGCCGGTATTGGTTGCAGCAAATGTTGTAGTGTTGGTGATGATTTTGGGATCGGCACGGCCTGTCGATCCCAAAGTGGTAGTAGAAAAACAAACCCGGTTTGAGTCGATTGCACTTCCTGAAAAAGTAAGTTTTGCAGGCGAATCCATGCCGCTCGACAGATTTTATGTAAAAGAAGCGCTCGACAGAGAATTGCTCTCCAATGCTTATTTCCATTCTCAAACCATTCGGTACATTAAAATGGCTCCAAGGTATTTCCCCATAATTGAGCCAATTTTAAAAGAGAATGGTATTCCCGAAGATTTCAAATACCTGGCCGTAGCTGAAAGTGGTTTTAACCCGCGTGCTGTTTCTCCGGCACGTGCGGTTGGTTTCTGGCAATTAATGCAAGGCACTGCTACCGATTACGGATTGGAAATTAACAAAGAAGTAGATGAACGTTATCACATTGAGAAAGCTACCAAAGTGGCCTGTTCATACTTAAAAGATGCTTACGAAAAGTTTGGAAGCTGGACCCTGGTTGCTGCGGCATATAACAGGGGCATGACAGGAATTAAGAGACAAATTGACCGGCAGGAAGAAGAAGATTATTACGACTTGCTCATCACCACGGAAACTGCGCGTTATGTATATCGGATTGTAGCTTTGAAACTGATTTTGGAAAATCCGGAGAAATATAATTTCTATATTTCAGACGATGAAAAATATCCAATCATCCCAACAAAAGAAGTTGAAATAACAGGATCAGTATCCAGCTTTTCCGACTTCGCAAAAAAGCAGGGTATCAGTTATAAAGTATTGAAAGATTTTAATCCCTGGCTGCGGGAGAATGAATTAACCTACTCAGGGAAAAAACGGTACTGGGTTAAAATTCCGCAGTTATAATACATATTATTTGTCTTCTTAACAATAAAATAGAGTGGACTTTTTGATAGCTCTATTGGTACTTGGAAGAACTACAGAAAAGGATAGATTTAGCACATGGCAATAAAAGACATACAAAATACCGAACATGCGGAAGAACAAATTGAATCGGAAGAAACAATTATTGTTCAGGGGGCTCGTGTTCATAATTTAAAAAATATTGATGTTACAATTCCGCGTAACAAACTCACGGTAATTACCGGTTTGAGTGGCAGCGGGAAATCATCGCTGGCTTTCGATACAATTTATGCGGAGGGGCAGCGTCGGTATGTCGAAACTTTTTCTGCCTATGCGCGGTCTTTTCTGGGTAATATGGAGCGCCCCGATGTGGATAAAATCACTGGTTTAAGTCCGGTTATTTCCATCGAACAAAAGGTTACCACCCGAAATCCCCGTTCAACAGTGGGGACGGTTACCGAGATTTACGATTTCCTGCGTTTGTTATATGCCCGTGCCGGAGAAGCTTTTTCGTACAATACCGGCGAAAAAATGGTAAAGTACACCGAGGAAAAAATCATCAATCTGATAAAAACTGACTTTGCAGGCAAACGTATAAATATTCTGGCACCGGTAGTAAAAGGCCGGAAAGGACATTACCGGGAACTGTTTGAGCAGATTCGGCGCAAAGGTTTTTTAACGGCGCGAATCGATGGTAAACTGACTGAGCTGATGCATAATCATAAAGTGGATCGTTACAAAAATCACTTTATCGAAATATTGGTTGATAAGCTGGTGGTGGATGAAGCCGGGACAAAACGCCTGAAAGAAAGTGTACAAACCGCAATGAAACATGGGCACGGAATTCTGATGATTCTCGATCATGATACCGATGAGGCAAAATATTACAGCCGTTTGCTGATGTGTCCTACCACGGGAATTTCTTACAACGAACCAGCTCCGCACAATTTTTCGTTTAATTCACCACAAGGGGCTTGTCCAAAGTGTAATGGTTTGGGGCGTATTACCGAAATCGACATGGACAAAATTATGCCCGACAAAGAAAAAAGCATATCGAAAGGCGGAATTGCTCCACTTGGTGCATATAAAAATTCTTTGATTTTCTGGCAAATTGAAGCACTTGGCGAAAAACATGGATTTACATTAAAAACACCGGTAAAAGATATTCCGGAAGATGGTTTGAATGAGGTATTGTTTGGAACCAACGAACGCATTCAGCTAAAGAATACACCATTAGGTAACAGCATGAATTACATGATGACCTACGAAGGGGTGATAAAATACATAGACAGTCAGCGCGAAGAAAATACTTCGAAAACTGCACAGAAATGGGCCAACCAGTTTGTGAAAAAAATTGAATGTCCTGAGTGCAACGGAATGCGTTTGAAAAAAGAATCGCTGCATTTTAAAATTGATGGAAAGAATATTTCGGAACTCTCCGGGATGGATTTGGATGAGCTGGGTGTGTGGCTCGATGGATTAGAGGAACGTATTACCGACCGCCAGCGAAAAATCGGTACCGAAGTAATTAAAGAAATTCGTGACAGGCTTGGTTTTATGTTGGGAGTGGGCTTAAACTACCTGGCTCTGGATCGGACTGCTCAAAGTCTTTCGGGAGGGGAGTCGCAGCGGATCAGGTTGGCAACCCAAATTGGATCGCAATTGGTAAATGTGTTATATATTCTTGATGAGCCAAGTATTGGATTACATCATCGCGATAATCTGAAACTGATTCAGGCATTGGAGCAACTCCGCGATTCGGGTAACTCAGTAATTGTGGTGGAACACGACAAAGACACCATGTTAGCGGCTGACCATCTGATTGACATGGGGCCACATGCCGGGCGACATGGTGGAGAAGTAGTGGCTGCCGGTTTACCTAAAGATGTGTTAGAAGCAAATACTCTGACTGCTGATTATCTGAATAACCGAAAACAAATTGAGGTCCCTGAAAAACGAAGAAATGGCAAATCGGATATCCTGAAAATTTCAGGCTGCACCGGAAATAATCTCAATAATGTGACGGTTGAAATTCCGCTCGGAAAATTAATCTGTGTAACAGGTGTCTCAGGCAGTGGAAAATCCACATTGATTAACGAAACATTACAACCCATTTTAAGCCAGCATTTTTATAAATCGGTAAAAGATCCCCTGCCATATAAAAAGGTGGAAGGATTGGAATACATCGACAAAGTCATCCGCGTAGACCAGTCGCCTATTGGCCGCACACCGCGTTCGAATCCAGTTACTTACACCAATGTTTTTTCCGATATAAGAAGTTTGTTTACCCAGTTGCCCGAGGCAAAAATAAGGGGGTACAAACCGGGGAGGTTTTCGTTTAACGTAAAAGGTGGCCGCTGCGAAGAGTGTCAGGGTGGCGGATTGAAACTTATTGAAATGAACTTTTTACCCGATGTGTATGTACACTGCGACAAATGCAACGGAAAAAGGTACAACCGCGAAACTTTGGAGGTGCGTTACAAAGGAAAATCAATCAGCGATGTGTTGGATATGACCATAAACACAGGTGTAGAATTTTTCGAACATATTCCGTCGATAGCCAATAAACTGAAGACTTTACAGGATGTTGGTTTAGGGTACATTACGTTGGGGCAGTCATCAACAACACTTTCCGGGGGTGAGTCGCAACGTGTAAAACTGGCATCGGAACTGGCAAAACGCGATACCGGCAAAACCTTGTATATTCTGGATGAACCAACTACCGGTTTGCATTTTGAAGATGTACGTGTGTTGCTGGAAGTCCTGAATAAACTGGTTGATAAAGGAAATACTGTTATTGTAATTGAACACAACCTGGATGTAATAAAGGTTGCCGACCACATTATTGATGTTGGTCCGGAAGGAGGAAAGCACGGTGGAAAGATTCTTTGTACCGGCACCCCGGAAGAGATTGCTTTGAATAAAAAATCGCATACGGCTAAATTCTTGAAGGAAGAGTTGGGAATTTAGAGGTCTGAAAGGAAAGTACTACACAGCCGAGTTGTTCTGTAACTGGTTGAATGCAACTTCCGCTTATCAGTTGAAAGAATGTAAACGTATCTGATATTGCATTGTCGGTTTTGTATTTACGGATGTTTCTTTACAGGAAGGGAAAGGCTGCTTACGGTTTATTTCCTAAAATTTCTTAAACACCCACGTTTACTTTATGATAATCTCGAACTCTTTCAATACATTTACAAGCAGAAACAGAAGATTAATACCATGAAGCAAATCGAAATATTTTGTAAAAACACCAATTCAACACACATCTATCCAATGGGAATATCGCTGTTGGAAATAAGTAAAGATTTAAATATTAAACTAAAAAATACAATTTGTGGCGCCATTGTAAATCACAAGGTAAAAGAACTTTCGTTTTGTGTAGTTAAACCAAAATATATTGAATTTATAGATGTGTCGCATCCGGATGGAATGCGTATGTATATAAGAAGTTTAATTTTTGTGTTTTACGCTGCCGTGAAAGAGGTATTCCCGCATGTATCATTTAAAGTACAGAACGGAATTTCGAACGGTTATTTCTGCGAGCTGCCGGGATTGGAACGCGAGATAAGCGAGTCGGATATTTTTTCAATAAAACAGGAAATGAATGCGCTGATTGATGCAGATATTCCTTTTGTAAAAAAAGGAATAGTTACTTCGGCAGTGGTTGATCTTTTGATAAGGCAAGGATTAGACGACAAGGCACAATTGTTTGAACAACAAGGGAACCTGTATTCTCATCTGTATTTTTTAAAAGATTTAGGTGATTATTTTTACGGGAGTATACTTCCCTCAACTGGATATATTTCAAATTTTGGATTAGTGCCGTATTTCGACGGGATTTTGCTTCAGGTGCCACGCCGGAAACATTTTAAACAGCTGCGAAAAGTAGAATTGCATCCAAAGCTTTTTGATATTTTTCAGGAACACAAAGACTGGGCTGAAATTTTGAATGTATCAACTGTTGGAAGCTTGAATGATTTTACACTTCAGGGTAAAAGCGGTGATATAATAAAAATTTCAGAAGCACTGCATGAGAAAAAAATTGCGGAGATTGCTAATAAAATTTCCGCCCGGAATGGCAATGTAAAAGTAGTTTTGGTGGCTGGTCCGTCGGCGTCAGGGAAAACAACCTTTAGCAAACGTTTGGGTGTACAACTGGCTGTAAACGGAATGCGCCCCTATCAGATTTCGCTCGACGATTACTTTGTAGACCGTGAACTTACTCCAAAAGATGAAAATGGTGAATACGATTTTGAAGCATTGGGAGCAATTGACATTGATTTCTTTAATAAACAGTTGATTGAGTTGTTTGAAGGGAAAGAAGTGCGTTTGCCAAAGTTCGACTTTCATAGCGGGAAACGTGGGCAAAACGGTAATAAATTAAAATTGGGAGAAGGTGATATTTTAATTGTGGAAGGAATCCATGGGATGAATCCCGGGCTTTTAACTGAGGTTCACAATGGGAATACGTTTAAAATATTTATTTCGGCACTAACACAAATATCTGTCGACGAACATACGCATATTTCTACTGCAGATAACCGTTTGCTGCGTCGTTTAATTCGCGACAGCAACTACCGAGGTTATCATGCCGCAGATACAATAAAACGTTGGCCTTCGGTTCGAAAAGGAGAGGAAAAGAATATTTTTCCATACCAGGAAAATGCTGATGTAATGTTTAATTCGGCAACTATTTATGAGCTGGCTGTATTAAAAAAATATGCCGAACCTATTTTAAAAACAGTATTGGAAAACCAACCCGAGTACACTGAATCGACTCGGTTGCTGGAGTTTCTTTCGTATTTTAAACCAATAAGCGACAATGAAATTCCTCCGACTTCGTTGTTACGCGAATTTTTGGGGGGCAGTAGTTTTGTCTATTAAGATGGAACAAAAAAATGTGATTGTTTCTTATAAACAATTTAAAAGGTAACTGTAAAGTTTACTTCATACCTTATTAATACTTTGCGCATATCAGAAACGGAAATAAGTACCAGTACTAGAGAAAAGGTACCGGTCTATGTTTCTGCACATACTGTTCTCGCGTCAACACAGAGGCAATTGATACTTGTGAGTAATGTTTTTTTGTTAATGGGTTTTGTAATAAAATCATTACAACCAGCTTCAATTGCTTTCAAATTATCTTCTGGCAAAGCAAAAGCGGTTTGGGCAATAATTTTTACCGTAGTATTGAATTTTCGAATTCTTTCTGTTGTCTCAAATCCATCAATTTCGGGCATTTTAATATCCATTAAAATTAGATCGAGTTGAGGATTGTTTCGGGCTGTTTCTATTGCTTGTTTTCCGTTTCTTGCAGTTAATATCTCATCTGCAATGTCTTTAACACATATTTTTAACAGACTTATAGAAACTTCATCGTCTTCAACGATAAGGATATTAAGCTTATTGCTGGAGAAAGAGGAAAGGTTGTTTATCTCAAGTGGAGTTGTTGTAATATTATTTTGTGGGCTATTAACCGGTAGTGTGATGTAAAAAGTTGATCCTTTGCCTTCTTCCGATTCAAGTACAATGTTCCCTCCCATCATTTCTGCGTAAGACTTGCTAATTGATAACCCAAGGCCCGATCCTTCGAATACTCTTGAGTCGGCAATGTCGGCTTGTACAAACCGATCAAAAATAGCTTTCTGCCGGCTTTTAGGTATTCCAATACCGGTATCCTGAATGGTAAATTCTATGGATTGGTCTTTTAGCTCATAACCAAAAGTAATATTTCCCCTATTTGTAAACTTTATGGCGTTTTTGATTAGATTGGTCAGTATTGAGTTTAATTTGTCGGGATCGGAATAAAGAGTAAGATTGTGTGTTGTCGGACGGGTCAGAACTAGTTCTAGTCCTTTGTTATTTGCTTCAGGCAGAAAGAACGAACGAATGTCTTCCAGAAAGCTATCAATATTCACCCTTACTTTTCGTATCTCTTCCACTCCTGATTCAATTTTCGAAATGTTTATAATGTCGCTAATGGTGTTTAACATTCGCTCTCCGCTTTTCTGAATAATAGCAATAAATTCTTGTTGTTGTTCTCCTGTTAGTTCTGGTTCTTTTAACAATTCTGTAAACCCCATAATTCCGTTCATTGGTGTGCGTATTTCGTGACTCATATTGGCCAGGAACGCCGATTTTAGCCGGTCACTTTCTTCTGCCTGTAATTTGGCTGCTTCGAGCTCAGTTAATGTTTGCTTTATGTCGGTAACATCTTCTTTTATGGCAATAAATTGTACTATTTCATTTGCCGAATTTAAAACAGGAGAAATGCTTGCTTTTTCCCAATACAAATCGCCGTTCTTTTTCTTGTTTTGAAATTGGCCTTCCCAGTTATTTCCAAAAGCAATGGTTTCCCAAAGGTTTTTATAAAATTCTTCTGTTTGTTCTCCTGATTTTAGGATTCTTGGATTTTTGCCTTTTACTTCTTCCAGAGAATATCCTGTTTTTTGAGTAAAAAATGGATTTACATATTCAATGTTTCCATATTTATCAGTAATTACTACACTTACCGGACTGGAATCGATAGCTTTTGAAAGCATGGTATTTTTGTCTTCCAGGTTTTTTCGCTCGGTAATATCTATCGATATTCCACCCAACATTGGTTCATTGTGCGGTGTATTTATTATAAATTGGTAGGATAAAAAGTGTCGGTCTCCACGCTCAATAACCTTATAATGTTCTTCATATTTATGCCTACCCTGCTGAAATGTTTTTAAATCATCTTTAATTACCTGGTCGCGAATTGCTTCCGGAACTACAGTTCTTGAGTTCTTTCCTATCCAATTTGTCGCGTTAAAGTTCTTTTCCATAAATCGATTGACAAACAGGTAATTTGACTTTTGATCTTTAATATAAGCGGCACCCGGAATAAAGTTCATAAAAGCTTCAAATTTCTGTTCATTCTCTTCTGCTTTTATTTTTGCTTCAAGAAGTTGTTGTTCTGAGAGTTTCCATTGCGTAATGTCCGAAATAAATCCTTCGAGCAATAAGGTGTTATTTATTACTGATTTACATCCCTTTTCCCATACCCATTTTTCATCACCATGCTTTGTAATAATGCGATATTCCAACTCAAAAGGTTTGTTTTGCTCTATTGCTTTCAGAACAGTATCTCTGACAAACTGACGATCTTCAGGATGTATTAACTGATTAAATGTAGTTTTATTTTCAACTGTTAGTTCTTCCGGATGATAGCCGGTAATTTTAAAACATCCCTGGCTCAAAAACTCCATATCCCAGTCTGGAGTATTCTTACAGGTGTAGGCCATGCCTGGCAAGTTATTTAATAAGTTGGCCATTCTTGTTTGGGCCTCATTTACTTTTTGTTCCAGGTGGAATTGCTCAGTGATATCCCGTAGTCCGGCAATACGTACATTTTTCCCGTAATGTGTTATATCTCTTGCTTCTATTTGTACGTAAATTTTACTTTCGTTTTTTAAAATTATGCTGGCAATAAAGGGTTTACTCCTATTTTGTAAAATGCTTTGCTTTATTTTATCTTCATCTTCAGGAAACGAAATAAAGCTAAAAATACTTTGCCCCAGTAGTTCTTCTTTTCGATATTGAGATAATGTCAGAAGGGCTTGATTTACATCGAGAATGATTCCTTTATCATGAATCAGTATTCCTTCAAATGTAGATTCATAAAAAAAGCGAAACCGTTCTTCACTTTCCTGCAATTGCCGGATGGCTTTTTGTCGTTTGGAAATGTCCCGTAATATAACCTGGTATGCAGGTTTTCCTTCAAAATCTACGGGTATAATCGTTGTTTCAACAGGGATTTGTTTTCCCGATTTTGTTTGAGCAATGGATTGATAATTATTGTTTATCGTTTCATTTTTAATTCTTTGTTTATGAATTTTTAAAATTTTATTGATTTCTGATTTTGCAATAAATTTTGAGAAAGGCGATTGTATCAGTTCTTCTTCTGGATATTCTGAAACTTTACACAGCGTTGGATTCACATATTTTATTATTCCGTTTTGTAAAACAAACACTGAATCACTCAACGAATTTATCAGGTTTCTGTATTTACTCTCGCTTTGCTGAAGAATGAACTGTTCTGATTTTTCGCGCGTAATGTCTTTTATTGTTCCAATTCTGTATTTCGAAAAGCTGTTTATTTTTAAGGTAATCGAATAAATTTTGCCTTCAAAATCAAATTCAAAGTTTTCAATTTCATTTCTGTTTTGCAGTTTACTTATTTTAGGTAAAAGCTTTTTATATTTTTCGCCCGAAAAATTCTTTTCTATGAGTGCAATTATGTTTTCACCAACAACAGTACTCTTTTTTATATTTAGGATTTTGCAAAAAGCCGGATTAACAGAAGTAATGGTTAAGTTACCATCAAAAAGCACATGCCCATCGGGGGCATTGGCAATCATTTGGGCCATATCTTGCTTCTCTTTTATACTTCCAATAGCAAAACCAACACCATTGGCGATATTTTCAAGTGTCGACTTTTCTTTGGGGTGTCTGGCGTCTTTACAAGGAACAGCAGCACTTAGTATTCCTTCTAATTCGTTATCAACATGTATTGGAACAATAAAAGAAACCCATTCTTTATCTTTAATTTGTAAAGGGTAATCATTTTGTAGGGATGTTTGTATACAAACTTTTTTTGTTTCTAACGCTGTTTTATGACTTTCAGGGAAGAGGCCGTTTAGCAGATTGTTTTTTACAATATCGAAACCTTTGGCATTGCCGGCACTCTCAATTTCGGTAATCGTTTTTTTTCGGTCAATTAAAGCAATCCACGCAAAATAAAACCCACGTGTTTCTACCAATATCCGGCACGTTTTTCGAATAAGCTGCGATGGCGATTTTTCGTGAACAAGAAGTTGGTTTATTTCTTTAAAAGTATCGATAATACAATGTAGATGTTGCTCCTTTGCGTTTGTCCCTTTTCTCATTTACTAACTGTCTTTATCCTTTTGGAATAGTGTTAATTCTTGGTTTGCTGTTGCTCCTAAGATAGGAAAAAATGTTTTGTTAAGTAGTTTAACATAAAACTAAAATTCAGTTCTTTCAAAGAAGATTGTTTATTGTGTGCTTAGCTCAAAATGTATAATTCTGTTTTTGAATAAAAATGCTGATATTTGCCGAGCAAAAAACAAAGAAATGACAAAAGATAATAGTCCTGCAGTTTTGGGTGTTGGAAACGCCCTTGTTGATGTAATATCAGTTTTAAAAGACGATTCGGTATTAGAACAATTTGGTTTGCCTCGTGGTAGTATGACACTCGTTGATGCAGCCCAATCGAAAGTTATTTATGATGCAACTTATTCGGAAGAAAGTGAGTTGGCAACAGGTGGATCGGTAGCAAATACTATGAGATCGATGGCTAACCTGGGCGGAAATGCCGGTTACGTCGGAAAGATTGGAAATGATGAATTGGGGCAACTATTTAAAAACGATTTTGAAAGGGCAGGTGTAAAAACACATATGTTATACAGCCAAAGCGACACCGGACGCGTAATGGGATTAGTAAGCCCCGATTCGGAGCGTACTATGGCAACCTATCTGGGGGCAGCTGCAGAAATGGTACCTGCTGAATTTACTCCCGATATTTTTGTAGGTTTTGAATATGTATATATTGAAGGTTATTTGGTTTTTAATCATGATTTGATTGCCGCATGTGCAAAAGAGGCAAAAGCTGCAGGTGTAAAAATTGCCATCGATTTATCGAGTTTTAATGTGGTTGAGGCAAACCTCGATTTTCTGAAAGACCTGATTAAGAATTATGTAGATATTGTTTTTGCGAATGAAGAAGAAGCCAAATCTTTTACCGGATTAGAACCCGAAGCTGCTTTGCACGAAATATCGAAAGACTGTGAACTTACCATTGTAAAAGTTGGTAAAGACGGATCGATGATAAAAAAGGGAGACGAAGTGGTAAAAGTTGGAATTATTCCGGCCAAAGCTCTGGATACAACAGGTGCTGGTGATGCTTATGCAGCAGGTTTCTTTTATGGTTTAACCAAAGGTTATTCTTTGGAAATTTGTGGTAAAATTGCTGCTTTGGTTTCGGGTAAAGTAGTTGAAGTAATGGGGCCAAACTTACCGCACGAACAATGGACTGAGGTACAAAAGGAAATTGAAAAAATTGTTGCAGGATAATTATCCAATTCCTGAATTTTAATTCGGTTTCTGAACCAGATATTGGATAAGCAAATAAAAAAGCTGTCATTCGAAAAAACAAAGTATTCAGAATGACAGCTTTCTTTATTTATTATTGCAGGCTTAAAACAGCCCGTGAATTTGTGCGTCGATCTTATCGATAATAAAACTCAAATCTTCAGGATTTGCTGTAAAATCCAGGTCATCCACATTAACAATTAACAGTTTACCCATTTTGTAGCCATTAATCCACTCTTCGTAGCGTTCGTTAAGCTGTTTCAGGTAATCCAAACGAATCGAGTTTTCGTATTCTCTTCCTCGTTTTTGAATCTGGTTTACCAGCGTTGGAACTGAAGCCCTTAAATAAATAAGAAGGTCAGGTGGCTGAACAAGGCTCACCATTAAATCAAATAAGGTTTTGTAATTCCCAAAATCGCGAGTGCTCATTAAACCCATACTGTGAAGGTTCGGAGCAAAAATCTCAGCATCTTCATAGATGGTACGGTCCTGAATTACTGTTTTTCCCGATTTTCGTATATCTATAATTTGTTTAAAGCGCGAGTTTAGAAAGTAAATCTGAAGGTTAAACGACCAACGTTGCATGTCGTTGTAAAAGTCGTTCAAATATGGATTTTCATCCACGTCTTCGTAATGTGGTGTCCATTTATAATGTTTAGCCAGTAATTCACTAAGAGTTGTTTTACCGGCACCTATATTTCCAGCTATGGCTATGTGCATGTTTGTAATTTTTTTGAAAATCTAAAGTATAAAAAATTTAACTTTATAACTGCATCATGTTTATAACTTCATCCAGATATTTACGGTTATTGGCCAATCGTGGAATTTTATTTTGCCCGCCTACTTTCCCGCGTTTCTTCATCCATGCATAAAAGGTGCCGGGAGGAGCCTGTATTACATGTGGCATTTCAAGCGTCAGGTTTTTGTGGCGTTTTGCTTCGTAGTCTGAATTTAAAGTTTTAAGTGAATTGTCGAGAATGCGCATAAAGTGGTCCAGATCATCCGGAGCAACATCGAATTCGATAATCCACTGGTGTGCACCTTTTTGTTTTTCACCAATAAAAACCGGGCCGGCAGTATATTCATTTACAATTGCTTTGGTGTGGTGGCAGGCAACTTTCATGGCCTGTTCGGCATTATCAATAATCAGTTCTTCGCCAAAAGCATTTATAAAATGTTTGGTGCGACCGGTAACTTTTATTTTATATGGGTACTTACAGGTAAACTTTATGGTATCGCCAATAATGTATCGCCACAAACCGGCATTGGTTGAAATTACCATTGCATAGTTCTCGTCCAACTCTACTTCTTCCAAGGTTAATACCTTAGGATCAGGTTTTCCATACTCCGACATGGGAATAAATTCGTAATAAATTCCATAGTCGAGCATTAATAACATGTCGTCGCTGTGTTCATTGTCCTGAATTCCAAAGAATCCTTCCGAGGCATTGTAAGTTTCCAGATAATGCATTTGGTCTGAAGGAATAAGACGCCGATACTGTTCGCGGTAAGGATCGAAATTTACACCTCCATGGGTAAATACCTCTAGATTGGGCCACACTTCCAACAGATTTGATTTGCCTGTTTTTTCGAGTACCTTTTTAAATAACACAAGATACCACGAAGGTACTCCTGCAAAAGCCGTAATGTTTTGGTCGAGAGCGGTTTCAATAATGCGGTCAACTTTTTCTTCAAACTCTTCAATTAAAGCTATTTCTGTTGTTGGTGTTCTGAATAAGTCTGACCAAAACGGTACATTCTCCAGCATAATTGCCGACAAATCGCCGTGAAATGAATTGTTGTTGACGTTATTTATACGGTGACTTCCTCCAAGTGTAAGCACTTTCCCCTTTAAAACTTTGCTTTCGGGTTTGGCAGTAATGTATTGTGCAAAAATATCTTTTGGCCCCCGTAAGTGGCATTCTTCAAGCGCTTCTTTGGTTACCGGAATAAATTTGCTTTTGTCGTTGGTGGTTCCCGACGATTTGGCAAACCATTTTACTTCTCCCGGCCAAAGCACGTCCTTTTCCCCCTCGCGTAAACGGTCAACGTAAGGTTTTATGTCGTTATAAGTTTGTAATGGCGTACTTTGCTGAAATTCTTTGTGCGTTTTTATGTCACTGAATTTATGGATTTTCCCCCATTCCGTTCTTTTGGCATTTTGCACCAGGTCGAAAAGCGTTTCGTTTTGAATTTCGTGCGGATATTCGCGGTAATACTGAATTTGATAATTCCGCTTAATATTTAACCATTTTATTACTGAGTTAAGTACAGGCATTTGTTGTTTTATTTTAAAAGGTTGTCAAATTTATGATTTTTTTGCTGCAAAAGTTATATGAAACAGCTTTGAAACAAGTTAACGGAGACTTTTACTCTCGTAAAAATTATTTGCGATGTAACGAATATCATTTGAATAATGATAAGTTTTTGAAAATAAGGAAGCTAAAAATTAAGAATGCAATTGTTTGATATCATACTTTGCCCGAGTGTATTTAAAATAAAAACATATTAACCGGCGTTTTACCATAAAAATAGCCGGCTTGCCGGTTCTGTTGTTTTTTAAACTATTTCGAATTTCTATATTTACGCAAACTATTAAGGGAGCCGCGAAACCGGAACTAATTTTTAAACGTTGAAACTATGAATTACATCGATCTTATTCTGGGGATATTATTAATCTTGGCAGCGATTAACGGTTTTCGAAAAGGTTTAATATCGGAAGTAGCTTCACTAGCTGCTTTAATTCTTGGAATTTGGGGAGCCATAAAATTTTCATATATAACTACTGATTTTTTAATCGATAATTTTGATCTTCAAACCGAATATATGAATCTTATTTCGTTTGCAATTACTTTTGTGGTAATTGTAATTCTGGTTCATATTGTAGGTAATACGGTACAAAAATTAGCCGAAACAGTAATGCTTGGTTTTGTAAATAAGTTGGCCGGTCTGGTTTTTGGTATTTTAAAATCGGCACTTATTTTAAGTATAATTCTGGTACTGTTTGATAAAATCGATCAGGATGTTCATATTTTAAACGAAAACACAAAAGAAAATTCGCGAATGTACGAACCCATACGTTCGTTTGCTCCAACTATATTTCCGTTTATCGATATTTGGGAAATTGATTTAAGAGACAAAGAAAAATCAGATACGCATGTTGTCTAAAATTTTACCCCGCTTAAGACGTAAAAAGCCCGATGCTGATTCGAAACCTGTAGTTTGTGTCAACTGCAAAACAGAATTTACAGGTAATTTTTGCCCCAATTGCGGGCAATCGGTCGACGATTATGATAAACCCATAAGTTTTGTTATCTATAATTTCTTAGGCGATTTTTTTGCTTTCGATACTCGTTTTTTCAAAAGTTTTGTTGCCATATTGTTTCGGCCCGGATTTTTATCAAAAGAGTACATCGAAGGAAGGCGAGTACCTTATGCTCCGCCCTTTCGTCTTTATGTTTTCGTAAGTTTTGTATTGTTCCTGTTATTGCAGATTTATACTAACCGGGGTCTTGTTGCCGTACTGGATTCGGATTTCAGCGAAGGAAAATTTGGATTGGATTCTACTTCACTTGTGGTAGCAGATTCTGTTTTTGCAGAAGCCCGGTCAGAAATGGATTCAGCAGAACTTGCAGTTACTGATTCGATTATAAGTGAAATCGGAGATTTAAAAAAAGCAGTAGGAATAGACGGTAGTTTAACGCCGGTTGCAGATATTGGATCAGGAGGCAGTACTGATTTACTGGCAGAAAACCCAAAAAATACACGGGATTTACTGGATTCAGCAATATCAATGTTAGAGACAAAACTGAATAACGAGCAAGATCCGGATAAAAAAGCACAGTTGCGCAAGTTTATTCGAATTTGTCGTTCGCCCGAGCAGGCCATTGCAAAAATTCTGAAATATATTTCGTGGGCATTTTTCCTGTTACTGCCCATTCTGGCTGTTATCCTAAAGTTGGTTTACATCCGGCGAAAACACAATTATATCCGGCATCTCGTGTTCTCCATTCATATTCACGCTTTTATTTTTATTATCCAGATTCTTGTGGTTGGTTTGCTCATGATTTTTAGTGGAGAGGCCCGCGCTGTTATTTTAATTCTGCTGCTTTGGGTCCCTGTTTATTTTATTATTGCACTTAAAAAATTCTACGGACAATCAATCGGAAAAACAATTGCGAAGGCTTTGGTTGTTTCGTTTGCATACAATGTTATATTTCTGACGGTATTGATTTTGGCTACATTTAATGCGTTAAATATGCTGTAACTTCAAAAAATCAAAAATAATTGCAACATTCCTGAAACTAATGTAGTCAAACGTTCAGAAAATAAATTAAAAAACAAAGTTATGGAAGAAATGTTAGTTGCGGCAATCGTATTTTTTGCATTGTATCATATTATTAAATTGTTCTCAACCCATTTGTTGAAACGAAAATTAATAAAGGCTGAACAATACGAACGTGTTGGTATTTTGGAAGAAACCAAAAATGTTTCGGATGAAGCAGACCGTTATCCATCATTAAAATGGGGATTGGTGGCTTTAATGACCGGAATTGGTTTTATTCTTATTGAAGTTCTTGGTCTTTTTAACAGAAACATTGTTCATGGCCGCGATGCTGTTTTGCCTATAGGAATCCTTTTAGTCTGCATTTCAGCAGGTTTCCTGATTTACTTTTTTATTATGAATGGGAAAAGTGTAAAGAAATAGGGGAGAAAGAAATACCGAAAAGATTAAGTATATGAAAATGTCATTTCAAACCATCACTTGATGGGTTGAAATGACATTTGTTTTTGTATTGTTTTAGACAAACTTATACTCACCGATTTGCTGAAATCCCCGGAGAAAATCGTCAACTCTCATTCGTTTTTTACCTGCAATTTGTAAGTCTGTAATTTGTAACCAGCCATCTTTACAGGCAACTTTTATAAACGTTTTTCCGTCGGTTTCAATTGTTCCGGGTGCTTCGTTTGTGTTTCCGTTAACCTGGATCGCAAAAAACAGTTTGGTTGGAGTTTCTTTCCCACTATCCGTGTGTACTAAAGTAGACCATGCTGTTGGATAAGGTGATAAACCGCGAATCAGGTTCCGAATGGTTTCAATATCCTTTGACCAATCAATTTTACAATCTTCTTTAAAAATTTTTGGTGCATGTTTTATGTAGGCTTCATCCATTAATTCCGATTGGGGAATGGCTTTATAATTTCCTTCGGCCAAAGCGTCAACAGTTTCCATTACCAATTTGGCGCCAATTCCCATTAAACTGTCGTGGATGGTTCCAACCGTGTCGTTTTCCCAAATATCAATTTCTTTTTTAAACAGTATTTTCCCGGTATCGATTTCATGGTCGAGTAAAAATGTTGTGACACCGGTTTTGGTTTCACCGTTAATTACTGCCCAGTTTAAAGGAGCGGCTCCCCGGTATTGCGGCAACAACGATCCATGCAGATTAAAGGTTCCCATACGAGGCATCATCCAAACTGCCTTGGGTAACATCCGAAAAGCGACCACAACCTGTAAGTCGGCTTGTAAAACTTCCAGTTCAGCCAGAAATTCCGGATTTTTAAGTTTTTCGGGCTGCAATACGTTCAGGTTATTTTCAACAGCATATTGTTTTACTGCCGACTGGTGTAATTTTTTCCCGCGGCCGGCCGGTTTATCGGGTGCTGTAATTACACCCACAACATTGTATCCGCCATCTACCAGTGCTTTTAAACTTGCAACGGCAAAATCAGGCGTTCCCATAAATACTAATCGAAGCTCTTTTCCTGTCATATCTTATTTTTTTCGAAGGTTCGTGTTTCCCTTTTGTGCTTTAGGCCAGTATGGGCAGTGACGGCATCCGTTGGCACAACAATAGCCGCGGTTGGTTAAAAATTCTTCTGTCATTACCCTGTATCCGTTTTCCATATAGAAATCTTTCCCCTCTTTTTGCTCATCGCTAAACCCATCCGGAAAAAGGTCGTCGAAATATCCCATAAATCTATTTTTTGCAAAACTAACCATTATATTTATACTATCAGATTTTGACGTACGATTGCTTGTTTAAATCGAGGCAAAACAGAATAAAGTATGGGAATTGAAAAAGATTTTTTGATGCGGCAGTTAATGTTACTGTTCGAGGTAATTCATAAAATTATTGGTCATCGTAAAAAGGGAGAAAATAAACAGGCCCTGGAGGCTGTTCAGTACTTTTACGAATGCCTGAAAATTGAAGAAGATATTGATAAACTGAGTATTGAGGATCTGGTTGTTTTGTTAGAGAAAAAGAAAAACTTAACGAAAGAGCAAATAGAGCTGGTTGCATTTGTATTAAAAGAACAAGGCGAAATGCAGACAGAAGAGAGTCAACGAATCAGCCTTTTTCAGAAAGCTTACTTTTTGTTGAAGAAAGTGGAAAACGAGAGTGCCGTGTTTTCGATGGATCGCCAAATGAAAATGGAAGAGTTGAAAATGTATTTGAATTAACGTTGGAGGTTCTTTTGTGCCTCTTGTTTTCTCGAAATTATATCAATGGCAACAATCATAGCTGTGAACCCCCAAAAAGGAACAGATATTTTGTCAGTGTCCAGAAAGTTATTCAGAAACCCATGAACGTAATAGGTTATTAATCCAACAAGTGCTGCCAGTATAATTGAGCGAAGCCTGTAATCGCTGAGACGTGTATAGGTATTTACTGCAGTGTAAATAACAACTCCCAGTAACAACAGATACGAAAGAACTCCCAGAATTCCCGAATCAGCCATGGCTCCCAGGTATTCGCTGTGAGCATTCCCTCCATCAGCGGCATTGGTACTAATAATGGTACGGTCGCCGGTTAACTGGTAAGGAGCATACTGAAACATATAAGTTCCCGGGCCATATCCAAAAACAGGTTTGTCGGCAAACATACGAATGGCGCAACTCCAGCGGTTTATGCGTTCCAGGTTTGAAGCGTCGGACGTAATGTTTGTCATCGACGAGATATGTGTCATAAAATTTGCTGACGATTCTTCTGAATTATGCTGCATTTCCATTAAAATGCGTGACTGAAATGAGAAGAAGAGGGTTACAACAACAAGCAGGGAAATGAATATCGGTTTAAACCGTATGCGCAGTTTTATAAAAGCCCAGACACACAAAGCCGCTGCAATACTTAACCAGGCTGCGCGGGCATAGGATAGTACAAATCCTAAGAAAACAATTGCAAGAGCACCCGCCGATAACATACGAAGTTTCTTTGGGAATTCTTTGTTAAATACAAACATTACCAAAAAGGGCAGGTAAAATGCTGTTGCTGCACCATAAGAAGTATGATCGCGATAAAACGGAGACACAACAAAATGAGCGGCCTGCTTGTCCCATAGTCCATATCCAAGGTGGCGATAGGTTGAGTAAAAAATTACTATTATTAAAGGAATGACATATAACCACACATATTTCTCCATGTTTTTAGCTTTGGAAAACAGCCGGGCAGTTAAAAGATAAAGTCCAACCACAAACCATATTCTCATTAATAAAAATTTGAATGATACAACCGGCATTGTGCTTGTAAAGCTGGTGATAAAAATCCAAAACAGGTTAAAATACACAGCCAGCGAAATGGGGTGGAGCAGAATACGTCTGTCGAATTGCCTTTCCTGAACCACTTTCAGAATAAAAAGAATAAGAAGGCCAAATAGTAAAGGTTCGGTAGGTAAATACATATCGAAACCCAGGCTTGGCATTATTTCAAGCAGTGGAATTGAAAGCGGGGCAAAAAAAACAATGAGGTAAACTATTTTGTCGAACGAAAAAACAGCAATCAGCAAAATTGTCAGAACAAGTGGCAAGGCATTCACCAGCATCATATCTTTCTTTACAACAAACCACAAGTTTAACAGGATGAAACTAATGGAGATAATGTAAAAAAGAGTTATTCGTATGAATGCGTTGCGTACCACAGCCTTATGCTTTTTGGTAGTCGAGAACTAAGAATACCAAAAGTGAAAAAAATACAGCAGATAAAACCGAGAAGGCTACAATCAACCAGCGCACCGGATACGATTTTTTATCAGCCGGAAACGGGTATTCTACCACATGGCTGTAAGTAATGTCTTTTTCGTATTCTGCCAGATGGGCATCGTATACATTAGTTAAAGAATCGATTACATGCACTGCACGTTTGAATTTACTTTCGGCAACTACTGCTGCTGTTCCTTTTTCCGAAAAATTAGTATAAAGCTTCTGAATCGTTTTTGTGTCAGCAGAAGAGCCACGGCCGTTTGCAAGGGCATTCATATAACCACGGGTAAGTTCCGAAACCTGTTGCTCAAAGTCAATAATGCCTGATTCCTTACGAATGCTGTTCAGCTCTTTTTCGATTTCCGAAAGTTCCTGGTATTTTCTATCCAGCGCTTTTTGCGAAATCTCAAGCATCTCTTTTTCTTTGGCTTTGTGTAATTCGCCCACCTTGTCGTTATAAAACGAAATAATTGAATCGCACATATCCGATGCCCGTTGCGGATCATAATCCATTACCGTAATTTCGGCCGTTTCAAATTTCGTTTTATTGCTCGTTACATTGGTGTTGTAAATATCGAGCATGTAGGTAAAGTAGTTCGGATCGTCTTTACTTATTTCATAAACCTTGCCCAGCTCAAACTCATCAAACATTCTGAATTTTAAATCGTTCGAGTTTAATACCTCAAGCATTTGCTCGGTTTCTGATTCGTCGCTTAAGGTCCAGATGTTTGTCGGATAAATGCGGGCAGTTGATTTGTATTTGGGAGTTATAAATGCCGGGCCCGAAAAAATGGCAGACAATACAATGGCAACAATGCCGATTACTACAAAGTGAAATTTGCGCTTCCAGATAAGATTTAGAATACGCTGGTTGTCAAAAAAATTATCCATAAAGAGTGGTTTCGTTTCAATCGTGTAAATTCAACGTACCTGAACTGTTTTTAGTATTCGGCAAAGCTGCTTTTCCGTATTTATTCTGCAATTATCAGGAAGTAATTCTTTTTCCCTTTTTGTGCCAGAATGTATTTGTCGGCAATAAGGTAATCAGTGTTTACAATTAATTCAGGATCGCCAATTTTTTCTTTGTTGATACTCAGTCCGTTTCCTTTAATTGTTCTTCTTAATTCACCTTTCGACGGGAATACTTCTGTTTTTTCAGCTAAAAGGTCAACCACATTAATACCTTCGCTTAGTTCTGCCTTCGAAATTTTAAATTGAGGCACGCCTTCGAAAACAGCTAAAAATGTGCTTTCGTTTAATTTGCGCAGTTGTTCGGCCGTTCCCTTACCAAAAAGAATTTGAGAGGCTTCAACTGCCATTTCGTATTCTTCTTTCGAGTGAACCATTATTGTAACTTCTTCGGCCAGTTTCTTTTGAAGTGAACGCATGTGAGGAGCTTCTTTGTGTTCGGCCACCAGCGTGTCTATTTCTTCTTTCGATAGAAGTGTAAATATTTTTATGTAACGTTCGGCGTCTTCATCAGAAGTATTTAACCAGAACTGGAAAAATGAGTACGGAGATGTACGCTCAGGATCTAACCAAACATTTCCCGATTCTGTTTTTCCGAATTTTGTTCCATCGGCTTTTGTAATTAAAGGGCAGGTAAGG
Source organism: uncultured Draconibacterium sp. (assembly GCA_947492175.1). Classification (GTDB taxonomy): domain Bacteria; phylum Bacteroidota; class Bacteroidia; order Bacteroidales; family Prolixibacteraceae; genus Draconibacterium. Next base: position 90,119 of record CANLMQ010000017.1, on the reverse strand, counting down.
GCAAAAGCTTCTCCTCCGGCAACCCGGCGAATCAACTCTGTTCCGGTGGTAATGTTTCCCCACTGGTCAGATCCGCCCATTTGCAAACGGCAACCATTGTTTTGGTACAAATGCAAAAAGTCGTATCCCTGTACCAGCTGGTAGGTAAATTCGGTGAACGACATTCCCGTTTTAGATTCTTCACCAAGACGTTTTTTTACGCTGTCTTTGGCCATCATATAGTTTACGGTAATTCGTTTACCCACATCGCGAATGAAATCCAGAAATGAAAATTCTTTCATCCAGTCGTAATTGTTTACCAAAAGGGCCACATTGGCTTCTTTGCTTTCAAAATCGAGGAATTTAGCGAGTTGATTTTTAATACACTCCTGGTTGTGGCGCAAAGTAGGCTCGTCGAGCAGATTACGTTCCTGCGACTTTCCCGAGGGATCGCCAATCATACCGGTGGCTCCGCCAACCAGGGCAATAGGCTGGTGACCTGCAATTTGAAGATGTTTAAGCATCATTACACTTACCAGGTGACCAATATGCAATGAATCTGCAGTTGGATCGATTCCTACATATGCAGAGGTTACTTCTTTATTCAATTGCTCTTCTGTTCCCGGCATAATATCGTGCAACATGCCTCTCCATTTTAACTCTTCTACAAAATTCATTGGTGTATTTTTTATTTTCTTAAACCTTATTGATAATTATTGCAATTTTAATTTCGTAAACATCAACCATAAAATTGGTTCCAAAATGTACAAACTCGTTTTAAACAAGACCGAATTTAAAATTTTGCGCAAATATATAAAATGCTAAGGGTAATTCGGGTGCTTCAACCTTAAAATGAAAATGAATGTCTGAATATATAATACACCGGTTCTGAATAATTTGCTTTTATCAACACGGATCGGATAATTTTATTATTATTTACTTTCTTCTTGATAAGAAAGTGTCCAGTATCCAGTATCCAGAATTCAGTACTTTTCGTTTCTCGCTGCTTACGCTGGCTACCTCAAATTTGATTTCACCCAAATGCGTGAAATCATTTTCTGTGTAAATCTGTGTTATCTGTGGTCTGTTAAATTCCGCTTATGAAATTAATGCCTGAATGACAGACTCGCCGGATTTTAAACTTTTTAAAATTTATTGTAACATTTTTCTACCTTGCTTAGTCTGATGTGTTGACTATGATAGATTGCGAACTGGTTCAACAGGTTTTAAACGGAAACAACAATGCGTTCAGGTTTTTGGTGTCGAAATACCAACGGCTTGTATTGCACGTGGTTGGGCGTATGGTTCAGCAGAACGACGAGGTGGAAGACATTTGTCAGGAGGTGTTTATTAAGGTTTTTAAAACGCTGAAACATTTTCGGGGCGATTCGAAACTTTCGACCTGGATTGCAAAAATTGCTTACAATACTGCAATTACGCACATTAGAAAACAGCAGCGAAGAGGAGAAGTATCGTACAACGAGAAACCCGTTTTGGTTGAACTGCACGTAGATTCGGGGTTAAATCAGAAAAAACTGGAAAAGGAGGAAGCCCGGAAATACCTGCTTCGGTTAATTGAAAACCTGCCTGTAAAGTACCGTACTGTGTTAACGCTTTTTCATTTGGAAGAGTTCTCGTACAAAGAGATTGAAGAAATTACCGGAATGCCCGAAGGAACTATAAAAAGTTACCTGAGCAGGGCACGTAAAATTTTGAAGGGTAAAATTGAAAAAGTTGCCCGTTTGGAACAAACTAATATTTTTGCAGATTATGCTTGAAGATAAAACACCATTCGATTCGGAAAAATTGTTGGATGAGGTTCTGAGCACAGATCCCGGTTACATGTTACCTGACAACTTTGCAGATGTGCTGGCCGAAAAGGTGGGGCGCAGTTTTGCATGGGAGCAGTATGTGAAAGAATTTCTGATTTACCTGGCTGTTATTATCGGAATTGGCATAGTATCGGCGGTTATGGCCCTGGTTTGGTTCGACGCAGACTGGAAAGAATGGCTTAACTTTTTGCAATTAAACAGTACGCTGGTTGCCGGCCTTAATATACTGGTGGTGTTTGTTTTATTTGCCGACCGGGTTTTGCTGCGGTATTTTATGTACAGGGCTGCAGCAGAGTAGGCGCCGGGATGGTTGCGGCAATAATGGAAACAACAAGTCGACAGAGTTTTTCCCAATCGCTGTCGGCAGTCTAATCCATAATTTTTCTTGTTGCCGATGGCTGTCGAGATGGAATCTGACCGTTTTTTTTAGTGTCGACAACTGTCGAAATGAATATTGATGATTTTTTTTCGTCAAACGCCGGCGGAAAATGAAAACTAACGGTTTAAATTGATTTAACGCGGAGGGAAAATAAAAATTTACCGTTTTTTTGGACCTCGCGGCGGCGGAAAATGAAAATTGATGATTTTTTTTCATCAAACGCCCGGGGAAAATGAATTCTAATGTTTTTTTTGTTCGCCCTAGCGAGAGTGTTCAACTAACTGTGTAAACCGATGTCCGAAAGGTTGAGAAAATACTTTTGACGGCTGCGGAAGCTCCTTGTATCCCTGCGGACCAGTAGCCAGTGAGCATAAGTATTTTATATGATAAAACTGCTGGTTTACTTAATAATTGTTTACATTTATTGCACAAAACAACAAAATGCCCGATACATTGAAAACTTCTCTTGTGAATAATAAGCAGCAAAATTGCCGGAAATATACAGGAATACAGCCTGTTGACATCTGTTTGCACAGAATGAAGACAATAAGGGGGGCGTGTACCGAACACTTATACATACGTTAAAGCCAAGTTAGAAACAGAGATGAAAACACAAGTATTTACATTAATTATTTTAATTCTGTCTGCTATAAATGTAAAAGGACAAGAACTTTCTGTTACCGAGAAAATGGGGCAATCTATTTACGAAGAGGCAATAGAAACCGAAATAGGGCGAAAAATCATTTCAGACTCAATTCAATATGAATTACGAGTTTGGGTGTCTGATATTTTTACAACAGACAAAGTGATTCAATTCACAAAAGATTTTGATAATAAATGGAATTACAGGCTCGGGTATTTCAATCAAGACTACAATTCACCTAGAAGCTTTGTATTTCAAGACTCAATAAAAAGGTCAATTGATTGGGGCGAATTTGAGGCTAGGTTGAACTGTTTCATAAATAATAAGATTCCGAGTCATGATGAGATAGAATTAAAATATGTAGCAAGTGGCAAGCCATATAAGGGGAATATTGCTGACTTTTATTCAAGAGATCCTGCTAGTATCGTAGTTGAAATCTATGACAATGAAACCCACAAAGTCATTTGTTACATCTCGCCAAATTCATGTATTGACGGATTAATAAATGAAGGATTATCAACAAAAGAGCATCAAGATTTTATGAAGTTCGTTAATTTCATACTATTTGACCAAATTGATTACAATAGGTTACGTAGGATTCAGGCAAAAGAGGAAGAGAATATTAAAAGAAAATATGAAAGAAAATATGAAAGAAAATAAAACCAGGTGTTAACCCAGTACATATTGCAGGGCGGGGTTCGGTGGTACGCCAACTTCGGATTCTCGCATCGCTGTTCAGGCCTACCGGATGTTAATGCTCCCCGAAATCCGCTAAAAAAACTTAACCCAAACGTTAAAGGGCAATTAAAAGACGCGACAAATGGCATATTTTGAGTTCGACAAAAAGAAAATATATTACAGGGTAAAAGGGAAAGGAGAACCTGTTTTACTATTACATGGAAATACTGCTTCATCGCGAATGTTTAGTACGCTTATTAATAAATATTCGAAAGATTTTCAGGTTATAACAATTGATTTTCCCGGGCATGGAAAATCTGACAGGTTAGAGAAATTTGAAACTGACTTTTGGTTTTATAATTCAAAAGTAACAAATGCTTTAATTGAAGAACTAAAACTTGAAAAGGTTTCGGTAATAGGCACAAGTGGAGGAGCATTGGTAGCTATTAACCTGGGACTGGAACATCCACAGAAAATAAAGTTTCTAGTTGCAGACAGTTTTGAAGGAGAATTTCCGTTGCCTTCATATATTGAATCAATAGCATCTGACAGAGAAAAAGATAAAAAGAAATTATTGGCAAAACTTTTTTGGTGGTACTGTCACGGTTCAGATTGGAAAACAATCGTAGATTTAGATACAAAGGTGAATATTGAATTTTCGAAAACAGGTAAATCCTTTTTTCATCGTGAAATATCAGAATTAAGCGTTCCGGCACTTTTAACTGGTAGTATGAAAGATGAATATTGTAATCATCTTGATAAAATATACGCAGATTTAAAGAAAAAAAATGAAAGGCTGGAAATACATATGTTTGATAACGGAAATCATCCGGCAATGCTTTCGAATAAGGATGAGTTTTTTAAGATTATCAAAATTAAAATACGAAGTAATTAAATTGAATGAAATACCGCGAAATTAAGCCAAACGGATTTTTAAACCACTTTGTACAGTGTTTTTGGGAATATGAAACCTCCGATGCTGAGCAAAATCACACCATTCTGCCCGATGGATATTTTGACTTGATTGCAACATTTGAAAATGAAGTTTTGAAAACCGTTATGCTTACAGGAGTCTGGACAAAACCAATAAATGTGTCGGCTCCAAAATCAACCAGGTATTTTGCAATTCGGTTTAAGCTTTTGGCTGCAGAGTATTTGTTCAGGCAGGAAATCAGATCAATTTTAGATACAACCAAACAATTACCCCATAGTTATTGGAGCATTGACACCTATAGAACAGATGAATTTGAAAATTTTGTCTCAGACATTACCCACAAACTGAATATCTCGATTAAATATTTGTCAGAAATTGACAAGAGAAAATTAAACCTGTTCGATTTAATTTACGGAAACGATTCTTTGTCGGTTGAAGGTCTTTCAAAAAAAGTGTTTTGGAGCAGCCGGCAAATCAACCGTTATTTCAACAATCAATTTGGCTTTCCGTTAAAAGAATTCTTAAATATTGTTCGTTGCAGGTCATCTTACCGCGACATTTCCAATGGAGAACTATTTCCTCAAAAAGATTATTTCGACCAGGCTCATTTTATTAAAGAGGTAAAAAAGTATACGGGAACCACTCCGGCAAAACTTTCGAAAAATGAAGATGACCGATTTTTACAATTATCAACCATAAAGCCCGGGTAATTTTGCTGAATAAATTTTAAAAATTAAGATTATGAAAGCAAGTAAACTTACTCCGAATTTTGAAGTAAACAATATTAAAGAAACGGTTGATTTTTATTCGAAGTATTTTGGTTTTAAGTTGGTTATGGCTGTGCCTGAAAGCCAGGATGGTATTGAACAAACATTTGCCGAAAACAAAGAATATGTTTACGCAATGGTACAGAAAGACAATGTGGAACTCTTTTTTCAACGTTCTGACAGTTTTAAACAAGATGTTGAATTTATGGCAGGATTGCCCATTGGAGCCAGTGTATCGTTTTATATGGATATTGAAGGAATAAAAGACTTTTACGACACATTGAAAAATGAAAACCTGCAATTGACAGAGTTAAAAACCACCTGGTATGGTATGCAGGAGTTTTATCTGAAAGATATAAACGGTTATGTTTTAGGATTTGCCGAAAAAGCTGTATAGTATAAACAATAGAAAGATTAAGAAAACTGCTTTTTTCAGAAAGACACTAAAGGTTTCATTCTATTCAGAAATTCAATCTGCCGGAATCCCAAAAACAGGGAATCCGGCCAAATTATCTATCTTATCTTTTTTCGTAAAGAAATAATTTGTCCGGGACGAAGCTTGTGTCCGGGTTTTATTCGGTTGCGTTTGTATAGTGGTTTTAGCTTGAGTCCGTACATCTGCGAAATGTAGTGTATACTTTCTCCCGCCAAAACCTTGTGGCTTTGTTTTTCTTTTTTCGATGCTTTGTTCTTTTTGGCTTGAACATAAACCACCTCGTTGGCAACAGGACGATATCCGGCACGGTGGTCGTTAAACTTGTACAATTCCCAGTCGCTCAATCCAAATTCCTGGGCAAGCATTTCGTAGGTTTCTCCCTCACGGATCACTACGGCTTTAAGCCCGTTAAATTTTACAATTTTATGCGAACTGTAAGGATTTATGGAAGTAGATGTTGAAATTTTGTCGCTAACACTTTGCTGCTCAAAAACGGCCAACTCCCGGTAAGTCATTTTCTGATCGAGGCGGTGAAGTTTATTTTCCTCAATTATTTTGATCAAACGTTTGTCGTAGTCGTGGGCAGTGGCATATCCGGCTTTTTTTAATCCTTTTGCCCAGCCTTTGTAATCGGTAGGTTTTAAATCAAATAAGGAACCATAACGCGGATTGCTCATTAAAAAATTGGTATGATCGATATACGAATCTTCAGCTGTTCGGTACTTTCGAAAACACTCATCTTTTGCATCATCGTCGTAATATACCTTTTTACCTTTCCAACCTTTTTTACATTTAATTCCAAAGTGATTGTTCGATTTTTTTGAGAGTTCGCTGTTTCCATTACCCGATTCCAAACATCCCTGCGCAATTGTAATACTTGCCGGAATTCCGCTGCGGTTCATTTCCTCTATCGCCATTAATTGCCAGCGTTTAATATATTCTTCGCGCGATATTTGAGAATACGAAACAACAGTTAAAAAAATAAATAAAGTGAATAACGAAATATACCTCATGTTTACTATTTGCTAAAAATGATTTCAAAAATAACGGCTTTGTTGGAAAAGTATTTTAGTAGCGAAATTTTTTATAAACAAAATGTCGTGAGTAAACAACTATTGACTGAAAATTGTACATTTGGCTAAAAAGCTTAGTATGCGAATTAAAGAGTTGCAGATAAGGGTTTATGAATATGAAGCAGTGGTAGAACTACCCGAAACCGATCAGAAATTGTTGTTGGCTGCGCGCGAAGCAGCCGGTAATGCTTACGCACCCTATTCCAAGTTTTGTGTGGGAGCGGCGTTATTGCTGGAGAATGGTGAGATTATAAAAGGCAGCAATCAGGAGAATGCAGATCTTACAGATGGCTTGTGTGCCGAGCGTGTTGCCCTGTTTTATGCCAATTCGATGTATCCAAAAGTTGGAGTGAAAGCTATTGCCGTTACCGCAAAAAATTCAACGGGACTAATTGACGGACCAGCCCAGCCCTGTGGATCTTGCCGGCAGGTTTTGGTAGAAACAGAATCAAGATACAAACAACACATACGAATAATTATGGATGGACGAAAACGTATTCAGGTAGTGGAAGGTGCCGACAATTTACTCCCATTTGCGTTTAAGCCTGATGCGCTGCGATAGGGGGCAGATTGACAGTGCAAGAATTTTCTATACGTCAATAATGTTGAGTGATAATCTTCTATCAATCTCTTATACTTCCACCGGACTGAATTTGCCTGCCTTAAATATTTTCATGAATTCATCCCACACCGGATCTTTTGGAGGATCGGCACAAATAATTAATGGTTCTTTTCTTACCGGGTGAATCATTTCAACTCTTCGGGCGTGCAGATGAATGCCTTTGTTTTTATTCGAACGTGCCGCACCGTATTTTAAATCGCCTTTAATATGAAGTCCCAATTGTTTTAACTGAACCCTGATTTGGTGGTGGCGTCCTGTATGAATTTCCACTTCAAGCAAATGATACCGTTCAATACTGGCCACATGACGATAGGTTAAACTGGCATATTTGGCGTCCCGAGCCGATTTTTCGGTAACGTAGCTTTTGTTTCTTTCTTCGTTTTTTACGAGGTAATTTTCAAGCGTATCAGAATATTTGGGCGGACGTTTATCTACCACCGCCCAATAAACTTTTTTTACGGCACTTTTAGTTTGAAAGAGTTTGTTTAAGCGGGGCAGCACCTTGCTGGTTTTGGCAAGCACAAGTAGCCCGCTGGTGGGTCGGTCAATACGATGAGGAAGCCCCAAATAAACATTCCCGGGTTTGTTGTACTTTACCTTAAGAAAGTGCTTTACTTTGTCAAGTATGGTTTCGTCGCCGGTTTTGTCGCCCTGTACAACTTCTCCGCAAGCTTTATTGATTGCAATAATATGGTTATCCTCGTATATTACCTCCACAACTCTACACTTTGAACACTAAACTCTGAACTAATACTGTTCTTTCTCATTCGGAAAATCCTGCGATTTTACATCGTTGATATAATTTCCGACTGCACCTTTAATTTCGGCTGCCAGATTGTGGTACCTTCTTAAAAAACGAGGTGAAAATTGTTGTGTAATTCCCAGCATATCGTGCAGAACAAGTACCTGGCCGTCAACAGCACCTCCGGCACCAATTCCAATTACCGGAATTTTAAGTGCAGAAGCAACTCGTTGTCCCAGTTCGGCAGGTATTTTTTCTAAAACAATGGCATAGCAACCGGCTTCTTCCAGCAATTTTGCATCGCTGATTAATTTCTCGGCTTCAGCTTCAGCTTTTGCACGAACCGTGTAGGTCCCAAATTTATGAATAGATTGCGGCATTAATCCGAGGTGTCCCATAACGGGAATACCGGCAGAAAGAATACGTTTTACCGATTCAATTACCTCTTCTCCACCTTCCAGTTTTACCGAATCGGCAGCTGTTTCCTTCATTATGCGAATTGCTGACCCCAGGGCTTCGCGCGAATTTCCCTGGTAGGTACCAAAGGGAAGATCTACAACCACATGTGCACGCTTTACTGCACGAACCACCGATGCTCCGTGGTAAATCATTTCATTTAATGTAATGGGTAGGGTTGTTTCGTGGCCTGCCATCACATTCGATGCTGAATCTCCTACTAAAATTACATCCACTCCGGCTTCATCAACCAGTTGTGCCATACTGTAATCGTACGATGTTAACATCGATATTTTTTCACCCCGCAATTTCATTTCCGATAAGCGGTGTGTGGTTACTTTTCTTATTTCGCTATGTACTGACATGTCTGTTTTTAATGAAAATAGGATACAAAGCTAACCAAACCTTTTGTGATGCGCAAAAACAAGAAATTTTATCGCTGGTAAATTAAGTCCTCTTAACTTTTATTAACCGGAACATAATGATAGTTTATTGAAGGTTTACTTTCTTTACGTTTTATTTTGAATGCCGAAAATGAGAAAACAAATAAGAAAATATTTAAGCTTGGCAGTGCTTATCCTGTTTATAGGGGTTGCTTCGTTAAGTGCTCAGGAAACAAATATAAATAACTCAGTGGTTTCGTTTAAAAAGCAGGAACTAATGTCGGGAGTTGTTTTTGATGTCAGTAAAGAACGGGAGGAATTATTAACCGATGAAACCCGATTTGATGAAACCCGGACATTGTTGAATGCCAAGTTCAGGTACGGGAACCAATACTGGAATTTGTTGGATTATAAGCAGGAGCAAATTAATTATGCCGTTGAAATAGGAGCATTGGGAGGCTACGGCGACTGGATTGACAGTTCGTTTGTTGCGAATACTGATGCCGATCAGAACTTTTATGGAATTCGAACCTCGGCCAGCATCAATTATTCAAACCGTATTTATTACGACCCGAAAAGTTATACACTTATTACAGTAAATGGCTGGGGACGTTTCGATGTCTATCAGCAGAATCTAAAAGGAACATCTGTTGATTCGCTGGGAGTGGTTACTGATTTGGATGACAGTAATCTTGAAAATCGTTTCCGATATGGTTTTCAAACCAAAGTCGGGTGGGGAGCCGGTCGTTTAAGTCCGATGAACCATTTAATGACTGCGCATTATTTATTGGAAAAGTATTATCCGGGGCGAATATTTTCTGATTTCGAGATTGCACAATTTGCACAACTAATTGCCAATATAAAACATAACCGGGATGTTAAAACGGGGCGCACTTACGACAAGGAGATGTTACAGGTGGTAGATTATATTAAAACCACACTGATGCTGGCATCGCCCGAGGCTATGGAGGCAGAATGGCAGTTTAGTGAGTTTGATCCGCGTTTTGAGGGAAGCCGTTTTGAATTGGGCCCTTTCTTTAAATATTATAACCGGGAACCTGATTTTGTTTATGGTGGATTTATTCAGTATGACAATGCCAGGTACAAGAATGTAAACTGGAACCGTAACCTGAGTATAAAACTAAATTATAACCGCTATAAAAAGCAGGATTGGATGCTGGCAGAAGTAATGCTGGGGTGGAGTTACTATTCCAGGTTGAAAAGTCAATTCGATTTTGGAGTTAAATATGTACCGGCAATTGAGATCAACGGTTTCGAGGATGTTGGTTCGCTAAGTCACAACTTTGTTCCTTACATGTCGTGGTTTTCGCAACTCAATTCCAAATCAAGAATAAGAATGGATTTCTCGTGGCGTTTTGCCGACAGCGATCAGTTTGTATTGCCTGGTCCGGAATTTTCGATGGCTATTTATCGCAGCAGGTATTAAATAGCTTATTATAGTGGTTTTGTATTTTTCTTAGAATTTATTTAATGAGTTGTCGATCAACCCAAATATGTTTTTGTCGGGACAATTATAGGCATACCTTTTCACGTATTTCAGGTTTTTGTATGCATATATAAATGTGTGAATAGTCAGAAAAAGTTCCTTCGTCCAGGAAATGTATTAAACCCGTAGGAAAATCTTTTTCTTATACATATAATAAAGTAGCGACCAGATTACTGCAAGACTTGCAATTATCAGGAATAATTCGCTACCGTTACCCATTGGTTTAGCCAACCATCCAAAGAAAAACTCTGTTACTTGTTGTACATTAATAATTCGTGCAAAAAGGTAAACAAATATCGAGTTCATACCAATAACCCTGAAATAAAATGCCCAGCCACGAATTTTCCAGTGGTCGATTACGAGGTAGAAAAATGCGATTAGCAAAAAGCTGATACCTCCGGCGAGCATGTTAAAAGTCGATGTCCAGCACTTTTTTATAATCGGATAAAAAGATGAAAAAGCGAGTGCAAGAATTATAAGACCAACTCCGGTAGCAGCCAGATAACCTATTTTCTGCCAGTCGGTAGTTTGTCGTTTGCGAAGTATATTTCCGGCAATAGTTCCCATCAGCGTAATTCCTGTGGCAGAAAGGCTGCACAAAATTCCTTCCGGATCGAAAGTGCCGTCATTCAAACGTCCGGGTAGTAGCATTTGGTCGATATAACCGTTTATACAACCTTCGGGAGTAAGAACACCTGCTCCGAATCCGGGAACCGGAATAAGTAACTGGATTACGCCAAAACCGGCAAGAATTCCAAGCAGCCAATAAATACGGCTTTTAAACGATTTAAAATATATTACAATCATCGACGCAAAAAAGTAGCCAATACCAATTTGCCCCAAAACACTGGCAATTCAGCCATTTTCAAAACCATTTTTAAACGTTCCGTTGTATAAAATTCCTAGTACGATTAATATCAGCATGCGTTTAAAAGCCTTCCAGGCAAGGCGGTTTACAGGTACATTCTTTTCCAGTTTTGTTTTAATCGAAAAGGGAATAGCAACACCTGCAATAAACATAAACAACGGAAATATGAGGTCTTCAAAACGAAATCCTTCCCATTGGGCATGATGCATTTGTGTTTCCATCCACTCAATTCCTGTCATTTTTGAAATGGCAACTGATAGTATGCCACCACCGGTGATCCAGAACATATCAAAGCCACGTAAGGCATCTAAGGATTGTAATCTTTTTTGAGGTTCAGTTCGTAAAGGTTTCGTTGCCATGTCTTGTAAGTTTTTTGGAGCTGAAAAGTAATCAATTTTATCAAATTAGCCCAAAGATAAATTGAACTATAAGTTGTTTTACATCAGTTAATTATTGTTAATCGGCATGGAATTTGTGTTATCACTGTATCAATAAAACTCATACGCTATGAAAAATATTACCATTTTGTTTGGATTCCTTTTTACTAGTTCCTTGTGTTTTGCTCAGTACGAAAACTTTGATCTTGCGAAGTACAAATTGCCTGATATCAAAAGGCATCAGATGGATTTGGAGCTTGGAGCAAATGGAAATTCTTATTATGGAAGGTTAAACTTCGAGAACTCCGATGCAAGTATTTCAGATTATTATAATGCCAACGGGAATAGTAGTCTCGGATATTCATTTTTCAAAAATACAGAGAAAGTTCAGGGGAATCTGCTGGTTGATTTATCTACGAATTTTGATGTCGATAAACAAGAATATAATGAAAGCGTTGTGACGGACGAGTATCAATTATATAATACATTAATAGGTTCTTACGAGGCTAAATATTTTTTAAGAAAAGAGTGGTTTTATTTGCTTGATCCTTATCTGTACTCGAGTTTTAATAAACAAGAAGATAAGGTTGGGAAGTCTGATTTTAAAAGCAAAACTTTTAATCCATCTTTGGGGGGTGGATTTGGAAAGGGAAGGATAGAGCAAGTGCAAGATTACCGACAGGCAATTTTGATTATAAAAGAATTAGAAAAAAGAGGCGTTTTAAACCGGACTTTAACAGAGAATGAAATGATTGAATTTGCACAAGAAATATCTACTGTTAAAAACGAACGTTTTTTTGATAGCAGGAAAAGAAAAGAGAAAGAATTAATGACTATTGATAGTTTTCTTAAAGAAAAAGGTCTGATCCGAGAGAATGACATAAATTACTTTGTTGGTACGGATGATATGTGGACATATGGAGCGCTGCAAATCAGAGAAAGCGGAACAGAATGGAGAGTCGTTTTTACTCCTGGTTATCATTATACCGACAGAGAAGGAGGTGAGCGATTATATGATGCTTTTAATACCGGGTATAAATTTGAATATAAATATCGAAAACCGATTAATATAAAGTGGCAATTTGAATCCGACTTCGAATTAAATCATTATTATCATAAACTATTGAGGCAAGAAAATATATCTCCTGTTGAATCAAAGTATCGATCAAATATATTGTTTTATAACCAAGTGGGATATTATCCAAATACAAGAACATATATTACTGCTTATTTTTCTGTGGTATTGGAAAACAGGAGTGATGAGAAATTTTTGGATGAAGATGGTTATAATGAGCAAATTGGACTTGGGACAAATGCTTATTATTATTTGTCGGAAAAATTACGATTTGAGTTGGCTTTATCTTATTACTGGCACAACAATACTACTTATGGCAGAAATGTAACGGATTCGCTCAACAAAAGTTTTAACTATAATCTGAAATTAAACTACGCAATCTTCTAAATCCATTTCAGCAGGTGATTTTGAATTAAAACAGAAAGTCACCTGCGAATGATTAAGCCATTCTCCTTAATAACTAATCCTTCATCTTTAATCCTTTCTTTCTGTCGTTTTGTCACAGCTTTTGACAGGTTCGTAGGTACAATTTTAAGAATGTGTGTCAGTTTTGCCATCATTTCATTCAATTTTCCTGTGGCATAATCATTGATTAATGTCAGACGTAAATTTTTCAGAAACAATAAAAAATTAAAATATAGAAAAATGGGAAAAATTATCGGAATTGACTTAGGAACCACAAACTCGTGTGTTTCGGTAATGGAAGGTAACGAACCAGTTGTTATCCCCAATAGCGAGGGTAAAAGAACAACTCCTTCAATTGTTGCATTTGTAGAGAATGGTGAGCGTAAAATTGGTGATCCTGCAAAACGTCAGGCGATTACCAATCCAACAAAAACGATTTCTTCAATCAAACGTTTTATGGGTGAGTCATACGACGGTGTTGCAAAAGAAATTGCCCGTGTACCTTATCAGGTTGTAAAAGGTGACAATAATACTCCGCGTGTACAAATTGATGACAGAAAATATTCTCCGCAGGAAATTTCAGCAATGGTGCTTCAGAAAATGAAGAAAACTGCTGAAGATTATCTTGGTCAGGAAGTTACAGAGGCAGTAATTACTGTTCCTGCTTACTTTAATGATGCTCAGCGTCAGGCTACAAAAGAAGCCGGTGAGGTAGCAGGATTGCAGGTTCGTCGTATTATTAACGAGCCTACTGCAGCATCGTTGGCATACGGTATGGACAAAATGGACAGGGATATGAAAATTGCCGTATTCGACCTTGGCGGTGGTACATTCGATATCTCTATCCTGGAATTGGGTGATGGAGTATTCGAAGTAAAATCAACCGACGGTGATACTCATCTTGGTGGTGACGATTTTGACCAGGTAATTATAGATTGGCTGGCCGACGAATTCAAAAATGAAGAAGGAATTGATTTACGTCAGGACCCAATGGCACTGCAACGTTTGAAAGAAGCTGCAGAAAAAGCAAAAATTGAATTGTCGAGCTCTACACAAACAGAGGTTAACCTGCCTTACATTATGCCGGTTAACGGAATTCCAAAGCACCTTGTTAAAACTTTAACCCGTGCAAAATTCGAGCAGTTAGCCGATTCTTTAATCAGTGCAACTATTGAGCCTTGCCGTAAAGCATTGCAAAATGCCAGTCTTTCTGCAAGCGATATCGATGAAGTGATTTTGGTTGGAGGTTCAACGCGTATTCCTGCTATTCAGAATAAAGTAAAAGAATTCTTCGGAAAAGAAGCTTCGAAAGGTGTAAACCCTGATGAGGTTGTAGCAATTGGTGCTGCTATTCAAGGTGGTGTATTAACCGGAGAAGTAAAAGATGTTCTTCTCTTGGATGTAACTCCGCTATCGTTGGGTATTGAAACAATGGGTGGTGTAATGACCAAATTGATTGAAGCCAACACAACCATTCCAACAAAAAAATCGGAGACATTTACAACTGCTGCAGACAATCAGCCTTCTGTAGAAATTCATGTTCTTCAGGGTGAACGTCCAATGGCAGCAGGAAACAAAACTATCGGTAGGTTCCACTTAGACGGAATTCCACCGGCACGCCGCGGAACTCCTCAAATTGAAGTTACTTTTGATATTGATGCCAACGGTATTTTGCACGTACATGCAAAAGATAAAGCAACAGGAAAATCGCAGTCGATCCGAATTGAAGCCTCTTCAGGTTTGAGCGATGACGAAATTACTAGAATGAAGTCAGAAGCTGAAGCAAATGCAGAAGCAGATAAGCAAGCTAAAGAAACTGCTGATAAAATTAACCAGGCTGACAGTTTGATTTTCCAGACTGAAAAGCAACTTTCAGAATTTGGAGATAAACTTCCGGCAGATAAAAAGCAACCTATTGAAGATGCGTTGAAAAAGCTGAAAGAAGCACACGCAAGCAAAGATATTGCTGCCATCGATGCAGGTATGGAAGAATTGAATAAAGTATTCCAGGCAGCTTCGCAAGAAATGTATAACGCGTCGCAGGCGCAGGGTGGACAGCCGGGAGGACCTGAAGGACCACAGGCAGGACCTGATGCAGGTGCTCAGCAGGGACAGGCTAAAGACGATGGTGAAGTAACCGATGTTGATTTTGAGGAAGTGAAATAGGGTACGATTATTAAGGATCGTCAATAATTAGTAAAACGCAGTAAGTTTCTGACTTACTGCGTTTTTTGTTTGTATTGGCTTGATTTAGTTAACTTGTTTTTCATATATTTTTAGCATATTTTTGTATCATATTTGTACCGCGCGTTATTTGATGTTAATGTGCGCCTTAAATAGGCTTAAATTGTCTTAATAAGTCTTATTTGTGCATTTTTAGCTTGATGTAGGGCTAATTGATAAAATATATGGCAAAAAGTAAACTTAAAATACCCAAGATATGCGAGCAGTGTGGTAAGCCATTTGAAGCTAAAACCGTAACCACCCGTTTTTGTGGTCCTTACTGCGTAAATAAATCAGGAAGAGATAAAAAAAGGCGAGACAAGGAGACGATAGAAAGACAAACATTGCTGGAAGAGTCGATTGATAAGATCGCTGCGATTCAAACTCGGCCATTTATTTCGGTTTCAGAAGCTACGATTCTTTTTGGGATATCAAAAGATACTATTCGTCGTCTTATTAAAGCTCGGAAAATTCCAGCTTATAATTTAGGGCAACGATTGACCAGAGTTAGTCGTGTACATATAGAAGCAATGTTTACAGCCGTTGATTTACCTGAAGTTCCTGAAGAAAAGCCTGTTCGAATGCAATATGAAAAAAGTGAGTGTTACACTATCGCCGAAGTATCACAAAAATTTGGAATATCTCCTTCAACCGTAAACAAAACGATTCGTAAATACAGCATTCCCCGAAGGCAAATTGGAAAATACGTATATGTACCTAAAGAGCAAATTGAAGAGCTATTTTTAAAAGAATAAACTAATACCCGATGAAGCAATTATCAAAGACTAAAGTAACCGTTAGGCTTCGCAAGGCTGAAGATAGGGACGAGTGGTACATTTATTTAGAGAGTTATCCTGTATTCGTTCCAGGAAAGAAAACACCTCAACGTGTTCGGGAATATCTGAATAGAAGTGTAACTACGGTGGTCTGGGATAAAAAGGGGAATGTTCGAATTAACACCAAGGGAATAAAGACTTATAAATCTAAACGCGATGATAATGGAATAATTATTTGTAAGAGTGAAGTTGATAGTGAAAGCGTGCTTTATGCTGATGGCGTTCGTAAACTCCGACAGCGCGAATATGATCATTCGGACCTGTACAATGATACGGAAAGCTCTCAAGCCGAGCAAAAGGAAAGATTACAGCAGAATTTTATCGATTACTTTACCAAAGTAACTTATAAACGTCATTCAAATAGCTCGAAATCCATTTTGATAAATTGGGAGCGATCCATTGAGTTCTTAAAATTATATGCAGGTGATACAATTTTGTTTTCAGAATTAGACTTAAGTCTGGCCGAAGATTTCAGACTTTTTCTTTTGTCTGCACCACGGGGAGGGAACAAAGGTGGTAAGCTGTCTCATAATTCCGCATCCACCTACTTTTCAGTTTTTAAGGCAGCGCTAAAACAGGCTTTTATTGATGGATATTTGGTTGGTGATTTATCTGCTAAAATAAAAGGAATTCAGTGGCAGGAATCTCGTAGGGAATACCTAACCGTGGAGGAACTAAATAAACTTGTAGCTACTCCCTGTGAGCGGGATGTTCTTAAACGTGCTGCGCTTTTTTCTGCTTTAACAGGATTAAGGCTTATTGATATTCAGCAACTAAAATGGAATGAAATAATTGTTGATGGCGATCAAGCGCGATTACAATTTACACAACAAAAAACCAAAGGATTTGAGTATACTCCGATTTCAGAACAGGCCTTACAGCTTTGTGGGGAAGTAGGAACGCCAGAGCAATTAGTTTTTGAAGATTTGCCGGGACCGGCATGGATTTCGCGGCCATTAAAAAATTGGATTGAAGCTGCAGGTATCAAAAAGAAGATCACATTTCATAATTTCAGACATACATTTGCAACCCTGCAATTATCAAGCGGAACGGATATCTATACGGTTAGTAAAATGCTTGGACATACAAATGTAAAAACCACTCAGATTTATGCAAAAGTGGTGGACGAGAAGAAAAACAAGGCAGCACAAGCCATAAAATTAGATGACATCAAAAACTTAAAGAAATAGTCTTGCAATATTTGATTTTAGCTCAGCAGATTCATTTAATTAAAGTTTTAGAACGCTTTTCAGATATTCAATTTTTGATTCAAGCTTTTTGAGCTTGTATTTTGAAAAGTCTAAAAAAAAGCGAAACGGAATAACCACACTATTGCTTTACTTAAATACAAAAACGAGTAGTTAGACTACTCAATAAATGACAAATTTAAAGAGTTTAATACATTCTTTAGAGCTCATAAAGTGCTTCTGCTCCATTTTGAACAAGGTCTGATAAGTTGCCTGTATCAGATCCGGTACTGCTAGTGGTACATGTACTGATACCGGAAGAATTATAGTGATTAATTTGTAGATGCTTTACCATTGAATATATAAGTTAGTCCATGATTTTATTCAGTACATTCTGGATATTTTGGATGTTGGTTTTTGAAATTCCGCATTCTTTGGCAATGGACGGCCAATGGTTAATTGCATCTTGAACTTCTTCGATAATTACATCGCCTTTTTTTAATCCAAAATGATCGGCCAACTTCAAAAGTTCCTTTCGTCCTGGATTCCGACTTTCTCCAGCTACCATGGTGCTGTGAAATCCGTAGGCCGAATTCGAAAATGTCAGGTCGTAAGCCGGGGCAAATTGCCATTCTCCTTTTGCGTTCATCAAGAAAGAGAAATTTTTGCTATGATCGTCGCGATTGTGAGAGTAAACATTAAATGCGGCTAACCTGAAAACTTTATTATAGGCATTTACATGTTTTTCAAGGCGGAATGCACAGTCCATTAAATGGCCATAATCCATAGTACTCATTCTGAAATTGTCATGCATAAGTCCGGATGCCGTATGTGTATGCAGACGTTTCCCTGAATCCCGATCAAAACGTTTTGTTCCGAAATATACCTTTCCTGATTTTCCCTCAAACAGCCTGCATTTGCTCATTCTTATTCCTGCCTGCAAGGCCATTTTGTGATAGGCGAATTCGATTCTGGCAATTTCCGGATTGTCTGACGATGATGGAAATTTAATAATCCAGTCCTCATAACCGTCTGGCAGATGGTCGAAACCATGAGTCAGTTCATTGGAATGAGGATTGTAACCAACAAAAACCTTTGGGCGGGCACCACCTGATGATCCTCCAAGAATAAATAATTCCTCAATAATATCAGAACTTGTTCCTACGAGTATCTGGTTCATTTCGTAAGCAAGTATATCAAGCTCAGGAATGAGATCGGTTTCTTCAGCAGGTTCAATTTCTGGCTTGTACGTAAGAGCCCCCATACCGGTAGAGCCCACAAACGCCAACCGGTCTAAAGGTGTTATTCTTGCTATGTCGATTCCTTTTGAAGCTAGTGAGCGATCAAGAAGTAAACGTCCCCATCCATCTGGTAACGAGTCGTTAAATACTCCAAATAATCCGTCAAAAGGTTCTTTGTCTGCACTTAAAATATCATTGGTAAATGGTAATTTGATAGGCGAGAGGTTGAGGCCATTTTTTAGGAAATCTGCATTATACCTAAAATAGATTTTGCTATCAGATAATACTAATTCTCCCACTTCTGCTATATCTCCTTCGAGCAACAGCGATACTGTTATTTTCTTTATTGCTGGCATTGACTTTCAGATTATTTTGAAAAAAATTTTTCAATATCTTCCCGGTTTTCATTTATTGAAAGAATAGTATCGATTTCGTTTAATCGTCCCAGAAGATGCATTAATTTTAATAGTGATTCAAGAGAAATTCTCCCGGTTCTTTCAAACCGCTTTAAACTACCCAATGAAACACCTGATCGTTCTGCCATCTCTTTTTGAGATAGTTTTGATTGCTTTCGCAGGGTACGAAATCTTTGTGCTAACTTTTTACTAACCTCGGTAGGTGTTTGTTCTAATGAGTACATATTATGGATAAAATATTAGCTAAAAGTACAAAAATTAAACGAAAATGGATAATATATTATCTGCAAAAGAATTTTGATGTTATTGTTTTTGCAGCATATTCCTGTGCCGCGGCCATTTCCCCTGACCCGGCTTCAACGCTCCCTGATCCCATTCGCCCACTCACGGAGAACGGTCGCTTTTTCCACCGTTACAGTGAAAAACGCCTTTAGGCACCGCACGCAAAAGAGCCATCCTTTCGTTTCACTGCAGTCCTGCACTTTTGCTTAGCCGCCCACAAATAGGGTTTTACAGGTTTTTATGATCTTACAGGTGGAAAAACAAAAAAGAAATCCAAGATCGCCGGCCTCCCCGCAAAGCCCTTCCCGGAAAAAATGCAAGATCAAGATTAATGCCCCGGATTAGTATTATTGCAGATAGGCCTAATTTGTTTATAGGTATCCGTGGCAATCCTGCATTTTATCCACAGCCGACAACTACCCGGCTTTCTTTTCTTTTTTTCCCTTTTTTCGTTTCTTTTGAGGAATGTTTTATTTGTTCAAATAAAATCAATTCAGATTCTTTATTTCCCCGGTATTATTTATTGGGTTGAGTAACAATACTCAAAAAGTATAGACATTTTTGCATTCAATATACATTTGTTACCTTGCAATAGTTAGAAACACATATCAATAATCGAATTCAATAAAAACCCCGGATTTGTAATTGTTTGAGTTTGAGGTCCGGGATCAAAAGTTAGCTGATAAGAGAGATGCACTCCAAATATTTTGAAAATATCGTAATTTATTTATCCATTTTACTGGCGTGTATCATACTGGGCGTTTTTGCAAGAATGTTTGCAATAAGTGTTGGAGCAGATGAATTCACTGCGAATATTGTTTTTGTAGCCGTCACTTTGTTTGGAGTACTCGTTTACGTACTTCTTTCTATGTTTTTAACTGATCTTTATACTGTAATTGCCAGAATACTTTTTCCTAAAAAGAAACAGTTAAAAGAGCCCAGTGAAAAATCTGATGATCCGAGCAATATCAATAAAATCAGGGCCGAGCAAATACAGTTGATTGCAGATCAGGAGAATAATAAAGTTGCCATCGCGGTTCAATACACCCAAACAGTTTTTGCGGCCTACACCTCCGAAAAGGATTTAGTTCTGCTTTCCCGGAACATAGCATCCTATTCCAAAAAGGAGCCGACTAGTGAAATTCAATCTGTAGAAGTCAAAGAATTAAGCAGCATCGACCTTTATCATTTTGGCTGGAATATCTGGAACTATTTCAGGACCGGTAATCAGCTGCAAATGGCAGCTTTTCTTAAAAAAGTCTTTCCGTCAATTCTTGGTAATGTGGAAACAGAAACCATCAAACGGCATTTGAAAGATGATGAACAGAGAGGTATAATTCAAATCAGGAAAGATCTTTTAGAAGAATAAGCACAAATAAGAATCATCGTCCCCCGTGTTTTTGAAGTGTTTCTCCTGTGATTTTAAGACACAGAAAAAACACTGACTTTATTTGCTCCATAACGATTAAAAAAACATAGTTATGGATGTCAATGAAATCTCATTCGAAAACTTACCCAAAGCAGTAGCCCACCTGGTTACCGAAGTGGCAGAATTAAAAGTTCTGGTTGAAAAAGGCCAGACACCGGTTGAAAATAAAAAACGTATTCCGATCGGAATTGATCAGGCTTGTAAGATCATCAAGAAAGCCAAACCAACCGTTTACACCCTTGTGCGCAAACGTTTGATTCCCTGTTACAAAAACGGAAAACAACTCTACTTTTTCGAGGATGAATTACTGGAGTGGATAACCAGTGGAAGAAAGAAAACACTGCAGGAGATCGAAAATGATGCAAAAGCAGGATTCAGAAAGCGTTCGCAACTGAAAGGATAATGAATCTGTTTGAGCTGATGAATAACTTTTGGCAACAGGATGAACAGCTAAATTTTACCGGAAATGAAACCTGATTGTATTTCTTTTTGCTTCATGTGGCCAACCGATCAAGATGGCCGGAATGGATCGAATATGCCGACAAACGGATGGCAGCCAATGCCAATATTTCGTTGCAGGTACTGAAATCAGCCCGGGACCGACTAAAAGAAGCGAGATTGTTATACTATGTTCCCGGTGGTGGATTTAGGGTTAAAACTAAGTATCAGATTCTGACACCTAGGTATTCACTTAGATCCGACCTTAGACTCTCGCCTAATAAAATAAATACTAAAGACATCAATACAAATACAAAGATGAATGGAAAAGGGAAAGGATTTGTCCACACAGGAAGTGATTTCGACTAAGCAAAAATTCTGTGATGTATTGCTCAAGGATGCCCAACAGATAATGGCTGGTGAAAAAGAAAAGTTGCGCCGACGAAGATTAATTTTTCCTTTTGAATATTCTGAATTTCAAAACCTGATAAAAGCATTCGGAAACACGTGCCTGGCTCAACGAAATCAGGACCGGAATTTTGTTATCGATAAATACAACGAATTGGTGATAAAACAACTTTACTTGTATGTTACCGGCAACGCTTCTTTCTCCGGGGATCTTTCCAAAGGGTTATTATTGCAAGGAAAATACGGGTGTGGCAAAACAGTTTTGCTCGAAACCTATTCCATGCTTCATAACCATATCGTCAGAAAATTGAATTTAAATTATCCGGTACTTCGGTTTGTCAAATCCGTTAAACTCCAGGAGCAGATTAAAGAGCAGTCCATGGAAATGTTTGTGAAAAGGCCCTTGATCATCGATGAATTCGGGAGGGAATCAAAAACATTCATGGATTACGGAAATATAAGTCGACCTATCTCTGAATTGTTAAGTCTCAGAAGTGATGTCGGAACCATAACTCATGCCACATCAAATTTTACATTCAAGACCCTTTCATCCGATGAGTTTTACGGTGGAATGATCGGTGATCGGCTAAAAACGATGTTCAATTTTATCACTCTGCAGGGAGAAAGCAGAAGGAAATAATTCAGCTATGATTGAATTTTTTAGGGATGCAATTTGGGAATTCCCCGACCTGAGAAGACCTCGGAAAGTCACTAAGAAATAACTACGGGGGAGGGGACTGCAAGTTGTGTTTTTATTACCATAAAAACCTCAGGTATCTTGTCTGGCAGGAGCTCATGGTTTTGACCAAATCAACTTGCAGTCCCCTCCCCAAAAAAGGCAAAAACGAAAGTAAAGAATGCGGCCAAAATTACCGGAACACGAAAAACGAACCGAGATCATTCGTCTGCTTCTCACAAAGGAGGAAAAGCAGCGATTGGATAGTTTCGTGCGTACCGGGAAGTTTGGCTGCCGGAGTGATTATATGCGCTATGCCATATTTCGGAGAGCAGTTAAGAAGGAAGTTCAATTGGATCCGGAGACAAAAGATCGGTTGAACAATCTGGACTATGAATTAAATAGGATTGGTGTGAATCTGAACCAGCTCTCTAAAAAAATGAATTCATTTTCGGCATACAATTTTGGAGACAATGACCGGCACCTGCTAAAGCAAGCGTTTCAGATGATAATGCAATGCCTGGCTTTTTTACAAAAACACCTGCGCTAAATTTTTGCTATGATCATCGTAATCCATCAATCGGGCAATACGCAAAATGCTTTGTTTTATAACGAAAAGAAAGTAGAGCAGAAAAAGGCACATTTCTATAAAAGCGGCAATACGCCAACCATAAATCCTTTTGCCGGGACAAAATACGATCGACTGAATATCCTTAAAGAGATTGAGGAGCGAAACACTCGGGTGAAAAAGAAGGGTATGCATATTTCTGTTAATCCAACAGTAACGGATTTGGTAAAATTGGGAGATCAGGGAATTCGCACTGAAATCGGAAGCTTTATGGAACATATGGGCTATGGAGATCAGCCTTACTTTGTGTATAAACATTCAGATCTGGACCGGACACACTTTCATATTGTCTCTACGCGGATTGATTGCCAAAACGGGAAGAAGATCAAAGACAATTACGAGAAAGAAAAAGTACAACGTTTCATAAAATCCCTGGAACATAGGTATGATCTAACTAAAGAACTGAACAGGATACAATCCAATCTAAAATTTTCCACATGTAGTAGAAACCTGAAACAAAACCTGGAGAGTTTATTTTATCAGCTCAACCAGATTGAATCCATATCGACAAAACAACTTTACGATAAATCGCTGGAGCTTTTTAATGTGGAAGTGCGGAGGTCGGGAAGGGGACATGTAGTTTTTGTCACGGATGAAAATGGAAATCCAATTCGATATCCTATCTGGCTTTCGGAGTTTCAAGAACGACCGAAGTTTTATATTTCGGCAAAGGCTGAAAAGGAAAACCAAATCCCAACACAAATGATTGATAAATTTCAGTTGGCACAGTTGGCGAGGGACTTGAATCGATTGTTGGAGAAAAGTAAGGGACGTAAAAAGGAACCACGTTTGAAATATAAGGTGAAGAAGAGAGGTCGGGGAATGAGTCTATGATACTAATTCTCTTGGGATTTTAAGAACCTTTCAAAATAAGGATTTATGTTATCTGATTTCCATTTTATCAATGAAAGTTTAGTAAAGTGGAAATTAGTGGTGAGAAAATGATGGTGATGTTTAGGAGCTTATTAATTGGAATTGAAAATAACTTAACTGCACTTCATTCGAAAAAATACTCTAAAAGCTTTTAATCAAGCGTAATCTTCCTAAACGACCTCCTGATTGTATCTCATAATCTACATTCTTGTTGAGGTAAAGTTAATCAACCCCATTCAGTTAATTAGCAGGATCTCCTATAAACTATAATTATTATTTATTGGCAAAAGTCAGATTTGCTTTTACAACTGATTACAATAATGTGACAAATAGTGATAAAAATTACCTTGGATAATAGTGATTTAGTATTGTATGTTAGCAATAGTTCAAGAAATTATCATAATCAATAGTTTTTTGTATAAGGTATCTCCTAAGTTTATAGAAAAATTTATCCAATAAGTTCTGATGTAAAACAAACATTGATGGTTCGTTGGATTTCGGATGAGAATTCTGTTATTATATTTTAAAAATTACTACAGTTATAAAAATGTATTCAGTATACACTCTCAAGGAGGGTAATATTGCTTTATTAACAAGCAACTATTTATGTTTGTCATTTAGGTTATTACCTCGCATCATAATTTATAAATGGTTATGTAATGGGAAAATAAGTTATCTATAGAAAAATCAGCAAAATTTTATAGCTTGGGAGAAAAAAATATGAATACTTTATATTCACAAATTTAGAAAACGAAAAATAGTAAAATTAGGCATATTTGTAGTTTCTAAGAATCAAACTAACAAATGAAGATACCGAAAAGGAATGATCAGATTGCGGAATGGAATCAGTTTATCAAAGATGGAGACCTGAATGCTTTATCCCAGATATATTTTCATTACTATGATTTTCTATATACATATGGACTGAAACATACATCAGAAAAACAGGTTGTTGAAGACGTTATTCAGGACGTTTTTATAAAATTGATTGGACATCGGAATGATATTGGAGAGGTAATAAACTTATCTGGATACCTGTTGGTAACTTTTCGACATGAACTCTTCCTACGTCTGAGCAAACAAAAAAAAATTATTCTTACAGATAAGGTTCCTGAAGAGACGTTTGATTATTTTAAAAGTCCGGAACAAAACATTTCCGAAAAGGAAACCATGGTATTCACTCAAAGAGTTATTAAGAAATGTATCGGAAATCTTACTCCTAAACAACAAGAGATAATATACTTACGTTTCGAAAGTGAAATCGAATATGAAGAAATTGCTGAGATATTAAACATCTCAGTTGATTCATGTTATAAGTCTGTTTATCGCTCTATCAAAATCCTCCGATCAGAGGTCGAGAAAATTTTAGGAAAGGATATTAAAATAATTCTCTGGTGTTGGATTAAGTCTTTAAAAGAACATTTGCTACAAAAAATTTAGATCCACGAATCGACATATTGGCAAACTTTTGACCATGCTAAAATGCAAATCACCAACCATTACAAGAAATAAATTGAGAATTTCTTAAAAAAAGCAATTTTCTCTGTCCAGATTTTCTACCTCTTCCTCTCATATATATGTAAAGCAATAAAAATGATCGATCCGAAAAAATATATTACGTATTCAACTGATGATTTTATTCTCGATGAAGACTTCAGAAAGCTTGTGCGGAATTCGGATTCAAACATTCAATTAAATAAATTCCAGGAAAGTCTTCCGGAGAAGAAAGAGGAAATTATTTTAGCGATTCAGATACTACAAGGTTTAGAGGCTGGGAAGTTTCATCAACCAGAACATAGAAAACGAGAACTCTGGCATAGGATTATTAGGAAAAATGAAAAGCAATATTATTTGAAGTATTTCAAATATGTGGCATCAATATTAATATTGATTAGTGTCGGAAGTGTTGTGTTGTATTTATCAACTCAGGAGAGATTGTCCGAAAATGTTGTCTCAAATGTGATTTCCTCAAATGATGCTGTATTAGTTCTTTCTAGTGGCAAAACTATCCCTATAACAAGTAAAGAGTCAACTGTTAACTATTCTGCTAATGGTTCTCAAGTCATTGTTAATGATACTTCTGATTTTTCCCAGTCGAATTCGGGAGAGGGAATTAATCAAATGATAGTCCCTTACGGGAAGCATTCCTTTTTAACTCTTTCTGATGGAACTAAAGTGTGGTTAAATTCAGGTTCAAAACTGACTTTCCCTCCTGTTTTTAAGAAAGACGACCGACAAGTTATCGTAGAAGGAGAAGCCTTTTTTGATGTCGCCAAAGATCCCCAAAGACCTTTTCATGTAAAAACTGATCTTTTCAAAATGAAGGTATATGGGACCAAGTTTAACGTAAAGGCTTATCAGCAGGACAAGTATTATAATGTTGTTTTAGTCGAAGGGAAAGTCAGTTTGAGTTCAAATAAAAGTACACGATCTGATGAAGTTTTTCTTAATCCGAACCAAAAGGCATCAATAATGAAAGGACAGGAAGAGATTGAAGTTACTCATGTTGAAAATACAGATGTTTATACTGCTTGGATTGATGGCTATCTCGTGTTTACAAATGAGGAAGTTTCTGATGTATTAAAACAAGTTGCAAGATATTATGATGTTAATATAGAAGTTATAATACCAAGAAATACAGAAACAATTTATGGGAAGCTTGATTTAAAAGATGATTTGGAAAGAGTTTTGGATGGAATAGCATTAATATCAAAAACTAAATATATGAAGCAAGACAATAAATACGTTTTTTCGATCGACTAAGGTTACATAGATAATTTTGAATAAATAAAAAAACCGGTAGCTGCTCGCAACATCAACCGGTTTTAAATAACAATGCCTAAAGGCAATATTACTTGTAAAATCGAACCAAATTTATGAAAAAAAATAGAATTATTCAACCTTCGATTAGAAGGAGAGAATTCGAACTTATCTTATTGAAGATGAAGTTATTAATTATTCTGTTTTATATGGGGTCAATGGTCTTGTCAGCTAGTACTTCATATTCCCAAAAGAAAATAGATCTTCAGTTAAAGGATTTGTCTCTTACTGAAATTTTAAATGTAATTGAGTCAAAAAGTGAGTTCATATTTGTGTACAATGCAAATGTATTTAATACAGATATAGAAAGAAGCATCACCGTCAAAAATGAAAATATAGAAAAGGTATTAAACCACCTATTTCAAGGAACTAACATTTCATACTTTATTGATGATCGTCAAGTATTTCTTTTTAATAATATTGAAAAAAGAATTGATGAGTCTATTACTCTTCCTAGTGATTCAATAAAGAAGAAAGTTTCAGGGAAGGTAACTGACGAAAATGGTGAGCCAATTCCTGGAACAACGGTGAGTGTTACTGGTTTTAATGTTGGTACGACAACAAATGCTGATGGAATGTTTACAATAGATGTTCCCAGTGAATCTAAAGTTTTGTCTTTTTCCTTTATTGGATATGTGACTCAGGAAATTCCGATCGGGTTAAATGAAGTTATTAATGTAAGTCTGAAGGTTGATAACCGTGAAATCAAAGAGGTCCTTATTACTGCACAGGCTAAAGGACAAAAAAATGCAATTAGGGAACAAATTAATTCGAACAATATTAAAAATGTTGTAGCATCTGACCGTTTACAGGAAAATCCAGATGCTAATGCTACAGAAGCAATCGGTCGCTTACCCGGAATTTCTGTTGTTCGGTCTGGTGGAGAAGGCGTCAACCTAGTTGTTCGTGGACTTGAACCAAGGTATACTTCAATATCGCTTAATGGAATACAATTACCTTCTACTTCCGGTTCCAACCGTAATACCAATCTTAGCGGGATAACTCAGTATGCATTACAAGGAGCAGAAGTATATAAATCATTAACTGCAGACATGGATGCAAATTCAGTTGGAGGTACTGTTAATCTCAAACTCAGAAATGCACCAAATGAACTTCATGTTAATTTGATGGCACAATTCGGATATAATCAATTAAATGATTATTGGGGTAATTACAAGGTGTTGGGTGAATTAAGTAATCGCTTTTTTAATAATAAGCTAGGTGTATTATTTACAGCTAATGCAGAAAGAGTAAATAGAAGTACCCAAACGATGGGGGCAGGATATGGAATTGATTCAAGCGATCCAGAAGATGATATTTTGCTTAATAGTATCAATTTGAATGATATCACAACAATTATTTATAGGCGTTCGGTATTGTTAAACTTAGATTATAAGGTATCCCCAAATACTTCTTTAATACTTTACGGTATGTATAGCAATACAAGTAATGAAAGTCAAATGCAGATGAAAAATTATGGGCTAGGTGGATCTGGATCTGTTGGTTATAGTTTTGCTTTTAGTCCAGATAATAAAACGAACATTTTTCAATCTTCATTAAGTGGAGATACTAAACTGGAATTTTTGAGTATGAATTATGGTATTTCCTATTCTAAAGGCAAAAATTATAGTCTAAAAGGAAGAACTTGGGCTTTTACTTTTAATAACGCCTCTTCTTCTGATATAACAGATATCAACCATCGGAAAATGGATCCTGTAGATATTGTTCCATTATTTACTGATAGTTCAGATAATTTGATGGATTGCTGGTTGAAAACTATAACCACGGGTGACAACAAAATTGATGACAAAAATCTAACTTCCTACTTAAATTTTACGGTTCCATTTAATTTAGGAGAAAAAATATCCGGCAATTTTAAATTTGGTGGAATGCATCGTGTGAAAAAAAGGTATAGGGATGATACCGTTGGTTCTCAAAACATTAATTCGTCATTTAGTCCTTCTTCACCAGAATTACTTTTTAACTCGCTTGATTGGGCGATTGAAAGCTCAAATGGTTCAATCTCAGCAGTGGGGATTAGTGGTGAAAAAATGGATGACTTTCTTAATGGAGAGTATAACTTTGGAAATAAGTTCAATATTGATCGCCTGAACCAAATTTCAGATGCATGGGAGGATATTTCAAATTATTATTTGGCGCAAGGGGCTGATGTGTATCTGCCATTGTTTGGTGAAGTCAGTAAGATTGGATATTCTCAAGCTGTGCAAGCGTGTATGATTAATGATCAGGATATAAAAGAAAAGTATACTGCAGGATATTTGATGTCGGAAATTAATTTTGGAAAATATGTGATGTTTCTTCCAGGGATTCGACTTGAAAATACTCATACAGATTTAAAAGGATTTAGCGCAATATCGGCTGTATATTTGCCTCCTATTTCAGAACCTGTTCCTGGGACGGATACATCTGCTGTTAGATCCGATCATTTTTTATTGCCGATGATTCATCTAAGGATAAAGCCAACAAATAAATTTTATATACACCTTGCGTATACAGAAACCTTATCCCGGGCTGATTTTAATGCCATATCACCAAATTATTTTATAAATAGTGGTTGGTCGCCATTTAGTTATTCCGCTGGAAATCCTGAATTAAAATCCGAGCGCTGGACAAATTTTGATGGTCAACTTACATATCATAGTGAAAATATTGGGCTTTTATCGTTAACTGCTTTTTATAAAACAGTTAATGATAAAATATGGCAGAGATCTTATCAACGTATAAAAGGTGATGCAATTATTTATCCATTCCCTGATAATGCAACTGTCAATATGACTGTATGGGAAAATCATCCATACAAAGTTAATGTTAAAGGTTTTGAGGTTGATTGGCAGACTTCGTTCCATTATTTACCAAAACCAATTAAATATTTTACTCTGTCAGCTAATTATACTTTCACAAAGTCAAAAACTAGTTATCCTTATACTCGAATTGATTTTGTTGCAGGAAGTGATGGAAGGCCTGTTGCGACTCGAATTGATTCTATTATAACAGGGCCAATGTTATATCAACCAAAGCATATTGCAAATATCTCATTGGGCTACAATAAGAAAGGATTTAATGCGTGGTTATCTTTTCAATACAATGGTAAAATTTTTACTGGGATAAACTACAGGGGAGTTCCTCGCCTAAATGCGATAAAGGACTATTTCTATCGCTGGGATTTGCAACTGACTCAAAAATTTGCAATTCGGAAAATAAAAGGATTTGAAGTAATCGCCAACATTGCCAATATAAGTGATTTTACAGAATCTCAAAGATATTCTGGAGACTCCCGCAATACTTATCGAGAAAGTTATGGTTGGACTACAGACCTTGGCTTGCGTTATCGATTTTGATAATTGAATTATCAGTAGTCACAACGAAGTTTTAAAATATTTGGGAAGCCAAATAATATTATGATCAATATGTCGAATTTAAAATATCTAATGGATAGATGGTGATTGTTGATTGAAATGAAACAATCACAAAATATTAACCTAAATGATTTATAAACTAATAAAAACAAACAAAAATGAAAAAAATTTACTCAAATGTGATTCTATTTGTATTATTACTCATTAGCAGTGCAGTAATGTCGCAAACAACATTGGTTGTTGAACCAGGACTTGGTACCTTAAATGCAGCAATCGAAGAAAATGGTGGTAATGTCATTTACGAATTAACAGCAGGGAAATGGTATGGCCTAGATGCTCCAATTGAAAATGCAGATTATCATTTGCAGATAATTGGCGGAGATCCTGAAGTTGAAGGTGGTATGCCTGCAACACTCCAAACTGGAAGCAATGTCAATGGGGCGCCATTTGGCGAAATGTTTAACGCCAAAGGGAATATTACATTAAAAAATATCTACTTTGTAAATGCAGATCTAATGGGACAGGTTGCTAGTCAATTCTTAGTTCAGAGTAAAACTGATTCCCGAATTATTATTGATGGATGTATTCTGCATCCAGCGGCTATTGCATTTGGTGTTAATGGACAGGCAGGTAAAATTAAGACCTATTTTACAAATAATCAGGTGATTGATCATGGTCATCAATTGAGCCCAAACGATGGTCAATTTTTTTCTTTTGAAAACAATACCGGAGTTGGACTAGATACTCTATTTGTTGAAAATAATACATTTGTTTGTATTGGTATGAATCTTTTTACAACGGGTTTTAATAAATCAGTAAATAATGTGGTGAATTTTAATCACAATACCTTTGTGTTCTCTAAAAGTCAGATCGATTGGTGTAACTTCAAGATGGAAGAATATTGGACAAATAACCTGATGTTTGATGTACAGACCCAGTTTTATGCTAACAATTGGCAGCCCATGCCGGGAGGTGATGCAAGTATGCCAAAGCCGAACCTGATTTATGCAGAT
Organism: uncultured Draconibacterium sp.; assembly: GCA_947492175.1. Lineage (GTDB taxonomy): Bacteria > Bacteroidota > Bacteroidia > Bacteroidales > Prolixibacteraceae > Draconibacterium. Next base: position 59,116 of record CANLMQ010000017.1, on the reverse strand, counting down.
ACTTTAGTTAATGAAGTGCTTCCGAGTACTCGTCCCAACTTTGTTCAATATAATGCACATTACAGAGCACAAGGATTTTATGATTTAATTGATGAGTTAAATGCTTTTTCAGCAGAGAATGGACTTCCCGGAGGCTATCTATATCCCCTTGTATGGCCAAAAGACACTATAAGTAGCCGCGAAGCCCAAATGTTTAATAGTAGTGACTTTCCTTATTTCCAATATGGAAATACAATTACAGATGTTGATCCGGAATGGACTGATCAAAGAATTTATGAGCATGAAGCGGCTTTTATAGAATGGACAAAGCCTGCAAGTTATATTCATGGACTTGGCCAACCTTCTGATAACTATCCAGCACCTGCAGAATGGGCACAGTACTGGTGGATCCCAAGTGGAGATTTATCTAATAATAGCGTGTGGCCAGTATTTGATGGAACATATAGTAATACTCAACTTCTCCACGGTTCAATTGAAAAAAATATCCCATTGGGTGACTTAAATTGGTTTCCAGAAGCAAAAGCTGTTTGGGCTGCAAATAAAGAAGCTATTGAAGCCCATATTAAATCAGGTAACACCAATCAGATTGACATTGGTTATTTTCCAACAGATGTAAAAATTTTAAATAAATCCAGTGAATTTACGATTTACCCAAATCCTGCAACAGATATAATAAAAATCGGTGGCGTAACAAGTGCAAACGTCAAAATTACATCTATGAATGGGCGTCATTTGAAAACAGTTAATAATGTGTCTCAAGTTGACATTTCAGATCTTCCTAATGGAATATATTTGGTTACTATAATTGATGGCGAAAACGTTTTGACTCAAAAATTATCTGTTAAAAGATAAATCCTGATTTTATAATATCTCGCGACTGGAGAAATGATTCCTCTATTTCATGATTTTTTTCATTATTATTTTTAGAAAAAGAGTATAGGGGTAATCTATTTTATTATACAAGAATCTCCTAATTAGTAGGATATTGAAGAGGAGAGGTCTAGTCTCCATTTCTCTCCTTTTCTGCCTTCTGGATTTTTTTATAAAACAATTATGTGTTCAAAAGTCTGATTGACTGAAAGTGATATTAGACTATCTGTTTTTATAATTCTTAACTCTTTTGCAAATGAAGATTAGATATATGACAAAATATTTTGTAATTCTCTCCCTAATTGTTTTTCTGAGCAATAAACTATATGCCCAATTCATTAGTTCGGACCAATACACTGTTCAGGAAGGCATGGTATTATACGATGTCGCTACTTTTGAAGAAGGCGTTGATAATCCATGGGATCCCAGTTCTGGGCAGTATGCCGCACGTTTTTGGACAGCTACGGGGGCAACATATAGCTATACACCAGGAACAACCTCAAGTGTCAATACTAGTACTATGGATGTTGATACCGATGACATGAACTATTGGGATGTTTTTGGAAATAGTAATGGTGTATCAGGATATACAGGTTATGCTGACTTAGATTATCAACTCTATATACCAACCTCTGAAAAAATATATTCATTTGAAGATTGGACTTCAAATTATCAAAATTGGAATGGATATACAAATCTGCAAATCAAATGGTATGCTTGGAACAGTGATGAGACTAAGAATGTTATCCTAGAAGTATATGTATATACTGAAGCAAATGGTGGCCAATGGATTGAGATGGCTTATATGAATAGAGCCCCTAATACAATGTATACGGATAGTTTCTCGCTCAGTGGCTTAACATCAACTGAACTGGCACAGATATCTCTCATCAAATTTAGGGTATTTAATGATTACATTGAGCCTGGAAATGCTAGCAGCTGCGGCAGGCAACGTACTCACCTTTATAGTATAAAGCTAATTAATAATAATGTTCCTACTACTACGACAACTATTGATACAGCTCATACAATTACAACATACTATTTGGGAAATATCCTTCATAAAAGATATGGAAGCTACTCTCCAACTGGATTTTATGATACTTCTAAAGATTCTTCCGGAATATTCAGAATTTGGTTTGGAGGAGGAACTACTGATGGCGATTCTCAGGATAATGTTTGGTATATCGAGTCTCCCAGTTTAGATCCTGAATATTTAAAATCTAATGATTTACAGGCAAAAAAATGTACAGTTACACCTGGAGATATCCTGTTAAATGAGAATGGTAAAGCTACGGTTTGGGGAGATCCAAGTGTTCTTCGGTTCGTGCCATCATCGGATTCATTGAATGATAATTACTATATGTGGGTATCAGCTTTAGCTGATGGTACAACTTGGAACCAGATATATCGACTTGTTTCTTCCGATGGAATCAATTGGACGATCAACCCGACTTCACCGGTTGTGGCTGCTGAGGATGGCGGTGTCGCTGGTTATGGAACAGGAAGTCCTAGTGTAATATATATGGACAGTACTTATATGATGTGGTATTACAGTCAATCGGAGACAGCAGGAGCAGGGGCTTACTTACGAATGTCAACAGATGGTATTAGTTGGGGAACGCCTACTAAAACAAATGTATTTTCGTCAATCGATGTAAAATATTTAGACAGCTTAGATTTGTTTGTAGGAGTGCGGTCTGAGGAAGTTGAAGGAGCAGGAGTCAACACATTGATTTCATATGATGGAATAACATGGGTAGGTGATCAAAACAAGTATATTTCACAAAATTATAGTGCCTATGTTTGTCATAATCCCGGTTTTATTGGAACGGATATGGGATATGGATGGCCCGATATGTATGCAGCTTATGGCGCAAGTCAAGAAGTGTTTGGTCCTACCGAATATTATACCAGAGAACTGGAATATTCTTCGTGGCATATTTCATCACAAATTGTAGCTCAGGAGGAAGCAAAATATACAGGGTTTGTTGATCAAGGTTCTGCAAGTATTGTTCAAGCTGATAAAATCACGATGTACCCAAATCCAGCAATGAATGTTTTGAAGGTAGACGGTGTTGTGAGTACAAATATTAAGATTAGCTCAATTAATGGCCGTACTTTAAAAGTTGCGAATAATGTATCTGAGGTAAACATTTCTGACCTTCCTAATGGAACTTATTTAGTAACGATAAAAGAAGGTGAAAATATTTTGACTGAGAAATTACTTATTACGAGATAATAGCGATTTACTAGTATTAGTTACTATTTAAAGGACTAAAACTTTTTAAGTGAGAAAGCGAAAAGGAGAGGCTTAGTCTCTAGTACTCTCCTTTTCTGCTTTGTGGATTTTGAGAATAATTACGATTAAGAGCAATGATAAATAGTCACTACTGAAATGTGGCTAACTATCTAATTGTTATGAGATTAAAATAGTCTATGCAATGAGTAAAATAATTTTTGTAGCACTTCTGTTTTTTTATGTCTGTAATATTTCAGCAAATATCAAAGTTGCCCAAATTTTTTCTGACAACATGGTACTACAGGCAGATAAACCAATTGTAGTATGGGGAATGGCAGATGTTGCTGAGTCAGTAACTATACAGATAAATAATATTAGTGCAAAAACAAGAGCAGGGGTAGATGGGAAATGGTCATTGGAATTATCTCCAATGTCTTATGGTGGTCCATACAATCTTTATGCGTTTGGGGACGATACAGTTTGTGTGAAAAATATAATGATCGGAGAAGTTTGGTTGTGTGCTGGGCAATCTAATATGCGGATGACGGTTAGGGGGGCATATAATGCAGATAATGAAATTTCAAATGCTAATTACGATAATATACGATTTTTCAATATTCCACAGGAGGGAGCTGCTGTGCCGGCTGATGATGTGGACGCCATTTGGGAAGTTTGCAGCTCAAATACCGTAGCCAGACAAACTGCTGCTGGATACTATTTTGGGAGGGAATTACTAAAGGAACTTAAAGTTGCAATAGGGCTTATTGATATATCATATGGGGGAGCAAACCTTGTTACATTTATTGACAATAATACAATTGTTCAGTCGCAATATGAAAATCAGATAAACACATTGGAGGAAGTTATCGTGAGTGGATTGAAAGAGGAAATAATAAAGTGGGAAAATAACGACAAGGTTGGTAACCGTCCTCCTTTTTATCCTCAAATTATACCCTCATTCTGCTATAATGCAATGGTAAATCCCATTGTCCCTTATACTTTGCGAGGTATTGTCTGGTATCAGGGAGAATCGGATGTTGACAGGCCGGGAAAATATATTGATTGGTTTGGTCTTTACCTGAATACAATGAGAAAGAAGTTTCAAGATCCTGAATTGCCGGCTTGTTTTGTTCAATTGGCAGGTTTTGAAAACCAGTACAATACAAATTTTAAACCGGAAGTATGGGCACAATTCAGGTTAGCACAGGAAAAATGTCTCAAATATCCGAACACAGGAATGATAACGGCTTGTGATATTGGAATGAAAGATGATATCCATCCAAAAAACAAACAGGAGGTTGGGAGACGTTTATCTCTTTATGCATTGAATCAGGTTTATGATAAAACAGAAATCATCTCTCAGGGACCGGGCATTAAATCGTTTGAAAAAGAAGGAGATTGTGTCATTATTACATTTAATAATTGTGCTAACGGTTTAAAAAGTACAAGTAAGTGCAATTTAGTACCAGGCTTTTGGGGTATCCATGAAAATGGAAATATTGTTGAGCTGAAAGGGAAAATTATAGCAGCAAATAAAGTTGAAGTTAAAATAGGTAAGGTAATGATACTTCGCTATGCTTATGCCAATTATCCTGTTTGTTCATTGTACAATATGGCCGGACTTCCGGCTTTACCTTTTCAAATTGATTTATAGCTAAAAGTTAGAGAAAAAATAAATAATCTGAATTCCAAGAAGATTAAAAACAGATTAAAATCGGATTGTTAAGGATAAATAAACTGCAAAACAAATTTCAGAGAGACCGCACGAAGAGTGATAATAATATTAATGTTCTTAAGGATATATAATAAAATAGTTAATGGTATTAGTAAGTAAATGTTTAACTACAAGACGCAAGAATGAAAGCTGAAGATATTCTTGAATTATTTGAACTGATTAAAAATGCTCCTGAAGAAAATTGGGAATACAATAAAAGTAGATTGCGAGAGATTTTCTGTGAATATGAACGTACATTAAACGAAGCTCTTATACTTGACGACAATCATATAAATATTTCAGTAATTATTGATAAAGTTATGGCAACTATGAAAATTATACATAATACGAACTCTCTGGATGAGATTCTAATTCTTCCACACGTGAGAGAACTATTCAAGGAACGGTTATCTACTCAACTTAAAGAAATCTAAAGTAAAAGCAGCTATGAAAGTGAAGAGTTTCAATCTTTACTCAATAAAAATGAAAAAATGGTATGTGTTTTATTTGCCATACGAGTTGTCATATTTATTTTTCCCATTATCTCTGTATACACAAGCATATTTAAATAGTGGACAATGGACTACTACCGATGCTTTGGGCCCAACTATTGTCAATGAATCGGAAGCAGGGGAAAAGGAGACGATAAAGGGCATAGTTGGCCAAATATGTATGTGACCTATGGCGTTAGTCAAAATTTTTTTTCGGGCCAACAGAGTACTACACTCGAGAATTGGAATATTCTTCATGGAAAATTATCGATTATTCTAAAAAATAACTTATTACCAATCAACTTAAATCTAAATGACATCTATCAAAAATACTTGTGCCATTATAGCTGTATTTATGCAATTGTCCTTTTTATCGTTTGGACAAGTATCAATAAATAATTTTTTCAGCAACCCTAGTCGTGAACCTTCCTATGAAATAATTTCAGAAAAAGCTGTTTATCAAGGTAATTGGGAAGGTTGCAAACATGAAAATTGGCCGCCCAAAGACGAATGGTGGAATGTGTATTTACAAATGGAACAAGGCTTTGACCTCCCAAAAGCAGGCCCATGGTGCCTCAATTATGTTGTAAGACAAGACCCCAGTTGGTTTGTAAGTGGCGATTTACCTCGATTTTCTCTAGTACAAACCGGACGTACAACTGAATTGAACCCCCATTTCAATATGTATGGGGATGTTCGGATCAGATATACTATTGACAACAACGAATTTTGGCTTGATGAAAAAGGCAAAACGACAGTTACTTTTTTTCCCTGGGGCACGATTCATAAGGTAGAACTTGCCGAAGAGGGACTCGAATTCAACGTTGAAGCATTGATTCTTGGAAACAATGCCATTGGGCTTACAGTTACGGCCACAGCTTCAGAATACATTTCTTCTGATATTCAATTTAGCGTTACTGTTGGTGGAGCAGATTTGAAATTCATCAATTTCTTTCCACCCTATTTTACTGTTTCCCCTGAAGATGAACAAAATGACGATTTAAAATTGGTTGGTAATCAGGTTTATCTAAAAAATCCCGAAAATATAAGCGGGGCTTATGCTGAATGTAAAGGTTGCGACAATGTGAACGTCATTAGAAATGGAAACGACATAAAACTACGGGCTTTTTTCAGCAAAAAAATAAATAAGAATAAAGCAACTATGCAATTCTTGTTAAAAGAAGAAGTGTCTCAAATTGATATAGAATCATTCGATGATGAAAGTACTGCTACAAAAAAATACTACGATCAGTTGCTTGCCGATTATGAAATCGAAACTCCAGATGAAATTTTGAATACTGGATTTTATTCATCGATTTTAAATATGGAATATACTTATGCTTCCCCTGGGTGGCTCGAAGGTATTCATCAATGGAACTCTTATTTTTCTGACAATTACCAAATTTCAGCCGCAATAGGATTAGGGCAGCTTGGTCGAGCAAAAGACGCCCTTTTATTTTTTGGAGACAGGCCTGAAGGCCCAGGGTATGTTTTTAATGCGGATGGAACATATACTGGTACATCAGAGCTTGGATTGCCGTACTATGTGTTGCAGTTGTGGCGCTATTGGAAAGCGACAGGAGATGACGAAACGCTAGAGAAAGTTTGGGAAGGGACTCAACGCAATTTTAAAAGAATGCTTGAGGTTAGAGATCCCGATGGCAATGGATTATTGAATTGGCAATTTGGTTGTAACGCCTTTCTTTACCAGTCAGATCATTTACAACTCCTTGGCGATGCAGCATCTCCAAGTCTTATGTTGTGTGGCCTGTTCGAAATGATGGCCGATATGGCAGAAGAGCAAAATGATTCAGGAAACGCTTCATTCTATAAAAACCGGGTTGAGCACCTTCGTAGCCTAATATTAAGAAAGTTATGGTTGTCAGATGAAGGACGTTTTTCCGCAACTGTTACGCAAGATGGAAAGGCTCAAAAAGCAAGTTATTATACTGATTATGCTTTTCCTCAATTGTATTCAGGCCTGCCTGCCGAATATAACTGGCTGGCATTGCAGGCATGTGATTCTCAAATTTGGATTGGCGATCACCTGATGAGAATGGGTAATTATAAACCAGATCTTTTTGGAAATAATGCTGTTGGAGGCACTCAAATGTGCGAAGCTGCAGAAGCCTATTTTAGTGCGGGTCTCACCGAAAAAGGATGGGCACTTCTTCATGGAACAGCATTGGGTTCAACGATATATACAGATTCTCCCGGAAGTTTTCCCGAAAACTTGTCAACAACAGGCTGGGGGCTCAATAGTTTTGGTTTTGGTAATTCAGCAGGATCATATATACGGTCAGTGATTAGTGGTCTCTTTGGAATAGAACGACGATCGGTTGATGGCCCGTTATTCTGGCGTCCTGCTATTCCGAGAGAATGGCGTAGGGCGAGACTGCGTGTCAAGGATATTGAAGTTTCAGTAACATCCATAGGACATCAATATCGTTATGAATTTATAACTCCTCAGAAACAAGAATTAATCTGTCGAATACCCATTGAGGGCAGGATTGTAAAAAGTGTTACTGCAGATGGTAAACAGATAGCCTACAATATTCTTGCAAACTCTGTTGGTGGTGAACTTGAAGTAAGATTAGAACCTTCCAAGATACATGCATTTGAAGTTTCGTATGAAAAGGAAATAATTAATTGGATTCCACCAGCAGTAACAGCCAATCAAAACTACGTGTCATGGACATTGCCAAAAGAAGGATATGCAATTAAAGATCCGGAGCATGTATTTCGTTTTTTCAAAATTGAAGGACAACTGCTTAATGGTACTCTTCAAAAGCATACAGGGAAAAAGGTTTTCTTTCTTTCAGATAAAAATGGGATGATACCTTGTGAAGTCGATTTCGGTGAAGAAATAAATAAAACGACCGAGCAAGTTTCACTGAAGGGCGAAAGAAAAAACATATCGATGAACGATAAATTCAATAGTGACTTTATTTGGGGAAAAAATTTCTGGCGACTAATACCTCATGAGTTTGATTTTACTGCATTGCTTAGTGATGTGAAGGATGGATTTGGACAACTAAAAGTTGGAGACAATAGTTTCCTTGTTAAAGCAAATGGACAGAATATGCTTACCCTAGAGGTTGGGACTTCTGATGGCTATACCTGTAGACAAAATATTTCTCAATGGCCGGAACAAACCGAATTTGAAATTGAGGAAAAGATTAAGGGATTAGATTTCCTTTTTGCAAGCGATTGTCAGGTACGATTAACTGGTATGCAGGTTGGTAGCATTAAGCTACATTACAAAGACGGCTTTATTGAATGTGTTCCTCTTGTTTTTGGAGATAATATTGATTGTATGAAGCTCCCATTTGCCAGTAATGTTTCCGTCCTTAAAGTAGAATTCGCACAATATGTTTATTCCTTCTCAGTAAGGGGGGATTCGAGCAGGGTACTCGAGAAGTTGGCTATTGAGCTTTCCGCTATTGATGCAAATATTGGAATATTCGGTTTAAACCTAGTAAAAACAGATGATGAAAAGTAGAATTGAAAAGATCATTGATGTAGAATTTGACGGTTATATGAATTCAAATTTGAAGTACAATTACATGAAAATAGGAGTAATCTGTGTCATTCTATTCTTTGGTATTTCATGTTTCCAAAGGAAGATAGATTCTCACACTAATATTAGGGCTGCAATTAGTATTGAAAACCTGAAGTGTGAGTATTTGTCAAGTCCAATGGGCGTGACCAGTAAATCTCCTCGTTTAAGCTGGGAATTGGTCAGTGATGAAAGAGATATTCAACAGACAGCTTACCAAATTATAGTGGCTTCTTCTGTCGAAAAATTATCAGCAAATCAGGGTGACATTTGGGATTCTCACAAAATAAATTCTAATAGCACGATCAATATTTCATATGAAGGGAAACCTCTTTCAAGTGGAATAGAATGTTTTTGGAAAGTGCGGGTTTGGACCACTAAAGGTGAAACCGGCTGGAGTTTGCCTTCAAAATGGACAATGGCTTTGCTTAAAAACTCCGACTGGAAGGCAAAATGGATTGGCCTTGATAAATCATTTCCAGGTGAAATGCCCGATTCTTTGCATTCGAGACTTGCTGCACGTTATTTTAGAAAAGAGTTTAAAGCTTCTGGCAAGATTAAAAAAGCTACTGCTTATATCTGCGGATTGGGATTATATGAGCTATACATTAATGGCAATAAAGTTGGTAATCAGGTTTTAGCGCCAACATTGTCCGACTATTCCAAAAGAGTTTATTACAATACTTTTGATGTAACAGAACTGATTGTTGATAATAAAAATGCAATTGGGGTGATCCTCGGTAATGGACGCTTCTTTAGTATGCGCCCAAAATCAATTCCTGGCTTTGGGTCGCCAACAATTATAAATTACGGTTTCCCAAAGATGTTATTCCAGCTTGAACTTGAAATGGAGGATGGAACGAAGGAAACTATTTTAAGCGATGAATTCTGGAAAGTTACTGCAGATGGTCCAATACGTTCAAATAATGAATATGACGGTGAGGAATATAATGCACTAAAAGAAATGCCGGGATGGAATAAACCCGATTTTAACGACTCGGATTGGGAATCAGTTCAATTGGTAGATCCCCCTTCAAAAAATATTGTATCTCAGCCAAATCCTAATATCAAAGTAATGGATGAGATACAGCCTGTCTCGGTGAATACGCTAAAAAGAGGTATCTATATTTTTGATATGGGACAGAATATGTCCGGTTGGGTGCAGGTAACAGCACAAGGAGCAAAAGGGGCCACTCTTAAAATGCGTTTTGCCGAAAGGATTAACGAAGACGGTTCACTTTATACAACAAATCTCCGAACGGCTGAAGCTACCGATAAATACATCTTCAAGGGGGAGGGAGAAGAAACTTGGGAGCCGACTTTTGTGTGCCATGGATTTCGTTACGTTGAGGTAACAGGGTTATCGTATGAGCCAAATCTTAAGTCATTAACTGGTAAAGTCGTTTATGATCAAATGGAAACAATAGGCCATATTGAAACCTCAAGCGAAATGCTAAACAGCATTTATAAGGCTGCCTGTTGGACTATTTGCAGCAACTATCGCGGAGCACCTATCGATTGCCCGCAGCGGGATGAACGCATGGCCTTTTTGGGCGATCGTTCCACAAACTCATATGGCGAAAGCTTCATCTTTGACAACAATGTCCTCTATTCAAAATGGTTGACCGACATTACTGATGCTCAAAAGCAAACTGGTAGCATTCCCGATATTGCCCCATGGGAATATGGTCCTATTTATGGTTGTGACAACATGACCTGGCCATCATCTTTGATTTTAGTGGCTGATAACCTTTACCGTCAGTTTGGGAACGTAAATGTAATACATGAGAATTACGATGCCATGAAAAAATGGCTTTTTTATATGCGTGACACCTATATGAAAGATTATCTTCTTCCTCAGGATAATTATGGCGATTGGTGTATGCCTCCTGATGACCCTAAAGTAATCCATTGTAATGATCCCCGAAAGCTTACCCCTGGCGATTTTATCGGCTCGGCCTATTTCTACTATTGTTTGAACATTATGGGAAATTTTGCCCAGTTGCTCCAAAAAGAAGAAGACGCGAACGAATATACCTCATTGGCGGACAAAGTTCGAAATGCCATAAACGACAACTATTTGAATAAAGATAGTTTGTACTATGCAAACAATACAGTAACAGCAAACGCACTTGCACTTTATTTTGGAATTCCTTCTGAAGAAATACGAAGTAAGGTTTTCGATAATTTGGTTTATAAAACTACCCACGAGTTCAAAAGCCATACAAGCACAGGATTAATTGGTGGGCAATGGATTATGCGAACATTGACTGACAATGGTCGGCCGGATTTAGCTTTTACAATTGCAACGAACAAAGATTATCCCAGTTGGGGATACATGATCGAAAATGACGCTACAACAATTTGGGAACTCTGGAATGGAAATACTGCTGCACCGGAAATGAATTCGGGAAACCATGTAATGTTACTGGGTGATTTACTTATTTGGTATTACGAGAATCTTGCCGGCATTAAGAGTAGTACAGAGCATCCAGGTTTTAAGGAGATTATCATGAATCCGAAAGAAATGAGCAATTTAGAATTTGTTAATGCTTCCTACCATTCAATTCACGGACTAATAAAAAGCAACTGGAAATGGGAGAAAGACAAATTCTATTGGGACATTTCTATTCCTGCTAATACCACAGCAATTATACATGTCCCTATAAATTCTTCAGCCGATGTGCGTGAAGGAAAAAAGAACGTAGATGAGTCAGTTGGCGTCGAATTTTTAAGAATGGAAAATGGCAGGGCTGTTTATAAAATAAAATCGGGAACATATAATATTACCGCTATAAGATGAAAGAAAACAGCAAAGGCATATCTCGTCGGGAATTTATTCAAAATACTGTTAATAGTAACAGCTGCGGGGGCGCTTTCTACTGGTTTATTCTTTGGTTGTGACAATAAAAGGTTGTTGAAAGGAGCTGATTTGTCTTCGATGTCAATATATCCCGATGACGCATTTTCATGTCCTGAAAATAATGTTTGGCCTGCCTTCGAAAGACTTGAATGCCAAATTCAGGAGGATGTGATAACTCGTGCAGCATTATTCCTGGAGAATGAAATAAAACTTGTAAAAAAGGATGATCACGACATCACCCAATGGCGGTTTCGCTCTAAGAAAACGGATACAACAGGTTTGTTAATTTTTGGTGCTATCCGGCGTAACCCTGAGAGTATTACTTTTTCAGTGGGTAATCATTCTTCCAATTCACTTACAATAAAAATTATTTGCTATGAAGTGCACTGGCAAATAGAAAAAGGTATGAAAAGGCTCCCCTGGATGATTGGTCAAAAACAAATTTTAAAACCGGGAGAAGAGCGGGAATTGACATTTTCATTTTCAAATATACTTTGCTTGGACAAGGAAAATGTTAAAGATATAACATATCCAATCTCAGTATCTATGGTGGTTGAAGGCCTAAAACCTGAAATTGACTATCAGCTTGATTTATCACAATTCACGGTTCATTATCCTTCGGACTTAGAACTTGAATTAAAAAGGCTTGATGTTCCGGCAGTATTATCTGCCAGTAACGAAGTGAATATAACTTTGGATGTTGTTGGAAATATAAAGGGAAAGCAACTGGATTTAGAACTCAGAAATGACAAATGGATATTGTGGAGGATCAGGCAAAATAATGATGAAACGAGTATTTGCAGAATTGTCCCGTGGTGGATTGCCTCAGGAAATTATAACATTGGACTTGTCGTTGATGGCTATCGGGTAGAAGGTTCGGAAAAACAAGTTTGGTTGATAAACAACTTTAATTCTTCACTGGCAAAAGCTGAACGAAGGAAGTGTAATGGACGTCCAACATTATTTGTTGATGGGGAGCCTTTTGCGTGGCAAGGATATTCTTTTTACGACTATCAACCAGGTAGTGTGATGGAATTTGGAGAGCATGGCTCAAACTTATTTTTAATACCCACTTGTGCCGGAAGTCATCTTCATCATTGTGCTGCGACTACATGGATAGCTCCCGGAGAATTTGACTTTGGTGAGATAACTGAACGCGTGAGTTTTTCACTTCAAGGTAACCCTGATGGAAAAATATGCCTTAGGGTATCGCTCACAATGCCACCATTCTCGACTCAGAAGCATACAGATGAGCTTGCCCAAATAAGGACAGATAAAGGAGATTTGGTATGGGAAGAAACTTCTACACGCAGTGTTTCCCTGGCGTCGGAAGCTTGGAGGAGAGATCAGGAAATGGCTCTTCGAAAACTAATTGAGTTTTGTAAGTCTCAGCCTTGGGCAAACCGACTGATAGGAATATTAATTAGTGCAGAAGTTACAGAGGAGTGGTTTGCTTGGGGATGTAATAATGATGTATATGCAGATTATGGGAAACGAACCCAGCAGGAATTTAAAAAGTGGCTGAATGCACATCATATGAAAGGTGAAATTCCATCGCCAACTATTCGTAAATCGAAAGGAAATGAAATTTATCCTAATACAGCAGAAGGCCAACTGGCTGCTGCATACAATCAGTTTTATTCTGATTTAACAGCAGAAACCATCGGCTATTTTTCAAAAATAATAAAGGATGAAACAGAAGGAAGATTAATAACCGGGTCATTTTATGGATATGTCATTCAGCTCTCGGGAGAATCCAGACAATCGCTTGCCGGGCATTTTAGTCTGCGTAAACTAATCGATAATCCAAATGTCGATTTTATTGCTGGGATTCCTGTATTAGATGATTATCGCCAATTAGAGAGAGGTTATGGCGCATTTACAACGACTGTCAGTAGTTTGCAAGCTGTAGGAAAGCTCTTCTTCATTGAAAATGATCTCTTTTTCTGGCTACATCATGGAATATGGCATACTTTGGGAACGTATGACCCAAACAATCCAAGGGAAGCTGCTTATTCAATGCATCGCAGGGTGACGGCACTAAGCGCTGTTTATGGCGTTATGGAAGGAAAGTTTTCACTTCGTACAAGCTGGCATCACGATGATGGTCTTCAAAATGAATTTAGAAAACTGATAGAGGTATACACAAAATCATTAGAGCCTGATCGGAGCCCGGTTGAAGAAATTGCTTTTATCGTTGATGACAACTCTTTTGCACATACCCCGCCAGATTCAAAAATGCTGAATGTCAATAAACAGCTTCTTCTTAACCTGGGACTGACAGGTGCACCGGTAGGTGTTTGGCTCAAGTCCGATCTCGATAAGCTACCAAACAGAATTAAGTTGGTTGTGATTGGTGGATGCCACTCTCCTTTAAGTGAAGACGCAATCAAACTTGATAAACTCATTGAAATGCCTGATAAAATGGTGATGATATCAGAAAAGGATAAAATTGAAAAACCCAATATGCTTCGTGAGCTTGTGGAAAAGGCTGGAGTTCATTGCTATGCTCCAGTAGGATGCTCGGTTCATGCGTCAATGGAACTGGTTTCAATTACAGGCAAAAAAGGGGAAATTACACTGGAATGGCCTCGAAATGTCAATGTTGAGGATATGTTTGATGGTTGGACTGCAAATGGTAAAATTTTTTTATGTCCATTTGCTACTGGTCAAGCCAGGCTGTTCAAACTGACTTAAGTTGAGAGTATTAATTGATAAAAATAATAATAATGAATAAGAACAATGTGAAACTAATTACGACCATTTTGCTGGCATGTCTTTCCACATTCGCGTTTGGGCAACCCGTGGAAGGATATAAAAAATACACCAAAATTATTAAGGAAAAAGTTTATCTGGATTATAAAGAGATGTGGAGACCGGCAGGAGGAATCATGAAATATCCTTTTCTAACTCCTGGAAGCGACCAATATCCTGATGTGCTTTGGGATTGGGATTCATGGCTGAGTAATATTGCATTGCGTCAAATACTTTCTGATGTGGGTACTACCGCAGATAAAAAGGAAGCTCTTGCTTACGAGCAGGGATGTATTCTCAATTTTCTTTCTTTTTGTAACACTGATGGTTGGGTTCCCATAACGATTAACCGCGAATCGGATGAAGGAGTCGTTAAACCTGAAAATATTTACGTGGAAAATATGCATAAGCCCTGTCTGGCTCAACATGCAGCCTTTCTTGTTAAAGAGAACGGTGGAGATGCTGAGTGGTTGAGGGAGCAGTTTTTTAGGTTACAATATTTTATTGGAAATTACACTAATCATAGTAGAGATGCGGCTACCGGGTTATACTACTGGCAGAATGATGTGATGATTGGAGTAGATAATGATCCTTGTACTTTTTACCGACCGCCAAGAAGTTCCGGTTCCATTTATTTGAATTGCCTCATGTATAAGGAACTCGAAGCCATGGTCTATCTGTGTAATCAATTGGACTATAGTGAAATTGGGTTGCAGTATCAAAAAGATGCTGATAATCTGAAGAATGCTATTCAGGAACATTGCTGGGATGAAAGGGATGGATTTTTCTATAGTGTTGACCTTAATTTACTCCCGGTAGATAATTCTAAGTGGGGTTTTTACAGCGGTGCTCCCCGCAATTATAATTGTCTGATACAGCGGATTGGGGTTTGGTCGGGGTTTATGGCCCTGTGGGCTGGCATTGCAACTCCTGAACAAGCGAAACGAATCGTTGAAGAGCATTACAAAAACATGAAAACATTTAATGCCCCTTATGGTGTAAGGACACTGTCGAAAATGGAAAAAATGTATAATCTAAAAGCAAGTGGAAATCCTTCGTCGTGGTTAGGACCTGTTTGGGGAGTATCTAATTATATGACTTGGATGGGATTGGTTAAATATGGTTTCAAGGATGAAGCAGAAGAGCTGGCATCGAAAAGTATTTTGCTGTTTGGGCGTGACTTTGAGCGATTTGGCGCTTTACATGAATGTTATCAGCCTGAAAATGGAGAGCCAATATTAAATGCAGGTTTTCAGAATTGGAATTACCTGGTATTAAACATGGTTGCATGGATGGAAAATAAGAAAGTGATACAGGAATTTTAGAAGTGTCTTCATCGAAATAATCAACCATTGTTTTTAGATTAGACTTATATCATCATATTAAAACGCACAAATTAGAATGAGATTATTGCAATTTTTACTCCTTGTCTTTTTTATTGGTATAATCATACCGGTAAAAGGGCAGCTGCCCCCGGTTTTTAATGCGAAAGATTCCTTAAGAATCCGCTCTACTTCATTAACTCGCAGTTATATTACTGCTGAACGGATTGTCTGGATTTCAGATTCTGCGGGGAAATATGTGCAAAATAAAGAATCGATACTTAAGTCAGGTATTGGCCAGGCTAATTTGAATGAAGGTAGGTATTTAACATTATTAAGTGACAGTATTTTCAAAGGGGGGATTGTTCTTGATTTTGGCCGTGAAATCCACGGGGGTATTGAAATCATAACAACAATAAAGGACAGCAATCCAGCCGGGAAGGTTCGAATCCGTTTTGGGGAATCGGTGAGCGAGGCCATGAGTGATGTGGGTACTGACGGTGCAACAAACGACCATGCGATGCGCGATTTTGTATTGCAACTTCCCTGGCTGGGGCGTATGGAGGTTGGAAATACTGGTTTTCGATTTGTACGTATTGACCTGGTCGATCCGGATGTCAAGCTTGAAATAAAGGAAATCAGCGCCATATTTACATATCGTGAGATCCCATATCTAGGGTCTTTTACCTGTAGTGATAAACAGTTAAACAAGATATGGATGACCGGAGCTTATACTGTTCACCTGAATATGCAGGATTATTTGTGGGATGGTATCAAGCGGGATCGCTTAGTTTGGGTGGGAGATATGCATCCGGAGGTCATGACGATTAATTCTGTTTTTGGAAAGAATGAGGTTGTACCCAAAAGCCTGAATCTTGCCCGTAATTTGACTCCATTACCTAATTGGATGAATGGCATTAGCTCTTATTCAATGTGGTGGATCCTGATACAACGGGACTGGTATTATTACCAGGGAGACCTATCATATCTGAAAGAACAGCAGGATTATTTAGTGGCTTTATTACACCAACTTGCTACAAAGATTGATAAGGATGGGAAAGAGAACCTTGACGGGATGCGTTTTTTGGATTGGCCAACGAGTGAAAACGAAGAAGCAGTGCATGCCGGGTTACAATCATTGATGGTAATGACTTTTAATGCGGGTGTTGAATTGAGCGAAATCCTTGGAGATAAAGAAACATCACAGTTTTGTGAAGCAACATTAGAAAAGTTGAGTAAACATGTTCCGGATATGGCTGGTTCAAAACAGGCTGCGGCTTTACTCTCTCTTTCCGGTTTGGTATCACCAGAAGAAGCCAATAGCAAGGTTTTAGCAAAGGATGGGGTGCACGATATGTCTACCTTTTATGGCTACTACATGTTAGAGGCAAAAGCTATGGCGGGTGATTACCAAACTGCGATGAATAATATCCGTGAATATTGGGGTGCAATGCTTGATTTGGGAGCGACCACTTTCTGGGAGGATTTTGATATTGACTGGTTAGAAAATGCTGATCGGATTGATGAATTGGTACCTGATGGAAAAACAGATGTTCATTCAACTTATGGCAATTATTGTTACAAGGGGTTTCGTCATAGTCTGTGCCATGGCTGGGCTTCTGGCCCTACTTCATGGCTGACAAAATATGTATTGGGAGTTCAGGTTGTTGAACCGGGATGTCGGAAGATCAAGATTGAGCCTCATTTAGGTGATTTGCAGTGGGTGAAAGGAACTTTTCCTACACCGTACGGAGTTGTTGAGGTTGAGCATCAGAAAGTTGCAGATGGGACTGTTAAAACGTCTTTTATAGCACCGAATAGGGTAATCGTAGTTAATGAGGAGTTTTAACTAAAATATTCATTCGTAAAATGATAAAGAAAACTAGAATATGTAATGTATTCTTTTGGGAGTAGTAGCAATATTTGATTAATCTCTAAATCTTAATTGAGTAATTTTAACCATAAAGCAAATGAATACAAAAATCCGTTTGATGGTGTTATCAACATTTCTGTTTTCACTAGGAGCATGTACAAAACCAAAATTATCAGACCCCAATATTCTATTTATTTTAACTGATGATCAACGATGGGATGCATTAGGCTATTCAGGGAATAAGATTATTGAGACACCCGAAATGGACAGGTTGGCAACTGAAGGAGTATATTTTGGAAATGCTTTTGTTACAACTCCGATTTGTGCTGCAAGCCGGGCCAGTATTTTTACCGGACTGTATGAAAGAACTCATGGATATACTTTTGGCCAGGGAGAAATTAAGGAACAGTTTATTAATAACTCGTATCCTAAAATATTGAAAAGGGAATCAAATTACTATACTGGATTCTTTGGGAAATTTGGTGTTGAATATCAATCTCAGGAATCATTATTTGATCGATGTGAGGTATATGACAGGGATGATAAGATGAAAGATTATCGAGGATATTTCTATAAAACAATTGGATCAGACACCGTACATCTTACCCGCTACACCGGGCAAAAGGCATTGGACTTTATTGCAGGGGTTCCTTCTGATCGTCCTTTCTGTTTATCGTTAAGTTTTAGTGCTCCACATGCTCATAATCCGTCTACAGAACAGTATTTCTGGCAAAAGGAAGTTGAAGGTTTGTATAAGGATGTGCTAATACCTGATCCTTCAATTTCGGAGAAGAAGTATTTTGAGAAACTACCTTCTTATGTCAGGGAAGGCATAAACAGAACCCGGTGGAATTGGCGATATGATACTCCCGAGAAATATCAACACAGCATGAAAGGATATTACCGGATGATTTCTGGTATTGATTTAGAAATAGGTAAAATTAGAGCGCTATTGAAAGAGAAAGGAATAGCTGATAATACCATCATTATTTTAATGGGAGACAATGGTTATTTTGAAGGAGAGAGACAATTCGCAGGTAAATGGTTAATGTACGATAATTCATTGCGTGTACCAATGATTATTTATGATCCAAGAAGTAATAATCATTATGAAGTAAATGGCCTGGCTTTGAATATTGATATTCCTTCTACAATTCTGGATTTTGCGGGTGTTCATATTCCGGAAGATTGGCAAGGGAAGAGTCTTACAGGGTATGTTAAAGGTGAGAATCCTCTTCATGATCGTAAAGATTTTATCTGTGAATATTTGTGGGATGTGGAGTTTATTCCTCCATGTGAAGGTATTCGTACTACAAGGTGGAAGTACTTTCGATACCGGCATGACTTAGGTCACGAAGAATTATATGATTTAAAAAATGATCCTTTGGAAATTAACAATATTGTAAATAATAGCGAATACCAGGATACCTTAAAACAACTGAGAGATAGGTCTGATATGTTAATTAATATATTGTCTGAATAATGTTGTAAATCTCAGCCCAATTTGGACAGATTGGTATAAAATTTAAGAGATGGTTTTCTAAATTTAATAACCAAAAAGTTCAAAAATTAATGTAAAGCAAGAAAACTTATTCAGGCAAGTTTCAATCCATCTCCTAAAAAAATGAATAGTTTCAGTGATACGGTATTCAAACATAAAAACTTCGATAACGCAGTCAAAAAGCCAGTTTCCTCCAATTCCTTTCTAAGATTTATTGTCGAGGTCTTCGATATCGACCTTCAACATAAAACCCTGAAAGGAGTAAAAAATGAAATTGAGAATATGAATAATCAAATCGACATGGGAAAGGATAATCTCAAAGTAGATTAGCAAATGTTTAGATACATATTGTTGGAGTCTTCTTTCCGGGAATTCATTGAGCTATTCAAATCGAAGACGAAAAGGGATAAAAACAATGGGCGATAGTACTTGAATATGGGAATGGTCAATTTACATCAATAGGGAAAGTAAAATGCAACATCTTGGAAATTATATTGTTGCTCTTTTTGTTTTGGTGCCCAAAACGGACTCGAACCAGCTTATGAATGACGCATAGAAATTGACCTGTTTTTGTGTAAATTTTGTGCAAACAAAAAAGAGCTGCAAGAATTAAATGTTGCAATCCTTTGGTAGTTAAGTGTGTAGAGGCGGGATTGAGCCGCTGACCTTATGATTATGAAAAATGAAATACTAGTTAAGTAAAGCGTTTAAAACTAAAATAAGGTATTCCGGTTTTTCTTAAGTATTTTCATATTATTGAGAGCGGAAATGATACCGATGTGGCGTAGAAAAATGGGTGATTATTTTGTGTCATATTTGTACCATGAATTCTTAAGTAGCTGATAATCACATGTGGTTGTTTTTGAAGAAGTCAAATAAATATTGATTGATTACTAATAACCAGTAGTTAGTAAAGCGCAGTAAGTTATAACTTACTGCGCTTTTTTCTTTTTAATAAGTTATTCTGAAAATGGATTCTTTTCTTTTTTATTGTAATTGTTACATTGTTTTTATTGCACTTGTAATTTTGAGGTTGAAGTGAGGACCGGATGTATTTACTCCAAAGTAAGAGTATAAAGGATTTTCTATTGTTACTAATACGTGATTCTGGACATAGGTGAGTTAAATACTTCTTAATATATTAATTTGTATTTAATGCCTTTTTCATTTTTTATTCTAAATTTGTCTTCCAAGATCAAGCATATCCAGAATAATTAATGTTTTTAACAAAATAAATAATCTTGTCAGTTAATTATTGAATTCAAGGGAATTGATTAGCAAGTACATCGGAAATGAAACGATTAGGAGAAAGAATAAGAAGAAAAAGAGAAGCTCTGCACCTTAAACTTAATGATTTGTCTGTTAAAGTTGGAGTAAGTTCCAGTGCTTTGTCGCAAATCGAAAAGGCAAAAGCTTTTCCATCTATTCTTACGTTAAAAAATATTGCTGATTGTTTGCATACTACTGTTGGTGAGCTTATTGGGGAAAATGAAACTCTGTCGAAACAACCTTTAATTAAAAATTCTGACAAGAAATTTGTTAAACAAAATAAATCAGGAACAAAGCTATATCTGGTTTCTCATCACGATCCACTTAAACAGATGGAAACCTATTTGGTTGAATTTTCTCCCGGATCAGACAGCGAAGGGATAATGACATCACATCCGGGGCAAGAGTTTTGCTACCTTATTAGTGGAAAACTAGAAATTTCATTAGAAGGAAAACGTTATCTGCTGGAGTTGGAAGATAGCTTCTATTTTAACTCAAATATCACGCATAAAATTAAAAATGTCTACGAAGGAACATCTCGTATCATTTGGGTCGTAACTCCGCCAAACATTTAAATTTTTTTGTTCATTATATTAATTATCACTTAATAAATTAAGAAAAGATTAAATTAAGTTAAGGCCTGCTTTATTTGTTAAGTACTACTAAAGTCTTTGCTAATTTTGCCGCTGCTAAAAATAATGATTGAAGCGGATTAAAATTAACTCAAAAAGAATAATAGAATGAACGTACCTTTAATGGATTTTAAGAAAGAACTGGAAATAAAAGGCATTCAATTGCCGGCTAATGTTGAAGAGGTTCTGAATGAATGTAAATCCTTTACTTTCTATTCTTCTACAGAAGAACTAGCCGATGCAGCTACAAACGGTAAAGAGAATAAGGACTTTAACGTTACTTACGAAGTTGAGGGGAAAGGTACTGTTACCGAGGCAACTGTGCATCGTGTTAAAAACGGAATTGCCGTAAATTACACAGAAGCTTATATGAGAAGAAGAGATCCGGGCACCATGTCAATCGGTGACGAAAAGCCAACCGCTAAAAAACGATTCATCGACAAGTATGGTTACCCTTTTTCTGATTTACAGAAGGAAACTTTTGACTGGTTAAAAAAGTGTGATCTTGCTGTATTCTTTTATTTTGCTGGTCGAAAAAATATTGGTTCTTTGGGAATAGCCATTGCGCCGGCTAATGCAGGTTTTTTTGCAATGGGTTTGTCGATGTTACAAGAAATTGTATCCATTGAAGAACTGGAAGGAAAAGGAGATGTAAAGTCGGTAATTTTTGTTGCTCCGGTTTTCAGACATACACATTTTGATGGCAAACAGGTAGTTGTACATAACAGACTGGATAATGTACACGAGCTTTATTCTTATAATCTATACCCTGGACCTAGTGCTAAAAAAGGATTATATGGCGTTCTGCTTACGCAAGGAGAAAAAGAAGAATGGGTTACTGCTCACTGTTCGGCAGTTCAATCAATAAGTCCCTACGATATTGTTACCACTTTTATGCATGAGGGAGCCAGTGGTGGCGGTAAAAGTGAATTGCACCAGAATATAGTGAGAGAAACAGATGGTTTGGTGTCTTTGGGAGAAAATTTTGTTACCGGCGAATCGCGTTACATTACAATTCCTCGTTTTTGTTCGTTTAAACCTATTGCCGACGATATGGCCTTTTGCCATCCATCATTTCAAAAGGGCGATGGTAAACTTCGGATAATGGATGCCGAAAATGCCTGGTTTGTAAGAGTTGATAGTGTAAATCAATATGGCGACGACCCGGTATTGGAGAAAACCACAATAAATCCGAAAAAGCCTTTACTGTTTTTTAATATAGATACACAGCCTGATTCTACTGCACTTATTTGGGATCATATTGAAGATGAGCCAGGTAAACGTTGTCCTAATCCAAGAGTTGTGTTGCCCCGCGATATTGTTGAAAACACAATAGACGAGGCGGTTTCTGTTGATGTTCGGAGCTTTGGTATACGAACACCAAAATGTTCAAGAGAAAATCCTACTTACGGAATTGCCGGATTATTTCATGTTTTGCCGCCAGCTATAGCTTGGTTGTGGAGATTAGTTGCTCCACGTGGGCACAACAATCCCAGTATTGTGGGAACCGGAACTATGGAAAGCGAAGGAGTTGGATCATACTGGCCATTCGCCACAGGCGAGAGAATCGTTCATGCCAATCTTCTGCTAAAGCAAATAATTGATACGCCAAGAACAATTTATTCGCTTGTTCCGAATCAAAATATTGGTGTTTGGAAAGTTGGCTTTAAACCTCAGCTTTTAATGAGGGAATATTTAACCCGAAGAGGTGGAGCAAAACTTAGAAACGATCAGATTCAACCAGCCAGGTGTTCGCTTTTGGGATATGAATTAAATTATCTCACTATCGAGGCTTCCAAAATTCCATCGCGCTTCCTAAAAGTTTATAATCAGGCAGAAGTAGGAACTGATGGTTACGATGCAGGTGCAGAAATTTTAAAGGAGTTTTTCCACCGGGAATTAGAGAAATTCAGGCATCAGGATCTTTTTCTGACAGGTAAAAAAATTATCGATGCTTGTTTATCGAATGCAAGCGTGGAAGAGTACAACGAAATTTTACCTATGGATTACGAATATTCATTTAATAATATAGAACATTATGAGCAAGGTAGTAATTATAATGGGCTCTAAAGCCGATTTGGATTGGGCCAACAAAATTGTTGATACGCTAAACGAGCTGGATATAAATTCGGAATGCTTTATTGCCTCAGCGCA
The DNA here is from genome assembly GCA_947492175.1 of uncultured Draconibacterium sp. Taxonomy (GTDB): domain Bacteria; phylum Bacteroidota; class Bacteroidia; order Bacteroidales; family Prolixibacteraceae; genus Draconibacterium. Next base: position 35,872 of record CANLMQ010000017.1, on the reverse strand, counting down.
TAAAGTACCGTTAAAGTGCTACGATATAATCAAAGAACAGGAAAAGAACAATCCGGTTTTTATAACCATAGCGGGCATGAGCAATGCTTTAAGCGGTTTTGCTGACGCGCAAACACATTGTCCGGTAATTGCATGTCCGCCTGTTGGCGACTCTTTTGCAGGGGCCGATATTTATTCAAGTTTGAGAATGCCTTCAGGAGTTGCTCCGGTGGTAATTCTTAATCCGAAAAATGCAGCTTTGGCAGCAGCTAAAATATTGGGATTAAATGATGACAAAATACGTGCGGGAGTACAAAACTTCCAGAACGAACAAAGACAAAAATTAATAGATGATAATAATTCTCTTGTAAAATAGAGAAGGGTAGCAACTTCTGAGAGTAGATGACATTTTTCTACGTACTACTTAATAATTAACTTGTTTAATACAATAGTCTGCTTTTCAGATTTGGTTTGAAACTTGGGGAGGTCAATGCTATCCGACCTCCCCTAATTATTTACAGGTCTTTCAAAAATCAAATTAAATTTTGGTACAAGTTAATTTTAAAACATGAGTAAAATAATTAGCAATATTGATCTGGCAGCTAACTGCATCAGAGATGGAAAATTAGTTGCTTTTCCAACAGAAACGGTATATGGTTTGGGAGCCGATGCGTTTAACAAGGAAGCAGTGGCAAAAATCTTTTCCACAAAAGAAAGGCCTGCTTTTAATCCGTTAATTGTGCATATTGCAAATATTTCGGATTTGGAGAAATTATTTGTTAAAGTTGATGCCCAGTTGTTAAAACTTGTGGAGGCATTTTGGCCGGGGCCTTTAACCGTTGTTGCCCAAAAACATAGTTCGGTGCCCGATATTGTTACGGCCGGTTTAAACACAGTGGCTGTTAGAATGCCTGCCAACAATACTGCACTTGAATTGATAAATAAAGCTGGTACTCCAATTGCTGCACCAAGTGCAAATAAATTTGGCTTGTTAAGCCCAACTACACCCGAACACGTAAAAAAGCAGTTGCCTAATATTGAGTATATCCTCGACGGGGAATTACCCGATGTGGGAATCGAATCAACCGTTATTGAACTGGGTAACGGAAAATTTAAACTGCTCAGACCGGGAGTCGTTGTGTCTCATGATATTGAGAAGGTTATTCCTCAAAATCATGATGCTGATAATAATCTTCAGATTAAATCGCCTGGTCTTTTAAAGTCGCATTATAGTCCACAAAAGCCCATTTATTTAAAAGGTTACGAACCTGAAAATATTGCGAACCTCAAAGTTGGATTTATAGCATTCGAAAAAGTCGAATGTCCGGATAAATTTCATCGTATTGAAATTCTTTCTGCAAAGGGAAACCTTAACGAGGCTGCCGCAAATCTATTTGGAGCAATGCATCGTCTGGAGGATTCTGATGTTGATATAATAATTGCAGAACCTGTTGCTGACACTGGAATTGGAATGGCTATTATGGATCGTTTGAATAAGGCGGTTTATCAATACAATAAATAATTCGGGATAAATTTTAGTTGCTTGTATTTGTTATAAAGTCGGTAGTATGAGTGGATTTTAGAGTAAACAATAAATCAAAAACGTTGTTGAAAACTAAGATCGATTTAAAATTACACAGATGAACGAATACGAAGAAACAAGAAGGACGTTTTTGGCAAAGCTGGGGTTAACTGTTGGCACCGTAGCACTCGGATCGGTGAAACTTTCGGCAACCGTGTTAAATGATAAAACTGAATTTGCTTTAACAGGAAAACAAAAGGAACTGATGGACAACTACGAAATTTGGATGGATAACTTTATTCCGGCGGTTAAAGCACAGCGGGAAAATCCGGAAGACAAAATTGCCAAAACAAGGATTGTTGAGTTAAGTGAAGAAGCAGAAAGCTGGCGGCCGCAGTTAGTTGAATACATGAAAGATGAGAACTTTGCACGTTACTACATGACTGCTACTGAACGCTTGACGAAAGAAGTATATTAGCGCCAGTAGTTTGAGACGTAAAAATATACTGTCTGATGCAACGTGCTACAAAACCTCGATACGTTACCTAACCAATGTAAAATACAGTGGGAAAGCGTGGATTGAAGTTATCATGAATTGAAATTAAGTTGTAAATATTTAAAGAAGTGAATACCCCGAACTAAATATCTTAATCAAAAAGAAAGATATAGCTATTATAGCCGAAAGCGCTGGAAGTCAAAATAAGAGTGCAGGGTACTTACCCGAAGTTTACTCCACTTATTTGGGAAATTATTGTTTTTGCTGGAAGAAACCCATCGAGACTATCTTGAAGGTTTTACCATGCCAGCCAGATATTATCACCAAATATAAATAATTGCACTATTTTGTTTCAACAGCAAGAAATTTTTGAAACAGGGGAAAGTGTACCTGATCGTATAGTCAGACTTTTAAAATCGTATATCCGACCGATTGTAAAAGGGAAAGAAGTTAATCCTGTTGAATTTGGGGCCAAGGTAAATATGATATAATTTGGAGGAATTAATTTTATCGAGCATATAAGTTTCAGTGCTTTTCATGTGGGGGATAAGGCTTAATCCTGGATTGAAACAAGAATACAGGAGTTCTGAAAACTAAAAATCTGGTAAATCTCGAAAACAGATTTACCAGATTTTTGTAAAACCATCCTACTGGTGAAAATCCCTAAAAAGAATCAATAATATTAGCCTTTTCACTCTTGTTCCACAATTCCTACAATTCCTTCACCTGTTCCTCAAATACCTCTATGCATTTTTTTATGTCGGGTACAGAGTTATCCCAGTTATGTTCGTACTCAATTGAAAACAAACCGTCGAAACCTTGCCTCTCCAGTTCCCTCAACATCCCTTCAATATTGCATATCCCTGTCCCCCAGATAACATCGTGTTGCTCGGTTTGGCCTTCCACCTTTTTTTTGATATCTTTAAAATGTAGTGACTTCAAACGTCCTTCATATTGGCTCAAGCCTTTTACTGGGTCAATACCCATGCGTTTCCAATGACCGACATCTGCACAAGCTCCTATCCGGGGGCTAAGGTTGTCAACCGCTTTTAAAAACATTTCAGGATTCCAATAATTTGAAGGTTTGGGATGGTTGTGTATGGCCACATCAATTTTATATTTATTGGCTAACTGGTCGATGTATTTCAAATGTTTATATTCAGGTTCACATGTGATAATTTCGATGCCCATGTTTTTTGTAAATTTAAACAGTTGCTCCCACTCGGCTTCTTCCTTGCATACAACTACCCCACTGGCTATTAGCTTTACACCCTTTGATTTCGCATAAGCTAATACCTGCTTTTGTTGGGGCTCTCCCATGTTAAAATCCATTACTCCATCAATATCTTCACCAAGTTTCTGACCATAGAAAATCTCTGCATACTTTAATCCCATTTCAGATATCTTGTCAATAGTCTCTTGATAGGTAAACCGGTGAAACGTATATGTTTGTACTCCTAATTTCCAATCGATATTTTTCTTTTTATTAGAATCTGTAATGCTGCATGATGTGAGCAAAAGCATGAAAATTATTACCTCTGAGAATGTTATTTGTTTATTCATTTCTTTGTCTCTTAATTTTAATTGTTCAATAAAACAAGGGCAGGAACCAAATCCTACCCCTTCTAACTAACCTATTAACTATTTAGGCATTTCAGGTAGTGACCAACCATTACGATAGGTATGTTTTATCCACTCCTGCGATACCTCTTTTGCATTGAATTGGGCAAACTGCCTGTTAAACTTTGGATCTCCATTAATAACTTCAAATTCATCTACAGAGACAATCTTTACTTTATCAGAATCAGAGATATTAGTAAAACGCATGTTTTCACCATCCCAGTGTAGTGCACGGTTTAGTGACTGAAGGCGTACGGCCAATACGCCCAGTACTACCATTTCGTTGAATGGTCCTGAATATCCGAAATTTGCACTGGTTTCCTTACGGCTATCCAGAGGCTCTTTGCAGGCGCGTATCCAGTCGCGTTCGTGTGCGCCTCTCCAAGGCCCTTCCTCTGAACCTGGAATACGTGGAATAATTGGGTCTGGTTCCTTAAAGTCTTCCATCTTTTCGTAAGGCAACAATGTTGGTTTCATGCCATAGTAAGTAGTCATTATCTTGCCCTTGGTTCCCACAAACAATAGTCCCCCTCCTGTATCCTTGCCTAGCACTTCGCCATCAGGTAACTCAATAGGGCGTTCGGGAAGGAAGCCTCCGTCGTACCATGTAACTTTTACTTCAGGCATACCAACATCGGGCATGTTTTTACGCGCCGGGAAAGTATAAGTAACCATTTCTGCATGGGGTGGACTATCGGTATTTACAAGCGTTGAAGAGGCTTCTACCTTCGACGGGTATTTTAGGTTTAATGCCCAATAAACGGGATCCAGTACATGACAGGCCATATCGCCCAAGGCGCCTGTACCGTAATCCCACCAGCCACGCCAGTTCCATGGTGTGTAAACTGAATGATAAGGACGGTATTTTGCAGGCCCGATAAACAGATCCCAATCCAGAGTATCAGGAACTGTCATCGATCCCTCGGGTTTCTGAAGCCCTTGGGGCCATATTGGGCGGTCAGTCCATGCATGTACTTCAGTTACTTCTCCAATGGCTCCAGACCAGATCCATTCGCAAACACGACGAATATCATCGCCTGAATTTCCCTGATTACCCATTTGAGTAGCAACATCATATTTTTCAGCTAGCTTAGTCAATAACCGCGACTCGTACACGGAATGCGTTAATGGTTTTTGGGTATATACGTGTTTGCCTAGTGTAATAGCATGTGCTGTTACACCAGCATGCGTATGGTCGGGAGTAGCCACTACTACAGCATCGATCGACTTGCCAAACTTGTCGAACATCTCACGCCAATCCTTGAATTTTTTTGCTTTTGGATAATCTTTGAAGGTTTTGGCCGCATAGCCCCAATCAACATCACACAGGGCTACGATGTTCTCCATGCTCATCTCCTTGAGGTTGTTACGCCCCATTCCGCCCACGCCTATGCCTGCAATATTTAACTTATCGCTAGGAGCCCTATGGCCAAACTTTTTTCCAAATACGGTAGAAGGAACAATGGTTAATCCAGCTGCTGCAACTGCCGTGGAACTTATGAATTTTCTCCTGTTAATACTACTCATTCTTAATTTTTTATAAGGTTGTTAATTAAAAATTTCTTCATAATACTTTTATGTCACCACCATTGTGGATCTGTAAGGCTATATGCCCCTGTTGAACTTTTCCAATTTTTACATAGGTGAGTTTAACTATCTCATTGCCGTTTAACTCGGTTTGTATTGTTTTGCCTTTGGCTATTATGGGCAAAGTATTCCAGTCCCTAACATTAAAGTGTTTTTCTTTTTGGGGAACTAGTATTAACCAATCACGACCATATGATTTGTAAATACCACTTGTATCATGAACTTTTGGGGGAGTTCAACTTACCAGCCATTAGCAAAGGCATCGGGTTCGATAAACGAACGCATGACTACATCTGAGATTTAAAACACAGCATCTTAAAAGGATACGACCTCAAATAATTATGAATCCTGTAAATTATATTCGTATTAATTATTGAATACTAATTTACAATTAGATACAGATTGTAAAATTGGACAATGAAAGTTTCCAACCAAGCGAGACAAGTCTGAATATTATAATATTTTGGACTTGTCCCGTTGGTATGATATTATCTTTAATCTTTTTTTGTTATCCTAAAATTATCCCAGGCCATTTTAATTGGTTCTCCTGAAGGTGAGTCGATTCGAATATTAAAGGATCCCACATAGGCCCTGTTTCCATTAAAGTCTAATGGAATGATTTTTTCTAATGGAATATTAATAGTCTGCCAATTTCTTAATTTTTGAACAACAAGATCTGCTGCCGATATTTGTCCTGCAGGGTGGTTCCAATAATTATAGATATAAAAGTTGGTATTGATAATAGGTAAAATCATATTTAGTTCAAATTTAACAACATATTTATCTGGATTATCTTTCATGTCATCTGTGTAAGGACATGCTATGCTCATTAAATACGACCAACCACTTCCTTCTGGTCCTACATCTAATAATGTATATTTTCCTGATAGAGGTTTGGGATCATTCCATTCACCGACATATTGTTTCCCATCATTTCCTTTATATGGAATATCATCAAAGTTTGTAATAATAAACTGACGGTCTTGATAAAATCCTGGGCACTCAACTGTTGCATTATATTTACTGTTAATAACCGTTAGCTTAATATTTGATTCAACATTGTTTGGAACCTGAGCTGTAATATAATTATTCCCGACATTTATTACAGGTTTTTCAATTCCATTAAACGATACTACAGTATTGGTTGGATCTACTTCGTAAAGTTCAAAAAAATTGCCATATATTTTTAAAGTATCTCCTGGAGCAGTATATTCATTGAACATTCCTGTTAATTTTAATTGAGGAATATTTACTACGAAATTGAAATTAAACTCGCCCCCTTCAGTTATAACTTTTACTTTATTGTTTATGTCATTGGGCATTGCTATTGGAACCTGCATATAAAGAATGTTGTCTTCATAATAAACTTCATTCATATCTGTTTCAATATCGTTAAAAACGATTGAATAAGTTGTTTCAAGGTTATTGCCATGAATTGCAATCCAATCCCCCATTTCTCCAGAAGTTATTGTGGAGTTTAATTCATAGAGTTTAGTAATTTTCGAAAATACAGGGAGTTCAACAGCTACCTCTTCTTCTGTGCAAGCTGCAAATAGCAATATTATTGCCAATAGGGATAAGCCCCTGATACATATATTATATGGTGTATTATTCATGATGTTTATTTTAAAAAAGTTATAGTACTACCAGCCAGGATTGTTGGTTTCAATATGTGGATTGGTATTGATTTCGTTTGAAGGGAGTGGAAGCAACAAATGCCTTTCCTGTCTTCTCTTAACCACATTTTTTTCATCAACGTCAATAGCATTCATTGTGGACAGGTAAATTCCCCATCGTAATAAATCAAACCTCCTGATTCCCTCAGCTGCAAATTCTTTAACCCTTTCTTCAAGAATGTACGATCGGAAAGATTCTTGAGTCCATGGCCTGGATTGAGCAATGTCCGTTACTTTCGGACTATTATTACGGATATTAAGTTCATCAACTTTCTCTAGAGCCTGCGCCGTAGGACCACTGTTCACTTCATTTGCTGCTTCTGCATACAACAACAAAACCTCTGCATATCTCATAAATGGCCAATTGTAGTCCTGTCTCCTTCCATCAAGAGGTCCGGTAACCTGTCTGAATTTCATCAGTTTGGAACCATATAGATGGGCATCGTAACGCAAGACATCCGCTGGGTCATACCCATCAAGCCCCTGACGAACTTTTGCACTGTCTTTTGCCGGGTAATACGAATAAACAATATTGCCTTCAGAATCATGATAAATAGGTACTCGGTGCATTACTCCCCAACGAACTCTTGCATCGTCCTGGTCAAATAACTGATACCAATGGTCGCGTTGAACGTAGTAACCAGAACTCAAGAGACCATTTTCTTTGTAATAACCAGCATATTCTATTGGTACGTAGTTACTTGTTTCTGTACTACCAAGTATGGTTTGTAATGTAAAAATAAACTCACCTTTGTTCTTATTTTCAGGAGCCCATAATTCTTGTTGTGAAGGGAACAGATAAAATTCACCTGATTCAATGACTTCCATAGCTTTGTCCATAGCCAATTTATAATATTCTCCATAGTCAAATTCTCCATAGCCCTTAACCTGTTCTTTTTGAAAAGTAAGTTTTTGGGGAACTGGTAGAAAATATTTGTTCCCTTCCTCATCGTATGCATGACCGGGACCTCCCATGACAGATATTTCGCCTGAAGGCATTGATGCAGAGCCTATGGTGGCGTAAACCTTTGCCAGTAAGGCTTTTGCTGCCCCTCGCGAAACATGCCCAGATCGGAAACCTTCGTCAAATGTTGAATACAAAACCGTTTCTGCGTATTTTAATTCTTCAATAATATGTTCATAAACTTCTTTGATAGGCGAACGAGGTTTATAAAGTTCTGCCCCTTCGGCAATTGATATTTTATACAAGCACAAATCGCCATAATACTGAACAAGGTTAAAGTAGCTCCAAGCCTTAAGGAATGCCAGTTCTCCCATGGCATTATTCTTAATTTTTTCGTTGATATCCATTCCTGAGATCAACTTACGATGGTAATTTGCCCGGTGGATAGCTATATAATAATATTTGTAGAAATTATTATTTGATCCATTTTCGTAAAAGTTTCCTGCGCCAATTGAACCAAATGCCCAGGAAGGTCCACTTTGATAATCGCAATCGAAATTTACTATTGTATGATAATTTCCCCATTCAAAGGCATAGTTGAGTGCAGCAAAAGCTCCTGCTACAAGTTCATCGTAACTTCTTTCTTCTACAAGATCCTCTCCAGAAACGAACGTAAAGGTTTCTTCGTCCAATAAATCGGAACAAGAAGACAAGAAAAGGTTTACAACTAATATAAATATGAATTTAATATGATATTTCATCTTGATTAATTTTAAAGTTTAGTTGTTAAAATTCTAACTGAAATCCAAAAATAAATGTTCTAGCGCTCGGATAAGATGCCATATCGACCCCTCTTCTTGACACATCACCGCCAAATGTATTTACATCAGGATCGTACCAACGATAATCTGTAATTGTAAATAAGTTATTGACACTTGCATTTAATTGTAATGAGTTAATACCTTTAACCGGATTTTTAAAAGTATATGCGAGGTTCAGGTTTTTCATCCTCAAATACGAACCATTCTCAATATATCTGTCAGAGGCTTTCATACTCCTTGTAAATGTACCATCGGGGCGCGGAGAGGTTGCACTTTCCCTGTTTTCCTCAGTCCAGCGTTCATCGTAAACAAAATGTGGCATGTTACTAAAGCCAGACATATCGTAACGTTTTATATTAACATTTAAAATATCGTTACCATAAGTTCCCTGAAAAAAGAAACTCAATGAAAAATCCTTGATATTAAACGTATTAGTTATACCGTAAAGTACTTTAGGATTTGTATTCCCAATAATTGTTTTATCTCGGTCGTCTATAACATTGTCATTATTAATGTCTTTATATTTAACCTGCCCAATCATGCTCAGAATCCTTGCATCGGATTCATTTTCGAACTGTGGATCGGCCCTAACTTCTGCTTGGTTATCGTAAAAACCGTCTTCCCTGTATCCATATATCAATCCAATTGGTTCGCCATTTCTCCTTAAAAACATACTTTCCATACCCCAAGCTACATCAGAAAACTGGTCTGCCTCGAGACCATTAATTTTATTTCTATTCAAAGAAGCATTTGCATCTATTTTCCAACTAAAATTACTTCTTGAAATAGCATAAATACTGGCGTTAACTTCAAGCCCCTTATTTTCAATTTCGCCATAGTTAGAAGCCAGTGTTGAAAAACCTGTACTGGATGGTATAAACCTGTTTTGCAAAAGGTCAGTTGTTTTTTTATGGTATATATCAACAATCAAGTTAATCCTGTTCTTTAAGAAGGTCATATCAAGTCCAAGGTTTGATTGGGCTGTCGTTTCCCATCTAAGGTTAGGATTTGCAGGCCCTCCCCATCGCGATTCCGCATATCCACTGTTTAGGTTTTTATCATATGGATAGTTTGTTGCGACCATTCTCGAACGCGTTGCGTAAGCATTAATCCCTTGATTACCTGTCTGTCCATAGCTAATCCTAAATTTCAGGTCGTCGAAAAAATTCAGGTTTTTAACAAAATTTTCGTTTGACAAACGCCATGCAAAAGCATAAGAAGAGAAATTCGACCATCGGTTTACTTCTGAGAAACGGCTTGAACCGTCTCGCCTAAACGATATCGTGAACAGGTATTTATCCAATAAGGTATAATTAACACGTCCCAGGTACGACATCAATGAACTTTTCCCTTTTGTACTGGTATTCTTATGTTGCTCAATGGCTGCACCCATGTCGTTTTCTTCGGTTAAATCGTTAGGAAATCCGGTACCACTCATTGATTTCCCCCCCCAGTTTACATTTTCGTAGGTTAATGCAACCACAGCATTAATAGAGTGTTGTTTTCTAAATACATTATTGTATTTTAACATTGATTCTGTGGTTAAACTCTCATAATAATTATCGGCTTGCCTGGCATACCCGTTTTTAGGTGCAAGTCCCTCGGCAACATATCTGTTATAATATTCGTTTCGGGTATTTTTGTTATTGCCATATCCGAAATTTTGCCGGAACTGTAAAAAGTCGGTAAACGAGATTTCAGCAAAAGCAGAATTAAATATATTAACCGCACCAACCAGATTTTTTGCTGTTCTGGTATAGAGGTATGGGTTTGCCAACCCCGTAGAAGTATCTTCGGTATAACCTGAATCGCGGTTAGGATCAAAAACAGGGCGTGTAGGATTAAATGAAATAGCTGATGGGATTACCCCATATGTCTCACTATTGGTGCGAGCCAACCTGTTTTCTGAGTTTGCAATACTTAAGTTATTGCCAATTTGAAACCAATCTGTGAGTTTTCTTGTGATGTTTGCTCGGGCAGTGTACCTTTTGTAAAAAGAGTTAAAAATTACCCCTTCCTGGTTTAACAATCCTGCAGAGAATAAGGAGTGCCCTTTTTCATTGCCTTCAGAATAACTTAGGTTATATTCTTGTGTTACAGCTGTCTGAAAAATCTGGTCTTGCCAATTTGTTCCTCCTCCTTCATAACCATCACGATAGTCTTGGGGGGATGGATAATATGTACTGTCAACTACCATTTCTTCTCCAGTTTTAGGATTTATCTCAGTTGTATAATTCCAACGTCCATTAACCGGAAACGGTAAATTATCATCGCTAACATATTCTTTCCCATCGTAGGTATAACCATTAACAATTCTTTCGTTTCTGTATTCTGCATAAGTTGCAGCATCCAGAACATTAATTTGCTTAACTGCATTGGAAATACCAAATTTGGAACTTAGCGTTATTTTTGGTTTTGAAGCTCCTTTTCCTTTGGTTGTAATAATAACGACACCATTAGATGCTCTTGAACCATAAATTGCTGTTGCCGATGCATCTTTCAGCACTTCTATAGAAGCAATATCATTAGGGTTGATAAGGCTCAGTGGACTATTTCTTTGTTTATCCCCAAAAGTTCCTGCAGCTGGTGCTTCTCCCGCTTCAAAGGGAACGCCATCGACAATATAAAGAGGTCTGTTACTTGTAGTAAACGAGTTTGCCCCCCTGATTAAAATATTAACCCCAGCACCAGGTGCACCATCGGACTGTTGTACTTGCACTCCTGCAATTTTTCCCATAAGTGCTTGATCAGCTCCTTGTGCGTTTGTTTTTAACAACTCTTCACTTTTAATAGAGGCCACAGCACCTGTAAGGTCACGTTTTCGTACTGTTCCATAACCAACTGCTACTACCTCTTCAATATCTATTGTGCTTGTTGTCAATACAACATCAATTTTTGTTTTGTTGACCACTTTAATTTCCCTTGTGATCATACCAATAAAAGAGAACACCAATGTACTTCCTTCGGGTATATCCGAGATAGAGTAGTTTCCGTTTGCCCCTGTAACTGTCCCATTTGTTGTACCTTCTAGCAATACTGTAACCCCCGGCAAAGGGGTTTCGCTTTCATCAGTAACTCTTCCTGTGACAATTTTTTGCTGTTGAATTGAAATCCCATCTGTTTTCTTGTAATTTGTTAGAACAATCTGCCGATTCTGAATTATATAGTCTACATCTGTATCTGCGAATAGTTCTGACAGGATTTTGTCGATAGTCCTATTTTTTATATCAACATTTACCTTTCTTTCAACATCAACGAATTTTTGGTTAAAAAGAAAATAAAACTCGCTGTTGTTTTCAATTTCATCTAAAACTTTAATCACTTTGGAATCATTCATCTTCAATGTTAGTCGCGTATTCTGGGAGTATCCGTCAACAGCCAGAACATGGGCTGTCCCTATTAACCATAATAAAACACCAATACGCATAATTTTCCAAGTTTTAGTTCCGATACCATAAAAAATAGCATCTCTGATACATTTTTTTTTCATAAATTTGAAACCTTAAGTAGTTTAATAAAAATATTAGTACATTCTGCTTAATCCAACAGGAAGGTGCTGCGAACACTTTCCTGTTTTTTTATGTTTTAGTTTTATTGTCTTTGTCTATCTAGATTAATTATGATCCTTCGTTTTCCATAAATATTGCCTATTTTTTCTCTTTTCTCTTCTTCAAATGTTATTGGGGCAGTAAGGGCGAGCAATTTTAACACCTCTACTAAGGATTCATCAACAAAGGTCGCTCTGTAGTTATAATTTAAGAGCTCTGAATCCTGAATATCAATATCCACATTATACCAACGTCCTAACCGTAAGGCAACCTGTTGCATATTTTCATTTCTGAAAACCAGTTTCCCTTCGATCCATGATGAATATTGTTTTGCTTCAACGTAACTCTTGCTATAGACTTTTTTAAGCTTATGATATGTAAGCTTCTCGCCCGGGGTCAATACCGATAAACTCTTTCCTATTGAATTCAACACCTCAATACTACCTTTTTCAAGGATGATTTCTTCCAAATCATCATCACTGTATGAAATTACATTAAATCTGGTTCCCAATACTTTAACATCTAAATGTGCTGTGTGTACAATAAAAGGGTGCTTAACATTGTGATGTACATCTAAAAATACCTCTCCGGTCACTGATACATTCCTGTTTTTCTTAAAATTTATGGGATATTTTATAGATGACCCACTGTTTAGGTAACCAATGGTGCCATCTGGTAATTCAAAGCTTGTACGTACTCCTAATGGGCATTTAATTTCGGCATATGCTGTATTAGGTGTAATTAATTGAGGTTTAAAATATACAAGAGCCAAGAACGATAATATTAAAGGAAATAACAAAATGGCAGCTACACGCTGAAAGGCGCTTACAAAATTAACCCTGTCAAAAATTTTATTTTTACGATTCAGCTGTTGCCAAAGGATTTTTTTATTGTCGGAAATAGAACCGTCTATTTTAGTATGAGCCTTCTTTCTAAACATTGAATCTAACAAGACCATTGATTTGTAATCAACTTTTCCCTGTCTCATTAGTTTCACAAGTTCATTTTTCTCTGCCGATGTAGCATCAGACGAAAAATACCTTCCTATTATCCTATTGGTTTTGTCTCTATTTTCGCACATTTATCTTACAATCTATAGTAAAGAGATTCTTAGATATAAAATCCCCTATTGGAATTCTATTTTTTTTTGATTGTGACCGAGCTACAAAGGAATCAGAGTTGTAATTGTAAAAACAAGATATTAAGTACTAAGAATTAACATTGCATGACTTAGCAAGATATTAAGATTGATGCCTGAATCGACTTTTACTATAGTGTCTTCATTCGTTAAAGCAGATTCAATATTTTCACGTAAAGAGGCAATTGCTTTTGTCATCTGGTTTTCAATCGTTTTTACTGAAATATTTAACTTTTCAGCAACCTCTTTGTATTTCAATCCTTCATCTCGGATAAGAAGAAAAACCTGCTTTCTTTTGGGAGGCAAAGATTCTATTGCCCGTTCCACAGTTTTGCATAATTCATTGAATTCAATAATTGATAGAGGCGTTGAATTATCAATGTGGATACGTTCGAACAAATCACCCTGCTCCAATTTCTTATTCCTATTCAAAACCTTTATACAAGCATTGCGAACAGAATAATACAAATAACTTTCAATTCGTTCAATTTTAAGATAGAGCTCTTTTTTTTGTAAAAAATCCAGAAACAGAACTGAAACAATATCTTCGGAGTCTTCTTTGCTTCCAGTGATTTTTAGTGCATAACCAACTAACTTATTATAAAACAAGTCATAAAACTCATGGAAAGCCTTTTTTTCATTGTCATTAATTATTTTACTAATTAACTTCTTGTAATATTTATTTTCATCTTTCAAGTAATTAGTTGTTAGTTTAATTACCAAACCTAATAATATATTTTTTAATGCAAAAATATTAATGTACTTACATTATTTTATTGGAAATATATGTCCCTATTTTGCATCATTAAGAAGATGGTTGTCTGGATTAATTATGTGTTTCATTATAAGTAGGATAAATATTAGCAATCTGTGGGAAACGTTGTTCCGAAGTACGATTTTTTTTAGTTTAAAGAGATGAACGAATACGAAGAGACAAGAAGGAAGTTTTTGGCAAAGCTGGGGTTAACTGTTGGCACCGTAGCACTCGGATCGGTGAAACTTTCGGCAACCGTGTTAAATGATAAAACTGAATTTGCTTTAACAGGAAAACAAAAGGAGCTGATGGACAACTACGAAATTTGGATGGATAACTTTATTCCGGCGGTTAAAGCACAGCGGAAAAATCCGGAAGACAAAATTGCCAAAACAAGGATTGTTGAGTTAAGTGAAGAAGCAGAAAGCTGGCGGCCGCAGTTAGTTGAATACATGAAAGATGAGAACTTTGCACGTTACTACATGGCTGCTACTGAACGCTTGACGAAAGAAGTATATTAGTGCCAGTAGTTCGAGACGTAAACATATTCGAGGGCTAAACTGGCATAATACCGGTTTAAAGTACTATACCTTTATGTTTGTTTCTACAATCCGGCTTTTGGGTTCTTGTTTCATCCTTTTGGGAATAGAATCTTTAATTATTTCTTGTAAAGCAGCAACTTGTCGCTCTTTTGAATAATTTTTTGGAGTAGCCAGACTAATTTCCCGAACTGGTTGTTCTCCCGAGAAATCTTTTATAAGATCTTCAAATTCTGACGGAATGTTGATTGTTGCCAGTTCGGGTAAAAAAGTAACACCTATTTTGTTTTCCACAATTTTTCTAAGCGATTCAATTGAGCTGCTTCGGTAAACCAAATTCTGTGAAGCATTTGGTTGATTGTTTATTTTGCAAATAGAGTTTACCTGGTTTTGAAAACAATTTCCTTCTTCCAGGTACCAGATTTCGTTATCCGACAATTCATCAACCGCAATTTCTTTGCGGTTAAACAATTTATGGTTTTCGGAAACATAAATGTAAAAGCGCTCATAAAACAGTGGTGTAAACAATACTCCTTTGGACGTAACCGGAGTTGAAATTATACCACAGTCAAGATTCCCCAGTTTTAATCCCGATATAATAGCCTCAGTTTTTAATTCAACAACCTCCAGCAAAAGCTTTGGGAAGCGAGTGTTTAACAGGTTTATAAACAAAGGTACCAGATAAGGAGCCAGTGTTGGAATTATTCCTACCGTTAAATTACCTTTTATCTCTTCGCTTATTTCAAAGGAGATTTGCTTTAATTCTTCAATGCTTCTTAATATTTCCAACGATTTTTGGTAAAACAGTTTACCTTCTTCAGTAAACTGTAGAGGACGTCTGGTTCGGTCAATTAGTTTAAAGTCAAGTTCTTCTTCCAGTTTCTGAATCTGCAAGGTCAGAGCGGGTTGCGTAAGTTTTAACTTTTCTGCAGCCCTCGAAAAAGTACCTTGAATGTATAGTTCCTTTAAGTATTCAAGTTGATTGATATTCATTAAAATAAGTAATAGTAATAGGTATATAAATATAGTAAATAATGCTTATAGTATATTTGTGTCAAGAAAAATAAGAAAATAATCATTTAAAAAATTTCAGTTATGAATACTAAAAATCAAGTTGTTGCAGAGAAATTAAATAGTTTGTTGGCCGATTATCAGATTTATTACCAAAATCTTAGAGGGCTACATTGGAATGTAAAAGGTAACATGTTTTTTATGTTGCACGAAAAATACGAAGAGTTGTACAATCAGGCATCAGAGGTTATAGATGAAATTGCAGAACGTATTTTAATGATCGGAGGACAGCCGTTTCATACCTTTGGCGAGTATATTAAACATGCCGGGATTAAAGAAGCAGTAAATGTTTCGGATGGGAGAGAAGGGATTGAGATTGTACTAAACAACACCAAATATTTTCTGGGTAGATTTAAAGAAGTTATGGTGATTGCGCAGGATGTAGAGGATGAAGGAACTGCAGCTTTAATGAGTGAATGGATCGGACAGGCTGAAAAACAGATATGGATGTTAAAATCGTATTTGAACTAAATAAAAACCATTTAAAATAGTGGGCCTCATTACCGATTGGTAGTGGGGCTTTTTTTACATTAAATATCCCAATTTTTGGACTATAGATAGGTACAGTATATCTAAGAGTTGGAAGCAAGTGGTAGCGAAAAATAAAAGCTACTGCCTTTTCCTTCTTCGCTTTCAGCCCATATTTCTCCATCGTTTAACAGTATAAATTCTCTGCAAAGAATTAATCCAAGTCCGGTACCTTTTTCGTTTGATGTACCGGGGCGTTGAGTATTTGTTTCAAAATTAAACAGGCCATCAACAATTTTTTTGCACATACCAATCCCTGAGTCTGCAATACAAACACTAACTGCCTTTTTATTTAGTTTATGCCAGATTTTTATTGTGTCTTTGCGATTACTGAATTTTACAGCGTTACTAAATAAATTGGAAATTACAACCTTACATGTTTCCTTGTCTGCTTTAATTTTAATGCTTTCGGGAATAGAATTCAGAATGTTCAGATTTTTTAATTCTGCACTTCCAATGTATGGAATTATACTCTCATTTATTAACGATTTTAAATCGTGTAGTTCTTTTCTTGTTTTAATGCATTCGCTTTGTGAGCGAGCCCAGTTCAACAAGTTTTCCAACAGAAACAAAGTTGATTCAGAGCTTGCAGAAATAACCGAAATCATTTCTTTGCGCTGGTTGTTGTCATACTCATCGTAGCTCTGCGTTAACTCGTTGCTAAATCCTAAAATCGCATTAAACGGACTTCGCAAATCGTGGGCAATTATAGAGAAAAGTTTATCTTTCGACGCATTCAGTTTATGAAGTTTTTGTTCGTTTTCCTGAAGCTTTTCGAAATTTTCTTCTATTACGTTTTTTTGCCGGTTAATTAGGTTGTGTTGTTCTTTAAGAGCATTGTTTTTATTTCTTAGTCTGAGAAATAGATAGATAAAAAGCAGTCCGGAAAGTAGTAGAGAGATACTAAAAATGAGTGCCAGTTTGTATTTGAATTGTAACTTAATTTGGGTGTTTTCTGCTTGTTGCGTGAGAAGCTCCTTTTCAAGTTTAATTTTTTGCTCTTTATCGAATTCTGCCAAAGCGATGGAGGCTTTTTTTGTTTGGGCAGAAGTAGCATAATGATTGGCCTGCTCTGAGTTTAAATAGGCTTTTTCGTAGTCTCCCAGTTGAGAATATGCCTGAGCTTTTAGATTGTAAATTTTAGGAAACTTATTAAATATGTTAATTGATTTAGAGAGTTCGAGGCATTTATCGAGATATACAATGCATTTCTTGTATTCGTTTTGGTCGAAGAGTATTTCTCCTT
Source organism: uncultured Draconibacterium sp. (assembly GCA_947492175.1). Classification (GTDB taxonomy): domain Bacteria; phylum Bacteroidota; class Bacteroidia; order Bacteroidales; family Prolixibacteraceae; genus Draconibacterium. The sequence goes on along the minus strand of CANLMQ010000017.1, from coordinate 18,443 downwards.
TTGTGTGATAAGCACGAACCAGGATGTGATTAAATTGCTGCTTCTTACAAATCGTGGTGGCCTGATTTATATAGTGTTCTGCAGAATCGTATTTTTTTATTGCAATATAATATCGTGCCAGTGATATATATAAGTACGATTTTACATAGATATTGTCAATATCAGCCAAAAGGGATTGTACCTGCAAAAAATCACTTGTGGCTTCTTCCAATCTCTGATTTTCAAGTTTTAATATTCCCAGATTGACATAAGTAGTTGCAATATTTTCTTTATTCTGGTGGTGGATGTCTAAAGCCAGCGTTTTATCAAGATAAAAAAGGGATAATTCATAATTGTCAAGTTTATTATAATCTGCCGCAATATTGTTATATGCAACTGCCAGACTCATTGAATCCTTTAATTTTTCAGCTAATGCCAACGTTTTTAAATTGTAATCGAGTCCTTCGAGTTGACTTTCGCAATGCGAATATGCAAGACCTAATCCCCTGTAATTGTACAATATGTTAGTTGAATCTTTTAGTTCAGTGTATAATGCCAATGACTTTTTGTAGTTTTCAATGGCCTCAATCACCATGCCTATTTGAATCATTGCCCTCGCTTTGTAGTAATATGCTTTCGCAGCGCCTTCTTTATAGGCAATATTATTAGCAAGAAGTATCGAACGATCCAGGTATACAAATGAACTATCTATAAAATGTTCTCCGAATAAATAAGCAATTTGGTTAATGTTATCAACAATAATATTTTGATCTGATTCAAGTTTATTTACGTTTTTAAGAGAATCAATTAAATGAATTTCATTGTTTTGAGCAGAACATGTTACAGTCCCGTATAAGGTGATGGCACAAAAAAAGAAGAATATTTTTTTTAGGCTTGGTCTCAAAGTTATGTTTTTTAGCAAACCAAAAATAATTAAAAAAGCTTAGGCTGATTTATAATTAATGTTAATATATTTTGCTTAAAATAAATCGATAGTTTTGCAGTTCTATAAAAAAGAAACGATGCGAATTATATTACTCTTATTATTGTTTATCCCCACAAGTGTTTTTTCACAAATAAACCAAACCGATGCAAATGGGCTACGGCAGGGAAAGTGGGAAAAGAAGCAGGTGAATGGCAGACCTATTTACGAAGGTGAGTTTAAGGATGATAAGCCGGTTGGTGAATGGAAACGATATCATCCGGGCGGACAGGTGAAAGCTGTTATTATTTACAACGGAGACACAGCCCAAACACAGCTTTTCGATGTCTGGCGTAAAAAAGTAGCCGAAGGAAATTATGTAAATCAGAAAAAAGAAGGAATCTGGAAGATTTATAAACAAAACCGTGTGGTTGCCGATGAAGAATTTAAATTCGGACTAAAACATGGAACATCGCACCAGTTTTATGATACCGGAGAGGTTATGGAAGAAAAACAATGGGAAAACGATAAAGAACATGGCAATCATAAGGTATTTTATAAAAATAACAAGCCGTATATGCAATGTAAAATGCAGTACGGAATGCGAAACGGATTGTTTATCGTATATTCCGAAAATGGTACCCAGGAGTTAACAGGAGAGTATAAAAATAACCTCCGTCATGGTGAATGGAAATACTACGATAAAGAGGGAAAATATATTTATTCGCTTATTTACGATAAAGGGCAGATCTTAAATCCCGGAGTACGCGATAGTATAGACAATCTGCAAATGCAGAGTTTGGAGAAGAATAAGGGAACAATTCTCGATCCTGAAAAGTTTATGCAAGATCCAACGGAGTATATGATGAAAAATAAAATTAAACAATAAAAAGATTCCTCAGTTCTCGATTTTGTAATCGGTAATATTTAGGTAATTTGGTACTTCAAACCACAAACAGCTTGTTAGGGAATGAAATACAGTATTCTATTTATAATTCTTTTTTTTGCATTTGTAGTTCCAACAAAGGCTCAAAACTATTATTGGATTGCTTTTACCGATAAAAACGATACTGAATTTTCGTTGGATAATCCCGGAGAATACCTTTCAGAGCGGGCAATCGAAAGGCGCGAAAAACAAAATATCGTAATTGATTCGCTTGATTTGCCTGTGAATTCCTGTTATATAGATTCGGTTTTGTCGCTTGATGTTGAGTTTGTTCATACCTCAAAGTGGTTAAATGGGATGACTGTAAAAACTGAAATCGACAGTCTGGATAAAATGATTGCAACCTGGAGTTTTGTAAAAGAGGTTCAATTAACCAAGCCCGCATTGACGAGTAAAAGTGCAAGTAATAAATTTACGGTTGAAATCGAATTTGATGGTGGGGAAATTGACACTTCATTGTATGGAGAATCGGTACATCAGGTTAGTATGTTGGAAGGTCAGTTTTTGCATCAGCAAAATTTTAAAGGACAAGGTATCCATATTGCTGTTCTTGATGGCGGTTTTTTCAATGCAAACACGTATTCTGCTTTCGATAGTTTGTGGGCAAATAATCAAATTTTGGGAACAAAGGATATTGTGAATCCGAACTCCGATATTTATACAACTGATTACCATGGTATGAGTGTTCTATCCTGTATGGGAGGAAATATTCCCGGAACTTTAATTGGCACTGCACCAAAAGCATCGTACTGGTTAATTCGTTCAGAGGATACGAGTTCGGAATATATTGTGGAAGAAGATCATTGGGTAGTTGCTGCCGAATTTGCCGATAGTGTTGGTGCAGATATTATAAATTCTTCACTTGGCTATTCGGAGTTTGATGATGCTACAACAAATCATACATATGCCGATATGGATGGCAAAACAACCCGGGTTACAAAAGCTGCTAATATTGCAGCATCAAAAGGAATGCTTGTTTTCTCCAGTGCAGGAAACGAACGTGATGATCCCTGGAAGCGTATTGTAGCTCCAGCTGATGGAGAAATGGTAGTTGGTGTTGGTGCACTGGATAAATATCTGAATCCCGCATATTTTACGTCTGCTGGTCCGGCATTTGGCGGGGCAATAAAGCCCAATGTATCAGCCATGGGATATCATACGGTGCTTCAGTTGTCCAATGGAAATATTGGGTTGTCAAATGGAACCTCATTTTCCTCGCCGGTTATGGCAGGTATGGCTGCTTGTTTATGGCAACGTTACCCTGAAAAAACAGCTGTCGAAATAAAAGATGTACTTGAGAAAAGTGCCCATATGTATTTAGCACCCGATTCGTTAGTAGGTTATGGAGTACCAAATATGCGAACCGCTTCTGCTATTCTCGATCCTTTAACGGTTCCGGTGTATGAGAACCAATCAAAATGGAAGGTATATCCTAATCCTGTTCGCAATAAAATAGTTTTGGAGTATTTGGGAAGTAAGGGGCAAAAAGAAATAGATATTGAAATGTATTCGGTTGCCGGACAACTTATCAGGCAATGGAGTAAACCTGCAACTTCCAGAATTGTTTTAACGCCAATACCCAATTTAGTTAATGGTGTATTTTTGCTCCAGGTAAATGATGGAGAGCACATTGAAACGTTTAAATTAACCAAAAGTAATTGGTAATGGTACAGCAGTTTACGCTTTCTCAACTCAACGAATCGATAAAAAATGCTTTGTTGGAGGTGTTCCCAACAACGGTTTGGGTAGTTGCCGAAGTAAGTGAATTGAAAGAAAACCGAAGCGGGCACTGTTACCTGGAATTAATCGAAAAGGAGGAAAATACAATTATTGCCCGTTCGAGGGCAACTATTTGGTCGTACACCTACCGCATGTTAAAACCCTATTTTGAAACGACAACCGGCAAACCATTTACCCATGGAATTAAAGTATTGGTGCAGGTTTCGGTTGAGTACCATCCTGCTTATGGTTTAAGTCTGAATATTAAGGATATCGATCCGACCTATACCGTTGGCGACATGGCATTGCAGCGAAAAGAGATAATTAACCGGCTGCAAAACGAAGGTGTTTTCGATATGAACAAGGAACTGGAGTTGCCATTGGTGCCTCAAAAAATTGCTGTTATTTCGTCGGCAACAGCTGCCGGTTACCAGGATTTTATCAACCAGTTGGAAACCAACGATTACGGATTTGTATTCTACACAAAATTGTTTGAAGCCTACATGCAGGGGGCAGAAGCAGTTCCTTCTGTGATTCATGCTTTGGAACGTATCTTTCAATACGAAGATTTTTTTGATGCGGTGGTGATAATTCGCGGAGGAGGAGCCACTGCCGATTTAAGCAGTTTTGATAATTACGATCTGGCCATGAATATTACACAGTTTCCTTTGCCGGTTATTACCGGGATTGGGCACGAAAAAGACGATACAATAATCGACCTGGTGGCACATACGCGCTTAAAAACGCCTACTGCTGTAGCCGAATTCCTGGTAAATGGAGTGGGGCGTTTTTACGAACACTTGCAGGAACTGGAAAATGGCATTGTTCAACTTACCAGGGAAAAACTGGATCTTCAGAAAGAAAAGTTGGAACGGATCGCTGAAGGATTGAATTATTCGATAACCGGCTTTATAACCGACAAACAAAATCAGCTTTCAAAAAAAGGAAACGAGTTACAGCAAACTGTAAGTGAGTTTTCGTTCAAGAAACAATACGAGTTAAATAACTTAAAACACGATTTCCAATCGGCTCTTTCGGTTTGGTCGGTGGAAACCAGAAATATAATTAACAGGAAGCAAAGGATTTTAAGAAGGGTGGTCGGCGAGGCAGTTTTAAAAGAGCAGGCAACCCTAACTCATCTAAAAGATGTGCTTGGAAGTGAATCAAGAAAATTGGTGTTTAAAGAGCAGGAACGGTTACGGTTAAACGAGAATACGGTCCGTTTATTAAATCCGGAGAATGTGTTAAAACGCGGATTTACCTTAACTTTAAAAGAAGGGAAAATTGTAAAATCAGTTAATGATCTAAAATTTAATGAAGAGATTGAAACACAATTTTCCGATGGCAGCGTAAAAAGTAAAATCACAAAAAAATAAGATAATGGCAGCTAAAAAAGTTTCATACAACGAGGCGATGGCCGAAATTGAAGATATTCTTGAAAAAATTGAAAACGAAGAGCTGGATGTAGATGAGTTAGCCGAAAAGGTAAAACGGGTTTCGGTTCTTTTAAAAACCTGCAAGGATAAACTCACAAAAACAAACGAGCAGGTTGAAGCGATTCTAAAAGAAATGGAAGACTAACTTTTAAAATAAATAGTATGCAAAATGGACTGGTAAAACTATATACAGGATTGGAGATAATTATCAACCGGATAAAATTTGAATTGGAATCGGAAGACATAAAATGTTTGATTAAAGACGGATTTAAACAGGGAATAGAGGCCGGATTTGGGGGAGGTGTTCCTTCGGCAATTGATATTTTTGTGACTGAAAAAGATTTTGCAAAAGCGGGTGAATTAGTAAAAGCCATAACTGAAGAATAGAAAAAATGTACACAAAGGAACAAGTAGCTCAGAAAATAGATCACGCTGTGTTAAAGCCCGAACAAACGCTGGCCGACTTAGAGGCAAATGCCAGAATGTGTATCGAAAATAAGGTGTTTAGCATGTGTGTAAAACCTTGCGATGTGGCAGCAACAGTAGAATTGTTGAAAGGCAGCGATGTAAAAGTATCGTGTGTGCTGAGTTTCCCGCATGGAGCGGATGCAACACCTGTTAAGGTTTTTCAGGCAAAGCAGGCCATTACCGATGGTGTGGATGAAATTGATATGGTTATGAATATTGGCCGCTTTTTATCTGAAGAATACAATTATGTAATTAATGATATTAAGGGGGTGGTTGAAGTGGCTCATAAAAGCAATGTACTGGTAAAAGTTATTCAGGAAAGCGGGCATTTAACTTTGGAGCAAATTGCCAAAGCCTGTGAACTGTCGTACGAAGCCGGTGCCGATTTTGTAAAAACATCAACCGGATTTGGCCCTGGTGGAGCAAAGCCTGAATATATCGATGTAATGCTAAAAACCGTGGGCGGAAAAATGCAGGTTAAACCCTCTGGCGGAATTCGTGATTGGGAAACAGCAGTGGCATTTCTGGAGCAAGGTGCCGATCGTTTGGGGGTTGGATCGACAGAAGCAGTTTTAAACGGAGCAAAAGCGGAAGGAGACTACTAATTTCTGGCTCAGTAGAGTGTTTCGAAAAACAGAAATTTGAGTCATACCATTCTTTTCAATCAAAAAAGCGCCATATTTGTGATTCTTTTTTTACAGGGAGGTATATGTATTTTTTAGACGGCGACAGGATTTATATTAAACCGGGACAAAGTTGTGGAAGTATTGACGAACAGTTAAGCAGTTGCTTGTTGAGGCTTAAGCAGATTAATTCCGGGAAAGAGATTTTTCAGTTGAATTTTTTTGTAGATGCTGAGTCAGATGCTGTTTATAATAGTTTACTGGCAGATATTCGCTCCAAAGTAACTGCCCAATTCCCGAATGATATTCTTATTAATTTGATTGCGCAGCCTCCGTTAACTTGTAAAATAATTGTCGAGGCTTTTTATTACGATCCTTCAAAATGGGCTTCAAAGACGATAAAAAAAGGGGACAGCGCAGGAATCTTGTTTCAAAAAGAGAATACCGAAATATTGATAGGCAACGTTCAGTCGGATCAAAAAAAGGGATACAGAAACGATGCTGAAAATACTTTTTTCGCATTGAATGAACTATTGGAAGTAGCTGAATTTCCTGTTAAATCAATTGTTCGCCAGTGGAATTACCTCAAAGATATTATTGGTTTCGATGGAGATAAACAAAATTACCAGGAGTTTAACAATGTGCGCTCTGAGTTTTATAAAGATTACTTTGAAGCTGAAGGTTATCCGGCAGCAACGGGAATTGGAACAAACAGGGGAGGAGTAATTATCGAATTTGTGGCAGTAAAGTCGGAGATTATAAAAACTGCACCGGTTGATAATCCTGACCAGATTGCTGCACATCATTACAGCAATAAAGTTTTGGTTGGCGAAGAGTGTTTGTTAAAAACCACACCCAAATTCGAACGGGCTCGTTATATCGAACTTTTCGACAAAAAGTTGATGTTTATTTCCGGTACCGCATCTATTACCGGCGAAAAAACAATTGGGGTTGGCGATCCGGTGTTGCAAACCGAAATTACCATTCAAAATATAAAGCGTTTGTATGCCGATGATGTGTTACAAAAATTATCGAAAGAAAAGTTGGAGGCAAAATACGGACATGCTCGTGTTTATGTAAAAAACAGGAAAGATTTTGCTGCCATTAGAAATACCTTTAAAAAGCACTTCGGAAACCTTCCGGTGGTGTATATAATCGCAGATATTTGCCGCGACGATTTGCTGGTTGAGATTGAAGGCAAGGTTATTCTGGAATAACTCTCTATTGTGTTATATTCTTTGGGTTTTGCTGCTTGATATTTAATGAAAAGGCGTACTTTCCTAAAGTCTGATTTATTATATTTTATGAAAATGCACATTTTCATAAAATATATGGATCAATACTTCATGAAAATACGTATTTCGGTAAAATATATGGCTCGATATTTTATGAAAAAACGTATTCTACTAAAATATACTTTCTCATATTTTATGAAAAATACCAAAATGGTAAAGTTTAAGCTACAATAGTTTAGGAAAAACTACTTTTTGATAAAGAATACACCGGATTTTGATGTGTATACTAATTTTATATTGAGTAAATTATATAAAGCTTGTCCTTTAATTTTCATGTCAGCGAAGGCATTTTTTGCTTCCTTCTTTTTTGCTGAAGAAAAAAGGAAGTCGCAGCGAAGCGAGAAATAAGCTTTTAAAGATTAAGCCATTGTAAAATTAACTTAGAGGCTCCAAAGTTATTATGCTTCGCCTCTTTACCAGGTAAAAATCAGTTCTCAGGAATTAAGAGGTGTTAGCGATATTAAATATTTTCTATTTTGGGTAGCTAAGACTTTTGCTTAAAGTGCCAAATCCCCTAGTTTTTGGAACTGATCTGTAATTCATGAGATACTCATTTTGAGCAAAAAAAAAGATCCATCGGAACACCAATGGATCTTTTGCGGAGAGAGAGGGATTCGAACCCCCGGTACCTCGCGGTACAACGGTTTTCAAGACCGCCGCATTCGACCACTCTGCCATCTCTCCAAATGCGCTGCAAAAGTAAACTAATTTTTTAAACTGAAAAGAACTTCCGGCAATAGATTTTGTAATTATATACAAATCTCTTTTGTTTTAAACTCTGATTTGTGAAGGATTGTTGGTGCATTGCATTCAGTCCCAGGGCGGTGGAGTTAGGGCTATAAACTTTTAACAGGAGAAATAAAAAATCCATCTTTATCACGAAGAATAAAGATGGATTTTTAGATTACGTTTTATAATTCTTAGAACTTGAAATCAATTCCAAACATAAAGTGTGTTCCGGCTTGTGGATAATAGCCATCCATTTTTAAACGTTTACCTTCATAGAAGTAGGAATAAACCCAGGCATTGGTTTCGTATTCGTGATCGAACAGGTTGTTTACCATCATATGAAGCGTAATTTCTTCGAACAATGAAGTAGTGAATGTGTAATCGGCCTTGAAATCATTTACAAAATAAGCATCAATTACACGGTCGCTGTTCGACGTATTGTCGATATACTGCTCGCCTACATAGCTCGAAACAAAAGATAAGCTCATGTTTTTAACCGGAGTTAGTAAAAACTGGCTTTTGGCTACAACATTTGGAGAGAAGGCCAGGTCGGTATTACCCAGCTCATAAACCTCTTGTCCCCAGGTGTCCCAATTATCAACATATTCGGTAAAATCTTTTATCTTATTCACACTAAAGGTTGCGTTTCCATTCCACTGCAACTTATGGGTTAGTTGAACACCGGCCTGCAATTCAATACCTGTGCGGAAACTTTTGTCAACGTTTACCATAATTGGTGAACCAACATCGTTAATCTGCCCGGTTAATACCAACTGGTCTTTGTAATTCATGTAATAGTAGTTGGCTGCAAAAGAGAAGTTCGACGAAGCGTAATTGTATCCAAACTCAAGGTCGCGTAATGTTTCGTGAACCGGAGCTTTGTATCCTGCCGGATAATCAACGAAAGCCGAACGATTGGGTTCGCGATTAGCTACTGCATAAGATAAATACAATTTCTGGTTGCCGGTAGGTTGGTAGAAAATACCAAACTTGGGATTGAAGAAATTGAAATCGTGTTTTTGAGTAATATCGCGTAGGTCATCATCCATTCCATCTACTTCGTAATCAATACGACGGTACTGTAAATCGGCAAATAAATTAAGCCTTTCAGCCACCTGCCAGTTGTATTTGGCAAAAACATTCAGATCTTTTTTTAATCCGTTGTTTCTGTACCATTCGTGGTTTGGATTGGCACTTCCGTAATACTGAGCCCAGATTACATTGCCAAAGTGATCACCGTCGTATACACTGTAGCCACCGCCAAAGGTAAAATCCGACATGTTGTTTTTGTAGTTTAACGAATAGGTAAGTCCGTAAAAATCGTTATCCAGCCATTTGCGGTTAACAAGATTGGTCGATTCAATTGTATCGTTACCAACATAAATAGGAGCTAGTTTGTAATCTTCCAGGTCTTCATCATCTTTGTAGCTTTCGTAATAGCCGTATCCGTGCGTATAATGTAACGATGCATTTACATCCCATGCCTGATTAAGTTTATGCGAAAAATGCAGCTGATAGTGGTCTTGCTGATAGTGGTCAACTTCATTTTCGTAATACTTCGTGTTCCCGTTTTCATCGGTGTATTCGCCCGAAGGATTGTAAGTCCGGTTGGTTTTTAGAGTTTCAGAGGAGATGCCGTTCCAGGCCTGGTAGGTCTCTTCAAAACCTGAAAATACATTCAGCTTAATAACGGTATTTCCTGCATAATACCCTCCTGAAACAAAAAATGATTTCAGGTCGGAGCTGGCACGATCAACATACCCGTCGGACGTTACTTTCGACAAGCGGGCATCTACCGTAAATTTACCGTTGATTAACCCGGTTCCGGCCGATAAGGTATTTTTAAATGTATTAAAGGTTCCGGCTGCAGTTTTGTATTCGCTATAGGCATCTTTATTCAGCGAATTGGTTTGCAGGTTTATGCTGGCACCAAAAGCTGCGGCTCCATTTGTTGATGTTCCAACACCTCTCTGAATCTGAACGTTTTCCAACGATGAGGCCATATCAGGCTGATCGACGAACCAGGTCCCGTGCGATTCTGCATCGTTCAGCGGAATACCGTTTACACTTACATTAATACGGTTCAGGTCGGTACCACGGATTCGGAAATTGGTATATCCTACTCCTGCTCCGGCATCTGAAGTTGTAACAAACGATGGAGTCAGGTTTAATAGAAATGGAATATCCTGTCCCATATTTCTGCGTGCAATTTCATCGCCCGAAACATTGGTGTAGGCAACCGGTGTTCTTTCTTTGGCACGTGTGGCCGAAATTAATACCTCGTCAGTCATAATCACATTCGATTGCAGATTGACTTCAATTCTTTTATTTGAATTAAGATTCACCTCAAATTCTTTCGTGTCGAATCCAATAAAAGAAACTTTCACTTCATATTTACCAGCCTTCAGGTTGTTAAATAAGAAGCTTCCATCCGACATGGTAGATACACCATAATACGAATTGTTGATTACTACACTGGCACCGGCCAATGGTTCTCCTTCTCCCTTTACCACACCCGAAAGTGTAATTTGCCCAAAGGCAACTACTGCCAATAATTGTAACAGCAGCAATACATTCAATCTTTTCATTTTTTTGAAAAATTGGTTAATAAACTAACCAATGGAGCGGGACATGTCCCTACTTTGCTTTCCCTACGCCGGCATTATCCGGATCAGGTTTGTGAGTATAATCTCAGCCCTAAATTTTTAGGCACCCCATTGCATAAATATCGTGAGCAAATGTAGAATGGATTTTTCTTCCTGCAAAACCCAGAAGAAGAAAAGAGGGTGGGGGTAATCTTAATTTAATTATTCAGTTATCAGAAATCGCTCAAAATTTTCTTTGTATTTAACAATCTTTCTCGAAGGGCGTTGCGTTGGTTTGTCGATAAACAGCACTTTTTGCTGAGCGGTGGAACACACTTCTCCTTTTTCGTTCAGGAAACGGAATTTAAAATTAGCCGAAACATTAAACATCTCCGAAACCCATACTTCAACATGTACTTCGTTGCTCAGAAAAAAGGGCTTTTTATACTGGATCGTTGTTTCAGTAATAATTGGAAGGATATCGTCTTCCTCAGCTATTTCCGCAATGGAGAGTCCCATGGCTTCAATTAGTTTTACACGGGCATTCTCGAGCCATTGTACATATATAATGTTGTTTACGTGTCCAACAAAGTCGATGTGGTAAGTATATATGGGTTCGTTAAATTTTAATTTTTGCATCGCTATTCCGGGTTGAAATTAAGGTCGGTAAATTTATATTTTTTCTGAAGAAAGAATTTCCACATGATGCTTTGTGGGTAGATTTGTTTATGATTATTAACAATTTCGTTTTTTAAAAGCTCTTTTCTTTTCTTCCGGAGCAGTGAAAAGTTTTTGTAAAAATGATAATGAGCCCTTACTACTGCTTTAAAGGCCTTTATCTCGAATCCGGACAGGAACTTTAAGGCAGCAACACCGTCGAGTACCATTCGCGAAAGAAGGATACGTTTAAATTTATTTGTTGGCAGGTTTTTAAAAAGCATAAAAAGGTTGTTGCGGAAATTCAGGAATATTTTCCTTGGGTCTCCATACGATAAGCTTCCTCCTCCCAGATGATAAACCACACTTTGAGGTTCGTATACAACTTTGTAACCCCGGTTTTTTATACGCCAACATAAATCAATCTCCTCCATGTGTGCCCAGAAATCAGCATCCAGTCCGCCCAGGCCTTTAAATATTTCGGCCCTTACAAACATACAGGCACCGGTAGCCCAGAATATCTCGGAAGAGAGGTTGTATTGTTCTTCGTCTTTTTCAACATGATCCAGAAGGCGACCCCGGCAAAAGGGATACCCGTATTTATCGATAAAACCTCCGGCTGCGCCTGCATATTCAAAGTATTCGGGCTCTTTAAAACTCAATACTTTTGGTTGTATGGCAGCAATTTTTTCGTCTTTTTCAAATTGTTTAATACAAGGTTCAATCCAGTTGTTTTCAACCTTTACATCCGAATTTACCAATACAAAATAATCGGCGTCGATTTGATTCAGAGCAACATTGTAACCTAAGGCAAAGCCAAAGTTGGTTTCTAAATCCATAAGTTTTACCGACGGGAAGTTTGTTCTTAAATAGTCGAGCGAATTATCTGTTGAGCCATTATCGGCAATAATAATTTCAATGTTTTCGCCTTGCGAGTGTTCAAGGATTGAAGGCAGGAAATCGGGGAATAGTTTTACTCCGTTCCAGTTTAAAATAACGATAGCAATTTTGCTCATAAATATTAACTCAAAAGTAGTTTTGCCAGCAGCAAAGAAAGGGTTTCTTTTTCAAGGTTATCCAGAATTTCGTTGATTTTTTTTGTCTTTTCGCTATCGTCTGATTTTAAAATGGTATTGATTTCTTTTACCTGTTTGCCCGTAAGTTCGTCTTGAAGTAGTTCCCAAATTTTTTTTTGTTCTTCTTCTCCCTGGGGCAGACCCAAAGTTTCCAATTCCAGAATGGTAGCCTGTAAAACTTCGCGGGCCTGCATTTTTACCGGGTCTTTGTCTTTCGATTTCCCGGAAGCAGCTGTGTCGCGTAAATTCCAGCTTGAATAATCGTAGCGCAAATCCTTAATAAGTTTGAGTTTGGAATTGTCTTTTCCAAAAATACGCTCCAAAAAAATCAATGTGTGATTTTTCCACGCATCCAGATCAAATTTTTTTTCATCGAGGCGTGCAAGTTGTTCTTTTAAAAGAGAAATTTCTTTTTCTGCCATGTTGATTTGTTTTTTGCAATTTACAAATTTTACCACAGAGAACACACCGAAGACGCAGAGTTGTTCTTAGACTTATTTTGTTCCTAAATATTTATTTATTATGCTAAAAAACTCAGGGAAATAACTTTCGCTTGCCGATACAAGTTCGCCGCCAAATAACCAGTTGTCTCCTCCGTTAAAATCGACTGTTTTTCCACCGGCCTGTTGTAAAATAAAAACTCCGGCAGCAACATCCCATGCGTGAAGTGCATGCTCCCAGAATGCATCGAAACGTCCGGCAGCAACATAACATAAGTCGATGGCAGCAGAACCAAACCTGCGAATTCCGCGTGTTGATTGCATTAGTACTTTCATGGCTCCAATGTAATCATCCATGCGGTCGAAATCGTAATAAGGAAATCCGGTGGCAATCAAAGTATCTTCTGATTTTGAGCGGTTGGCGGTTTTTATTTCTTTACCGTTGCAGAAAGCCGGGCTGTCTTTCCAGGCATAAAACAATTCGTCGGCTCCCACTTCGTACACTACGCCCAATACCAGATTGTTTCCTTCGGCCAATGCAATACTTACCGAATGAGGAGCAAGTCCGTGAATGTAATTTGTTGTTCCATCCAATGGGTCAACAAACCAGGTATATTTCTCATTGTTCGAATCGGCAGTTCCTTCTTCTGCCACAAATCCCGATTCAGGAAGTATTTTTTTTAATGCCGAAACAATTTGTTGTTCAGCTGTTTTGTCGACATAGGTTACCAGGCTGGCAACACTTTTAATTTCAATGTTTCCGGCTGATATTTTTTTTTGTTCGTCGCGAATAAAACTACCCGTTGTACGGGCAATTTCCTGAACCTGGAAACATAGTTCTTTGTAATCCATTCTGTAGAAGTTTGAGGTAAAAGTAAATAAAATTAAGGCTATAACTCTACTGCAACATTCCCACTGGGTAGAATTGTCTTTAATTTTACCGTTCCAAGCTCGTTAACCAGTTTCTCGTTGTAAGGCACTTCAACTTTTATGTAGTTTTCGGTAAAGCCAACCATGTGTTCGTGGTTTTTTTGAGCCTCGAAAAGTACGGTTTGTTTTGTCCCCAGATGTTTTTCGTAAAACGACCTTAGTTTCTTTTCAGAAAGATTTATGTATTTCTGCGTACGGTTTTTACGTTCTTCAACTTCTACTTTCCATGGTATTTTTAAGGCTTGTGTTCCGCTTCTCTCCGAATAAGTGAAAGCATGCAGTTGCGAAATTTCGAGACTGTTTATAAAATCGTATGATTCCTGAAAATATTGTTCGGTTTCGCCATTTGTGCCAGCAATTACATCCACTCCAATAAAGGCATGAGGTACAATTTCACGAATTCGATGAACTCGTTTAGCAAATAAGGCTGTGGAGTATTTGCGCTTCATCAGCGATAGAATTTCATCAGACCCTGCCTGCAGCGGAATATGAAAATGAGGCATTATTACCTTCGATTTTGAAACTAGTTCAATAATCTCATCTTTTAAAAGATTAGGCTCAATGGACCCCAGACGCAATCGTTTTAAGCCTTCAACCTGTTCAAGTGCTTTTAGCAGGTCAAGAAAATTTTCACCGGTTGATTTCCCAAAATCACCAATGTTTACACCGGTTAAAATAATTTCTTTAAAACCTTTCTGAACCGATTTTTGTGCTTCTTTTACTGTATTTACGATGTTGTCGTTTCTGCTTCGTCCGCGTGCATACGGAATGGTACAAAACGAACAGTAGTAGTCGCAACCATCCTGAACTTTCAAAAAACTTCGGGTGCGGTCGCCCCACGAAAAGGCTTTGTGGTAGCTTTTAATATCAGCTAAACGGGTGGTTTTTATTTCGGTGGTTTCTTTTTTGCCAAGGTCGCCAAGATAAGCCGGGATATGGAATTTTTCCTGTGTCCCCAAAACCATATCAACTCCTTCAATGTGTCCCACTTCATCGGGTTTTAGTTGCGAATAGCAACCTACCACAATTACCATAGCATTCGGATTTTGTTTGGCCGCTTTGCGAATAATGTTTCGGCTGGCTTTATCTCCCTGGTTGGTAACCGAGCAGGTATTAATAACATACACGTCGGCTTTTTCTTCAAAGTCAACACGCTCAAAACCAACTTCTTTAAACGAGCCGGCAATGGTTGATGTTTCCGAAAAATTGAGTTTACAACCCAGTGTATAAAAAGCAGCTTTCTTCCCCTTGTAATCCATCTTGTTATCTTGATCCTTTCTAAATAGGCTGCAAAGGTAGAAAAAAGCTGCTTAATGCAAATAGTTCTTTCTGAACTGATTAAATTATTTATGTCATACGGCCTGTTAACCGCCGGACGGAATTATATTTTACAGCAAGTTACTTGCTAATTCGGCCAAATAACTTCGTTCGCCTTTCACCAGGTTGATATGGGCAAACAAATCCTGGTTGCGCATACGGTCTGTCATGTAGGCCAAACCGTTCGATTTCATATCGAGGTACGGCGAATCTATTTGTTGCAAGTCGCCGGTAAATACCATTTTTGTTCCCTCGCCGGCACGGGTAATAATTGTTTTTATTTCGTGTGGCGTAAGGTTTTGTGCTTCGTCGATAATAAAAAAAGCATTTGATAAACTTCGTCCGCGGATATAGGCAAGCGGCGTAATATTTAATCGTTCTTCTTTTACCATTTCCTCAATTAGCTGGTATTCGTTGCTTCGCGGATTAAATGTATGTTTAATAACCGCCAGGTTATCGTAAAGCGGCTGCATGTACGGATTAATTTTTTCTGAAGCGTCGCCCGGTAAATAACCCAGGTCGCGGTTACTAAGGGCAACAATCGGGCGTGCCAGCAGTACCTGCTCAAAAGAGCGGTTTTGTTCGATTGCCGCAGCCAGCGCCAGTAATGTTTTTCCGGTTCCGGCTTTTCCTGTAAGTGCCATTAGTTTTACTTCAGGATCCATTAACATGTTCAAACTAAAAGTTTGTTCAGCATTTCGTGGTTTTATTCCGTAAGCCGATTTTTTTTCAACCCGGTAAATACGTTCCGATTTGGCATCGTAACGTGCCAGCGCACTCGACGAACTTCCCCTGAAAATAAAACATTCGTTGGCTTCGGGAGTAAAATTCTCTTTTACATCGGAAACCCCAAACGATCCCTGGTTGTACAACACATCTATCAATCCATCGTCGAAATTATCGAAAGTGGTAACTGTTTTGTCGAGCACATTCTGGTCGGTAACCTGGTCAGTTTTGTAATCTTCAGCCTGAATGCCCAGCGATTTGGCTTTCATGCGAAGGTTGATGTCTTTAGATACCAGGATTGTCTTTCTTTTAGGATAGGCATTAGCCGTATATTCTGCTATTGAAAGTATCCGGTGATCGGGAATGTCCTCGCGAAACGAGGCTTTTAATACATCTGAAAATGGTTTTCCGGTTTCTATTCGCAGTTTTCCTTTTCCTGTACCCAGCGATTTCCCGCCGTTAAAAATATCTTCACCAACAATATCATCAAGTACCCGTGTAAATTCGCGTGCCTGAAAGTTGATAAGGTCATTGCCCCGCTTAAACTTGTCCAGCTCCTCGAGGACTGTAATTGGAAGGATAATGTCGTTATCCTGGAACTGGTAAATGCATGTGTGGTCGTGTAAAATTACGTTCGTATCCAGAACAAAAATTTTACTCTTTTTAGTTTTACTTAGCATACCTAATTGATTTGTTCTAAATGTAGATAAATTGAGATGAAATAATTAGTAGCTGAATAAAATTTAATAAACTTGCAGCGGTTAATAAATATTGATTGAATTGAACTACAAAGATACACTCGACTATTTGTTTGAGCGGCTGCCCATGTTTCAAAGGAGTGGACCGGCTGCTTATAAAAACAATCTGGATAATACCATTAAGCTGGACAATTTATATGGGAATCCTCACCGTAAGTTTAAAACAATACACATAGCAGGCACAAATGGAAAAGGTTCGGTTTCGCATATGCTGGCAGCTGTATTGCAATCGGCAGGATATAAAACAGGGTTGTACACATCGCCACATTTAAAAGACTTTCGGGAGCGAATACGGATAAATGGAGAAATGATACCCGAAAGCGAAGTGATAAATTGGGTAAACAATTTTCGAATTAACAATGATTTGTGGAAAATTGAACCTTCGTTCTTCGAATTAACGGTGGCTTTGGCATTCAATTATTTTGCGGAACAAGAGGTTGATTTTGCTGTGATTGAAGTGGGACTTGGAGGACGGCTCGATTCAACTAATATTATAACACCCGAGGTGAGTGTAATAACAAATATTGGCTTAGATCATACTAATTTGCTTGGCGAAACACTTGAAGAAATAGCAGCCGAAAAAGCAGGAATAATAAAAAAGGATGTTCCGGTTGTGATTGGTACAACACAAAAAGAAACAAAAGAAGTATTCTTAGAAACAGCCAAACAAAAAGGGGCAAACATTTATTTTGCCGATCAGGAATTCGAAGTTGCTTATTCAATGCTGGGAATGGATGGTAAGCAAAAGCTGAAAGTAGAGAAAGAAGGGCGTGAGGTTTATCCTGAACTAAAACTGGATTTACTTGGTAGCTATCAGAACAAAAACATTCCTGCCGTTCTGAAAGCCGTTGCTGTTTTAAATAAAAGAGGAATTAAAATTACGGAATCTGATTTATTGGAAGGATTGGCACATGTTTCAGAAAAGAGTGGTTTGCTCGGGCGTTGGCAGGTTCTCGGAAATAATCCGCTCGTTGTATGCGATACCGGGCACAACGAGGATGGATTAAAAGTGGTGGTGGAACAAATTAATAATACGGCTTACAAAAATCTGCATATTGTTTTTGGAACGGTTGCAGATAAAAATCCGGATAAAGTTTTGGAGTTATTACCTAAAAATGCGCAGTATTATTTTGTTCGGGCAAATCTTCCACGTGCACTGAATGAAAAAGAACTTTTAAGCAAGGCAAGAAAGCTGGGATTAAAAGGGGAGAGTTATGGTTCGGTAGCAGAGGGAGTTGCAATAGCCAAAGAGAATGCCGACAGGAATGATTTCGTATTTATTGGAGGCAGTACGTTTGTGGTTGCAGAGATTTTATCGTAATTTTTTTTTGTAATTTTTTGCAGAACTAAAAATAGCTATTATATTTGCAGCGCCTTACTGAAAAGGGGGTACGTTCAGAAACAGAAATAGCATATATGGGGGGTTAGCTCAGTTGGTTCAGAGCACCTGGTTTACACCCAGGGGGTCACTGGTTCGAATCCAGTACTCCCCACAAAAGAGGTTAGCTTTAGGTTGGCCTCTTTTGTTTTCAAATGCTAAATTTAGTGGTAGCTGAATTGTTATAAAATATTGGGGGGTTAGCTCAGTTGGTTCAGAGCACCTGGTTTACACCCAGGGGGTCACTGGTTCGAATCCAGTACTCCCCACTAGAAAGAGGTCAACGTAAGTTGGCCTTTTTTTGTTTTCATAGCTGGGTTTTGAGGATGTATTTAATTTCTTTTATTGAAAAAATATAATGCTTGTAACGATTGGATCACTTCCAAAATCTAGGGGATTTGTTACTTTAAGCAAAAATCTTAGCTACCCTAAAAAGAAAATATTTAATATCACTCACTC
>CANLMQ010000016.1 GCA_947492175.1 uncultured Draconibacterium sp. | reverse complement strand
ACTACTTTCGATGTTGGAACTACAACAGTGATCTATACGGCAGAAGACATCCACGGAAACATTTCTGTTGATTCGTTTGAAGTTACAGTGTCAGATACTACGAGTCCTGTAATTACAGCGGAAGCGGATATCACGCAAACAGCCGATGAAGGACTGTGCAGTGCCTTAATAACCATTGTTGCAGCAACGGCAACTGATAATTGTGCAGTAGACGGTGTTCCTGTAGGAACAAGAAGCGACAATCTTCCGTTGACCGATCCATACCCTGTAGGAGCAACAACGATCACCTGGAGTGTTTCGGATGTTCATGGTAATGCTGCCGTAGAGGTAGTCCAGACTATAACTGTTAACGATGAAGAACTTCCTGTAATAGCCTGCACTCCGACTCTAACAGTTGCAACTGATGACGGTCTTTGTTATAAAATATTGACAGAAAATGATTTAGGAGATCCAGTGGTTAGTGATAATTGTGGTGTGGCAAATACAACTAGCAATTTTGCAACACTATTTCCTGATGGTCATGTCTCATTTGGCACACATACAGTGACCTGGACAGTTGAAGACGTGAACGGAAATATTAATAATTGCGTCCAATCTATTGTTATCGAACATTACACCACCACAACTACAGTATTGTTGAATACTTCAAGTATCCGTTATATGGATGAAATAATATTCAATGCTCAGATTAATACGAATTGTGATAATAATTTGACAGGCTCAGTTGAATATTTTATTGGAGGAGTGAGTTATGGAACTGCTGTTGTTGAACCGCTCACAACAGATCCAAGCATTGTTCAGGCAACATTAATCAAACAGGTAACTGAAATACCAGGAGATTATATAGTAACTGCAATCTTTACTCCTTCTAATACCGATTATTTAGGAAGTACCGGAACTACCGATTTGAATGTGCGTCAAAGAAATGCTGACCCATATGATGTGACTGCAGGATTTTACACCGGAACTTTACTTGCTTGGACAACAGGTGAAAACTCCAGTACAGGCACGATAACATTAGCATCTGTCATAAAGGATAATAATACTCCTGATGGCGACATGAGAAATGCGATAGTTACCTTCTGGATGGAAGATTCAAATGGTAATTTGAAGGAAATCTCAGGAGCAAAGGATTTACCGGTTGGCTTGGTAGATATGACCGATAGCAAAATTGGAGTTGCAAGTGCAGACGTTCAGTTTGATATTGGAAATTCTCAACAAGAAAGATATCCCATTTATGTGGAAGTAAAAGGAGCATATACGAATGGTTTTGATCCACAGAATCCGGGAGGATTTGATGCTTATGTGACTGTTGCCAAACCAGTTCCGGGCGGCTCGATAGCTGGATCCGGCTTGATGTCCAATGAAGATTCAAAAGGTCAGTTAGAAGGTGCAACAGGTCATAAAACATCCTTTGCATTTGATGTTACTTACAATAAGAAAAAGACAAATCCTCAAGGGAAAATGGTTATATGGTTCGAAAGTTACTACAGATCAGATGGTACTTTGGATGATCGTATTCACTATTACAAGATTTCATCAAATGCTATCAACTTGTTAGTAATGGGAGGCGACGACTTCGAAGGTGGAAAACTTGAATCTGGTCATGCAATTTTTGATGCCAAGGCCAATTTGGCAGAAAAGATAAATGGATTATATACAGGAATTGAAGGTAATTCACCATTGCATGTAACTATGACTGATCTCAATCCTAATATCGACGACGATGATGAAACTATAGGCATAACCTATTTCAATAGCTCAGGAGGTATCTGGTTTACCAGTAATTACACTTTAGAGGGAAATTCAATTACCGAGGAACAACTTCTTGATCCGGGTGTAGATAATTACATTGAAGTAAAACCTGACGGAAGTACTTCCGGTGGAAGTTCGCCAAAGCCTGGTAAAAATAAATCGAATGAAATTGCCACAGCCATCGAATCCTCTATAATTGTACAAGAATTCGAAATCTCGCTTTATCCGAATCCATCAAAAGGAGATGTAGTTATTGAGTTCGATTCACCATTATATTTTAACGGCGAGATCCGGGTTAGTGCTATTAATGGTCAGGAAGTTCTTAGAAAAGAATTCCGAGAAACAAAACGTGTAGAACTTGATCTGAAAGATCGGGTGAGCGGTATCTACCTGATACAAATTGAAACGAACAATAAGTTTTATAGGAGAAAGCTAATTCTGAAACGTGAATAGTTTCAGAGATTTGGGAGGCAGGAACCGATGTTCCTGCCTTTCTTTATACCAGTTCGAATATATAATACCGCTTTGCTCTGAGGATACCATCCTTTTTGAATGGGAGGAGGCAATATGATCTTGATGGATATCATTTCCATTCAACTATTGGGAATAACTGGGATAGCAGATCCAATATGCAAGAAGATTTAAACACATTACAGATGTATAATATTCCAAATATAAAAGATTGGGATTTAAGTGAAAAGCAAATCAGGTTCTCTCTCAATGAATTGATGATTATTATAACGCTAATGACTGTTAGTTCAACTTAATTTCTTTTTAAGCTTATCCATATCTTCACTGATTTTTGCATTAATAACTTTCGAGTAAATTTGAGTTGTACGGATACTCTTATGGCCTAACATTGAACTTATTGATTCAATTGGTACACCATTAGCCAGTGTTACTGTTGTTGCGAATGTATGTCTTGCAATATGGAAAGTCAGGTTTTTGTCGACAGATGCTAAATCGGCAATTTCTTTCAAATAGGCATTCATCCTTTGATTTGTGAAAATAGGGAAGATGTGATCTTCTTTTTTCTTGTTCGGATACCTGCTGTATTTCTTTATTAGTTCATGAGCTTTGGGCAAAAGTGGTATATTGGATTGGCTCTTAGTTTTGGTGCGTTCAGTGATAATCCATAAGTCACCGTCAATACCCAGCCGAATATTTTCTTTAGTAAGATTTGCAACATCGACATAGGCGAGTCCCGAGTAACATGAAAAAACAAAAATATCACGTACGATATCCAGACGTGGAAATGTAAGGTTTAAATCTTCGATATTTTGTAATTCATCCTTTAGTAAATACTCTCGTTTTACTTCCACTATCTTAGCTTGAAATTTTGCAAATGGATCTTTCGATAACCATTCATTTTTAATTGCCAGGTTAATTACCTTTCTAAAGTTTTTAATGTATTTAATTGTTGTGTTGTGGTTGCACTTTCTGGTTACTTTGAAATAATGTTCCAGATCAGTGATGAAAGAATATTTTAAACGGTTTAGAGGAATATCGTTAAGTTTATACTTAAACACCAGGAAGGCTTTTATATGGTCTAATGTAGTTGTATATCGTTTAATCGTTGCTGAGGCATAATTTGTTCCTTCCAATTCTTTTAGCTGGTGATTATGATATTCAAAAACCTCAATGAGCATTCTTCTGTCTTCTGAAATACCGAGAAATTTATTTTTAAGGTTCTGTGCAGTGACTTCTTCACCCATTTTTACCATCTCTGTGTGGTAATCATTCATTAACGCTTTTAGCGTTTCCAAATATTGATTTAGTTGCTTAACCTCACTTTTATAACCCTTAGCTTTGCAAGCTTTATTTTCCCAATTGTCCGTATGTATACTTCTTTTAATAGAAACTTCTGCTCGTTGTCCATTAACTGTAATCCTCATATATACAGGGGATTTGCCTTCATTATTCTTTCTTGATTTTCGGAGGACGAATGCTAGATTGTAGGTATTGAAATTTTCCATCGTCAAAAACATTAGTATTTGTTCACTAAAATTAATAAAATATTATTTGAAATGCAAAATTTCAACCTTTGTAAATAGTTGTTATATAGTATTTTGTGTTTAAATTGGTGAACAAATTATGATTCGAAATTTGTTCACCTAATTGTTCACCTAAATTATGGTTTTATATGGTTTTATTTGGTATCCTTAAAAATAAAAAAGCGCTGAAGTACAGCGCTTTAATGTTTTTTAGTTGTAAATAATATGTGAATTAGTGGAGCTGGCGGGAGTCGAACCCGCGTCCAAACGAGGAAGCTATAAGCTTTCTACATGTTTATCTCTGACTTAATTTTCGAATAGCAGCCGGATCAAAGCCACCAACTACTACCTTATCTCCTTTATTTTCGCTAAAACACCAGAGCCTCATTTTAGCTAGCTTCGATTTACTTGCACCGCCGGTTCGGACCGCTTCAAAGCAATAGCATCCGGGCGATGTCTCGTCCCGGCACCTTGTGCCGGGATTAAGTGTAACCTACTCTATTCGGTTACGCAGCAAGAGCGTAATTATTTTCGCCAATTATGGTTTTGATCATTAAGATTAACGGGCCAACGATCAAAGCCCGACATGCTTACTTATCTCTTCTACCCGCTGTCAAAACCAGTCAGCCCCATAGAAGTGCGGCAAAAGTACAAAATTTCAAGTAACAAACACCATCAATTTTACGATTTTAGCTGATGTTTGTTGTTTGAAAAAAAATCGGAACTCCGGATTATGATAGTTCCCCTGCAAATTCTTTTAACCACTGTTTTAAAGCATCGCCAATTTCAGGATCTTTTAATCCAAACTCGATATTGGTTTTCAAAAAGCCCATCTTATTTCCGATATCGTATCGTTTACCATTAAATTTCATACCGTACATTGCGTGAGATTTTACCATCTCTTTCATGGCATCGGTAAGTTGTACTTCGTTGTTTTTTCCCGGAGCTGTATTTTCCAGGTAATCAAATATTTCAGGAGTAAATAAATAACGACTGGCAACTGCCAGGTTTGACGGCGCTTCTTCAATCGAAGGTTTTTCAATCCATCCTTTGGCCCTTACAACTTTGTCTGAAACAGGCTCACCATCAACAACGCCATACTTACTGACCAATTCAGGTTTTACTTCTTCCAAAGCAATTACCGAACCTTTTGTTTCGTTATAAACATCGATTAACTGCCTGGTTATTGGTCCGTCTTCGCTTTGCACCAATGTATCTCCCAAAAGAATTACAAAAGGTTCGTTACCAACATGACATTTTGCATGACGAATTGCATCTCCCAGTCCGTTCATTTCCTTTTGCCATACAAAGTGAATGTTGGCCATATTCGATATGGAACGAATTTTATCGAGCATTTTCAGATTTTGTTTTTTCAGCAACGATTCTTCCAAAATCGGACTTCTGTCGAAATGCTCTTCAATGGCACGTTTCCCTTTTCCAATAATCATAAGAATGTCGGTAATACCACTTGCAACGGCTTCTTCTACAACGTACTGAATAACTGGAGTATCTATAATTGGTATCATTTCCTTAGGCTGCGATTTTGTGGCAGGCAGAAAGCGCGTACCATATCCCGCAGCAGGAATAACTGCTTTTTTAATCATTTTTTTAATTGTTAACTATGTTTGGTTTTATTACATCAATGTTATGATTGTTTAATGTGTCTTTTAATTTGCTAAACATTTTTTCATCGCTGTAGGTTCCGATAATTGCTCCGCCAGAACCGGTAAATTTAGCACTTGCCCCTACAAACCTGGCCAGTTCAACCATTTCAATATTGCCTTTACTTATTGGAATTAATGAGCGGCGTAAATCAAAATTTTCGTTGATTAAATTGTGCATGGTTTCATGCTCATTCTTTTCAAGCGCCATTTTAAATTCTTCGGTTATTTGTCCCCATCTGTTCATTGCATCAAGTACTTTCTCTTCGCCAATATCAAAACGAGCTTTCAAATTATTATGAACAAGTTCAGTCCCCGACGAAAGATTCTTACGAAATGCGATGTAAAAATTAGGAAAATTTGAAGTGTTTAAAACCTGATAATTTCCATACCCCTGTTTGTTCATTATCTTCTTATTGAAATCCATAAACACAGGTTTCTCAAAAGCCTGTGCAACTCTGTCTTGCAAACCGGCTGAAATTCCCAATTCGTTGTTTTCAACCGAAAGCACCAGGTTGGCAAATGTTGCAGGTGCAATATAAACTTCGTAAAAAAGGCAAATTGCTTTTAAACAAGCAGATAAAATAGCTGAAGAACCCGCAAGTCCCAGTCGTAAAGGAATATTGGAATTGTATTGAATTGTAAAGTTTTTACTGGCCAATTGTATATTGTTCGCAGAGCAATATTCATAAAAAACTTTTATCATGCCTTTTAGCAAGCGCATTCCGCCATAGTAGCCGGCAAAATTAATATCCTCGACCAAAGCCTGCATGTTTTTATAAGAAGTAACATCGAGACGTTGCGGCTTAATTTCTAATTCAGGTGTTTGGTATAACTGAACATTGGCCACAAAGTTCGAAAAAACAAATGCAATGGTTTTTCCAAAATAGCCATCAGAAGGGTTTCCAATTACTGCAGCCCTCGGGTATGAATAGGTTTCAATAATCATTTTTGATTTTTTAACGCGCTAAAACTATTAAATAATAAGCCAGAGTTCAAGGATAAAAGCCATGTTTTAACAATTAATCTTCTCAGATTATTTTGAAAAAAAAGGCGTTCTATTAATAAACCTGCTAAATGCCTTATTTATTCCACTCTATTACTGCAGCTATATTCATTTCGTTTTCAATGTTTTTTGCTTCCGGAGTATAGAGAAAATCGAGTTCTTTTGCGAACTGTTCGGTTACTTGTCCCCGAACCATTTTCATAGTAGCATTCAACATTTTATTTTCAGTGTTAAATGCATACGGAAGAACAGCTATTGTAGCGGGCAACCAACGTTCAGGGAATTCTCCCTCGTACTTTCCACCTTTTTTATATGCATTAATTTCATTTTGAATAATGACAAGCGATTCTTTAATTCCGGCCTCAGACCCCTTTTCAATTCCACGGTTTTTAAGCTCCCGGTTTATAGCTTCTATATCCGGAACGATCATACCAACAGTGTACGGATTCTGATTATTGTAAAGCATGGTTTGCTGAATAAACGGCGACTGATCAACCAAGGCTTCTTCAATACCTTCAGGACTGTATTTTTCACCGTCGTTACCAATTAACAAACTTTTAAAACGGCCCAGAACATACAGGAATCCGTCTTCTCCCATATAACCCATGTCGCCGGTATGTAGCCAGCCATTCTTTATAGTTTCTGCAGTGGCGGTTGGATTTTTCCAGTAGCCCAGCATAACATTATCGCCTTTAACAACAATTTCACCTTTTTGTCCGGTTGGCAATTCGTTGCCATCGTCGTCCAGTATTCTTAGTTCAATATTTTTTACCAGTTTCCCTGAAGAACCAAATTTTACATCGTGAGGTACATTTGAAGAGATTACCGGCGCGGCTTCGGAAAGTCCGTATCCCTGGCAAATAGGCAATCCTATCGCATAAAAGAAACGCTGCAACTCAACATCGAGCAATGCTCCACCTCCAATAAAAAATTGCAGGTTACCACCAAAGCCCGCCCTGACTTTTGCAAATAATATCTGGTCGAAAAGCCAGTAGAGAGGTTTTAAAAAGAATCGGAAACCTTTGCCCCGGTTATTTCCATATCCATTGTGAGCATATGCAACTTTTAATGCAAACTGGAACAGTTTATATAAGAATTCACCTTTTTTACGAATGCCTGCTTCAATATTCTTTCTGAATGTTTTTGAATAAGCCGGAACACTCATCATAAGTGCAGGCTTAATTTCCTGAATGTTTTTGGGAATATTTCGTAATGTTTCCATTGGTGTTTTGCCAATTTCAACTGACGCGATACTTGCACCTTTGTACATAAATACATATAAACAAGTAGTATGTGCAAATGCATGATCCCAGGGCAAAATAGCCAATGTTGTCCATTCTGTTTTTAAATCCAGTAAAGTATTCGATTGCACAACGTTGGCGGCATAATTCAGATGAGTAAGCATAATTCCTTTCGGATCTGCTGTAGTTCCCGAAGTATACGAAATATTTGCCACATCATTGGGTTCTACGGCTTTCCATATTGCTTCAACTTCCTCCGGATTTTCCTTCCTGTATTTGGCTCCCGATTTAAGCAATTGTTTATAATCAATATTTTCTTCGTTGGCATTTTCTATACCATCGATATAAATAACTTTTTCAAGTTCCGGCAGTTGATTACGAATATCCTCAACTTTTTGTTCGTGTTGTTTCGATACAAATATGTATTTGCTTCCGCTGTGTTTTAACCTGAATGCAAGTTCATTTTCCTGTAAACGTATAGAAAGCGGAACGTTTATTCCTCCGGCGTAAAGCATGCCAAGTTCACTTATAATCCAGTCATTTCTTCCATCGGCAACCAGCCCTGCCCGGTCGCCTTTTTTAAATCCTAATTGAATTAATCCGGCAGCAAGATCAAGTACCTTTTCCCTGGTTTCTTTGTAGGTTGTTGGTTCATACTCACTTTTGGTTTTTTCCCATAGGTAAACATTGTCGGGATAGTTTACTACCGCCGTTTCGAATAATTCAATAATGGTTTTCATATATAACTGTACTGTTTTAGTTCAAGAAAGTATCCAAAAATAGAAAAAAAAATAAAAGATAGTATTTGTATGCAAGAGGAAACAAAAAATGCCCTTTCGGGCATTCTTTATATTATTCAATAATAAATTTGTAAACTGTTTTCTGATCGTAAACTTCACCCGGCTGTAATAAAGTAGTAGGGAAATCCGGTTGATTAACCGAATCGGGATAATGCTGTGTTTCTAACGCGATACCCGAAAAACTTCCAAATTTCTTTTTCCCGTTAATTTCAAGCTCTGGATTCCAATAGCCAGTGTATACTTGCATTCCGGGTTGTGTAGTATATACTTTAATTTTTCTGCCGCTTTTTGCCTCACTTAAACAACCAGCCAATTTTAACTTGCCATCCTCGTTGTTTAAAACATAATTATCGTCGTAGCCCATTTCAAGTCCTGCAGCATTTAGTTTTTTGGACGAAGTAAAATCGTAAGCAGTACCAACTACAGGAATGATCCTTCCGGTTGGAATTTGCTCAACCATTTCGGTCATCCGGGTAGCTGTCAACTCCAGCTCGTGGTTTAGAACATTTTCCTTTTGTCCGGTCAAATTAAAATAACTGTGGTTGGTAAGATTTACAACTGTTGTTTTATCTGTTTCAGCATAATACTGAATGCCCAGTTCACTACTTTCATTTAAAGTATAAATACATGTAACTTTCAGGTTTCCCGGATAATTTTCTTCTCCATCTGGACTTAAGTACGTAAGTTTTACTCCTACTTCAGTTTCGTTTTCAATAATTTCTGCCTGAAATAATTTACGGTCGAAACCTACTACCCCTCCATGCAAGTGATTGGGTCCGTTATTTATGGCCATTTCGTATGTTTTTCCTTCAATTTCCAAATGCCCTTTGGCAATACGGTTTCCAAAACGACCGATTATCGCACCAAAATACGGGTAGCTTCCCAGGTACTCATCGCTTAAATAAGTTTCCAGTTTATCAAAACCACAAACCACATTTTCAATGCTGCCGTTTTTATTTGGCATATCAACAGCTGTTATTATTGCACCGTAATTGGTTATTTTAACTGCAATTTTGTCGTTCGAAAGGGTGAACAGATCAGCGCTGCGTCCATCCTCTAATTGTCCGAATTTTGTTGAAGTAACTTTCATGTTATAATCTATTTGAATTTGTTTTATCGATGTTTCTGAAAATTGTCTCGTTAAACTTGTATTTAATTAAAGCATTAAAATAAGCTTAAAATACTTATTCGAAGAGCTAAAATTCAAGAAAAGCACAAAAATGCAAAATTTGACATACAACTGGTAGGTACTGGTAGTGTTATAAAACATGATTTTATATAAAAAAACTTCTATTTTTGCAGTAACCTTAAAACTTATGGCAAAACGAAGAATTATTTACATCGATCCCAAATCATCTACTCCAAAGTATAAACAAATTATAGAATCTGTTTACGAAAGTATTGAAAGAAAGAGTTTAAAAAAGGGAGATAAAGTACCGTCTATCAACCAAATATGTGCCGATTACAATTTAAGTCGCGATACAGTGATGATGGCTTTTAATGCTTTAAAAGAAAAAGGAATATTATTGAGCCGACCAGGGAAAGGATATTACATCGACTCTGTTGAAATTCATAACCAGGAGAAAGTTTTTGTATTGTTTGATGAATTGAATGCTTTTAAAGAGGATTTATATAATTCACTCATTAGCAAGCTAAAAGGAAAGGCTAGTGTGGAAATATTTTTTCATCATTTTAATTACAAAGTATATAAAAACCTGATAAACGAAAGTATTGGAAATTATACTTCGTATATAATTATGCCGGCTACATTCGATAATACCAAAAGCCTGATTTCAAAAATCCCGAAAGAAAAAGTTTTTATACTCGACCGCCTGAAAACAGATTTAAAAGACTATCCGGTGGTATACCAGAATTTTGAGATGGACTTTTACGATGCCCTGACAGAAGGATTATCGTTGCTGAAAAAGTACCGTAAATTGATTTTTGTGAATCCGGGAGGAAAGGAACCGATAGAACGAAAAGCCGGTTTTGAGCGTTTTTGTATCGAAAATAATTTCCAGTACGAAGTAATTAAATCTCTTGTCGGAATAAAACCATCTATTTATGAAGCCTACTTTCTGATTTCTGATCATGATTTGGTAGAACTTGTAAAAATTGCCAAGTATTATAAAATGAAATTGGGAAAGAAATTTGGTATTGTTTCGTTTAATGATACCATGCTCAAGGAAGTAGTAGCAGGAGGAATAACTACCATATCAACAGACTTTAATGAAATGGGTAAAACACTTGCTACAATGCTTTTAAATCATAGTTTCGAACAGGTCCGGAATAGTTCCAGTATAATAATTCGGAATAGTTTATAAATGTTAAATCTGCTGTGTAACATGATTTTTACATTTTATCGATTGGCATTTAAAATTATATTTGCAACCAACCAGTACCTACCAGTTGGTAATTTAAAATTATTAAATCTAACAGGTTGTTAAACTGAGCTAGGAAAGTAAAAATGAAATAGAAAATCAAATAGAAAATTATGACAAAAATTAAAACCTTAATTGAGAAAATTAACGGGGGAAACAATCCCTTATTTCAGGAATTATACGGAACCGATGCCACAACTTTAAAAGAGCAAGCAGAACGGTACGCTGATTTGATGAGTGAATTTGAAAAGACATTTGGTGCCGATGATGTATCATTGTTTAGTTCGCCCGGACGTACTGAAATTGGTGGTAACCATACCGATCATAACTATGGCCGTGTTCTTGCAGGTGCCGTAAACCTGGACAATATTGCTGTGGCTGCTCCAAACGGAACCAATACAATTCGGATTAAATCGGCCGGTTATCCTGAGTTTCAGGTTGAGCTAACCGATTTTACTCCCAACGAAGCTGAATTTTATACGTCTACTTCATTGGTAAAAGGTATTGCCGCAAAAATGCAGGAAAACGGATATACAATTGGAGGTTTTGATGCATGTATCGAAGGTCGTGTTCCCAAAGGTTCGGGATTAAGTTCGTCGGCTTCTTTCGAGGTATTAATTGGTGCTATTTTAAGTGAATTGTTTAACGATGGCAAAATGGATGCGGTTGAGAATGCAATCATAGGTCAGTGGAGTGAAAACAATTACTTTGGAAAACCATGCGGTCTAATGGATCAGACTGCCTGCGCAGTTGGTGGATTAATTACCATCGATTTTAAAGACCCTGCAAATCCTATTGTAAAAGAGGTTGATTTTGATTTTGTTTCAACCGGATTCTCACTTGTTATTACCGATGTTGGCGGTGGTCACGATGATCCTGCTTCACAGGCAGAATATGCATCTTTGCCAACTGAAATGAAATCAGTAGCTGCTGAGTTAGGTGCCAATGTTTTACGTGAAGTAACATTGGAAGAAATCGTTGATAAAATTCCTGCTATTCGCGAAAAAACAGGCGACAGAGCTATTCTTCGTGCTTATCATTTCCAGGGCGACAATGCTCGCGTGGTAAAACAAGTAGAAGCATTGGAAAACAACGATTTTAATGCCTTTTTAAAGATGGTGGTAGAATCAGGCTACAGTTCATACATGTACAATCAGAATATTTTTGATGTAGTTCATAAAGATGAACAAGTTGTTTCTTTGGCACTTGCCCTTAGCGAAATGATCTTAAAAGGTTCGGGTGCATGGCGTGTACACGGCGGTGGATTTGGCGGTACAATTCAGGCGTTTGTTCCTCAGGATAAATTAGAAGAATATGTAAATACGCTGGAACATGTTTATGGAAAAGGAACATGCCATAAGTTATTTATAAGAGCCAAAGGATCTATAAAACTTGAGTTATAACAAATAAGACAAATTTACCGGTTTCTGCCGGTATTTTGTTGTGCGAATAACAAAATAAGCGATTGCTTTAATAGCATTAAAACTAAAATACATAGAGAAGCACTTTACTTGTATTAATAAAAAAAAGCTGTTAAAAGCTCGCTATTTAATATGATATTTTATCTTTGGGGCGGAAATTATTGACTTATCCCGGTATTAAACCGGGATAAGTTGTTCTTTTTGGCCTAAATTTTAACTGACATTGAATTTCAGATGAGTTTTAATATTGAAGACCATCCTCATAAAAGATATAATCCGTTAACCGGCGATTGGATTTTGGTGTCTCCTCACCGTTCAAAACGTCCGTGGCAAGGGCAGGTCGAAAAAACAGTTGTTGCTGAACGTCCTAAATACGATCCTGATTGTTACCTGTGTGCCGGAAACGAAAGAGCAGGTGGGAAACGCAATCCCGATTACAAAGGAACCTTTGTATTTACAAACGATTTTAGTGCACTTTTAACCGATACTCCGGATGGAGGAATTGATGAAGGTGAACTTTTTCAGGCGCAAAGTGAAAGCGGAATTTGTAAAGTAATTTGTTTTAGCGACGATCATAGTCTTACCATTCCCGAAATGGAAGTGGAAGACATTAGAAAAGTAGTAGATGTTTGGTGCGAACAGTATACCAAACTCGGTAGTAATCCAAACATTAATTACGTACAGATTTTTGAAAACAAAGGGGCAATTATGGGTTGTTCAAACCCCCACCCTCACGGTCAAATATGGTCGTCTAAAGGAATTCCTACTGAACCTGCTAAAGAAAGTAAAACCCAAAAAGCTTATTTCGAAAAGCATGGTACTACACTTTTGTTCAACTATGTAAAAGCAGAACTTGAAAAAGAAGTTCGGTTGCTTGCCCAAAACGATTCGTTTGTGGCACTAATTCCATTTTGGGCAATTTGGCCGTTCGAAGCAATGATAATAAGCAAGCGTCCGGTGCAAAACATTCTTCAACTGAGCGATGCTGAGAAAACCGATCTTGCAGATATTTACAAGCAACTAACAGTAATGTATGATAACTTGTTCGAAACATCGTTTGCGTACTCTGCAGGCTTACACCAGGCTCCGTGCGATGGAGAAGATCATCCGGAATGGCATTTACACATGCATTTTTATCCACCGCTTTTACGTTCGGCAACCGTAAAGAAATTTATGGTTGGTTACGAAATGTTGGGTACTCCGCAACGTGATATTACAGCAGAAGGAGCTGCTAAACGGTTACGAGAACTTTCAAAAATTCATTTTAAAAATAATTTTTAACTACTTAAAATCAATAGTAATTTATTATGGAAACTAAAAAACAAAATTTCGCAGTTCCTATCTTTATGATGATTCTGCTGTTTGGTATGATTTCATTCGTTACCAACCTTGCAGCGCCAATGGGAGTTGTGTTGAAAGACCAATTTGGTGTTAGTAACTTTCAAGGTCTCTTAGGTAACATGGCTAACTTTATCGCCTATGCCGTTATGGGAATTCCCGGAGGACTCTTATTACAAAGAATAGGTTATAAGAAGACAGCTTTACTCGCCATCGTAATTGGCTTTGTAGGAATTGGAATACAGTACCTTTCAGGTTACGCAAGCGAAACTTCAGCATTTACTGTTTATCTGTTGGGTGCATTTGTTGCAGGTTTCTCTATGACTTTGTTAAATACTGTGGTTAATCCTATGCTTAACACTTTAGGTGGTGGTGGTAATAAAGGTAACCAGCTAATTCAAGTTGGTGGTTCATTCAACTCTGTAATGGCAACCTTTACTCCTGCATTTGTTGGTATTTTAATTGGCGAAGCTGCCAGTGCAAGAATAACCGACGTATTCCCTGTAATGTATATTGCAATGGGTGTATTTGCAACTATTTTCGTGGTATTGGCGATGGTAAAAATTCCGGAACCAGGAATAGAACATGCTTCAGAACCAATGAAAAACCTTATGGGTGGTGCAATGAAATTTTCTCATTTTGTTATGGGAGCCATTGCCATTTTTGTTTATGTGGGAGTTGAGGTTGGTGTACCTGGAATGTTAAATTTATGGCTTTCTGATGTTCCAACAGTAGGAAAAACTATCGCAGGTAGCGTAGCTGGAACTTATTGGTTCTTAATGTTGATTGGAAGATTAACAGGTGCCGCATTGGGACATAAAATTTCGAGTAAAGCCATGCTTACTTTTGCTTCTGGCTTAGGACTTGTTTTGGTTATATTGGCAATTTTCTTACCAACTACAATGCAAGTAGGCCTTCCTGTTTTGCAAAGATCAGCCACAGGGATGATTTCATTCGGACTGGCAAATGTACCGGTTAACGCTATGTTATTAGTACTTGTTGGACTTTCAACATCTATTATGTGGGGTGGTATTTTCAACCTTGCTGTTGAAGGTTTAGGTAAATATTTGGCTGCTGCATCTGGTATATTTATGGTAATGGTTTGTGGTGGTGGAATTGTTCCTGCATTACAAGGATTACTTGCAGATATCACCAAAGATTATTTATCAAGCTACTGGTTGATAGTGGCATCTCTTGCATATTTGTTGTATTATGCTCTTATAGGTAGTAAAGTACACAAACGTGCCGATGGTGTAGAAGCATAATTAAGGTATTGAGTAGCCTGGATTATTCAGGACTTAATATAAATCAATTCGGGATTATCCCGCAAAGCCACTCATTTTAAAATGAGTGGCTTTTTTCTTCAATTCATTCCGGTACAAATCACCAAAACAAGCTGCTTATTCAATTACACACTCCTATTTACAGTCTAATTTTAATGACCATAATCTTGATCTCTTATACTTGTTTGGGCATCGAAGAATAGTTAAAGGAGAAAATAGTTACTTTTTAGAATTACGGACAGCAATTTTTTTTACTTTAGCCAGACTTATACTTGGTTATGTACGATATTATTGGCGATGTTCACGGACATGCCTCATTACTAAAAAAGCTACTGCTTAAAATGGGGTATGTAAAAACAAACGGAAGTTTTTCCCATCCAGAGCGTAAGGCTGTTTTTGTGGGCGATTTTATTAATAGAGGCCCCGAAATTAGAAAAACCATAAAGATAATACGCTCTATGGTTGAAAAAGGAAATGCTTTAGCCATACTGGGAAATCATGAGATTAATGCTATCATCTTTCATTTAAAAGACAAGCAGGGCGTACAGTTGGTTACTAAACCCAGCAAATATTTTTTATCTCTTTTTAAAACCATAAACGAGTACTCGTCCGGATCGTTGACATGGAAAGAAGATCTTGCCTGGATGCGAAGTTTACCCTTGTATTTAGATTTAGGAGGAATCCGGGTTGTTCATGCTTGCTGGGAAGAAAAAGCGATTGAAGTAGCCAGATCAATATATGAAGATGGAAGAATCAGAAAAAAGGTATTTCGAACCATTCATAAAAAGCCTGACTCGGAAAT
Source organism: uncultured Draconibacterium sp. (assembly GCA_947492175.1). Taxonomy (GTDB): domain Bacteria; phylum Bacteroidota; class Bacteroidia; order Bacteroidales; family Prolixibacteraceae; genus Draconibacterium. The sequence continues at coordinate 112,983 of CANLMQ010000016.1, read as the reverse complement.
TGCCAAAAGTGTTTGGTTACTTACAAAAGGAGTAAGTCTAAAAATGCCAAGCGACTTGCACGTGGTAAATAACAAAGGCGTTTCACCAAGATCGATTCGGATGTGCTGGTGGAACGGAGCAGGAGATAAATCATTTAATGAGTTATCGTTTGAAAGTAAATATACATTACCCAAATATACGGTTCCTGCAGAAATTAGGCCAACAACTTATCCATATCCCGATAATGATCCAATAATTTTCTTCGGACATTACTGCAGAGGCAAGGGACCACATATTATAAAACCAAATATTTGTTGCGTAGATTCGTGTGTAACGGGTACTGGGAAGCTTCTTGCTTATCGCTGGGGTGGAGAAAAAGTACTCAATATGAGTAATTTAGTACAAGTAAGCCACTCTTAAACAAGCCACAATCCTTCTAAGTGTCTGATTTTCAGAACATAATATTTTTTTCAAAAAATTTATTTTTTGTATTGCAGGAAAAAAAAGAAAGTATATATTTGCATCACCTTTTGAAACGGTAACACGATGACAAAGGGAGTTCATTAAAATAGAAAATAGGGTGGCGTAGTTCAGTTGGTTAGAATATCGGCCTGTCACGCCGAGGGTCGCGAGTTCGAGTCTCGTCGTCACCGCTTTTTTTCTTTATTAAATAAACATCATATAGCAATGGTGGCGTAGTTCAGTTGGTTAGAATATCGGCCTGTCACGCCGAGGGTCGCGAGTTCGAGTCTCGTCGTCACCGCTTTTTTTTATTTATTTAATGAACATCACATAACATGGTGGCGTAGTTCAGTTGGTTAGAATATCGGCCTGTCACGCCGAGGGTCGCGAGTTCGAGTCTCGTCGTCACCGCAAAAGCTTCTCATTTTTGGGAAGCTTTTTTTTTGAAACTCCCTCACTATATTTTACCAATAGGGTCTTCTTTAGTAAAAATATGGAAAGATACCCTACCCCATTTGATCCGACTTTCAATAAGCCTTTTTTGAATGTTTCAGAAAACAACATAACACGCAAGAAACTATCGTCTTATGCCTCAAGAGCTTGATATAGTTGCATCTAAGCTGTAAAAATTTGAATCCAAATCAGTGGTAAATATTCTTCAATAGTACCCCTATTTTAATTTAATCTGCATTTTGAGATAATACTACTGCTCCTATAATTGACAAAAAAAGTCGGCTACCTATGAAAGATAACCGACTTCCTGTTTTACGAACTGAAAATCTAATACTTTTTAATTAATTTAACAGTATAACTTCCTTGTTTTAACAAATAAATACCGTTAGGTAAAACAGATGTATCAACCCGGTTGTTACCAGCATTAACAGTAACATGGAGCATCGCTTTTCCCGACATATCATAAATAATTGCACGTCCTTCACTTTCTGCTTCTATTGTAATAAAACTGGAGAACGGATTAGGATAGACATTCAACCGGGCTGACTCCAATGTTTCCAGACCAGTTACCAATGTGGAATGTGTAATCAAAGCTCTAGTCGACCTATTGCCGACTCTGTCAATAGCCTCCACTTCAAAGGTGTATTCCGTTCCATCTTCTAAATCGTCAATAGTGAAAGATGTTTCTGTCTCAATTCCAATCGAGTCGCCATTAAGATAAATAATATAACCTGCTATGCCAACATTGTCAGTTGAGGCTGTCCAACTAAGAGCAACGCTGCTATCAGTAGGTACGGCAGCAAGATCTCCCGGAATTGTTGGGGTGGTTTCATCAATGGTTGAAACTGATATTTCTGCTTTTTCCGACTTATTTCCGGCAGCATCAAATGCTTCTATTTCAAACGAGTACTCATTTCCAATTATCAGTCCGGTTACTGAAAAGCTTTCGTCTGCAACCGTACCTAATTTAATGCCAGCTTGGTAAATAGTATAACCTGCAACTCCCACATTATCTGTCGGTGCTGCCCATGACAGGGAGATACTTGTTTCCCCGGCTTCGGCAACCAAATCTTCAGGAACCGAAGGAGCAGTTTCGTCGGTAGTAGCAACAGTTAGCAACGCTCTTTCCGATTTGTTCCCGACAAGATCAATAGCTTCCACTTCGAAAACATACTCACTTCCGGAATTTAATCCTGTTGCTGAATAATTTGTTTCGTCAACCGTATTTATAAAATCGTCGTTAAAGAAAACATTATAGCCTGCTATATTTACATTATCCGTTGATGCGCCCCACGAAAAAGCAATAGCTGTTTCTGAAGGTACTGCAGTAAGGTTTGTTGGTACAGATGGAGAAGATTTGTCGATGGTTGAAACCGTTATTTCTGATTTTTGTGATCTATTTCCAAAATTATCTACAGCTTCCAACTCCAAAGTATACTCTGCACCAATTGTTAAACCTGTTATCGTATAACTTGTTCTGTTCAAATAGAATTTCGATTTATTATTGACATAAATCCTATACGTTACAGCGGTTACATTATCTTTTGAAGCTCTCCACGAAAGGGAAATAGAGGTTTCGTCAGGCACTGCAGATAAGATAACCGGCACTGTTGGCGCTTTTACATCTTTAATGGTTGAGACCATTACCATTGCTTTTTCAGATGTGTTTCCTGCCTCATCAAAAGCTACTACCTCAAGCTTGTGTTCCGTTGCCGGCCATAATCCGCTCAGCATATAATTTGTTTTCGCAACTGTATTTACTGAGTCGCCGTCGAGATAAATTTTATATCCTGTTACATTCGCATTATCCGTAGATGCAGTCCATGAAAGGGCAATACTTGTTTCGGCGGATACGCCCGTAAGATTAGTCGGTGCAGAAGGAGCCTCCGTATCAACAACAATAATCTTAAAAGATGTTTCGGTAAACTTAACACCATAGCTACTATGAACAGCAGAACCTTTAACTGTTATTAATGCTTCCCCCTTCATCCCGGGAGTTAGAGATAATGAAAGCGTATTGTTTTCAATGGATGTAGCCACTAAGCCCGAATTGGTATTTCCGGAAACAGCTTTTTCAAAAGAAACGCCACTTGACGGAGTTAAAGTAAATAAATCAGCTAATGAAATTTGAATAGCTGCACTGCTAACCTCCACAATGGTATCGGCAATCGTATTTCTTAAAATCGGTTTATAAATATGCGGCAAAATTGTTATGTCGAATGTACGGGTTGCCGAAAATCCGTAGTTATCAATTGCGTCCACAGTAATGGTAACCACAGAATCTTTATCTACCGTATTTGTATAACAAGCATGTAATCGTTTATTGCCCCAGGAAGTGTAATTCTTATCCCACATTAACCACGAAGAGTGTTCTAAATATCGGGGATAAAAATCAAAATTATTTTCAAGATCAGTAAAATAGCTTTTCCCCAAGTAAATGGCGGTTTGGGTTTTTGCTTTTTCGAATGTATTGATGTTACGCATATCATTTACCAGGTTTGGCAATGGTTTCTCATTTTCATCCAAAGCCCCGACATCCGTCAAAAGAGAAGGCATTGTTTCTACACCACTAAAATCGGCAACCTTTGTAAGTGTTGAACCGAAAACAGAACCTTTAGACGCTGTTTTAGCTGCATTTGAATAAGTTGCAAAACATTTACCTAAAGAAGCATGATAAATAACTCCTGTAGGGAAGAAATCGTCTGCCGCTTTTAACAGCACATCTGAGCCAAGCGTTTTCGTTGAGATAGTGTATGCAACATAACCGTCCTCTTTTGCCAAAAGAATACTGTCTCCTTTTAGTGTTGCCGCTGCATTTAATGTATTTTCCAGGCTGTTACCGGTATCTGTTACTAAAAACGTATTGTTTTCAGTATCATATTCCAATACGGCTGTATTTCCTGATACGGCGAGAGTACCTGTAATATAGAACTTAGTTCCTTTGTGAAGCGTGGTTGAAGGAATAATACCCGCAGAAGAGAGTGCGGTCCGGCTTTCCTCTGTTCCCAGAACCAAATCGACAACAGCCACGCTATTCAACTGATTGGAAGCTTCATTCGCAAGAAAAACATAAGCCTTATCTCCTGCAACTTGCACACTATGTATTTTCCCTGACAGGTTTATATTTTTACACAAGGTCAGATCCGATTTATAATAAATTGCAAGGTTTGATTGTCCTGCCACCAACAAGATGTTATTGTATACGGCTAACTCACCATTTCCTATCCCTTCCAGGTCTGCCGAATTTGTTTTTTCGTACGTCGACAGGTTGTATTTGTTCAAGAAGTTATCTCCTGAAACAAAGGCAAAAGCGCCATCAACAAGAACATCTTTAATCGCATATGAATCAAATTGATCGTCAATAACAGTTGTTTCGTCCAAGTTGGGAGAGTATGCGTTTAGTGATGATTTCCCGGGATTTGCAATTAATGCATTATTCACATATAATATTTGTTCTCCCTTTTCGTATCCATCGGGTTCATAAATAAAAGCAACGCTTATGGTAGTATCCCTTTTATAAGAGGTAAGATTAAATGTCAGTGTATCTTTTCCGTATACTCCTTCAGTAAAATTACACTTCAATTTATTTTTCTCAATAACCGGTTTTGCCAATCCGTATTTCGACACAACAGAATTGAGATACGTTGTAGAATTTGTTCCGGTAGCAAAAAGCTCACCGCTGGTTTTCTCTCCTACCGGATTGTTATACGATATTTTAACCGGATTATTTACCGGATTTAGTTGTGGCACCTTTTTCACGGTAACCAAAATCGAGTCAGACAACTCCGGATTACTGTCGGAGTGAGCGTACACCATAGTGTTTCCAACCTTTTTGCCGGTAAACAGTCCGTTGTAAATTGTTCCTATTTCGGAGTTGGAAGTTGTCCAGGTATAGGTCTCATAAGCATAGCGGTTCGACTTACTTCCGTTTAAAACACTTCCAATGTTATCTGTAGCCTGAGCTGTGATGCTGATAGTTTCTCCAACAATCAGACTGGTACTTTTAGCTGAAAGGGGTGAGTTTCCTTCCATTTCTATAACAACACCTTCGAGTTCAACCACCTGCACCCGGATAGAATCGGCAGAAATATCTTCTTTTTGCGAGAAATGCAACCATGTTTCTCCATTGGAAACAGCAGTAAACAACCCGGTATTGTCAACTGTCCCAACTCCTGAGTCTTTCAACCACCACTTTTGCGTTCCTTCTGTTACCGGACGACCATTTTTAAACAAAAATCCCTCGAACTGGCAGGTTTGGCCTTTTAATACTTTCAACTGGGTAATCCCAATGTAATTCAAATAATAATCTTGCTGAACATAGTCTGGGTCAGGCGTTGTTATAGCTGCTCCCAATACTTCCGAGGACCATTCTCCCAACCATCCGGCATTGGCATTACCTGCTGTGTATATTTTTACAAAGTCGATTTGATCCAATTCAACATGATTCCCGTTTCGGTCAACAGCCCAGCTAATATCGAAACCGTCGGCAGCCTTCCCTTTTTCATCCGGGAAATATGGATTTTGAGGTTTCGTCAGGTCAGCGCTGTTACCCCGGCTGTCGCAATAACCAAAAATCGGTGCACGATAAAACTCAATATAACTTGGCGTACTCATATCGAGCGTACTTTTAATAACATTCCCTTCATAGGTAATTGAATCCTTGCTGCAGCCAAAATCAAATGGATCGGGATAATAAGAATGTTGATGAAAGACATTGGACAACAGCGCTCCGCTTTCTCCGTTATTTGTTTTCCAGGGAACCGTGTAACGCTTATCGTAATGCGGATTATAGTAGGTCATTTTTACATTTTTCTTGGTGCTGCTCATGTAATAATCAGAACCTGCCAATTCGTACCACTCGCCGTCGTTGGGAATACCGTCACCGTTTACGTCTTTCATAACCCGCACTGCTGCAGGCTCTGTCCAAACACCATATAAATGGGCGACAAAAGAATTACCTTTTACAGAAAAATCTACCCCGTAAGGATTTTGCGGATTATTGAAAACTGGTTGGTCGAAACCCAATATAACATATCCGCCAAAACCACCGAGACTTATCATACCACCTTTTTTGCCTAATACTTTTTCTGCAGAATTACTTTGTCCGATAAATTCGTTGGTAAACTGCCCAGGAGCAGGCATGTACTCAATAACGCGGCTTGCATAAGCATTTTTGTGGATATTTATTTTCACTGTTGCCGTATCGTAATTACCGTCCGTATCAGCAATACGATACTTAAAATATTCAAAAGAATAGTTTGAAGTAGAACCTTCATTAACATAGGTTAATGTCCCATCATTGTTATTCGTGATTGCCCCAAAGTTTGTACTCCCAAGAATTTCAAGGCTTGATTTATTGAGATACGCAGAAGGCTGGTCATTCTTAACAAGGTTCATCTCCAACGTCTCCCCTATATCAACAGTATAAGAGTCATCGTTCACTTCTGTAGGTGTAATATTTGAAATAATCAAAGCCCTGGCAGTAACGCCATTATAATCGACACTAACAGTTAAGGTGTCTGTTCCATAGGCTCCGGCAGGAATTATATACTTAAAATACTGACCGCTCCATTTAGAATAGAGATATTCTAAAAACTTCAAATGACTTTCATCTGTTGAATTAAATGTAATGGTTACATTGCTACTATCGGCAATTGCCGCCTTAGTGTCGTAACCTTCCGGGTAATTAAACAAATCCTTAAAGCCTAACGCTTTTTTAAACTCATAGGTACTTCGGACTCGGTTAATCTCTTTGTTGCTTTTATGGGAAAACGATTGTCCCCTACTAAGTTGGCTTGCCAGCAAAAAGCACAAACAAACCAATGAAAAAAAGTACTTTTGTTTCATGATACTATTTTTAATTTTTAAATGGTATTGCAAATCAGGAACGGTAGAAAGTTTTGGCGAACGCTACCGTTCCCTTTTATTGTAAACTTCTATATGGATACAAAATGTTTTAAGCCGGTAATTTGCAATGCGCAAATCCGTATATTCCGAAAAATAATTCCATCATCATTTTAATTGTTAATCTGTTTTATAATTTTAAAAGAATTCGAACCACACTTAAGCAGATAAATCCCTTCTTTTAAGCCCGATACATCAATTTGGTTAACTCCTGCATTCAAGCTTATCTGTAGCACTACCTGCCCGTAAATATTGCAAATTGTCGCCTCTTCATTCATTGTTGCTTCTATTACAATAAAAGAAGTGAACGGGTTGGGATAAACTTTTAGTTCATTTTCACTCAATGCTTCCATTCCGGTTATTAGCGTACTTTGCGTAACAGTTGCTTTCCCGGATTTATTCCCGGCGGCATCTACTGCTTCCACGCCGATTTGGTATTCTGTCGCGGCATCCAGCCCGGTCAGCGTATAACTGGTTTCGGAAGTTGTTCCGTACAAGCCATCACCTACATACACATTATAACCGGTTACTCCCACATTATCCATAGAGGCTGTCCATGACAGGGCAATGCTTGTTTCAGCAGGAACGACAGTAAGGTCCGCCGGTATCGTCGGAGCTGTTTTATCAACAGTTAAAACAATTATTGCTGATTTTGCTGATTTGTTGCCTGCAGCATCAAAAGCTTCCACTTCCAAGGTATATTCTGTTTCCGGAGATAATCCGCTTATTACAAAGCTTGTTTCAGTAACTGTTTTAATTGAATTGCCATCGAGATAAACAACATAACCGGCCACGCCCACATTGTCGGTTGAGGCGGTCCACGAAAGGGCAATACTTGTTTCGGCCGGCTCGGCAACAAGATTTTCCGGTGCTGAAGGTGCAACCTCATCGGCAGCAGGTGCAGTGGTTGAAACTGTCAGCTTTGCTTTTACGGATTTGTTACCTGCCGCATCAAAAGCCTCTACTTCGAAAGTATATTCTGTTGATGAAGACAAACCACTTACTGTGAAATTTGTTTCTGTTACCGTTTCAATTGATTCACCATTCTGATAAACATTGTAACCGGCCACGCCCACATTATCGGTTGAAGCTGTCCACGACAAAGCAATACTTGTTTCGGCTGGCTCGGCAGCAAGATCTCCCGGTGCCGAAGGTGCAACCTCATCGGCAGCAGGAGCAGTGGTTGAAACTGTCAGCTTTGCTTTGGCTGATTTGTTGCCTGCTGCATCAAAAGCCTCTACTTCAAGAGTATATTCTGTTTCCGAAGATAATCCGCTTATTACAAAACTTGTTTCCGTAACTGTTTTAATTGAATTGCCATCAAGATAAACAACATAACCGGCCACGCCCACATTATCGGTCGAGGCGGTCCATGAAAGGGCAATACTTGTTTCGACCGGCACGGCAGTAAAGTCGGTTGGTATCGACGGAACAGTTTCGTCGGTGGTTGAAACTGTCAGCTTTGCTTTTGCTGATTTGTTGCCTGCTGCGTCGAAAGCTTCCACTTCCAGGGTATATTCTGTTGATGAAGACAAACCACTTACTGTGAAATTTGCTTCTGTTACCGTTTTAATCGATTCCCCATCGAGATAAACATTGTAACCGGCCACACCCACATTGTCGGTTGAAGCGGTCCACAAAAGGGCAATACTTGTTTCGGCCGGCACAGCAGCGAAATTTTCCGGAGCTGCCGGGGCAGCATTATCGCTCTCTGACATGGTTGAAACCACAACTTCCTGTACCCGATCAACAATTTTTCCATTCGAATTAAACCGCACAGTAACACGGGCTGTTCCCGATTTTTCCTCTTTTGCGGTAAGCGTTAATTTGTCATTTTTTACAACAGCCGAAAGAATATTTTCATTATCATTTGCCATAATCCTTTTGGTTATAGCTGCCGACAGATTATCCCGGTCGCTTGCCATATTTCTTAAATCAACAGTAACGGATTGTGTATTTTCAAGAGTAATCTGTGAAAATTCTGAAACTGCAGGCGTCCGTTTATCGGGAAAAATAAACATGGCCGGAAACCAGTAGCGTTTAATGGGTTCAAATACTTTTAATAAATTCCCAGTATTATCTAATTGGTATATAAAATAAGTTTGATTGATGTTATCCAGATATAAAGCGGCATATATCTTATCGTCCAAAGGATTGATTCGAAGGCTTGCACCATAAAAGTAGCGTTCTTCGTCTTCACTGTTATATATCAGCGAAAACTCATTGCTATCAATATCATAACGATACATTTTAGAAGTGGTAAACCAGTTCCAGTCGCTTTCATTATAAGCAAAATAAAGCACATTCTCTTTAGTACTGGCACATAGCGAGCCGGCTGTCCATGCATACCAGGTTTGGTTAATACCGGCACCACCACTCATATTCACCGTTTCAGTAGCTAAAGTATAAGGATTGATTTTTAGCAGTTGGTTACCATCCCAATGCTCTCCAACAGTTCCATAAGGATATTCCTGATAGCTTACATTCGTATTTTTTCCTACCCAAACTGTGCCATCCTTGCTTTGTGTAAGAGTACTAAAGCACCCTCTAATGACTTTTACAACAGAATCTTTCTCGGGATCGATAACCAACACCCCCTTGTCCTGTTGGATAGCAAATACATAATCCGAAGTCCGGCACATCATCCCAATTTGATTACGGTACAATGGACCTTCTCCATTGGCATTGCTTTCATTCCCTGTAATCAGAGGATTCTCAGTGCCGGCAATCCTACTTCCGATTTCAAAATTATTAAGGTTTAGAATAAAGATTCCATTGGATGTCCCCACATAACCTTTATTCTCGTTCACTCCAACAAAGCAACGTCCGTCGGCGGCTGATTTCCCACTAATTTCAAAAATAACAGGGATTCTCTTTTTTACTTTCAGCGTTTTTGCATCTGCCACAATAATACGCCCCCCCCTAATCGCCTGGGTTTCGCCCGAATCCTGATCCTGTTTCGACATTATATAAAGATTGTCGCCATATACTGTTCCATACTGAGCAGTGCAACCAAGAGATAAACCCTCATTGTCAGTATTTCCCTGGAGAATAAGATAATCGAATTCTCCTTCCCGGGGATTTAAAAAATTTATCGTACTGTTGTTGTGCCCAAACCAATCTTCATTGAGAATAAACACCCCATTGGAGTATTCTGTGGTTTGAGCTGCTGCAGAAAAAAAAGCAGACCAGAGAATACTACAAATCAATAGCTTTTTTATATTCATAATTATATATTTTACGGGTTAGGTAATTCTACGATTGATTCCGAAACGTGTAAATCTTCTGCCCGGGCGAGTTCTGTAGAGGTTTCTCCCAGCCAGCCACACTGTTGGTTTACACCGGTATAAACGCGAATAAAGTCGACTCCCGGCAATTGCACTGCATTTCCGCTTTCATCAACTGCCCAGTCTATATCGAAACTTATTTTATCCTCATATTCATTTGGATGATTATCAACATATCCCCAGGGATAGGCATACTGTACATAGTATGATTCGTTTCTACTTTCGTCTACAGCATTGTTGGGAATAATTGTGCCCTTAAAAGTTAGCTGGCCGGCATCCAACCACTTCGGGAAATAGTCCTGTTTGTGATATACATTTTTAGCCATGTAACCTTTTCCTCCCCGATTGTCAATCCAACCGATATATGTTGTATCGGAAATAGGACTATTGGGCCGGGGAGTTGCTTGTTTGCCCGGAGTAGGCCTATAATAAGTGATTTCGTAACTATGTTTGGTTTCAGGTTTGTAATATTCACTTCCATGCAGTTCGTACCAGTCATCATCCGGAATACCGTTATTATTGCGGTCCAATGAAACCATTACAATTCCCGGTTCACAACTGCCCCCTTCGGCAGGAGCATCGGGATTGGGATTAGAGGCGGCATAAAAGGAATTCCCCCTGATTTTAAAGTCATTTTCCCCTGTAACATTAACAACAGTGTGGTCGAAGCCAAAAGTTATGTAACCGCCAAATCCTCCCAATGAAACCATCACATCGTTTTTCCCGGAAATGCTTTCCTGCGCTTTCTTTCGCATGTTTTCTCCGGTATCTCCTTCTTCGTATTCAGGCATGGTGTTAACAAACTGACCGGGGGCAGGACAATATTCAAAAACGCGGGAAATGTAGCGGCTGTATGCCACCTGCTCTTCCCAAACCACAATTTGCACCAAGTGCTCTACAGGATTTTCAGAATCGATTATATTAAGTTTCAAAAAGTATTTCCCCGGATTCCCGGCGAGAAAAATATAATCACGCTCAGTAGAAACAATTGAATCCTGTCCGTTCACATCCTGCATGCTCCACTCGCACTCTCCCGGGAATTCGGGATGAAGGATGATTTTTTTCATCCGTTCAACGGTATAAACATCGTCTATTCCCAAATTAACCATCGGAATCTCCTGGTTGCACGAGAATAAAAGAAAAATGAAAGACAGAATAGGTATTAGTTTCTTCATTGGCTTAATTTTTAAACAGAAAAACCATGTGCGCAGGAATATCGCCTGCCCGTACACTCCACTTGCGTTTTCCGTTGCGGTTGTAACAATGTACAACCCCGCTGGAAACATAATTTTTGGCATCAGTTACATAAATATCGCCATTGGCTGGATTGATTTGTAAACCATACGGTATGGTTATATCTTTCTCTGTTCCATCGGTAATAAAATGGTCGGTAAGCAGCTCTTTTGTTTTTACATTGATGATTCCATACGAAATTGTGTTCTCTTCGCTTTGTTTATTCCACTCTGTGCTGTAGAAATAAAGCGAATCGCCCTGGATACACATATTGCTACACGGAATATCAAGGGTATCGGTTACAACCATTTCGTTTGAATTTTGATGTTTACGCTCCAATACAAAAAGGCGGGAAGCAATTGTATTGTAATCCCCTCGTGATGACACCCACAGTTTGCCGTATTTATCTTTACGCAGGCGATGCAGATTAATGCCTACAGGTATTTTCTGCACCTGTTTCATGGCATACATTTCTACTACCGAAATGGTATAGTCGTAGTTTGGAACCCGGTAACCGCCAGAATTGGCTACATAAATATATTCCCCCATCACCTCCAGCTCGTCAGGCTGGTAACCAACTGCAACCTTTCCGGTAACCTGTAACGATGTTGTATCGATGCGATAAACAGCTCCCAGTTGTGCATCCGGGTCAATTGCAACCGGACCAACGTAAGCAGAAACGTAGGCATTGCCCCGCGAAAAGCGGATGTAACGGCAATTGGGTATGTCTATCTGCCCAATTCGCTTTCCTGTTTCGGCATCCATAACTTCTACTTTGTGCGAACAGTTGATTACTGCATATAATTTGTTTCCGTAAATCTGAATGTCGTTCCCAACATCACCCAATTCTTTAATAATGTTCGGATTTCTTTCGGCATACAGGTTTCGCACATAGTAAGCATTACGAAAATCAACAAAATCAATCGAGGCTTTATTGCTTCCCATATTTCCCTCGTTCAAAACATACATCCCAAGCGGATTAGAATCGGGATTCAACTCCATAGGCAAAACATCGTATTCTGTTGGAACCACTAGCTCATCTTTACGACAAGCGTACAGCAGCAATGAAAAAAGTAATATAAAAACAAACCTGTTCATCCTGTTAATATTCAGATTTCTATACTCACGCGAAAACGATAATTTCGTTTAGGCATCGGATAATTAAGTATCACATCGTAATCCTGACTCAGCAGGTTATTTATTTCAGCAGATAATTTCATTAAAAAAGACTTCGCCTTCACAAACCTTGAAAACGAAACATCGCTGGTATACCAGGGCTGGGTATAATTGTAGCGGATATTTTCCTGCTGATTATAACGTTCGCCTACATAAATAAAACTGTAATTTATCGACCAGTTTTTCCGGCTAAGCATAGCAATTGCCGAACCGCTATGCCAGGGGATATAGGGAATTTGATGACGGTAATAAGTATCTGCAGGATTTGTAATATCGATGGCTTCCTGGTACGTATATTGCAACTTCCCGGTTAATCTCCACTCTTCGCCAAGAAAAAATGTTGCCATTGTTGTCAGGTCTATTCCCCGAATATCCACTTCGCCAAGATTTAGCATCGTCCAGCGAAATTGCTGTCCTTTGGGGTAAGCAACTATTTTATCTTTTACATAGTTGTAATAAGCATCAACTCCAACATGGAATGATTCCAGCAGGCGCTTTTTTCGTGTAATGTCATATACAACGCCTACGTTATATTGTTCGGCATATTCGGGTCGAAGAAAGGCATTTCCCATGTCGGTATAATACAAATCGTTAAAGGTGGGCATACGAAACGATTTCTTGTAAAAAGCACGAAACACAAGTCCCTGTTTTTTAAAAGGTTGATAAGATAAGAATACTGCCGGAGTTAATACCTGTTTATTGGGCACAGAGTCGCGCTGCCGGTTTTCTTCGTTAACCAAAGTACCTAAAATACTGGCTTGTATTTTTAAATGGTTGGCCATGGTAAAAGCCGTGGCAGCCGACAGCCAATGCGTAGTTCTGGAAACATCAACAAATTCGGAAAGCCCATTCCACTGGAAATCGTAAGCAGCAGAAATATCCCAGTTCCTGCGTAAAGCATATTTATTAGCCCACGAAAAATAGAGTTCTTTCTGCTTGTATTTGTTATCCACATGTATCAGCTTATCGTCGTTGTTGATATAATGTGTAAGGTCGGTGGCATATTTCAGGTTTATTTTAGAACCGAGCTTTTGAGTTAAATCCTGCTGATAAACGCCCTGTATAAAAGAGTTGTTATCCCATAAACGCTCGCCATTACGCCATACATTATTTACAATAGCACCTGGTATTCCACGTTCAGAAGCATAATGATATACCTGAACTTTCCACATGCCCGATGGCAAATAGCCATTAAGGCTTCCTTCCATACGAACGGCATCAATATCTCCGTTTTGCCGGATGGCAGTGGTGTCATAAGCCAATTCTCCCGATGGCGTAACACGGCGGTAGCGGAATTTATATTTCCCATTGGCATTAATCCATTCGGCACTAAAGCTTGTATTAATTTTTTCGCTGATTTTGTACTCATAAAGAAGCGAGGGATTAAACAGCCCAAAAGAACCCGTGCGCAGGGCAGCTTTAATATTCGTGTCCTTCCCTTTTTCAAAGCGGGGGCGTTTGGTTGTTAGGTAAATGCTCCCTGCCGAACCAAACTCTTTGGCCGACTGGAATATCTTGCTTTTCTGACCGTTGTACAAAGAAATCTCTTCTATATTTTCCAACGAAAATTTTCCTAAATCAATCTGACCATTTTGTGCATTCCCAAGTTGGATACCGTTATAAAATACCCCCATGTGGTTGGTACCCATACTACGTATATTGACCGTTTTTATACCGCCAACTCCACCATAATCTTTAATTTGAACACCTGAAAAAAAGCGGATGGCATCAGCAACTGAAAAGCTGTTTAATTGTTCCAGTTCCTTTCCTTTTAAGGTTTGGGCGGGAATTATTTCTTTAAAGCGATTAGCAACCACCGTTACTTCATCAATCCGCTGAACGCTATCTAATTTGCTTTGTGAAAATGCACTGGTTGTTATCGCAAACAATGCTACTAACCCCAAAAGCTTAAAATAAAACATAAGAAAGCCATTTTTAATTTCCCAATCAAAACAGCCCTCGAAAATCAAAATGTCGGGATAAACGTTGAGCAAAAATCTGAGTTCCTGCCTTTGTTTGTCTCCGGCTTTTATTCCTCGAAAGCCTTTAACTATACATTCTGGCAGGTCTTCTGACTTACTCCATCTTTGAAACGCCCTTCCCGTCCTTTTTTACGGACAGTGGTTTTGAGTATTGTTCAAAGACTTTGGCGGAGCTTACAGCAGCGGGTCTGTTCAGGATTTTCACCTGATTCCCTTTTCACCACGCTTCCAAAGTTGCGGAATTGTGACACCAAAATCGCATGCAAACTTAGCATAAAAAATAATAATTATAACATATAATCCAACATTAAAAAGATTATAGAAAATGATTTAAGCAATATTACCCGATGTAGTTCAGGCTAAAACCCTAGTCCGGCTGGGAGCTATAGAAGAATTATATATTTAAGTGCGTAATACGTTAAAAGAAATGGACGGACGCCTGCCCCTAAAAAATATTGAAATCGATGTATCCCCTGTGAAAAAGCGGATTTACTATTCCATAATTCGTACGGCGGCGACCTTTTGTTTTAAACCACTAAACAAAATTTTCCAGATTGCCACAAGTAAATTTAGCCCAAAAAAACATTTTGCCACGTAACAACAACACAATAAAAAAGCAGCGCTTACTTAATAAAATAAGCCGCTGCTTTTATAAATAATCCGACTATCATTCAAATAAAACCATGTAATTAACTCCCAAATCCACATAATCAATCTTTTTGAAACCATACAAGAAAAGAGCCTTGTCTAATTCTTCCGGCGCTACTCTGAATTCGAGAGGAGGACCAAACGGCATTTCTTCTTTTTTACATTCGATTATTGCTAAACGTCCTCCTCGTTTTAGAACTCGTCGGATTTCGCCAAATAAAACACCTGTTTTATCCAGTATATTTTTATAATGAAGTACTGTTGCAATCATACAGACATCAACACTCTCCTCCTTTACTGGCAGCAGTTTGAATACATCGGCAACCATGGTGCAAATATTCTTTAAACCTGATTTTTCAGCATCGCTTCTAATCCCTTCAAGCATTTCCTCTCCAATATCAAGGGAATAAACACTACCAGACTCACCAACGAGTTTAGCGGCATAAAGAGAATAATCGCCGGCACCGCAGCCAAGGTCCAGGAAAGTATCACCTTCCTGTATTTTTATGCATTCAAATGCCAGTTTCGAATCGTGCATGCCAAAACTGCTTGGCCCTCTTCTTGAAGAATGATTGCTCCCATTATGTATGTGATACTTATTGTAACATGTTCTTTTTATTTTCATATTTCAAATAGTTTTTAATTTGCTATTTTCCAGCCAACTGTACTCTCCTGGGTTTGCCACATTTTATTGTATAAACCACGGTTCTTAAATAATTCAGAATGTGTCCCCTCTTCCACTACTTGCCCATTATCAAGCACAATTATCTTGTCGGCATTTTTAATGGTTTTAAGACGGTGGGCAATTACTACAACTGTCCTGTTTTGTAAAAGGCTGGAAATTGCTTCCTGAATGAAAAATTCATTTTCGGGATCTAAAGAAGAGGTTGCCTCGTCGAGTAAAACAATTGGTGCATCTTTCAACATAGCCCGGGCAATAGAAAGCCTAAGTTGTTCGCCACCGGAAAAGTTACCTCCATTTTCATCAACCATTGTATCGTAACCATTGGGCAACTTTGAAATAAACCGATGACAATTTGCCCTTTTGGCTGCCGCAATCACTTCATTTCGCGTAGCATCCTGTTTCCCTATTTTAATGTTGTTGTAAATGGTATCTTTAAACAAGATAACCTTTTGAAATACCATACTAACTTGTTGAAGGATTTTCTCCGGATCAACATATTTCAAATTATTATTTCCGATTAAAATGGAACCACTGTTCACATCATAAAATCTTGCAATCAGGTTTGCCATGGTCGATTTCCCTGAACCAGAAGGACCAACCAAAGCCGTCATCGAATTGGAAGGAATACTCACATTAATATTTTTCAACACCCTAGGGCCATTATACTCAAACGAAACATTATTGAAAACAATATCTTTCTTTTTTAAATCCATCCGATATTTGTTCCCGGTTAGTTTTTTCTCGTTAAACAGACTTTGAATAGTTTGACCGGCAATCAAAAGATATCGAATTTTCAAATAATTAACAGATATAACTTTCAGATTTTCAAAAAATCGGGAGCTGATAATAATAAAAATGATAAAGGTTTTTCCACTCAAACTTCCGCCTGCAATAAAATACGATCCCATTAAAATAAGCATAACCAGTCCAAAATCGATTGAAATGCCCGACAATATCATAATCGGGCTTAAAGTACCTTCGGTTTTTAAACTCTTCTTTTTGAACTCTTCCATTTTATCCACCAGGTCATCAAACTTTTTCTGAGAATTATTAAAGGCTTTAATAAACTTAATCCCGCTCACAAATTCGATAATACTGTTAGCCAGAACCGATGACGATTGATACAAGGCTTTTCCCCTTACATGCATAATTTTCTTTGCCCAAATCAGCAGTCCCAATGCCAAAGGCATAGTTATAATAGTGGCAATAGCCATTCTGAAATCAATATAAAATAAGCCTGCCGCCACCAGAATACTCAAAACAAAAGTTGAGATTACCTCAGGCAAAAGCATGGTCATTATCAATTCTACTTTATTAACATTTTCAAGTGTTTTATTGGACAGTTCTCCCGTATCGTGGCTTGTAAAAAAGCCCAAAGGAAGTTTCCTGACATGCTCGCCCAGCCTTAACCTTAAATCTTTAATCATTAAGGTTCCGTCGGCACGCGAAAGAGTTACGCTCAGGTACGAAAATAACACCCTGAAAACAACACTTCCGGCAATAACATAAATATACACCCATAATTTTTCCAAACTAAATGTGCTATCAATAATGTCACACAAAAGGAAATAAAGAACAACAAACGGCACAGCCCCGAAAATGGCTTCCAATACCGAGATCAAGGTTACACGAACCATTCGGTTGCGATATTTTCCTGCAATTAATTTTATAACTTCTAACATACCAATTCCTCCTGTTTGTTTTTTTGTGCTTCTTCAGTTTGTTTAATTCCCCAGCAGGCAGCATCTACATGCAGGTCCCACATTTGTTTGTAGCGGCCATTTATTTCTATCAGCTTTTGATGGGTACCACTTTCCATGATTTTTCCTTTTTCAATGTAAAGTATCTGGTTGGCATTCTGGATAGTCGAGAGTCTGTGAGCAATAACAATCACCGTTTTATCCTTTAGCAGCGCGTTCAACGCTTTTTGTATTTTATCTTCGTTTTCTGTATCGGCATAACTGGTTGCTTCATCCAAAACAATAATTGGCGAATCTTTGGCCAATGCCCGCGCAATAGCAATCCGTTGTTGTTCGCCACCACTCAAATGCCCTCCAGTGGGGCCAATAACGGTATGGTAACCATCCTTCAGTTTCTGAATAAATTCATGAGCCTGAGCTTGTTTGGCAATCTCAATCACTTTTTCTTCTGAAATTGATTTATCGCCCATGCGGATATTTTCAATCACAGTATCGTTAAACATAAAAATATCCTGAAAAACAAAACTTATATTCTTCATTAACACATCACTTTGTATCGATTTCAGGTTGTGTCCGCCAATGGTTATTTCACCCCTGTTAACATCCCAAAAACGTGGAATTAACCTTGCCACAGTAGTTTTTCCGGCACCAGAAGGACCTACCAGTGCAGTAATAGTGCCTTGTTTCAATTTAAAGTTTACATTATCGAGAACAAGGTGGTTTCCATAAGAAAACGAAACCTGTCTGAACTCGACATGGTAATTATACAGTCTGGTAACAGTTCCGTTATCGGTAATTTCTTTGGCGTCCATAATTGTTCTGAGCTCATCCACTCCTTTAAAAATCTGGGTAAGATTCGAGCCAAAACCGGTAAGCTGTTTCATAAAACGGGCAAGCCCGATTCCAATAAACATAAACATTAAAAAAGCAGACAACGTAATTTTTCCCACGGCATACATATAGCCTCCCACAGGAAGTATTACCAACACCCCACAATCCATCAGCAGAGCATAGGTTGCAAAAAATACCGCAGCCTTTTTATTCATATCAATCCAGTATTCGCTGTATTTATCTGCCTCATTCTTATACTTTTTAAAAGAAAATACAGACAGGTTAAACGCTTTTATTACGGGCATTCCCCTGATAAAATCAATGATGGTTGTATTCATATCCGATTTTATCTTAAAGAATTTTCTGATGTTCCAGGCCTCCAGTTTCATGCGAAACCTTTGCAAACCAACGCCCAGAAAAACCGGAAATACACTCAACAATGCCAGAGGAAGACTAAATGTAGCCAGCCAGCAAAAAATAATAACAGGAAGGAAGACAACAGAGATAAGATCGACCAGATTGTGGGCAACAAACTCTTCAATTGCCTCGATATTCCCCATCATTATTTTTTTTATGGTACCTGAGCTGGTATCGGAATAATAGCCCAAAGGTAGTTTTGTTAATTTTTTTGCCAGGCTAACACGCAAATCGAACAGAATATTGTAAGCTGCTATATGCGATTGTGTCATTGCAATACCCGAAAAAATCATTTGTCCCACAATAAACAAGGCGGCAATGGCAGCAAGCATTAACAGATCATTTATAATAAATGGCGGATTAATAATTTTCTCTATTATGAGATAAGCAATATAATAAGGCCCCAGAGAACAAATGGAACTAAAAAAGATAAGTAAACCCGATATTGCCAAACGATATTTCCCTTTTTTTGAAATGGCAATCAGAAATTGTAATGATTTATTTTTGAACATGATTTTTGTTTTTAAAAATTGACCCATGAAAACAATAGCCTGGCCGTTAGCCCTGCAATTATTGGAAGAATGATAATGGAACACCATTTTACCAATATAAATTTCCATCCCAGAAATCCGACTTCGAAAGGCGTACGCATTATTTCCCAAGTTGTCCATGCAACGAAATAAGACACCGTAACTCCAATACCGGCTCCCGATTTTAACAAGACAGAAGCTAATGGTATTGCCACAAAAGTACCTCCGGGAGTTAATATCCCTGCCAATGCTCCAATACCAATTCCTTTAATACCACTTTCTTTTCCGAGCATTGCAATTACATTAGAGGTTAAATCAAGCTTGCTGACCAATCCTACAATTACAAAGGCAATAATTAATAGAGGCAATGTTGCCACCCCTGTTTTCAAGGCACTATTTAAGCCCTGTAAATGAACGCCTTTTGTATAAGCATATAAAAAAATTGCAACGGCTACAACGCCCATCACGATTGTTGTTGTAAGCATAGTGTTCTTATTCATAAATAATAAATAAATGATTCGACTTTGTTTCTGTCGTTTTCGTTTGTGTTCCCATCAAATGACAGGTTTAAAATTGGAGTGGCACTATCGTCAGAACTCCCCTTATTCAATATATTCAGACCAACTCCGGTATTTTCATAGGTCGAATTGGCTGTTATTATGCCATCAATATCCGGAGGGTGGTTCAGTGCTTTAGCCTGTCTGTAGCGGGCAAATGCCCCGGCATAGCAACCAATACTTTTATCTGCTGTTTTTACCAAATCGTCAATGTTGCCTGCAAATGGACTTTCTTCTTTAAGCACCTCTGAAATGCTCTTCATTTCATTGCGAAAATCCGACAACAGTTTAACATTTTCCTCGTAATCGACACCTTTGTCTTGTTCAACAAAGTCGTTCCAAAACATCCACATGGCTTCTGCAAAAGAAAAATAAACTACTTTGTGGTTTTGGTTTTCAAGACTTTTAAACGTAAAATCGTTCAGAAAATCATTGAATACGATTATTGGTTCTCCAATGGCTAAAACCTTTTTTTGATTTTCAGAAGCCAAAAGCTGGGCATACATACCTTGTGCAATTAGCTGAAGGTTTGAACTATCAAAAATACTATCGTTAATCAGGATCTTAACCAGTTTAAGATATTTTCCCCTTTGATTTGGTGGTGCAACGCGAATCATATCTCCGGCAATTAAACACCGAAAAATCAACAAGGAATCAGCCTTATCGAGTCTAAGTATATCTTCCAGGAACGGGGCAAGTACATGTATTCCAGGATAATTCCCTTCAGTTAGTTTTGCTTGTAACAGCCTGTTATACTGCGCGCTTACCTCGGCTCCTTCGGTTTGTGGCATCAAAAATGCAATCTTTTTATCTCCGTTTCTGTTTTCAAGCTTAGTAAAACAGTCTCCCAACAGCGAGGTTAATGAATAATACTCATTAGTCATTGTAAACCTTCTGCCTAAACTCACCGACTTTGCATTTGTTTGTGGCAATACTTCAACCTTAATTCCTTTTAACGCAAATGCTTCTTTTAACAAATCAGAATACGGAAACATATTGGGAATGCAAACTTTCGTTCCGGAGGGCAAATGGGCAAATCTTTCCTTAATTAACACTTTTTCATTACAAGGTTTCTTTTGATCTACTACCAAAAGATTTTTTTCCTGATTTGTTTTTACAAACTTCAGACTGTTCACAAAAGCTTCAAGCCTGGTTGCCACTCCCACCTTCGAAGCATGTTCATCAATTTCAATGTTCAGGTAAGGTTTATCTCCCATAATCTCTTTGAAATAATGATTAAGTACTGAATCGGGTCCGCAACCGTGATGAGTCAGCAAGATGCCATACAAATTCGGGGTGTCGCGGACAAAACGAGCAGGGCCAAGAATGTTTTCTCCAAAAGGCCAAAACATATTGGGATGATCGCGAAAAATATCTCCTTGTGGTAATTCAAAAAAGGGAATTACGGGATAGCCCATTTGGATAAGCTTTGACGGAATTCCAAGGTTTAAAACCGGATCGGAAACCCCATACATTTTAGAAATAATTACAAATGAAATTTTATCCTTATCAATCTTTTCTGTTCGTTTTTTCTTTCTTTCTGCAATCATTGTCTCAAAACGCTGATTGGCTTCCATCCCCTTTTGCAATGCCCGCCGGGTTTCTTCAGATGTTTTTCCTAACTGTTTTCCAATTTCTACAAACGACTTTGCCATAAACTCCTCTCCTCTGTTAAAAGCAAAGGTTGGAGCTATTAATTCTATTCCCCTTTTCTCTAACTCCATTGATAATCCGATGATCGTACTGGCCAGTTGCATGTAAGCACAGCCATATGACTGACGTGATTTTGACGAAGGTTTGCTTATATTATAAAGTTTTGGAAAAAGAATATAATCGACACCTTTGCCAACCAGCTCAGCAACATGTCCGATTACCAGTTTTATTGGGAAACAGGTTTCTTCAAGCGAATATTCCTGTCCTAATTTAATCGTATCATCATTACTCCATTCTGACAATAATACATTTAATCCCAACTCTTTAAAAACAGTATTAAACATCGGAAACATACAAAATGAAAATAAAGAACGGGGTATCCCAATCGTTTTTTTACTTTCATCGATAATGCCATTATAATGATCAAAACTCAGTTTCTCAATCTGCTTTTTATATTCGGCAGATTTATTGGAAACTGCTTTTTCTATGGATTCACTAAAAACCGCAGGCTGATCTGAAAAGTGTTGAAAACCTTTAAATTTTGAAACGCTTCCTTCCATCTCCTCCATTGCCAGCAACGCTGCCCCATAAGCTCCGGTAACACTGAAAAATGGAGGAATCTGTATTTCTTTTTGCGTTAAAACTTTCAGCGCATTTGCAACTCCCTGGTTATAGGCAATTCCCCCCTGCAGAAATATCCGATTCCCAATTTTTTTCTGTCCCACTACCCGGTGCAGGTAATTTTTGGCAATTGAATAACACAAACCAGCAACAATATCCTCCGTTTTCTTTCCTTTAGACAGGTTTGATGCGATACTTGATTCGATAAAAACAGTACACCTTTCGCCAAGAGAAACCGGATTTTCTCCTTTCATGGCAAGCTGCCCAAGCTCATCAACCGGAATATTAAATTTTTGGGCTTGCTCATCAAGAAATGATCCTGTACCGGCAGCACAAACTTTATTCATCTGAAAATCGATTACCGTACCATTATTAATACTTATGTATTTAGAATCCTGCCCTCCAATCTCAAAAATGGTATCTACCTCCGGATCTATTGTCATCGCAGCTTTTGCCTGTGCAGTAATCTCATCTTTAATTATATCAGCCTCTATTTTATTACCAATCAGATGACGTCCGGAACCTGTTATCCCAACACCGGAAATATTAATTTTACCGTTCCATTCAACATAAATTTCATTAAATCCTTTTTGTACAGCCTTGACTGGATTGCCTGCAGACCTGATGTACTTATAACTGATAATTTCTTTTTGAAAGTTCATTAAAACCAAGTTGGTACTTGTAGAACCGACATCTATCCCTAAAAAACAATCCAGATTGGAAAGATCTTCAGCAGATAAAATAGTTTCATGCTTTTGGGATATATTTTCGGTTTCAATTTGACATAAAGGAGGCAGTTTTTCTTTGTTGGTGTCTTCAGTATCCATGTCTTCCATTGAAAGGAAATCCCAAAACATTTTACGAAAGCTCAGCTTATAACCATCTTTCTTTGCTATAAGTGCAGCCCCAATAGCATTGGCTACATCAAAATTCTGAGGAACAATTAGCTCCGATTCGCTTTTATCCAACACATCTTTAAATGCATCTACAATTGCCTGATTGTTTCCAACACCCCCTATAAATAAAATTGGAGTTTCAACAGGTAACCGACGCATAACAGCACCTTTATAATTCTTAACAATAGCATATGCTACACCTTTTAAAATATCTTCTGATGGAACTCCCTCTTGTTGATTGTGAATAATATCAGTTTTTGCAAAAACACTGCACCGACCTGCAATTCGGGGAATGGATTTTGCTTTTTTCACATATTGGGAATAATCTTCGGTTCTGATATTCAATCGCGAAGCCTGTTCTTCAAGAAAAGAGCCGGTACCGGCGGCACAATCCGAATTTGAGGAAATTTTCAGCAAACTACTTTTTGATATTCTGTAGGCATTTTCTCTTTTGGAATTAAATCCCGTGTAGTACTTCGCACTTTGTCCACCAATTTCAATAATCGATTTTGCCTTTGGATTTAAAAACAAAATTCCTTCAATGGCAGCAGCAGCCTCATTAATCCTCTTAACAAGGCCCTTTTGAGATATTTCTTTCCCCAAGCTGCCTGTAATAGCACCATGAATGATTTCAGAAATTTTAAATTTCTCATCAATTTCCATAAAGATCAACTCAAGTGCCTCCTTGGTTTGTCCTTTATGAGCTTGATATTTGGTATAAGCTATCGTATTATCATTGTCAATTATGGCAATTTTAACAGCAGAGTACCCAATATCAATCCCTAAACTGTATGTTTTCATTTTATTATGTATTTTATTTCAAATTTCTAAAAGAACGTTTTCAGAAATTTGGCATTTCGACCACCTTATAAAACACTATGTTTCTTACGATTAACAAATATCTACAATGTATCTCATTCTCTTATTTGTTGATAAAAATCCCTTTAACAGAGATTTGGAATTGCTTTTTTCTTTTCTACTTTTGCATCATTATTTAGATTCGTTTTAAATTGACAAAGCAAAAATAGGCCTGCATTAAAAACGAATTACTACGCCAAACGACAGCTTTGTTTAACAGGAGGTCGATTTTGTTTATGCAAATAGAAAAAGCTTATGAGATACAAAATTCATTCATCCGAGATACAAAACTTTTACCATAACAAGTATCTTAGATCAGAGATAGAATCACCTTTCTGTAGTACTGTTGATATCATTGATGCTCATCCCTTAAAAATGGCGATAAAAGAATGGAAAACTTCAAATTTCAAGGCTCAACTCATTCAATTAAAATCAAGTAAAGAAATACAGGTTTCAGGTAATACTGAAGATAACAAGGTAGTACTCCATTTTGTGCAAAAAGGTGAAACTTCATTGATGTGCGGGAACAATCATTCTTATAAAATGAATGAAAATACCAATAATACTTTTTCAACTCTGGAAGAGAATGTTAACCACACTTTTTCAAAAAACAAACAATATGAATTTTTTAAAGTCTTCATACCTTTTAATTTCATTCACTCAATTGGCAGCCAAAATCCCGAGGTATTCGCTCCCATTGTAAAATCATTAGAAAAACAATGGCCGCTGATATCACAGGGAAAGTATTGTTTAACAACAATGGAAATGCAAGAGGTTATTAACCAAATAAGAGCTTGTCAATCGATGGGAAATTTTGCCCCACTCTATTTTGAGAACAAAGTAAAGGAATTGTTTTTACTACAATTGCAACAAAGAAACAGTCAAAAATGCAGCACATGCAATCGTTATAATCATTACAACCTGCAAGTAAATGAAGCCCGAAATATTATTGAAAACCAATACCAAAATCCACCAACAATTAATGAACTTGCAACGGCCGTAGGAATGAGCGCTACCATATTAAAATCAAGTTTTAAATTGTTTTTTGGCACTACTATTTATGGTTATCTTTTTGACTATCGGATGAATATTGCATATAAATTACTACACAATACGTCCTATACAATAGCAGAAATTGCGGATCGATCGGGCTACGAACATGCCTCTCATTTTGCAACAGCTTTTAAACGAAAATATGGGGCCAGTCCTGTTACTTTTCGAAAAAAAGTAGCCTGAACATGTGCTACCTGAATGCATTTTACAAAAAATTCAGACCTGGAAGAAATTCACGGTCTGCCCGGGCTTATTCACTTCTCCCTCAATAATTTGCCGAAAAGTAAGGACATGTATAACCTTTAAACCTACGCCTTGATATTAAACTTGAAAATACCCTTGTTCTATTGCAAACACAACCAAGTTAGCTGTGTTTTTTGAATTCGTTTTCTGAAGTAAATTTTCGCGGTGTTTATCGACAGTGCGTTTACTTATCGATAAGGTTTCGGCAATTTCCATGTTGGAACATCCCTTACAAATCTTGTATAAAACATCTATTTCCCGCTTTGTTAAATCAGTAGTTTCCGGTTTTGATACCTTTTTGTTCGCTCTGGTTACAATAGATTGCAAAATCTCGATTGAAAAATAATTTTTCCCTTCACAAGTATCTACAATGGCTTTTTTTACTTCCGAGAAGTTTGAATTTTTTAATAAAAATCCACTGGCTCCAGCTTCAATCATACTGGAATAATAGTTTTCATCAGAGTACATCGACAAAGCAATTATTTTTAGTTTCGGGCTAATCTCTAAAGCTCTGCGGGCCGCTTCCATACCATTCATTTCCGGCATTTCAATATCCAGTAATGCCACATCAACATGTCGGTCTCTTAATTCATCAATAAACTGTTTTCCGTCTTCTGCCTCGTATACTTCATTAACAAAATCAAGGTTGGATAGTAAAAACCGTAATCCTTCCCTAAAAAGAGAATGGTCATCTACAATAAAAACATTAATCTTTTTCATACTATTAAAATAGTTTGTTTTCAATGGTATAGTATGGAACTAGCACTTCTTTTAATATACTCTTGGATATAATTATTTTACATACTCGTTTCATTTTACCGGAATTTGAATATGTGCCCTGATCCCTTTCCCCAACTCCGAATCCAATAAACAATACCCGTTTAATGATTTTATTCGAGATCGTATATTTTCCAATCCCATACCGGGCAGATCAATTTTATGAGTATTAAATCCTTTCCCATTGTCGTAATATTCAATTTCAAGACAATCTGCATTTTCTTTAATATTTACTTCGATCTTTGTTGGAGAACCATGATTCAGGCTGTTATTCAGAAGCTCTGTTACTATTCGGAAAACATTAATCTCCAAGTCGTACGAATACCGTTTCAATTTTATATTACTGGTTAACTCCACCTGAATTTCCGAATTAATTAAAAGCTGATTGATAAAAGTATCCAACGCTTTTATCAAACCATAATTCTTTAATAAATGTGGACTTAAATTATTAGAAATCTCTTTTAATGTTAGTATGGCCTCATCTGTTACTTTACATGAATGTTCAATAATCCTCTTATTTGTAGCATCCATTTTTTCCAACTCAATGGAGCTAACTATCATTTTTATGGATGAAAGAACAGGACCAAGACCATCGTGTAATTCTCTGGCAAAAGATTGACGGGCTTTTTCTTCTGTTTGTATAACTGCTTTTAACAAGCGCGTTTCACTTTCTTTTCTAATTTCATCGATACGATCCTGTAGTGTAAAGATCTGACGGATAAATATCACTCCGGTTAACATTAGTACTGAAATTAATACTCCAATCCAACTCTTAGTGTCTTCATTTAAAATCAATTGGTTTTCCCAGAATAATGTCGAAAACTCAAACAAACGTCGAATAGCCATTAATACAAATCCGGCAGAAATTAACATCCACGAAATATTATACCGGGTTTTTCGGATTAAGCTAACAGCTGTAATTGCTGCTCCCAACTGTATCAACATAGAAAGCAACAGGGCAATCTTGAGTAACATTTGATTTTTGTTCTAAAAGTAGTTCTTTTATAACTATAAAATACATACTATTAACAAAAGATCAGAATAACCTACTCATTAATTAAATGAAAATGTTTGGGGGGTACTATTCAATTCTCTGGAAAAAAAATGTTTATATTCTTTTCGCCCTTGGTTGAAGTTGTGTCAGTTCGGCAACCCTCACAGGCTTTCCTGACTCAATACTTTTCCGGGCTGCAATCCCAATTAGAACAGACATTGCCCCATCCCGGACGCCGGCCATATGCTTGTATATATCTTCCTTCTCGGGATGTACAAAAATCTGGTTATGCAGCCTCGTATCACCACCACCGTGTCCTGCATGACTGTATGGTACATACACTGTTTCCTGCTCTTCCCATAACTTATGAGAAATAATGGGTTTCATTTCATGATCGCCGTCAGTTTGCTGGTTCATTTCAGCAGCATGAAGTTCTTCCTGCGACAATTTATTGGCGTCTAAATAAGGTACATCCAGAAATGCTTCCAAACGACCTTTAGTCCCATTAAATGCCACACGCCAGCCTTCCCAGGGAGAATAAGTGGTAAGCATATAATTGACAAAAACGTTATTGGCATATTTAATATTCACATTCATTTTATCATAAATATTAATCTCAGGCCTGAACAGGCAATTATCGCGAATGTAGCCATCAACATGTTCGTGTTGGACGTACCTTTCATAGTCATCTTTGCTTTTTGTAATGTCCCAATAAAACTTACATGAGTTCTTTTCATCGCAACTCCGGCAACTAACTCCTTTCTTTTCCGGCCTCCCTCCATAAAATTCCAGATCGCCATAGGCAAAAACTTCTGCAGGGTCAGAATCAAGCCACCAGTTAATAAGATCGAAGTGGTGTGTGGACTTATGTACCAAAAGTGTTCCGCTGTGCTCGCGTTGCCCGTGCCACCGGCGGAAATATGAAGCACCGTGACTTGTATTTAACATCCAGGAAAAATCAACAGAAACAATATCGCCGATTGTTTTATTCTCGAGCATTTCCTTGATCTTAGTGTTGTAAGGGCTCCACCGGTAATTAAAAGTCACAATTACTTTTCGCTTGTACTTACGCTCGGCATCCAGGATTTCCTGACACTTATCTTCATCTGTTGTCATGGGCTTTTCCGTCAAAACATCTACGCCGCTGGCAAGCGATTTAATGATATAAATATGATGAGTGGCATCGGTAGTCGTTACCATGATAAGATCCGGCGATTGTTCTGCAATCATATCCTCAAAATTGGTATATAATCCGCAGTTTTTTCCAACCCCAATAAATGTTGCAGCGTATTTTAAACGACTCTCATTGTGGTCAACCAATCCTACAAATTCAAGTATATCACTATATTTGTCAACCAACCTCTTTCCCCAAAATCCGTTTCCTCTAACGCCTGTTCCAATTAAAACCACTTTTAACTTTTCGCCGCCTGCATGTATAGCAGCTTTCAACGGATTTGGGATGGCTGCTCCTGCCGCTATTGTTCCTACTGTTGCCAAAAACTTTCTCCTGTTTATCATATTACTATTTTTAAATGATTAAATTTCTTCACTAATTTCTGAGGTATATGTGTAACTGCCTGATTCTGCATTAAAAGATGTGTAGCCGTCTTTATATTCAAAATCGTGCAAGACCGTACTCTCTTCCAGCTTACCATTCACCTTTTCAAATCGTTTAATATTTTTCCCGGGCATATAAACAGATGCTGAAGAATTGGCGGGTATGGTAAAATGGTAAACAAACCGGTTGTCATCCAATTTCCAATTGACCTCAATTTCTCCTGAAACAGAATGATAACTTCCTTCTGCCCATGTAAGCGTACCTCCGGGCAAAGGTTTCAAAATAAAATGTTTGTATCCGGGAGCGTTACTGTCCGGTTGTATTCCCAGAATATTTTCATACATCCATTCTCCAATGGCGCCAAAGGCATAATGGTTAAATGAGTTCATACTTGAGCTGTTTGGTCCGCGCCCTTTTACATAACTATCCCAGCGTTCCCACATAGAAGTAGCCCCCTGCTCAATGGAGTACCCCCACGACGGAAATTCTTTGCTTTCAAGTAAATCATAGGCTTTTTCCGAATATCCCCTTTTTACCAGCTCTTTCATCAGGCATAAAGTGGAATGAAAACCCGTATTCATACGGCCGCCATACGGAATAAATTTTTCTATCATCCGCTTTTCAAACGGCTGTTCCAACTCTTCGGTATACAATCCGTAAAAAAGTGCCATCGCATAACATGCCTGGGCATCTCCTTCTATTCTTCCTTCCGCATCAATAAACTGATTGATAAAAGCTACCTTAATATTCTCAGCCAAACCGGAATAATATTCAGCTTCTTTTGGTTTGCCAATAACCTGTGCCATTTTCTGTAGCGTATTTACAGAGTTGTAAAACATGATGGTGGAAAACACTTCCGACGGAATTTGAGCGCCTGTTTTCGGAAAACCCTCTGCATCTATGGTATTTCCATTCAACCAGTCACCGTAATTCAGGCCAAGCCCGCTTCTCCAGATCAAATCAGGGTTGTTCTTCCATATATTTTCGATGTACCGGGCATAGGCGTCAAAATGTTCTTCAAGAATTTCCTTGTCGCCATAGTTTATGTACATAAGAAATGGAAGCCTGATTCCAGCATCTGCCCAGCCGGGCGCATTGGTAAAATGCTTTTCTTTTGCAAATGGATGAGGGGCAATGTCAGGAAATGTACCCCTTTCAGATTGGGCATCCAGGACATCTACCATCCACTTGTTGTAAAAAGCAGCCATATCGCGATTAAACATGGAAGTTTGGGCGAAAATATATACATCTCCCATCCAGCCGCAGCGTTCATCGCGCTGGGGGCAGTCAGTTGGCACCCCGTGCATGTTACCCATGTGCGACCGGTTAATATTGCGGTACAGCTGGTTGAGCATCGGGTTTGAGCAGGCAAAATGCCCGGTACGAGGAAGGTTCGAAGCAACTACTTTTGCATTCAGGATACTTTTATCGGGCGTGCCCCGTAATCCTGCAACTTCCACATACCGGAACCCATGATAAGTAAACCGCGGCTCGTATGTCAACTGGCCGGAACTACCAAGAATCACTGAATCAATCTGAGGCGCCCCTCTTAGGTTTTCGGTGTACAACTCCCCTTCTTCATCCAGAATTTCACCGTGCCTCAATACAACCACATCCCCCGGTTTACCTTCCAGCCTGATATTACACCACCCGGCAATATTCTCTCCCACATCGAAAATGAAATAGCCATCTTTTGATTTTGTCACTTCTTTGGCCGGCATTGTTTGAACCGTTTTAATGGGTTGATTCGTCTGTGCCTCCAGGTTTACATCAACCTGAGTATCCACTACAACACTACTCCATTCGGCATCGTTAAAACCGGTGCTTTGCCACCCAGGTACTTCTTTTCGGGCATCATACGTTTCTCCCAAAAAAATATCTGCCATACGAATGGGGCCATCGGTATACATTTTCCAGGAACCATCGCTGATAAACGTCTCTTTCTCTCCATTTTCATATTTCACTTCCATCTGCAAAAAAAGCCGCCGGTTCAGTCCATACGCTCCCCGTCTCGGGAAATACGGACTCCACCGCGTTGGGCCGAGCATACCGGCATACCAGCCATCAGCCAACTGCGCCCCAATCACATTTTGCCCTTCTTTTAACAGATGGCTGACATCAAAAACCTGATATTGCACCCGCTTGTGGTAATCCGTCCATTCAGGGGCCAAAACCCGGTGATCAGCCGATTGGGCATTGAATGAAACATCATAAACACCCAAAGCGGAAACAAACGCCAATGCCTCTGTTGGTTTTCCTTTTAATTCAATCACCTTCCTCAGTAACGGAGACGGAGGAATGGGCCTTCTTTCAGGAGGTAAAGGGGTATCCAATATTCCGTCTGTAAGCATATCCGGATCATACCCATCTTCCCTGTCAATCTTTATTAAAGCATCTTTGTAACTCACCTCACATCCTGACGATAAGACCTTGCCATCATTAAGTACTTCGAGCTCGGCAAGGGAAAAAGCAAACATTTTACTTTTGTCGCCCTGGTCTTCATTGTCGTGGATTCGGAAATTATACCGCTGCAATTTTGTAGCAGTAAACCGCACATACCGCCCCTTCGTCTTATGTACAGAAAATTCGACCGGCTTCCCACCAAGAGCCTGCACGCTGTTTGTTTTTACACATTGCTTCCAGTTATTCCCGTCGTCACTTACTTCAATACGGAACGCAAGAGGATAATAGTAATCTTTAATCTCTTTCTTATTATTGAAGGAAGGATATAGCCTGATTTTATCAAAATCATTTACCTCACCCAAATCAACCTGTACCCATTTTTCTTCGTTTTCGTTGTCGGTATAGGAACTCAGATAACCTATATGCTTATAACATAACTGATATTGAAGAGGCTTTTCAGGCTTGTCGCCTATCCATTCAGCTTTCCAGTCGGTTTTGCTGAAGGCGCCGGTTATAAAACTGGCCGGCTTACTCCAGTCGGAAACATTTCCGTTTTGGTCCCAAACCCTGACTTTCCAGTAATACTTAGTGAAAGACTGAAATTCTTCGCCCTGATATTTAATTCCAAAGTTCTGATCCCCTTTTTTTCTTTTGCTATTCCATATTGTCCCCTTGTCCTCTTTTATTTTTTCCATGTCATCGCTAACAAGGACCTGCCAGGCAGTTTGCCACTGCCCTTCCTCCGGTGACTGCAATTCCCAACTAAACCGTGGAGCATCCTTAACGACAATGGCTTCGGGCATGTATTCACATTTCAGGTTCACAACATGAAAATCATCTGCAATTTTATCATTACAAGCTACTGCAATCAACATAAGAAAAACGGAAATCATCCTTACTGTTTCTTTCATATTTGCCTTTTTAGAATTTATTTAATTTCAATATCCCTGATACTTTTTACGAATTCACCTTTATAGTTAATTTCCGCAACAAGCTTGTACTTCCCTTTTTCGGGAGGCAGCATAATTTTCTCTTTATACACTTCTTTTCCAAGACCATCCAGTTCGCATAAAATATCCTGCTTGTGAACAATCTTCTCCCTTTCCAGAACCGACAAGACAACAGCACCACTCCATTTTTCGTAGGTGTCGTTGATAATATGAACAGGAACATCAATCGAGCATCCGGGAGCAAATTTTTTATCCCAAACGTCGATCATTAAACCCACCGGGTTGAAAGCCGGCTTTACATATTTATAGAAATGAGGTTCATAAACCAGTTCCGCGATATCAATAAAGTTATCGCTGGTTTGCCCGCGTGGTGGGTCTGGTCGGGAGTAACCCAATCCGCAAAAATGCATCAGTGCGGCACATTTCCGGTGAACTCTCCAGTATTCAGTAAGAATGCCCAAATGTTTCGAATAGGTTTTATACCTTTTTTCGGGAGTATCCGCTTCGGCAAAAATAACATCATATATCCTGTCGGTAAGCGTTGTGGGCGAACCATCCCGGTTTAACCATATCCAGGCATATTCATTGATAACAATCGGGTTATTATACCTTCCTCCATCCGGTTTGGGTGAAATCTTATTGGGCCCATTAAACGGAATTCTTACATCCGTCAGGAGATCTTTCAACGGGCCGTCCGCAGAGGGATCTGCTCCTTCAAAATACTGCTGAAACAAGTACGGATGAGTTTCAATACAATCTGCTTCGCTGTCAGGAGCCGCCCAGCCATTATCCCATGGGCGATTTGATAAATCATTCCGGCGGACTTTATGAATGGCCTCTCCGGTAACTTCGGTGACCGATTCATTCTGCGCATCCCAAATAACCACACACGGGTGATTCCACCGCTCCCTCATCCATTGGTTAAACTCGACCGAAAGACGATCGGCTGTTAACCCCTGTGGAAGCTTTTTATATCTTTTATGAATCGTCCAGATAGGGAACTCATCCTGAATCAGGAATCCAAGGCTATCTGCAATATGATACCATTCTTCGGGCGGAAAACCAATACAGTAGCGAATGCTGTTCCAGTTCATTTCTTTAAATTTCTCATGCAACCTGACTACCCATTTCCTGTCCCAGGGTAGCCCATTTCTATCCGGGTCTTCAAAAAAGCGGAAAATACATACATTGGTTCCCCGCATATAATATGGTTTCCCATTCAGAATGGCGCATCCTTTACTTTCATCAAAATAAAAATGACGCATTCCGAACCGGACTTTCACCCTGTCCCCCTGGGTGGAAAGCTCCAACTCGTAGAGGAATGGATTTTCGGGAGACCACAGCTTGCAATCGGGTATGGATACTTTAAAATCCAGGGACTTTCCATCTTTCAATTCCAAATCACTATTTGTTCCTTTAACAACCACTTTCCCCGAAACCAGTTCCCTGATTACAAAAGCGGATTCAATCTTCCGGTCCGGGTAGTCTGTCTCTATTTCAGATACAATACGAATTTCTTCTTTCTCAATATCCGGCACTACCTGAACATTCTTGATATGCGGATCGTTTGATAAAACCAACGTAACATCATCGTAAATACCCGGAATGTATTTTGTTTTTTCAAAATCATGTCCGTTCGCCACCGTATCCGGCAAAGTATTCTGGCATCCCACGGCAATGATTAATTCATTTTCTTCACCCGCTGCATTTAATTCCTGTTTAATATCAAAAACTGAAGGTGTAAACGAGTAACTGTTTTCTCCTATCAGCCGGTTATTCAAATAGACTTTGGAAAAATATTTCGCTTTATTGATTTTTAATTTTACTTTTTCGCTTTTACTGTGGTCGAGTTTAAACTTCGTTCTGTACCAGTAGGTTGTATTTTCATACAGGGTGTCCTGCTTCTCCATAGCGGGCACAGCCATATCAACCAACCCGGGAACCGGAATTTGGCTTTCAAAAACTGTGGGGATATCTGAATTTACACTGGTTTTTGTTATTTTCCATGTTCCATTCAGGCTAATCTCCTGCCGCATTTTATCCAAAGAAGAAGAACAACTAACGATAAACATCCACAAGAGCAGGTAAACAACATTGTTTCTTTTTAGTCTTTTCATCCGGATTCTCATAACCTCCCCTGTTTTATTCGGCATTTTGTACATTATCATGAAATTGTTTCTTGTAAGATTCTCCTCGTTCCGACAAAAAAGTAAATCCTTCGCGTTCCACGATTCGGCAAAAGCGTTCATACGTCCCGTCAATTCTTGCTTCAACCGGTTTTTTTGCACATTTCAGAAACATCACAGGTAAACGTGCGACTTCCACCCGTTGCAAAATTTCATCGTTATCGGCGACACTCTCCGCCACATCAAATATTCTTTCAGCTTCTACAATAAATTCATCTGTAAACAGGTTGTTGTCGTGTCTCAGGTAACAGCCAAAATGAGTTTCTGGAGTAATTAGCTCATGCAACAGATTGAAATACAAACGGACGTATTGACCACTGCGCCCATAATATCCTGACATAAAATCGTCAATCACCCTGTTCACATCTATTTCTGCATTCCAGAGTAATTTGGAAATCAGGTAGGCACGCAACTCGGCAAACTCGCCGCCCCGGCTCTGGTATGCCGCCTGCTCCATGATGCCAATGGCTTTGTTTTCCTGAAAAGTTTTAATGTTCGACTGAAGGACATTGAAATTGGGAAAAGGCAATACATATTCGGTAAAACTGACCACATAATCCCAGATGTACATATGAGGCGCGATGGCTGCCCACCCCTGCAGGTCTTCCAGAAAATCCTTGTTCTTCGGACAACTTTTAAAGTCGTGCGCAAAACAACATTCGATGCTGCATAAACGCACCACCACATTCTCGCGCGGCTTAATATTTTGCGGAGGTTTGCGGGTGTACTGGTAAGCAAGCGTACCAACATATTTGTCGGGAAATTCATCTTTAATTCGTTCGGCCACCTGATTAACAAACCAGATCATCAGCCCCGATTCACTTTTTTCGTCTTTTACAATGGCCTGGCATTTTTCGCATTGACAAGGAGAATACCAATCGTTTTGAGAAACCGAATAAATCAGGTATCCCGGGTTTTCTCGCATCACCTTTTTTAGTCGTTCGGTAATAATATCCAAGACATCGGGGTTAGTCAAACAAAGCTGGGCCCGTTCATGCGTCCGCTTTCCATCAATCAGGCTGTAGTACTCTGGGTGAGCTCCGAAGAACTCCGAAGGGGGCATGAACTGATAAAATGTATGCACTCCCCAGTACCCTTCAACCCCACCATGTTGCTCCCTGAAATTCATCGCCCCGTTCACTTTGTTGCGGGCCGCCCAAACGGGCTCAAAAGCTTCGTGGTAAAAATCGTTTCTGACCCTTATCGAAGGTGATTCAGCATGATTCAGATACTTGAAAGTATAACTGTTCCATTCAGGAATAACACTTACCCTGGATGTGTACCACCTGCACCCCAACTCGTTTTCGAGAAAGGAAAAAACGGCGTACATAGCGCCCCGTTGTTTCCCACCGAGCAAAAGAATATTCTGGTTTATGTTCTGATACAAATAACTGTCATCCGTTTCGGCAGGTATTTCGGCATTGCCCCCCAGAAGCGCCAGCGAATGTTTGTTGTACCCCACAATGATCTCGTGTCCGGTTATTTCCTCATCGTCGGTCTTTATCGGAAGAGTTGCTTTGCTTATCTTGGCCAGCCAATGCTGAAGTTCCTGAGCCGCCCATTGTTCACTTTCCGAAGCATCGGCAGCCACAATGATGCGATAAGGCGTTGCCCTGTCTTTAAAAAGTGTATAGAGAGAAGGCATTCCTGAATAAAATGAAATTTCTTTTTGCCAGGGGCTACCGTTTGAAAAAGTAGCTGAGATCGTGAGTTTATTCTCCTGGTACCGCTTGCTGATTGGCAAAACCAGATCTTTTCCGAAGTCCCAGTTCCCTTGCCAAACCTCCTCTTTCCCCTTATCGGTGGTCACCTTTACATCAATGGTTTTGAACAACAAATCGAGAACCGGCTTCTGAACAGACGAATTCAACAAAGCGCTGCCATCTTTTTTAACGGAAACATCGAACAGTTGCTGCCCGTTTACAAAATCGGACAAATTGAAGGGTAGAAACCGGGCCGTGAATGCCCAGGCAGAAGTACGCTCTTCGACTTTCAACAAAATCGTGTTTTTCCCTTTGCGGATGCGAACAGGAATTAAATCATCGTCGGATGCTACAGCGCGGGCTTTTGTACAGTCCCACACCTGTTGCCCGTTTACCCACAGCCGTCCTCCATCGTCGGTTCCCAACGAAAAAATGTAAATACCTTCGTCGTCAGATTCAACTTCGGTATAAGCGTAAGCGGTTACATACGAAGAACGAGTAATCTCCCTGTCGAGATCGACAACCGGCTCGGGGCTTTCGTGCTTTTTCCACCGAACGGTAGTACCTTTAAATTTAACCGGCGCTCCCTCCCTGACAAGCAGATTGGCTTCTCCCCCAATTTTCTTCAGAAAATCAAGGTCAAAGTCAGGCAGATGTTTGTTTTCATTCGTACTCTCAACCAGAGGGAAAGGTCCTGCCAGATACCATTCGCGCAACCATTCACCGGTTTTCAGCTTTGTACTTTGTGCAGCGGAGCTCAACGAAAGGCAAACAAAAACAAGCAGTAGCATATTTGTTTTTAGAAGTTTAAGTCTGTTCATGGTTCGTATTTTCAAATTGGTTTATATTCTGATTCTATTCACCTACATTGCCAAAAATCTGAACTTCCCCTTTCGATTGGTTGTCAACACGCAGGTTTCCTCCTTCAACACTATTCCCCATGACTACAGCAGCACGAACATCTTCTTCCAGAACGATGTGCGCATCAGGAGTGTTCCCGTTGTCCTGAAAGCGACAATTCATCATTTGAAGAGTTCCGTTTGTCATTTTGATGAAAGGGATTTCCGGTTTCCAGTGGCATTCCACCCAATTTTTGGCATTGAAATTACAGGCCGTCAGGTAAACCGTTCCTTTTCCTTTGTTCACGATGTGCGTTCCGCCCAGCGTTTCAGCCCATCCCCAAAAGCCGCAATTCACAAGTTTTACCGGCCCCTGGTTCTCTTCTTCAATCAGTATTCCATCCATAAACTGGCAGTTGGAAAATGCGATTCCGCAGTGGTATTGTGTTTTTTCAACCAGCACGGCCAAAGGACCGACATCGGAACCACTTTGCGTAATCAGGATATTGGACTGCGGATCGTTCCCGCGGGGATCACCCTTGGTTTCGATAAAACGAAAGCCCACTTTTGCCCAAATCACAAAACAGTTTACCATGTATTCCCAGTCGCAGCGGCCAATAATAAAGCCTTCCAGATGCTCCTGCGTGAACTTATTGATGAGCTCGATCTGGCTTCCCATCCTTTCCGGGTAATTGATATCCCACCAGCTTACACTGTGAATATGAACATTTTCGATTCGCCCGACATCCGTTGTACGGTCAACATAAATTCCCCTGCGGAGTGCACACATATTGATGTCGCGCAAATTATGTGCTTCCTGATATACCGAACCGCAGTCAATCCCATTGTAGGCATTCGCAATGGTGATTTCCATCACATTGCACCTGTTTCCGGCAATATGAATGCAGTAAGGATAAGGAACAATGTTCTCGGGAAACTGTTCCGGATAGGCAATGCCAAGGCCTTTGATTGTAGAAGCAGACTCCATTGTAACAAACGGAGCGGAGTTTTCATTTCCACGACCGGCATAGGCCATCAATACGGTATT
The DNA here is from genome assembly GCA_947492175.1 of uncultured Draconibacterium sp. Classification (GTDB taxonomy): domain Bacteria; phylum Bacteroidota; class Bacteroidia; order Bacteroidales; family Prolixibacteraceae; genus Draconibacterium. The sequence goes on along the minus strand of CANLMQ010000016.1, from coordinate 75,356 downwards.
CTTATCGTAAAAAACACTAACCGGCCCCACGTTGGATCCTTGCAAAACAACCGCCGGAGGAATTGTTAAAACGCCGTTGAAGCGAAACTTTCCGGACGGGACATGAACGATTCCTCCCTTTTCAGCCGCTTTGTTCAGTGCTTTTTGAAATGCTTCCGTATTATCGATCTTGCCGTCGCCCACTGCCCCGAAATCAAGGACATTGTAATCGGAAGTAGTTGCATACAAAATGCAAGGAGTAAGTAACAGAAGAATGATCCATTTAATTTTTTTCATTTTTATAGGTTTATAATTATTAGTTGGTTGTCGCTGTTTTCAACGTTTCATTATTTTACTTTTTCATATTTATTACTCGTTGACTACTTCTATTCAAAAGTCAGCATCACTGATCGTTGAATGGGAACATCCAGAACCTTACAATTCTGTTTATCTTTTTTCTGCTGGAATGCAGGCAATCTGGTTGTCCGACCATTCATTTTCGTCAATATTTTATTTGTAGATTCAGGTAAGATCACAGAAATACGCCCATCAGGAAGGTCACCGTCCAATTCGATCTTCATCTCCATTTTTTCTGAGGATGTACAATCTACCTTCAGGCTTAGCCGAAGGTCGTTACTGCCCGGAATCCGGAGACGACGGATGGAAATAACATGTCCCTGCAGTTCTTCCGGAATGTGAGGAAAAATATACAGCCGGTTCTCAAAATGATTGTATTGAATTCCAAAAAGGTGTTCAATAATTCCCTGCACATATTGGGAAGCAGTCCAGCCGTAACGTTTTACCCCTTCGCTGGAACCGGTGCCCGGGGTAACGTATTCACTGTAATTGTTGTTGAACATTTTGATGGTTGCCCAGTTTAATTCGGCAGCCAAATCATGTTTCCCGGCATCTTCCAATCCGGCAATAATGAACATGTTGCGCAGTGTCCATACATCGCCAAACCACGCTGTTCCGTCGTAAGTGCCGGTAGCCTCCACAAAGTCAGGATCTGTTTTGGCAATGCTTGTAAGCGGACGGATTCCCCAGTTAAAAATGTCGGGATTCAGCAGCGTCGGGATCATTTTTTCGATTCGTTCTTCCGGAGCAATGCCCAATCGCATGGGATCAAACGTGGTGCAAATAAGTCTGTCCATTTGTTTATTTTCCCGGACATCGTAATTGTAAAATCCCATTTTTTCTTCATTCCATAAATGCGTATTAATCGCAGCAGAAAGTTGCTCAAACAAAAGGGAGTACATTTTCGCGCCTTCTGTGTTGCCCAGATAACGGGCCAACCTCGAAGTATTATAACATCCCACGGCAACGGCCACATTCAAATCGACAGGGGCCAGTGTTCCCGGCCTGGCATTCCGGTCACCAAACGATTTATCGCTGAAACTTTCCTCAAACACCGCGGTAATCAATCCACTTTCGGAATCCCTTTTAACGGGGGAAAACCAATAGGTGAGGTATTTCTTCATAACCTCCAGAACCAGGTGTTGCAAGGATTGATCCCGGGTACGGGTTGCCACATCAAAGGCAGCTTCAAAAAAACGGGGAAGACTGCTCACATTTCCCGGCATTCCACGCATCGGGCTTCCCCCCCACAGGTCAATCCGTCCGTCGGGATTCTGCGCCTGAACTCCGGCAAATCCCCTCATCATGTTTTCAACAAGCTTCTGATTCACCCACTTTGCCCCCACAATATTCAGGCTTGCATCTAGCTGCCACCACGACTGGCCATATTTTCCTCCCGGCGCCAGAAAAGGAAAATGGAAGCCTTTCAGCGGAACGTCGGTAACCAAACATTCATCCAGCACCACAAAGGCCTGCCGGAAATCTTCCTGCGAAATACCGGGCAGGTGAATCTCCGGTACCACCTTTTCACTGCAAAGGTCGGGGCGAGGTAATTTTTCCTCAGGTTCACCACGTCCTATTCTTATCCAATCAATCCAAATATCACCCCTCATCCACATTTGCGCCGGTCTGATTCGTATCTGGTCAATCGTTCCGCACCATGAATCCGGAAGGCAACAGGTCACCTCCTGCCATTCCGGGCAATCCGGTTTCATCGAAAAATGCGCCTGCCCGGCATCCGACTCCAAATCGTCGCGGGTTCTCCAAAAGATTAAACCATCGGTTTCCGGAGACAGATTACGGATGCGCATTTGAATTATATTGTATTTTTCAGCAGTAACATTTAATTTTTGGGGAGAAACAACATCATACTTTGGATTGCTTCCCCACACCTGATAAGCCCATGAATCCATGTCTTTCCCGGACTTTCCCCCATCAACAGAAATCCAGAGGGCACCACCCGTAACTCCCCGTTTAACCGGGTCAGCAACAACCCATCCGTCATAATCATTCCACCCATTAAAATCCCAAAACAGTTCTTTCGGGAAAGTATCAACAGAGGGCAAATTATCCTGAAGCTCTTGATGTTTTTCAAGTAATTCACAAAGAAGGAGTTCCTCTGCACCGGGACTTTTATCATTCAGAGAATAGGAATATCCCGACACAACCGACGCTATACCCAGCAATAATAAAATGATATGTTTTTTGCGTTTCTTCATATTTATACAGTCAGGCTACTTTTCAATAATAAAGTCATATACTCCGGAACCGGCTTGTAAAACCGTATAAGTCCCGTTTATTCCGACAATCGAAAAATCGTTCGACTTGCCAATCAAAGTTTTTCCCTCACGTATCTTGGTCTTTTCCACCGATGGAATATAAATCTGCGCGGAGGTGTTGGCCGGAATTTCCATATGCAATTCCAGCCGGTCATCCCTTTTTTTCCAGTTGGATACAATTCTCCCGTTAATGCTGCTATAGCTGGCATTCATGAACTGTAACCCTTCGCCGATGCTGGGTTTAATGATAATTTTCCGAAACCCGGGGCCGTCGGTGTTTATTCCGGCTGCTTTGGAAAACATCCACTCGGCAACAGCGCCAAATGAATAGTGACTGAAAGAGTTCATCGCTGACCGGGTTTTACCTCCGAGAAAACCGGTTTCTTTAGTATAGCTATTCCAGCGTTCCCAAATTGAGGTACTACCGTTTACTACCGAGTATCCCCAGCTGGGATATTCCGTTTGCGTAAACAGGGAGTAGGCCAAATCATTGTACCCAAAGTCGGACAAAACCAACATAACATGCTTGGTACCAATAAATCCGCTGCTAAATTTATTCCCGTTTTCAGTAATCATTTTGGCAAGGAATGCCGCCCCCTGCTTTTTCAGATTTTCAGGATACAATCCCATGTACAGCGACAAAGCATAAGCGGTTTGAGTATGTTCCACCATCCTCCCGTCGTTATGGATATACTTCCGGGAAAAGCCATCTTTTATATTCTGGAAAAGATCGTGATAGTACGCTGCATCTTCCGTATGATTCAGACATTGAGCTATTTCAAACATCATTTTTGTATCGTACGCAAAATAGGCGCTGGCAATTAAATCTTTCGAGGTTTCTGCGCCCAGACTCAGCCAATCGCCGTAATTATTACCGGACCCGGGTCTCAGAAAACCGTTACTTTCTGAAAGCTGGAAATCCATAAATTTCTTCATTCCTGGGTACATCCGGCGAAGTAGAAGCGTATCGCCATATATTTTGTACATATTGTACGGAATGATGATACCGGCATCGGACCAGGCCGGTGAATGCGGCACATGGTAAGGCCGGATGTACGGAAGAGGTGCAAAAATGGGATACGCACCATACCAGAGTTGTCCGTCGTCAACATCCTGCATCCATTTGGTGAAAAATGCAGAAACATCGGCATTGTAAGCTGCCGAAACAGAATACAACTGCGCATCTCCCGTCCAGCCAAGGCGTTCGTCGCGCTGGGGACAATCGGTCGGAATGTCGAAGAAATTGGCAAACTGGGTGGTCAATATATTTTGGTACAGTTGATTATTCATTTCAGAAGAGCACTCGAAGGTACTTGCTGGTTTGGTGTCCGAATTCATAACAATCCCGGTTATTGTGGACAAATCCGGTTTTTGCGACAAACCGGTAACTTCCACATACTGAAAACCGTGATAGGTAAACCGGGGTTCCCAGGTATCAACACCTTCACCTTTTAGTATATAGGTATCGGTAGCCCTTGCTTTTCGCAGGTTTTCAGTCATCAGTGAGCCGTCATTATGAAGCATCTCACCGTAACGAATGGTGACTGTTTCCCCCTTTTCTCCGGATACTTTCAGCCGTATGATTCCGGCAATATTTTTCCCCAGATTAAAAATGTAAGTCCCCTTTTCGGGCTCCGTCATTTCTATTGGCTGAATTTCTTCCATGTGTTTTACCAACACCCCGGGGTATGCCTCCAATGCTCCCGACAACTTCAACCCTAAATCTGCTTTTTCCCAATTTTCAGCATTGAACCCGGGGTGGTCCCAGTCGGTATTTTCCAGCCGGGCATCGTAGGTTTCTCCCATCAGAATATCGGCTTCCCGAATCGGACCCAGACTGGCCTTCCAACTCTGATCGGTAGCCAAAATCTCACTGGTTCCATCGGTATAAATAATTTCCAGCTGTCCGATAAATGAAGGCGACTCGCCATAAAAACCTCTTACCTTATCCAGTTTTACATACAGCGCGTATCCGAGGTAACCCGAATACCAGCCATCGGCAAGGATGGCACCAATGGCATTCTCCCCTTTCTTCAGCATATTCGTCACATCGAAGGTATTGTAATACACACGCTTGTTATAATCGGTCCAGCCCGGCGTAAAACAGGCATCGCCTACTTTTTGCCCGTTTAACCTCAACTCGTAAAGGCCCAATGCCGAAGCATAAACTTTGGCGCTTTTTATCTGCTTGCCGAGCTTAAAAGACTTCCGCAGGTACCTGGCCGGAGGCAAATAAAGTTCCTCGTATTTATCGCCGGTAAAAGGCTCTACATTGTGTGTAATCCACTTTGCTTTCCAGTCGCTGTAGTTCAGCAGTCCTACCGACCAATAAGCTACACTGCTTTCAGAAACCACTCCGTTTTTATCCCAAACCCTGACCTTCCAGTAACATTCATCCCGCGATTGCAACTGCTTTCCATTGTAAACAATTTGATTGGTTTGATTGGAAAGAATTTTCCCGGAGTCCCAAAGGTCTGCATTATTATTGGCAAGTTTTTCGGTCGTTGAACTCACTAAAATCTGGTAAGCCGTTTGAACCTGGTTCCGTTCTTCGGATGTAAGAATCCAACTCAATCGAGGAGTAGTATTCTGTATGCCCAATGGATTTACCAGGTATTCGCAGCGGAGGTGTTCCACCGACAGATTCCCCGAAAAACCATGTGCAGACAACAACAATGCTACCAGTAACAACATGCCGAACCGGAAGGTTCTCTTCTTCCTGTTTCGAAGAATGTGTTTTTCAGACATTGCTTTCTCCTGATAACAAAAACCAGTTAGATTTTTCATAAAATGGACTTATTCAGTTTTGTGAAATAGTGTTTGAATTTCATATTGACCTGGCAACCCCATCTTTTCATCCATCACATGATAAATTGGTTTTAATTCGGCATTGGTCCCATCAATTATGATTTTACCTTCTGCCAATTCTTTTATTTCCGGATTACCGCGTAATTCAATTTCATTTTTTGGATTATAGACTCCCAACAATAAAGGGCCTTTTTGAATTTTATAAAAGCCGGGATTGTGAACCTGAAGCACCTGTGGTTTTTGCTTAAAACGTAGAGTGAGAATATCTCCTTTGGCAAGATTTTCAGAAAAAAATAAATAGTTCTTTTCCCTGCGATAGTCGATTTCTGTTCCCAATTTATGAAGTGTTACATCACTAAGCCAATCAGGGATGAAGATTTTAAAAGTGGCCTGCCAGTTCAAAACCGATTCTGAAACAGTGAATGTCACCTTCTCACCAAATGGATAATCTGTTTTCTGCGAGAGACACAAATGCCCGCCGCGTAAGTCGATTTTTGCTTTCGAGGGAGCAAAATCGGGGATAAAAATGGTATCATCATGGGTATAATACAGCGATTTTATTTTGGTTGCAATGCCTTCAGCACCCCTCATGGTGCAGCACCAGTGTGCCTCGTACATAAATGCTTCGAGGTTAACATGGTCGCCATTCAGGCAAGTGCTTAATCCAAAACCGCCATTGGCGCGCTGCCCCACGCATATTCCATTGTACCAGATCAACTGGGCATCGGAAAGATACTGCGTATCACCGGTGTGTTGCCAAAGCGAAAGGGCAGCTAGGTAAGAATCGACCACCGCACAAGGCTCTGTCCAGGTGTCGGTGCGCTGAAACCAGTTAAAATTCTCGTAGTTTTCAGTCATCCCTTTGGCTTTGTATAGCAGAAATCGCTCGATTGCTTTTTCCAATAGCCTGGTATCCCCGGTCAATTCATACAATCTGATGATGGCCCGGACCGCTGTTAAGGATGCATGAGTCTGTGCTTTGATAGCATACAGGTCAACCTCCAAAAAACGATTTGCCAGTTCATAACTTAATTCTTTCAACTCCGGTGTTTTCAGGATTCCGTATGCCTGAACCACCCCGTCCATAAAAACAAAGTCGCAGCCCACATCAGAAGATAAAATCCAACAATCCAGCATTTTGGTTGATTGCCCCAGCATTTCTTCGGCGTGTTCCCTGGGACCCGGATCAATCGGATAGTTTTTATGAGCCCTCAAAGTAGGCAAAGCCAATCCTTCCATAAATCCTTTTAAAAGTGATAATATCACCGGGTCCTTTTTCCATAGATATTGTTCACAAAGCCCGCGAAGCATCCAACTATTTCCGGCAAGTTGCTGTTCACTTATCAGCTCTCCATAATCTTTCCCCATGTAGCCTTTGTCGTTAAGGTGGATTGGAAAATCTGCAATCAATTCATCCAGGTATCTGGCTTCACGACCTGTAGCACGTTCAAGAAGAGTTAATGCCAACAATGTTCGTCCCGGCATATCGCCGGGCCACTCATCGTAATGGTACGACCGATAAGGAATACTGTACAAGGTATCCGGTAAATACCGCCCTTTCTCCAAACGACTCATGCTGGCTGCTGCCCGCGACCACAATACTCCCCCAGCTTCCACATTTCCATAACCAATGGGCTGTATGCCGGTCTTTTCCAGTTGTAATTTTTCCTCGTCGCAAGAAATCACTGTCAGAAAAAGAAAAATTATAATTAAGTTTTTATTCAATAATTGAGACATCATTTTGATTCGTTTTTTCATATTTAATTGATTTTAGCTAGATACACCTCGCCAATAATTCCGGAAGGAGAAGGTTCCCAATCCGAAGCATCGAACGGTTTGTATTTGATATCCACAAAATTTATTTCTTTGAATTTCTTCCAGGGCGTTCCCGCTTTATCTATCGCTATTATCTTATTCACAGATAAGTTCTGCACGATTATTTCAATTTGGTTCTCTGCCTTCAAAATACTTCCCGGAATTTCAATCTGAAACGGAACAGACCAGATTACCCCAACGTTGATTCCGTTTATCCAAACCTCTGCTGATTCTCTTACATCATCCAGACAAAGGAGGTAGGCAGATTCCGGTGACGGTTTTCCATTTAAACTAAAAGTACTAGCATATTTTGCTTTTCCTGAAAAATACAGAAGTGCTGAATCTCCCCATTCTGTCCACGACAAAAGTGATTGAATGTTGTATTCACCTGCCAGCTTATCGGTGTTTCCTGAAATAAATTTCACCGACCATTTTTCTGATAATACAATCGTATCCGACGGATTTGAATATTTCCATTCTTTTAAATCAGGTTTTGTCTGGTGGGGAAATAAAAAGCACGATTTCCCGGGTGGCAACTGAAGGAATGTTTTGCCAGCTCCACTTGTCCCTTCCACATCAACAAATCCTCTTTTATTGGCAAGCGGGTCGTATATTTCAAGGAAGTTACACGCACCGGAAAGACTTAAAGAATCTTCATAAAACCGGTCAGACAGGTTTGTCACAAAATAAAAAGGCGTTCCGTTTTTTTTCTTCCGGATAAAATCAAGCCCCTGAAGTTTCATCTTTTCGTTCCTGACTTTCAGCTTATCCAGTACCGTTAAAACCCCTTCATTCCCACCATAAACATTCGGCAACTGAGCCAACTTTTGTTTCGCATTGCTCAATCCCGGCCTGTTCTCCAGATAGGCTTTGTAACCGGCAAAGTGCTTGGGTAAATCACCGGCAAACACGACGGTTGCACCCTGCTGCACCAGTTTCTCCAGCTCTGTCAGTGTTTCTTTACTAATAAAATCAAGTTCAGGGACAACAACAACCGAATACGTTGAACTCCCTTTCAGAAGCAGCTTGTTTTCATCGTTTACCCGAAGCTGCGCTATTTGCCTGTCGGAAATGTAATCATACGAATACCCTTGCTCCCATAAAAGTTTTGACAAATCCCCGAAAGCCGTTTCACCAAACCACTTTGACCATTTATGCACATCAAGCTGCAACAACAACTCCCCATCATCTTTGGTCCATAAATCGTGTATCGGGAAGTAGAGCAAAATATCGTTATCGGGAGTTGAATTCTGTAACAACAACTGGCAATTATAAATGTATTCATTCAACCGGGGAAGTTCCTCTTTAAAATGAGCATTCCTGCCGAAATTAGTTGAGGCATAAAACAGCCATCCGGGAAATTCTTCGGCTACAGGGGAATAGGTTGCACCGTGATAAAAAATATGATTTATTCCTGACACCAACAGCTCGTCAACCTGTGGTTTTACCTGGGATAAAGCCACTTTAAAATGATTTCCAAGCCAGGTTGTAGTTTCAGAGCTCACCCATTTTTTACCATACAAATGTGCAGGCGACGAAGCAAACTTCATCATCAAAGGACTGGGGCGGCCAAAACGTTCTTCTTCATAATCTTCATCAACCCGGACACCGGGGATAGAAAACTGGCTGGAACCAAACGATTCCGTTTCCGGGATAGTTGCTTCGGCATAATAGTCCAGAATATTGCCCGGCGAACCATGTGCCTGATTCCTTGTTTCAAAGTTGCGTTCGTGCGCCCAACTGCTCCACGACCGGGTAAATGATGTCAGAAGTAAATCGGACAGTGTTTCCCTGACATCGCATTTTACATATTGATGTTCGGGGTGTTCCTCATCCAGAAATACCGGCAATACATCTGACAAATCGTATCCCCGGAGCGCTTCAAACTCACCAAAAAAGTTGGTGGTCCAATCTGCCCTGTACACTTCATACGAGTCGTGATAAATCGCTCTTGGCCTGATTTCGAATGGAAAATTTGAAAAGACAGAATCAAAATGATTCAGATAATTTTTCACAGACTTATTGTCAAAATAATCCATTACCAGTCCCTCGCCGCCCGGAGCTGCACGCTTTACTTTTTGTTTGGTTAAGCCCGCACCCAGAAACACCAGTTTCCAGGAGCCGGAAGGAACTTCACATTCTATTTTTTCTTTTGATTTGAATGGCTCCAAATCAATGGATTCCCCTTCCTGGTTCACCGCAAATATTTTTTGCAACTTGTAAAACTCCTGATTTCTGTTGATGGAATCCCTATCAAAAACGATTTTTGACGTATTCCCCAAATCATACGTTTCAACCTGAAGTTTTTTAGCTGCATTTTCTTTTTCTACAAACGGCCCTCCGTATGGCCAGCCTGTTCCTAAAGTAATATCAACGCCTAATCCAACTTTGTTTGCTTCACAAATGGTATAGTCAACCATTTCCATCCATTTTTCGCTTAAAAAAGGAATGTCATTCCGGTCATTTTCCTGCACCCCATAAATAGGTACAATATGGACACCTCCCACTCCAGATTCAGCAAACTCGTTTAGCTGGATTTTCAAATCCTCTTTATCCACAGCGCTTCCCATCCACCACCAATAAACCCAAGGCTTACACGTATTGTCCGATTTTTCTGAATCAGTTACCAGCTGACAACTTTGAAAGCTGAACAGGAACAGGAAGAATAGAGAATGGGTGTAGTTCATAGATTATGGTTTACGTTTCATTCGTATTTATTATCGCCTTTTGGATTAAAGCAAACGTCACAAAAATATGTGATGCAAAGTAGGTTGGCAGAATCAGAAAACTTAGTTGTGGCGGAGAAGCAAACTCACGGAAAGCGATGATTGTATCCGAGAAAAAAAGCAAGGCAATTCCTATGAAAAACCCCCATCTCACCACCGGAGAAGTATTGATACCCAACGCTGCTCCCAATGAAATGCAGGAAATCAACAAATAGAGTAACACTGACACCAGTAAAAGGGTACTCTCAATAGCCGGATACAGCCCAAAAGCAAAGAAAACCAGGTAAACAGCCAGCACCACAGCCGTAAATACCTTTTTTATCCGGCCGTTCTTCAAGGCAAAAACCAGAAAACCGACATGTGCCAGAAAAAATGCCCCCACCCCACTTGAAAACAGTACAAAACTGGAACCCTTGTGCGACATAAACCAATCGCCAATAATTGAAAAAACAAAGGCTACTAAAACATACCAAACATCAGGGTTCTGCCTCAATCTCTTATAAAACAAAACGGCTGAAATGATCAGGCAACTGCCGGTAACTGCAGCCCGAAACACAAAACCATAGCTATTACATGCAAAGTACGTGAGCATTGCCGGGATGGCTAGTAACAAGAACGGAATTTTCACAGGTAACTTATTCATAACAAACTATTTTTAGAAACTGCCAATCATATTCAACATTGTTATTTTGGTTCAAGAAGACTTATTACCATAAGTGTTGGTTCTACAATATGTAAATTGTTTAAAAGAGGTTCTGTATATTGTATATCACCAAATTCTGCACCACCAAAATGATGCTGTGCCCCCACATGATTATTCCAATCAACTCCTTCCGTTAAAAATCCATGTTCCCCATGATGATGTTTTGAAATAGCCACAAGAATTACAAACGCTTCCTCTAAAAATGTTTCTTCTTTAGTATCATTAAAAGCTTTTATATAGGCTAATGCAGCTTCAGCATTTTCCCATAGGTATGCAGTGTCCCAACTTTCTTCCATAATCAATAACCCGGCACACTGTACACCATTCCTGTCTTCTGTAATTTTAAACCGATCCAGGCCTTTTAAACATTTTTCGTATGCAAACTGACGAATAGCTTCATTATCCAACAGGTATGACACTTCTAACAAGGTAAGGAAAGCAACTGAATAAGCCACTCCTTCATGTTCATCATACGTATCATGGTTAATGCTACCGAAAATACCTCCCATTTGCATAAACAAGTTTGTTTTCTCCTTAATACTAATGGTATAATCTGCCAAACCTCGCTTTGTTAATTCTGTATTCAGCTGAATGATAAATAGTCCATCTCCACTTTTCTCAAACAATGGATCATCTTTCCCATCAGGTTTATAAGGGTAAATACTACCATCTGGAGCACTGCGTCTGGGATACCAGCCATTAGAAGCCAGCTTTACATTAGAATTAATCCAGTTAGCAGTTTTAATAGCAATACTTCTCATTTTTGTTTTTCGCTCTTCATCTACATGATCACTGAATATTAAAAGTTGATATGCAATTTTAGCCATGGAACCAGGGCAAAACCAATCATTATTATGTTCATAGTTTTGCAAAAGGATATCCGTATCAACATTGCGATACCCTGTAATAAAACCGGTATTGTAATCTACAAAACCATCTTCCAACACATGATCAAGAATCATAATTGCTTTATTGACCATGGAGGAATCATTAATGTATTTCCCGAATGAAAAAATTTCATAAGCTCCACCAACAGCATTAGCAGCCCATCCAGGTCCCTCAAGTGCAGCAAAAGGATGCCACTTTATACTTTCCATTACTTCTCCATTTAAATCAACAAAACTTGATTTGCAACAGAGGTTCGTTTTGTATGGAACTAACGTTCTTTCAACTGCAAACTTTACGGAAGCATTTGCTGATTTAAGTATTGTTGGTATATCAAACTTTTGTTTTTGCTCATCACCATTAAAGGGAATTATAGGGTTTCCGTATGTGCCTTGAAAACAAAGCAGGAAGCAGGAAACGGATGCTATAAAATATGTTATTATCTTGAATTTCATAGTTTAATTTGATAAGAAACACCAATAATATATTGATTTAGATCATGCATTTGTGCCAGCAATCCATACAATTCGATATCAGTTGAATCAGTTAGTGGACATAATGCTGAAAGGCTATATCTTATTTCATCTAAACGATCAGATACTTGTTTATTGGTTAGTATAAAGGTCTCAAACCCAATGACCGGTTTTATCTTACAGGAAGGTATCTCATAACCAATTTTCATTCTATTTCTCCAGTAATTCAAATATTCCGGCGATTCAAGATTGTATCCGGGGTATCTGGTAACCTGGTACCGTTCTCTTAACGAGAACCGGAGTTTATATACCGCCCATTTAAATTTTGCATGGGTATAAAACCTGTGCCTTAACTCATAATCCTCCGTTTTGTTTTTATTCATCAACAGGTACCCCAATCCTATTTTCATAAACTTCAACACACTGCGATCTCCTTCCAACCCAATACTTACCCTGTCTATCGAACGGTTATTGTTCCGGGTAAAAAACTCACCATACAATGAAAACTCAGATGATTGTATCTTTTTATTGGCAAATGCATCCAGCCACAGTCCAAAATCGTCATCCTGCGCCGAAACATTACCACTTAAAATTGCCAATAACAGAAATACTAGCGTGCCCCCATTCATTCTCATTCCCTATCCTTTTTTTAAGATTATAACTATATCAACTCTTTTTCTTATCCTGATACTCTATTCAAATGGTTCAAAGTATGTAAGATCCGCTCCAAAATTATCCATTTCCACAACCATGTCACCACGTAATTTTACCCGAATCGGATGAATATGTAATTCTTCAGACAATGTTACCTGCGATTCTTTCAAAGGAAAACGTATCCGCAGAATTTGTCCTGCCCGGACGGTATTGAAAAAAAGATAATTGTTTGCCCAAACCGGAGGGTTTGCAGTGCCTTCTGTTTTAACTTCGTCAGGATTAATCCAGCCGGGAACCCGCACAAACAGTGGTCCCGTTTGCTTCATTTCAATTTGAAGGCAATCGTGTGTATAAGGTGATTGTATCTTTACAATATTATCTTCAAAATCAAAATACAAATTGACCCGGGTGCCTGTTGTTCCGGTCCGGGTAATTTCTTTAACCGCTTCGCACAAGGAGGCTGTTACTCCGCCAACAATGTCCATATTGAATGATATCTGTCCCCGTCTGCCTTTTCCGACAGATTTATGCCCATACGGCGCCGGAAAACCAAAAGCACCAAGATGCCGGTTAGCAACATCCCTTAATCCATCCAGATTATCCGGGTTGGGCGGATCGCTAATAAATGAAATATCGCGAAGTTGTGAAGGGAGTAAATGGCATCGCAGAATACGCTCGGCGTCCTGATAATATTCAGGGTATCCGCAACGCCCCAGAATTAACGCCGTCTCCAGGATATCGCCAGTGTTATTGGCTTCTCCATGGTCTGAATCTTCCTGGTTGATCATTTCCAGCGACCAGCCGATTTCGTCACGAATCTTCCAGAGCCCGTTATCATAGAATGCTTTCACACGCTCCAACAGGGCCGCGTCGCCAAGCAGATCGGCCAACTGGGCCAGAGAAGACATTACACAGGTAACAGAATGGCAATGCCGGGTTATAAAACGTTCAGCATCAAAATCTCCATCGGAAGTAAAAAAATCAGCTACTGCTTTTTCTTTCATAACCAACGCCAGTTCCAGGGCCGGTGCATACCCTGTAGCGCGGTAATATTTTACAAGCGGCCCCAACATCCGCCCTTCTCCGTGTATAAATCCCTGGCATTTCTGAAAGTTTAATCCCAGAGAACTGAAACGTTGCATATCCCAACCATTCTCAGGATGCCAAAGGTCAAAAACAGCAGCAATGTTTTGTTCTGCCAATTCACGTGCCTTTTTGTCATTACGGTACTTTACCAGCGCATAAAGGGCATGAAAACCTTCCCGAAGGTTATGCGGGCAAAAGTTAACCAGAGGACCGTCTGTCTTTTGTTGGTTCATGGGTAATGCAAACGGTCCGCTATAAGAAAAAAAGGCAGCACGCCGGTGATTCTCAATGGCTTCTTCTTCTGGCTCAAAACCAATCGCATCTTTTGCACTTAGCAATGCGTTGAGATGCCGTCCCGGCACATGCGACTCACCATGGTTATTATTGAACCGGAGAAAAGCCTCAGGCCATGCAACGGAAGCAAAAAAAGGAAATTGATTATCATCGGCGTTAAATACATTTTGCATAGTACGGCATCCCAGTCTAATCGCATCTGCCATATCGGTAGTGTTTACCTGTTCAAGCTTTTTCTTCAACGTACCCATGGTTTCTGTTTTTTTTCCCATAATATCTCCGGCAACAATATGTGAAGAATACAATATTGCAGCAGTTCCCTGTGTCCCCTTTATTATAAAATCTCTGCGCTTCATTTTAAATACTTTTGATATTATTCAATTTTCCTGATAAAAAATTGTTGGCATCGCACACTGCTTTCATCGCTCAAAAAGGCAAAGGGCTGATATCTCCCCGGGGTAAAATCTCAACAACCTGGTTGCCTACCCATGTTGTCGTGTATTCTTTACCGTCCACTGTTTCTTTTTCAATTTTACAAGGTACATCAAAAACCAACTCTCCCTGAATCCCAGGTTTCAATCCGGTTATTTTCAGGTAAGATCCTTGGCAATTTATAAACTGTTTGTTTCTTTGAATCGTTAAGACCAATGAATTTCTGTCAACCCATTTCGGTAAACGGATCCAAAAATCTTTACCTGTTTTGGAAATAAAACTGATTTTTCCTTCAAGCGGCAGAAAACTGTTGATTTCAAAATCCTCATTCACCACATCAAACATCATATTATATTTGCAAACATTTCCTTCCACCACCATTCGATGATTCCAAACTTCCGCCAAAGAATGAACCATGCCCGATGTTATATCCGGTGTTGTAATTACCCATTCGCCCTGGCTCATACGATCGTTTGGAAGTTGCATCCCCTGTCCGCCAATACACCGTTTAATGACGTTATATTCCATATCGCCCGTGGGAGATTCAATTTCCTTTACAAAAGCACGAAGGTCTTTTTCATGATATTGTGTTGGCAGAATCATACTTCTGACAAAGCGTTCTGCTATTTCATAATAATCAGGATCGACATTAGCGCCTAACAACAATGCTGTACGCACCACATCAGCTGTTTGGTTAATTTCCCCACGGGAAACTGTATTATGCGGGCAATCCGGCATAAATTCATCTCCCCATCCCCAGCTACTGTGATACTGCGGCACGCCATTATCCATGATTTTCACACATACATCAAGTAATTCTTTATCTTTCTGATGAATAGCCAAATCAGTCATTCCCGTTAACGTGCAGGTTATGGAATGAATATGCCCGGATGAAACCTGCCATGGCCTTTTAAAAGTACCGTTCTTTTCATAACCGTCTTTCAGGGCACGTTTTGTATAAACGGATGCCAGCTTTAAAGCAAGGGAATTTTGGGTTAGCCGATAATAAGCCATCAGAGGTTCAACCATTCTTGAAGCAAATAGCGGATGCAGGCTCTTAACACGGTCACCGGCACCATACTTTTCAACCAGATCATTTGACCACCCGTTTTCATCGGTAATTGCGTCAAGTGTCCGGAGCATTTTCTGTGCTTTTTCCCGCGCCCATTGTGAATCCCGGCTTTTTATCAGGTACAACAAACCGTAAAGGCCTTCCCGCATATGATGCATTTCAATAAAACGCTCACCCTGATCAATGTAAGAGTTTAAATGATCTTCATTCTCAAATGAAATTTTGCAATATTCTTCCAATATGGATAGTTCTTGTTGGGGGACTGGCAGCCCAACCAGCTCTTCGACCATTAAAGTACCAAGCAAAGATCTTCCGGTTACATGGGGAATATCGAGTTCAACCAAGTGTTCGAAAACTGTCCTTCCATCCGGGTAGGACATTGCCCAGAAAAACGGCTCATTGTTTTTATCAGCATCAAACAAACTGAGGAGGTGCTGACTTGCCAGGGCAATAGCATAATGCAAATCTGTGCGTACCGGTAACTGTTCAACAAAACCATATTGGGTGAGACCGCTTTGTTTAAAATCCTTCGAATTGTTAAACATACTGGTATTCTCCCACGACTTTATCACTTTTGAGGCAATCATTCTACCTTTCTCCGCTTCCAACATTGCCCGTTTGTTTTGTGTCAAAAGCTTTTCTTCCCACTGCTTAAAATCTGCCAATGCAGCTTTTTGCACTGTATCGGAAACAAAAAAAGATTGTTCAATCGATAGCCGTTCTTTGGTTTCAAGCATGCGATTATAAAGAACGATTTTTGTAATGGCACCAAAAAAATGGTGTTTTTCCAGACCGGAATAAAAACGCGTTCCAACACGAAGTTCTTCCATTATTGTTGTACCGGGATGAACAGGCCGGGTATTTTGTTCTTTCCCGTTGACAAATACTCTGATTTCGTTTTTATCTTTTTCCACCGTTATAACATGTGACTGATAAAAACCATGTTTATCCACTTTTTGGTCTTTGCGTTTCCCTATTCTGCCAACGCCTTCCACACTTATATAATCAAATTCTTCATTGGCATTATGCAGTTCGATGTCGAAACCGGGGTCGTAATCCTGTCCGTCTTTGGGACAGGCACTTACAACTCCGTCATAATCATAACTTCTAAAGGGAACGATTTGGGCAACCAGGGTGAATATTTCCGACTGCTGGAAAAAATCCAAATCCCTTAAAACATCATCATACCCGTCAAACAATACCCAATTATTATGGGAATCACTTCTTTGCGGTACGAAGGCGGGACTTTTGCCGGATTCAGAGGTAAAACTATTTGAGAAACCCGGTGCCAGATTATCCCAACGTTCAACTTTATCTCCTTCTAAATGAATAGATTTTTTTACTGATGCATCCAGGTAAAGCAATAGTCCTTTGGGAGGTAAATCCCATTGCGCCTGTGCACTAAAAATTACCAACAGGATAAACACGGTAAACAACAATAATCTGTTCATTCTATTTTTCATTATTCTTCATTAATACTCGCAGGTTACTATACAAGGACAAAAATCAGATTGGCATAACCGGATAAAAATCAACCATTACACTGAAGTGACTTCTCAAATTCCCGGAACTATAATTTCTACTTTACTATAAAATTCAGATTTATCCTTTCATTTACATTTTTTACTGTAATAGTCTGTGCCCGGACATCCAATTCCACATGTACATCTGAATCAACAGAAACAATGTCTTTATCTTTTGGCAGCCGGATATGCAACACCACTTCTTTCGCTTTATTATTGGTCAGATCGATGAAGCCGGTCACTTTCTTTTTGCTGCTTTGCAATGCATAGGATACTGATCCAAAATGGGTCGGCATGTCCAGGGCGCTGACCTTTTGGCCATCTTCCAGCCACTGGCGGGCTGTTCCGCGTGCCAGGTGCAATGTTTGCTGATCTTCCATAACCAATGCATCGCGCAAAAAACGTCCGACCGACAAGGGAGTCCACAAATGCTGAAGATCGCCGGTGGCATCTGTTGCCCCGGGTTCCTGGCCCCGTTCCTCGCACCAGGAAATCAGCGGTGTAGCATGGTTCAGGGTAGCATACAGGTACTGAATAGCTTTATCGCCTTCATTGCGGTGCAGAAGGACTTCAGCCAGGTTATCCAGGGCGATAGCCACCCACAAACCATCTTTCAGCCAACCTGTGTTTACCGGAATTCCGCCGGGACTGATAAACGATTCAATCTTACTGATAGTGCCGTTTATCAATTCATGGTTGCGTGGCAAAGTGGCACACGGATAAGCAGCGTAAAGGGCGCCCCAGCGGCTGCCGTCGGTTTTGTTGGCGACTCCGGGAATCCATCTATAACCATTTTCAGATATAGCACCGTGCTCCAAAGACCACTTCAAATCATTCAGTGCCGTACGATGGATCTGCGCCAGTTCTTCAATATCATCGTCTTTTCCTAAAACACGAGCAGCTTCAAGTGCCAGCGAATCGGCAAATACTGCCCAAATATTGTGAGGGAGAAATACACCAAACAGGTCGTCGCCATCCCATAATCCGCAATCGCCCATACCCCTCGGCATTAAACCATAGTCGGGAGTACGTTTGCCGTCCACCCGTTGCCTGATTTTTGCCCGCTGCGTTTCCTGCCACCGGGAACTGGCCAGCATCCTGGGATACATATTTTCTAAAAATTCTTTATCTCCCGTTAATAGATAATGTTCCATTAACGCCCAGGATTTAAAGCCCGCCATGGCCCACATGTAATGAGCCCAACCTTTGGGATCGTTCCAGTTTCCATCTTCCCCCTGCATATCGGCTATTAACTGAAAGCCTTTCGCCGCATCGGTGTGTAACCCCACCTGGTCTAAAAAAATGGCTACAATAGACGCTTCCCCGGTATTGGCAGCCCGGTATTTCTCTGTTCCCGGCGTGCTGGCAACATACTTACTGCTCACAGGCTCACGCATAATAAAACAATCGGCCAACCCGGCGTAGAAAGCATTTTGCACAGCCGGATCGGGGATATGAATTTTAACAGCCTCCTCCATAAGGTTATACCAGGCTTCTTTTGCCCGGTTAAATTCTTTTTCCCAATCCTGTTTTCGCAATGTAGCTAACTGTGAATGATAGGCAACATAAGGGCGCACAATCCAACCGGTCCGTTTTTCACCCGGCTCCAGGTTCCACACCTGTGAAATGGTGGTGATGCCTTTTACTGGCTGTTCATCACCACCTGTCATAAAAAGGTTCACCCGGTCGGCACGGTCTTCCATTCCGGCAAGCAACACATCGCTGTCCCAATCGGACTGGACCCACGCGGGATTGTAGGTTGTTGTTTTCCTGTCGTTTGAACAGTTGATAGTCACACGATGCTTTTGGCTATCGTTGTTCACCATGTCGATGCGAACAAGGGCGGCTGATTCGGCACCAATGATTTGCATTTTTGTTGTTACTTCCTGTTTCGAATAAACCGTTTCGACCATCGGGAGCCAGTCTTCACCACGCTGCCAGGTACCATTTTCAAATACTTTCCCGTCAAGTTCGGTGGTTATAAAGACATGCCATTTAGGATTCGGTGTACAAAAACTGCCTGCCGGAATGCTCAACAGGTTATCGTATGACCATTTCAGGCGCAGTTTGTCGGGATAAACATCGACCAGGGTTTTATCACTGGCACCTGGCATAGACACGGTCAACCGGTGGGGGGTAGAAAAAGCATAGCCAAAGTCGACCTTCATCTTCTCACTACTGTCGGAGACACTGCAATTCTCCGGTTGGCCCTTTGCAAACCGCACGCTGCCTGCCAGCAGCAAACACACCATTATAATCCTGTAAGTCACCTTGTTAATCATTATAATTTACCATTTTATATCTTTACTCCTATTAAGTTACTCTCTTCAAAAATACATGTCTGTTTTTCAACATCCGGACAAAACAGACATTCGTTTATCCTGCCTATTTTAAGCTGACTTTTACAAACACAGGTAAATGATCGGAAAAGAAGTGCCTGTTTTCCGAATCTGACAAAACCGCATATTTAAGCACATTAATTGTCTCATTTACAAAAATATAGTCAATACGATCTTTAAGCTCACTTAAAAAATTAAACCCGTTGCTGGTTGTTCCATAAGGCCCATAGGGCAATTCCCTGGTTACTTCCCTTGAATCGGACAGTTTTTCCTTCAACCGTTTTATCGGCGCCTCTTCCGGAAGCATATTCAGATCGCCCATAAATAGTACGGGTAGCCCCTCCTCATTGAGTTCTTCTATTTTTTGGAGCACAAGATCAACGGAATTACTTCTGGCCTGCGCACCACGATGGTCGAAATGGGTATTAAAAACCAGGAGCTTTTTCCCGGTTTCTTTCTGAACAAATTTCCCGTAAGTACATATACGCACACAGTCGGCATCCCATCCCTTTCCTGGTTTTTCCGGTGTTTCAGACAGCCAGAACCAACCTTTCTTCTCCAGTTTAAATATTTCAGTATTGTAAAAAATGGGAGAGAATTCACCTGCCTTTTTCCCGTCATCTCTTCCTACTCCAATCCATTCGAATTTTTTCAAATACGAGTCAACATATTGCACCTGGTTGTCGTAAGCCTCCTGCAGGCCAAAAATTGCCGCTTCATGAAATTGCAACAACTGACAAACCAGCTCCTTTCTCAATGGCCAGGCATTTTTGCCATCATCATTATTCGGATTATTATTACGAATATTGAAGGTAATTACATTAAAGTCCTGGGCAAAAGAATTTATCCCAATAAAAATTGCCAGTAAAAATAAAGCCCTTTTCATAGAAATATGATTTTTAACGAATTATCAATTAAAATGCATCATCTAATCCTTCCTGTCCGGTATTTACAATTTAAGCCAAACGGTTATGGGTTCGCTCATCCTCATAGCATCAATGAATATTTTCCCTTAGCCACCCCGGTCGGTCTGTAGTTATTCCGGTAACTCCCATGTTTATCAAACGCCGGGCTTCAGCCGGATCATTCACCGTATATGTCCATACTTCAAGACCAAGTTCATTCGCGGTTTCCATCACTTTTTTATCAATAATGGAATGCTTCAGGTCAACCCCTTCCACTCCTGACCTCGCCACATCTTCCCATCGTTTCTCCAGTTCATTCGGATCTTTACAAAGCCAGTAGGATGTATTATCCGGAAATGTTTGTTTGGTTTTAATAATTGTTTCCCAATCAAAACAGATAAATATCAATTGATCTAACTTGTCGTATTTATCAATTGCCTTTTTCATCCAGGGAATAACTTCTTTGCGGCTTTTGAGTTCTATAACCAGCTTTTTCCCGGCGGGAATAATTTCGATAATCTCTTCGAGGTACGGAATTATCTCATCGCTGTATTTCTCATCTTTAAACGACCCTACGTCCAGCTTCCGTAAAACATTAGACTTGGTTTCTGAAACCTTAAAATACTTTCCCGAAATCTTTTTGGTGTCTGCATCATGGATTACCATTACCCGGTTATCTTTTGATAAATGGATGTCTACCTCGACAGCCTCGGCACCCAATTCCCAGCCTAACTTCGCTGAAGCGATGGTATTTTCAGGCGCAGAGAAAGATGCCCCCCTGTGTGCAATAAACTCTACCTGGGCAATTCCAGTAATACACAATAACTCTAAAAATAAAATAATTGTAATCTTATTCACCTTTCAAAATTTTTACATTTTTAATTCAAAATCAACCACTCTGAAAACTTCAGTTAAACTGTATCGAATATAAATTCGCATCCTTCATGGTAATGCGTAGGCGTATTTTCTTTCCGGCCAACCGGCTGATATTTTCACTATGGTTCCACAAAACAACGCGTGCGATTTCGTTACCGACAATCATTTGTGAATCTTCCCAACGGAATCTCGGAATGGGTTGCCCATGTTCATCCTGAATTTCTATCCTTATTTCCCCGGCAGCAGATGTTGCATAATTAAGCTCAAGCTTACTGCCGGAAAAAGTAAAATACCTGGTCAGCATTTCTCCTCCTTCATAAGGAGCGCTAAGCGAAGCAAAACCGTCTAAACGCAGAGAATATCGCCGCATATGAGCAGTGGGCTGTGCATAATTATGATTGACATAAATGGACATTTCATTCTCTCCGGATTGAACAACATTAAGTGCCGGATAATTTGAGCGCGACACCCAGTTTTCCAATCCTATACCGGGGCGTATAAAAGATTCCATAAATGTACGATCGTAGACAGTACCACCACGTGAAGTCATAAAATAAGCATCAGAGCAATCTTTGAAATATTTATGATCAACCTGCAAAGCATCTGCCTGAGCTTCGGTGAGAACCTGCTTATGTGGCATAAACCTTCCGCCTATGGCAACGTAAATATGCGGCGCCCTAAAATATGGATGGGTTTGTTGAGTATAAAGTTCTTCCATGGGCGTATTGCCAAATGTCATGGGAATCGGCTCAGTCCAGTTAATAAAATCCTCAGACGTTGCCCGACTAACTGTGCGAAATCCGTCCCATCCGCCACCCGACCAGGTACGGAAATAACACACATAACAATTTTCACTTTCAGACCAGAAAGTGACATTTTGGGAATCAAATTTGCCTTCCGTAATAACAGGTTTGTCCTGCACTTTTTTCCAGTGAATACCATCTTCTGAAACATAAGCCATCAACCGACTGGTTTTATTACCTCCCAAAGCTTTATAATGTTCACCCGGTTTGGCATTAGGACTGGTATCCAGAAATGGACTAAAATTATGTGTAACCGGTGCTGCGTCAGCCAGAACAATATTATTCTTTTTAGAACCATTTACTTCAAAAAGTCCCAGTTCTGGTTTTCGCCAGGTGATCCCGTCATCCGATTCAGCATAACAAGTCACCTCTTCACCAGAATAGTCATTTCCAGAGGCTGGGGAGCCCCGATAATAAAACCTATAAAGCCCATCTTCACTGATGATCGTTGCATATCCGCACATGATACCTTCCCAGGGCTTATCAAAATATAATACCGGGCCTTCATCACGAGGTTCGTGCATTATCAATGTAAGGTTATCGAGTTGGTCAATTAAATAATAATCAACAAATAATTCCCTGTTTTGGCCAAGTTCAATAACATTTCCGGCCTGCCCAAAGCTTGAAAGCGCCCCAGAACTAAACAAAACAATAATAAATACGCTAATCAATTTTTGTATTTTCATTTTGAGTTCCTTTCTGTTAATTGCAAAAAATATTTTTTATTGTTTCTGTGAGAAACATTACCCATAACATATTTTGACCAGAATCAATCTATTCTTTCGCCAACAAAGATTTATGTGAATGTGGTTTCAAGAAACGAGACATAACATATTTATTTCTATTCGTTTATAACTGTTTTAAGCAAATACTAGTTCCCGATAAATGAATCCGGATATGTAACAAAATATTTTCGCTCCTTTATATCTATAGGTTTCCAAGTATCTAAATCGCGATTGCATTCATACATTTTTAGTATCCAGGTGTCAAACTTCCTTTCACCTTCATACAACTCTATTACCCTTGCACCCCGACCAATATCTCCGTAACACTGACGACCGGTTACATTCCCGTATGCAAGACAAATGTTTCTTAAACAGCCTATATAGTCATTGTTATGGTCATGTCCGACAAATGTCCCCATCACATCTTTCGACTCAAGCATTGCGGTATACAAACCTGAATTAATTTTAGGAGAACAAACTGATTCTTTCTGTTCGCCTACTGTAGTGCTAATATTAAGAACCTCCTCATATTCGGGAAGCGGGATATGAAAGAATGCAAGAGCAGGAAATGGATTTCCTCCATTTGTTTTTGTTAGTATACTACTTTTATTTCTGTACCACTCTATTTGATCAAATTTAACCCAATCGTAACTCCCCAGACCAGCTTCCGAATTTAATCCTGAATGAGAATCAAGGAAATAAAGTACAGCAGCGGTTTTAGAATTATTAGAGGATCGTATTTCTATTACATAATTACCATTACCTGAAATATTATCTGGTCCATTTACTGTTAGATTGTATGGAAGCCCTTCAATTTGTTCCATTATCTGCTTCCCTGTCATTTCATACTCAATATCATGATTTCCCAAAACCGCAGCCCATGGCACCTTGGCTTCTATCATAACCTTTGAAAATGATTCCCAGGCCAAACGGGTGTTTTTGGAACATACCACATCTCCTGAAAATACAACCAGATTGGGTTTTTCATTTTTAATAACAGTATTTACTATTGCCAGAGCACTGTCTGACCTGTAAGAATTATATTGATAATGTATGTCGGTAAACTGAACTATTTTAAATTTCCCATCATCATTAAACCTCAACACAGGGGTTGATATATTCCCTTGATCCCACGAAAGCAGTGAAAACATTATCATTATCACCCCGAACAATCCAATCATTTTTTTCATGTCTTTCAATTTTATTCTATTATTATTTAGAAGTCCTATTTAGTTGGTAACCAAGCATCAAAATCAGAATCAATTTGAAATTCTGTCACCCCGCAGGCTTTTAAAAATTCAATGTCGCGTTTGGCCCCTCTTCCTGCATCCTCAAAATGGTAGTGACCAAAATTCACTGAAGGAACCACGGTTATATTTGCTTTTTGGCACATTTTAACCAGAGAAGAGGTTAACCGTGTTCCTGCATCAAACAGAAAATAATGACAGGAAACATCTTCTCCGTTCTCAAATTTCTTACGGATTAAACCGGCCTCGGGAGCCCGGATCATAAATTTGGCTTTCCCCCATAAATACTTTCTGGCTTCATTATCGATAAAATATGCTCCTTCAAGCAAATTATATTTCTCCATTATTTCTTCAAGCTTCCGGTAAAATTCAGGGGATGAGTTATCGGCTTTCACATCTATCATCATTTCTACTTTTCCGGCACACATTTCTGCCACCTGTTCAAAGGATGGCGGATGATAGTTTCCGTTTTCTGATTTTAATTTTCTGATTTCCGTCCAGGTCATCTCACTTACCCTGCGTGGGTCATTAAAAAACTGGTTAAAATTATCGTCATGGTTAACAATCAGTTCCCCATCTTTTGTCTCCCTGACATCGATCTCCAGCATGTAATATCCCTGATCAATGGCAGCCTGAATTGAAGCAGGATCAAATTCATTGTACTTCCCTTCTACAATACCACCCCGATGGGCAATCAGCTTATACCCTTTTACCTCTCCTTTATTTTTCAGCATCCCTTCAAAAACATCAGGATTATCAATGTTTACCATATCAACCTTCTTGTCAATAGCCATACAGTAGGGCCCCAATCATTGCCCGGAATCCAGGTCATAATCTTCATCCCTTTTTCCCGGCATGAATGCATAAACTCTTTCGTTAGATTATCCACTGAACATTCAATAATTTGCGGATTATAGATTCGCTTCAATGAATCAAGCGCCTCCACAGAATATGCATTTACTTTTAATGCCAGGTGCGGATGCGCCACCCTGAATTCTTTAGCAAGATCCCAATCAGAGAACCAGAAAAAGCATTCATTTTCAAAACCATACTCATACACAATGGGGATAAAATCTTTCAGGTACACATCTTTTACATCGAAATAGACTTTTGCCTTTCCTTTTACCCACTGAAGAAATTCCCTTAACCGCGGAACCTTTTCTCCTTTATATTTATGGGCAAACCAAGCCCCTGCATCAAGTGTATCAATTACGGTCGATTCTGTTTCAGAAATTAACCCGGAACCGTTT
Source organism: uncultured Draconibacterium sp. (assembly GCA_947492175.1). Lineage (GTDB taxonomy): Bacteria > Bacteroidota > Bacteroidia > Bacteroidales > Prolixibacteraceae > Draconibacterium. Next base: position 50,125 of record CANLMQ010000016.1, on the reverse strand, counting down.
GTGGTTCGATCAAGCTGTCGGTCATGTAAAATATAGTACACCCCGTCTTTGCTCCGACGTATGTCAATCTCAATATAAGTAGCCCCATGCTCTATTGATTTTTTTGCCGCCGCATAAGTACATTCAGGAGCTAAACGATTGGCGCCACGGTGGTTGACAACAACAATATTGTCCCTGGAATCTTCGGGGCTATTATCCTTTGGAAGTTGACAAGCACCTAAGATAACGACCACAGCTAATAAAATAAGCTTATTTCCCCAGTTAATTTTTGAACTACAGTTTTTCATCGTTCTATTTTATTCGATTATATTTTACCATCATTAACCTCAGATATCTCCTGCTATAATATGTGCCGCCCTGTAGCGGATTGCCTGCAATACCGCTACATTCTGTTCATAACAGGTCATACTTTGTACTAAACCATCGTGCGAATCCTGAAGGACTGATTTTGCCCTGTTGCTGTGTTGTGAGCCAGTGTTAGCAATATCCGAAAGCATGAATAAATATTCTTTATCTTCCAGGCCATCGCGAATACATTCCAGGCGGATGGAGGAGACGGGCGGCTCAATAATTGGCACCGACGATTTTTCCCGGCGAGGCGGATAAACCAAAATACCGTCGCCATTTCCCCATATTCCTGAACCTTTATCGTTTATAGACATGGCCTGCTCCCAGGGATTGTGGCGATCCCAATAAGTTATACGCCAATATAAATCTCCCTGAACGTCATATTTGTCCATCATCCAATATCGTATGCGGTGATTAATAGCCGGATGGTCAATAAAATTACCGGGATAAGGCCCTTTGGGAACACAGCAAACATACCACCATGCCGTTTCCCCAAGTTTTTGCCGGGCCCGGGCTTTTTGCACATCGTACCAATCCATTACGGGAACCCACAGATTTACGTTGTCATAAAAATAATTGACCGGAGCCGGTTCAAGGTGAAGTGTTAGCAACCGGCGAATATCCGGGCAAGCCGACTTTAACAGTTCCAGCCCTTTGTTAACCTCAGCGTAACTATCTTTTGCCGGTTCATCTGTCCAGTACCAGTAAGCCTTTCCCAGCCATCCTTTTTCGCGTAAATGTTCCTGCACCTGTGAATAGATATCTGTAAACAAACGGTTATACTCATCTGTGTAGCGGGAGTGGCCATCAATAGCCCCCGGCAATCCACCCATATTGAATGACGTTAAATTGAATTCATCAAGCCAGGTTGCCATAGCTGCATCGAATTTTGTAAAATCGAGGACTGCTCTTTTGGGGGTACCTTCCAGCGTATAACTAAAATTGGCGTATTGATGCGGGGCATAGGGTGTAATACGACGCGCAGCACAAAATTTTGTATACAGGTCGTAAACTTGTGAGTTTTGTTCGCTTGTCAGCGGCCCGTGGTATTGCCCGTTAACATTTACTCCATAAGCTGTTGCTGTGTTGGTTGCTTCCGGCAACACAAAACCAAAAACTTCTACCTCAAGGGGAACCGTTGAAACCACCTTCCCCTTTGATTTGACTACAATCTTTCCGCTGTAAATACCGCCCGGCTGACCTGCCGGAGCATAAACGGTAATCCATACCGGTGTATTTTTGTTTGCCTGGGCATCAAACGCCCCATCCATAAATGGCAATGGGTCGGGCCACATTCCTGGAGTACCGAATGATTCCTCATTCTTAGCAATTTTAATGTACTTATCGTTAAGGACAGTTACGGCCGCGTTTGACGGCATTTCCACCTCAACATATTCCACCCTGTTGAAAGATATGTTCGATGCATCCAGCACATCCCCACTTTCAGAAGTGAACGAGCTAGCCTCTATCTCCCATTCAATCATCTCTTTTTCAGGTCGAATAATTACCTGAACTGCTTCGTACTCATTTTTTGCTAATGCCACATGCACAGCATCCAGTTTATCCTCAGGAAGAGGCTCTTCCCGGCCTATCTTTTCCATTGCTGAAGCCGCCCAAATATTAAACCCCGACTTTTGAGAGAGTTTATATTTACAGGCAGATAACCGCTCCAAAGCCGCATAAACCTCCTGCGGACTGATATTTACTTGTTCCGGATCAAAAGAATTTAGTTTATTTTTCAAAAAATTTTCATACCACTCCGGTAGTTCTTCCGGATTTTGTAATGCCTTTTGTAATTTGGCAGAAAGACACTTTAACGCCTCCAGAGGTAAATCCAAACGGGAGGGTTCTTCTACTGAAAAATTATATCCCCACCCTTTATTATCAACGAGAAACCACCGGCGTCCCAATGACGGCACATCCAATAATACCTGAAACCGGACATCCCGGATATCCGGCCTTAAAAAAGTATATTCTCCTGAACTGAGTTCATTCAAAGCGCCCTCAATCTCATTAAAATTTTTATCCCAAACCTTCACATACAAGCATTTTTTTTGCCCGTCTCCTTCGTAGCCCGACAACCGGACGCTTTTCTGTCCGTGGTAATAGGAAATCGTTTCAAGGGGCAGTTTTTTAGCCCCTAAATGAAAGTCTGCATGGATATGGTACAAACCATCTTTTAAATCCTTTACCGGGATTTCAAAAGGTTGGCCTATACCCCCTTTTTCAGAAACAAGGATATTTCCTTCCGTATCTTTAAGAATAACATCGGATTCGAATTTGTGCCCCTGCGCGGCATAAATGGATTTTTCACCTATAACCACCCGAAGTGTGCCCTTTTCTGTTTCTTCTGCATTAACGCCGGGCAACGACATAGAGGTCAGTTCTGCCAGACGCAATTCAGGATCGATAAACCGCAGATAAAAGCCCCAGCCCCCTGTAGATTGGATAATTTTCAGCAAGATAAAATTTCTGCCCTTTTTAAATTTTACCGGAAACATATCTTCGTCGAGGCTGGCAAACCGGTTGCTCTGGTTTTCCCAAACCATTTTACCGTTCAGCCAGACTTTTATACCATCGTCGCTCCCGGCTCCCAACCAGGCCTCCCGATCACTTTCAGACTTAATCTCACAAGCTGCATATACCGTTGTAAACGGGCACTCTCCGTAAACCGACTTCAGGTCAACATAAGGCTCAGCAGAATGAAACTTTTTCCACTGGTATTTTTTCCCATGGAAAGAAAGTTCCTGCCCTTCAAAAAAACCGGTCACTTTTTCCCCTCCCGCAGCTTGCAAAAAGTCGGTTGTGTAACGTATCTGGCCGGTTTTGTCATTTCCGTCAAAATCAGGCGCAAATGGCCCGCATAGTATCCACTCTTTAATGAATTCGTTTGGAACAACCGAAGCTTGTGCAATAGTTGCATTGCATTTTGTTACTGTTATAAATGAAACTGTAAGTACTAGTAAGAACAGCAATAAAAGTATTTTAGCTCTGTTTAAATCCATATTAACTATATTATTAATTGGTCGCTAGTTTATTCCCCACTTTCTGTTGGGTTCAGACCCCATTTCAAAAATCAACTCTCCCCCGTTTACCAGTTCTTTGTGGGAAATCCAGGAACGATTTAATGGCTTCCCGTTCAGTCTGGCCGATTGGATATACATATTGATTTTACTCAGTTTTGCGGCTTTGATTATAAATTCTTTACCCGGATAACCAGGATCATCCAGTTCAATCTTTACACTTTTAAAGATGGGCGCGGTAATCTGGTAGACCGGATCTCCCGGACAAACCTGAAACAGTCCCATGGCGCTCATTGCAAACCATCCCGACATGCACCCGTAATCGTCATCCATCTCTTCCAGGTACCCATCCGGGGTAGTTTTATATACCCTGTCGAAAATGGGCTCAGGGAAAAAATCATGCGTCCCGTATTTTTGCACAATGGGCTCCATAAGAATTTTACGAACCCACTTCTGGGTAAGCCAGGGCGCCCCGCTGTAATTGAACAGGAAAGGGGCCTGCAGGTCAATCTGGTTCCCGGCGGTGTATAAATCGTTATCGAAGAAATAGCTCAATTCTTTTACAAAAGCTTCTTCCCCACCAAAAGCGCTGATTAACGCGGGCATGTCGTGCAATACATTCCAGCGCCAGTGCCATTTGGATCCTTCGTAAGTGTACCTTTCACGATTCATTGCCGGGTCTTCAGGAAAATCGAGCCAGGAACCATCAGCTGCCCGCGCACGGAAATACCTAATGGAACTGTCCCAGGTATTCTTCCAATAATCAGCCCGCTTCATAAAATACTGATAATCTTCCTGCTTCCCAATATCTTTAGCCACCTGGGCCAGGCACCAGTTATCCCAGCAATATTCGCCCGTTTGGTCAGGACGTTTAGGAATGAAGCCAATTTTATCATACTTTTCAGGCATCTGGAGTAATACTTCCTGTTTTAAATAAGGATATACCTCCTGAACATCAACGTCAAACAATCCTTTAAAATAGGCATCTGCCATAACCATAATCATGTGCTCGTGCCGGCACGTACTTGTCACCAGGTAACCGTCCTTTCCTTGTGCCAGGAAACTTTTCTCTCCATGTGGAGGATGCTCACTGTCCGGAAATGGATCCCAGTTGTCTGCCTGTTTGTAAATATTACTCAGCGACTTGACAATATCACGGTAAACGGCAGGCTGAAACAAACTGTACAGCGGATATTTAGTCCGGAATGAGTCCCAGAAAGCATAATTGTCGTAATGAATATACCCGTCGGCTTTGTGGTTTTTAAGATCAAGCCCGGGGTAAGTCCCCTCAACATCCGTCATATTTACAGGTAAGAAACAGGTATGATAAAGCGCCGTATAAAAAATGGTTTTATACTCTTTATCCCCCTCGACAATAATTTTTTTAAGTACTTCATTCCAATCGTTGTTTGATTTCTTTTGCAATGAAGCAAAGCTCCAAAGGGGGCATTCTGATTCCAGATTATTCCGGGCTGCCTCGATACTTGTATGGGAAACCCCCACTTTTACGAGGAGTTGTTTCCCTTTCAGATCGCCGAAATCAAGAATCCACCCTCCTGCATCCTGTTTGTACAAATTGTCTGTATCTTTTATTATTTCGGCATTCCAGGTTTTTACATTGGCTATGGGCAAGTTAAAATGGACAGTAAAAAAAATAGACCCATAGTAAGTTTGTTGTTCTCCCTCGATAACATGCGCCCCTTTTGGAGCCCCGGAGATTTTTACTGACCGTTGCTGATTCCCTTCGTAGAGATACAATTTTGCATTTTTCCCTTTTGGGAAGGTATAACGATGTAATCCCACATGCACTGAAGATGTCAATTCTGCCAGAATTTCTTCCTTATCCAACTGTACCGAATAATATCCTGGTTTTGCTTTTTCTGAAGTTTTATCGATATCTGCAACAGGGCTTTTAAAAAAAGACTCATTGTGCTTGTTGGCAAACGGAATAATCGAAAGCAAACCTGCCCGGTCGCAAATGGCAGTTCCCCCCGAGCTACCTTTTCGAAAATGACTGAAACCGCGTATCTGCTTATCCGAATAGTCATAACCGGAATGGGCGAAATCCCCGTCAGCAGTCAAACTCCCTGGGTAAGTGTCCGGGCCCAGTTTTACCAATCCAAAAGGAACTAATGCTGCCGGATGCCAGTGCCCGTGATCTCCTTGTGTACAAATAAACGGATCGACATAATCAACAGGTTTTTCCTCCTTATCAACAGCTAAAAAAGGAAGAAAAAATATTACTATAAATAATGTTCTTATCATATTTTTATATTTACCGGAATGCTGCTATTTTCACATCCATTAAAATTTTTACTCTTAAAATATTTTCTCAAAAACCTCCTCCAATCACGTATATTACAACATATTACCAATCTCACAAACAACTAAATACAAGCAAAGAAATTTCATAACACCGAGGGAAAATCCCTTATGAAATAATTTGGATAGATACCCAAAATATAAGTAAGGCCAATAACGATTTTGTTTCGTATACTGCTAATCGGTATTTTTTGAAAAAGGCCTTTCGTTAGATTTTATTGCCCATTCTTTTTGCGGCGTATTTCCCATATTGAATTCAAGAATACTGCCTTTTTGAATATCATTATAATTCAAAAATGATTTAGTATAGTTTTGCCCGTTGAGCAGTACCGATTGAATATAATAATTGCTCTCTGACACATTTGCTGCTTTCACGATAAACTCTTTCCCGTTTGGTAAATGTAATTTTGCACTTTTTACCGATGGGCTTCCAATTACATAATAATCCATGCCAGGAGTTACAGGGTAAAATCCCAATGAGCCAAAAATGTACCAGGCTGACATTTGTCCGCAATCGTCATTTCCGCACAATCCATCTCTTGAGCTGCTGTACTGTGTCATTTTAATTTCGTTAACCACTTCCTGTGTTTTCCACGGCTTACCTGCATAGTTATACAAATATGCAATATGATGACTGGGTTCATTCCCGTGAGCATACTGTCCAATCAATCCGGTAACATCCCATGCCCTTTCATTATCAAGGCTTGGCTCGGTGTTAAATAAAGTATCCAATTTGGTACAGAATTTCTCATCGCCCCCCATTAATTCAATTAATGTGTTTACATCCTGAGGAACATAAAAACTGTACTGCCACGAATTTCCTTCTGTAAAATCGCCCTGATTAAGAATTGAAACAGATTTCGGATTAAAAGGAGTTACCCAACTTCCGTCAGCATGTCGCCCTCGCATAAAGCCTGTTGTTATATCATACTGATTTTTAAAAAATTTTGCTCTGTTAGAAAAATAAGCATGATCATCCATTTTCCACAGCTTTTTTGCAACCCGCGAGATACACCAGTCATTGTAAGCATACTCTAACACTTTTGAGACTGAATTACTCTCTAGTTCACTCGGAATATACTCCATCTCTTTCATATACCCTATCCCACGGCTATCATCCATTGCAATAGATTTCATTGCCTCGTATGCCAATTCATAACTAAATCCTTTATGATCTTTCAGGATAGCTTCCGAAATAACAGGGACAGCATGATAACCAATCATACAATACGTTTCATTCGAACCATATTCATTTATAGGCAATTGTCCTGTTTGCTTATACTTTTGTAACATAGACTTAATAAAATCAATGTTTTTATCGGGATACAATAAAGCATATAAAGGATGAATTGCCCGATAGGTATCCCATAACGAAAAATTGGTGTAAAAATCCTGTAAACTGTTACCTTCATGCACATTGCCATCCCACCCCCGATATGCACCATCAACATCGGTTACCAGGTTTGGAGAAACCAGACAATGATATAGTGCGGTATAAAAAATCGTCTTCTGATCGTCGTTAATTGTCTCTACATCAATCTTTGACAGGCATTCATTCCAGATTCTATCAGCCTCTTCCTTTGTATTATCAAAATCCCAGTCAGGAATTTCCTTTTCCAGATTTTTCAGGGCCCCTTCTTCACTAACCGTTGAAAGAGCTACTTTTACACATATTATTTCATCTCCGGATGTTCCAAAATGTACAAAGCCTTTACAAACTTTACCTGATAATTCTTTTTTGTTCCCAATCTCTCCATCAACAAATGAGGTAAACTTTTCGAACGGTTTTGAGAAACGTGCACAAAAATATATGTGTTGATCTTTTATAAAACCACTTGAATTTCTATATCCGGTAATGGTCTGATCATCAACAAATGTCATTGAACCTTCAACAGTAACATCTTCCATCCCGTGATCAAGGTCAATTAACATTCCTGCATTTTTACTTTCAGGAAATGTATATCGATGAAAACCTACACGTGGAGAAGAAGTAAATTCGGCAAAGATGTTATAATCATCCAGCTTAACTGAATAATATCCAGGTTTTGCAATTTCTGAATCATGCGAAAATCGTGAACGATAACCTGTGTCCGGATTTTCTTTTTTACCAGGATCAAAAACTGGTTCTCCGATAACTGGCATAAAAAGGATATCCCCCATATCGGCGGCACCTGTTCCACTTAAATGAATGTGAGAAAATCCTTTTATTGAACTATCCTGAGAATGGTAACCTGAACACCAGTCCCATCCCCGATCTCCGGTATCCGGACCAACCTGGACCATTGCAAAAGGTAATGTTGCCGCTGGGTACGTATGTCCAACGGTCGCTGTTCCAATAAAAGGATTAACAAAATTTGTATTTGATTTAATACCTGGGGTACTTTCTTCCCGGGTTACCGAACAACTAGAAAATATTAATAGTGTGACAATGAACTTGCCAAAAATATTTAGTTTCATTTTTATATCTATGGTTTAATGACAGGTACTTTGTATATCCAGAATCACTTTCATAAATGACCAGGGAGGCAGAAAAGATAGTTATCTACCTTCCCTGGTCATCATTAAAAAAAACTTAATTACTCTAATTAACTCACTCCTTATTCATAAGAAGGATTTTGTTCCAGCAAAGGATTTCGGTTTATCTGCTCCTGCGGAATTGGAAGTATTCTCTTCCTTATGTCGGTACTTGATTTAACACCCCAGGGTTCTTCAAATTTTCCAAATCGAATCAAGTCATTCCTTCTCCACCCTTCAAATGCAAATTCTCGGGCACGTTCATCAAGCAACTCGTCAAGATCAAGGGTTGAATAAGGAGTAGCATTAGCACGGGCACGAACCAAATTGGCTAGTGAAACCGGAGTATGCCCCATAGTGGCACCAGCTCCTCTTAATATTGCTTCTGCTTTCATTAATAAAATATCGGCATAACGGAAAATAGGTAAATCATTGTTTTGATTCCTTGTTATGGAGTTTTTATCAGGATAAAATTTGTTACAACGATAACCGACAGCTTTTCCCAGGTTATCATTCCCGGTATCAAAAGTTTCAACATTCCGAAATTCAATTTCACGTGTAAATTCAAGATGATAACTAACCGGAGCATCAGGATCCGGACCATTATATCTGTCATCAAGACCAGAGTTGGTGGTTTCTATAATAATAGGAGTGCCATCAAACATGTATTGTTTTCCGGTAAGCCATATTTCTTTCCTAACATCATTATCGTTCCAGGCAACAAACTTATCGTAATATTCAGGTAATGCTTTAACGCATCCGCTTGGATTAAATGGTAACTCGTATTTATAACGAAGTCCCCTGTGAAGCCAATAGCGAGCCGGAATATGTTCTTTCATATGAACACCATCGCAGGGAATTGCAAATAAGAAATCTTTAATATGCGGCCCATTATCTGGATAAAACATTGCCAGATAATCTTCATCAAGGGCAATCGTGCCATTAGATTGTGCCTCTGCAATAATCTTATCACAAGCATTTACAGCATCATTCCATCTACCTGTTTCGCCAGTATAGACTTCCCAATTCATATAAAGTTTAGCTAACAAAGCATAAGCTGCCCATTGCGTCACCCTTGAATAAGTAGCCACTCCGGTTTGTGTACTCAAATCAGGTAAAACTTCAAGAATTTCACTTTCGATAAAACTACAAACATCTTTTCTACTATCCCTGCCTTTTAACTCAACTTCCGGTCCAAATTCGGTCACTATTGGAACTCCTCCCCAATTATCCTGAAGAATAAAATACAAATATGCCCTGAAAGCTCGCAGTTCGGCTATGGCCAAATCCCTTGCTTCCGATTCCTCTTTTTCTTCAAATAAAGGAAGAATACTATTTATTTTAGAAATACCATTGTACCAGGCTGCCCATGACTCCCTCAGAAATCTTTGATCAGGAGATGGAGTATGAAGATGGTAATTCTCATACCTGCCATCATCGTACCAGTTTCCGCCATTTGCTGTTAATATGGCCATATCACCCATTAATTCCTGCACCAAGATTTGATTAATCGTGAAAAATTTATAATGCAAAAACCTATATGCCGGCCCTGCAATTGCAATAAAATCTTCTTCTGTATTAGGAAAGTTTCCCGAAGTTAGTTCAGACTCAACCGGAACTTCCAGGTCTGTACACCCAACAAATAATAGTAGCGTTAAAGCAACTAACGAAATGCTTCTATATATAAATTTCATATCTTTCAATTTTTTCATTGGTTAATAATTAAAAATCAACACTTAAGCCCAGTACAAAAGAGCGGGTTTTTGGATACAGTGGATTTAAATTCGCATCATCGACACCAGGAGTAAGTCCTCCTATATTAACTTCAGGATCTACTCCTGAATAGTTTGTGATTACAAATGCATTATTAACCGTAGTGTAGATTGTTAATTTCTGAAAATAAGCAGATGACAATTTAGGCGAATACGACAAGGTTATATTATCCAACCTCAGGTAATCCCCTTTTTCAAGATATCGGGTTGAAGTATAATTAGCCCGGGTATTATTTACTGCTTCGTTAAGAGCTGTTTTTGAAACATTGTAACGAACAACTTCTGAAGGATAGTTCAAATCGGCTGCTGTTACATTCAGGATATGGTTACCAGTTACGCCGCGGAAAAGAAAATCAAGGGAAAGATTTTTGTATGTTAATGTATTATTCCATCCAAATATTGCTTTAGGCTGAGCATTTTCATCTGTAACTTTTCTATCCAAGGTAGACGGATTAATGGTCAGGTTTCCATCACTATCTACAAATTGAGATATCCCGTCCTCGTTTTCACCAGCATATTCCCAAAGGCAGAATTGTCCGATCGGATACCCTTCTTGTACTCGGAAAGCCCTGTTACCTGATTGCCCATGCTGTCCAACTCCGTAAACATCAATATATTCAACCTGATATAAATCATTCGATAACGAAACAATTTTATTCTTATTAAACGAAACATTTGCAGAAGTAGTCCAGGTAAAATCTTTCGTTAATACCGGTGAGGCACTAAGCGAAACTTCCCATCCTTTATTTTCAATTTCACCTACATTTGCGGTTATTGCATTAACATAGTATTGAGTGGCAGGAACTTCATAATCCCAAATAAGGTCGCTGGTAACTTTATTGTAGTATTCAACCGTACCGCTCAACCTTGCATCTAATAATGCAAAATCCAACGCAAAATTAAGCATGCTTGTACGTTCCCACCTTAAATCAGGGCTTTCGTTTTGAGTGGGAGTAATACCTGTCAACCATGCTCCATTATAATAAAAGCTGCCACCAGACCCATAACGCAATATGCTAATAAGAGGATCAAATCCCATGGAATTACCGCTCTCTCCATATCCTGCGCGCAACTTTAGATTATCAAAAAAATTCATATTCTTAATAAACGGTTCTTCCATAACACGCCAACCTACCGATGCAGAAGGAAATGTTCCCCAGCGTTCATTTTCTCCAAATGCTGAAGAACCATCTCTACGAATTGTTGCCTGTAACAGATATTTGTCTTTTAATTCATAGTTTAAGCGGGCATAACCTGAGATCATACGTAAAGTTCTCATTGTAGTTGTACCATATTCTACAACATAACCATCGTATCCACTTCCAATCCCGAGATTATTATATTTTAAATCATCTGAAACAAAATTAATATTTGAAGACTGAAAGCCATCTCCCGACTTATCTTCCTGCCATGAGTATCCCGCCATAAACTTAAAGCTCTGGTTCTCTAAATCTTTGCTATAGGTAGCAAATGTTTCCAGAAGTTTACTCTCACTTCCATAAGAAGAACGTATTGCTCTTCCGTTACTTCCTTGATCAACCCTGGAGTTTTTGGAATAATATTGCCCTGAGTTAGATTGACCGGTATTGAAGGAAGTATTTAATACATAATCAAGCCCATCCATAATATTTAATTCAGCACGGGCATTTCCAAACATTGATTTACTTGTAACATCATAATCATGCTGATTAACTAAAGCCACAGGATTGTATGGAGATGTAGAAACTCTTTCGGAATAAGAACCATCCTCATTTTTTACAGTATATGTCGGCTGGAACTGAAGCATATTAAGTAATGTTTCATCTTCATTAAGAAGCCTTTGTGAATTACTTATAACTCCACCTAACTGAAACTGCAATTTCAATTTGTCTTTAAATCCATACTGTTCAATCCTTCCACGCATATTTAATCGGTCGAAACCGGTACCAATTATTATTCCTTCCTGCTCAAAATATTCAATACTGGAGATATATGTTGTTTTATCGTTACCTCCACTTATTGATATGTTATTTTTATGAGAAATTCCCACTCTGGTCATCTCATCCTGCCAATCAGTATTAGCATTCAACTCATCCTCCGGATTAAGGCTCAATCCATTACTGGATAAATAGGATCGGTATTCGTCAGCCGAAAGCATATCAATTTTATTTGAAATTGTCTCAAGCCCAACATAGGCGTTATATGAAATAATTTGTTTCCCTGATTGTCCTCGTTTTGTAGTAATTAATATTACACCGTTGGCAGCACGTGAACCATAAATAGCGGTTGCAGATGCATCCTTTAAAATATCAACCGAAGCAATATCATTAATAGGAGGCATAACAGCATTGGTCATACCATCAACAACATAAATAGGAGATTGTGATCCCCGTAAAGTAGAAGCTCCACGCAACAGAATAGATGCTCCTCCGTAAGGGCTTCCATCTTTTGCAATGTTTAATCCTGGTACTTTACCCTGAAGTGCTAATACCGGATCCCGTACAACCCCTTTGTTCATTTCTTCGGGACTAATGGTAATTACAGAACTGGTCAAATCCTTCTTCTTTAAAGTACCATAACCAATTGCAATTACTTCATCTATTCCGATATTATCTTCTTCCATTAATACACTCACAACGGACTGTCCGGAAAGGACAATCTCTTGTGTTTTCATTCCCATAAATGAAAATACCAAACTTGCATCTGCAGAGACATTCGGGATAGTAAATTTTCCTTCACCATCGGTAATAGTACCTTGCTTAGTCCCTTTAATAACTACTGTAACACCTGGAAGAGGTGCCCCAAAGGAGTCTGTTACCTTTCCTGATATCAACAATTGCTGCTGAGTAGAATTCTGACTGTTAAATCCATTCTGTTTGGATTTAATAGCAATATAATTGTCAAAAACTTCATATTTCAACTGTAACTCAGGGAGTACTTCGTCCAGAATCTCCGGCACAGTCTTTTTCACATACTCAATATCAATGAGTTGCTTACCATCTAAATCTTCACTTCGATAAAAAAAACGGAATTTTGAACTTTCTTCCATTTTTTGCAATACTTCCTCAATAGTTGTGTTTTTCATACTCAGGTCAATTTTCACCTGCCCCAGAGAGGGAATGGCAACAACCTGAATAACACCAATTAGGCATAGAAAAATAGTAATTCTCATAATCCTAAATCCTTTTTGCAACCAAGGCAGGTTGCGATAATCAAAATTTTTTTTCATAAATTTGAAATGTTTACGATTAGTAATTATCTTCTCGCAGAAGACTTTAATTGTAAATAGATCCTGGTCGGGAAATACTCGCAATATTTTCCGACCATTTTTTTAATACTACATTGGTTTCTTTTTTAAATGAATTATACTTGGTTTGTTATTAATGATTTCAATTGAGTAATCTATCCCGGCGGTATATTTTAAAATATCAAAAATCTGGTCAATCGGTTTGTTTTTGAGTATTGTACCCGTGAATTCAATCTGTCTAATTTCCTCATCGTCAAAAGTTACCGTGATATTATACCATCGCTCAAATTTTCTGACGATATCTTCTAATTTTGCATCTTTAAAGACCAAATACCCCTCCTTCCAGGAAGTATAAAATTCAGTGTTAGCCTTACTAACATATATATTTCTTTTTGTTAAATCATATCGCGCATTCTCACCCGGAGAAAGCTCCGAAACAACTTGTCCATCTGGATTTTGAAGACATACTTTTCCATCTATCAGGGTTACATTTATCTTTTTATCGTTGTCATACGCCTGAACATTAAAGCTGGTACCCTTCACAGCCACTGTTAACTCTGTAGTATGAACATAAAAAGGATTTTTTGAATTATGTGCCACATCAAAATAAGCTTCTCCGCTTAATTTAATATCCCGTTTATTACCCTTAAATCTGGACGGATAAAGTAATTTGGTATTTGAGTTTAACCAAACGTGAGTATTATCTGATAGATACACCTCTGCACTTTCTCCTTCCGGCACAATAATTTCGTTCCAGGTTATTGTGTGCGATTCTTTATTCTCCAGTAGATAGACAGATATTCCACCTATTAAAAATGCGAATATAAAAATGGCTGCATATTTTGTCAGAAATGCTAGATTTACTCTTCTTTTAGGAAGGGATAACACTTCCCCGGATTTTTCCGCCGCATATGAACTATAGTTTGCAAATCCCGATATTGCCCAAAGGTTTTTTAAAGTTTCAAATTCCTTTTTATTTGCTTCTGAACTCTCAATCCAATTTATAACCTTCTCAATTTCGCGATCATTGGTTAATTTATTTAATGTGAATTTATATAGAGTTTCCCTGTTCATTCTGTTGTACTTTTATAAGTAAGTACTGTTAATAGACAATTACCCTATAACTTCTTGTGTTTTTTTATAGAAAAACAATTGGTAAATAATGTTTTAGTGCCGGACGAAGCAGTTTTAGCGCCCTAGTAATACCAGCTTCCACTGTTTTTATTGAGATATTAAGTTCCTCTGCAATTTCACGGTTCTTTTTATCCTCAAACCTGCTCATTTCAAAAATTCGCTTTGATTGAGAAGGAAGTTTTGCTAAAGTTTGTTTAATTATTGAATTAATTTCGTTAAAAATAAGGGGAGATGTATCCAACTGATTTAATGAATCTTGTATAAGATTCAAATTCTTGTGTTGTAGTTTACTTAAATGATTTTGACTTACCTTTAGACGTTCAATTCTTTTCAAACACTGGTTTTTAGTTAGTGTAAATAACCACGATGAAAGATTTTTTACTTTGTAAAATTTTTCGCGGTCCTCCCAAATAATAAAAAATACATCCTGAACAACATCCCTTGCCATCTCAAGATTATTCAGGTAATGGAAAGAAAAATGTAATAAACGTTCCTGATACACATCAACAATATGTGCAAAAGCAATAGAATCGCCTTTCGCCAGGTTTTGTAGTAATTTTATTTCATTTTGATTTATCAATATTTAATCAGTATTTCAACTCAAACATAATAGAAATTTTGACAATATTTATAAAACTCACGACTCTATCGAACTGTTATACAGCAACTATAACAAAAAACATCTTCCATAAGAAAGATGCTTCCTACCCTATTCCAACCTAAATTTTATAAAGTTACCTACTTTATACTTATTTCAATTAATCCTCTTTAAACATACTGACAACAACTACCTATATAAAAGTATGATATTATGTATATGTACTGTTTAGATTAAAATCCCCTATTATCTTTTAGAAAAAAGTAATTCCTTTATCCTGATCCTAATCCGTATTTTGCTATTTATTCAGCGTATTTTGCACTTATATCTACTTTTTGTGCTTTTCTAGAAGAAAAACTGTGCTTTTAATGCAAGCTCAAAAGCACAGTCTTTGTAAAATTTATTCTAGCGAAACAGCATACATAAACCATGAAGCATGAGGCAACCATTGTTCAACCCAGCGCCAGTCATCATCATTCCCGGTTTCAACATACCCTTTTTCAAAATCAATATCGTGATAATCGTGCAGGCCCGCAGTAATCCCATTTACAATACCTCCCGGCGCATTTTTGTATTCATACGAGCCATAAAATAAATACTGCGGATTATTATGCCCCGATCCTTCCAACATACAGGCATCATACGGATTTAATCCAAGTATCCAATTTAGCTGGCTGACTGCGTATTTTCTAAGCTTGCCTACAAATTTTTTATCGTCGGAAAAATATTTTGTTGCCAGCTTCATTGCTGAAGCAATTGATGCCAGGCGTGCATTTTCGCCTTGCCACCAGGGAGCTGTTTCCGAATCGTGAATAAAGAAAAAGCCCGACTCTCTTTTTCCATCCTTATGCTGAACATACTGACGTGTATAGTTAAACGGATTTGTTACTTCCTCGGAAATAGCAAAATCAAATTCCAGCGATTTTTTTACAACCGATAAAACATTTTGCTTCACATTTTCATCTGCAATATCAGAATAATTTAACAACGCTACCACAGGAAATCCGGCATCGGCTGCATGAAAGAAAGGTCTGTCACCATCATCAGCCCTCCAGTAATTATTGTACTTATTATTCGAAACCAGTCTATTCATAAGGATTTCCCCTCTGTTGTTGGCAAAAGCTTTGTATTTTGGATTGTTGGTAGCTTTATATAACTCAACTGCTGCAATAAGCGAACAATAGTCATCAACCATATTCTCCTTTCCTCCAACAACAAGTCGCTGGTTGTTTTTCACCAAAAAGTCGAAGGCTTCTTCTGCTGTTTCAAGATATTTTTCATTCGAATATATTCCATGAAACTCATTCGTGCTTGCCAACGCCAGACTTGCAATTGCTACTCCTGCTCCTTCGCGAAAGTTCGTATTGTATTCGTTTATTTCACGGTTTACTGGATGGATTTTCCTGTCTGAGGGCAGTTTTTTTCCCCAACACGACACAGACCGGTAAAAAGAACCACCCGGAATTTTTGAATTTACCAGATAGTCGGCACCATATATGGCTTCGTCGATCATACGCTTTTTCACCTGTGCAAATCCCTTTTCATTTCTGCGGCAAAGCTCCTCATACGACTTAAACAAAGTCCACACAGTAAGTGGTATTTGTTGCGGATTAAAAAACTCAGAATTTGATAAATGAGAAAAAACTTTTGAGTAGTCTCCAGTAGCGTCAGCCCAACCTCCCCGGGCATCAATTCTTTTTACTTCTGTCTCGTTCTCGCCATCGTGTTTCACAACCGGAACATTGGCATCTGCTTGTTCAAATAGCCCAACTGCTCTCTGCCCCCTGAAATAATAAACGATATCAGAAATCGTATTTCGCTCGAGCACCTGTTCCTGTATGCGAAAAGGATACGAAGTGTATTTTTTTCCGTCAGAAATCGATTCTATAATGTATTTCCCTTCGTCCTTGATGCTTGAGAAATCAATCGTCCAAAAATGCCAATTCTTCCAGTTGTCAACCTTGCCGGCCGCTTTTGTTTTTCCCGAAAGAATCACTTTGTTTGAATAGTAATCAATTAACTGGAAATTTTCAAAGTTATCATTTTCAAACCCCAGGATAACAGCCTGTTTATACCCCGTTTTTTCGTATCCAATATGGTTGGTTATAATCAATGGATTAGTAGGATCTTTTGCTTTAACAAACTGCATGGTAAATACGCATAATACAATTAGAAATACATGTTTCATAAGTAGTAAGATTTTTAGTTTTAATATTAGTTTAGCAAAATCATAAAATATGAAATTTACTGTTTATTCAAATCGCAACTGCCCTAGGGCACACTCCATTAAAAACGTATTAAAGAATATCCTTCTGCCTGATATACCGTCAATACTGTCATTGCCGACAGAGCTAATTTTATTTCAGGCATTAACTCACTTTTTTCATACTCGTAATAGTTTGCCGATTGTCCGCAAATGTACATATGCACTCCTTTTTCTGCCAGAGCTTTTATATGTTCGGTATTGGGATTGTCAACACCGTAACGCTTTTTGTATGCTTCGTTTGTTAATGCATCTTTTCCCGACACTCCATGAAGAACAAAAGCCAAATGAATGTTTTTGAGTGGGAATCCCTTACGCACATGCATGTTTATATATCGATGAAGGCTGTTAATCAATGGATTTAGCTCTGAAGAATCATCCTGCCAACGCTCAATATCAAAAACTGCTTTTAACACTTGGTTTGTATCCGGAATAAAATCGGCATCAGGTACATCGTAAACATATCCCATCGACTTGAACACAGGGCCTGGACTTGCATCCTGAGCCAAAATACTATTATTAACACCGACAATAAGGAAAAACACGACACTTAATGATAACAGTTCTTTTCTCATATTTAAAAAGTACCAGAATAGTTGATAAAAACATTATTTGTTGGCACTAAATAAGTGAACCAACAATACATTAAGTCACAAATACTATAAAAATAATGAGAAAAAAAAGGACAAATTCCAGCCTTTTATAAAAACCTGGTTTGCCAGAAAGTAAATAAATGATTCTGGTTAATGTTCAAATTTAGCTCCCGATTTAATTTTGTCCAGCCGCTCTTTCATGATATCTAAATGATATCTGTATACATCGCGTGGCAAACAATTATTCTCTTTACAAACAGCTGCCGCATAACCAACAACCACTCCCATTTGTGTTGTAGTGTGCATTACGCGCGGACTACCTAAACCAACGTGAGTTGCAGAAAAACAACGCCCAGCCATAAACAGATTATCAATATCTTTTGCATACAAGCATCGATACGGGATTTTATATTGTTCAACTTTTGTAAAATCTGCTTCAGTCAGGAAGTCATATTTCCCGCCACGAGGATAGTGAATATCTATAGACCGAACTTCTTCTACAAAACCATCTTCAAAATCAGGCCGGTTAATAACATCACTTTCTTTTAATATATAATCTCCAATAATTCTTCGCGATTCTCGTTTCCCGGCAACATATGCCATCCATTTCAATTTCAGGTTTGCATTTTCAGGGTTTTGCTTTACATTGTACCAATTCCCGTATATAGCACGAAATAAATGATCACGAATTGCCTCTGCATCGTAAATCGTATTCATTAACAATCCGTACTCCCAAAACCACTCTCCCCGTTTTGCTTTGTAATCTTTTGCCACATCCATGGCCCACGGAACTTCCTGCCAGCCAACTTGCAATTTGTTTTCAGAATCAGTGCTTTTCTGCGTTTCAATTTTTACAGAATTCCACAAAATTGAATTACCCATGGTCATGGAATCCGGTAATTCGGGAGCTAATGTTTCGTTATATTCATTCCTCGATTCGCGACCCATTTTTACTTCGCAGCCAGCCCAGTAACCAACCCATCCATCGCCAGTGGCATCCACAAAAAGAGGTGCTTCAAAACGTGTTTCTTTATGGGTATGGGTGTTGAAACAATCTACGCTGGTAATTCTATTTCCATCTTTATGAACGGTATAAGCCCTGGTATTCGGAAAAACTGAAATATTCTTTTCGGCTCGCACTACACTTTCAATAGTATCGTTGGCTAATATTGCTTCAGCATCGCCATTTGGATAATGCTCTGTACTCAACTCCTGCACAATGGTATAAAATTCCAGTCCTTCGGTGTGTACCCTAATTTCCTTGCTTGCATTTCCGCCAAGCACCGGCCGGTCGTTAATCAGAGCCACTTTTAATCCCTGACGCGCTGCAGCCACTGCTGCTCCACAACCTGCCAATCCTCCCCCCACAATTACCAAATCGAATTCCGATTCAATTATTGGAGGAGGTATACCTAACTTCTCTTTTCTCCAACTAGTCATTTTTTCCAACTCAACCGGAGGATAATCGTTTTTATCTTTCGAAAAATAAATAGCATCGCAACGTCCTTCAAAACCGGTTTCGTCTTTTAACTCTATCTCTATTTTTTTCGAATTTCCTACATTAATCTTTCCTGCTTTAATCCATTGCCAGCCATTATTTACGCCAAAAGTTTTATCAAACTCTTTACCATCAAAAATCACCTTAAAAATACCGGGAGTTTCCGGTCTGTCCGGAATCCAGTCCATTGTACGTACCCAAAAATAGTACCGACCACTTTCAGGAAAAGTTACCCTTGTTTTTGCATTTTCAACGGGTTTTCCCATACCGTGCGCTAACAAATACGGCGATCCCATCGAAGGTATAAATTGCTGATCGACAACCCAACCTCCTTTCTCATCAAAACTCTCTGTTTCTAAGAGAACCGATGGCACTTGAGCTGACATAACATTTACAATAACAGTTAAAACTATAAAAAATAAGACTTGTTTCATTGCTATTATTACGTTTGAAATTGAGAATGAATTATTTTAAATACACCGTTTTCCCTTCGTTAGCCGATTGCCGGGCAGCATCCAGAATACGCACAACCTGCAAATTATTTTCAAGTGAATACAATCCGAAAGGTTCAACCTGAATATTTCCGTTAATAACAGCAGCAAAATAGGAAAACGGATCTTCGAAAACTTCGACATCGGCTGCAGTAATTTGTTTTGAATTTTCTATTTTATCCCCCATTAACCGTATTCGCATATTGTTTTTATTATCTGCTTTTATGTATCCTTTTACTCCGTATAATTCCATATCTTTTCTGTTAAACGGCCAATTCCACGAAGCCTGAATAATACACTGCGACTGAGGATAAGAAACAATAATTGTAGCTTCATCGTCTACTTCCGGATAAACATCAGGTTTAAATCGGCGTGTTACTGCAGTTACAGAAATTGGCTTTTCGCCTTTCGTTAGTGCTGTCATTAGATTTGCTCCATAACAGCCAAAGTCGACCAAAGCACCTCCTCCGTTTAAAACCGGGTCGGTTAGCCAACTTAAAAAATACTTGTCGCAGCCAATTTCTTTTGGTCCCTGGTGTCCATCATGTATTACTACCTTCCGCAAAGGTCCGATGTAATCTTCGCTGACCATTTTTAAAGACTGTGCGGTTGTAGGGTACCACGATGTTTCATAGTCGGTAAGTAAATGAATGTCATTACTTTTAGCAAGATGAGCCATACGTTTGGCGTGCGCCATACTCACGGCCAAAGGTTTTTCCACCATCACATGAATCCTGCGGGGAGCACATGCTTCTACTACCTCCAGGTGACTATAAATCGATCCAAAAGCAACCACGGCTTCAGGCTTAACCTCGTCCAGCATTTTTTCCAGATCGGTATATACAATATCTTCTTTTAGCTGATATCGCTCTGCAATATTAGAAGCTAACTCCTTATCCGAATCGCACACTCCTACCAACTCGAAATCACCTTTGTCTGGTCTTCCCAAAATAAACGAAATATGCCCGTGAGACATTCCGGCAACAGCCAGCTTTATAGGTTTTTGAGCTTCACTCTCGCTTGCAATAAACGTTAGCATACACGCCACAATCAAAATAAACAATACTTTTTTCATCTTATTAAAATTGTTTGTTTTCAACGGTCCGTCAGTTGACGGATGGAACTCGCATAATTATAACACTCTGTATTAGATAGACTTTTTAGTATGCTCGTTTCATTCGTTTAAATTTTTTATTTTTCAATTGCAACGTATGGAACTCTCGATGAAATTTAATCATGCTTGTTTGTGAAATATCGCAGATTAAATTTCATGTTCGTTTCATCTGTTTTGTTTTAGCTTATTTTCAGAACTAACCTGTCAGCTTTCAGTTTACCCAATAACGCGCTTTTAGAATGTAAGATCTTTATTTTTTCTATTGTCAAAATTCTACAGATACCGGGATTTCATCAAAACCAAAATATTCATGTTCAATTTTATCATTGAAGATTTTAATTATCCGCATTCCTGAGGGAGCATTACCGAGTGGCATTCCGGCTGCACTCGTGGTTATCAGTTCAATATCGCCGTAAACATTTAGTATATTATCATGATGATGTCCTGTAAAAACCGCGTCAACTCCATTTGCGGCAAATAAATCGAGATACTTCTTTCTTACTTCAATATCAATATTTGTATAAGCTGTTGGTTCGTCAACATTTTTAATAAAAAACGGATAATGACAGAACAGTACCGTTTTGTTAAACTTATCGCTTTTGCGAAGTTGTTTTTCAAGCCATTTGTATTGTTCTTTTTCTTCTTTTTCCAATTTCCCTTTTATCAGACTGGTATTAAATCCGATAAACAAAGAACCTTTATGCGAAAACACAAACCTGTCTTTTCCATAATTTTTTCGATATTTTTTCAGACTTTCTTTGTCAGGAGTAACACCAATATCATGATTTCCGGGAGAATAATAAACAGGAATAGAAGGATTAACAGCAGCCGTTAGCCGTATAAACTCATTTATCTGTTCTTCCGAGTTCTGGTTGTGAACAAAATCGCCGGTTATTACGACAAAATCAGGCTTAAGTTCATTTATTCCATCAATTGCCTTTTTATACAAAGCTGTTTCCTTTTCAAAATTTGCGTTCTGTTTAAACATTCCAAACTGAGGATCGGAAAGCTGTATGAAAAAACAGGAATCGTTTTTACTTGTTGTTTGTGCACCAACTATTTCAACAGCAAAAAATAACAACACACAACATTGAATTATTTTATACCAATTTAACCATCCAGAAGTATGGTTTCCTGGTTCAGATAAAAATTTAGTATTTCTCATAAAAGTAAATCTCTTTAGTTTATTCTGTTTTTTGTAATCTGTTATTCTGTAATTAACGTTTAGTCAATAGGGGTTGTTTTTTTAATAGGTGTCAGTTCTATTTTTCGAAACTCAACTTCAGAACCTTCTGCCTGTACGGCAATTTGTCCTTTTACTGCAGTGCAATTGTAGCCATAGTTTACAAGATCGTTGTTTACCCAAACTTTAATGGTATCGGCCACACATTCCACAACCATTCTGTTCCACTCTCCCAAAGGCTTTTCAGAATTGTCTGTCAGGTTTAGAATTCTGCGTTTTTTACCTTCAGTAATCCCCCACTCTTCTTTCGGACCGCGTCGTTTCAACATATCCGGAACTTCAATGTCCTCCACAATACACCAAAAATCGCCGGCATCTTTGTGCTGCATTTGTACTTCCAACGATTTTGGAAACATTTTGTACAATGCTCTTGGCGTTGATGCATGAACCAAAACACCACAATTTCCCGGAGTTCCGGCAAAACGATATTCAACCTGTAATCTGTAATTTTGAAAAACAGAATCGGTGATCAGGTGCCCACGCGGATCACCTAAACTCACCAGTAACGAATCGCGAATAATAAATGATTTTTCAATATCAGGATTTAAATCGGCTGCAGGAACATCGGCATGCCATCCAGTTAAATCAACACCATTAAACAATTTTTGTGTCTTTGGTGCATCGGTACTTTTTGATTGGCATGCAAATAAAGCAGCTAAAATTATGAATGAATAAAGTATATATTTCATATGATTTAGCTTATAGTTTCTATTGTTTAACTACTATCAGCAATTACAGAGAATGATCGCCCCCGCCGTTCTTAAAGTTTCTATTTCACAAACTTATCGGCCCAAATTATGTACTGTTCCCAGTCGAAATCGGTAACATCGTGTTTCCCAGTTCGGATATGATACGCCACTGTATTTTGAATAGGTTTGTTCACTTCAGGCATTTTCTTTTGAGTAATCCCTTTCTTTCCATACAATTTATAAACCGGGCTGGCATATAAAGCCGATAAAAACTCTCCTTTCGGATCGGCCCATTTATCTTCTTCGGCGCTGGCAACATAAACCGGACGAGGTGCTATCAATGCAATCAACTGGTGCTGATCTACCGGTAATGCCTCTTCGCTTTTACTGTAATATTTAAAGTTTCTGCAAAACCAATGCGGGAAACTTCGGTTAATTCGCCAAACTGTTTCGCCAAACCGTCGTTTCGAAAGTGCAGCTCCTCCACAACCGGAATTGTTGGAAATTACACCGGCAAAACGAGTATCGGTAGCTCCCGCCCAGAGTGAGGTCTTTCCTAATCTTGAGTGTCCAAATACAATCACCTTTGATGCATCAACATCAATATCTTTCTGAAAGTAATCCATTGCCCGACTAAGCCCCCACGACCAGGCAGCAATTGCCCCCCATTCATTATCGGCAGGCTGTTGCTGATCATCGATATAAAAAAACGGATGTATTCCGTCACTCATATCATCTTTGTCGGGATCAACCTCGCCATAATAAATTACGGCAAGACCATAACCTGCATCAATAATTTTATTTAAAGGCCAACGATTAGTTCGTACACCGCGCGACTGCTCTGTTAACTGATTGTGCACAATTCCGAATGAAGGATTATCGCGCGACCAGGCTTCCGATATAATTATATCAACATCGTTTGAAATGGTATGATTTCCATAAAAATTATACCCCAAAAACAATGGAGGTGTTTCCACATTTTTGGGTAGGTACATTAAAATTGTAAAACTGAGTGTGTGATTATCTTTTTTGAAAGTAAGTTCAACCTGCTTGCGAATCGCTTTTCCGTTTAATGCATTGCGACTCTGTTCTAAGACTTCATATAACGAAATATTCAACTCGCCGGGAACTTCGCCGTATACATTCTGCGTAAAAAATTCGAGCAGCTCTGGACGGCGCTTCTTCTCCCACCGTTTTACATTTTTAACTTTTTTACCTCTGAACGTTTTTAACGGATTAGGTAACTCAAATTCCGGAACTTTATTTTCATCGTAATTGGGTCCGTACTGTGCAAATGAAAAATTGTGAAATATAAAAAGGCAGAAAACTACAAATACCAGTCGATTCATATTATTATTTTAGTTGGAATGGATAATAAGCGTAAATATACTTTTTAAATTAGTTACCCAAAAATATTTCCTGCCAACTCCCAACAAATAGAATTATGTTTGTCGCATCATTTTACCTTCCTTTCTGTATTCTTTACGAATCCCTTTTACAAATCGTCCATAATCAGCGATGAATTATTTATGTTTGAATGCCAATATTATATACAAAAGCTATTATTGAATAAATGATAAACCATTAACATTAAATCTGCAAACAGGAGTCTGAAAGGGCTCCTGTTTTTTTATTCGTAAAAATCATGTTCACCGCTTTGAGCCAGTTAATAATTTATTATTCGGTTTTTAGCTTTGTAAATAAATACTCTATCTCTTTAATTAAGGCAGAATGCGATCCTGAAAAGTGGTTAAACATAAATGAAAAAACTACAGTTTTTCCGGCATCGGTTTTTAAATAACCAGCATAACAACATACACGCGTCATTGAGCCACTTTTGGCTTGCAGAGTATTACCCGGAAACGCTGTTTTATTAAAACGTTTTAAAGATCCTTCTCCAGCAGCAGGAAGCGTATTTACAAATGCCTTATTATTTACCATAAACGACATTAATTGCGTAAAAAATTTAGGAGATACTGCATTAAAATGCGACAACCCACTTCCATCTTCCATAAAAAGATATTCGGTTGAAATGCCTTTCGATTCCCAAAATTCTTTCACCAAATCAATCGCTTCTTTTCGATTTCCTATACCATTTTCCTCTACAGCTATTTGTTTCAGAAAATGCTCGGCAAACAGGTTAACACTTTCGTGATTCAATACTTCTCCAATTTCAGCAAGTGTTGGCGATTCCTGAATAAATATAGTTTTAAGGTTGCTTTTATCAACATTTTCAAATTTGATCTTTCCCAAAATAAAAACTCCTTCTTTAGTCAGCGCATCAACAAAATCACGGGTCAGAACTTCTTCCGGCTGCGGAATAGAAGCTTTAATAGTAAATGCTTTTCTGTTGCGCGGAATAGTACCCCGAATGATGCGGTTTTTATCAAACGGTCCACCAAAAACATAGGCATTATCAACATTATCATCGGCCGACAAGACTTCATTGCTCATTGCCATTTTTTCAATTTTAGGATAAGTGGCGATAATTTTTGTTAATTTTCCAACTTTCTTTGGAGAACTAAATGTTATTCTGAACATGTTATCGTAAACCGTAAACGCATCGGGGCCGGCGCCATAGTAGTTTCCAATATCTCCCCAAACCCACGAATCCGGTACTTTCTCTGTATCATAAACCGAAGCATCTAAAATTAAGTCTCCTTTAATAGTTTTTATTCCTGAGTCTTTTACTTTCACGGCCCAATTTTTTAGAAAATCCATATAATAATCCTGAAAATATTCAGAACCAAGAGCAGGATCGGCCCCGCCCACTAAAATAAGATCGCCGTTTAGCTCATTTTCTTTATTTAGCTTACCACGGCTGGCAATTTTTGTTTTAAACCGATAGTCGCTTCCCAAAATCTCAAATGCAGAAGCCGTGGTTATTAATTTCATGGTTGAAGCAGGAATCATCACCCGGTTTGCATTTATATTACAGAGCTCTTCTCCTGATGATAATTCGACAATATGCATAGCAACCGAAGCATTTTTATAATCGGGCTTTTCCAATAGTTGCTGAACTGCCTTGTTAAAATCAGATTGCGATGAAACAGAAAGCGCTAAAAGACCTAAAAACAGGATGAAGAAAAATCGTGAAATCATTTTTATTACTTTTGATACTTTAAAAGTAACAGATTGTTGGTGCTTCTGGAAAAGATCGTTAAAAATTTAACAAACAGTTGCCATTTCGTAATATCTTAAATTGAAAATAATGCTAAGAACAATTTTAATTGTGGGTGCAGGAGGATTTTTGGGAAGTGCTATGCGTTATCTTGTACAAATTTTTGTTGAAAAAGGCATGTCTTCCACTTTCCCATGGGGAACTTTTGTGGCCAATATTGCCGGAAGTTTTATTATTGGAATTGTATTTGCCCTGGCTCAAAAAGGAAATCTTCTTGGGGCCGAATGGCGTATGTTTCTGGCCGTTGGCGTTTGCGGGGGATTTACAACATTTTCTTCGTTTGCATATAATAACTTAAACATGTTAAAGGATCAGGCTTACGGACAATTTATCTGGAACATTGGGGGCAGTTTGTTTTTTGGCTTGCTTGCGGTTTATTTAGGAATGATTCTGGTTCGGGCAATTCTTCAATAAAGAAAATTCTAAAAGTTGACTATCTCAGCCTTTCAGCTATCATTTTACAGATTTGTTCAAAGGCAGTATTAAATTACCATTCTATCTGAAACCAATTCTTACAAATTTCGTGTAAATAATAGAAATATTAAACCATCATTAAAGACCAATACAATGAAAACTTCAGAAAAAAATGGGATACTAAAAATATATGTAGGCGAAGGCGATAAAATAAATGGCCGCCTTTTGTTTGAAGAAATTGTTTTTGAAGCAAGAAACCAGGGATTGGCAGGAGCTACAGTATACAAAGGACTTATGTCGTTTGGAGCCAGTCATTCCATTCATACCATGAAAATTTTTGCCTTATCAAGCGACTTGCCTGTAATTATTGAAATAGTAGATAACGTGGAAAGACTGGATGAATTTGTTCCTGCCGTGAACAAACTTCTCGATAAAAGTAAAAAAGGGGGTTTAATAACTTTCCAGGAATTAAGCGTGGTACGTTACAAAAAAGGAGATAAATACCAGGAAACCTACACCTAAAAAGCGATTCGCAAAAACACAGTATTTACTTAATTCCGATTCAGCATACTATTCTGAAAAGTATAGCCGGAAGCAATTCTGTCAATGAAGATCAATGAATTATGGGCCGTGATCAATAAAAAGACCTCAAAGTACTTTATTTCAATAGTTTAACTTAACGTTAATAAAGTTTTTACGGCTTTGAATAAGCTATTCTGCAAACCGAAATGACCTAATATTTTATATTTTCACGCCGCGTTAAAACAGAACGACTGCTTGTAACAGAAAACACAATAATGTCAGACTGTTTCAACAACGAAATCAAATATAATTATTAGAATATGAGTTTTACACACGAAGTTGCAGGTATGATTTGCGTTGCTCAGGGAGCAAATCATGGCCCGGCTCCAATTCCTCAGGAAGGAAAATGGACTAAAGCCAAAGAAGTTTCAGACATTTCGGGTTTAACCCACGGTGTTGGTTGGTGTGCCCCACAACAGGGTGCTTGTAAATTAACATTGAATGTTAAAGAAGGTATTATTGAAGAAGCATTGATTGAAACTATCGGTTGTACCGGTATGACTCATTCAGCTGCAATGGCTTCTGAGATTCTTCCCGGAAAAACAATTCTGGAAGCATTGAATACCGACCTTGTTTGCGATGCAATTAACACTGCAATGCGCGAGTTGTTCCTTCAAATTGTTTACGGTCGTTCACAGACTGCTTTCTCTGAAGGTGGACTTCCAATTGGTGCAGGACTTGAAGATTTAGGTAAAGGTTTACGTGGTGTAACTGGTACACTTTACGGAACTTCGGCTAAAGGCCCTCGTTACCTTGAAGTTGCTGAAGGTTATGTATCTAAAATTGGTTTAGATGCTGACGACGAAATTATTGGTTACGAGTTTGTTCAGCTTGGAAGAATGATGGACATGATTAAATCGGGTAAAGATGCAAACGAAGCGCTTAAAGAAGCTACCGGTACTTACGGAAGATTTGCTGATGCTGTAAAAACCATTGACCCACGTAAAGAATAGGAGGAATTTATTATGCCATTATTTGAAAGTTACGACAGAAGAATTAAGCAGATTGAAGCTGTATTAAATTCATATGGAATTGCTTCGGTAGAAGAAGCAAAACAAATTTGCGACGACAAAGGTGTAGATGTATACCAAATTGTAAAAGATACTCAGCCAATTGCATTCGAGAATGCAATGTGGGCTTATATTGTGGGTGCTGCAATTGCCATTAAAAAAGGCCAGACTGTGGCTTCTGATATTGCTGCAACTTTAGGTGAAGGTTTACAGGCTTTCTGTATTCCAGGATCGGTTGCTGACGACAGAAAAGTAGGTATCGGTCATGGTAACCTTGCTGCAATGTTGTTGCGCGAAGAAACTAAATGTTTCGCTCTTTTGGCAGGTCACGAATCATTCGCTGCTGCCGAAGGTGCAATTAAAATTGCCAACTTTGCAAACCGTGTTCGTAAAGAGCCTTTACGTGTTATCCTTAACGGATTAGGTAAAGATGCTGCTAAAATTATTTCACGTATCAATGGTTTTACTTACGTTCAGACTCAGTTTGATTATAACACTGGCGAAGTAAAAGAAGTAAGCCGTAAACGTTACTCTGAAGGATTGCGTGGTGAAGTAAATTGTTACGGTGCCGACGATGTACGCGAAGGTGTTGCTATTCTTCATAAAGAAGGTGTTGATGTATCTATTACAGGTAACTCAACTAACCCAACTCGTTTCCAGCACCCGGTTGCAGGTACATACAAAAAAGAATGTGTTGAGCAAGGTAAAAAATACTTCTCTGTTGCTTCTGGTGGTGGTACAGGTCGTACGCTTCACCCAGACAACATGGCTGCCGGTCCTGCTTCTTACGGTATGACTGACACCATGGGACGTATGCACTCTGATGCTCAATTCGCCGGTTCTTCTTCAGTTCCTGCTCACGTTGAGATGATGGGATTGATCGGAATGGGTAACAACCCAATGGTAGGTGCATCGGTTGCAGTTGCTGTAGCAGTTTCACAAGCCTAATTATTTCTGATTTACAGTTAATCGAAATATTTCAAGTCCTGCTGGTATTTTCCGGCAGGGCTTTTTGTTTCCACTAATACATGAAGAAAATTGCCCCAACTTCCTTTGCATTTTCAAAGGAAACAATCAGGGTTTCCTTCGGTTTGTCTTGACGTAACGAAATTTTTGTCTTGATGAAATTTAATTTTCGTCTCGATATAAATATTGTCTTGATAAAACTATTCGAATATACTGACCATACTATTCCATAGCCAATTCAGAATATAATTCCAAAAACGATTTTAGTAATACCAATTTTATTTCAATGTGAGCCTTAAATAATTTTAGAATATTTGGATTTAGGCAAGGCACAAAAATGAAGCATAGCCTACGTTCTGTTGAATTTTTGTAACGCTGCATAAATTCAAAGAAATGAAATTATAAGGCTCAGTTTAGGATAATATTGGTATTACATATTTCTTTTTATGAAATGCGCATTTGAAAATTGAAGCTCAACAAACAAATCAAAGGATTCGTTAAAAAACTTTGTGTATTTTTTGATTTTAATACCTTTGCAGCCATGAAAAAAGACGACCTGAAAAAAACATATGTTTTAAACTCACAAAAACTTTTTGATGAAGGTTATGCCTGTTCTCAATCGGTACTGCTTGCTTTTTCCGACCATTTTAAGCTTGATAAAACCACAGCAAAACGAATCGCTTCAACTTTTGGGGGGGGAATGGGACGCCTGCGCGAAACTTGCGGTGCTGTAACCGGAGGTTTTATGGTTTTAGGACTGGCTTTCGGGAACGAAGACCCTAAAGACATGGACACCAAACTACACAGCTACAAAAAGGTACGCGAATTAAACAAACTGGTAACAGAAGTTCATGGTACATCAAACTGCAGGCAGCTCTTAATTAAACATGCATCAGAGCAACAGGTAAAAGACAGAAAACACCATAAGCTGATTTGCCGGCAGGTTGTTGGCGATGCAACCGGACTTGTTTTTGACATTTTACGAGAAGATCATAAAATTTAAGTAATGCAAGCTTCTTTCCGTAAGAATAATGCTTATCTGAAAAGAAGTAATTAAAATAAAGTACAAGGTATTTTTCAAAAACCGGCCCCCGGTAAAAAGTTGTAAAGCCATTACAATCAACACCTTTCTTAACTTTCATTCGGGTTACTTAGGCTTGGTTTAATACTACACCCGATAAAGATCAAATGCTATACCAACTGCTTGTAACATTGCAATTCGGCGTAAAAATTAGTAACTTACAAACTTTGTAAACCAGCGACTATATCCAGAGTTAATTATCCATTAATCTTACCCAATTGTTGAAACAATTTAGAGGGCACTGCGTTTACCTTTCAGAAAATTATAACGTACATAAGTAAGTTAAACAAATAATAAAATTACTAACATGTTGATTAGCGACGTAAAAGCAAGAGAGATTTTAGATTCTCGTGGTAACCCAACTTTAGAAGTTGAAGTTCTTTTAGAAAGTGGTGCATTTGGCCGTGCAGCTGTTCCGTCTGGAGCATCTACCGGCGAAAACGAAGCACTCGAATTGCGCGACGGCGATAAAGCCCGCTACCTGGGCAAAGGTTGTTTAAAAGCGGTGGAAAATGTAAATTCAGTTATTGCCAAAGAAATTATAGGAATGGATGCTACCGACCAGGTAGCTGTCGACAGTAAATTACTTGAACTGGACGGTACCAAAACAAAATCGAATTTAGGTGCAAACGCCATGTTAGGTGTTTCTTTGGCTGTTGCAAAAGCTGCCGCCGAGTATTCCGAACTTCCTTTGTACCGGTATATTGGCGGGGCCAATGCAAAAACACTTCCGGTACCTATGATGAACATTATTAACGGAGGATCGCACTCCGATGCAACAATTGCTTTCCAGGAATTTATGATTCGCCCGATTGGAGCTCCTTCGTTCCGCGAAGGATTACGCATGGGTGCTGAAGTTTTCCATGCACTGGCAAAAGTATTAAAAGGGAAAGGTCTTTCTACGGCAGTTGGCGACGAAGGTGGTTTTGCTCCGATGTTAGGTGGAACCGAAGAAGCGATTGAGTCGATTTTAACAGCCATTAAAAATGCCGGTTACAAGCCCGGACGTGCCGAAAACGGTGGCGATGTTTCGATTGCTATGGATTGTGCTTCATCGGAATTTTACAAAGATGGCGTTTACGACTACAGCATTTTCGAGCCAAACGGAGCCAAACGTAATGCCGACGAACAAGCCGCTTATTTAGCCAAATTGGTTGCCAAATACCCTATCGATTCAATTGAAGATGGTATGGACGAAGGCGACTGGGATGGCTGGGTAAAACTAAACGCTGCCATTGGCGACAAATGCCAGTTGGTTGGCGACGACCTTTTTGTTACAAACGTTGAATACCTGCAGAAAGGAATAGAGCTAAACGCTGCCAACTCAATTCTTATTAAAGTAAACCAGATTGGAACTTTAACAGAAACCCTGGATGCTATTGAAATGGCACACCGCGCAGGTTATACTTCAGTAACTTCGCACCGCTCGGGCGAAACCGAAGATGCTACCATTGCCGATATTGCAGTAGCGACTAATTCAGGTCAGATTAAAACGGGTTCGTTAAGCCGCTCCGACCGTATGGCAAAATACAACCAGCTTCTTCGCATCGAAGAAGAACTGGGAGCAAGTGCCATTTATGGATATAAAAAGGTTTATAAGAAATAAAATAAGAGAAAATGCATCTGTTTGGTAACAAATTAGTATTCCAAATGCATTAACAAACGGAAGCAAAAAGCTTCCCCTCTCACGATATTAAAACCGCTTTTCTATAAAAAGGCGGTTTTTTTTGTGTCATTATATACCGGAAACTGCTACTGAACACTGAACACTAAACTCAAACAAACTTTCAGCCAAAAGGGCAGCCCCAAAACAAGAGCTGCCCTATATAAATGAAATTTTATAATTGCCAGGCATTACTCCCAAAACATAATCTTTTGCCCAGCAGATAATTATTCATAAGCGAAATCCCCTTTTTTAGGAAGCTTTTATTCATGATAATAGACATCTTCTGTCCAGATTATTTATCAATATAACTCATATAAAAAAATAGCCTCACAAATAAAAAGAAAGTAAATCCTCAAACTACTGTAGAGATAGATAAGGTACAAAATACTTACACTGAATTAAGTCATAATTTCACATTTTGAGTGGAATCTTGGAATTGCCTATATAAGGATCTGGAACTAAACGATTTAATAAAAGAATTGAATAAAGATATTATAGATTGCATTACAGGGATTCGAGAGATGCATTGTTTCTGCTCTTTTTGTTGAACATCATGTCCTATCAAACGCTGATGCTCTTCCAAATCCGCAACGACTACCTGCAAGCAACCGTTACATACAACTTAAAAGAATAAACAAATGACAAAAAAAAACTTAATAATAATTAATGTTATACTTTTTATTGGATTAATTTTCATTTCCATTAAGGGAAATTATCCAACAAGGATTTTTAGGAAGTTTAAAACTGAAGAAGTTAAAGAATTTACCTATTCTAATAATTGGAAATATAGACAAGAAATGTCTCTTTACGAATATTACAATAAAAAAGGAAATATTGTAATGTTAGGGAATTCAATAATATACCGTGTCGACTGGAATGAATTGCTAAACAGAACAGATATTATTAACAGAGGAGTTAGAAGTGATACTACTAAAGGAATGCTAAATAGACTGACTTATGTATTAAACGCTTCGCCAAAATTATGTTTTATTATGGGAGGAGTAAATGATATAGCTATAGGAGTACATTATGATACGATTGCATTCAACCTGGAAAAATTATCTGGTATTCTGAAACAAAACGAGGTTAAACCAATAATTTTCTCAATCCTTTATGTTGCAGACACATACCAAAATTATATTGAGTTTAACAAATCGATAAAACAAGCCAATACGGACATAAAAAAAATGTGCATTAACCAGGAAATTGAATTTGTGGATTTAAATCTATCACTTTCTGACAATGAGATGCTAAAAGCAGAATATTCATTTGATGGAATACACTTAACTGGCCTTGGCTATAGTAAGTGGAAAGATGTAATTACACCAATAATTGAACGAGAAATAGAATAGGCAGCACACAAGTGTGGTATATGGCATGGCTGTTTTTGACTCAATCATCGCTGGTGCTTTTTTTACTGCCTGTGCCTCAGCTCCAAAACAGGTATTGTTGGATTAATCCTAGTATTTTTTCCAACTAGGAATAAATCAGTTAAAAAGAAAATTTAATTGATTATTATAAATAAAAAGTTAATCATGAAATATTCAAAAAGCAGGATTCAAAGAAGGTCTTTCATCAAGACTGCCGGCACCATTGCTAGTGGTTTAGCACTAGCACCTGGAACTATTTTATATGGGAAGAATAAAAAACCGGGGCACAACTACCACCAATTGGTCCGCACTACTATGGATACACTCATTAAATATGGCCGCGACCATTATGGTGCTGAGAACTCTCCAATGTTTGCTGCTATTCTTGATCAGAATACATTAGAATGTCCGAAGCAACCACCAATGTTCCCATCGGTTTCTGTGCGCGTTGATGCAGGAAGGATGACACGTCGTGCCCCTGCTTCCGCCAATCAATTTTATGATCAGTACACTTTCCGGACTATGAACGAAATGACGAAAGCTACGGGAGACCCGAAATATCGCAATGCAGTTCTTGATGCACTTCGTTTTAACCTTAATCATGCAGTTGATAATCGTGGTTTCCCTGCACTTGGCGGTCATATTTCATGGAATTTATATACAGAAAAGCCAAACGACCAGGATGGCGATTATCATGAGTTATGGTTCTGGCCAATGGAATGGGATCTTTGGTGGGCTGCTGATCCAGAAAAAACACGTGCTTATGTCGACAAAATATGGGAATGCCACGTTATCGACAAAACCACTGGTGAAACCAACCGGCACTCGGATAAACAACACGGATGGTCCTTCTCGTGGTGTGATGGTACATTAATGAGCGCCTGGGCATATGCTGCCCTACAAACAGGAGAACAAAAATATCGCGACTGGATACAAAAAGTATTGAACTATCACTGGCAACGCCACAACCCCAAAACTGGTTTAATGATTGGCTCCGGAGGTCAACGTGGGCAGAATATAAAACGATATGATACCATAGGATTCACTACCACTGTTATGCCTTTTGCCCAGAACCTTCTGAAAATTGGAAAGCAACTGGGAGATACAGAGATGGTAGCCAGAGGGCGTACAATCCTGGATGGTTATGCAAAATATGGTTTTGATCCTGATAAAAAATTATTTTATTCACAACTTACCCTTGATGGAGAATCTATTCGTCCGAGTGCTTTACGTAATTTTGTTGATGGTAAAGGAGAACCTGAAGGCTATCTTGCCACATGGCTGCCAGATGCAGGATGGCACGAGATGCCGCTCTTTACTGCACAACTTTATGTCTGGGCTGCAGAGAATGTAGATCGCAATGCCTACCTACCTACTGCAAAACGTTTTGGAGCCATACTCTCTCGCGCATGGAACGAACGTTATGCAGGATTTAAAGATTGGTTTGCCTATAGCGAAGCAGTTAAACCATTTGACCGAGAGCTTTATAAAAATGAATACGGCATCAACCACTTTAAACATGTACCCAAAGGAGATGTCGATAAAGAACTCATTGAAAATTATCGTATGGGGGGATATGCCTATCAGGCTCCTTTTGGCCTTTTCGCTGACCATTACGGTAGAATGATACAGTTCTGTAATGCTATGTACAAGGTAACAAAGGAGCAATCATGGAATAAATTGGCATATGAAGTAGCTGATGAAGCAGTAGCTTACCTTTGGCGCGATAAACTTTTTGTTGGACACCCTGACAAAACAACTTATGAAAACTCGGATCAGGTTGGTATCCTTCTTAACGCATTAATGCAACTATAAAAAAAGGTAAAAAACTATTACGATCTGAATAACCTTCTGGCCCAGTTTTGTAATTTGAAGAGAAGTGTATATTGAACAAATCACCGAACTTACTTGCTTTATATATAAGGAATAAACCATACAGTACATGTTAAAAAGATCAGGCATATTCTTACTACTGCTTTTTGTTTCTTTTTTAACAAAAGCACAGGCACCAAGCGGCATACCTTACGGTAAAGCTGAGCCCGTTGAGTTAAACCTGTTAAACATTATTTTTTTCATCGTATTCCCGGTTTTGATTATTATCCTTTACATTATACGCAGACGCAACAGGCGAAAATAAATGAAATCCCTTTTCTGGCACAGTTTTGCATTCGATACCTCAGTCCAAAGTCAGAAAAATTAAACACAATTTGATGGTTTTTGTTTGCAATAAAAACATATCGATTATAAGTCGATACCAACGGGTGAGTTCGAACTAATTTAAACCCATATAATCTATACTTCTAATCTTCGTAGACATAATCAAACGGAAGCATATCCCCGACCCTGAATATTCCCCAAAAACCGTCTAATTCTACAAGCTCCGGATTATAATAGCCACTGGAATCAATATCCATACATTTTTCTTTTATCCTTAAATAAGTAGGAATATGCCATAATATATTTATTACAATAGTCCCATTATAGCAGATCTGCTTTTTGTTCTCAGAAGAATAAGAAACAACTTCATTAAGGTTAAGTTTTCCTCCATTGCTCTTCGACAGAACATATCTGTTGGTCTCTAAAGTACCGACGTACAGACTTCTGACAAAGCGCATAAAAGATCTTTCATAAGCTGACCGTCTTCTTGCTTCTGTTCGCTCAATATCTCTCTTTCCTGAAAAAATGTGCTCTTTAAATGTACTGTATCCGTAATAACTAAGCTTTTTATCTGTCCTGATAAAATAATCTAATAAAAAGAATATATTGTAGCCCAGTGCTTTATTTCGAATCATGATAGGTACCTTAGAACTTGCATGCAAGGTTTTGGTTTCATCGTTGTAATACAAATATATATCATCAACATTTTCAATGGTGCACGATTTGGCACGTCGGGTCGATCCTATAAATTCACGATAAAAAATACGAAGCATCTTTTTCCTCGACCATGAACATGCATCTGAAGCAACATCAACATTATCTATCTCATAGATTTTCTTTTTTAATTCAACTTTCAAATTCGAAAGTAAAAATTCAGGCTCAATCAGAACTGTTTGATATCCAATACAGCTAACAATTAAAGGGATTGCAGAATTATTCTTCAAATCCAGTTCAAAATGTCCCTTTTCATCAGTAATTGTTCCTATTGAAGACCTGTTAAGAAATACGCTGGCATACCTGATTGGTTCTCCGTTTTCGGAGTCAACAACCCTTCCCTTACAAACCTGAGACCGGGCCGTATATAAACCACAAAATAATAAAATAATTATGGGTAAGTATCGATTCATATTGCTGGATTACAAGGCCCTACCAACAAAAAACATTCCAATTTTTATGTACACCAAAACACCCCAAAACACCCCAAAACACTACCATACTCCATTTCTCCCGTACTGGCTGGCGCAGTTTTGTAGGCTGTGCCTCAGTTCAAAGCCATAAAACGTATTATAAAATAAAATACTTATAACTAACTATGGTATTTATGCCATGCTTGTAAAATAGGTTTTAAACTCTGAATCCTGAACTCTAAACTCCGAACTACCCCAAATGTTTCTCAACAAAATCCTCCAGTATATCGGACAGTTTTGGATAACCGATTTCTTCCAGATCATATTGTACCCTTATACTTGGTTTGTTAATTTTAACTACGCGCTTTAAATCAATGGGAGTTGCAATAATTACCAAATCGCAATCGGTGGCATTAATCGTTGCTTCAAGGTCTTTTACCTGTTCGCTGCCATACCCCATTGCGGGCAGTAAATGTCCGATATTCGGATATATTTTGAATGTCTCCGCCAGTTTGCCAACCACATACGGTCGTGGATCTATTATTTCGTAGGCCCCGTACTTTTGCGCCGCCACTATACCTGCACCGATCTTCATCTCGCCATGTGTTAAAGTGGGGCCATCTTCAACAACCAACACCCGCTTGCCTTTAATTACTTCCGGGTTATCAACTTTAACCGGGCTGGCACCGTCAATAATAATTGCATCAGGATTAACTTTTTCAATGTTTTCGCGCAGTAGCTGTAAATTCTCCGGTGCGGCAGTATCTATTTTATTAATAATTATTACATCGGTATTTAGCAGGTTCGTCTCGCTCGGATAATAGCTTAACTCTGCTCCTGCCCTATGCGGATCGGCAACGGTAATTGCCAAATCTGGTTTATAAAACGAAGAGTCGTTATTTCCTCCGTCCCAAAGAATTACATCGCAACCACCCGGATCATTTTCCGCAGCACGTAAAATAGCTTCATAGTCAACTCCGGAATAAATCACATTTCCACGTGTTATATGCGGTTCGTATTCTTCCATTTCCTCGATGGTACATTTATGAGTTGTTAAATCTTCGAGTTTGGCAAATCGCTGAACCTTTTGTTTTTCCAGATTTCCATAAGGCATTGGATGACGAACAGCAACTACTTTCAATCCTTTTTGCATCAACAGTTGTACAATTTTCCGACTAGTCTGGCTTTTCCCGCACCCGGTGCGTGTAGCACAAACCGAAATTACCGGTTTGGTACTTTTTAGCATGGTATGTTTTGGGCTCAGCAACATAAAATCTGCTCCAGCAGCATTTACCTGTGCGCCAATGCGCATTACATACTGGTTGGGAACATCGCTATACGAAAATACACACACGGCCACCTCCAGTTCTTTTATCAGACGAGGCAGTTCGTCCTGCGCATAAATGGGAATACCATTGGGATAAAGATCTCCGGCCAATACCGACGGGTATTTTCGGTCATCAATATCAGGAATCTGTGCGGCCGTAAAAGCCACCACTTCGTATTCTCGTTTATCCCTTAAAAAGGTATTAAAGTTATGAAAGTCTCTTCCGGCAGCGCCAATTATCAGAACTCGTTTTCTTTCCATAGTAGTTATGTTTTGTTTGTTAGAAAATTAACCAGAAACAGTCAATAATAACAGGATAAATCTCAGAGAAAGGAAGTTATTTATATAAATGAAACGGTTACTCAACAAAAACTATTTCTTCAAACGCTCAATCCACTTCAGTATTTTCTTAAAATGCGAGCCCTCCCAATAGATCTGGCCACATCCCCTGCACTTCCAAAACTCATCACACATAAAAAAAGTATCGTCCGGAACTTTTCCCTTCACATCCTTCTTTTCCAATAGAATTAATCCATTGTTACAATTTGAACAACGCGAAAAAGGCTGAAAGAGTTTTTGTAAGTGCAGGCGACCAACAACTTCTTCCAATTGTTTTTTGGGATCGTCGTTACGTAACCAAAAGCCATGTTTTACGGCTGAATGCTTTAGTACACCTATATCGCGTGTTAGGATAATCCGTTTCTCGGCAACCGATATCTTTACAATTTCATCATCGGCATAATCATTCCGATATAAGGTGTCGAAACCAAGTAAACGTAACTTCTGTGCTAACTTTCCCAAGTTTACGTCAACCACAAACTGTATTTTCCGAAGAGGTTTGGGGCGAAGCCGGACGAGAGGAGAAATATCCAAAGTTTCAAAAACCGGGTACACAGAAATCCTTTCGCCCCCTTTTAATACAAAATCAAAATCCACCGAGACTGTATCCACTAAAATCAGCTCTATTTCAGCCTGCGGAACTCCAATGGCTTCAATCGTATTTTTAACTGAAGGTGTACCCGTAAACGTATACGAAAACGTTTTCTTTCTTAAATGCTGCGGAATAAAATCATTTAATTCCTCATAAAAACGAAAATATGCTATTCGTTTTACGGCTTCGTGACTTTTATGCGTTGTCTCATTTTCCAATTACTGCACTGTTTATTTTATCATTAAAGGTATAACATGTATTAATTTTAGGAAAATGAGATTTCAGATTAATATCACCATACATATCTTTCGCATTGTATGCATATTGGGAAAAACGAAGCATACATCCTCGCGTATACTGTTGTTTTGCAATCACTAATTTTGTAACTTATTATAAAAAACGTCATGGAATGTTTTATTGAATTATGGAGTGCAAGAGATTCCTGGAAAGAATTATCGAAAAAAGAACGTGGGGATTATCTTGGTCAGATCGGACCACATTTACAAATACTTCTCAAACAGGGTGTAGAAATTATTGGATGGGGCGAAAATAACGAGGCCACTTCGCATCGCGCCGGATTTGATTTTTACGCAGTGTGGAAATTTCCAACGACAGATATGAAAAAAGAATTTGAAGCCGTAGTGATGGAAGCCGGCTGGTACAATTACTTTCACCAGGAAAATGTTTCGGGAACAATAACTACTCCCGATGAGATTATTGGCAAACTGATGGAATTATAGTCATTGTTTACACTTCCCCTCCTTTAATAAAACTCCTTGCAGCAAGGTATTGGGAATATAAGTCATTAAACTTATACAAACGCTCAAAGCTTTCAGCATTAAAAAATACGAACTTGACTTTTATGTTTTATTGGCGTAAATTGTATAGTTTTAACACCATTAAATCAATAATAATCAAGCTACTCCAACTACATCTTTACAATAGAAAGATTACTAGACAACAATAAACTGAAAATAGTATAGAACCTAATAACATCATCAGACATGAGAAAAATATACACACTATTAATTCTGTTAATACTTACCGGCTGTGCGGCTGTCCCCAAACAAATTGTTGATGCAATGCAGGTACAAAAAGAAGAACTACAAAGAGTTAAGACTATCTATTTCAACAATATGAATAATCAACTCGATGCTATTGAAAAATACAGACTGGCAATTTTGGATATTTATGAAGAGCAATATAGAAATGATATCCGTAAAGCTCCGGGAACAACAAAAGATAGTTCCGGAACTATTTCAGAAGCGCTTGTTGCTCCGACCGGAGATGATGAAATTGATGTGTACAACATTAAGCTATTATCCCAAATTGAAGATTTTTTCGCTAATGAAAGGGACTCTGTTCGTTTAGATATTAATAAAAGAAGAGCGGAAATTCGTAAGGCAGAACAGAATTTTGAGAATATCGAACAAATTAATCTCACCGTAAATCAATACCTTGAATCGCTCTCAAGACTAAAAGAATCAAAAGATAAGCTTGCCTCCTCAATACGAAAAAAACTTTGGGATATTGGTCCCATTCCTTTTTCATTAGAACAACTACCTGATCCGAAAACCATTGAAGATGTGATTAACAACTTTAAAACAAAAAAACATGGCACTAACTAATGCACAAAAAGCAATTAAAGCACGTACTAAAATCGAAAGTCTTGAATTAGAGCAGAATTTAGGAAACTTAATAAGTAAAATTGATGATCTTTTTAATGATGCTCCTGTTGAAGTTGCAGAAACAACTACCAAACAAGAACTGGAAGAACTGATTCGCAGCATTAAGGCAGGAACAGCTACAAATGAAAAAATTTCCCGTTTTTTAGATATTGCTGGTAAGCTCGGGCTATAATAGTAAAACTACAATTGCCAGCAACAACAAGCATGTTAAAACGTATTGAAAATAACCAAGTAGGAAAGAAACAATGCACAAGCCAATCTACTTCGCTGCTGTCAACCTGGGTTGTCCTTTAACTCGTTTACGCTCTACACGGTAATCCCGGGTATAGGATATAACAGATACTCCCTGATTCATGTAACCGCCAAACTGGCTGACCTTTTCAAAATGATAGTTTCCCTGTATCTGATTAATATGCAAGTACGGTAAACATTCATAAAAATCGCTTCCAAAAGCAGTTAATGCAGTCATAAAATAGAGTGTAACGTCGTAGCCCTGTGCTCCAAAATTGTCTGGTTCTGTATTAAAATTTGATTTGAATTTCTCGATAAATCCAATCGTTGATGGTTTGGTATAATCAATCCAATACGGAGCTATATATTTTAGTTTCAGGTTATGGTAATGATCTACCTGGATACTTGAATAATTTGGAAAACGATTAGAACCAATCAACGTTATAGAATAGTCATCGGCCAAATTATTTACATTTGAAATAGCTACACTCAATTCTCCTTCGTCTGACGATGGAATATAAACTACATTCTCTTTGCTTTTCGACATAATACGACGTAAACCAAACGAGCCTTCATTTTCAAAATCGTAAATAGTAAAATTCACACCATAATTATCACTCATAAAACCTGAGTTCACAAATTTCTCGCGAAACAAATCCACTAAATATCCTTCAGGAGTTCCATTGTAATTTTTAGTTTTAATGATTATAAAATTGCTGTTATAATACTCCTCTGCCACCATTTCAGCTGTTTGTACGGCAAGGTATTCCCGTGTTGGATTCACCTGGAAATATCCAGAATTGCCTCTTGTTATGGAAGATTGCGAAGCCAGCGGCGATATAATTGGAATTCTGTTTTTTGCTGCAACCTGGGCAACTTCCCGTTGTACACTCTCATAAATCGGTCCTATTATTAAATCAGTTGCCAAAAACTCATCGGTTGCAATATACTGACGAATTGAATCGGCCTTGCGTTGTGTATCGAAGACGTTCAAACGAACACTAACACCGGCATTTTGCAAAGAATCGACAGCCATCAACACACCTTCATAAAACTGTACAAAGTTCTCACTTCCACCATAAAACTGTTTAAACAGCTCTTTCCGTTCTTCCATTTCTATAATGGTGTCTTGTGCAATTTCCACTTCCTCCTCAGAAAAAAGCGCTAAAGAGTCAATTACAAGATCTTCACGGTTTAAAGTGTCGTTGGCCTCTAAAAACAAAGGCAGAAACAAAGCAATGTTGTAAGTTCTGTCAACAAACATCTCTTTTCGATCGGGCAAACAACCAGGAGAAACCTCAAGCGGTAATTCCACTTCGTAATACTCCTCTACCAACCTTGCCGAGTCGGCCTTGTTATTTTGTACAATCTGTTCGAAAATCTCATCGGGTTGCTCCGGAATTAAAATCCTTTCGCCGTAAACCAGGTTACGCTTTTCCAATACCGGATTGTATTTTTTAATTTCAGTAATGCTTAGTTCATATTTTTTTGAAAGCCCATACAAAGTCTCTCCATTTTCAACAATATGCTTTTTAAACGCCTGATCGTTTACAGGTTTAGCGACATTCTTATCAGTTTCGCTAACCGGAATTTTTATTACTGCACCAGCCGGAAATCCTGAAGTTAAAATCGGATTTAACGTTTTCAATTCACTTTCTGAAACACCATATTTCCGGGTAATTCCCCACATGGTTTCACCTGATTCAATTATGTGTTCAAAGTAACTGAATTCCGTCTCTTTTTCCACCGGAACAGGTTTTGTTTCAACAACTACTTCACCGGTTACAGGAATATAAATCGTCATTCCTGCTTTCAAGTTTCTGGCCTCCGGGTTTCGCGCAAGTAGTTCTGCCTCCGTAATATTGTATTTTTTCGACAAGCCATACAAAGTCTCACCCGAAACAACAACGTGCTTTTTGGTTTCGCCTGATACCGGCATCACATACTCTTGTACTGTCTCCTCTACTGCCGGCTGCTCTTTTACTTCATTCCAAAACGGGATTTTTACTTTTACTCCTTTTTTGTATTTCCTGATGCGCTTATTATAGGCATATAATTCTTCAACAGTTATATTATATTGTTTGGCAATAAAATAGGGAGTTTCGTTTCTTGATTGTATTTTGTGTGTTATAAAACCATCCGGATTTCCCTTCTGTTTATCTTGCTTCCCACTAAGATCCACTCCTTCCACATAAGGAATTCTTAACATGTCGCCAATACTTAATTCATTTGCAATTTTCGGATTGTGAACCTTTAAAACTGCCTGGTCAACTTTATATTTTTTTGAAATAGAAAAAACTGTTTCGCCGGTTCGTACCTGATGGGAAATATATTTTTCTCCTTTTATAACAACAATTTCGTCATTGCGCACGTTCTGTGCAGTTACTTGTACCGTACAAACAAACAAAAAGGAGATAACAATCGAAGTCAGAAAAATCCTCATTAAAATATCATTTTTTAAGATTCCGGTCAAATTTAGTAATTATAGATCAACACCTAAGTGAAAACGACGGGAAACGAAATAAATTTTATTGATTTAATCAATTAACCTATACTTACAGGTTAAAAGTGCTCAATTACGTTGTTATCTTGTTAACAAGTCGTTTAATTTCATCAAGTTTTCACCAAGTTTTGATACTATATTTTTACTTTTGTGGTTCATTATTTAAAGTTAAATTTCATGCAGGAAAAGATTTTAATTCTTGATTTTGGTTCTCAATACACCCAGTTGATTGGTAGGAAAGTACGTGAGTTGAATGTGTATTGCGAAATTCATCCTTTTAATCATTATCCCGAAATAGATGAGTCGGTAAAGGGCGTAATTTTATCGGGAAGCCCTTATTCAGTGCGCGATGAAGATGCACCACGACCAGATTTATCTAAAATAAAAGGTTCGCTTCCTGTACTTGGAGTTTGTTATGGAGCACAGTACCTGGCGCATTTCTATGGTGGCGAAGTTGCCCCTTCGAATACCCGCGAATATGGTCGGGCAAAGTTGGGTTTTATCGATCACGACGATATTTTATTTAAGGACATTAGTTTACACTCGCAGGTGTGGATGTCGCACGGTGATACAATTGTTACATTACCCAAAAACTACAAAGTAATTGCATCTACCGAAGATGTAAACTTTGCTGCGTATAAGATTGATGATGAAAAAACCTGGGCTATCCAGTTCCAC
The DNA here is from genome assembly GCA_947492175.1 of uncultured Draconibacterium sp. Classification (GTDB taxonomy): domain Bacteria; phylum Bacteroidota; class Bacteroidia; order Bacteroidales; family Prolixibacteraceae; genus Draconibacterium. The sequence continues at coordinate 6,385 of CANLMQ010000016.1, read as the reverse complement.
CCGGAGGTTTATCATACAACTGAAGGAAAGCAGTTACTCGAAAATTTTGTTTCAACCATTTGTGGCTGTGCGCAAAACTGGACTCCCGATTCATTTGTGGAAAGTACGGTTAATGGATTAAAAGCACAATTGGGCAACGACAAAGTCGTACTTGGTCTATCCGGAGGTGTTGACTCAACTGTTGCAGGGGTACTTTTAAATAAAGCAATAGGCCAAAATCTTACCTGTATTTTTGTTGACAATGGTCTGCTTCGCAAAAACGAATTCGAAGATGTTTTGCATTCGTACAAAGACATGGGATTAAATGTAATTGGCGTTGATGCCCGAAAAAAATTCTGGGACGATCTGGCAGGTGTTACTGATCCTGAACAAAAACGGAAAATTATTGGTCGCAACTTTATCGAAGTATTTGATGAAGAAGCACACAAAATAAAAGATGTAAAATGGCTGGCTCAGGGTACTATTTACCCCGATGTTATTGAATCGGTTTCGGTAAACGGTCCATCGGCAACGATTAAATCGCACCACAACGTTGGCGGTCTTCCCGAAAAAATGAATTTAAAAGTGGTTGAACCACTAAAGCTTCTTTTTAAAGACGAAGTACGTCGTGTTGGAAAAGCGCTAAACATTAAGCAAGAACTTTTAGGTAGACATCCGTTCCCGGGTCCTGGATTGGGAATCCGCATTTTAGGTGATATCACTCCGGAAAAAGTTAGTATGCTACAAGACGCCGATGCAATTTTCATTAACGGCTTAAAAAGCTGGGGATTGTACGACGATGTTTGGCAAGCAGGTGTAATGTTACTTCCGGTTCAGTCTGTTGGAGTTATGGGCGACGAACGTACCTATGAAAATACTGTAGCACTGCGCGCCGTTGCTTCTACTGATGGTATGACTGCCGACTGGGTACACCTGCCCTACGACTTTTTGGCAAAAATGTCGAACGAGATAATTAATAAAGTACGTGGTATTAACCGTGTTGTGTACGACATCAGCTCGAAGCCACCTGCAACAATTGAATGGGAATAATTGTTAAGATTTTGGACAGACAAATAACAGACAACCTTCTCAACTGAATTAGTCAATTTAATAACAAATATTAAAGCTGAAAGCATGCACAATTTAAGAGTTATAAAGTTTCGTGATATTGGTATTTTCCTTTGTTTGGTACTACTTTTTACATTTCCTGTAAAAGATAGCACTGCACAGGTAAAAGAAGATGTTCAGAAAAACCAGCTAAAATTTGCACGGCTTTTAAGGTTGGTAGACAGTTATTATGTCGATTCGGCTAATGTTAATCAGTTAACGGAGAAAGCAATCGTGAATGTATTGAGCGAACTGGATCCGCATTCTACGTATATTTCAAAAGAGGAGGTGGACAAAATGAATGAACCCTTAAAAGGTAATTTTGAGGGTATTGGTATTTCATTTAATATTTTTCACGATACGCTACTTGTTAGTACGACGATCTCGGGCGGTCCATCTGAAAAAGTTGGACTAAGAGCCGGAGACCGTATTGTAGAAGTTGATGGCAAAAATATTGCAGGTATCGGGCTAAAGAATTCCGATGTGTTCGACATGTTGCGGGGAGATAAAGGTACCCGGGTTGATTTAAAGGTGAAAAGAAAATCAGAACCTCAAATCCTGGATTTTACAATAATAAGAGATAAAATTCCAATTTTCAGTCTGGATGCATCCTATATGTTGGATGAAAGTACAGGTTACATTAAACTGAACAAATTTTCCGCTACAACAACCGATGAGTTTATAACAGCAATGAACGAACTAAAACAGGAAGGCATAAAAAACCTTGTTCTGGATTTGCGTGGTAACGGAGGCGGTTATTTAAAATCAGCCATTGAAATTTCTGATCAGTTTCTGGAAGACAATAAGCTGGTAGTTTATACCGATGGAATGAATGATCCCAAACGTGAGTATAAAGCCAGTGGAAAGGGTAATTTCGAAAAAGGGAATCTGGTGGTTTTAGTTGATGAAGGTTCTGCATCGGCAAGTGAAATTGTTTCGGGTGCAGTCCAGGACTGGGACCGGGGAATTATTATTGGTCGCCGCTCGTTCGGAAAAGGTCTGGTGCAAAAACCGTTCTTTTTAACCGATGGTTCCATGATACGTTTAACTACTGCACACTATTATACTCCAAGCGGACGCTGCATTCAAAAACCTTATGACGAAGGAGTAAAGGAGTACAGAAAAGAGCAGTACGACCGATTAACAAATGGAGAGATGTTCAACGCAGACAGTGTTCATTTTGATGAATCGCAAAAACACAAAACCCTTGTTAACGGACGGAATGTTTATGGCGGAGGAGGCGTTATGCCCGATATTTTTATTCCTCTTGATACATCGCATCATTATCAGTATGTAAATAGCCTACGAAGAAAACAGGTTACTTATAACTTTGTGTTGGATTATGTTGATGAAAACCGGGATAAAATCAAAAGAAAATATCCTAAGTTTAATGCATATAATTCCAGGTTTGAGATTACCGATGAAGATATTAACGAAATTGCTGCCAGAGGCGAAAAAGAAGGAATTGAAAGGGATGAAGAAAGTCTGGCATTTGCCATTGATAATTTAAAACGCGAAATTAAAGCTTTGGTTGCACGCGATGTGTATAACAGAAACGATTTTTACAAAGTATATTACTCCGATGACGAAGCTATTTTAAAAGCGCTTGAAGTAATTCAAAATCAAAAAGAATACAACGAATTATTAGTTACTACTGAATAGTAAATTATGACAGATTTAGTTCTGGAATGGCTCTTAAGCAATAATATTGAGTTGCTGGGAGCCATTCTTGGTATATTATATATTATATTCTCCATCCGGCAAAACATACTTACATGGCCCACTGGGTTACTAACTTCTGCATTATATGTTGCCGTATTTTTTAAGTCGAAGTTATATGCCGACATGGGACTACAAGTGTACTATGTAGGAATAAGTTTATACGGCTGGTACTTTTGGATAAAAGGGAAAAAACCTCAAAACGGTCTAAAAGTACCTGTAAAAAAAACGTCGAATGTGCTCTGGGTAAAGCTCATTTTAACCTCTGTAGTTTTATATGGAGTTCTGCTTTATATTTTATTAAATTGGACAAACTCCGACGTTCCATATATGGATTCAATGACGACAGCATTAAGTATTGTGGCAACATGGATGCTGGCTCGAAAATATATCGAACACTGGCTTTTATGGATATTTATCGATGCATTCTCGGCCGGATTGTACGTTTATAAAGGTTTGTGGCCAACTGTAATATTGTTTATTGTATACACTGTTATGGCGGCATTGGGTTATATCGAATGGAAAAAAGACATAAAATTAAGTGAGCAGAATACCTAAAATAATAGTAGTTACAGGTGCCGAATCTACCGGAAAAAGTACTCTATGTGAAGCGCTTTCATCGTATTTTGGCGTGCCTTATGTTCCGGAACTTGCTCGCGGTTATATCGAAAATCTGAATCGTGACTACAATTACGAAGATGTTGTAGAAATAGCCAAACAGCAGATTAGAGAAGTGGATGAAAAATTAAACTCAGATCATCCCTTTATAATACTTGATACGTGGTTAATTATCACAAAAATATGGTTTGAGGTCGTTTTCAAAAAGGTTCCCGATTGGCTTGAATCGCATATTGAAAAAACAAAGATTGATCTGTTTTTATTATGTGATATCGATTTGCCATGGGTGGCTGATAATGTTAGGGAGAATGGAGGAAAAAAAAGAGAGAAGCTACATAATATCTATCTAAATGAATTACAGAAAAGAAACTATAAATACCAACTGGTAACCGGTCAGAACGAAAATCGTATAGAAAAAGCAATCCGAATTATTGAAGAAGGAAGATAAAATTTTCAACAAGAGCGGAATTCAAACGTTTTACTGTAAATTGTAAACCGAATCTAATTAATTTTGTAAAACTTTTTGAGAAATGACAACAAAAGAACTTGATAACAAAATAAACAATACAATCCTTAAACTTAGTGAACCGGAATCGTACAAGCAGTTATGTCATGAACATCATCAGGGCGAGCCATTGCCTTCAATAAAAAATTTATCGAAAGTCATTAATTTGGTTCGTGAGATTCTCTTCCCGGGTTACTTTGGAAATACTACGCTAAGAACAGGAACCACCCAACATTATATGGGTGTATATATTGATGAATTATATGAACTCCTTAGTGGAGAAATACTGGCAGGAATGTGTTTCGAATGTAGCAGTGACTCTCCTGACAAAGTTTCTATTCATACCGAAAGAGCTAAACAAGTTGCTGTTGATTTTATAGAGTTTCTTCCTGAAATCAGAAGGATACTGGGAACAGACGTTGAGTCGACCTTTTTAAACGATCCGGCTGCCAAAAACTTTGGCGAAGTAATTTTTAGCTATCCGGGAATCAGAGCAATAATGAATTACCGCGTGGCCCATAAACTGCTACAGCTGGAAGTTCCGCTTATTCCACGATTTATTTCCGAAATGGCACACAGCGAAACTGGAATAGATATTCACCCGCGTGCTCAAATCGGAGAAAGCTTTACAATAGACCATGGAACCGGGGTTGTTATCGGATCGACAGCCATTTTAGGTAATAATGTTAAAATATACCAGGGTGTTACACTTGGAGCTAAAAGTTTTCCTTTAGATGAAGACGGAAATCCAATTAAGGGTATTCCTCGTCATCCTATTGTTGAAGACGATGTTGTTATTTATGCAGGTGCTACTATCCTGGGAAGAGTTACAATCGGGAAAGGCTCAGTAATTGGTGGAAATGTATGGGTTACCACCAGCTTGCCGCCAAACTCCAGAGTTATTCAAAAACGAGCAAAAGATATTCCGTTTACCGACGGTGCCGGAATCTAACATATTAAAATAGTTAAATTGAAGAATTACAAATTAATTGCAAAAACATTTTCAGGACTGGAAGATGTACTTGCCAAAGAAGTTAAGAAAATTGGTGGACAAAATGTACGTCGTGGAAATCGCGCTGTATTTTATGAAGGAGACCTGGAATTAATATACAAATCAAACTATCTTTTACGTTCAGCTTTACGTATTTTAAAGGAAATCGAACACTTCCAGTTTAAAAACGTTGATCAGTTTTACTTAAAATGTAAAAGTGTAAAATGGAAAAACTATTTTGACCTTGAACAAAACTTTGTTATCAATAGTGTAGTTGTTAATTCCCGTGATTTTCGGAATTCAATGTTTGCATCCCTAAAAGTTAAAGATGCCATTGCTGATTATTTTCGTGAAAATTTTGGGAAACGCCCCAATGTGGATACCGAGAATCCCGATATCATTGTTAATGTACATATCTACCAAAATAACTGTACTCTTTCAATAGACTCCACCGGAGAATCGCTTCATAAGCGTGGTTACCGTGTAAAACAAGGTGATGCTCCTTTGAACGAGGTTCTGGCAGCCGGAATGATTATGATCGCCGGATGGTATGGAAATTCTGACTTTATGGACCCCATGTGTGGCTCTGGAACTTTGCCAATTGAGGCAGCCATGATTGCTCAAAATATTCCACCTGCAAAATTTCGTAAAGAGTTTGCATTTCAGCTATGGAACGACTATGACCAGCTACTTTGGGATAAAATTACCGAGCCTGTTGAAAAAAGAGAATTTCGACACACAATTTATGCTTCAGATATTTCAGGGAGTAATTTATTAAATGCTCAAACCAATGCACGCAGAGCATTAGTATTTAACAAAATTAAATTTCAAAAATCTGACTTTAACGACCTTGAATTAAATCTGAAAGATGCAACCATTATTACCAATCCGCCTTATGGTGAACGTTTAAAAGAAGAAAATCTGAATGGTTTATATGAAATGATTGGTGAGCGGTTTAAACATCAATACCACGGCAATTCAGCTTGGGTATTAACTTCCTCAATGGAAAGCTTAAAATATGTTGGATTAAAGCCGGCAATAAAAGTTGATTTGTTTAACGGGGCTTTAAAATGCAAATTCAATAAATATGAACTTTTTAGCGGGAAACGAAAAGAATAATGTTTCCCCCTAAAAAACCAAAAGGGAATTAAAACGCGTCCCGCTTTAACCCCCTGTACTAACAACTTAATTGGTTCTGTATATAGGATATCTTTATTCTAATTTATTCTTCGTCAAAATCGTAAATATCTTTATCTCTTGATCTTGGTGGTTCTATTCCTCCGCGAACTTCATTCATTTCATTCTCACTCAAAGTATCAAAACCTAATACGTCAAATATATTTTCTGCTGTAGCTTTCATCGAGATAGATTTTTAGATGGGTACTTTACTTATTCTTCGTCAAAATCGTAAATATCTTTATCTCTTGATCTTGGTGGTTCTATTCCTCCGCGAACTTCATTCATTT
>CANLMQ010000015.1 GCA_947492175.1 uncultured Draconibacterium sp. | reverse complement strand
ATCTTATAATCGTACCGGGGAAGATTAAAACGCTCACGGGCTTCCTGCATACTCATCTTTTCTCCATCAATCTCACTAACTAACCAACGACGAAAACTTATTTCGTAATCATTGTAATTAATCTTTTTTTCTTGAAAACCTTCCATATGGTTGGTCAACATCATTTCTTTTTCTTTTCTCATAACTTAACTTTTTTAGTCAAGCTATTTCAGTAGAAGACAGATGCTTCTCCGCCCGTTTTTTAGTTTCCAGTACTGGCTAACATAGCCCACATAACGGTCTTTTCTGTGGCGAAAGATATACTGGCCGGCACTACGTATTTCGGTTACCTGTTGGTGCAGATACCAAAATGTTTTATTGCGCTTAACTGCCGTTTCATTTAAATAAGCCTTTTCGTTTTTGCTCTGTGCCCACAAAATGGCAAGCTCCGCCGATTTTGCTGCTGCCGTGTCGAGCAAGTCGAGGTCGAAACCAATAGCTGTTAGCAATTGGCTGTTTTTGTCCCCCAGCAGCGCCAGATCATTCAGGGCCTGAATAAGATTTGCATAGCTGTTTCCTTTAGCAATGTATTTTATACGGCTCAGTAAATCGCGATTATTCCGAAATGCAAAGCGCATGGCACCTAACAACTCTACTTCGAGTTTTATGGCTTCGGGGAGCTGTAATTTCCACTGCACCTGTGCGTGGCCCGGTGTTTTTAATTTCTTTTTCCATAAGGACTGAGCTTCACGACAGGCTGTAATATTATCCGGCAATTTGTTAATCAGGTCTTCATCGACACCTGCTTTTATCAGCTCCGAAATGTCATCAATACACCATACATAAAGATTTTCGGCCTCCTGCAAAAACGAGGCAACGGGTTGATTGGGACGTAACGATTTTACTTCATCGAGATGGGTCGTTTGGTTGATTGTTGGCATATTTTTCTATTTGGGTTATGTTATTGCTTTTGTTAAGCACAAGATAGTTTAGAATTTATAGAAAGGCAAATTCCTTCATCAACCTTTATTTTATACAAATACTACAGGAACAAACTTATACAAACCCGCGGTGCCAATAAAAAAACAGCAGGATGCGAAGATGCATCCTGCTGTTTGTATTCTCAATTGCAGAAATTATTGTATTCTTTTTTGCATTACTCTACGTAATACGACGAAAAATCCAACACCTGCGGTTCGGCTTTCGATTGGCTTATTTTTACCCGTAGCTCTTTTACTTCAAGATCATCGAAACGGTGGATAAACTTGTGACCGATACAAGAGCCTTCAAAGATTTTTTCCCAACCTCTTTTGGTTTTGCCTTCCAGTACAAATTCCCTTACGCGTTCGCCCACTGCAATGTCTTCGGCCAAAACTACGTGGTTCACCTTTTGGTACTTTTTCAATTTAAGCGCGATAGTATTGCCAGTACCCGAAGTGCTGGCCAACGGATTGGCAAAACGGCGTTTTATCTCGTCGCCCATTTCTTTTAAGCGCTGCACATCCGGTGCCGAAAGTAAACCATCGGGATTGGGAGTAAGGCCAAGAATAAGCGAGCTGTTATGCCCCACCGAATTGTAATACATGTTAACCAGGTTTTCGAGCGGAAAAATATGCTCATCGTCGCCGGGCTCCCAAAACCACTCGTGGCGTCCGTTGTATCCGCGCAACGGAGCATCGCTCATTGCCGGCATGTAGTATGGCCCATCAGGGTCACCTTCTTTTAAAAGCTGAAAGTTATTCTTAAAGATTACCTCCTGGTTGGTTGAATGCGAGTAATGGTAAGGATAGGTTCCCCAAGATGGATAAGGCACAGTGCCACTTTCGCTTCCTCCCCAACGAATATCAGCCCGTTGCGTATTGTGATAAAATATAATGTTCTTCTGGTACTTTTCAACAATCGGAAGGATATCGGCTCCACCCTTCTCCGGGCCATGAGCGCCACCGTCGAACCAAACAATTGCCAGGTCGCCGTAACGCGACATTAACTCCCTGGTCATTCCTTCGCAAATGCGGTTGTAGTAATGCTGCCTGTTTTCAGCAAAAGCATCATCGCCACTAGCCTTAAAATCGTGAATACCAAAGAATGAGTTCCAGCGAATACCAATGTAAATTCCCGGTAACACATTGTATTTCCGGCACGATTCAACAAAATCTTTTACAATATCTCCTTTGCCATCCCTCCATTTTACAGCTTTCAGGCAATACGGATTTACATCACTCTGATACAATGCAAATCCGGTTTCGTGAGTTGCAGTGAGAATGGCAATTTTGCAACCGGCATCTTTGGCCGATTTTATCCACTGGTCGGTGTCGAGTTTTTTCGGATTGAAAATATTGTAATCCGGCATGGGTGTTACCCGGTTTTCGCGCTGGTTGTATTTTTTGCCGTCGAACACATGCAGGTCGTAATGAAATACGGCAACCAGCTCTGAATTTTGCCATGTTAACTGTGCCGGTGTCGGGATGGGTAATTTTTCGTTGTCCTGAGCAATACCAACTACAAGCATACTAAACAGAAACAAAATCATTAATGGTGTTTTCTTCTTCATCGCTCTATTCTTTAATTTTTAGTTCTCCTTTATAAATCCATTAATTGTCTATCCGGATTTTGTGTATAACTAGTTTTTATTTTTTGCTTTGTACTAAACCTACAAAACTTTATCGGGCCAGGGCGCAATTTCCCCTGTTGCTTTATATACAGGCCGCTGTGCTTCCACATTTCTCAGGTATTCTCCCAATTTAATGGCCAATTGTTTCACTTGCTCAGGATACTTTTCGGCCAGGTTATTTTGTTCGCCAATGTCCTCTTTTATATTAAACAATTCGAAATGCTGGTCGCGGTAGTAATAAATCAATTTATAATCGCCACTGCGTACGGTGCTGGTAGCTCCAATTCCAGGACCGGTTGGTCCCCAGTTATTTGGGAAATGCCAAAACAAATCGCGTGTGTCTGCCTTTTCTTCAGGTTTTACCAGCAAAGGAACAAAACTTTTACCATCGACATGTTGAACGGTTGTATAGTTGGTTACACCTGCCATTTCGATAATACTAGGGAAAAAGTCCTCGATAATTACCATCGTATTATTTTTTGTAGCCGGCGCCACTTTTCCCGGCCACTTTACAATCATCGGCTCACGGATTCCACCTTCGTAAGCCGATCCTTTGCCACTGTTAAGCGGTTTGTTATGGGTATGCTGTTTGCCTGCCCTTGGCCGGAGACTGAATCCACCGTTATCGGACATAAACAGAATGATTGTATTGTCGGCAATACCCTTTTCGTCGAGGTAGTCCATTAAATCTACCAGGCTTTTGTCCATGGCTTCAACCATCGAGGCATATTTGGCTTCCGATTCGGGCAACCCGGCATCAATGTACTTTTGGTAAAAACGGCGGTCGGCATTTAAAGGAATATGAACGGCATAGTGTGCCATGTACAGATAAAAGGGACTGTTAAGCGACAAGGCCGTATCCATGGCACTTTTTGCTTCCAGCGTTAAAGCTTCGGTAATAAAAATAGAATCGCCGTGGTATTTCTCCAACCCGGGAACTCCCCAGGGCAGGGTGTGTCCGCCTTTTTCTTTATTTCCAAAATTTTGTTCACCAAGGTAACTTCCCAGACCTCCGGCAGCATGGCCGGCAATATTTACATCGAAACCACAATTTTCGGGATTGGCTGCGGGGGTATTCATCGCACCAAAATGGGCTTTCCCGCAATGGATCGTAAAATAGCCGTTGTCTTTCAGAATTTGTGGTAACATGGTAGCGTAAGTCGAGCGCTCTATACTATCCACAGGCTGAACACCATTCACGTTCCAATCGGGGTATTCAAGTACCTCATGTTTGGCATCTACCGAAGCATTCCGGCGCAGTGTCCAGTTGGTAACCCTGTGGCGGGCAGCATTCATTCCACACATCAGGCTTACACGCGTTGGCGAACAAACCGAACTGGCATAGGCCTGGGTAAACATCATCCCTTCGGAAGCCAGACGCTCCATACCGGGAGTGTGGTACCTGTTGTTAAACTCTGTTTTTTCTTTCCAGAAAGGAACAGATGTGTCCTGCCAACCCATATCATCAACAAGAAACAGTATAATGTTGGGTTTGCTGTTCTCCGGTTCTTTATTGACTTTTTGCCCGCAAGCAAAAAAGATGAAACCAAGCGCAAAGAGTATAACTACTTTATTTTTCATACGATTATTGTTTATATTAACATTAATTAGTTCAATACCTTGAAACTGCTGTTATTTTGCGTAAATATGCAATCTTTTTAAATGAAGTGCATCTTCGGTATCAGCTTTTAACAGCACCTTCACATACCTGGCCTCCACTCCGGGAAGCTGAATTCCTGCATTGAACTTAGCCACTGTAACTTCCCAATGATAGAATGCTTTGTCTTGTTTTTCAACGGATTGCCAACTGTTTCCATCTGTAGAAATCAGTACTTCAAAAGTACCCGGGTTTCCAATGTAATGTTTATCATTGTATAAATCGACACCGGTTATCGAATACAATTTACCCAGATCAATTATTGCAAACGGTTCTTTTTCTGATTTTGTATGAAAAGCGAAAGCGCTGTTAAACAAGGTGTTTACCAAAAGCAAATTATGATGTTCAGGATTGTCAAGAGCTGATTGAGAACTTAGTTCCAGTTTTATATTTCCAATAAGCTGTTCGCCATACGTCGGGTCGGCAAATCTCGATTTCGAACGCCTCTCAGCCACCATACCTTCAATTTCATTTCTGAATGTAAGTTCAATGATAACAGACTCTACCTCCCTGTTTGCTTTTTTCAGGTCGAAAAGTACTTGCTTTTTATTTTGGCTAAAGGTGACCAGGCCGCCAGTCAGCACTTTTGCTTCCATGATTATATTCTCAACGGCAGGCAGCAAAAGCGTATCACCCACTTCGCCGGTAATATGTACAAACGCAGTTTTACCACGATAAGTACTGCCGCCCCACTTTTCAGGATACCAGGGCCCACCTTTGGTATTGTAAATGGTTTGTCCGTAGAGTTTCAGCCATTCGCCCACTTCTTTCAAACGTTTTACCTGAACCGGATCGTATTTGCCTTCCCATTTCGGACCCCAGCTGAGCAACATATTGCCGTTTCCGCAAGCTGTAGCGGTAAGCATTTCAATAATTTTCTTTTTCGATTTTGTGGGGGTATCCGACCACGACCATGAGCCACAAAGCGTAATGCAGCTTTCCCAAGGGCGCGACTGGTACATCCCGATTTTCTGCTCTGGGGTGTCAAAGTCCCCCGGAAGCGAAGCGCGGTTATTGATGATTATCCCGGGCTGCAACTCGCGAATCATTCGGGTTAGTTTTTCCGACTCCCACATATCGGCAGTGAACATGCCTCCCCACCAGGTGGCATCAAACCAAAAAACATCTACTTTGCCGTAGTTGGTGCAAAGCTCTCGAACTACGTTAAATTGGTAGTCGATGTATTTTTGATGATTGGGTTCCGGTTTTACCTCCTTCACGCCAGGTTTTGCCTTGAAATATGGCGCTTCGTTTTGCTCTTCAATTAAGCTTGTATCAACTGGTGCATAATCGAGGTGGTACCAGTCGCGCTGCGAATAGTAAATTCCAAACTTCATTCCCGCTTCATGACAAGCATCGGCTATTTCTTTTAAATAATCGCGACCGAATGGTGTGTTGGTCACCTTAAATTCGGAATATTGAGTATCCCACATATGAAAACCATCGTGGTGCTTGGCAATGGTTACAATGTATTTCATGCCGGCACTTTTGGCAATGCCGACCCACTTTTTAGCGTCAAAATCTTCAAAAACAAACTTCTCCGGGAATTTCGTCCACACCGAATCTGCAATCGGGCCATGGCCTTTATCAGGTGCTTTTCGGGTGTAACACATGCCCCAGCTCAGGTCTTTGCCAATGTAGGTCGATAGTCCGAAATGGATAAACATGCCGTAACGGGCGGCATTGAACCATTCCATTTCTTCGTCGGTGGCAAAATTACTGGCGTTCCATTCCTCTTCCGTAAACTTTTGAATATGGTTCCAGCGGGCTTTATTGTCAGTGGTTTCTCCTTTTACCGACCACTGAGCATGGGCAAAATGCCCGCAAAACAAGGTCAGCAAACAAACAAAAACTATTCTTTTCAATCTGGTATTCATCGTGTATTTACTTTAACTTTTTGAGTTCCTTTATCATGTTTAATGACTCCTGCGACACTCTGCCATCTTCCCACATCAACAAGTTAATTGACAAGGGAACATGTCTTTTTGAGGCACTTTCAATCCATCTTTTTAAATCGTCTCCTTTTACTCTTGTTACAATTTTCTGATTCGGGTTGTGTATTCCCCAGTCTCCTTCCATTATAAACATGGCATGCTGTAACAGTCCTTTCTGAGGACCACTTTCAAAAATCCCGTTGCCACCTTCAGGGCTGCTTCCAGCCTTTTGTTCACCATGGCTGTTTTCACCAAAATAAACATCCTGAAAATCGGTATAGCGGGGACAAATCCATGAATTATAGCCAACCAAGCGTTTTGAGTTTCCTTTTCTGGCTATCGCTCCCATTTGTTCAAATGGTGCAGGATAATAAACCAAGCCATCATCAAACCACCAGCCGTCAAGGTTCTTACCTAATTTTTCGCCAATTTCACCAACAACAGCTTTCCAGTTCGCAAAAAATACTTCCCGATTCCCCGTTCCGGTGGCTGCAAATTCTGTAGGCCATTTTTGTGCCTGCCACCAATCCGTTTTGCCTCCCATATGGCTGGCATGCCCGAGGTGGTAATACAGCATAAACCGGATGTCGTTTTGCTTTAGCGCTATTGCCAATTTTTCAATAAAATTTACCGATGTGGTTCGGTCTCCATTTCCGATGATCTGGTCAACATTTTCCACCGGCATCATCATTTTATAATCCCACCATGTAAGCGACCAAATAACATACGACGCCCCGGTTTCCTTTACCATTTCCACAAAAGCATCCATATCAAAAGTCGACGCCAGCTCTTCTGCGCTCTTTCTTTGCTCGCCTTTCTCGGGGTATCCCCAGGCACCAAACTGAAACATTAAACCATAACCTGAGCTGGCAAGCCAGTCGGTGTTGGTTTTAAAATTCGTTACCCGCTTCAGGTATTTTTTATATCCTTTCTGTTCGATCAGTTCCAACGATTTTACAGAAGCTATAGATAGCGCTGATTTCTTTGTAAAACGTATGGTGTTTTCTCCCTGCTCCAGTTCGATTGTTCCGGCGTCAATTTTATCCCAACCCGAAATATCTGAAGTAATCCTTAAAACTGAGTTGCTGTTCAGTACACACACTTCAAACTGTTCTCCCTGCTCCGAACGTAATAATGTTGCCACATGGTAGTCCGATTTCTTTTCAGCATACACTTTCCACTCAAGGTATGCGCCCGTGTTATCCATTCCTTCTACCCAAAAGTGCTTTGGCGGTTTGTCCGGGTTTTTAACGTTCAACCCTTCACTCATTTTTGCACTCGCGGCCATTAAAACGGTTACATTATCTGTTTTTTTGCTTGCATGTATTTTTACTGCCTCTACTGAGTTCTGAGCAGATGATAAAAAAGATCCGAAAACAACCAGGAACAAAGTTGGTAATACTTTTAATACTAAATTCTTCATTCTTATTTCTAACTAATTTTTTATTAATACCAAGTTCATTTATCCTAACTTCTTTTAATTTCTAACATCTTTTGAGATTCAAGTATATTTCAAAAACTGCAAAAATACCATTGTTTGTGTCACTAGCAGGAAATCGAAACAAGAAGGGGGCAAAATGCCCCTCTTTTTCTAACCAAACTAAATCTATGTTAACGCATTAAGCGTATAAATTTCTACTCCAATCCCGAATTTTGTATAAAACAGGGAGCTATTGCCATTTGCTATACAAAAGTCAGGCTGACTGTTATTTCCTGCCCTTCTTTTTTTTACAAAAAAATTTTATTCTGTTATACTATTCGGGAAAAAGAATCAGGCCATTAAATCAATGGCCTGATTTTATTAGTTTGTTTTACCAACCCGGATTATTCGGTAAAAGATTTTCGTTTAATTGCCATTGTACGATAGGCAATGGAAACAAATAATTTTTTTCGGTAAAATTTCTTGTTGATGCTTCTTCCAGCCAAACAAAATCAACTCCGTCGATTGTTTTTTTCTTTCCTGTAAACGCACTGTAAACTTTGGTTGTAGCTCCCAAAACGTCCTGATTCAGTTCTGTCATTGCAGTTCTCCAACGAATCAGATCGTCATATCTGAAACTTTCATTGGCTAGTTCAACCTGTCGTTCCCTTCTGATCTCGGTCAACATATCCAAAGAGTTATTTGTAACAAATGCAGTTGTTAAATGAGTCATTCCAACCCGATCTCTCAATACATTAATTGACTTATTGAGTACCTGATCCAGTTCAGCGCCGGTTGCACCCAGTTCAAAGCTTGCTTCAGCGTAAATAAGCAGAACCTCTGCGTACCTGATCACCATAACATCACCATAACGTCTTTCACCACTTAAATCGCCAACAGCATCCAAATAGGTGTATTTTCGCGGACAATAACCTGTTGTAGAGAAAGTTCCGAGCGAATTTATTTCAAAAATTTCTCCCGAATTATCTTTATCAATGCCAGGTCTATAGAATGTTCCAAACATACGCGGATCCCGATTTTCGAATTCAGAATTCTTAGTAACATAACCTGAGAACCCGGAAGCATTATGCGTAATGGGAAGACCATTGTTCATTAAAAATGCATCAGCCAGATTTTTCAGCGGACTTGAATAGTTATCTGTAATCAATGCTCTTACCCAAATGTTGTAAGAACCATGATCTCTGCTATATTGATAAGCCAGTATTGTTTCATCGTTCGCCTCATTCTCTTCATAGAATAAGTCAGAAAAATTTTCGTACGAAGGCAATTCAAACAAAGAATATTCCTGGCTTGTAATCACTTTATCGGCATAGCTTTTTGCCTTTTGAAGCAGTGCTTCAGCCCCTGTTTCACCAGAGTACTTTTTAAGTGTACCGAAATACAAAGCTACACGGCTGGCAAAAGCATCGTTAGCTCCTTTGGTAATCCGGCCGTATGCCTCGCCGGCGATTTCACTTTTCTTGGGAAGATAGCCAGATGCTTCTTCAAGGTCGCTCATAATAAAATCGATTACGTCATCTCTTGAATCTCTGGATCCATAAAGCTCTTCGGAATCAAAGTCTAATGTATTTCGTGCAATTATAATATCACCAAAGCGTTTACAAAGTTCAAAGTGGTAAAATGCCCTGAAAAAAAGTGCCTCTCCCTTGTATCTGTTTTTGACCGACTCTGAGACATTCGCATTATCATAATTTTCGAGAAAGTCGTTGGCTTTTCGAATGTAGGAGTATGAATTGTTATAAACTCCATCAGAATTGGGAGCCGAGTTGTTACCTGCACTTACTGCATTTTGACTTTCGGCATAAGTATCGATAGTTCGAACATCACCCGTCAGTCCCGGGTTAATACCACGGTACAAATAATTCAAACCCAACTGTAAATCAGTTTCAGTTTGCCAAAAGAATTCGGGAGAAAGTTCTGTAATAGGAGTTTTGTTCAGATAATCGTCGGTACACGACGTGCCTATAATGGCTACAAGCAGTATAAATATATATTTTCTCATGGTTCGTATTTTTTTATTGTCTGTTTTTGCCATATTTAAAATTGAATATTCACCCCAATCGAATAGGTTCTTTTCAGCGGATAAATTATCGAACCTGCTCTTCCATTTCCAATTTCAGGATCAAAAGCATCGAGTAGTTTCGTAAACTCAAAAACGTTTTCCCCGCTAACATAAAATCTGCAATTATCGATATGTGCGAAGTTTAAGACATTAGAGGGCAATGAATACCCCAGTTGAATATTCTTCAAGCGCAAATAAGCTCCATCTTCTAACCAATGATCGGAATACCAGTAATTATACCTTTGTCCAACAGTTGGGCGTGGAAAACGTGCATCGGTGTTGTCGATTGTCCAATAATCGTTATGATAGGTATAAGAATAATTATCCCAACCGTTTTGAGTTTGGTTTATCAGGTTTGGATCACCAGACTCTTGATTGATTGAAATCATTCGCTTACCAACTCCCTGGAAAAGAGCCTGGAAGTCAAAATTCTTGTATTGAGCATTAATACCAAATCCCCAAACATAATGAGGTGAAGTTTCTCCCAAATAAACTACATCATCGGGCGAAGTAATTTTATCATCATCATTTAAATCCAGATATTTGATATCGCCGGCAGAGGCATTGGCATTAATGTATGCATGGTTTTGGGCTTCTTCATCGGTTAAGAAATAGCCATCAGTTTTATAGCCAAAAACAGATGCCATTGGATATCCCTGAACATACATCATTCCTCTGGAAAAGTCTGTAACATTGTAATTTACAAGTTCGTCTTTCTGGTCTGATAAATTGAATTGAAGACCATATTTAAATTCTTCGCCAATTTTGTCATTCCAACTTACTGCTACTTCCCAACCTTTAACCTCTAAAGTACCATAATTTCCTGTTGGTACGGTTATACCAATCACTGAAGGGACAACAGTAGATATCAACATATCTTTGTTCTTTTTCGTGTAATAATCGGCTGTAAAGTTTAAACGATTATTTAAAACCTGCATATCGATACCAAAGTTGGTTGTTTCGATTGTTTCCCAGGTACGGTCAGCCGATGCCAGTTTATTTTGAGTTGCCCACTGCACCAAGTTATCTCCCATCGGATAGGTTCCGCTAAAAGAATATACGGGAATATGATCGTAATAACCTAAACCTGATTGATTTCCCATTTGCCCCCACGATGCTCTTAATTTAAGATTCTGGAAAACATCCCAATTTTTAACAAACTCTTCTTCGGACAATCTCCATGCAGCAGAAAAAGAAGGGAATAAAACTCGTTGGTTCTTATCAGAAAATCTTGAAGATGCGTCTGAACGGAAATTGGCTTCAAAAAGGTATTTTTCCTGGTAGTTATAATTTAAACGTCCAAAATACGATGCCAAAGCCCATTCGTATAATGTATTACCATTTCGTGCATTATCAGCATTTCCTAAATTTAAAGCAGGTAGTATATTGCTTCCTACTATTTCGTTCCGCCAAGCATATAATTGGTTATTCTTAGCTGATTCAGCAGATTGCCCCAACATAACCGTAACTTTATGACTATCGGCAAATGCTTTATCAAAAGTTACGTAGTTTTGAGTTGACATGTAATTATACTGTGTGCTGTATCGCGTTACACTGTAATTTGACGGGCTTGGCTGTGCACGCATACTTCCGTCAGCCATCCATTTTGCTACAAAATTAACGTAGTTGTTAATCTGTTGAAAATTAAACCGTCCCCCGTTCAAACTTGTAAATGTTAAACCATCCAAAATCTTTAAAGTCAACTTAAAATTACCGTCAAAACGATTGTTTATGGTTGAATTTTCGCCCCGTTCATTTGCCTCCTGAATAGCGTTTCCTTGCATTCTGTACCTTAAATAGTTCCCGTTCGTATCTTTAACAGGCATGGTTGGTGGTGTACGGTAGATATTATTTACATCAATATTATTTCCAGCTGTATTTTCATTTGCATAGGCCAGTTTTACATCCAGGCTAAGTATCTTGTCAATAATATCCGTTTCAATATTCACACGCCCGTTGATACGCTTGTAGGAATCCGGAGCCCATTTCTCAAAAAAACCACCATCGTCAACATATCCGAGCGAAATCCTGTAATTTACATCACCGGCTTTTGCAATACTCAGGTTATGCGACTGATAGTTTGACTGGTCAAACATCATTCCCAACCAGTTTACGTCAGAAGCATGAAGCCAGTTATCTAAACTTGCAAAAGCAACTGTCGCACCTGCTTCAACAGGAATTACTGATACGTTCGGATCTTTAATGGCTGCAATATGAGCATCGGAGTAACCAATTTTACCTACAGAAGCATAAGCTGCATTCCATAAAGTGGCATGTTCCAATCCAGAATTTGTTTGAGGCATTCGGGTTGGTGTTCGTACTGCGAAATTGTTGCTATATGAGAATTGTGTTTTTTCGCTTTTTGCATTTTTGGTGGTTATTAAAATTACACCACCGGCTGCTCTTGATCCGTAAATAGCAGCAGAGGCTGCATCTTTAAGAACAGTCATGTTTGCAATATCATCCGGATTTACTGAGTTTAACGTACCTTCAACTCCGTCGATTAAAACCAGTAGAGGATTACCGTTAACAGAAGTGTTTCCCCGAACTGTAATTCTTGAGCCAGCTCCAGGTTTTCCATTTGTACTGGTAACTACAACACCCGGACTCAGCCCTTGCATTGCTGTAGAAACATTTGTTACCGGTCTGTTTTGCAGTGTAGATTCATCGATAACAGCAATCGAACCTGTTAAATTCACCTTCTTTTGCGTACCATAACCTACGGCAACCACTTCTTCAATTCCAATCGCATCGGCTATCATGGTAATATTGATTGAAGTTTGCGTACCTATTTCAATTTCCTGAGTTAACATTCCTACAAAAGAAAACACAAGCGTTGCACCTTCGGGGAGGTTTGTCAATGTATATTTTCCATCGATATTTGTAACCGTTCCATTGGTTGTTCCTTTAATTAAAATGGTAACTCCGGGAAGCGGATCTCCGGCATTATCTGTAACGATACCGGAAATGGATTCTGGCTGAGCAACATAACTATCTGTTCTCTCCAATAATTTACTATCCGGACTGATTACAATATAGCGATCTACAACTTTATACTTTAAATCACTTCCTTCTAAAACATCATTCAGAATCTTTTCAATTGATACCTCATTTACATTTACATCAACCTTTTTAATATTGGTAACCTCATCATTTTTATAAAAGAAATAAAAGTCGCTTTGAGCTTCAATCTGCTCAAACAGCTCGGCTAAAGTCACGTTCCTTACATCTAAAGAAACTTTAGTTACCTGAGAATAAGTATTGGCACTCACTGCCATTATTCCGGATATGAGCAATAAGATTGTTAGTTTCATAACTCTAATCATTTTTTTATACCCTAAAAACCGGGCATAACTTTCTCGTTTTTTTTTCATACTTTAGGCATGTTAATAATTATTAATGATCCTTTTCAGGATTGTTTTTAATTGTCCTGGCTGAGTTGGCGCTTTCCAGGATTTTGATTGTGCCGGCATTATCCACATAATGCCGGTTCATTTTTAAGTTTACATTTAATCTACATAGGCATATCCTTTTTTTTCGATAAAATTATTTCGTTTTTCTCTTCGTTTTTTTGAATTATCTGAAAGTTAATTGGAGATGATAATTTTATAATTTCCAATACCTGGAATAAAGGTTTATGCTTTAAAATAGTGCCAGTAAACCTGTAATTCTTTATTTCATCGTTCTTAAAAAGAAATTCCACATTGTACCAACGCTCAAGTTTGGTCATAATGGGTTCAAGCCTTTCGTTATGAAAGCTAATTTTTCCTTCTTTCCATGAAGAATAAAACCGAGTATCTACGTCAGATAGAAGTACTTTTTTACCTGAAAGATTGTAACTCGCCATTTGCCCGGGATTCAGATCAAGAATCTTTTTACCCTGCCGGTTCAACAATTCTACTTTCCCTTCAACCAGCGTTGTTTCAATAGAACTATTTTCAGGATAAGCGCTAACATTAAAACTGGTACCCAAAACTTTAACCTGCATATTATTCACATTTACCAGAAAGGGATTTTCTGCATCTTTTGTCACATCGAAGAAGGCTTCTCCTTTCAATTTCAGGGTACGGTTTCTTCCGTTAAAATCTGAGGGATATCGAATACTCGATTCGGCATTTAACCAAACATGGGTTCCATCTGCCAAAACTACTTCAGCAATTTGTCCGGCCGGGCAAATTACTTCGTTTATATCTGCAGAAGTTTCAGCTCCTCCAAGATAATTCATTAACGAATAAGAAATAACTACGGCCAAAACCAACACGGCAGCATATTTTAATGCACTTTGAAAAAACATGTACCGGGGTTTTACAATCCGCCGTGAAAGCTTTTCGTACTCGAAGTTTAGGCCATCTCCTTCGTCGCCCCCTTTGGTTAAAGCCCAGGTATTTTTTATTGAATTATAAAACTCACGGGATTCTTCATTGTCCATCAAATGTTGAGAGATTTTATTTTTCTCTTCCACATCGTTGATGTTTCCCAAAGCATATTGTATAATTTTTTCTTTGTCCATTTTATCTGTTCTAATAGTGTAACAACAAGATGTTGTTTTACCCTA
The DNA here is from genome assembly GCA_947492175.1 of uncultured Draconibacterium sp. GTDB lineage: Bacteria > Bacteroidota > Bacteroidia > Bacteroidales > Prolixibacteraceae > Draconibacterium. Next base: position 129,575 of record CANLMQ010000015.1, on the reverse strand, counting down.
GTTGGGAAAACCAAAAAACTTAATTTTAAGACTAACTATTGATTTAATAAATCCTATATTATTGTCATTAAAAGCATAAATACATCCGAAGGAAAATGCTTTTTTAGTTGCGCCCGAAGTTGTTTTAGGGCTTTCGACATATGGCCTTCAACAGCTTTCACAGAAATCCCCAGTTTCTCAGCGATCTCCCTGTTCTTTAGCGATTCGTAGCGACTTAACTCAAATACACGTCTACATTGAGGTGGTAGTTCTCTGACAGTTTGTTCAATTATCTCAGTCAGTTCTTTAAATGAAACTGCATCAAAATCAAGTTGGGTCAAAGCCCCGTAGTTTAACACCGATTCGTTGTAACGGTATTTCAAATGTTCTTCGTATTTCTGCTTTACCTTCTCTGCTTTCAGGTAATTCAGCGAGTTATTTCTTAAAACCTGAAAAAGAAAGGCTTTTATATTTGAATCAGTTTCTAAGGTTTGCCGGTTTTTCCAAAGTGTTAAAAACGATTCCTGAACAAGGTTTTTAGCTACTTCTGTATCGCTAACATATTCTTTCGAGAAAGCAAGTAACCGGGGGAAATAGGAATTAAAAACAATTCGAAAAGCTTTCTCATCTCCCCTTCTTATTAGGGTTAAAAGTTCTGTATTTAACTCCTTTTCCTGAATCATTTTCTGCCTAAGCCAAATTTATTTTGGCACGCAAGATAATAATTTGTGGAAACAAATACATGAAAACTCCCATGATGCAATCCGATACTTCTTTTCCCGCACAATCATTTCGTAAAAACTACCGGCTGGTCATCAATCCTACCGTTTTTGAAAACCGAAAAGAAAAAAGAGGCCGGCGGAGCTTTTGCAAGATATCACAAAAAATCATTACAACATGAATTATCAAGATGATTTCAACGCATGGAAAGATCAAATTGAATCTGTCCCTGTGGATGAAGCAAAGGTGCCCAATCGTCCGGTGGATGAGATTGTGGCGCGTACCGAAACCCTTGCCATTAATGCCAACGAAGACCGTGTGGCATTGGAAGAAGCAGGGCTTGATGTTAACCTGATCGACCAATTGACACCGCTTAGCGGTGCATTGCGCTATTGCCAGGCGCAATGGATGAGCCGATTCCGGGCACGCGAAGATGCCCAAATTGAATGGCAGGAACAATCTCCTCAGGCTTATGCTTTAAGAGATGAACTATTGCATCATTTCTCTTTTGCTTATCGCAAGCGCGAAGACATTCTGAAAAAAGTAATGCGTATTCGTGAAGGAGGAAGTAATGCCGACATGATTCAGGACTTACTGGAAGAGGCTGTGTTGGGTGAAAAATATCCGGAACCTCTGGTGGCTATTAATCTTGATCTTGATTGGCTTCAACAAGCGCGTACGGTTTCTCATACTATGTCGGAATTGTTGGCTACTGCCAATGGTTCTGATGGCGATAGCAGCGAAGCCAAAATTTTACGCGACAAAGCGTTTACGTTATTAAACAAAGCAGACAGTACCATACGCGAGTATGGCCGCTATGTTTTTTGGAAAGACGACGAAAAAAGGGACAGATACAAACTATAGAATTCTGAAACCCTTAATTCTATTGGTCCCGAGGCAGGTCTGACCCTTCCCCGGGACTTTTTATGTGTCACCGGACAAGCTGAGCTTTCCCCGGACACTTTTTTTAGCCCACCGACAATGTTGAGCTCTCCCCGGACAATTTTTTGTGCTCACCTGTAAAGTTTAGCTCTCCCCGGACCTTTTTTCTCCTCACCGGACATAGTGAAGCCTTCCCCGGCAGTTTCTTAGTTTCATTAACTTACCTGGCATAGTAATATGAAAAAAGGGTTCAGCGTTAAAATAGCTAAACCCTCGGTCTCTTTGTTTACACACTTTGTGAACCAATATCATAAAAAACTTTACTTGACTGGATCAAAATACAATAAACGTTTTTTCTACTAGTACTTATCATATTCTCCGCTCATCACTTTCTTTAAGGCTTCCAGGTAGCCATAACCATTAAGCATATCGGGCAAGAGGTAACTGCCTTCTACCCATTCGTTCCAGGCATTAATGGTAATAAGTCTGGGCTGTTCGGGATGACTGTCAGCGTATTTTTTAGCTCTAGAAAGCAAGGCAGCAAAACTTTCAGGTGTATTATGATAGTGCACTACATCTTTCATGCCTTTTGCAGGAAATCGAGGGGTATCATCCCAACCAATGGAAACACAAGGGAATAAAGGCACATTCAGGATAGAATCCATTTGTTCCCTGATTTTTACGGAATTGGCACCATAAACTAGATAATCTTCATTCATCCCTCCCATATTGTACATTGCCACACTATTGAAGCCCATTTGAGTTACCCTGTCAGAAAACTTAGTAACTTCATTTTTCGACATGATAGAACCACCGCCCTGATTCCATTGAATGTGCACCCCGGGAAAACCTGCATTTTTCACTTCTTCTCTGAAATAGTCCAAAGCTTTGCGGGTTTCTTCCACACTACCACCAAAACCTTCAAGTAAATTATCAATACTGAATATCGAAAATACAGGTTTACCTTCAAATTTTAAATAATTGGGTTGCTTAAAATATTGCTTTATTATCCTATCTACAATAATTTTGAAATTGTCCCAATCTACTGCCCCATCCCAAAGAATGGAAGTGTCATCCTTAAATTCATGAACATTCCAATAGTTGCGTTTTACATCGTGGTTAGCCCACATAATATAAAACTGCATTTCGGAATTGTTTTTTGCTTTCAGGAAACCATCATTCAGTGCACTTTCCAGGAAAGGGCCTCCGTCGAACCAGTACCAGTCATAAACAAAAACATTAACACCATGATCGACAGCCATGTCAATCCATTTTTCTACTACTTCCGGGTCATTATCCATTCCGTAGCCCGATAATGGCAGACGTGGTTGATAATGTCCCTCAAAACGCGGATTTCCTTTTTTTATGACCTCCCACTCGCCAGTGCTTTCAGGCCATAATATATCGCCAAAGCGCTCGTCATGATGACACGATGGCCAGACATAGGCAGCTACATAATAATCGTTGTTTGTTTTTTCTGCATTTCTATTTTTAGCACTTTGATGTTCGGTGCACGAAAATAGAAAAAAGAAGAAGGGATAACTAAAAAACAAAAGCAGACAATAATTCTTGCTCTTTCTCATGTAATTTTTCATAGTTTTTATTTTTATTTTATTAATCAAATAATCTCCCCCAAAGTTTAAATAGCCAGACAGAAGAAATTACTCCAGCAACTGCCAATAAACCAGAATATAAATAATTCCCGTAAATTAGGTGTCCTACAGAAAACAACAAACTGAATATAGCCAAACTTCCAAGGCTCATACAAGCCAAACCAACTGGGACATTCCAGTCTTTTGCCCGTTCTTTGGCATCAATAGAAGTTTGAATAGCTATATGCTTCCATCCGGGACCTCCCGGCCTCACTTTTTCATAAAAACTGATGAGAACTTTTGGGTTGGAAGGCCTGGTACAAAAGGTTACAGTCAGCCAAACAATGGTATTTAGTAAAACAACAAAAACAAACTTAATGGCATCCCAAAATGCCAGGTCCATTTCCCAACCAAACAGCATAACGATATTTTGATCGACACGAACCAGGTAAGTTTGCTCAACAATAATAATGATTGTAGAGAAAAAAGCGGCGCCAACCATTGCCGACAACTCAGACCAGGCATTAATCCTCCACCAAAACCATCGTAACAGGTAGATGAGTCCTGTTCCCGCTCCTATCATGAGCATGTACTGAAACACCTGTAATGCATTTTCCAGAAACAAAGCCAATATAATTGAAAAAACAATCAACAAAATTGTGCACAACCTGCCAACCAACACCTTTCTTCGTTCAGATGCCTTAGGCGCAAGAAACCTGACAAAAAAATCATTTACCAGGTAAGATGCCCCCCAGTTAATCTGAGTAGAAACGGTTGACATGTAAGCAGCCACTAATGATGCAAGTACCAATCCCAATATCCCGTTAGGAAGAAATTCTCGCAATAGGGCTGGATAAGCAATATCATTATGGACATATTTCTCCGGCACATCCTGAAAATGGCTAACCATTGACTGTAAATCGGGAAATATGATAAGCGATGCCAGCCCTACCAGAATCCAGGGCCATGGCCGAATGGCAAAATGAATTAAGTTAAAAAGCAAGGTGGCTCCCACCGCATGTTTCTCCGATTTGGCTGATAAAATCCGCTGGGTAATATACCCCCCGCCTCCAGGCTCTGAACCAGGATACCAGGAAGCCCACCATTGAATCGTTAACGGAATAATAAAAATAGTTACCGCTATAAACGGTTCTGAAAAATCAGGGATTAAATTAAGTTTTCCTTTTATGGCTTCATGAGAAAGAAAATTAGACATACCTCCAACCTGGGGCGAATCGATAACATAAAAGGCCGGTATAAAAGCACCAATCATCGCAAAGATAAACAGAAAAAAATCAGTCCATAAGATCGATTTTAACCCTCCGATTGTGCTGTAAACCAAAATAACCACCGACACAATAATTAGTATCATCACAGCATTTATACTCAACATAATAGCTGAAAACTTTAAAAAAGCCAGGGAAGCGCTGGCCAGTACCAGTACGTTAAAAAAGAATCCCAGGTAAACTGCCCTGAATCCTCGTAAAAAGGCTGCCGTTTTTCCGCTATACCGGATTTCATAAAATTCAAGATCGGTCATAATCTTCGAACGATTCCAGAGTTTGGCATAAACAAAAACAGTAAGCATACCCGACAACAGGAAACACCACCAAAGCCAGTTCTGCGCCACACCTCCCGTGCGAACCATGTCAGTAATAAGATTGGGCGTACCAAGAGAAAAAGTAGTGGCAACCATCGAAATACCTAAAATCCACCAGGGCATATTACGACCCGAAAGAAAAAAGTTAGCCGAATCCTGACCTCCTCTTCTGGCGGTAATCAAACCTATTGCTGTAAATACAATTAAGAATACAACCAGAATTATCCAGTCAACATTATTTAAGATCATATTGAATTATTTATTCTATGATTTAGTAATTTGATGAGATGAATTATATATACACTGGTTGTCCAGTATGAATACTTTCATAGCAGGCATTCATTGCTTCAATAGATTTTCTGTGCCACTCAAGATTTATTTTAGGTGTTTTTTTATTCCGGACACAATCGATAAACTCGTCCATCATCCCAATCCATTCGTCGAAATAGGTGTATTGTACAGTATATCTGTCGTTGGGTGCGCCATTATGGTAAACGTTTGGCCCAAAACAGTCGGCGAGCATCACCCCGTTTTCTCCGCTGATAGTAAGATTGACCTCCATACGTTTGGGAAACACCTCCCAGCCCGGAGCGGGGACTTCCAGCCGTTCTTCCATCCGCGACCAGGACGGGTCAAACAAAAAGCTCACCCCGTTTTTCATTTTTCCGTTTACCAGGAGAATGTCTTCTACTTCCAGTTCTTTCCGGATATTGGGCCCTGCTTCGGCAAAAATGTATTCAAAATCACTGTTGGTAAGCCAGCGAATCATATCGAAGACATGGGGATGGTCACAAAGTGCCCCGCCCCTGAAACGTTTATCACGAGGAGACAAGGAAAGCCGTTTCCCGTAACTCTGCTCAGGCACTCCCTGCCAGGGGAAAGCCCATACCGGGGAAAGCGTAATATTGGTGGCATTGAATCCGGATATTTTTCCCAGCTGTTTTTGTGAAATAAGATTTTGTATCCTGTTTACCACCGGGTTATAATGCAACTCGAGTTCCACTTGACATACAATTCCTGAGGTTTCCGCAAGTTCAACCATTTCATCGTACTCCTTTATATTAAAAGAAGGTATTTTCATCGATAAGATGTGGATTCCACGGTCTGCACACATCCTGAATTGTTCAATATGTTTGCTGTTTGCCGAGGCCATCACTACGGCCTCTATATCAGGGTGTTTTTCAAACATTTCCTCATCGCTCATGTAGCATGGGACATCATAACCGCTCTTTAAAAATATATCGCGCACTTTCTCCGATTCGGCGGAAACGGCTATCCACTCAAACCCGGGATTATCATTCAATGTTTGGAAATATTTACGGGTATGTCCGTGGGTGAGTGACAATATTGCGATTTTAACTGGTTTCATCTTATCCATTTTATATAACCTCCATTTTTTGTTTCTCAGAATTTGAGACTAAAGCGGTATCCACCAACCGGGACAACCAGGCATGCCGGGCTATTAATCCCGGGACTTTACCAGGAGCTTTCTGTATTTCGAATGCCGAGCGGACCCATTCTACCTGAAATTCATCCAGCCCAAATAATTCGTCGTCAACATCTTTGTAAACAGATTCACCTTCACGGGTAAATGTATAAACCGAACCTTGGGGAACCTGCGTATCGACAACCATGTCGCTTGCCACGCCCCGGCGGGCTATAATTTCGTGCCTCTCAAGCAGGCGTCGGCCAACAGGGGCCTGTATTCCAACTTCAATACTCCCAATAACTCCATTCGCGAGTTTTACGATAATATTCCCGGTCGAATTATCACTAAAAACGGCATGAAGCGAAACAATTTTGCTGCCGCTTATAAATTCGCAAATATCAAATTCCCGATACATTAATGCCTCCAGGCTCCACCCTTCCTTACTTCCGAAGCTGCTAAAACGCAGCATGCTGACCTCTTCAACCACCTGGTCAGAAACAAGTTTCTGCAATTCCGTAAACCGGCGGTTCGAACGCCATGAAAATAAGGGAACATCAATATCATTTAGCTTTGTCCCTATAAAATGCCATCCCGGTAATAAGTTCAACCGGGGATGGCCTTTTACTTCATATTTCTGCATCAACTTTTTTAATGCACTCTCTATGTTATTATCTGTCATTATTTTTATCTGTTTACTACAAACACTTTACGCGGGGCATATATTTCTGGACATATTGGGCATTGATTTTATCTCCGCCCGGGGTGTTGGCGCTGGACCAGACCGGCGGTGTAATTCCTTTTTCCACACACTTTTTTATGGTTCCGATTTCCAGCCAGTGTGCGATGTAAAAATCAACTATGTTGGATACCGGGGCAAACGGTGTATCCAGCCCATCAATTTTTAACAAAGCATCACCGGTAGGATTATAGTCGTCAATGCATACGTCGGCGATATCGAATAAATTCATTTTATTGGGGTGCCGGATAAAATGATCTTCCGGCATTTCATCCTGCCAGTAGGAAGAACTTACAGCAATAATCCTTGCTCCTTTTTCCTTGGCTTCAAGCGCTGCATCGATGGTGGCCGGGTTAATCCCGATATTGTGAAAAATAATAAATACTTCTCCTTTTTGAATGGGGTAGTATTTTACAATGGCGCTTCCGTAATTTACGGTACGTTCCAGTTCCAGGTATTTTAGTGCCTGGTTGAATACAGAAAGACCAGTTTCCATGATCGGATTGATATTGGCCAGGCCACCGGCACGGAAAAACATTTCTCCCATTACCAGAGTGGTGTGTCCGCCGCCTCCGTAAACATGAATCAATTCGTCGCGCTCAATAGCCCCAACCATCAGGTCGGTGGCTTTGTCCATATTTTCTGATTGGTTGTCTTTTACCTTTTTCAGCAGATCCACTGCTTTTTCCAGAAATCCTAAGTCTGAAGCTTCCATACTATTTTTTTGAATTATTTGATTTTGTATTTGTCATCTAACACCTCGCCGTAGGCTTCCCCGAGCATATCCCATAATTCGAGGGCACGGGGGGCAGCAAGTACCGTACCGTGGCCGCCGCGATAAGTCCAGGTAAACAGGCTCTCAACACCCATATCACTGTACAGGTGGGCGATATCCTTTATTTCTTGCAGGTTTTCCGGTTCGTTGTAATAGCCCATTAACCACCGCTGCGAACCTTTACCATATTTTTTTGCAATTTCAACTGTACGTTGTGTAATGGACTTAAAATAACTACGGGGCAGGTTATAATTTAATATGGTGGTACTGAATACATCAAAGGCATCTGTTTTACCTACTTTATCCCAATCGTCGTAGCCCCTGTTTTCTTTTACATAGTAGGAATTAATTGTGGCATGTACACAGCAGACAATACGGCTTTCCGGGCAAATCCTTTTTATCTTTTCAGAAGCGTGTGTCAAGATTTCAAGCGCATTGTTTTCTCGGAATGCAATTACTTCTTTAGTCATTACCCGGGGCATCTCGTAGCCATACAGTGCTCTGAATTGTTCCTGGCATATTGGGCAGCGGCACGACCAATCATCGCCGGCGCCTCCTGTAATAGATGCATAACTTTTGGGAAGGGCATAATGGGGTTCATCCCAGAAAAAGCCGTCGGCCTCCACTTCAGTTGCCAGTTTCTCACAAAGGCCATAAAAATAATTCCTAAATGCTTTTGTATTAAAACAGGCAGCGGGAAGCGGTTCGTTGGTAAAGGCCGAAACCTGCCTGTTACCTGCGTTATTGTTAAGGAACACACTAGGCGGCTCCCCGCCAAACCATTTACCGATGCCCCAGGTATCCAGGTATACTTTTAACCCTAAGTCCTTTGCGACTTTGGTAATTTTAACAATGTTTGGGAACCAAAAGTCAATATCAAACTCTGAAAGCGCCAGGATAACTGCATTGCAGTTGTGGGCAATCATCTCTTTAAAATCCTTTTCAGCATGTTCCGGGTAGTTTAATCCGTAGTAACTTACCCCTGTTTCTTTTACACTCATTGTATTCGTTTTTATAGAGTTATTAACTCGTCAATTGGTTATTTTTCAAATTCTTTTTTTGCCTCACCGACTAATATCTATTTAATGAAATTATGTCTTTCGGTCATGGATATTATTCAATAAGCTTATCTCTCATTAAGTAATTCATTTATCAACTCTTCCAAATAATTTAAAGTATCTTCAAGACTTTTTGCATTGCGAGGTTTAGTGGGTGCCATTTCCGATAGTGGAGTTGCATAAAATTTGTCTTCGATCAATTTTTCTTGTTTTTTAAATTCTGCCGGACGTTTCCACTCTGTGGAAGCATCTGATTTGATACGCTTAAGAAACCAATCCCAGTAAAATTCCAGTTCCGGTCGGTAAACATATTCTACCAGTTCATAGTGATGACTGCGGCAATAATTGTTTTCTGCATTTCCTTTTAATGCCTGCTCTGAATGTGGATTCAATATTGAAGGAATTCCATTGAGTTGCTCTGCTTTTTCCAGTTGCTTCAAACTTGCATACATAGAAAAGTCATCGGACATGGCCAATATGTCGCTAAGAGATGCCATTAATTGCTTGTTGAGTTTAGAAATTCTCTTGATTTCTTTTTCGCTACTTTTAATATTCTTTGATGCTGTTACCTGCATTGTCCCTTGAGCCAGTGAGGCAAATATTGCCCTGCTGGCAATAGTTCTTGCCATATCAAGCACATCTCTTCGCCACAATGAATTATCATAATTATTTGATGCTAAAAGAGACAGTTTTTTTAGGACTTTAGGTGCATCTGTTAAACCGGTCATTACCCGTTGTAAATCTTTATCCAGATTTTCTATGTTCTGTGGCGTATGGCTAATAAAACCATCACCGGATAAAATCCGGAATTGTGGTTCCCAAAATAAAATGGTACTGCCAGGTAATCCCCAATGGAGTGTTTGTGATATATTTAAGAATTCATCCCAAATTTGTTTCATTTCCTTTTCTATTTCCTCGAGATACCGTTTTTCACAGAAATGTTTCGTTGCTATTTCAATTTCTGTTTTATCCGGTTGCCAGCTATTGTCGGCAAAATATTCTAAAAGGTAGGTGTCGCTATGCGAGATTTCCGGCCAGGTAATAAACCCTATACACTTTGGGTCAGCTGCAGCTTCTTTGAGTCTTGGGGTAAGAATGCTGTAGTCTTCATGGATGTCGCTGTTTTTTGCAAGAGAATGAAATATTCCGAAAATCCATGGGAATTTATTATGTACATCCCAGTCACGATATGTTACTTTATCATCTTTATCAGAAGTGTAATCGAGCAAAATCGTGCGGGTCGGATCAAATTCGCTCATTAACTGTTGTACACCTTCATCTGTCCATTTCCATCCAATAAAATCCCAACTACCAATTAATAGTGGCTGGTCTGGGTAATGTTCCCTGAGTTTTTGCTGTGTTTTTCTGTACACATACAATTTACTCTGCAGGTTTTCTATGTCGCTCTTACCAAAGACCCGTTCTGCCATTCCAATTGTATGAAACATACGTGGAGAGTTGTCTCCAAATTCCTTGATATGTGTTTCAGTTAATTTCCAGTATGCGTCCCATGTTTCCTGGGCTTCAATATCCCAAATGGCATGGCTTGGAAGCGAATAACCGGAACGCTGATTCGTAATAACCGGAAAATCCGGGTTATTTTTATAAAATGAACTTGGCGTATGAGAATACCAGTGAGTGATCGTACCAATATCTTCAGGGTGAAGCAGGCCTCTGTCTCTTGCGTATTGCAAAACCTGTTTACGAAGCTCTCCTCTGTATTTTAAAGGCCAGAATGAAGTGCGATCATTATAACTTCTTTGCTCTGCATCAGGATCCTGTTCATCAACAGGAGGATAGGGAACATCTTCGGGGAAAGCCCGCTGAAAGAGGTCATCAATTCCTGTACGTATCATAAACAGATTGAATCTTTTTTTCATCAACCAGTCAATTTCCCTTTTCCAGTCCTCCAGATCCCAGTGTTCAGCTTGAAAACGGTGCAGTCCGCGGTGTGCGAAATACCGAAGTCCGCGGTATTCAAAATGTGGTTTTTCGAGTACATCGATCCCCGATAGTTGTACTTGTTGCTTCTCCGGAATAATATCACCGTCCCAAAAGTATTCCGCCCCTGCCTGTTTGCGAAAAAAATCATAAACAGCATAAATAGTAGAGCGACCGCTCCCTCCTGCCAAGATAAGATAGTTGCTTCCGTTTCTTGAAAGGGAAAGCATCCGATAATTATCTCCGCCATATTGTATATCCAGGCTTTCTAGTGTTCCTTCTCGAATCAGTTCATGAACCACTGGATTGACTGCATCTGAACCGATGAGGATAATCTTTCCTTCAGGGAGTTCACGCTGGTCTGGTTCCATATAATAAACCGACGGTTTCTCTCCAGTAACTTTCTCCCATATATTGGCAAAGGTTTGTCCTGCTATTTCATAAGCTTTCTCTCCTGTAGTGGGAATAAGTATTTTTAAAGTATCTGTACTTTTGTTAATAAACTGATTACTATATCCATTATTAATAAAAAGACATAATAGGATTAAAGAGAATAATATGTTTTTTTTCATTTTTGTTAAAGCTAAATTTTCATTGATATTTTTATTGTCTAAATTTTGAATTTCCATATTCTTCTTCTCAAAGGTCATAATAACTGACAAGTTGAAAATTATTCATTTTTAAAAGAGAAAAGTCTGAATTACTTCTGCCCCCCGCAATTACTATCTGTTTTATAAATGTTCTACGATTTATCATCTAATTTTTTTAAAACTAAGATTTGACCTTTGACAACTATCAGATTTTCAGAAAGATTTTCTTCTTGTAAAGTATAAACAAGAATATCCAACTAACTGTGGCAACTCCAATTCCATTAATAATTATACCGTTCCAACTTTCAGGAAGAATAGAGTTAATACCTTCAAAGAAAAACCTGGACGCAGACTTAGCGTTTACTATTCTTAATGCTAGATAAATTGTTAGTGGATTCATGCCAATTACCCTGAAAGGGAATGCCCAGTTTTTAAATTTCCATATATCAATAGCGAGATAGAAAACAGCGAAAAAGAGAAGGCTCAATCCACCAGCCCAGCATACAAAAGAACTTGACCATAACATTTTATTAATTGGAAAATTAGTATTCCATACCTTTCCAATTATTAGAAGGAGTCCTGCAATAAAAACCATGTAAAAAAACTTACGTAATGGTGTATTATGCAGTCTTTTTGATAATACAAATTCTCCTGTTAACATACCTAACAATGCAGTGCCTATTGAAGGTGGAGTTGTGAAAAACCCACTCGGATCAAAAACTCCTAGATATAATGTTCCTGGACTAAGAAGGCGATCAAGATAACCTGGTAAATTTCCTTCTAGTGAAAAAGGATCGGTTGAAAAAAGATCGGGGGCCGGAAAAAATAGAAGTAAAAGCCAGTAGCCGATCAGTAATGCCCAAAACCAAATTATACGATAAATAAAACTGGTATTCATAAAGATTAATGCGGCAAACATCCATGCCAAACCAATATGTCCCAAAACGCTACCATAACGCATTTCGGAAAAATTGAAACTAACGCCATTATTGTATAGAATACCAAAAATTACAAGTATCAGTCCGCGTTTAACTATGTGACTATAAGCTGTTTTATGGCTATTATTCATTACCAGGCGTTTAGCCAGTGAAAAAGGGAAAGATACACCAGCTAAAAAAAGAAACAACGGAAAGATCATATCGTAAAAATGGAAACCATGCCATTCTACATGATTAAGTTGTTCCGACCACCATTCTAAAATAGGCCACCCTGTTAATTTTCCAAGCTCAATAAAGATGACACTGCCTCCCATAATCCAAAACATATCGAAGCCACGTAAAGCATCAAGTGAATGTAGTCTTTCGTATTTATAAGTGTTTTCCATTTTTTTGTTACAAATTATCTGTGTTATGATAAGTACAAGTATGCCAAACTTTATGATTTTGAATAAGAATTAATTTTGAATTGTTGTATCAATCTGCAATATCATCGAATGAGCGCTGTAGCACACCAGAGCAATGGAGCCTGGCCATGGAGGTCGCCAATGATACGTTTACGTTGCATGTAATAATTTCGATCGTTCTTTATATTTGTCCCTTCGCAAACCTCTGTCAGTTCATCATCAGAGTTCATATATGTAGTCAAAGCCAGCCACCCTTTTCGACCTGCGATACCATATTTCTTTTTATCGAGCCAACCGTGCCTGACACCTGTAATCATTGCATATGTGAACATTGCTGTAGATGAAGTCTCTTTCCATGCTTCTGAATCGTCAATAATCTGTCGCCACATACCATCTTCTTCCTGATAGGTAAGTAGCGCTTTCATCATTTTGAGGTATCCCTCCATAATGCGGGCCCGACATGAGTGATTTTTCGGCAGTATTCGTAAAACTTCCGCCATTCCCACTGCCATCCATCCATTTCCACGCCCCCAGCTATAATGTGCTTCAGGAGAATGATAAAATAAGCCATTATCCAATTGTATTGTATCCAGGTACAGAACCATTTCGCGTGCTGCACGGTCGATATATTTTCGGTCATCTGTAGCACGGTATGCCTGGGCTTGTACTGCAGTAATCATGAACATATCATCAATCCAGATACGGGTTTGCCAAGAGTAACCCCGTTCTGCCCATGCCTTTTGTTCAGGCGTGGCATCTTCAGGAAGGGTCCATTGGGTATCCGCATATTTCAGCCCCATGTCAAGGTATTTTTGTTGCTTGGTTTTCATGTACAACTCCAAAGGAATTGAGCCAAAAATATTATTGTCCACATGATTGGGGCTGGGTTGAAAAGTTTTTTCTTCATTAAACAACGGCTGAAAACGATCTTCAAACCTATTAAATAGATCATTGTTCCGGATTGCTTCAGCAAACCACATTCCCCCCAACCAAGTACATACATCAGGATAAGTAACCTGAGTAGGTGGTATATCTGGTTGTGTATTCCCGTAACGAGAATGTGGTGTTTTCAAAAATTTCTCAGCAATTCTGATCCCAATTTCCTGAGGAGTTTTTCCTTTCGGAAATTTTTTTAGGTCAAAATCTTGGGATTGTGAATTTACTACTCCTGTAAAGAATAATAAACAGATAAACAGAAAAGTGCTTCTCATATTATAATTTTTATTGATCGTTAATTTTCATTTATAATTATTTTACGCCTACCATAAACATTTAATTAAAAGCTTATTGTATAATTTTTTCTATTAAAGATAAGAGATACTTCGTTACACTCAGTATCAATAAATTATCTTAACTTTATGAGCTATTGAAATGTTGTTGCTTACTTTTAACAGAACATTAAAGAAGTTATCAATAATTCAATAGTTGTTTATGCTGACTTTTTTGATTGTTGGTACATTTCCCTCCTCTCTTTTATGTTTTCAATTTTTATTTCTTTCCTGTGGTTAGAAACTACCTTTTGTCTTCCAGAATAGACACCCCAAGAGTTCTATTTTCAAGTATTTGTTATATCTCTGATTAATGTAATAGTTCACAGATGCATCAATATTCCACGTAAATTATGGAGAGAATAGTAGTTTTCAAGTTTAACTACATTCTTTATTACCACATGATATCTCTCAATCTTTCTCTGTTTTTGTGGATGATAGCGAGCCCCCTAAACAGCCCAATACCTTGTTAACAATTTGGCAACCAAGCCAATCGTTTGTTTATATGTTGTCCATGACCGTAAGATTAACACCGATAGTCAGTCATGGACAACATACACTTATCGTATTAGCATCCCCAAAAGAGGTTACTTCACTAATACTAATAACAGCTATTTATTGAAACTAGCCTCTAATAACCTGGATTTTGATCTGTATCTGGATCCAAAGCATTATTATACCCAAATTCGGTAGTAGGAATTGGCCATAACAATAAATTCTCATTGACAGTGATTCCTTTGGATGCATATACCATTTTATTAAGTTTTTCATAACCTAATCTTTTAAGATCCATCCAACGTTTTCCTTCAGTCAAAGTCTCATACGAACGTTCATTTAAAACCAAAGAATTAAATGAATCATAGTCATAATCATCTAATTTAAAATCGATATCTGAAGCTTCTGTTGGAACTTTTCCGTAGGCCCGACGATGTACCATATTTAATGCTTCAAGACCTTCTTCAGTGGGGCCATTATTTGCCCTGCATGAAGCCTCTGCATATAAAAGGAGAACATCTGCATATCGATATAAAGGAAAATCAATGCCTGAAAAACTACCTGGTACAATATCAGGGTCGATAAATTTTCTTGATAACAATACGGTGCTACTTGAAGACAAAGGATATAACAACTCTTTCCTGATATCCTCGTCATCCCATTCGTTGTAAAAGTTGCTTGTCGATTCTATTCTTAATGCTGCATTTCCTCGTCCACCTGAATATCCTGAACCAACAGAATTTAAAAGGATAAAAAATATACTCTGGTTACTTGTTCCTTCATCCGTATATTTAAAATAAAAGATTTCTTCAGATGAATTTATTACATTACTACCATATAGATTTGATATAAAATCCTCCCATGTATTTACCTGAACCAATGAATATTGTCCTGAATTAATTACTTCACGAGCTTTTTCACTTGCCTCCTGATTAAGCCCCTGATAAAAATATACATCCGCCATTACAGATTTTGCAGCCCATTTTGATGGACGTCCTGCTTCAGTAGTTTCATCCGGCAAATTTTCTTCTGCATATTTTAAATCAGATAATATTAATTTCCAGACATCAGCTTCAGAACTTCTTATAACATCAACTTCTTTATAGTTTTCTTCAGTCCGTATAATTACTCCTCCCCAATTTCTCACCAAATGAAAGTATGACAATGCTCTTAAAAATTTCGCTTCGGCCGTAAACGCAGCTTTTTCTTGATCAGTGCACTCACTTGCATTGGGAATATTTTCCAATACTATATTCGCATCCCGAATTGTTAAGTAAAATTTGGACCACCAGCCATTTATACGGGTTAGGTTGGTGCTGTTGAATTCCTGATAATCCTTTAAGAAGCTTCCTAATCCATATTGTACATCAGACCAAGAATCCATCCATGTACTAAACATATAAAAATATATTCCGTCAGCCATCCCTGCATAAATTGAATTGATACCTGTTTTAACTTCTTCCGGAGTATTATAGTATGAAGATACAGCCAATGCCTTTGGTTCTTCAAGCAAATAATCCTGGCATGACCATAACAAAAGACCAGTTAGAATAATTATATATTTTTTCATAATAAAATCATTTTTAAATTAGAATGTTGCCTTTAAACTAAAAGTAACTGATTTATATGAAGGATAAGAATAGAAATCAATACCTTGATTAATCGAATTACCTCCTCCATATGAGTTAACATCAGGATCCCACCACGAGTACTTTGTAAACGTAAGAAGATTTTGTCCACTTACTGATAAGTTCAGCTTTTTCAACCAATTTATTCCATATTTTTGAACCGGCAGATTATACCCTAATTGTATATTTTTCAAACGTAAATATGAACCATCCTCCACAAATCGATCGGACATTTTTGATGAAGTTGCACTTTTAACAATTGGGTATTTGGCATCGGTATTTTCCGGAGTCCAATGGTCATAATATACTTCACGTAGTAAATTATAATTGTATATGTAATAAATAGTATTTCTTACACTGCTCAAATTATAAAGATCATTCCCATAAGTTCCTTGTAAAAATATACTCAACGAAAAATTGCCATACTCAAAATCTGAATTTAATCCATAAATGAATTTCGGATTCGGATCACCTATAAAAGTTTTATCGGCATCAGTAATAGAACCATCATCAGTCAGATCTTTATATTTGATGTTTCCATATTCATCATAACCGTCTTCAACATATCCGTAAAATTCACCCAAAGAATGTCCTTCACTTAATAAATTAATATAATCGTTTATAAGTATCACATTATAAGATGTACCGGGAATGGATTGACCTCCATAGAGCTTAATTATTTTATTCTTATTAAATGAAATATTCCCAGATAAGTCCCATTTAAATTCACCACTTAAAATATTAGCATCAGCTTTAAATTCTAATCCCTTATTCTCTATTTCCCCTACATTCTGGACTGTTTTTGCCCATCCCATTGATGCCGGCAACTGAACATTATTCAATAAATCTCTGGTCTTTTTTTGATAATAATCAACTGTTAAGCGAAAACGGTTTTTTAATATGCCTATATCAGCTCCAAAATTAATCTGTTCTGTGGTCTCCCATTTTAAATCTCCCGGAAGTGTTGTATTTGGGGCAAATGCATTTTGGTATGAGTCATTAAATACGGCCTTCTTGGCACTCAACAATACCTGGGTAGCATAAATCCCTATTGCCTGACTTCCTGTCACTCCCCATCCAAATCGTAATTTCATATCAGATATAGTTGAAATATCCTTCATAAAATCTTCCTGATATATTTTCCATGCAAAAGCGCCAGATGGAAAATATCCCCACTTATTTCCCTCACTAAATCGTGAAGAACCATCAGCACGCATACTTAATGTGACCAGATATTTGTCCTTATAGGAATAATTCACACGACCAAGATATGAGAGGATGGTAGATTTTCTATAGGAAGTTTCAGGTATCCCGCTTGTTTCTCCACTACTCAATGAATAAGTTTCAAATACATCACTTACAAATCCCTGCGACGAAGCGTTTAAATTGGTATAATTGTATTCATTAGTTGTAACTCCCGCCATAGCATTAATCAAATGAATACTTTTAATATCTTTTTTATACAGGATTAAACTCTCAGTATTCTTTCTTAGACTTTCGCTGGTCATTACTCTGGCATAAGTTGATGTTAACATTCCTGTAAAGTTACTATCTCGGTAGTAATCATTTTTATAATATGAATAATTAATGTTTCCTGAAACTTTAAATGATAAATCTGGAGTTAATTTATACAAAAGACCCAAGCTTGAATTAACATTTTTCCGCTTACTGCAATTGGAACTATTTAAGATATAATCAAAAGGACTATAAGCATCCTCTCCTTCTTCCCTATAAATTTCTCCTTCTTCATCAAATGCCAATTTTAAAGGTCTTGTTCGAAGTGTCATGTCAATTATAGCTTTTTCTCCAGTAGAAGCTGATTGATCATTAACATTTTGCGTAGTCTGGGTTAAAATTACACTTTGTTTTACTGAAAATTTATCGTTAACTTTATGATTGATGCTTGACCTTAAAGAATATCGTTTGTAACCGCTCCCCTGCATTATTCCATCCTGATCAAACATATTCCCTGAAATAATAAAATCTGTTTTATCATTTCCTCCACTAACGTTTAATTGATGATTTTTAATTAATGATGTTTTAAATATTTCTTCCTGCCAGTCGGTTCCTTCTCCTAATTCATTTATTTCATCTTCGGTCATTCTTGGTTCAAAGCCATCATTTATTTCTTTTTCCACATAATAGAGATTAGCGAATTCTTTGGCATTCATCAAATCCATCTTCTTAATCAATTGCTGAGCAGAAAAGCTCGACTCATAATTGATTTGAGTACGACCAGATTTACCTTGTTTCGTTGTTACTAAAACAACTCCATTAGCACCTCTTGATCCATAAATTGCAGTAGCTGATGCATCTTTCAGAATCTCAACACTTTCAATGTCTCCTGGATTAATATATTGGATTTCTCCTGGAAATCCATCTATAACATATAAAGGTTCATTATCCCCTAATATTGAATTTGTTCCACGAATCCTAATACTTACACTTGAACCCGGAGAACCATTATTCTGTGATACTTGTACTCCTGATGCACGCCCCGCTAATGCCTGCAATACATCGGTTGTAGGGAAAGCATTTAGTTCATTGCTTTTTACTGATGCTACAGAACCTGTTAAATCACTTTTTTTCATGGTTCCGTAACCAATGGCCACTACCTCTTCTAATCCAATAGCATCCACTTCCATGCTAATACTTATGAAAGTTTGACTCCCCACAACAATCTCCTGCTGCCTCATTCCAACAAACGAAAACACCAACGTGGCATCTTTCTGAATGTTTGTTAGTGAATACTCACCATTATAACTTGTTACTGTACCTTGAGTAGTACCTTTTATTACCACAGTTACACCTGGCAGTGGTAAACCAGAAGAGTCGGTAACTTTACCTGAAATTGATTTTTGCTGAACAACTTTTGATTCTTGATTGCAGGTAAGCACAATCTGTCGATCACTAATTTCATATAATATATTTGTATCTTCCAATAATTGATCGAGAACCTTTGCTATTGGTTTATTTTCACATTTAATACTTTTGCTTTGATATACATCAATTATAGTTGCATCGAACATAAAATAAAATTCAGATTGATCCTCTATTCTATCCAGAATCTGAATAATTGTTTCATTGCTGCTGTTAATACTTAACCGCTTGGTTTGTGAATAGCTTTCGAGTGCAAATGTTTGGGTGATACTAATCAATAACAATAATGTAACAATCCTCATTTTTCTTAAAAATTTGGATTTCCAGATTTTACATTCCCCGGAAATCAAAATACAATAATTTTTTTTCATAAATTTGTTTTGATTTGGATTACTAAAATTCAAGTTGATTATGCCTCTTGAGTTGGATACCGCGAGGCTAAAAAAAGTAAGAGGGAGATGTTACCAGCATCTCCTTTTTTTCTTCGTTTTAGGTCATATCATAGGCACTGATTTTTAAAATATAGTTTGTTATTTTTTTGAAATAATAATTTGTGGTTTAGTTGGCTTATTGTAATTGTGTATGATCTTACAATCAACGTGGCAAGCTATTCCTATTAGTCTGAATATTTCTTCATAACTTTCATTTTCTATGGTACCTGAGAAAATAGAGTTATATACTTCATCGTCGGCAATCTCAATATCTACATTATACCACTTTCTGAGTTTTTCAACCACGTCACCCATGGTTGAATTACGGAATATAAGTACCCCGTCTTTCCACGATGAATATATAGTTGCATCAACATTACTTACATTCATTGCACTACTTTCGGTCAAATTGAAAGTAGCTTTTTCTCCCGGATTCATGGTATAGGAGAATGAAGTATACTCCTGATGTGTTAATTCAACTTTGCCTGATTCAAGCACAACGGCAATCTCATCTTCTCCGCAATATGCACTTACATCAAATTTTGTTCCCAATACTGTAACTGTTAGGCCATTCACCAGTACTCCAAAAGGGTATTTTTCTTTGTGCGTAACCTGAAAGAATGCCTGTCCATTAAGCGTAACTTTTCTGTTTTGCTCAGAAAAATCCACCGGATAAGAAAGTGTTGTGCCTGAATTTAACCAAACTATTGAACTATCGGGTAAAACTACCTTAGACCTCTGACCATTCTCCGTAAACACAGAAGTGTATAAATTGGGCTTTTCATTTATCTTCGGTGAATTATCAGGGACGAAGTATAAGGCACCAATCATTCCCACCAAAACAAGAATAGAGGCAGCTACCCTCCAACGAATTAGAGCACGTGTTCTGGACTTCAGAAGTACTTTCTCTTTAAACCTATTCAAAGCTATTTTCTTATTGAATAAATCCATCATTTCATATTCCTGAACCAGATTTTTATTGGAATGAATTGAATTCAACAATTCTTTATTTTCCGGATTTTCATCCAACCAGTTATCAAGAACTTCTTTCTCTTTAACAGATTCAGAATTTGTCAAATATTTTCCAATAAACTGTCCTATTGCTATTAATCTATGCGGATTATTCTTCATTTTGTTCGAAGTAATTTCTTTTCTTATTACTTAAAACAACTTTGAAATCAAATGGGACTACAAACAAATCAAAAAAATATCAACTTGTAAGCCACTAGTAATATAAACATTACAAATAACTACATTAACAAGGTTCATTAATCAGCTAATTTGCAGACTTGTAAAAGAAGCTTTTATTGAAGGACAACAGCAGGAAAATAATATCGCCCAATCTTTTCCGTAAAACCTGATAGGCCCTGGATTTGTGTGTTTTTACAGTGTTAAGTTTTATATTTAGCTCATTTGCAATCTCTTCGTTCGAATATTCCTTTAATGATAACAACAATACCTTCTTGCCCATAAGAGGTAATTTGTTTATCTCATCGTAAATTATTCCATTCGCTTCTTTTCGAAGAATTCCTTCCAGGAAAAATTCAGTCGATTCTATTTTGTATTTACTATCCTGAAAATACTTTTGTTTTACTAAATCATGTTTTATGTGATTTAAACACATATTCCTTATTGAAGTATAGAAATAGGCTTTTATAGAAATAAGATTGGGAAAATTCTTCTTCTGTTCCCAAAAAGCAAAAAAAACATCCTGAACAATATCCTCACATTCATTCTTATCAGCTAAATAATTAAATGCAAACGAATTAAACCGGAGATAATTGGAAACAAAAAAATCTTCCAAATATATTTCAGATCCATCGTTGAATTTAATTTTGGTTTTATCTGTTATCATGTAGAATGAAAATTCAAATGCACAAAAGCAAATTTAGAAACTATCTTAATGCCTTAAAATTATATTTTTTATTGTAATTAGTAATAAATACTTATTATTTTAAACAGACTTCAAATCAAATATCACTATTCACTGTTGTTTCTTATACTCCGTAGTTTTTCTATTATTACTATTTTAATAACTTATTTTCAAAAGCATTACTTATAGAAATAAAACAGATACAACGAATTTGTTTGCAATACAATTATTCCTTTCTAATCGATAAAACCAACCACCGTCAAGCATTTTGTTTTCCCACAAATAACTGTCTTCGGCTTTTATTGTATAAATCATTATCATAATAATCAAAAACTCATATTTCTTTACTATGTTTGTTTCTTTATGTTTACAACATAATGTTTGTTATTTTGGCTGACTAAACCAACCGATATCAGAAGCTTTAGCTGAAATAATATTCAAGGGCGCAATAATTTTGAGGATTAAAACCAATTGGACGATATCGTGAGGTATTTTTTTCTGACCATATGTCTTCTTTTTCTTCTTTTCGAAGCTTGTGAAATGCTGGAGATTAAAGAAAGCAAACCAACTTTGAAAATTGGAGTAATGTTGCCTTTCTCGGGTTCATATGCTACCGACTGGGACAAAGCACTCGATTGGGCCGTTGAAAATGTAAATCTCGCTGGAGGTGTAGCTGGATGTGATATCCAATTGGTACGAAAAGATCTCGAAAAGAATGAGCTTGCAGATGCAGCCCAAACATTTATAAACGATAAAAGTATAAAAGCTGTTATTGGGCCTTTAACATCAGGTGATGTATTTGAGGTAGCTCCCTTATTTATAAATGCAAAAAAGCCATTAATTTCACCCGTTGCAACTTCTTCGAATATATCGAGGGCCTTTGCCGGGAAAAAATATTTCTGGCGCCTTGCTGAACCCGATATTTCACAGGTGAAAACCTTGTTGTTACTTGCAAAATCAGGAGGGGCTCATTCGGTGGGCTTAATTACCGAAGCCTCTCAATACGGAGCTTCATTTGAAGATTGGTTTGGTTTTTTTGCCACAGAACTTGGTCTCGAAGTTGCAGGAATGCAGGTAATGAAACCTGGCGACATTATGGCTTGTGCAACGAGTTGGGAAAGATTACAGGCAAAAAATCCCGATGCCATTGTATCTGCCATTACTTCGCCTGAACAGAATGCCGAACTGGTTAAAAATTACAGATCAAAAGGGCATCAAACCCGGCTTTTATTTTCCGATGCAGCTTGTTTACCTTCATTAATTGAGAAGCTTGGACCATTGGCCGAAAACCTGGAAGGAACAACTCTTAGTTCTGATCCAACATCAGGATTTGATATTTCCTATAAACTCAGGTATAACAACTATCCCAATGCATTTTTGTCGAATATGTACGATGCGGTAATGCTTCTTGCTCTTGCCCTTGAAGCTTCTGCCGGAGAAGGGGAAGAAAAACTTGCTGATGCACTTATCAGAGTTGTTTCGGGACAGTCGGGCGAATGTAGCTGGCAAAGAGACGAAATAGCGGAAAGTCTGGAGTTGATAAAATCGGGTGTCTTTCCTGATATTAAAGGGGCAAGTGGTTCTTTAGATTACGACGATTTATATTTTACCGATGTCACTTCTTCAACATATGGCCATTGGAGGGTTGATGCCGGGCAGTTTGTAATAACCGATTTTTATACTTCCGGTGGTAACGGCCGTATTAGTTCAACTTCGGCAGCATACCGAACGATTGCAAGAGAACAACAACAATTTAATACAAGCGGTACCTGGCCGGTTCTTCCTGTTAAAGAAGGAAACCATGCCTTTTTAATGGCCTGCTCGAGTGGATGGAACAATTACCGGCACCAGGCTGATGTTTTGCATACCTACCAGTTATTAAAGAAAAATGGTTTCGACGACGAGCACATTGTTTTAATCATGGCCGACGATCTGGCTTTTTCTGAATCAAATGCGTTGGCAGGTGTTGTCCGCAATCAGCCTGAAGGTAAGAACCTCTATCAAAATGTAGTTGTAGATTATAAACTTAAGGATATAAGCTCGGAAGACATTAAAAACATTTTGGCCGGAGTTAAAACATCTCAAACACCAAACGTGATTTCATCCGGTTTATCCGAGAATGTTTTCATTTTTACTTCAGGGCACGGAACTCCCAATGGAATGGAGCTTGATGCCGGAGAGTCAGAAGTTCTGCCTCCAGAATTCTGGAAGTCGGTTTTTGAGCTTATGCATGAAAAACAGAATTACCGCCAGGTTTTCTGGGCTTTCGAATCCTGTTATTCAGGAGTTATCGGAGAAGCAATAAAAACTCCGGGAGTAATGGTAATGACCGGAGCTAATCCTTACGAAACCTCAAAAGCGCATTTTTATGATCCGGAAATAAAGGTATGGCTTGCCGATAAATTTGCTTATTCCATTAACAACACCATTTCGAAATCTGCCGACGATACTTTTTACGACCTCTACCAAAAGTGCTATTCGTATGTAAACGGTTCGCATGTTTCGTTTTACAATTACCAGAACTTTGGAAATATATATGAGTTGAAACTTAGTGAATTTGTAAAAAGATGAAGAGTGTGTACTACATAACACTGGTTTTGCTGTTTGTTGTTTCTGCCTGCACTAAAAAGGATGAATTCGATATTTTCAGTCCCGATTTTAAGGTATATGTTTTACTTCCATCCGAAGGCTTGGGCGATCGCAGTTTTGTTGATGCCATTTACGAAGGTGTTGAAGCTGCCAAAATTGATTTTAAATTTAGTGTCGATTATATTATTCCTGAAGATTTTAGTAAAGGAGAAGTCTGGATTAATAACATTGGTGACGGGAGTATTGACAAAGAGTCGTTGATTATTGTAGCCGGAGCCCAATATACACAGGCTATTGAAAGTCATAAAGCCGGATTTGATAATCATAAGGTTCTATTCCTTGGAGGTAAAGCCGGCGAGGCTAATGGGTTGGCTTCAATAACTTATCGTACCTATGGAGCCTCGTATATTGGAGGCTATTTATCGGCCCGCTTAAAACCCAATTGCAGGGCTGCTGTTATAGCTGCTTTCGATGCGCCTTTTCTAAAAGAATACCAGCAAGGATTTACCCAAGGGGTAATTGATGCAGGTGGAACTGTTAATCCTCCGGCTTTTATAAGTGACGATTTTTCCGGTTTCGAAATGCCAGACTCGGCCTACCGTTTAACCAACTCACTTTTGCCCGAAAATGACCTGATTTTTGCAATGGCAACCGGGTCCAACCTTGGAATTATAAATGCGGCCCGAAATTATGAAGAGCAAAGATATGTTATCGGTATCGATGCAGACCAGAGTTGGATGGGATTTACCGTGGTTACAGGTTCGGTAATTAAATTATTCGGCAAAGATATTTACGACTATATAAACCAATTTTCCCGGGGAAATTTTAGTGAGGGAGTTTTTGAAAGAACAATGGACGACGATAAAACAACATTTTTAATCAACCCTATGGTATTGGGTGATATTGAAATTCCAAAATCTCTTATTGAAACCGCTATTGAGAAAGAAAATGAATACCACATTAAATAAAAAAACTATGACTAAAAAATTAACTGCGAGATTGCTGGTGATTGTATGCCTGTTTATTTGGGGCTGTGAGAAAAGTGAGGAGAATAATTTTAACAGTATTTCGGGAGTTGTAACGACTGGCGAAAATGTTTCTGCCGAAGATTTGAATAATACTTTTATTGCCCTGGGGAAACTTAATATGGGATTCGATCCGGCACTTTTAACAACTCAATCCACCGAAGTAGAGCTTATTGATACTACAAAAATAGCAGCAAACGGATCTTTTGAATTTAAAGATCTTGAAAGGGGCAATTATGCATTAATACCATCAAACGATTTAATGTTTGCACCCGATACTTTTCTGGTAGCCAATGTGGATGGGAAGAACCTGAATAAAATAGATGCTACTCTTGAGCGAATGGTCCCTGATAATGCTTTTTGGGACAGAGATACAGAGTATAGATTTAGTATTGTTAACGGGAGTGATGCTCTTGAAAAGAATGAAAGAATTTCTAAACTAATCTTTTATGAAGATGGCAATGTTGCTGAGGAAATAAATGCCCCGCGTGAAGATGAATGGGATCTTAGAGTAACAATGTATTCCGGCGCTAAAAAAACAGTTAAAGTAATTGTAACTGATGGAACAGGTAACATAATATATAACAGCACATTGAAAATTGGCAATGGAGTAATGAGTAGCGATAGCAATTATCTTCTTGATGATGATGGTGTTGATTTTGCGAATCTACTTTATGGTGTAAGTATTGATGCATTTTTTGGATTTAGGGAAATTAAATATCATTATTTTCTTACAGGGGTCACGGCTGTTTAAAGCCGTGGCAATTGTTTCATTTTTGACAAATTGATTTCAATTATACACCACGATCATGAGGGCTGTTACTTGTAAATCTGAGGTACTTTAAAATAACACGGGGCAAACTGTTGAACATGGTTTTGCCCTTTTTTTGTTTATAACATCAAATTCAAACCTATCTGGTTTTGAAACTTTTGATTTGAATTCTTCAAAAGCTACATCATAAAAACAATAATTAGTCTAACGGAATTTCAACTATTCCTGAAGAATCATCTGAATATGAAGTCCGATCCAAAGTATTCCCAGAGCTATTATCTTCTTTTTTCTTTCCCTGCGAGATAATTGCAAAGGCCATAATAATACTGGTAGCAATAATTACAACAAACAACACTCCTCTTTCAAATCCCTCGGTCTTTAGTGATTCGGGTATTGCAAAAAACAAAAGGATGGTAATTAAACCCTTTGGTGCAATAAACGTTTGTGGCATCGTATCTTTTCGTTCAACTATAAAAAACAGGCCATAACGCAGTGCATAGGTTACAACTAAAAAAATCAGACTAACCAGCCATACTTTCCAACTCAGCAACGTACTTAATGGTAAAGTCATTCCAAATACCACAAAAAAGAAAGTTCGAACCAAAAATGAGGTTTCTGCCGTAATCATTTTAAACTGCTCAAAAACATTGTCTATTCTCGTATCGAGCAGCCATTTTTCCAACTTTCCGAAAAGCAGCACTTTATGATTTCGAAGCAATAAACCAAACATTAAAATAATAACCAGCGAGGAGAGATGAAACAGTTTTCCAACAGCATAAAGCAATACAAGTACTGCTAAAAAAAGGAAAAATTTAGCCTCACCCTTTATGTTTTGAATGATATATAAAAGCCCGTAACTTAAAACCATTGAAATTACAAGAGTAAGAAAGATATTACTTCCAATTGCAAAGCTCAATTGCCGCATTCCTTCTGTATCAGTATTTTCAATAATCATATAAAACACCATAATTCCCAGAATATCTGAGAATGTACTTTCATAAATCAAAAATTCTTTTTTGTACGCACTGAGATTACCAACACTGGGAATTATAATAGCACTACTCATTATAGAAAGAGGGAAAGCATAGACCAGTGCCGGCAATAATTCAATTCCGGGAATAAAGAAACGAATAACCATAGAAATTGCCACAGAAGTTAAAGCGAGCGAAAACGAAGCAATAATAAACGATTTCCAAATTATCGGCCATTTCTCCTTTTTTAACTCCAAATCAAGAGCGGCCTCCAAAACAATCATTATTAATCCAATAATACCAAGTACTTCAAGCGCACTAAAATAATGGGGTTCCATATTTAGCTGTGCAAGAATTTGCTGAATACCAACACCTAATCCAATTAAAATTAATACACTGGGAATATTTGTTTTACGAGCCAAAACATTCGTGAAAAACGAGATAATAATTATTACACAAAGCCCAATTAAAAAAAGATATGCATTCATCCAAAAAAACAATATTACGGAAATCAAAAAGCAGATATCCGAAGTTTACAAATTAAAGGTTATTTCTGTATTCAAATATAAACCGCTTAAGCAATTTACAAAAACCTTAGACATGGACAATTTTTCACAAAAAAAAGCCACCCTCTTTTCCAAGGTGGCTCCCTTTCTGTTACAAGACTTTTGATTTAACTAAAATCTTTTAACAGAGTAAATGATTTTAGTTCCTAATCAGATTATACTATTCCCATTTTTAGCGCTTTATAGCTGCGGTAGCCATAAATAGCAATAACCACAAAACAAACAAAGGGTAAAAGAAACGAGAAATTTACTGCCGGTAAAAATCCTATTGTTCCCTGATCTATAATTAATCCCTGAAGTGGCGGCATTAAAGCTCCACCTACAATAGCCATTACCAATCCGGCAGCACCAAGCGTTGCATCATCACCAACATTTTCAAGTGCAATACCGTAAATAGTTGGGAACATTAAAGACATAAATGCTGAGGTAGCAACAAGCATGTACAAGCCGGGCATTCCCTGAATCAAAATAACACCTGTTGTTGTCAGCATTCCACAAACAGCAAAAAGAGTCAGCATAAATCTTGGGTTCAGGTACTTCATTAATGCAGTACTGATAAAACGACTGGTAATAAAAATAGCCATAGCAACAATGTTGTAATTTTGCGCTTGTGCTTTTGGTATTCCAAGGTTATCGGCATACTGTATAATAAATGTCCAGCACATGATTTGCGCTCCAACATAAAACACCTGTGCAATTACACCTTCGCGGTATATTTTATTTTTTATCAAACGTTTAAACGAATGATAAGGGTGAATTTCGTGATCGGCACTTTCTCGTTTTGGCATTTTCGATACGGCAATAATCACTAACATTACAATAACAACAAACCCCAGTATTACATATGGATTTCGGATTACTGCCAAATCGTTGGTACGAACAGCTGCCTTTTCGGCTGCACTTAACGTGTCGAATATTAAATTCCCTGCAGCATCTCGTTTATCCGATTCCAAAGAAGATAAAATAAGTTTCGATGCCACAAACATTCCTAATATCGATCCCATAGGATTAAACGATTGTGCCAGGTTTAATCGCCGGGTAGCTGTTGCAGGATCACCCATCGATAGAATGTAAG
This sequence comes from uncultured Draconibacterium sp., assembly GCA_947492175.1. GTDB lineage: Bacteria > Bacteroidota > Bacteroidia > Bacteroidales > Prolixibacteraceae > Draconibacterium. Next base: position 101,358 of record CANLMQ010000015.1, on the reverse strand, counting down.
GATTTGCGGTAGTTTCTAAAAACGCCAAACCAAATGTAAGGATGTATAATGAAACCAGAAAGAATCCAAAAATCTCGAATTGTGCTGCAGGAAAGAACAGAAGTGCGCCTACCGCATAAAGTGATAATCCGATTATAATTCCTAATTTATAACTATACTTTTTTATAATTAGTGCAGCCGGAATAGCCATAGTTGCATAACCACCGTAAAATGCAAACTGTACCATAGCCGCTTTGGCATTTGATATCTCCATTACCGTTTTAAAGGCTGCAACCATAGGGTTGGTAATGTCGTTGGCAAATCCCCAAAGGGCAAACAAACTCGTAATTAAAATAAAAGGGATAAGATATCTCTTTTCAACAACAATCTTTTTTAGCTCGTTCATCGATTTATTCGTTTTATTGATTCTTTAATAGATTTTAGTGAGCGAATATGAAAACATTATTTGATACAAGTAACCTGCACTTACCTGCACCAACACTTTATCCCCTATAAGTATTGAGTATTACTTTTGGCCTTTAACTGCTCAACAATATATTTTATATCTTCTGCTTTCTCACGTTTACACACCAATGTAGTATTTCCATCCTGAACCACAATCACATCGTCGAGACCAACTACGGCAATCAGGTTTTTATTGTCAGAATATACATACGAGTTTTTTGTGTCGATTAAAATGGTTTCACCGGAACCGGCATTGCCATTTTCATCTTTCTTCTCATCGGTCAAATAAACCGATTCCCAACTCCCCAGATCGTTCCAGTCAAAGTTACCTTCCACCAAAAAAATATTTTTAGCGTGTTCCATTATTCCATAATCAACCGAAATACCTTTAACTGCACGATAAATTGTATCTAAAGTTTGTTCGTAGGTTGGGTTTCCAAGATCGGCCTGAATTTTTCGCAAATCGGCATACAGTTCTGGTGCAAATTCTTCAACAGCTTTTAAAAACACCGAAACCTTAAAAACAAATAAGCCGCTGTTCCAGTAAAAACCACCTTGTTTTAAATAATCTGTAGCAGTTGCCTCATCCGGTTTTTCAACAAAACGCTTCACTTTAAACTGTCTTATTTTTTCGTTTCCGGTAATGTCTTCTGCAGTTTGCACATAACCATACCCCGTTGCCGGATAGTTTGGGGTAATTCCTAAAGTAACAATTCCATCTTTTTCCCTGGCAATTTTAACGGCTGCCAAAACCGTATCTTTAAAAAGTTCGTCGTTCTTGATTAAATGGTCCGAGGGCGAAACCACCATTATTCCATCTGGATTTTCTTTTTCGGCATACATCGCCGCCAACCCAATACAGGGCAAAGTATTTTTTCCTACCGGTTCATAAATAAGGTTTTCTTTGGGAAGCATTGAAGTTTGTTCCTCCAGAACTTTTGCCTGTGTTTTACCAGAAACAATATAGATCTTTTCGGTTTGTGTGAAAGTTGCAAATCGTTTAATTGTATCTTGAAGCAACGATTCTTCGCCAAAAATATTCAGGTACTGTTTGGGTTTAACTGTTTTACTGCGTGGCCAGAACCGGGTTCCCGAACCGCCGGCCATAATTAGCGTATAGATATCTTGCATGAGTTATTCTTTATCTTGCTGAGTTGCAATTTTTATTAAATGCTGAAATTATAAATTTTAACACTAAACAAAAATATCTATATCAAAAATCAATGATTCGCACATCTCTCCTTATTTAATTTGCTTAAAACCGTACAAGAATTTTCATGACTTTCCCGGGTGCTTCCGCCCAGTTTTTCATCGCATCGGGAACTTCTTCAGGTTCAACTATTTTGCTTACCAGCAGGTTTTCTTCGATATCAGTTGTTCTCAGGTATTTCATAACAGCCTCAAAGTCGGAAGGATTGGCATTGCGCGATCCCATTATCTGGAGTTCTTTCTGAACCCAAAGTTTGGTAGGAAACAAAATGTCTGATCCCGCATAACCAATGCACACCACACGTCCTGCAAAAGCGACTTCTTCAATCGCCTGCTTATATGTAACCGGACTACCGGCTGCTTCAACCACCACCGAAGGACAATTGTCGTTGGTTAGCTTCACCAATTCTTCGTGAAGGTTTTGATTCTTTACATTTAATAGAAAATCAGCACCTAGTTTTTTTGCCACAACAAGTTTGTCATCATCAATATCAGCAGCAATTACAGTGGCACCACGTAAATGTGCCCTAATTATTGCACCCGCCCCAATCATTCCGCAACCCAAAACCAATACAGTGTCTGAATCTGTAACCTTTGCATTGTCAATGGCATGAAATCCCACTGTCAGAGGCTCAACCAAAGCCAGTTCCAAACCGGAAAGTGCCTCATCAACCAATACTTTTTGCCAGGGTATACACAAATATTCAGCCATTGCTCCATCGCGCTGTACACCCAAAGTTTGATTGTACCGACAGGCATTAAAGCGTTTTTGCTTACAAGCACTACACTGTCCGCAATTTGTATAAGGTACAACCGTTACAGCTTGTCCTTCCTTAAAATCAGCCGGAATATCCTCTCCCGTTTTTTCAATCACAGCAGAAATTTCATGTCCCGGAACCCGTGGGTATTGCACCAATGGATTTTTGCCCAGAAAGGTGCTCAAATCAGAACCGCAAAAACCAACGTATTTTATCTTAAGCAACAGTTCTCCTGCTTTAGGCTCGGGCTTTTCACGTTGTACTAACTGAATTGCTCCAGCCTCTGGTATTTCTATCGTCTTCATTCTATTTTTTGCTTTTAATTTGATACAACCTTATTGCATTTTCGTGGTAGAAGAGTGCCTTTTCGTTCTCACTAAAGTTGTCCACAACACGCGACACTACATCCAGCCAGTTTTTATATTCGGTGGCAACCAAACACACAGGCCAATCTGACCCAAACATCAACCGCCTTGCCCCAAATGCTTCCAACACCACATTGAAATATGGTACCAGTTGTTCTGCAGACCACGATGTATAATCAGCCTCGGTTACCACTCCACTTATTTTACAGCTCACATTTTCGCGTTTGGCCAGCTGCTTTATCTGGTCAGCCCAGGGTTGCATAACATTTTCTTTAATTCGAGGTTTGGCAATATGGTTGAGAATGAATTGTTGATTGGGATGTTGGTCCACAAATTTAATTGTATTAGCTAACTGGTGCTCAAAAATCAAAATCTCATACACCAAATTAAAATCCTTTAGTTTGCTAACTCCGGCATTAAACTGCTTTCCTAAAATAAACTCCGGATCAGGTTCACCCTGTACTACATGGCGCACTCCTTTTAGCCACGAATTGTTTTGGTATTTTTCAAGGACCGGTTCAATTTCGGATGATGCCAGTGGCACCCAGCCAATAATTCCTTTCATAAAGTCATGTTCTGCAGCCATCAAAAGTAACCAGTCGGTTTCTTCAACACACTGTCGGGCCTGAACAGAAATTACTCCGGTAACAGCTGTCCCGGCCAGCGTTTGCTTTAATTCCTTCGGTAAAAAACTTCGCCTGATAACAGCCATCTCATTATTAATCCAGTCAAATTCTACGGGATTGTAATTCCAGTAATGATGGTGTGTGTCTATAATTTTCTTCATTCGGTTACAAGTAAGTATAGGTTTCTGCAATAATTCTTTTCTCTTTCAATTCAGTCCAAAATGCTTGTGGTAATTCCTTTTCCAAAACTTCACGACTGTGTAACATACGCCAGGGTTTACTGGGATTTAAGGCAACAGCTGCAATCTGAGGTGCCGACATCGCAAATTTTAAACAAGCATCGCCGGGTTCAATCTTGTATTTTTTGCAGATTTCGAAAAACTTCTCTCTCCACTGAAAAATGGGTCGATCGTTGATATTGTTTTCGTTTAAAATACGGTAATCAAAATACTTTCCGCCGGTTAAAAATCCTGCGTTGAAAATTGCCGAATTAATTATACCTACCCCGTCATCATGTAGTTTACGGATAAAATCGACAATAGCTACCGGATGATGGTAGATAGTAAATTTATTGGCAAACATTACCCAATCGAATTTAATCTTATCATACAACTCCTTAATTACGAGCCAGTCCTTCGAACCAATTCCAACAGCTTTCACCTCTCCACGCTCCTTTAATTCAAACAGCGCTTTGTATGCTCCTAAAATATCGTTTAGCCGTTTTGCCCGATCTTCCTTATCAACTGCAGCTGCCAGGTATTCATCCGGATCATGAACAGAAACCAGTTCGGTTTTATAAGTACCACCTAAAAGTTCACATCCCTGTTCCCAGCATTCAAGAATTCCGGTATAACTTATTCTTTGTTCTGCATCGTATTCTAAATTAGCCCAGGCTCCCGGCTCAAAGGTTGGTTCGGGTGTAGTTAGCGGTATCCTGTACCATCCAAGTTTATTACTGATGCTTATTCGTGTAGGTTCGATATCAAGTATTTTCAATCCCCTGCCAATCACTTCAAGTGCCAAACCTGCTCCATATTTCCCTGCACTGTCAATCAATACTTTGCCATCGGTTACATTAAACCATTCGCGCATTAGCATTAACTTTTCGTCCATGCTTAATTCGCGGTAAAGATTACCCAGATAACTTGTTCCATAAATGATTTTTGGAATTTCAATTCCCGTTTTTCCGAGTATATTCTTTGTCATTTTATGTCCAGATTTACTTTAAGTATAAAAATCCTGATTTTGTTTCCACTGCAAAGATTATCAATGTACCCAAACCACACAACACCCTGATTTAAAGCTGCAATCCGCAAAGGTTTTCGCAAAGCTTTGCGGAGAAAAAAAGTGTTGCAGAACATTAATTTTAGTTACATTTGTAATTACACATTGAACAATAAATGGGCAAACGACACATTTCATTAAAAGATCTGGCACAAGAACTGGGTGTCTCAATTTCAACTGTGTCACGGGCATTAAAAAATCATCCGGATATAAGTCCGGAAATGACAAAAAAAATAAAGGCACTTGCCGAAGAACGGAATTACACCCCCAATCCACTGGCAATGGGTTTGTTGCGCCAGCAAACAAAAATGATCGGGGTAATCGTTCCTGATATTAACACCCATTTCTATTCCTCAATTATTTCGGGTATTGAAAAAGTGGCCAAAGAGCACGGCTATTTTATTGTGATTACATCTTCAAACGAATCGCTGGAAAAGGAAATTGAATCGGTTGAGAATCTCATCAAATCAAGGGTGGAAGGATTTATAGTTTGTCTGAGTCAGGAAACCAATAGTTATACGCATTTCGAGAAACTTATTAAGAATGAAATTCCGCTGGTGTTTTTCGATCGGGTTTCTGAAGAACTTGATGTTCCGGCGGTACTGGCAGACGGGCAGGATGCCACAAAAAAAATCATACAACATTTCTATAATAACGGGTGTAAACGTATTGCATATATATCGGGACCAGAACATTTGAACATTTCAGAAAACCGAAAAATTGGCTATTTAAACGGACTAAATGAATGTGGTCTGCCTTACGACAAAAAGCTGCTTGTCCATTGTAATCTGAGTATTGAAGATGCCAAACAAGCCACCCGGAAATTATTGCGTTTAAAAAATAAACCTGATGCCATATTTGGAATGAATGACACCATTGCATTTGCAGCAATGATTGAAGTGAAAAAACAAGGCTACAAAATTCCGGATGATATTTCTCTGGCCGGATTTACCGATGAGTTCCATTCCATAGTTGTTGATCCGCCGCTGACTTCGGTTAGTCATCCTACATTCAAAATGGGAGAAGAGGCAGCTAACCTATTTTTTGAATCAATTGAAAAAGGAACTGCCAACAATAAAAAAATAATGTTACCCATCGATCTGGTAGTTCGTGAATCGTCAGTTAAAAAGAATTAATTCTTATTTCAATCTCATTCGCTCCAGGATTTAAACGTATAGTTTTAAAAGAAAGGTTAACCGGTTCTCCATTTAAAGTGGCCACTGCATTTACAGGAAGATCGGGACAAAATTCTCCGGGCATATTTGCAGGAAGCCCAATATTATAAAGAGTGAACCGATCATTAACTTTCCTGTATTCAGCCTTAATTTGCCCTTTAATGGTAGGTACTACAATTGAACTCTTTTTTAAACTCCCCATTTGTGGTTTTATTCTAACTATTCCAAATCCTGGTGTTTTTGGTTGAATCCCCCACAAATAACGCGGGATAATATTGGCCGGAGCCGCTCCCCAGGCATGGTTCCAATCCGAATTGGGTTTGTATTTCATGTCCCAGGCTTCCATGGTTATGGTCGATCCCACTTTTATCATATTGTACCAACTTCGATCGTGTGTTGCCGTCATCAATTCCAATGCATAATCATCGGAACCCGCATTGTACAAAGCCTCCATTAAAAATTGGGCACCATAAACACTGCATCCCATTCCACGGGTTTTAATATAATCTGCCACATTTTTCTTATAAGCATCAGGGACAATGCCAAAAGCCAGAGGCAGCATATTTGAGTGAATAGCTCTGTGGCTGGTTTCAATCCCGTCTTTATAACAACCTCCTTCTTTGTTATAAAGCAAATCGTTCATCGATTTTTTAACACGAGCTGCGCGCATTTCAAAATCGAGCTCCTCATCGGGTTTGTTTAAAATGTGTGCAAACTCAGCCATTATTTTCATATTGAAGTAATAAAAACTGTTAATGACCGTGCTAACCGGAGTAAATACAAATCCATCGCGTTCGCCTTGTGACCAGTCTTTCGGAAGCTTCCACCCCGTATCTTTTTGAGCAGGCGGCCAGTCAACAATGTCGCGCACTCGCTGTGTGGTATCGGCAAACCCCAGCTTGGCCATAAATTCGCCGGTAAGTTTTGGCGATGCAGTACTGATTAATCCATCGTGGTATTCCAATTCCATTAGAGTTTTATACTTCAGTGGCTCGTAATATTTCTCAATCAACTCGGTGTTGCCCGTGTACATATAATCCTGGTAAAACAACAAAGCCACATGTAGCTGCCATTCGGTTGGCCAGGTTGGGTAATCCATAAAATATTCGATGGTCTTGCGAGCAATTGCGTACTCGTTATCGACAGAATAATGACTGAGTTGATTTAAATATGCATCGGCTTCGTATGGAATACGTTCTCGGTCGCCATCTACATAATAACCGGCAAAAGACGTAGCTTTTTGCGAGTAGCGACACAATTCCCAAACCTGGTTCAAAATAGCATTATCACTTGAAAACGAACTCGCTTCATCGTCGAAATAATAAAAATAGGCCAACTGAGTCAGGTCTTCGGGTTGCAAATTGGTTGCACCATCGATTTCCACATAACGAAATGGCATTAATACCGGAAACGAATCGGGCAAGGCAACGGCTTTTGAGTTTGTGTTGCGCTTATCAGCAGGTAAATCAATCTGGTACTGTTTTTTGTCAGGAGTCACGTTCAGTTTAACTTCCTGAAAACGAATTGTGCCTCCCGGATTGATATCGATCTTTCCTTTATCCAGCTTTTCGCCCAAACGAATGGTAAGTATTTCCTCTTTTTTTGCAGAATAATGGATTTTAAGTGTCCCAAAAGCATCTTTCCCAAAATCGGCAAAATAACTTCCATCAGCATTCATGTTAAAATCAACCGGAGTGATCTTTTCAATCCTGAAATAATTGGCCGATGTAATTTTATCTCCAAAAGTTCCGGTAGTAAATACCTGCGGTTCCGAATAATCAGAAATGCGGTTGTCCTTATCATAAATCCTTACTTTCCAAAAATAGGTGGTATTTTCCTTTAATTCCGGTCCTTTATATTCCACATCGAATGATTGGCTGCTGCGAACATTTCCGCTGTTCCAAATATCGCCAATGTTTAAATCGATATTTGCTTTACTTGAAGCAACAAGCACCTGGTAACCTTTTTGTAAAACCGCCTCGGATGGAACAATCCAGCTAAACTCGGGATTAGGATCAATAATTTTTGTAAATTTCGGATCGCGAATATATTCAACTGTCAAACCAGAAGGAATGCCAGAATAAGGATCGGCATAACGTTTTGCCAACTCATTATTTTTATTCCTTAACTCATTCAAAATATTCTTGTATTTTGGATCAGCAGCCAGATTTTTGGTTTCTTTCGTATCTTCTTTCAGATTATATAATTCCTCGATTGATTTATCGTTTACATACCGGAAATATTTCCAATCTTCGGTTCTCACGCCCTCGCTGGGAGGTATGTTTTCAAATTCCCACAGATGTTCGATCAGTATGGTGTCGCGGTCCAGTTCTTTTTGTTTTCCGGAAACTATAGGAAATAAACTTCTTCCCTGGTAAGTTTCGGGCATCTCCACGCCGGCAATATCAAGCAAAGTAGCCGGAACATCAATATTTAAAACCATTTCGTCAATATCCTGATGTTTGTCCGTACGCGGATCATAAATTATTAAAGGTACCTTTATCGAATTGTCGTACATTAACCATTTCCCGGAAATCTGGCGTTCTCCCAAAAAGAAACCATTATCTCCCATTAATACAACTACAGTATTCTTATCCAATCCTTTTTCTTCCAGTTTCTTTCTGATTTTTGCAATTTCCAAATCAATACCATAAATCATGCGATAATACCCCTTTGTGCTCCGCTGGTATTTCTCGGGGGTATCATCTTTCCAAAACCAACGTGTGCGGTTAAAACCATCACGCACCGCCTGGGGCAAAGCATAAAAATATTTGTCATCAGCCAGATCAGGTCCGGGTAAATCCATATTCTGATAAAGTTTATCGGATTCTTCCTGCCAAAAATATTGTAAAGAAGCACCGTCGTGAGCATGTGGTGCACTAAAACTAAGCGACAGACAAAAAGGCTTTCCTACTGGTGCATTGTCGATGAAATCGAGTGCCTTTTGCCCCGTATATCTTGTTAAATGAACGGTGTCGCCATCAAGCATCTTATAATAGTATCCTCGATAATCTTTGAATTTACCATTACGGTCGTAGTCTTCAATCTCGTCAAACATATCTTCCTTCCCGGAAGAGTTCACTCCAAACTTACCAAAGAACCCCGTATAATATCCGGTATTTCGTAACAACCCCGGGTAGGCATTTTCCATGTATTCGCTGCGAATGGAACCGGTTTGGAAAGTATATTTATGGGTACGTTCATGTAAGCCGGTAAAAATACTCGAACGGCTGGCCGAACAAATGGGCGTAGTTACAATTGCATTTTTAAAGTAGGTTCCGCTTTCTGCCAGTTTATCCATTTGCGGTGTATTGGCAACAGGGTTTCCGGCGTATCCAAGTGCACTCCAGCGTTGATCATCGGTAAGTATAAAAATGATATTCGGCTTTTCTTCTTTTGACCCTATATTCTTCTGGCAGCTTGCCTTTTGCAGGCTTGTAGCAAGCAAGATAAAAAGCATTAAGCTTATGGTAATTTTTGTCTTTATTGTCAATAGGTTCAATTGGATTAGTTTCATTATTCAGTTTTTTGGTTTTTACAACAGAGAGTAATAAAGGCAATAACAAAACAACTGTTTTATACCATTTTTGTATCCTGTTGCATCCCGTTCTTAATCCATTTAAAAGTACGGACTATTAAACATTTTTATTCTCCTGAGAGGCGCACTTTTATTTTTGTTTTACCGGTATTAATTGTCCATGCCGGAATTCTGATTTCCAAACGTTTTAATCCCAGAATCTGACGATCCAATTCCAAAGGTGCCGGATAAAGAGAAACAACTGAAATGTATAAATCAGGGTGAGACAGATTTTCAACTTTTAGTTTTTTGCCATCTTGTTTAAGTACTGCACCACCTTTTTTAATTTCCACATCAGCTGTAGTCATTAGCTGCCATGTAATTAGGTCTGTTTTTTCTGAAACTTCAATTTCATCTTCAATTACAATAGAAACAGGACTGTCTTTTAAAAATGTACGTTTGGTACTTTTTAAATTTTCGCCGTACACAGCAGTCATATCAAAAGTTGCTTTCGGATTTTTCCCCTCTTCAAAATTCAGCAGTGTTGCCATACCATCATTTATAAAAAGCTTGTTGTTTACCGTAATAGTGCTGTGACCATAATTATTTTTTGTAAGTAGCGTCCAGCGTTGGCAATCCTGGCAGTTACCCCAAAGATTAAAGCCCGTTTTTTCCAAATCGTGATATCCCTGGTTTCCGGGATCAATAACCCATCGTACACCATTAAGTTCGAAAATGAAAGATCCCGCATCCATATTACCATGGCTTGTTGTTGCACGTCCGCCTTTTCCTCCAAAATAATAATTGTGCTGATCGTTCTCGTCGCCTTTAAATACCACCAGCGGATTCGAACCATCGCCTTTCCAGGCATGAGGCATTTTTACATCAGCTTTCTCCTCATATTGCGACAACCATACCAAACTGGCTCCTCCCAAACGCGAAAGTTTTCCCATTTCTTCGGCGGGCATTAAAAACCTGTCTTTTTCAAAAAAAGCACTGTTCCCTGTTTTGGTGGCAAACCATGCTAATATTACATCGCCACTTTCAATTCGTTTGTCGCCGCAGTCGGCAAAGTTCCAGTACCAGCCCGATGGCGCATTCATTAAATACCTGAAAACTGCACTCTCTTTAAATGCCGGATATTCAGCAATCCCAAAATCGGTTCCAAACGCGCTTTCCAACATAGCTGCTGTTACCACCGAAAAACTGGTTCCGTACCCCCAATAAGTTGATCCTTCGGGATAAACACCATCCGGACTGTATTGAATCAGGGCATGTGGCATACCATTTAAGGCACGTTGAATTGTTTCTGCGGCCAATGCCGGGTCTTTCTCAGCTATCGCAACCGATGCTGCAATCATTCCTCCATTACACACCTGGTTCCAGTTATTATGTCCGGCTACCCACCACGTGTTTCCATCCGGATTATAACTGGGTTTTATTCCTTTTTCAATGAGGGCATTTTTTGCCATTTCGATTGTTGATTCTGGCAGGTCTCCGGCCGTCCAGTCGAGTGCAAAAGCCACAGCCATAGACATTTCTGCCACATCGAGATAATGCGACGGATTCCAGTCGCTAAAATTGCATACGGCAATTACCTCATCATTTATTCGGTTAAGAATCTTCTGACTTTTTTCAATCCTGTAAACCATACCCAGCATATTTACACGCCACAACATTTCGCGTGAAACACCAAGCAGGCGACGCCCGACAAGTTCTCGTTTCAACAATGGTTTTGTCAATGCTTCTTCTGCATTTAATCGAACGGCCCTGTACATATTTTTAACAACAGGATCATTTTTTACTTTCTTTTTTAATTGCTTTTCAATTTTAGAATTCAGTACTAATCGGGGTTGTTGTTTACGAAGATTCTTTTTCAGATATTGTACTGAGATTGGATTGTCGAGTTTCGGAATTTCATTTTCCTGTGCATGCAAAGGCATAAAAAACACACTCAGACAAAAAAGAAGAAACAGGCTTTTCAGTTGGCTCATAATCTGGTTCATGGTTTAAATTATTATTTGTAATCATCCATATCAACAATATAAATCTTGTTAATATTCGTTATCTAAATTAATTTAGACAATCACAGTAGTTTACTGTCGTGAATATACAAAATAATAAATACCCGAATGTTTTTATGGATAACCGAAGAAATGTCGTAGTTCGACGTTTTTTGGGAAAAACATGCCTACAACTACATAAAATCGTCCCAATCAAACAATTTAAACCTTCGAAATAAAATTGATGCAGATGAACTGGCTGGACGTTTTGAGCATTAAAATGCTTACTCGATGTTACCCCCTGCTTTATACTCTTTTGCTACAACTTCGCCGGTAGCTACCCGCAAAGCATTCAATGCCAAAGCTTCCAATTCATCTTCTCCCGGATAAGCAAAAACTTCGGCAATAAAACCAACTTTTCTTTTTATATACTTTTCCAGATCTTTGTTAAAAGCCAAACCGCCTGTTAACAAAATACCATCTACTTTTCCTTCCAATACCACAGCCATTTCACCAATCATTTTTGCCACTTGGTAAAATAAAGCTTCCTGAATTTTATATGCCAGTTTATCTCCTGAGTTTGCACGTTTCTCAACCTCCTCGGCGTTATTGGTGCCCAGATAAGCAACAAATCCACCTTCTCCGACAACCATTCTTTTAATCTGCTCCTTCGAATATTTTTCACCAAAACAAAGCTCAATTAACTGCCCAACAGGCAAAGTACCGGCACGTTCCGGACTAAATGCACCTTCTCCGTCTAAAGCATTATTCACATCGATTACCCGCCCGTCTTTATGCGCGCCCACCGATATTCCTCCACCAAGATGAGCAATTATCAGGTTTAACTCTTCGTAGGTTTTGTTTACCTTTTTTGCATGAAAACGAGCAGTTGCCTTTTGGTTAAGTGCATGGAAGATTGATTGTCGTTTAAACATTGGATGACCCGTATAACGGGCAACAGCCTGCAATTCATCAGTAACAACCGGATCGGCAATATAAGCTCTTGCATTGGGAATTTGCAAAGCTATATAATCGGCCAGCATTGGTCCCAGGTTACTGGCATGCTGTCCCATAACACCTTCGCGCAGGTGCTCCAACATAAGGTTGTTAACTTCGTATACTCCCGACTCAAGAGGATAAGTCAATCCTCCCCTTCCAATAATGTATTTTATTGAATCTACCTCTATTCCTTCTTCAACCAGTGCCTCAATTATCAAACCTCTGCGAAATGCAAACTGATCGATAACACTTTTATACCGTAGAAGTTGTTCCAAAGGATGACGAATAGTCTTTTTAAAAATACATTCGGTATGATTATAGACTGCAAATTTAGTAGAAGTAGAACCTGGATTTATTGCTAGAATCCGAATCATAAAAAAAACAATTTAAGATATACTCGCCTGGTAACTTACAATACAAGCCAGCGCCATCGAGTTTAGTTTAGTCTGGCGGCTGTCGCCACGCGACGATACTACAACCGGAACTTTGGCTCCGGCAATTATCCCCGACATTTCGGCATTGGCCAGTTTTGAATTTGTTTTATAAAAAACATTGGCAGCATCAATATTAGGGAAGAGCAAACAATCGGCATCTCCGGTAACCGGCGAAGTAAATCCTTTTATTTCTGCCGATTTGCTGTTTATTGCTACATCCAATGCCATGGGCCCGTCAACCAAACCGCCTTCAATTTGCCCGTGTTCCGCCATTTTGGCAATGGTAGCACCATCCATACACGATGGAATAGAAATAATAATTTGTTCCGTTGGAGCAATTACAGCTACTTTTGGTGTTTCTATCCCAAGTGATTGTGCGGCACAAATCAGGTAATTGGTCATTAAAATCTTTTGTTTTAGATCGGGATAAGGTAACACCGCTGCATCGCTAAACAACAATAATTTATGATAATTGGGATTATCAACTACAGAAATATGACTTAATGTTCCGCGCGATGGAACCAGGCTATACTCTTTTTTTAACAGTGCCCGCATAAATTTATCAGTAGAAACCATACCTTTCATTAAAAGGTCGGCCTTCCCGTCATGTACCAGTTCAACTGCTTTTTCGGTGGCTTCACGCGACGAAGCTGCATCATAAATTTCATAAGCAGAAACGTCTATTCCCAATTTTTCGCACGATTTAATAATAGTTGCTTTATCACCTGTGATAATAGGTTTTACAAATCCTATTTCAACAGCCTCCTGCAAAGCTTCAATTGTATTTTCGTCAATTCCGTTAACAGCAACAACTCGTTTTGCCGGCTGTTTTTTTACTTCTTCTAAAAGTTCAGCAAAATTATTAATTCTCATTGTTTAACTTTTTTTCGAAATTACGACACTCCAGTAAAGCAGGTACTAACTTTTCTCAGCTATTTTTATGTTGTAAACCATCATTAAAAATTTCATTCTGACAAATAGAAACAAATTACAAAGCCTTACATAAAACATTATTACAAATCCCTTTCAGTAACTTCTATTTTGGAATTAATCATTTAAGCAATTAAAACCGGAACAAATCAATTTTCAGAAAATATTCAAACAAAAATAAGGCTTAGAAAAACAGAATCAAATTTATGTTCTATCTGTTCGAAAGGTCAGTTTTCTAAAAATACAAAAAAACAAGCATGTTTTTTAACCCAACTATATGTTTTACAGGCATAAACTTAGTGTTTTACAATATGCTTTAATCTTTCAATAAGAGATTTTTTTATCGTATTTTCAACAACAGATTCTTTAGGTTAATTTCAAACTTTACCAACTTGAGTCATTCAGAATTACCATACAGACCATTTTTTTTCTCTTTCGAAAACTCTTACGAAGTAAATATTGTTAGTAATTATTACAACTTATTTTCAACAGGAAAGAACCGTGCCAATGGCATTTATTAAAGCTTGTAAAAGCTAAAACAGAACAGACTCGACATACTAATAATTATTCTTAATCAAACTTAAAATTACTACTATGGTAAATAAAATCACAAGTTTAGCCGAGTACTTTCAGAAGTACAAAGAAAGCGTTGCCGATCCTGATGGTTTTTGGGGTAAAATAGCCGAAAGCCACTATTGGCAAAAGAAATGGGACAAGGTTCTCGAACACAGATTTGAAGGAGAAGGAGCTCCCGATGTCAACTGGTTTGTAAACGGGAAACTCAATATTACTGAAAATATTTTCGAGCGCAATATGTTTATGCGCAAAGACCAGGTAGCCATAATCTGGGAACCTAATGATCCAAAGGAGAAGGAAATAAAATTAACGTACGGAGAACTTTTTGATAAGGTTAAACAATTTGCCAACGGACTAAAAAAACTGGGAGTTAAAAAAGGTGATCGTGTTGCACTTTACCTGCCTATGGTTCCTGAGCTGGCCGTCGCTATGCTGGCCTGTGCACGTATTGGAGCTATCCACTCCATTGTTTTTGCAGGTTTTTCGGCAACAGCACTTGCCGATCGTATTATCGATGCCGAAGCAAAAGTGGTTATTACTTCCGACGGCGGATTCCGGGGAACAAAATCAATCCCGTTAAAAAAGATTGTTGATGAAGCTTTGGAGAATTGTCCTTCGGTTCAATACTCAGTTGTTTTAAAACGTACCGAAGAAGAAATTTCGTGGGTAGACGGACGCGATATCTGGTGGCACGATTTAATTGAAGGCGTTTCAACAGAAAACAAAGCCGAAACCATGGATGCTGAAGATGTACTCTTTATTCTTTATACCTCCGGTTCTACCGGAAAACCCAAAGGAGTTGTTCATACTACCGCCGGTTACATGGTTTACACCGAGTATACATTTAAGAATGTTTTTCAATACAGCGATGGCGACATATTTTGGTGTACTGCTGACATTGGTTGGGTAACCGGGCACTCATATATTGTGTATGGTCCGCTGCTAACAGGAGCCACAACCGTTATGTTTGAGGGAGTTCCAACATGGCCTGATGCCGGACGTTTCTGGGAAGTAGTTGACAAATACAAGGTTAACCAGTTTTACACCGCACCTACAGCAATCCGTGCATTGGTTGCACAGGGCGACGAGTGGGTTACAAAATACGATTTAAGCTCACTGAAAGTGTTGGGAACTGTTGGTGAACCAATTAACGAAGAAGCATGGCGCTGGTACCACGATTTGGTTGGTAAAGGACGCTGCCCGATAGTGGATACCTGGTGGCAAACCGAAACCGGAGGAATAATGATTACACCGCTTGCCGGCATTACGCCTACCAAACCGTCGTTGGCAACACTGCCACTTCCGGGAATTCAACCTGTGCTGCTCGACCACGAAGGTAATGAGTTAAAAGGCAACAGTGTTGAAGGAATTTTATGTATGAAATTCCCCTGGCCCGGAATGTTGCGCACAACCTGGGGAGACCACCAACGTTGCTATCAAACCTATTTTTCATCATTCCAGGGATATTATCTTACCGGCGATGGAGCTAAACGCGATGAAGAAGGATATTACAGGATTATCGGAAGAATTGATGATGTTATAAATGTTTCAGGGCACCGAATTGGAACTGCCGAAGTTGAAGATGCAATTAACCAACATCCGAAAGTAGTAGAATCGGCAGTAGTTGGATATCCGCACGACATAAAAGGAGCAGGTATTTATGCTTATGTTATTTGTGAAGACCTGACCGATATGGAAATGGCGAATATTGAAGCAGAGATCAGAGCAACCGTTAACAAATTTATCGGACCGATTGCCAAACCCGATAAAATTCAAATTGTTAGCGGATTACCCAAAACAAGATCGGGAAAAATTATGCGCCGCATTCTTCGAAAAATTGGAGAAGGCGATGCTACCAACCTCGGAGATACATCAACATTGCTTGATCCCGGAGTAGTAGAAGAGATAATTGTCGGTGCAAAAGTTGAAGTAAAACGTTAATCAATACTGCAAAAGACATCCTCATTTCGGGGATGTCTTTTTGTTTTAGCCGTATTATGCAATATTCAAACAAAAATTAACCATTGTAAAAACAAGCCAATAGTGCTTCTTAAATTCAGAATCACTATAAGCAACTTCCAGAAAATACCTTAAAAATTATAAAAACCAACAAGATGAAAGGACTAAAAATAACTAACCGTTGGATAGTTGTGGTTGGAGCCATACTTATTCAGCTTGCTCTCGGCGCAATTTATGCCTGGTCTGTTTTCACCAAACTTCTAACCGATCCTGAAGGAACTTATGCATTTACGGCCACACAAACAGCCTGGGTCTTCTCGCTGGGTTTGGCCACCTTTGCTGTGGTAATGGTATTTGCCGGCAAATGGCAGGCCAAATCGGGGCCAACAATTGTAGCGCTAACTGGAGGATTACTATTGGGAGCCGGTTATATTTTGGGCGGATTCCTGGGAAAAACTTTTCTTGCACAACTTCTATGTATTGGATTGTTGGGTGGTGCAGGAATAGGTTTAGCTTATGTTGTTCCAATTGCAGTAGGAGTTAAATGGTTTCCCGATAAAAAGGGAATGATTACCGGATTTGCGGTAGCCGGATTTGGTTTTGGAGCCACAATCTGGGTTAAGCTGGCCGGATCGTGGTTTGGCGGATTGCTAAATACATCGCATGTATTTGGATTACCTGGCGTACAAAGTGTATTTGTAATTTACGGAATTGCTTTTGCGATAATGGTTGTATTGGGTTCGATTGTGATGGTAAACCCACCCGAAGATTACAAACCCAAAGGCTGGACCGCTCCGGCACGAACTGCTACCAAAGCATTTGGAGGAGTTACGTTTAGCTCAAAACAAATGCTCGCTACCCGACAATTCTATGCCGTTTGGTCGGTATTTGTTTTCTCTGCTCTTGCCGGATTAATGGTAATTTATTGCATAAAACTATTTGGGATTGATGCACTGGAACACAACGGAGTACTGGAAGCCGGGGCAATTACCGGTACTGCAATGGCATGGTATGCTATTTTTAACGGACTGGGCAGAATTGTCTGGGGAACAGTTTCTGATAAACTTGGCAGACGAAAATCAATCATTTTTATGACCTTCTTCCAGGGAATTATTATGCTGATGATCTATCATGTATTTATAAGCTTTGGAATTACTGCCGGTTTTATTGCAGCAGCCTGTATAATCGGATTTAATTTTGGAGGAAACTTCGCATTATTCCCGGCCATTACGGCTGACTTTTTTGGGAATAAAACTGTTGGAAGAAATTATGGATGGATGTTTACTGCCTATGGTGTTGCCGGAATTGCGGGCCCCCAATTGGCAGGGCATTTTAAAGACACTGCTTTAGGAACGGGACAACCGATGGTCTGGATGACTCCATTTATTGTTGCAGGAGTGGCCTGTATTATTGGCGGAATTATTATGATTGTGACCAAACCACCAAAGGTGAATACCAGGGAAGCAAAAAATATAACAGAAAATACCAGTACCAACGCTGCCTAAGATCAGGATATGTATGAGATTTCAGGATTTATTTCCTGAAATCTCATACTCTGATTTGTAATAATCCGGCACAGCACCAACCGCATGCCTTACTTATGCTAAAGAACACTAGTGTTGTTCAACATATTATCAGCGAGACAATGCCTCCAAACAGACCATACCTCACTGTATTCCTGAACATTACACCACAGCAAATAAAAAAAACACCCGATTGAAGAGAATTTTCTTTGCTGATTTTTTTTCGTGAAATTTATAACCCAATTGAACTGATTTTAAAGCTGTTTAAAGAACAGGAAGTATTTCAATCAACCATATAAAACTTTAACCCATGGCTATCAAGAAGTTAGACAGTATTTTCAGACCAAAAAGAATTGCATTAATTGGTGTTTCTAATAATAATGACAGCGTCGGTGGAATCACACTACGCAACCTGGTAGGAGGCGGTTTTAACGGCGTTGTTTATCCTGTTAATCCGAAACGTGAAGCTGTTTTTGGTATTCCGTGCTATCCTGATGTAAAAAGTTTGCCAAAAACTCCTGATCTGGCAGTAATAATGACAGCAGCTAAATGGGTTCCGCAATTGGTAAAAGATTGTGGCGAAGCCGGTATTCATGGGGTGATTATTATGTCGGCTGGTTTTAAAGAATCGGGTGAGGAAGGGAAAAAACTGGAGGCTATGGTAAAAGCAGAAAAAGCCAGGTACCCCGATATGCGGATTATCGGACCAAACTGCCTGGGTATTCTTGTTCCCGGACTAAACATGAATGTAAGTTTTGCTGACGGAATGCCTAAAAAAGGCCATGTAGCATTTATTTCTCAATCGGGTGCACTTTGTACATCGGTTCTCGATTGGGCCTACGAATCCAATATCGGTTTCTCCAACTTTGTTTCCATTGGAAATTCAATGGATGTTAGCTTTGGCGATTTAATCGACTATTTCGGGCAAGATCCCAATACCAAATCCATTGTACTTTATGTCGAATCGGTTGCCGATGCCCGGACTTTTATGTCGGCAGCAAGGGCTTTCTCGCGCGAAAAACCAATTATCGTTTATAAATCGGGGCGTTTCCCTGAATCGGCAGCTGCAGCCGCTTCACATACCGGTGCCATGGCTTCCGAAGATTCCATTTACGATGCAGTCTTCCGCCGTGCAGGATTGGCTCGTGTGTTCGATTTTGGAAATATTTTTGAATTTACAGATTTGGTAGGACGCAAACGAATTCCGAAAGGCAACCGTTTGGCAATTGTTACCAATGCCGGTGGCCCAGGTGTTATGGCAACCGATTCCCTTATCTCGCTGGGTGGCAAACTGGTGAAACTATCTGATGAAACCATGCAAAAGTTAAACGATTATCTTCCGCCGTTTTGGTCGCACGGAAACCCGATTGACGTTTTGGGAGATGCAACACCCGAGCGGTTTGCCAAATCAACAGAAATTGTTTTGGAGGATGAAAATGTAGATGCTGTTCTTGTTCTGTTAACACCACAAGCCATGACAGATCCAACTGCAACAGCACAAGCCATTGCCGACATGTCGGTAAAAACTACAAAATCGATCATGGCAGGTTGGTTGGGAGGCGCCGGCATGCGCGATGGTATTCAGATTTTTAACAATGCAGGCATTTCCAGTTTTGCTGCACCAGAACAGGCAATCAGAGCATTCATGACTCTTTCTGATTACTCCATGAATCTGAAAAACCTGTACGAAACTCCGCGCGAGGTACCTGTATCATTTGAATACGACCATCATGAATTACGAGCAAAATACCTAAAGGAAGTATTTCCAAAGGCAAAAATATTAAACGAAGACGATTCCAAAATGCTCGTTAACGACTATGGAATTGATACCACCCACCCAACACCGGCTGCAACTGAAGACGAAGCGGTTGCTATTGCCAAAGAAAAAGGATATCCTGTGGTGGTGAAAATTTATTCGCCCGATATTACCCATAAATCTGACGTTGGCGGTGTAGCGTTAAACATTAAAAACGAAGATATGGTGCGCGCCACCTTCCGCAATATGATAAAAACGGCCTCAGAAAAAATGCCGGATGCCAGAATCGATGGGGTTACCATTCAAAAAATGGTAGATAATAAAGATGGTATTGAGTTAATTATCGGAACCAAAAAAGATCCGGTTTTTGGAACTGTAATGCTGGTCGGAATGGGAGGAACAACTGCTGAATTATTCAAAGATAAACGTTTGGAATTCCCTCCGTTAAACGAGCAGCTTGCCCGTCAAATGCTCGAATCATTAAAAATATACCCGCTGCTAAAAGGCTGGCGTGGCGATGCACCCAAGAATATCGACAAGCTGATTGAAGTACTTATTCGCATGTCGTACCTGGCTGCCGACTATCCTGAAATTGAAGAACTGGACATTAATCCGTTAATTGTAACACCAAACGATGTAATTGCACTCGATGCTCGGATAGTTATTGATGAAGAGTTGATGAAATCTCCGACCAAAGAGTATTCTCATTTGATTTTGCGTCCTTATCCTGAAAGTCTTATCTCGAAATCTGAATTAAAAGACGGAACTCCTGTTGTTTTGAGACCAATCCGCCCCGAAGATGAGCCTTTGTGGCTTGAGCTTTTGGGAAGCTGTTCGAAAGACGCCATTTACCATCGCTTCCGTTACGATTTTTATTTCGATTCGCACGAGGTGGCAACACAGTTCTGTTTTATAGATTATGACCGGGAAATTGCCATTGTAGCTGAACACGAAAAAGAAGATGGCACAAAAGAGTTGATTGGCGTTGGTAGATTAATTGCCGATCCGGATGTTGAAATAATGGAATATGCCATTCTTATAACCGATAAATGGCAGAAAAAAGAACTGGGTTACACGCTGACAAAATACTGCGAGGACATAGCCAAAGCACGGGGAATTAAAAAGCTGGCAGCAGAAACTACCCGCGATAATAAACCTATGATTTCGGTCTTCAGAAAACTGAATTTCAAAATCAGGTTTAACGAAGACACCACGGTCTCCGTATCGAAACTTCTTGAGGAAGAAAACTAAAAACCTTTTACTATAAATCATTGTTCTCCCGGTAAGCATTGTATATTTACCGGGAGTTTTATACAAATGAATTCTACCAGACTTACAAAAAAACAGATCGACAAGCTTTGGAAAGCTGCTTATATTATTCGAAAAGCAAAATATGCAGTGGCTTTTACCGGAGCCGGTATTTCTGTTGAAAGTGGTATTCCTCCTTTTCGTGGAGAAAACGGACTTTGGAATACCACCGATCCCATTTTTCTTGAGATTGAATTCTTCCGGAAAAAGCCATTGCAATCGTGGCGCAAAATCAAAGAAATCTTTTACGATAGTTTAGGCGATGCCGAACCCAATATTGCGCATCGTATGCTGGCTAAAATGGAAGAACGTAGTTTTATTGAAACGGTTATTACGCAAAACATCGATCACCTGCATCAAAAAGCCGGCAGCAAATATGTATATGAAATTCACGGAACTTATAAACAATTGATATGCACCGAATGCAGTTCGGAATACGACATGAGTTTTGCCGACCTGAATTACCTGCCGCCCACTTGTTTTGTTTGTAAAGGTATTTTAAAACCCGATATGGTGTTTTTTAATGAACCTATTCCGGCCTTTGCAAAAAAACGGTCGTTTGAAGAAGCTGCCAAAGCCGATGTATTATTGATTATAGGTACCAATGCCGAAGTTTTGCCGGCAGCCGATATTCCGGTTAAAGCAAAAGAAAACGGAGCCAAAATCATAGAAATAAATATTAAACCCTCGCACTTTACAAATACAGTTACCGATGTTTTTCTGGAGATGAAGGCCACGGAAGCCATGCAGGAAATCGGGAAGCTTCTTTATTTATAGTTCAGAAAAACGAAAATGCTTTCGCGAAAAAACTATCTTTGCCTCCCTAAATTTACGTGATTCGAAATGCAAAAAAACAAACTCATTCTTCTTTTATTTCCACTTGTATTCTTCGCTTGCTCAACCGGGAAAAAAGCTTTACAAAAAGGCAATTACTACCAGGCAGTAACAAAGGCAGTTGAACGCTTAAAGTCGGACCCTGACAACGCAAAAGCAACAACCGTAATAAAAGAAGGGTATCCCATGGCCATTGAATGGTCGCAGGAAGAACTGGATTTAACGCTCTCGTCGAACCAGGCATTTAAATGGGAACAAACCATAAATACTATGCACCAGGTAAATCGTTTGTCGGATCTGATAAGAAGTACACCTGCAGCCCGAAAAATCATTGCCAATCCAAAAACGTTTACTTCGGAACTGAATATGGCTTACGAAAAAGCTGCAGAAGAACGTTACCAGACAGGAATTCATTTGTTAGATCAAAATACACGGGAATCTGCCCGAACTGCTTTCGATCACTTTTACAAAGCCAACCAGTTAATTCCCGGTTACGAAAATGTATTAAACGAACTGGAAACAGCCAAAAACATGGCTACTTATAAAGTTATTGTTGAAGCAGCCACTGTTCAATCGAGAACTTATAAGTTAAGCTCTGAATTCTTTTACAACCAGGTATTTGAATTTTTGCACAACAGCTACCCAGAAAGAAGTTTTGTAAACTTCTACTCGCCTCAACAAGCTGAAGATTACAACATTCAACACCCGGATTTTATTGTACAAATGGAATTTTTCGATTTCTCGGTAGGCAATGTCGTTCGGAGTGAAAAGGAAGAACAACTGACCAAACGAGTAAAAATTGAAACAAAAGATACCACCAGGGTAAGCTACAAAACCTACAAAGCAAAACTAAAGACCTTTTCCGACAAAGTGATTTCGGGTGGTAGATTAAATTATCGTATTATCGATTTTAACACCAATAATTTATTGCGCGACAACCTTATTCCCGGCTCTTTTACCTGGGAAAATCAATATGCCATTTATGTGGGCGACGAACAAGCTTTATCAGACCAGCAGTTCGAACTCACAAAAAATAAAGCGCTGCCGCTTCCTCCACATCAGGATTTGTTTATTGAATTTACACGGCCCATTTACGACCGGCTAAGCAGAGAGCTTAACCAGTTTTTCAGAAGATACAGGTAAAAAAGCTATAAAACTTCAAGAATAAAACTCACTAAAAACGGAACAATTATAGTTAAAATTACACCACTAAAGACAGCAATTACCCCCCACTCTTTTCCTGAATATTTAACGATAATGGGCATGGTTGTGTCCATTGAAGTTGCGCCTCCTGATGCTATCCCTGCCAGTTTTCCAAAATACAGAACCAGTAACGGGGTGGCCAGCAGGGTAAATATCTCCCGCAAAATATTTGATAAAAGGGCAATTACCCCAAGTGTTTCACTATGAATTTGGGTAATAAAAATGCTTGACAAACTGTAGTAGCCAAAGCCTGCACCAACAGCCATCGATTCTTTTATGCCCAAATCGGTTAAAAACAACCCGACCAATGCAGCTCCTCCAAGCGTCCCCAAAACAACGCCAACAGGAACCAGCAATACTTTAACATTCATTTGTTTAATAACTTTCCACGAATCTTTGTCGGCACCAATACTAATACCAACCAAAAACATAAGTCCGTAGAGAGCATACATGCTATAATCGTTTTCAATAATAAAATCAGGTAAAAAATTGAAAACACCCGCCAAAACACCTATCGAAAAAAACGCCAGAATTATAAGACTATTCTTCATAACGGCCCTCCTTTACATCTGCTGAAAACATTGTTTTGTACAATATCCACAATACAATAACACTCCCCGCTATAGTTCCGACAGTAATGGCTAAAGCCTTCATTCCTATATTATCAAGATTATCGATAATTGTTTTATTTACCCCTACCGAAATCCCCAGTAAAAACAAAAGCAGGAAAATCGCATACGAAATTAATTTTTCAACCACTTTCATTAATTTGGGAATACGGCCCAAATACCTTCCCAGGAAAATACCAATTGTCATTAATACCAATACTGTAACCATAAAACTTTATTACGGATGAAACGAAGATGTAAAATATACACACCCAAGAAGATGATTAAAAATACATCGAGTTCCATACGATACTTTATAAATAAACAATTTTAATCGTATGAAAAACAGTTCGAATATATACATTATCTCGTTTACCAGACGGAAGTGCAGAATAAAAACCTCCTAAACATTTAGCTCCATACGCTCTCTGTTTTCGTTATCAGGAGATTGTAAATTCGTCATGAAAGTTTGTTCAGAGGTGTCGCAATGTTAAAATTTCATCAGTCGATGCAAAACATTTAACTACACGATGAAAACATTGTAATCCGGAGATTGCAAATTCATCATAGAAGTTCGATCAGAGGTCTCGCAATGTTAAGATTTCATCAGTCGATGCAAAACATTTAACTCCACGATGAAAACATTGTAATCCGGAGATTGCAAATTCATCACCAAAGTTCGATCAGAGGTGTCGCGATGTTAAGATTTCATCAGCCAATGCAAAACATTTAACTCCGCGGGTAGCACATTGACAGTCGACCTGACCTTTCCTAAAATAGCTTGACAGATTTATACTTAATTTGATAGAATGTAAACGATTATTTCTTCATTTACTGGTTTACAAATCTAATAAGATTTTACTTACTGCTTTTTTGTTCGTTCTGATTTTTAAATACTGCTTATTCCAATAGTTGTTTTTTGAGCTTCCGGAAACAGAAACAAGGTCATTCGTAATTCCTGTTTTTGATGTTCACCTTTGTTTTTATTCCTGTTTTGCAGAGACAATATCCGGTTTATTCCCTGCTGCTCGAAGGACTCAGGGATTTGTTAAGAGAACTCAACGCCTCACCAGTCATCAGGAAGTTAACCAGCTCAACAACTGAAAGTTCAGCTAGTAAATAATAGCAACAAAACAACTATTAAGCAGGAAAACTTAGCGTGACCAGTTCAATAAAAAAACCCTCCGTTGCCAATACAACGGAGGGGAAACTGTTGCTATTTTTGGAACCATAGATTAAATCATTTAAGAATTGGTTCCCTACATCAGTTTTGGAAAAACATAGTTAAATAGAGCTATTAATCGTAGCATTCCCGGCCTTCTCCAATAGCAATGGAAACATTTGAAGCTCCAGGCCCACCTATAAGCTGATTGGCATTGTCCTTAATTTCTGAATTCGTTAATTTGTTTAACCAGATGGTGCAATTAAATGGAGGTTGAGGGACTACACCACAAAGGTCATTGTCTTTAACTATCCAGTTTTGTCCTCCTTTGATGGCTCCTGCCCCTCCGATGCCGCCAAAAATGCTACTTCCCACGAAAGTATTATCTTTTATCTCAACATTATCCACATTCTGTATTCCCAAGCCCAATCCTTGTAAAAACTCAAAATGGATTCTGTTATTCTTAACTGATGAAATTCCATCTGGTCCTTCCGGTATTTCTCCCAATGGATTGTGTTTCAGCATTACAACACCAAGTTTGCTGTCGTCGATATCATTATTTAGAACTGTCCAGCTATGATTGAGAAAGGAATAAATACCAAAAACACATGATTTTAAACTGGAATTTTTTACTGTCACTGTAGCATCGTCACCATAGAAAGCAAAGGGCGTGACACACCCGGCAGCATTCTCAATATATACATTTTTAGCTTCAAACTTTCCGTTTGATAATCCGGAAGCAGCTAAACCATGAAAAATACTAAAACCATTGTAATTATAATTATCCTCTTTTTCGCCCATTACACCAATATTTTTAAAGAATACATTTAAATCTATCGGACTAGACATATCCTTATCCAGATTAGCATTATATACATAGATTGCGTGCATCGAATTAAATTCCATCGGATTATGTGAATTGGAATTTCTCCAACGTATGTACGGGGTAGTTGGCTCGCTCACAACAATCGACAGGTCAGATACTACTACCGTTCTTTCATCTTCAGTATAATCATGTGGAAAGCAAAACATAGATCCCCCGTCATTCTCTTCAAATGTCCAAGTCACAGGCGGACAATCAGTTCTATCAAATAACATATCAGGAGCAGTTTGAATTGTAGTCTTTCCCATTCCCGCACCTTTCAAAGTTCCGTTAAAATCCCAGCAGATAATACTTTTATGCAGGTAAAAAGTACCAGCACCAAGTTGAACAACTTCCCCCGGGTTAGCATTTTGCAGCGCTTCATTAATATTGTACCAATCTTCTTCTGCTTTGACCAATACATCTGTAGCCGTACTTGGCTCAACACGTATTTTCGCTGCTTTTAATTCTTCAGAATATTCTTCAGGGGAAAAAACTTCCTCTTTCTCGCAGCCTGCAAACAAACCCATACAAGCCGCAATAAACAATAATTTAAATAGTGTTTTCATAATAGTAATTTTTAAGTTAAAATCGTTTTGGGAAATTGATTTAATCTTTATACAAGTTCGGGAAATGACAAAAAGTAGACTTAACAGCTATGTTACCAGAGGTTGAAATTATGTTGAAATTATAAAATCTATGTTGAACGGAATGTTCCCCCTAATCTTCCGGCATGTTCATTTTTTTCAGGAGCGCTTTGAACCTGGAATCCTCATGCAAAAATTCAAAATCTGGATTATATTTCATGAATGGGCCTCTTATACCCGTATTTAATTCCTTGTTTAAGTACACCAACACAGAATCTTTTTCACTTAATATGGCATAAAATCGGGCAATAAAATAGTCATCCGGTTCATCTTCCAATATCAAGCGGTGTATTGTCCATTTTGCAACACCTTTAATCCCTGATTCTTTATAGATTCTTTCCAAAAGTTCGTTATTATTTTCTCCGGGCAATTCCAACAATAAATACTTCTGCAGTTCATTTAGCGCATTTTCAAATTGATCAAGATAATAGTAAGAGAAAAAATTTCTCACATTCTGGTATTTATAGATTCCTAACTCCAGTGCCTTTTCTCCTGATTTTAACGCTTCGGCAATTTTTTTTTCCTGATAATAACAAATTGAGCTTACCGCATTCATCATCATTGAAGTTGAATTAAGTTCCAGTGCCCTGTTGATATGCCCCCTTGCTTCCTGATGGGCTCCCATAATTGTTAAATACTCCGCATAGTACTGATGGGCTGTAGCATAATTGGGATTGAGGTTTATCGCTTTTGTAAATTCCTGCTCAACAAATTGCCAATTCCAATTAAAATAACATTCCAGGCTACCCAGTGCTGCATGTGCTTCTGGCAGCATCGGATCTAATTCAAGGGCTTTTGTTAAATACTCTTTACATTTTATTACACCCTCTTTGACAGGTATCCATTTAAAAATACTTAGTACAAGATAACACTCTCCAAGCCCGGCATAAACCAGAGCAAAACCAGGGTCTCCTTCAATTGCCTGTCTGTAATAGAAGATACTTTTATTGACATCAACTTCTGTTCTGCGATGCCAAAAGAACCGTCCTTTCAGGTATAAATTATAGGCTTCGTTGTCTGTTGTATAAACTTTTTCAATTTTGTCAATCTCGCCCGTTGTAAGTTCGGTTTGCAATTTATTTGCGATTTGTCTGGATACATCAGATACAAAATGAAGAATATCTTCCAGTTCATAATCGTACT
Source organism: uncultured Draconibacterium sp. (assembly GCA_947492175.1). GTDB lineage: Bacteria > Bacteroidota > Bacteroidia > Bacteroidales > Prolixibacteraceae > Draconibacterium. Next base: position 74,033 of record CANLMQ010000015.1, on the reverse strand, counting down.
GGTCTGTCCACAGCTGTTTGTCGCTCCCGGCGTCAATGAGTTGTACGTAAAGCCGAACCTTTTCTCCATCTTTCAAGATACTTCCCGTAAGCACGTATTTAACCTTTAGCTCCTGTGCTATTTCAGGTATTGTTTTAATAGGATTACGGTACTTTTCTGCAGTAACACTCGACCTTACATCTAAGTTGTGAATATAGGAAAGACGGTTTAAAATCTCCTCCATAATGCCGTCGCCCAAAAACTGAATTTCGGATTTGGTACTTAAGTTTTTTAATGGCAATACAGCAATTGACTTTGGCAGCTCATTTGAAACGTTATCTCCTGAAAAATAAATACCGCTTAATACTCCGGCAACAACCACTACTATAACAAGAAACCAAAACTGATTTTTCCACCATTCCCTGTCTTTTTCTTTATTTTCCTTTTTATTATTCTTTAAAAAATCTCCGGGCGAATAACCGTAACATTCATGAAAGCATTTAATAAAGTACGAAGGACTGCCAAAACCTACGTCGTATGCAACCTCCGATATGGTCAATTCTCCTTCCTGAAGTAAATCAATAGCTTTTTCAAGTCTGATCCGACAAATAAACTGGCTTACTGATTCTGTGGTTAAGGCTTTTAATCGTCTGTAAATATACGACCTGCTATTCCCCATTTCCTGTGCAAGTTGGCTTACTCCAAAATGTTCGTTTTTGAGGTTAGCAATTACAATATCGGTTAAACGTTTCACATAAAGCTTATCGCGGGGCGATAAAGCCAGGTCCCGGTCCTTATTATACGATTTATCAGATTTCTTTTCCATACTATCATAGTAAAAGAAAGTCCCGAGAAATTAACCTTTAACAAATATTTACCTCACTCCTTCTTAAGCGTAATCGTCCCCATCCAGTGATGATGCGAATTAGGATCTTCCGAGCTATTGTAATCATCAGTTGTGCCGCCGCCTGTAGCTCCTTCAAAACGACCTGTACCTCCTGTAATAACAAAAGGATCGCGCCAGTAGGAGGTAACAAATTCCGGATGATCGTCCAATCTTCCTTCGATAACATTTCCGTGACATGTAAAGAAGAGGGAATCGCCGGTGGAAGAAACAAAATACGAATCGGTTGGTGCATACTTTCCGTCGGGGCCGCAGGCACAAAAGTTAAATGTTCCTTTAACTTTACCAAACTGACTCGCCGTTCCTTCAAAATCAACAACAACCCGGCACTCATATTCATCAGCACAATCGATAACCTCTACTCCCGTATAAATACGCACATATTCTCCGGTGAACTTTGCGTCAAATGTTTCAGTAGTAGTTTTGGAGCACGAAAGCAACAGGATTCCAATAACAAATGCAATAGTTGTAACTTTGATAATTTTCATAATTGTAAATTTTAGTTAATGCCAGTACATTTGAGCGAACATTAAACAATAAAATTATTTCAGCTACTACTTGTTACGCAGAAGTTAAGAATTGGATACAATAAACAGTTATCCCCCCATCAACACATTATCAAACCTGCTTTGCACATCTTCGTTTTATGTCCTGTTCCTAAATTAAAGTATTACTTTTAAACATTAAAAAATGGAATAAATGAAGGCTGCAATTCTAACTGAATACAACAATATCGAATGGAAAGAGGTAAGTAAGCCAGAGTGCAAACCTGACGAGTTACTTATTAAAGTGAGCTTTGGCTGCATTTGTGGCAGCGACCAGCATATATTTAAAGGAGAATTTCACCCGCGCACAAAAACTCCTATGATTATGGGACATGAGTTTGGAGGAACGGTTGCCGAAGTTGGAGCAAATGTTACCGGTTGGGAAGTTGGCGAAAAAGTTGCCCCCGATCCAATAATTTGGTGCGGGAAATGTCCGGCATGCAAAAAAGGGCACTATCCGGCCTGCACTTCGCTTAAACTTATTGGTATTGATTCGAACGGTGGTTTCTGCGAATACATTTCGCTGCCTCCCTCAATGTTGTATAAAGTTCCCGCCGCAATTCCGGATGAACATGTTGCGCTGGTTGAAGTGCTTGCCATTGGCTGCCATGCCAAAAATCGGGCTAACGTACAGGCAAATGACACCATTGTTATTTGGGGAGCAGGCAAAGTTGGTTTATGCATTTTAGAAGCCGTAAGAACCGTAACCAGCAATACTGTTTTTATGGTAGATATTTTAGAGCCGCGGTTGGCTATTGGCCCCAAGTATTATAAAAATGTAATACCAATAAATGCAAACACGGAAAATCCGGTTGAAAAAATTAAAGAACTAACAGGCGGAGATGGTGTGGATATTGCTTTTGAAGCAGTTGGGCATGCCATTGAAATTGAAGACGGCATAAATCCTGTGGTAGGTTGTATACGGTCGATTAAAGGAGGTGGAAAAGTCTGTGTATTAGGCCTGGGAGCAGAACCGGCACCTGTTGTTTTTAAAGAATTAATCTGGAAAGAAGGAACAATAATTACATCCCGTGTCAGTCATGGCGAGTTTGCAGAGGTAATCGATCATCTAAACAACAACAGATTAAAACCTGAAGCCCTGATTTCAAAAGTCATACACGGATCTGAAACTCAAAAAGGTTTTGAACTTTTGGAGGAGAATCCGGCAGATAACATTAAAGTTTTACTGGATTTTAACTGATAATAATACTTCCATTTCTAAAAAATATTTGATTCCGGATTTAATCTCCTGCAAAATTTGTATGACAAATTCTAATGGATTATTAAATTTGTATTCTTATTTACGCAATATGACAACACCAGATAAATTTAACCAGCTTAAAGGCCAACTTGAGGGCGACCTTTTTATTGACAATGTTCAGCGTGTTTTGTACTCAACCGATGCTTCGCAATACAAAGAAATGCCGCTGGCCGTAACAAAGCCTAAAAATGCAGCCGACATTAAAAAAATTATCGCCTTTGCGCGCGATAACAATACCTCTGTAATTCCGCGCGGTGCAGGTACATCACTGGCGGGACAAGTGGTTGGCGATGGAATTGTGGTTGACGTTTCGAAATACATGAACAAAGTTCTTGAGTTCAACCAACATGAAAATTATGTTATTGTTGAGCCCGGAGTGGTGTTGGCAGAGCTAAATCTGTTTCTGGCTGAATACGGAAAACAATTCGGCCCCGAAACATCAACTGCCAATCGTTGTGTGATTGGAGGAATGCTGGGCAATAACTCATGCGGGCTTCACTCGCTGGTTTACGGAAGTGTACGTGAACATATTTTGGAAGTAAACGCCATTTTATCCGATGGATCGGAAACGATTTTTAAACCGCTCACCAAAGAGGAATTCAAAGCGAAACTGACTTATAATCCCAACAAACTGGAAAAAGCGATCTATGAAAATATAAATGAAATTCTTTCGCCGGAAGAAAATCAGAATGAAATCCGTGAACATTTCCCCGATCCAAAATTAACCCGCAGAAACATGGGATACGCCATTGATGTTTTAATGGAATCGGAAATGTATACCGATGGTGGCGAAACGTTTAATTTTTGCAAACTACTGGCCGGTTCGGAAGGGACACTGGCATTTTCTACCAAAATAAAATTGAATGTTATTCCGCTCCCACCGAAATACAAAGGATTGGTGTGTGCCCATTTTAATTCGCTGGAAGAATCGTTGCACGGCAATTTAATTGCGTTAAAACACAAACCAACAGCCATTGAATTAATGGACGATCCGGTAATGCAGGCGGCAAAACAAAACATTGAGCAAAATAAAAACCGCTTTTTTGTAAAGGACGATCCGGCAGCAATGCTAATGATTGAATTTTCGTTTGAAACAGAAAAGGAACTAACCGATACGGCTGCGGCACTTGAAAAAGATTTACGCGATGCAGGCTTGGGTTACCACTACCCGCTGGTTACCGGAGCCGATAAAATAAAACAGGTTTGGGCTTTACGAACAGCCGGTCTGGGCTTGCTATCGAATATTCCCGGCGACCGAAAAGGTGTTCCCGGCATTGAAGACACCGCAGTACACCCCGAATATTTACCCGATTATATTGCCGATTTCAAAAAGGTTTTAAATAAACTGGGATTGGAAAGTGTGTACTACGCACATATTGCCACCGGCGAAATCCATTTCCGGCCACTCATTAATTTTAAAGATCCGAATGATGTGGAGCTTTTTAATACTTTAATGAATGAAGTGGCTGCCTTGGTAAAAAAATACCGCGGATCGATGAGTGGCGAGCATGGCGACGGACGTGTCAGGGGAAAATTCATCCCTTTTATGCTGGGCGAAAAGTGCTACGAATTTGTAAAATCGGTGAAAAAAGCATGGGACCCGGATTCTATTTTTAATCCCGGAAAAATTGTTGACACTCCACCTATTACAGAAAGCCTGCGTGTGATACCGGGGAAACCGATTCCTGAATACAAAACCAACTTCGATTTTACAAAAAATAAAGGCTATTTCCGAAGTATTGAAAAATGTAACGGTTCGGGCGACTGCCGCAAAAGTGAGAAAATTGGCGGCACCCTCTGCCCAACTTTTATGGCTACCCGCGACGAAGATAAATCGACCCGCGGACGTGCCAATATTTTACGAGAGTTCCTCTATAACAGTGAAAAAGAACAGGCTTTCGACCACAAAGAAATTTACGATATTCTAGATCTTTGCATCTCGTGTAAAGCTTGTAAAAGCGAATGCCCGTCGAATGTGGATATGGCAAAACTAAAAGCCGAATTTCTGCAGAATTATTACGACATTCATGGTATTCCACTGCGCTCGCGATTAGTGGCTTACCTGCCACGACTGAATAAACTGGCAATGTTTTTCCGCCCGATTTCCAACTTTGTTATGAACACTTCGTTGCTTAAAAGCTCAATTGGATTTTCAACCAAAAGAACCGTTCCTCCTCTGTCGAAAATAACACTAAACCGTTGGGTCGGAAATGGAATTCCGAAACCGGAAAATCAAACCAGGGGCATGATTTATTTGTTTAACGACGAATTTACCAACTACAACGAAAGCGATATTGGTATTAAAGCTATTTTGTTGCTAACCAAACTTGGTTACGAAGTTAAAATCCCTCTAACCAAAGAGAGCGGACGTACTTTTCTATCAAAAGGACTGGTTAAAACATCGAAAAAAATTGCCACCGAAAACGTAAATCTTTTAAAAGATATTATTTCGGCTAAAACACCTCTGGTTGGAATTGAACCTTCAGCTATTCTGGCTTTCCGCGATGAATACCCCGAACTGGTTGAAAAAAGCCTGCAGCCCGCCGCAGAAAAGCTGGCAAAGAATGCATTGCTTTTTGAAGAGTTTATTTCAGCAGAAATAGATAAAGGGAATATTAAAGCTGAAGATTTTACGACCGAAGAAAAACATATATTGCTACACGGACATTGTCAGCAAAAAGCGGTGGCTTCAACCGAACCGTCAAAAAAGATGTTGTCTTTGCCGCTTAACTACTTTGTTAAAGAAATACCATCGGGTTGTTGCGGAATGGCCGGATCGTTTGGTTACGAGAAAGAACATTACGAGCTTTCAATGCAAATTGGAGAGATGGTACTTTTCCCTGCTGTTCGCAAAGCCAATAACGACTATACCATATCGGCTCCCGGAACCTCGTGCCGCCACCATATAAAAGATGGTACAGGGAAAACGGCCTTGCACCCGGTGGAGGTATTGTACGGGGCGCTGAAGTAGGATACGGAAGTTTAAAATTAAACAAAAGGCCAATCGAAATTAAATAGCCTTTTGTTTAGTTATTAATAAACATCATTAAACATGTAGGTACTGGCTGCAATCGTCACATTTCCTTTAGAATCAACTACCTCTAACTCCAAACGATAGGGAACTAGTATTCGGAAAGTTATATCAAATGTACCAGATGATGAAGAAGATATCTTATCATTCATACCTGCAAAACCATTGGTCTCGCGAAGGGTTGCAGAAACTATGTCGTTATCAGGATCACTAGCCCGATAAGATATTAACGCTTGTCCCCTTTGCCCTCCTTCAACTAATTCTATTGAGAAATCTTCTATTACTGGAGGATTGCCAAGATCATCTTCTTTCTCCTCAAATAAATCGCAAGAACAAACAAATAGAAAAAAAATAATAACAAATAAAAAACGTAATTTTTTCATGATAATGTATTTTTAATGTCTTGGCACCCAAAAATGCCATTTAAATTATTTGTATCGAGAAAAAATAATAACACACAATTTTATCTAACAATTATTTTTTCGGTTTTGGAGAATTCGTTGTTGTAGATTTTCAATATGTACATTCCACTTACTTTTCCTTTTAAATCAATTTTTCCCAGTTTGTTACCAGTCTCTCCCTGGATTATTAATCGCCCTATATTGTCATAGAGTTCATAATGATAATGACCATAAGAATTAACAAATTCAATAGTTAAAAACTGATGAGTTGGGTTGGGATATATTTTAATCTGATCATTAACATTAATATCTTCAACCGATGTTGGCCAATCCACCACAAAACTTCTGATTTCACTAAAATCACCTTCTGCTCCACGGTAATCGACAGCTCTAACCTTCCAAAAATACGACTGAGCAGATTCACCATGTCCATGCTGTATAGTTCCACTTATGGTCTGCCATAAACGCCAATCGCCACTTTCTGTTTTCAAATATAATTCATATCGCATATCGTCGTTTTCAGGATCTTCTGCTTGTTGCCAGGAAAAGGTTATTGTATCATTTGTGAAAAATCTTTCTCCATCAGATGGAGTTATTAAAATTGGGACACTTGGAGCAGTATTTTCTTCTCCGTCATCTATAAAAGTAATTTTTCTTGCTTCCGAGTACTCACTCCACTTTTTACCATCATAAGCCTTAACTTTCCAGTAATATGTTTTCCCAATATCTTCGGTCTCACCATATAAAGTTATTTCAGGAACATTCTTTGCCCAAGTTTGCAAAGTATTGGTAGGGGAATCCCCTATTTCAAAGAGATACTCCAGAGCATCTCCATCTGCATCGTTACAACTCCATTCAAATTTTAAAGGCTCATAATAAACCGATGTATCTCCATCTGCAGGCAATATTAGTACTGGTTTCTCAGGCTGAGTATTTGATGTGCCAGGAATAATAAAATAGCTTTCATCGGATGAAGTACTATCTTGGCCATCATAAGCTCTAACAATCCAAAATATAGTTCTAGCCTGCTCTCTTTGATCATACGCTGAGACAAAATAATCTTCATCTGTCTTAATTTCTTCTACATGTTCACCAGAGTTTTCTCCCAATAGAATCTTATAGTACAATACATCATTATCCTCATCAGTACATGACCAATCAAAATTTAATATTTCACCAGATAATCTTTCTCCATTAGCTGGCGAAATTAATATCGGTTTATTGGGCGGGTGATTTGTATTGATAACGTTCTTAATCATTAAACTATGCGTGTCTGATTTTCCCCCATAGCTTGCCGTAATTGTACAACTTTTATCAGAACTAACAGAACCTGTTGTCAAAACTCCAGTTGAACTGCCAATTGTAGCGTAAGTGGTCGGGCTTACGCTCCACGAGGCTGAACTTGTTACATCCTGTGTGGAACCATCTGAATAATTCGCTATACAAGTATAATCTGCGGAACTATCTTCGTTAACAGAGGATTCACCACTGATTATAACTGAGTTTAAAGAAAGTACCTGGTACTCAAAATTTGCAATAAGAGTTCTGTTGGAAGTTACAGTGAAACTGTAATTTGCATTTGTCGAAACTTGTGTTCCGTTTTCTGTCCAGTTAACAAAGTCGTAACCACTTGCAGCAGTTGCCGACAGGTTAGCAGTTGCCCCGCTGCTGTAGCCGCCAGACCCGCTTACACTACCTCCGTTGCTTGGACTTGCACTTAATGAAATATTATAAGTTTTTGCTTCAAAGTTTGCGACAAGTGTTCTGATGGAAGTTACAGTGAAACTGTAATTTGCATTTGTCGAAACCTGTGTTCCGTTTTCAGTCCAGTTAACAAAGTCGTATCCACTTGCAGCAGTAACAGTCAGGTTAGCAGTTGCCCCGCTGCTGTAGCTGCCAGACCCGCTTACACTACCTCCGTTGCTTGGACTTGCACTTGCTGAAATATTATAAGTTTTTGCTTCAAAGTTTGCGACAAGTGTTCTGTTGGAAGTTACAGTGAAACTGTAATTTGCATTTGTCGAAACTTGTGTTCCGTTTTCTGTCCAGTTAACAAAGTCGTATCCACTTGCAACAGTTGCCGTCAGGTTTGCAGTTGCTCCGCTATTGTAACTCCCAGTTCCGTTTAGACTACCTCCGTTGCTTGGACTGGCACTTGCCGAGATGTTAAATGATTGATTGGCAATGAAACAAGCACCTAAATCTTCTTTTGTTGAATTAATGCCAAAATCATTTAAGTTCCACACTTCGCCTGTTGATATTTGACCTAAAAATAAGTCATAGCCACTCCCATTTCTGGTGCTTGAGAAAAATAGATAATCAGAGCCAACTGGAGATGCGTCAGAATTATCCGATGTATATTCATTTATACTTAATCTTTCGCTATTTCCTGAATAGTCACCCAAATATATTTGGTCATGTTCATCATTTGTAGAAACCCATCGAGTATAAAAGAATGTTGAATTGTCCTTAAAAACAGGAAAGTATTCACATAAACTGGATTCATTGTATAATGGTGTTTGGTTTGTTCCATCTGAATTGATTACATAGATATCCGAGGTCGCTTTAGCGCCTCTTGCATAAACTATCTTGGTTTCATTGGCATTAAAGAAAGGCATAGATTCTTCGTTTGTACTACCATCTGAAGTAACATTACTAAGAATCTCACCATTTAAGTCCATGACTTTAATATCTCCATTTTGTTTGAAAATTATTTTACTTCCATCAGGTGAAAACCTTGGATCTTCATCACGTAAATTATTACCATTGGTTAGGTTTTGGGGAGAACTTGAAGAGTTTATATCCCAAATATAAATATCCCAATCACGAGGTTCTCCTGAGTTATCTCCCATAAAAACAATCTTAGAACCATCAGGTGATGCAACTGCATTCATCTCATGGTCTATATTCCAACCTGAACTAATTTCTTTTTTTGTCCCAGTTGAAAAGTTGTACGTATATAGTTTCGAATCCCAAGTACTTTCATAATTAGTATATGCATGATAGACTAAGATTCCATCAGATAATGGAAACGGAGTACTAAGAGCAATACTAAAGGATTCAGTCCAAAAATATGAATCAGTAACTAAATATTCTCCTGCACCATCATTATAAGTAAGGACTTGCATTTTATAATAATATGTGCCAGAAGTTGATGGAGTGAAATTGAATGTAAATGTTTTAGTACCATTACTGCTAACTGATTGAGCACTGCTTAATTCATGAAAATCTCCTGAAGTTGATTGGTTTCTATCTACCCATATTTCAACTTTTACATTACGTGAAAAAGATAAATTGTTTTTTACAGTTACATCATAATTCGCAGAATTATCCACACTTGTTGTCAAATTTGACCTATATGGCCAATTTCTTGCAAAAGTTTCAGATTCTGATGCACTGTTAATATTTAAATTTTCATCTCCTCCCCAAAACTCTTGGGCATCACCTGTATAGTAAACTTCATAATGATAGGTTCCATATTCTAAATTATTGAAGTCGGCTCTTCCAGAAGAATTTGTATAATCATCGTCTTCCAAGTTCCAATTTTCATCGTAAAGTTTTACGTAGGCATCTTCAATGTAACTGCCATTCACATTTTTTACATAAATATCCAAGTCGCTTTCTTGGTTTTCTGCGGAAAACGCTGACGACCAAGAATAAGAATCTGTGATAATATATGCCCCCGAACCATCATTATACGATAGCACATTCATTTTCCAATAATAAGTTCCAGTTGATGAAGGTGTAAAGTTGAACGTGAAAGTTTTTGTTCCATTACTACTTATTGATTGTGCGGAACTGGTTTGATTGAAATCCCAGGAACTTGACTTGCTTCTATCTACCCATATTTCAACTTTTACATTTCTTGAGAAAGACACCTTATTTTTTATTGTTACTTCAAAGGAAACTTGATTGCCAGTGTAAACACTTGATGAAGGTGTATTGTAACTATATCGATAAGGCCAATAACGAGTAAAATTACTTGTCAGAGTTGGGCTTTGTAAACTAATATTTTCTTCACTTCCCCAAAATTCTTGCACTTCTCCTGTATAGTAAACTTCGTAATGATAAGTTCCATAATCCAATAGCGCAAATGTTGCCATTCCTGAGCTATTAGTATAACCTGTTTTAATGAGAGTCCAACTGCTATTATACAGTTTTACATATGCTCCCGATACTAAACTTCCATTTACATTATTTACGTTTACATAGATTGTTGCAGCCTGAACAAAACTTGATATTATAACAAATAATAAGTATAGAATGTGCCTTTTCATTTTAAAATGCCTTAAAATTTAATCAAATAGTTTAGCTTTTCTTTATCACCTCCTCCTCAATACACACAAAGTTGAAAATGGTTAAGCCAACACCTTCACACCCCCACCGTAACCAAATCGCTGGGTTGGCCGACTTCGGTGTCGCCAAGGATAAAGTAGGCATAGTACTGGGTGCCGTTTTCCATTTGCTGGTTATCGACATAAGGGCTGCGGGTATCGGTGGCGAGGTATGAAAAGTTTTCTTCGCCGGGGCGTTTGCGGTAGATGTTCACGCCCGAGTAGTACCCTTCTAAACCAAAGGAAAATTCCCAGCCGTGGGGTACTTTTTTAGCCTTTAATACAGGTTGTGCGTTGTCGGTATCGTGATGCACTTCGGCCCCCACAATATCAAATTCTTTACCCACCTTGTCGGTGTAATCCGGGTTGTTTTTAATTACCTGCGCCACACTACGACTCATTTTCACAAGTACCTGGCGATCGGTTTGTGTTTTCTTTACCTGCCGGCGTTTCTGGTCTACCAGTTGTCTTTCGGTAACCAGGTCGCCCGAGTAATCCTGCGTGGCGCCGTTTATAGCATCAGCCTGTTCCTGGCTTATGCCATAGCTCCCAACATTATTGGTAACTGTACTTGCAAATTGTTTGGCCCATGCGTCAAGTTGATACTTGTCGGCCGGAATGTAATCTTTTGAATTTTTTCCCATGGTAGTAATGTTTTAAAGTTATTAAAAGAGAGCAAAAGCCTTCATTTTTCAGCCTTTTCAAAGTTTTCTGAGCAAATAGGATAGTCATTAAAGTACTGGTTTTTAACCTGCAACTGCCGGGAATTGGTCGTTGATTTCCGGGAATTGATGAGTGATCGCCGGTTTTTAGATACTGATTACCGGGAATTGATAAGTGACTGGTAGTATTTGCTAAGCGATTACCGGTAATTGGTGCGCGATTAATGGCAATTAATAACCGCTCACCGCCTTTTGTTAAGCAATTACCATTTTTAAGTTCTTGCATAGCTACAGCCACCAAATTAAAAGTGTAAAAGCTTGAATTTATATTTGAAAAATAAAGATTCTTCACCGTAATAGATTTAAGTGTTTTGGCCTTTTTTATATTAATGAAGTGTAATGTGACATTGATGGCTAAAAAAGTAACTACAGTTCTTAATCTACATCCTAGATGCTTACTAAATATTGATTCCAAACTAACATTTACGAGTATTTCCTCTATATGTCAAGAAGGATTTTAGTTTATGTAATTATCTATATTCAAAAATGCCAGTTTATAAAATGTTGTGCAATAGTCATTTTTGACTATTTTTAACCATAATTGACAAACACATGCAATATGAAACACCTACAAAAAAGTATTAAAGACCATTCCCGGATTTTTGAGAATATTTGTATCAGGCCTGAGGATATTGATTACGAAAAAGCAGAAAGAGAATTTCTCCCATTTCTTCGATTAATTGATTCTTTGCAAACAAGCATTGTTATTGCTTTTGACTTTTACAAGCGTGATTATTTCTATTTCTCCAAAAATTTCAACAGTATTTTTGGTTTTCATAACAACTGCTTGCCACTTACAGATCACAAATGGTTCAGACAACGCTTTCACCCGGATGATTACATTATCAATACCGGAAGTATATGGACTTTAAAATACTTTTATCAATTACCTGTTGAAGAGCGAAAAAACATCAGGCTTATCCATGAATTCAGGATAAAAAACGACAACAATGAATGGATTCGATTGCTTATTCAAAATGAGATTCTCGAGCTGGATAAAAAAGGAAACATGTGGCTCGACCTAAAACTTTGTGACTTTTCACCGAATCAGGATCTGGATATGCCCGGCCATTTCATACTCAGAAACAAGCTTTCGGGGGAAGTAATATATTCAGTCAGAGGGAACAATCCGGAAGTAAAGAATGTCAGCTCCCGAGAACAAGAAGTCCTGTCGTTGATTTCAGAAGGAATGAAAAGCAAAGAAATAGCTGACAAACTTTTCATTAGTGCCAACACCGTAAATAATCATCGACGCAACCTCATCGAAAAGCTAAATGTTTCCAACTCATCGGAAGCAGTAAAAATGGCAACTACATTGGGAATTATCTAACAGAAAACTAATGGGCTTTTGTTATCAGAAACTGTTATTTCGTTTTTAACAATTGAGCCCTCTTATTGCATTTATTATTAGCACGTAAAAAATAACTAAATTAAAACAATAGTAGACTGTTTTTTATAAAAACGGCCTTGCACCCGGTGGAGGTATTGTACGGGGCACTGTTGTAGATGAATTGCGAAATGAGCAGGTCCCTGGATCTCACCCCTGATCCCTACACTTATCGCACTGGTTTTATGACACTTAATCAGCACACTTGCATTTTATTCGATTTATAGCCCATTCTCAAAAATGGAAAAATAAGCGGAAAAGATTAATTTTTACATAAAATTCCCTACTGCAATTAAAGCAAATGCAGGCAGAACACGGTATATAGCATTTTTTCAAATTGGGACACCATTGACTTTCAACACATTAGCTTATTTCGTAATTTATGTACTGTTAATTGAAGATAAAAAATAAGGGGCTCTTCACTTAACACCACTTACTTATTAAACTAGAACCTATGGAAAAATTTACACTTCATTTTTCCGGTGTTATTGATGTATCCATCGACCATAAAATAAGGTCTTTGCAAATTACAGACACTCTACAATTCTTGGAGAGTGCAAAAATCCATTTTGATAATTTTAATACAAATCCCATGAATTAGGCTTTTGCTCACATGAAACCAATCAGATGATAGCAAAATCAGGACGCTTCACAAAAGTATCACTCCAGACAATAAACAACTACAGTGTGCTGACATTGATAATGTATTAAAATACCTTAACTTAAAACAATCAAGAAATGAAAAAAAATTACAAAAAATTACGAACGACCCTGACAGTACAGAAGCTGCTGTTTTTGGGATTATTTGTGCTCGCAGCCAACGCCGGTTTTGCACAGGCTACTCTTTCGACTGACAAACTCGACTATGCCCCTGGTGAAACGGTATACATTGAAGGGACTGGATGGCATCCCGGAGAAACAGTAAATTTAATGGTAATGAACCTTACTTATCCCGAATTAAACTCCCTACCCCATTATCTGGATTGGAATGTAACTGCCGATTCAAACGGAAGTTTTTCTTCCTGGTGGGATGTTACCGAAGATGAACTGAATACTGAATTAGTTCTCACTGCATTGGGACAATCCTCAGGATATAAGGAGCAGGTGTTTTTCACGGATGGGAACCATACTGGTTTTTCAAGTGCCGTAATATCTGGTGCCCCGGTAACAATTTGTAACGGAACTTCAGTTCCTTTATCACTAAATGTAAATACTTGTACTGAACATGCAGGCTCAGGTAATACTGATTATACCGCAAATTATTTATGGCAGGAATCTCCGGATAATAGTACCTGGGGACCGGCAACAGGTAGTAATGAGAGTGACACCTACTCTGCTTCGCCTTCAACGAATACATATTATCGCTGCATAATTACCATTACCGGAGAATATCAGGGGTGTGGTTTAAATGTTGGAGAATCATTTACAACTGAACCTGTCTTAATTTCTGTTGGAGAATCTCCTGGTATATTTGATGTTTCCGTTGTAGGATCATCATGTTCATTAGATGAACCTCTTTCAGTTGTGCTCAGCGATTCCGAAACCGGAGTTGAATATACCTTGTATCGTAACAATGATAATCAAATTGAAGATGGACCTGTTCCCGGTACCGGAGGCTCTATTTCTTTTGCTGTGGACAACACTACACCAAAAACATATTATGTATTGGCTGAAAATACAACAAGTCATTGTACTAATATTATGAATGGTGTAGTTCAAACAAGCCCTGTAACACCCGAAATCTTTGACGTTACCGGAAGTGGTGAATTTTGTCCGCCAGCCGCAGGGCTCGAAGTAGGATTGACCGACTCTGAAAGCGGATTAATTTATGAATTATATAAAAATGGGTTCCCCGAAGGAACGTCTATCGTATCAATCGGTGGGCCATTGAATTTTGGCGTACAGCAGGAAGGAATTTATACAGTTTACGCGCACGCTCCTAATGGTTGTGTACAAATGATGAATGAGAGTGCTGTAATTATTGAAGGTAAAGTTGAAATTACCACCTGTCCCCCAACAAAAACGATTGAAGGTTGCAGTACTGCAGATCTAACTGGCCCTGCTTATAATGAATCTGAAACAACATCATCATTAGAGGATTTTGAAGCAAATGGTGGAGTTGCAGAAACTTGTGGAAACATCACTGTTACATATCAGGATGTATCTTCAGGAAATTGCCCAGTTGTGGTGACACGCACCTGGAAGATAGAAAGCGATGGAGGCCCTTCAGACAACTGTGATCAGATAATAAAAATTGATGACACTACCCCTCCTGATCTGACTGGTGATGCATATGAACAGGATGGAACTGTTGAAGCATGTTTCATGCCAACCCAGTTGGAAGCAGAAGCAGCTTTCAGCTCTGCGAATGCACTCGAAGGTTATTCCGATGTCTGCAGTGGTACAAACCTGACAGCAGTATTGACAGGTACTTTAGTAGAAGGAAACAATTGCGACTGGACGATCACATACACTTATACTATAAAAGATCAATGTCAAAACGAGTTGACCGGACAACAGTATACAACAGAGGGTGGAGACAATACCCCTCCTGCGCTGACCGATGATGCATATGAACAGGAAGGAACTGTTGAAGCATGTATCATGCCTACTCAGGAAGAGGCAGAAGCTGCTTTCAGTTCAGCGAATGCACTCGAAGGTTATTCCGATGTTTGCAGTGGTACAAACCTGACAGCAGTATTGACAGGTACTTTAGTAGAAGGCAACAATTGCGACTGGACCATTACTTATACTTACTCGGTTGTAGACCAATGTACCAACTCATTTGAAGGGCAGCACTATACAACCGTGGGTGGAGACAATACCCCTCCGGCTCTGACAGATGGTGCATATGAACAGGAAGGAACTGTTGAAGCATGTATCATGCCTACTCAGGAAGAGGCAGAAACTGCTTTCAGTTCAGCGAATGCACTCGAAGGGTATTCCGATGTTTGCAGTGGTACAAACCTGACAGCAGTATTGACCGGGACTTTAGTAGAAGGAAACAATTGCGACTGGACCATTACTTATACTTACTCAGTGGTAGACCAATGCGACAATGCATATGAAGGGCAGCACTATACAACCGTAGGTGGAGACAATACCCCTCCGGCTCTGACCGATGATGCATATGAACAGGAAGGAACTGTTGAAACATGTATCATGCCTACTCAGGAAGAAGCAGAAACTGCTTTTAGTTCAGAGAATGCACTCGAAGGGTATTCGGATGTTTGCAGTGGTACAAACCTGACAGCAGTATTGACAGGTACTGTAGTAGAAGGCGACAATTGCGACTGGACTATTACTTATACTTACTCAGTTGTAGACCAATGTACCAATGCATTTGAAGGGCAGCACTATACGACGGTAGGTGGAGACAATACCCCTCCTGCTCTGACTGGGGATCCATACGTTCAAGACGGTTCAGTAGATGCTTGCAAACCAACACTGTCTGAAGCCGAATTAGCTTTCAGTTCTGCAAATGCACTTGTGGGGTATTCGGATGTGTGCAGTGGTACAAACCTGACAGCAGCATTGACCGGTACTTTGGTAGATGGCGACGATTGCGACTGGACTATCACATACACCTATACTGTAAAAGATCAATGCCAAAACGAGTTGACAGAACAACATTATACATCCGAGGGTGGCGACAATACTCCCCCGACAGCAGTTTGCCGGAACATTACAGTTAAATTGGACGAATACGGACAAGCAACAATTGCTGAAGATGCAATAAACAATGGTTCATCTGATAATTGCACAGCCGCTGTGGATTTGATTTTCGATACTGATATAACTGAGTTTAATTGTGACAACATTGGTGAAAATCCAGTAGTTTTAACAGTCACCGACGTCTGTGGCAAGTATTCTACTTGCGATGCGGTTGTAACCGTTATTGTGCCAACAACAACTGTTGCCAAAATAAGTGCCGAATCAGCCCGGTATATGGATAACATCACTTTCTACGCGGAAATTGAATCTTATTGCGGAACCAATGATTTTACGGGTGAAGTGGAGTTCTTTTTAGACGGTAGTTCTGTTGGAACAGCTATGGCTTATCCCATTCCTTATGACGAAGAAGGCTATCCGACAAAACTCAGGGCAACACTGATCCACAAGATTACTGAAATGCCGGGAGATTACGAACTCACGGCAACATTTACTCCTTCCACTGCATTTTATGCTGGAAGTGCAAGTAATGCAACACCATTCGAGGTAGTTGCCCGTGAAGCTTCAGCGTATAATTCAGTTTCCGGATTCTATACCGGAACCGTTCTTGCATGGACAACAGGACCAAGTTCAAGTACAGGCACAGTCACGCTTGCTACGGTTCTCTTTGATGCGAACACTCCTACCGGAGACTTGAGAGGCGCTAAAGTTACCTTCTGGATGGAAGATGCCAATGGCAATATGAAAGTTATTCCAAGTGCCAAAGATCTGCCCGTCGGTCTTGTTGAAATGACCGATGGTTCTGTAGGAATTGCAAGTGCCGATGTTCAGTTTGATATTGGCAAATCACAACAGGAAAGATATCCTGTATGGGTAGAAGTTACAGGAGGTTATACAAATAACTTCAATATAAATAATGCAGCTGATGCATACGTAACGGTTGCTAAACCTGTTCCAGGTGGTTCTATTGCTGGTTCCGGATTAATGACCAATGAAGACTCAAATGGTCAGATTAAAGGTGCCACAGATTATAAAACATCATTTGCTTTCGATGTTACTTATAACAAGAAAAAAACCAATCCGCAAGGAAAAATGGTAATCTGGATTCAGAGCTGGTATAAATCTGACGGAACCTTAGATGATCATATTCATTATTATAAAATTACTTCCAACGCCATTAATTTACTGGTAATGGGTAGTGGTGAAACTTATAATTCTGAAGAGGAGGGATATGAGCTTACCCTGAGTAATGGTCAGGCAATTTTCGATGCCAAAGCAAACCTTGCAGAAAAGATTGATGGCGTTTACTCAGGTATTGAAGGTAACTCACCGTTGCATGTAACAATGACTGATCCAGACAATGGAGCGAGTGATGGAGAAGACGAAACAATCGGAATTACCTATTTTAATAGCGCCGGTGGTATTTGGTTCTCCAGTAATTACAGTCTTGATGGTAACGAAATAACCGAAGAACAAGCACTTGATCCGGGCGCAGACAATTACATCGAGGTTAAAACGGATGCTTCTGTGGATGCAGCCTCTACCAAAATCACGGGCAAAACAAAATCCGCCGAAATTGAAATAGCTATCGAACCATTTATGGTTGAAAGCGCCGAGCTTAAGGTTTATCCAAATCCATTTAACGAACAGGCACGATTTGAATTTGTTTCACCAGTGGCTACGCAGGCAAAAATAGATATCTATAATATGGCCGGCCAAATGGTAAAAACAATATTCGATGGATATGTAGAAGAAAACACCACTTACCATGCCGGATTTAGTCCTGAAACCCAGGTAAGCGGACTGTATTTCTACAAGATGCAGCTTGGCGATCAGGTTTACAATGGTAAACTGGTATACAAAAAAGAATAGCAACATAAGTTGAACGATTCAATTTGATAAAAACCGGCGGAACTTGATTCTGCCGGTTTTTCTTTATAATTATATTTTCAATATTGGAATACCATATTACAGAATTACAAACAAATTGAACTTTGGTGGAGTTAAACAAACCATATGAACATGATCAGCTTGAACATTTTTCTCCAAGACTTCAACTTCCTTCAATTGGCTAATTGCAAGGAGGTATTGTTATACTTGTACTTTCAATGTCAGTTAGTATCTAGACGCTGTCAGGTGCTTCGCACGCTGACAGCATCAATAATCGTAAAACTGGGTTTACTCAGGCGAGCAGCATACCCACAACAGTTTGAATAACTCGCCGCTTTGTTTTCCAGAAGGACGAACAGTTATGGTTTGGTCGCCGTTTTCTTCGAAGTCAAATGAGCCCATATCAAAAGTGCGGAATTCGCCCCAGTTGATGTGAGTCCCCACGGTACTTGCCCGAAGTTCCATCCCGTTTCCAGTCGAGACAACGAATTCTTTTCCCTCGTTGTTGATGGAAGCGGCATAACAAATCCGAACCCTGTATTTCCCCACCGCAGGTATGGTTATCCGCCACGAAGCTGAGGCATCAGCTGCCTCCCATCCACTAAGCTGATATTTCAATTTGGTGCTTCCTTCGTCCGGTATTTCCAACTTAACTCCGGCAATGTCAGCATCAGTTGACTGCATCACAATATCGCCTCCATTCCGTTCGCCAATGGAGGTATTGTCCACCTCGACTTCACTGTCGAGATCGAGCCTGATTACCGTTTCGTAGGGTTGCATCGAAATATTTTTAGCATTGATATGAACCGATTTACCGTTTTGTGCGAACTGGAGCGTTGTCCCTGTTGCAGGGAAATAAGCTTTCCGAACCTTTGATTTCAAGCCGTTAACCCGTATTACTCCATCGGTTGGCCAATCGAAAACATGCAGGTAAAGCAGGTTTGTACCGTCTTTATGCCGCCCAACAGTTGTCAATCCCCAATCCTGAGTGTTTTCTTCGAATGGGGTATAGCCACAGCCGGCAATACCTTCTTTATTTGCCGAAAGCGAGCGGCCGATTTCGTGTAGGCGTACCAACGCCTCATCGGGAATTGCGCCATCGGACAACGGACCAATGTTGATTGCCATGTTACCGCCCAACGACACATTCCGCACCAAATTGCGGATAAAATATGTAGTGGAACGCCAGTTCAAATCGTCGCGATTATAAGCCCACGACTTCGAAAATGTGACAACGCTCTCCCAGGGATGCCCGATTCTTTGGTGTGGAAATTGGTTGTCGCCGAGCGTTTCGTAATCAACACCATCCACGCCACCAATTTTCTCGCTCGGAAGCCGAGAGTTAATTAGGCATGTCGGATCAAGCTTGCGAATCATGGCTTTCATATCATCGAGTTGTTTGTCGGTCATAATTGCTGATTTAGGAGGAATATAACAGTCGAACCAAATGATTGCCGGGTGATAGTTGCGGATGAGTTCTTCCACCTGGGGCATGGCCTTACCATACCAATATTTCCCGAATTGATCGGCTGTCAGGTTGTCGCGGAAAAGCGATCCGTCCCAAAACTGGAAGTTGTCATATTCTTCAAATTGTTTCTGATCTTTGCTGTTAAATTCCCAGAAATTGCCCCATCCGTTCGGGTCTTCCCAGTCCTGCCATTGTGAATAATACAAACACAGTTTCAGCCCGCGTTTGTCGCAGGCTTCCTTGAGGCGGCCAATAACGTCGAAAGATACGTCGCTGAGCCGATTAAACGTGTAACCGGAAACCTTTGATGGCCAGAATGCAAGACCATCGTGATGTTTAGCGACAAAAATGATATACTTCATTCCTGCTTGTTTCGCCGATTCCGCCCATTCATCAACCTTTTCAGGGGTGATGGTCATCATTTCATACGCTTTGTCCCAGTCGGCACGAGAAACGCGGTTTCTCGCACGGAGCCATTCGCCGTAAACACCTTGACGGATGGGCTCACCGCAATAGCGACCTTCAAGGGTCGCGCAGGCATTCCAGGAAATAAACATTCCAAAGCGTGCATCTTCAAACCAGGCTGTCCGGGATACATCATTATTTTGAGCATCAGTACTTTTCGCTAAGAACACAGATAGCAAAAGATATGTTATCAGCAGCAAATGTTTTTTACATTTTATCTTAAATGATTTTTGCATAATTTCGTTTCTATTTCGTGTAAACATGTATTCTTTTCAAATGAAGAGCTTCTTCTTTTTCAGCTTTCAGCAACACCTTCACATACCTGGCTTCTACTCCCGGAAGCTGAATTCCGGCATTGAACTGCGCAACCGTAACTTCCCACCGGTTAAATGCATTATTGCATTTCTCAACAGAGTGCCAGTTTTTTCCATCCGAGGAAATCAGTACATCAAAAGTACCCGGATCGCCTGAATAGTGTTTTTCATTATACAAAACTACACCGGTTACCGAATACAATTTGCCCAGGTCGATTATCGCGTAAGGTTCTTTTTCTGTCTTTGTATGAAAGGCAAAGGGACTGTTATACAAGGTGCTTCCCAAAAGCATTTTGTGATGCTCCAATTTGTCGAGGGGTGATTGGGAACTGAGTTTCAGTGTTATATTTTCTGTTACCTGTTCTCCATACAGCAGGTCATCAAATTTCGATTTCGACCGTTTTTCAGCCACCATCCCTTCGATTTCATTTTCGAAGGTAAGCTTTACAATCACTGATTCTTCATTCCTGTTTACATTTTCCAGATTTATAAGCACCTGCTTTTCGTTTTGGGTGAAGGAGACTTGTCCTCCGGTGAGAACTTTTGCAGCCACAATTGTATTCTGAATTGCCGACAGCGAAAGCAGATCCCCTACTTCGCCGGTAATATGCACATAAGCTGTTTTTCCAAGACAGGTGCTCCCGCCCCATTTTTCCGGATACCACGGACCACCTTTGGTATTATAAATGGAGTGTCCGTAAAGTTGTAGCCAGTCGCCTACTTCTTCCAGACGTTCCACTTGTGCAGGATCGAATGCTCCCTCCCATTTGGGCCCCCAACTGAGGAGCATATTTCCATCTCCGCAGGCGGTGGCAGTGAGCATATCGATAATGGTTTTCTTCGATTTGTTCGGTGTTGCCGACCACGACCACGAACCACAAAGGGTTACACAACTCTCCCATGGACGAATCTGATACATTCCTATTTTTTGCTCAGGTGTATCAAAATCACCCGGAATGGAAGCACGGTTGTTAATGATAATGCCCGGTTGCAACTGACGTATCATCCGGGTCAATTTCTCTGATTCCCACATTTCGGCAGTAAACATTCCTCCCCACCAGGACGCATCGAACCAAAAAACATCAACTTTCCCGTAGTTGGTGCATAGTTCGCGTACCACGTTAAACTGGTAATCGATGTATTTTTGATGACTTGGTCCAGGTTTCACTGCTTTTATACCCGGTTTGGGTTTATAATAAGGAGCTTCGGCCTGCACCTCAATCAACGATGTATCAATAGGTGCATAATCAGGATGATACCAGTCGCGCTGCGAATAGTAGATACCGAATTTCATACCGGCCTCGTGGCACGCATCGGCAATTTCCTTCAGATAATCGCGGCCAAATGGCGTATTGGTAACTTTAAATTCGGAGTATTGTGTGTCCCACATATGAAATCCATCGTGGTGCTTGGCAATAGTAACAATGTATTTCATGCCTGCCTTTTTGGCAATATTAACCCACTGTTTGGCATCAAAATCATTAAAAATAAAATGTTCGGGGTATTTTGTCCATACAGAGTCTGCTATTGGTCCGTGCCCTTTGTCTGGTGCTTTACGGGTATAACACATGCCCCAGCTCAGGTCTTTGCCAATGTAGGTAGATAATCCAAAATGGATGAACATGCCGTAACGGGCATCGTTAAACCACTGCATTTCTTCTTCGGTAGCAAAATTACTGGCGTCCCATTCTTCCGGAGTAAATTTCTGAAGTAAATTCCAGCGGGCATTTTTATCGGTAGCGTCACCTTTAACCGACCACTGGGCCTGTGCTAACATGGCTACAAATAATAAAAGCAAAATAATTGTAAAGGTTCTCATTGTTTCAGTTATTTATTTTTAACGTAATTACATAAACTTTAATTCAGCAACACAAGGTACTTGTTCAAAAGATTCAATTTTCAAACGAATAGATTTTGTATGAATCGGTACTGGAAAATCCATTCTAAATCCTGATATAATTTGTTCTCCTTCAAGTATGGTTTCCCATATCCCGTTAGACTTCGATTCTATCTTATATTTTTTAATGTAATTCGCTCCCTCGGGTTGATTTATTCTTACGTAGCTAATTTCCTGGATATTATCAAACTCAACAGTTAATGAGGGAGATGTATCAGTAGAATCTGCCTGCCAATACGTTTGATCTAATTCGTCAAAAGCATTATCCGCACTAAAGTTTCTGTGCCAGAAATCTCTGCCTTTTGCGCTGCTACTTGCTGTATGTGTTACCCCCCAGGCCTTATTGTCTTCAAATACATCCTCCTGTCTTATGTACCTTCCTACCTGATATAAGGTTCCTATATCAACAGGTCGCAGGTTACCATTTCTCATAGGCGCCACACACAAATCTAATATACCCTTATATTTTATGCATTCAAGATAGTCGCGATAAATATACTCCGGCGAGACACAAATGCCTTTGTCGGCTTCTTTGGTGTAAAACCAGTTCCCAAATCCCGAAAAAGCAGGACTACGACCATTAAAAATAGTATATGTCATTTCTGCCAGTTTCCAATTATTATTCTCTATACCTTTAAACAATGCATTGTGTACATGTTTTTTAGATCGTGATTCTAAAGGTCCCATCAGACGCGATTCACCAACCCGTAAACGTCCTGCAATTGGTCCGTGATTAAAGCCTGTAAAAACATTTGGCTGGAAGCTGTGAACCCATTCCACGGTTTCTTCATGAGTAAGCCCACCATCACCGGCAGCAGCATCAAACCAAACATGCTCAAAGTTTCCGTAATTCGTTAATAGTTCCTTTAATTGTTCTTTTTTAAGCTCCTTGTTCTTTCCATTTTCCCACGACCAGTCACCTTCTGAGAAATAGAGCGATAATTTTAATCCATATTTATCGCATGATTCTTTTAAGCGGGCCAATACATCAATTCCCAAAGGACTGTTTGTTACCTTCTTTTCTGTAGTTTTTGTATCCCATAAACATAATCCGTCATGATGTTTTGCAAGAAACAGAATATACTTCATCTCACTTTCCTTGGCTACCCTGCACCATTGATCAGTATTACATCCGGTGGCTTCAAAAAATTCCGGGCCGTGACCATCTCTAGTCCATTCTTTTCCCGAAAAGGAACTTGTTGACCAACAAATAAACATTCCAAACTTAAGCTCGGCAATTTGTTCTGCACGAACACTATCCGAAATGGCTTCTTGCGTTAATTTAGATGTTTCTGTTTTTTGATTACAGCTTAATCCGCAAAATATAAAAATTAGGAGAACTGCTTTCCCAATGTGTTTTAATGTATTTGCACAATTAAAACGACAGGCATTTGTATAGAATTTCTTTTTCATGGTTTACTTTAATTTAATTTTCAGATTTATTTTTCGTTTTTCAGGCAAACAGATATCATAACAATTTTCCCTTTCAGGTAATTTAAGCACTTTCACAGAAAAATCGTTAATTGCAATAAAATCTACCATGCATCCCAGCGGGAACCTCATGGTAATATTCTGTTCTATTTCTGAAGTCAAAGCTATTTCGATGTATTTTCCCAATTTGTTCCATGCCAGGCGATCAAGCTTTACCTGGTTGCGTAGTAAAATTCCTTCAAGAGAGCCTTTGGGCCATTGTTCGGGCAAAGCAGGAAGAACATCCAGGGTCTTCTCCCACATAAATGCCAGTGCATTGTTTATATTGTCGGGGATGCAGCCAACAGGGTCGAACCCAAAACCTTTATATCCAGGCCAGTACGACATCATAAAACTTGGATATATATATTTTCTCGCAGCCATCCGGTCTAATGTTTCATAAACAATATCGCTTCGTCCGAGCCGCGCAGCACACTGTCCCTGATTTACCATTCCATGCGTAATATGGTTACTGTTCGAACCTTGCGCCAATCTAAACCATCCGTTTACTTTATCATCGAATGCGATTTGCGATGCTTTCCATAATTCAGGAGTACGCTCGGGGTCAAACTCACAAAACTGGTACAGTGGAAGAAAATGCGAATGATGGCGCTGATTATAATCTTCATCAGCCCCCTTCCATGCCCACTCCTGAAGCCCCCCATGACTGTTGAGAAGGTAGGACGGCAGCTTGTCCCTCAATTTTTTCCATTTTTTAATCTGTCCATTCTCAATGTGTAGTTCAGAACAAGCCTTAATCAGATAAGTATATATTGCCTTAGCCACAGCAATATCGAATGTTGAATTTGCCCATAATTTATGTTCCGGGGAATAACTTATAAAGAAGCGAAACTTGCCATTTTCATCTTCTGTTCCTGCCAGAAGATCTTCGTAAAACAAGGCAACTTCCTTCATTAACGGAACAGCCCTGTTTTTCAGAAATTCCCGGTCGCCAGTAAACTGGTAATAGTCGTAATAAAAATGTGCCAGCCATCCCAGACAGCTAATAAGTTGTTCTCCGGGCCATTGCCCCCAGTGCAATAAAAGACACACGCTCGACGCCCGGGCATTGCTTACAGCACCACGGCAACCGTAAAACTTTTTGGCATTTAAACGGCAGTCGGGCAACCACGAATCAACCAAGTTAAAGAAGGAATTCATCAACTCGGGCATATTGCAACTCATTAACGATTGTATTTCCAGTTGCAAATTCGAATCTACGGTATAATCGCCGCTCCAGGCAGGACTCCAGGTACCGGTCCATATTCCCTGCAGATTGGAGGGATGAGTACCAGAGCTACAGATCGTCAAATAGCGGCAGGCGTCATAAATTCGTTCCATGAGCGCGAGCGATGTCTGGTTCTTCACGGCTGCTTCTGTTAGCAATTGTTCTGTCGGTTTTTGGCGGTCGGTATCAGTGGCTCCCAGGTTAAGTTTCACTCTGGAAAACAACTCGCTATGTAATTTTACATGTGGCTTTAGCAAGTTTTCATAACTATCAGAAAGCGACCTTAAATGTGTTTTTATCTCCGCGAGGTAATTTGTTTTGTACCCTGAAGAAAAAGCCGGGTTCTGTGGAGAAAAAGCCCACGACTCACTAAGTTCTTTTGGTATAGGAGTGCGCCAGGTTCGAACTTGCATCAACAATACGATTTCATCTGCATTTTCAACGGAAACACCATCCGCAGTCGGGATAACCGTCCCCTTATCCGTTATAATGCGAATTGCACAATCGTATCCACCTTTCCCTTTCTTATAAACATTATGGGCACTAATGAAGCCTTTTTCTGTTACAATGGAAGTTTCGATCAATTCATGATTTATTTCCATTTGAAAGTTGCAATTCACTTTTCCGCAGGGTCCCTTCAGTGTCATCACAGCCACATCGTCAGCACGCGAAATAAAAAGTTTCCGTTGCCACTCTCCTTCACGATCCGACCACTTGGCTACAATCTCACCGGTTTCAAAATTTTCAGTAAGCAGATAGTTTGATGCACTATCTGGTTTCATATTCATTTTTAGAAAAAAAGCCGGATGAAACGGATCGGTATTTACAATTTTATGCCCTGTTTTTTCTAAAACTTTCTTATGTACAATCGCCGGACTATTGATCCCTGCTTCCAAACCTGTTTTTTTCAATTTGGACATATCGCCTCCAAGATTAGGAACAATCTCTCGGCTTCCCATGGGCAAATACAACTTACAGTGATTTATTATTATCGTTTCGGCGTAGGGATCTCCAAACATAATGCCCCCCATGTTCCCATTACCGGTTAACATAGCCCTAGTCCACTCCCGGGCTAGCTGAGTTGCCGTGGCTCCGACAAAAGCTTTTTTTTGAGCAAAAGAAAAAAAGCCCGAAATAGCGAGGACCAACACCAATGTAAAAATCTTAGTTCCTTTCATTTTTCTTAATCTGTAGTTTTAAACAACCAGTATTTCTGCAGCGTCCTGATTTAGGTTGACTTATCTTCTATGTTTCGAGCCAACCTATTTCAGGATTATCCACCTTTCAACATCCGGAAAAACTGAAAAGAGTGGAGCATTTTAATCGGGCAAACTCAATTGATTGTTCTATCAGGTTTTACAATGATAATTTCATGCGCAGGCGGATTTCCATCCACCCATAAAATTATTTTTTTATTGCTCTTCTGCAGCTCTTTCTTCAAGTCTTCAATAGTATTGATATCCTTTCCATTGGCTTTTAAAATCACATCGCCCGACTGTGCCTGCTGCTTAAACAATTCGCTTCCCCAGGGAACATTCTCAAGAATTACACCTTTGATGTCGTCAATTCCGGCAACCGATTTTTCACCTTCCGTAGTCATGGTTTTTATGGTGGCTCCCATCCATTTATACCTTCTGTCTTCATTTCTACCATCTTTTTCAGCATTCAGTGACGGGGCATACTTTTTATAAGCTGCTTCTGCTTCTTTCTGGAATTCGGGTTTTGTAACTCCAAAGTTATCAAGCGGAAATTCTTTAAAACCAATTTTGAAGGCCGGAGAGTTTTCTTTCAGTTTAAAATTTCCCGACTCCATATCCACAAAAAGAGGATCGGCAACAATAGAAGACTTGTCGTGTCCTTTTTGCTGCCATTCAGGAATCGTCATTTTAGGCAAATACCCTTCTTCAACACGACCACGAAATGCCACAACCGCAGGTTCACCGGAAGTAATGTAATACAGGTTTGAATCCATCTCCTTTATCTGCGATGGTTTAGCATGAATGGCATCAAAAACCACATTGCTATTTGTATTTACGTAAATATTACGCCGCAATACATCCTCAGTATTATCGAAGCAAACATGTTTACCGGGAGCAAATTTCCCGATAAAAATATTGTTTTCCACGGTTCTGAAAAATCCTTCACGAAGTTTAACACTGCAACCAATTGTAAGATTGTTATAAATATGAAAGTTTGAGGACCCATCATCGAGGTCGATTCCCCAGGAATGGGATGCAATCGTATGTGTAAAACGATTGTGACGAATGACATTGGAGATATAGGTATCCAAACGACTTCTGTCGTGTGCATTTTCGTGCCCCTTTTTAACTACACCATGCATGGCCATAGTCCAGTGGCGGTCGCGCCCCCATGAATTAAAAGGGCCATGATCGGCCGTTGAAAGTACGGTATGAAACACATCATTATTCTCCACAATATTACCGCCCCAGCATCCGTCGTTTAAGCAAATTCCGGCACGAGGTAAATCATAAATCGAATTGTGGTTTAATGTGTTTTCAGCCGACATAGAAACCAGAATTCCGGCAGCTTGTTTTTCCAATTCTCCAACCCGGGTAATCAGGTTATTTTCCACCAGGCAAAACCGCGGATAATTTTCCGTTTTAGGTCCGGGGATAGTATCTGTACTTTGTTGTTTATCTCTGAATGGTTCATCCCAAACTTTGTAGCTTAGCTTATATCCCCACTCTTTTGTTAAGTCTTTCGTTGCAGTGGAATCCAATACATTGCACCATGGAGAATCGCGCATGGCATCGCGGCTACCAACTAATACAATTCCATTGGCCTGAATATTTTCCAAACGGTTGCCGGTAATTTTGGAGTTACGGTTATAATTACTCAGCATTATTGCGTTTCCTCCAATTTCCAGAAAGTCACAATCGGCAATTTCACAATGCTCTGTTCCTTCCATAAACACAGCGGCACCACGATTAATTACATAGTCGCCAACAGGAAGGTGTTCCGTAGTTTTGTACCATGTTGATCGCGTTTTTTCGAAATCGATATTGTTGAATGTAATGTATTTAACCGGCGTTTCCTCCCTACCTTCCATTTTTATAATACAAGCCGTTTCGGGGACTTCAAAGAGTGCCTTGTTTACATCCAATCCTCCCGGAGGGTAAAAATACAAGTGTTCGGTAGCTTTATCCCAGAACCACTCGCCCGGTGCATCCAATTCTTCAAAAGCATTCTCCACATAACGGTCGGTTTTGTGCAATTGGGCGTTGTTATACATGGTAGAGGTATTTATTGAAACCAGTTCGAGATGCGGGATCCCTTTTGGCGTAACATCAATAATTTTATAATGAATGCTTCCCCATTTCCCTTGCTGCATACCATGTACATAAGCACCTACCGGCGATTTCCAAGTTGAAACACGTTCAGGATTCAGACAATCGGCATTCACTCCTCCCCAGGGTCTTTCCCCCGGTACTAAATTGGGATATCTCGCTACAGGACAGGCAGCACCGTTAACATATAAGGTTCTTGGCGAGAAGCCTTGTTCGGTGGGTAGTTTCGCTTTAGTAACCCAAAGATTATCGCTATACTTCTCCCATTTGGGCGACAACTTCCGGCATCCGGTAAAACTTACCTTTTCATTTTTATAAGCTGAGTATATAATTGCTTTGCCCTCTTCGCCCGAATCATCAGCTGTTAAAAGCAGAGGTTGGGAAAAACGATATACTCCTTCTCTGAAAAAAACAGTTACCGGAGCTGATTTTTTATTCTTTAAGTTTCGCACCTCATCGCGGGCACGCTCTACGGATGCAAAGGGAGCTTCAATGGTACCCGGATTAGTATCGTTTCCGGATGGTGAAACGTAGATCTCCATCGCCTTCTTTGGTATAAAAACACAAGAGTTTAAAGCGAATAACAAAATAATGATAATAGCATTTTTGTTCATATATATATTCATTTTATTTTTCAAAATTGAGTTGTACTGCATAGTTTATTTCTATTTTTTGAGGAGTTGAATATTCAACAGCCTGAGGAACCATCCAATTCTCAAGTGTAAATAACAGCTTCTCTCCTTTTGTTATGCTAACATCTTTATGATTACTCTTTGCAATGACATTAATCGGATGGAGAGGAGGCATAGCTAAAGTAACCAAAAGAGTCTGTAGCCCTGATTTATTATTCTCGGCAGAATCATATTTACAAATAAAATTTTGGTACCCGGGTATCCAATATTCTCCACCCAATTCATAGGCACCTATGTCTGGTGCTTTTCCTATATAATTATCATTGATCCCTTCAATTCGTCTGGCAGCATCTACCAAGGGAGAACCTTCACAGGGACGAAAATCCATTCCGGTTGAATTAACCAATAGAGAATCCGGGTTGGCAATAACTAGGTTGTTAGAAAGTCGAGGATCATCAGCAGGATAGAGTCTGCCAATATGGTGATCGGTTATCTTATGAGTTAAATTATTCCAAACTGGTGTATGCTTGTTTTGCTCATCTAACAATGGCCACAACTTTCGGTAATGTGGTTTGTCCGGCTCCGGCCATACCTGAACATTTAATCCCCAGTTCGATGGAGATTTAGGTTTTAGCGTAGTATTGTGGTAAACACTATTTTCTTCTCCTTTTACGACCAAACTTCCTTTACTTGATCCCCACATTACATTATGATGAACACAAACCCCTCTGGACTGGTCATCTGCACGGATACACAGCTTATACTTCGTATTAACCCAATTGTGATGAATAACAGATCCCCTAACCTGAGGCAGAGTTGTATAAATCATAGAAACATCATGCACAAAAAATCCACCATTGTAAACATGGTTATAACTGATGTTATAGTTGGGCTGTTCGAAAAATCCCAATACAATATTCCCGGAACCGAAAAGGGTGTTTCTACGGACGATACAATTACCTTCCGGCTTTGCCCTGTCGGGATCGTGCACAGCAACTATATTGCCGGTTGAGCCGCCCCACCTTACTTTTGTTAATTCTTCGGAAGTTGCCTGTGTTACAGTTTCGGCTAATATCCCTTCGTATTTCAAAGCACCTTCCCAGGAATAATTATCTTCCAGGCTTCCCATCCAAACATTGGCGTAAGCGAGTGATCCCACCCAGTTTATATCGTAAATCAGATTGTTTTCCACAAGATTAAATGAACCAAGCATACGTAGTCCGAAAGTAGGACTGAATGCAAGGCTTGAGTTGATTACGGAGTTATGATGACCGATCATCTGTGTACAAATTGTTGGTTTGGATGGCATGTTTAACTCATCAAGGGTACGTGCCGCATTGGGAAACCGTATATGGCACCTGTCAACGATACAATTATTGCATTCGCGGAAATTAAACGTACACCCAAAAAAATGAATTCCCTGCAGCTTGATGAAATTACCTCTTTCGAAATAAAAACCATAGTTGCGAAGTTTAATTTCTACAACATTTTCTGATGGGTTGTTTCCTTCTGGCATGTAGATATAGAAATATCCTGATCTTTTATCATAAAACCACTCCTCTGGGGCATCCAATGCTTCGAGCTTCCCACTGAGATAATAGGAACCACGGCCTGCGGAAGCTTTTAAAAACTGTTTCCACTGAAGTGCTGTTGAGTACTGGAAATGATCCTTCCCTTTGGCATGGTTTTCAACCACAGCTGTCCATTTATTCCAGTTTGGGTTCGTATTTAAGGTAACAACTGCACCTGTCCAGTCAATATTCGTTCCGGCTAAATCCTGGTCTCTAAGTACTCCAAAAGTACTTTCAGAACTAGCCATCTTCCATTTATCGGAACTCCATCGTTCTTTAAATGATGCATTTGGCCAGCGAGCCCAGGTCATTAGGGCTCCATCAACAAAAACTTGTTGAATATCCAAATCTGATTCTAATCTGATTCTGAAAATGGTGCCTTTAAAATGCTCCCACTGGCCAGTAATAACCTCGTTCCCCGACAAAACCGGGACTTCAGTCGGATACGCCATAAACGTTATTGATTTCTCTTCAGATCCTCCTCTGTACAAGTTAACTGTTTCCCGATAGATACCACCTCGTAAAATGCATGTATCTCCCGGTTGTAAAAGAGAGGCAACCTTTTTAATCGTTTTGAAAGGAGCATGCACTGTTCCAGTATTCTTGTCGTTTCCTCCGGGAGATACATAGTATGCAATTGCATAAGAAAATTGCATAGAGCAAAAAAGTAGGAAAAATAATAATGTTTTCATGGAAGTCGCTTTTTTCACAATTAGAATAAACTACTTCTCAAATTCCTCTTTAATCTCCTTAAGTATCTCTAATGAAGTATCAGAGACTTTACCATCTTCCCAAATCATCAGATTAATTGAAAGTGGAACATTTCTTTGTGAGGCACTTTTTAACCAAATCAATAAAGACTCCTTACTAACACGGGTATTAATCGGCTGATTAGGACTATGTACTCCCCAATCATTTTCCATAATAAACATGGAATGCTGCAATAGTCCTTTTTGTGGGCCAGAGGTAAAAATTCCGTTTCCACCAACCAGTGCGCTACCTTCTGAAATCTCACCATGGCTGCCTTCTCCAAAATAAACATCCTGAAAATCGGTATACCTGGCACAAATCCACGAATTGTAGGCAACCAATCTATCGGGGTTTCCTCTTCGTGCCACAGCTCCCATTTTTTCGAAAGGCGCCGGATAATAGATCAATCCATCATCGAACCACCAGCCATCAAGGTTCTTTCCTAATTTTTCTCCGATTTCACCAACAACAGACAACCAGTTTTCAAAGAATATTTCACGATCGCCTGTTCCGGTAGCTGCAAATTGTGCCGGCCATTTTTGGGCTTGCCACCAGTCCGTTTTACCTCCCATATGGCTGGCATGTCCGAGGTGATAATACAGCATAAAACTGATACCGTTGTTCTTCAACTCTTTTGCCAATTTTTCAATAAAATTTACCGACGTTGTTCGGTCTCCGTTGCCAATAATTCGGTCAACACTTTCAACCGGCATCATCATTTTATAATCCCACCAGGTTAAAGACCAGATAACGTATGATGCCCCGGTTTCTTTTACCATGTCAACAAAGTCAGAAATGTTAAAAGTTCTTGCCAACTCTTCTGCACTCTTTCTTTCCTCACCTATCTCTGGATATGTCCAGGCACCAAACTGAAACATTAATCCATAACCACTATCCGACAGCCATTGGGTATCGGCTTTAAATTCCTCAATTCGTTGCAATTGAGCTGCACGTTTGCTTTTCTCAACTAATTCCAACGATTTTACGCTAACAGATGAATTATTAGTAAGTTTTCTCAGCGAAATGGTGTTTATTCCTTTAGAAAGAGAAATAATTCCGGCCTCAATTTTATCCCAGCCTTTTGTAGTTTTCTCAAACATTGCTGACGATTTATTATTGCTTACTTTGATTTCGAAATTTTCAATAGTAGTTGAACTGAGCAGTACATCGACATAAAATTCAGCCTCTTTTTTTGAATAGATTTCCCATTCCAGAAAATCTTCAGTCTGTTCTAATCCTTCTACCCAAAAATGCTTAGGCGGCTTATCCGGCCATTTTACCTGCAGGCCCTCACTCATTTCTGCACTGGCTGCCATCAGTACCGTAATATTATCGGTATTTCTTTCAAAATCGATGACAATTACATTTTCAGGAATTTTCGATTGACCTGAAACATCTTCATCTGCGCTGCACGACAATGAAAGGAATAGAGAAATAAGAAGATATAAATATTTCATTTTCTGAACTTTAATTAGAGTCTTCATTTTATTACTGATAAAAAAATCAGGAACTACCTTAAGATAGCTCCTGATTTAGCTATATAAGTGTACTCAAATTCTAGTATCCCGGATTATTGGGGGCCAGATTTGAATTGATATCAATCTCACGTTGCGGAATTGGCCATAAATAATTTTTATCGGCAAACTCGTGAGTATATGCGACATAATGGCCATCTTCATTAATCTGAATTGCACCGGTATAATTGCCAGGATCGTCAGTAATCTTAATCCCCACAACCGGACCATTCATTTTTTCTTTTACGATATCCCATCGGATTAAATCCCATAGCCGCAATCCTTCAAAAGTTAATTCGATCCTGCGTTCTCTACGCACAATCTCTTTTAGTTTGGCAACATTTAGTTCTGTTACAGGAGGCATATTTACCGATGGTCTTGACCGAAGCATATTAATTGTCTGGTCAAGCAAGATCTGATCAATGTTATCTCCTGCTTCTATTTTAGCTTCAAGATAGCTGATTAATACTTCTGCATAACGGATATAGACAACATCTCCACCATAAAGATCAAAGGACCCGGTGAATTCTTCGTCACAATATTTTTTTATACAATAACCGTTTGAACTATTAAAAGGTACTGTATCGTCGGTTTTTGCCGAGTCGGGATGAGATTGATATACCTCGCCCCGATACAAAGTATAACCTGGCAAAAATACCGAATAATACAGTCTTGGATCTCTGTTCTCAAAAGGTTTCTGCGGATTATAAAGTGGTGATTCTTCAATGGTCTTTCCATCATTCATAAGATAATCATCTACAAGATCCTGTCTTACATTTGATTCATGGAAACCACCATATCTTGTAGGATTAATAGCTCTTTGAAGACTATGACCATAACCTGCCTCTTCGAGATAAATTCTGCTGTAGATTATTTCACTGGCTGTTTCTCCCTCGCCATCAAGAAATAAATCCTTGTATTCCGGGTAAATAGTATGCACATCCAAATCAATGATTTGTTTAAAAGCTGCTGCCGCATCTGACCATTGCTTTTGTGCCATATGCAACCTTCCTTTAATTGTCAGGGCTGCAGATTTGATAATCCGCCCCCGTTCACTTGCCGGTCTGGAAGCCGGAAGCTGACTGGCAGCATCTTCAAGCTCGTTAAACACAAATTCGATGATACTTGATTTAGGGTCTCTTGAAACTTCATTGGACTCTTCAATGGTCAAAACTTTTGTAACCAATGGCACATCACCGAAAGTCTGACTCATCCAAAAATACTGATGTGCCCGCATAAACTTAACTTCGGCAATCATTTCGGCTTTTTTCCCGGCATCCATTTCAACATTTTCTATATTATCCAGAAAATTGTTACAAGCTGTAATTTTTGCCCACGCCCGACTCCAATATCCGGCAGGTTGGCCATGAGAAGAAGTTAACTGGCTGTTTGACAGCCAAAGTGCATTATTATCTTTGTCGTAACTATCATCTGCAGCATTAATCATTCCTCCTTTACCGGTCATGCCTTCCCAGCCGGCATTAACGCTGTAAACTCCCACCAAGGCCATCATTGCATCATCCTCGGTTTGCCAGAAAGTTCCTGATGATAATTGATTTTGTGGATACTTTTCCAAAAAATCATCATTACATGAAGAGAAAAGAATTGATAAGACAATGAAAAGTCCCCCACTTCGCTTTAGAAAATTATTTAGTTTTTTCATTTCTGATCGTTTTTAGATTAAAATTTAACATCCACTCCGAAGGTTACAGTTGTTGCCAACGGATAATGAGCTCCCCAGAACCAATCATCTACTTTAATGTCCGGGTCCCACCCTTTGGGATACTTATCGAAAGTGTACAGATTAAGGGCATTTGCATATACGCGAACATTTTTTAATCCAACTGTCTCTGTCAGGTTCCGCGGCAAAGTATAGCCCAGTTGTACATTCTTAATTTTCAGGAAAGTTCCATCTTTTAACCAGAAACTTGATTCCCATGTTGTTGGAAGCGTATTGGGTTTATACTCCAGTCTCGGATAATCGGGATATCGGGTAGGATTTGCAGGATCCCAACTGCCTTCCCATTGCCACCTTTGTATGTTTCCAAGATTATGAAATGCTGTCCCGGTCAATCCTCCCAGCTTTCTTTTCATTCCGCCTTCACCCTGAAGTTGAACTGATAAGTCGATATTTTTGTAGGCAATTGAGAATGTAGATGCATAGATAAACTTCGGTACTCTTGATCCTATTACTTTTCTATCATAAGTAGGATCTACCACACCGTCGGGGATACCGTCAGGGCCACTAATATCTTTGTAACGCAATTGGCCGGGAGAAGCAGAATAGGGCTGTGTTGGATAACTGTCAATATCAGCCTGGTCAAGGAACATACCATCATATACATATCCGTAGAAAGCTCCCAGTGGTTCTCCCACAAATAATCCTTTGCTAATATCCTGTTCAACAGTTGCTAACTTTACAACTTCATTTTTAACGTAAGTGAAGTTTGGTCTTATACTATAAGAAAAATCTCCTTTCTGGTTCCTGTAATTCATAGTGATTTCAAATCCCCTGTTTCTTACTTCGCCTGCATTTACTTCGGCAGGAGATAATCCCAATAAGTTAACAACAGATATATTGTAAAGAATATCTTCTGTTTTTTTATTGAATAGTTCTGCTGTTACATCCAGTTTCCCTTTGAATAATGTCAGATCAATACCCAGGTTGGTAACATTTGTTGTTTCCCATGTAATGTCTTCATTTGCAATGGTTGTTAGTCTGGCTCCGGGAGTAATTGTACCTCCAATCGGGTAGTTATTACCTACAGCAATAGTTTGCTGATAAGGATATAGTCCGATCTGCTGGTTACCCAATTTCCCATATGAAGCCCTGAGCTTCAACTGATCCATCCATGTTGCTTCAGGAAAGAAACCTTCCTCCGAAATTCTCCATGCTCCTGAAAACGACGGGAAGAATCCCCAGCGACTGTCAGACGGGAATCTTGATGAACCATCGTAACGGAAATTTGCTTCCAGTAAATATTTATCTTTAAAATTATATTGTGCTCTTCCGAAAAAAGACCGAATGGACCAGGACGTTCCATTTCCTGTATTCGTCTGACTATCCGCATCTCCTGCACTTAATTCATGCAGATTATTGTTAGGGAAATCTTTTCGATATGCATATACATAATCATTTTGAAATTCTTCCTGCTCAAAACCACCTAATACATAAACACTATGGTCGCCAAATGTTTTATTGAACTCAGCCATAGTCCGTAATGTAAGTGTATTGGAGTTCGTATTTCTGACACTCAATTGCTCAGGACCTGTGGTATATGTTTCATTTACATAAAAAGCACTATAAAAGCGTTTATCAAAATTCTGATTAAACGTATAGGCTGCCTCACCGGTAATAGCCAACGACTCCAACAATTTATATTTTATTTTTGCATCTGATAACAGATAATGGGTTGTTGCAGTACGATTATTAGGACTGTCAAGAGCAGCAAGAGGACTTGCATAAAAAAAGTTACCGTAAGTGCCATCAGCTTTTCTTCCCGGTTGTGTGGCATTAAACCATGCAGCATTGTAAACCATCACATCGGTGGCAAGTGAGCCATCCCATAAAGTTGAATGCATTCCTAACGGTTTCGAATCGATATTCTTTATACCTGCCAGGTTTACCTTAAGATTTAATTTTTTGGTTATCTGGTTATTTATATTTAACCGGATGTTGTATTTTTTTGAAACAAATTCATCAACGATACCATTGTTTTCGAGATAACCTGCAGAAAAAAGGTAAGTACTGTTTTCTCCACCTCCTGAAAAACTAAGATTATGGTTGGTTTGGAATCCGCTACCGGAACCAAATACATTTTTATAATGATTCTCATCAGGATAATTCTCCCGATCTGTTCCTGATTTGTACTTTTCAATTTCTTCCTGCGTATAAACAATACCTGAACCTACATTGGTAAAAGCCTCATTAACAGCTTCGGCATATTCCCAGGAATGTAAAAAATCGGGCCATTCTATTGGCTTTTGCCAACCGGCATAAGCACTGTAATTTACTTCGAAACCTTTTCTTCCTTCTTTTGTCTCAATAAGAATTACCCCATTTGCAGCTCTGCTACCATAAATAGACGCGGAAGCGGCATCTTTTAATATCGTAACACTTTTTATATCATGAGGATTGATCCAGTTAATGCTTGTTGCAACCCCATCAATAATAATCAGTGGGCTATTTCCCGCACCACTAAATGTTCCCATTCCGCGAATTGTAATATCGGCGCCGTCTTCTCCTGGCTCACTGGATCGCTGTCTTACCGAAATTCCAGCCATTTCACCTGTTAATGCCTGCGAGGTTTGAGTAATCGCTCTACCTTCCAAATGTTCAACATTAACAGAGCTAATTGCTCCTGTTAAATTAGCCTTTCGCTGAGTACCATAACCAACAGCAACTACTTCTTCAATACCGATGGCATCCGTCTTCATTGTTACATCAATCGATCTTTGGTCGCTAACAACAACTTCCTGGCTAAGCATTCCAATGAAAGAGAATAAAAGTGTACTATTAACAGGTACATCAGTAATCGAGTAATTACCATTAATGTCGGTTACTGTGCCATTATTAGTTCCTTTAAGAAGAACTGTTACTCCAGGAAGAGCTTCTCCACTTTCATCGGTAACTTTTCCTGAAACTGACTTTTCTTGTTCAACATTTATGTCGCTACCTGAAATCTCTGGAGTTGTGAGTAAAATAAACCGGTCTTTTACTTTATATACAATATCAGTGTTGGCAAAGAGCTCGTCTAACACTTTATCAATTTTCATATTTTTAATGTCAACTGATACCCTCCTGTTTACATCAACAAGTTTTTCGCTGTACATAAAATAAAATTCGCTTTGCGCTTCAATATCCTTAAGCACTTCTTTTACAGTACTATTTTTCATGCTAAGATTTAGCACTTTTGTTTGAGAGTAGGTTTTTCCAGCAAACACACTAATTACAGAAATTAGTAATAAAAAGACAGTTAGTTTCATTACCCTTAATAATTTTTGTAATCCGGGAATTTTCCATTCCCATAGAAAACGGTTGTTTTTTTTCATACTTTTGTAATGTTAAGATTTGAAATTACCCTGTACGATATTACAGGGGTGGTTTTAAAACTCTCTTCAGGGAAGTGTTGGCGCATTTCCCTGATGTTTTAATAGTTATTTACTTCATTGGCATATTTTTTATTCGTTTAGTTTTAGTGTTCTTTTCTCTATTCGTATTTTTTGTTTTGAGAATGTACCGTTAGCAAGCTTTTTTCGGGGATAGACCTTGTAAGTTATATCAGTAACCTCTGCCATTAAATCAAGAATGAGTAATAGCGGATCATCTATCAAAGTAACTGTATAAGAGTAATTCTTTATATTGTCGGCAACTTCAATGTCAACGTTAAACATACGACTAAGCTTTTCTGCCACACTGGTAATTGGTGCATCATCGAATATTAGTTTTCCTTCTTTCCAGGCAACGTATTTCTCAACGCTTCCTATTATTGAGGTTGTTTTACCTGAATTCAAGTTGTAATCTATATGCTGCCCCGGAACCATTGTACCAACAGACTCTGTTTTCTCATCTGCCAATAATTTTTCAATAATAACTTTTCCTTCTACTAATGTCGTCGAAATAATATTGTCTTCGGGATATGCATGAACATTAAATTCTGTTCCCAGAGCTTTCACATTCAACTGTCCGGTTTTAACAATAAACGGTTTATCCGGATTATGAGCAACATCAAAATATCCTTCACCTTCCAGACTGATTTCTCTTGTATCTCCTTTAAAATGTCGGGGATATTTTATTTTACTCCCATAATTCAGGTTAACCTCTGTCCCGTCAGATAATTGAACAACCGTACGTGATCCTATTGGAGCAATTATCTCAAGGGAATCAACAGCAAGATCTGTATATTGATTAAATTGAGTGTTATTGTTCGCGAGCAAGTATATAACCAGCCCCAGTAAAGGGATAAACAAAATTGCGGCTGCCCGGCTAAATAATGATGCCGCTTTATCC
Source organism: uncultured Draconibacterium sp. (assembly GCA_947492175.1). Taxonomy (GTDB): domain Bacteria; phylum Bacteroidota; class Bacteroidia; order Bacteroidales; family Prolixibacteraceae; genus Draconibacterium. Next base: position 35,280 of record CANLMQ010000015.1, on the reverse strand, counting down.
ATATTTATGGTTTTGCTTTTTCGCTGTTCTTTACGCTTTATTTCGGAGTGAATTTTATTTAGCAGCGACTGGTATTTTTGATTATCCTTATTTTTCATATCAGGATCAAAAGAGTTCCAATCGTCGAAGCCCCAACTTTTACCTTCTTTACTTGCTGCTTCTTTTATTATCCAACTGACCAAAACATCAAACTCTGCATCAGTACAATTATTATTTAAATATTTATGGAGTAATTCTTTATTCATGTTTTTTAAATTATGTACCTCTCCATAAACAGAGAGGTACTAAAAACTATCTAACCAAACTAAAATCTATGCGAAAGTTTGTAACCTGGTTTAATTATATTACGCGGAAGAATAAAAAGAGGACTAAGAAAAATTTATTTTTTTTAGCTAAAAAACAAATAGAAAATCAAAGCACTAACAACCTGCCCATTAGCAATGTTACATTTAAAATATTTTAAGATAGTCACCAGGTGGTTTTTTACTGTATTCTCAGAAATATCTAATTTATGGGCAATTTCTTTATGTGTGAATCCCTGCTCTCTGCTTAAAAGATAAATCTCCTTCTGACGAGGGGTTAATTGGTTAAATAAAGATTGTATTTTTCTACTCAACTCATTAAACTGGATTTCGGAAATCACGGAATCAGAAGAATTGATTTGTTGTAAGGATTTTAAATATTCTCTTGATTTTCTTTCACTAACTCTTTTTCGTAATAAACTAATGGTAGTGTTATAAGCAATAGTAAACAGGAATGATTCGAAAGACGAATAAATATCAATTTTTTCCCGATTATCCCATATCTTTAGAAATACTTCCTGCACAACTCCTTCTGCATCTTCTTTCTGCTTTAAATACCTCAATACAAATTCATACAATTTATGGCAATATTTGTAATAGATTGTATCGAAAGCAATCATATCGCCTTTCTTCAGGAGTTTTACAAGCTCATTATTTTCTTCGCTGTTCTTCAAGTTTCGTATTTCCAGCTGCTTTTCATTATTTGGCATAAATCATCCCCCAATAATCCATATATTCCGAGAAACTTTAAAATCATACGTGAGTACTTATTCTTTGTTTCATTTATCACTTTCTCTAAAATCAGAATCAGCAAACAAATCAACTTCTGCAATTGAAGTTACTTCACTATTTCCGGCAACCGATATTGAAACCAATTTTACAAACCTGGCTTTTACGTTCTTTTCGAATTTTATTACCTGTTCAACCGGATTATTTTCAATGTTTGAGAATTCTCCTTTACTCACAGGTTCGCCCCAGTTAATTCCGTTCGTACTGGTATAAAATTCATACTCGTAAACAGCCCCTGCTCTGTTTTCGATATCCGGCATATAACTAAATCCTGCAAGATTAATCTCTTCTCCCAGGTCAATCGAAATAAAATTTGTTTTGCTTTTCTTATTATCAGCCATCCAACTTGTGCGAAGGTTTCTGTCGATAGCAAACTCTGACTTTCCATTGTTACTCTGTTCTCCACTGCATGAATGGATTTTCCATTTATTTTTGGCAATTCCCCACTCTTTTGTAACTACTTCACTTTTAATTTTGCCCGATTTATCGATGGCATAAGCCTGCACTACGCCTCCTCCAGGAAGCAAAAGCGAATCGGAATATTTTATAAATTCTGTTGAATCGGGGTTTTCGCCCAAAGCATAGTACACCTGGACACCTTTTTCTGAGGAAAAACTTACGTTCCCCTCTATATCAATTTCCGGAACAGGATCGGCTACCAAAGCCGGGGCATTGTAGATTTCAATGTTGGATAGTGTAATACACGAAGCATCTGTTTCTAAAGTAATCCGGACTTTGGCAGCTTTAGTATTATCAAACCTCAGAATACGTTTATAGCCTATAGTTGTACCTTCAGCAACCTTTTTCCAATCATTATTTTCGTCAACCTCCAAAACAAACTTGTGTATCCGTTGCCCAAGCCTGATGTACTCCTGAAGGAGAAGACGGTTGAAAGTAGTTTCTTTTTTGAAATCCAAAACAATACTAGCTTTTCGAACTCCATCGTTTGTAGCCCAGTAGGTTGTTGTTGATCCATCAACAGAATATTTGGGTGCAAAGCTTTTAGCACGATAATCATCTGCCTTTATAGTTATATTTTTTGCCAAATTGGTTGCCAGTTCTTTGTCTAACTGTTTTTTTTGCGCCAACATCGATTTTACATCTCTTTCCGGTATTTGCCCGTCTGGCCCAATTGAAAGTCCAAGTACAAAAGTTGCATTTTGTCCAATAGTTGAATAGTACAGGTCAACAAAGTTTTTCAAGGTGCGTGGTTTTGAGCTTTCGTTGTAATACCACTTTTTAGGATGCAGGATAGTAGTATTCCCCTCAACCGGCATCCAGTATTTACCATCCTTAACACCTGTTTTTGCAACTTCCCAATTGGTACTTGTTACATCGTTATATCGGCACCAATTGGTTGCAGAACCAGTCCCTTCTTCAGTTCCTCCCCAACGTATAACATCTTTTGTTACATCTTCAACATAACCAAATAACACAGCATTGGGATGCCTGTCTTTTATTAATTTAAAGATTTTAGGAAACTGATAATATCCCTTTTCAATTTTTCTCTTTTCTCTGGCTCCTCCATAATAGCCGGTTCCCCCATTTGCACCGTCAAACCACGCTTCAAATATATCATCACTATATTCCAAAACTTCTTCCCATTGCTTATGGTAGGCTTCAACATACCCGCGACGTCCATATTCTGCATGATTCCTGTCCCAGGGAGAAATATAAACACCAAGCTTAAGTCCGTATTTTTTACAAGATTGAGCAAGGTCTCCAAGCACATCTCCCTTTCCGTCTTTCCAGGGAGTTGCAGCAACCGTATAATCTGTAGTTTTCGATGGCCATAAACAAAAACCATCGTGGTGTTTTGCAACCAGTATCATCCCTTTCATTCCTGCTTCTTTTGCGACTTGGCACCATTGGTCGGTATCAAGGTCTGACGGATTGAAAACTTTGGGATCTACATCGCCATACCCCCATTCCTGGCGGGTATAGGTGTTTAATCCAAAGCAAATCAGGCTGTAGTATTCCATTTCATGCCATTTTACCTGGTTCTCTGTGGGGACAGGTCCATATGGTTCAGGAGGCAGCGGCTGTTTACAGGCAATAGCAAAAATACCAAGAATAAACAGGACAATTGTTTTAGTTCCAGTCATTATTAAGTACTTATTGTTTATTTATTCTGTCTGATCATTTCACCAACGCGAGCCAGGATTTTAACATCAATATCACGAATTTTTCCTTCGTAGTTTGGACCAACATCGATTGAAAAAATATTTCCATATTTAACCGCTCCAACATAATCATCATACAATTTTTCTGCTGAATGACAAAGCGTATCGTGTTTAGGCAATGAATAAAACCAGTCGGCACCGCCTTCATGTTTTGGTAGAATCGGATAAGTAAATTCCGCAACCAAAAAATTATCATAACTATCTTTTAAATGACCTTCGTTCCAAACGGTGCTTTTATCGCCAATTGGTCCCGGGCGCCCCCGTTCACGAAGGTTTAACCGCCCTGCTGTTTCCCCGGTATTAAATCCAATAAAACAGTTGGGTTGAAACTGGTGAATAAAATCGACTGTTTCTTTATGCGATAAACCACCGTCGCCAACTGCATGGTCCATCCAGAAGAATTCGATGGGACCGTATTTTGTGCATAGTTCCTCTAACTGGGCTTTTTTCATTTCGGGATTAATACTTCTTCCTGACCGCCAGCTTTTGCCATCAACAGCACCCGGCCAATTCCAGTCTCCTTCAGAAAAATAAAGTGCCAGTTTAATCCCGTATTTATCGCACGATTTCCGAAGTTTTGCCAAAACATCAATTCCCAATTCGCTATTTGTTACCTTTTTATCGGTGGTTTCTGTATCCCATAAACAAAAGCCATCGTGGTGTTTCGATAGAAAAAGAATGTAGCCCATTCCGGCATCTTTGGCCGTTTTGCACCACTGATCGGTATCACAGCCGGTGGCTTTAAAGTACCCTGCATCTTTATCAAGTGTGGGTGTCCATTCGCTACCGTAAAAAGTACTGAACGACCAGCAAATAAACATCCCCCATTTCATTTCTTTTATTTGTTCGGCACGAACGGCATCATCAATTTTAACCTTATAATCTTGTTTAGGTTGGTTGCTGCAACTAGTTAGTAGTATTATCAGCACAATAGCCAAAAGGTTGAGTTTTTTTGTCATAATAGTGGTTTTTGTTGAAAAGTTTTTGGTTTTATTTAGTTTCAATTTTATTAAAGAAAAATCCGTAAAGCGATGTTGCCAACAAAGGAATAACAACAACAATGAGAGAGGCTTGCAAACTAAAATAATCGGCAATTGCTCCAAAAAGCAGGGGGATAAAAAATCCTCCGGAAATAGCCATTATCACAAACGATGATGCCTCGTTTGTATGCTCGCCTAGCCCCTTGGTGGCGAGGGCAAAAATGGAGGCAAACATAATAGAGATAAAAAAACCGATTGAGGTAATGGCATAAATTCCCGTTTTACCTCCTATTATCATCGATATAAGCACGAGCAAAGCAGCAATTAATGCAAAGAAACCAAGAATTTTTGCAGGATTAATTTTTGTCATTGTCCATGCCCCCAATAAACGTCCGGCCATTAAACCATAAAAAATAATGGCTGACAAACGTACAGCTTCTGCATTACCAATTTGTCCAACTTCTTTAAAATAAGGGGTCATAAGCTGGTACAATATAGCCTCGGCTCCCATGTATACAAACATGATAATAAATCCGATTACAAAATGACGGTATTTGAATGCGCCTCCCGGTTTTAGTTTCCCAATTTTTCCGTCCGAACTTGCTTCTGTTGGATTGGCAGGCATTTTAGTAGTGCCTACAAGCAGGGCCAGCAGAAAAAATATACCAGCAACAGCAAGGTAAAACACCCGGATCCCGCCAAACACATTATTTTTGAACAATTCGAGCATAAACCATCCTCCCAACGGAGCAGTTAAGGCTGCACCAATTGCACCAATTCCCTGGGCAAAATTAATCCGTGCCTCCCGGTTTTTTGAACTGCCCAAAACACCAATGTATGGATTACAAACCGTTTGCAAAATGGTTACCCCGCCAAAGAGCACAAATAAACCTACCAGAAATAAATTATAACTTTCGGCCAGTGATGCCGGATAAAAAAGCAGCAATCCGAAACCGGTAATAACCGCTCCGGTTACAATTGATTTTTTAGTACCGTATCTGCCAATAATTAGTTTTGCCGGATACGACATAAGGAAAAAGGCAAGAAACGACAATGATGTACCCAACGATACCTGAATATTGGAGAGTTCAAATGATTCCTGAAAAAAGGTAGCCAGTACATTAAACAGGTTCCATATAAATCCCCACATAAAAAAAAGAAAGAACACTAAAAATAGTGATAGCAGTTTTGGTTTTGATTGATTGTTCATTTTTTGGTTTTATCTGAAAAGTGGATAGTAATTTTAAGTTTTTAATGAGTTTATTAAATAGGTTTTCATTTCCGAATTAATATTATATAAATCGGCAACTTCATGATTGGTAAAAGGCAATGTTTGCATATAAGGTCTGGGGCCAAATTCGGTAGCAACCGGAAACATTTTTGTACCCAGTGTTTTCTGATGATCTACTATTTTTTGCCACCAGCCTGTGTGTTTTTCCATGGCCTCACGATTTTCAGGAGCAAAGGGATGATTCACCTGCGGCCCCTGACTGTGCCCAACCCGTGCATGGATATATTTTGTTCTTTTTATGGCTTCGTCCATAAGATCATCCTGACCTTCTAGAAGGCTTTCCGAGACACAACACCAATGCGAAAAATCCGCACTTAATTTCAACTCCGGAAATTCCTTAAAATACAACTTCGCCATTGGAGCCGAATACAAACACCGCCCCCGGTGCGTTTCGTGATAAATATTTATACCTGTATCAACTGAGATCATTTCTGCTGCTTTTATAATCCGGCAATTGTCTTCAAACGAAAAGAAATCTTTACCGGTGTGCGAATTAATAAAAAGCGGATTGAACGAGGCCAGGTAAGTCAGGTACTTTTGCATCTGTTCGATGTATTCATCTATGCGTTCATTTGAAAAAAGTAAACTTTGCTGGGCAATAAGTAACAAATTTTTTCTGTCTAACAAGTCTTTCAGGTTATCAGCATACTTTTTATCATACGGAATAGTCATTTCAACGCCATCATACCCGGAATCTTTAATCTTTTTAAAGAAATCGGGTAAGGAAAAGTGCTCATTCCCCCAAAGAGGCATAAAATATTTAATTTCCATCGCAGAATACTATTTTACTTCATCCACTTTCATCTCTGTCCAGGTAACTCCAAACCGATTGGTTACAGGTTTCCCCACAAAGGTTTCGCGCAGTTTTTTAAATGCTTCGTACGAGTTTACTACTTCATCTTTTCGGGTTTTGCTCCGCACTAAAAAATCGGCATCGGGCGGATAGCACGCCGAAGGAACATCAGGATTCAAATTCTTTTTAGGTTGTACCTCCATCTTTGTTATTTTTGCATTAGTAGGCAGACTTGCACTTTGATACCGAAGATCCATGCTCCATCTCACTCTTTCCGTTTTATTCTTAAAACTGGCATGAATTACTTTGTTCGACAACAATAATACTCCACCTTTGGGAACGGCACACTCTACCCAATTTTCTTTCGGAACCAAGTCTTCTTTCACAGCCAGGTATTTTCCGGTTTTATGCATTTCGTGCTCCACCACATTTCCTTTATGCGTTCCCGGAATTACAAACAAACAACCATTATCGGCATTTGTATCAACCAAAGGAATCCACATGGTCATTACCAGCGAATTGTCGCAGTAAGGTTCGAAATAACCCGAATCCTGATGCCACGGAACTTCGCCGTAACCATAATTTGGAATTTTTGGACGTAGCCTGTAAACCGAACTTGCTATCAGTTCTTCACCACAAAATGTTTCGGCTACATCAAGCAATTTCGGATTTGTTATTAATTCAAAAATAGCCGGGCCATGCAAAATACCGTTCCAGATCGAAACCGCCAGTTTAGGTGTTTCGGCACTTATTCTGGCCAGCCTCGTTTCAAAAGGTTCATTTTCATACAAATCAGAAATTTCGCCCTTTGCAAACAAGTCTTTTGCACGTTTGTCAATTTCAGAGTTTAACTCGTCAATCACATCCTGCAGATCACTGTTTTCAACTACTTTCTCCAGAAGCAAATATCCGTTTTCTTTAAAAAACTCCTTTTGTTCTGTCGATAATTCTACGTGCTTCATACCTATTCGTTTTAAATAATTCTACTACTTCTGAACAAATCCGGAAATATTAATTTTTAGTCCGGCATTATCATCCCTGAACTTCTCGATACGTTTATAATCTGCCAAATCAAATTTAGCTTTCTCCAAACTCCATGTCTTATTCAGCCGCTCGTATTTGTCTTCGCAGATATCGTTAAACAGATTCATTTCCCATTCGGTAAATAGTGATTTATATTTATCGGAAATCAGCTTTGCAATAGAGTTTAAATTATCAGCCCCATCAGTGGCTCCCGGAATAATGGGTGTTCTGAACTGCAATTCAGGCCCATCATTTTTTTCTTTATAGGCTTTTATCCACTCAAGCGATTTTAGAATTTTAGAAGTACCCCGGCCTGTCCATTTTTTAGCCAGTTCTTCTTCCAGTATTTTTAAATCGAAAAACACCAGGTCTGTATAAGGAATAATCAATTCAAGTGCCTTTTCTGAAATATATCCTGAAGTATCGAAAGCGGTGTGAATGCCTGCATCTCTGCACTTTTCGAAAAGCCGTCCTACAAATTCCGGATAGGTTCCGGGCTCTCCTCCGGTAACTGTTACTCCGCCTCCCGAAGCATCAATAAACGGTTTATCTTTTAGCAGGCGGTTAAAAACTTCATTAACCGAATAATCCTCACCAATTTTTTCGATGGCTTTCGACGGACAAACATCGGCACACTGGTAACACCCCTCGCATTTATTTCGGTCTACATCAATTTTACCATCTTTTTGCGAAAGGGCTGAATTGGGACAGACAGCAACACAACTTAAACAGCCAATACATTTTGAGTGAATAACCCAGATTTCTTTTTTCGATGAAATACCCTCTGGGTTGTGGCACCACAAACAATTTAAAGGGCAGCCTTTTAAATAAACCACAGTCCGGTATCCGGGACCGTTGTGTGTATTCAACGATTCAATTTTAAATATCCTGCCTTTTACCTCTTTGTTTGTCACTTGCATTCCTGTTTTCTCGTTACAAGCTTTTATAATTTACCCGTTCAATAAATTCTTTCTGAAAACGTTTGTCCATGCTCACAAAATGACTGGAATACCCGGTTACTTTAACATTAATATCGTGATAAGCCGGATTATCATTGTCGTGCATCGCTTCCTCAAGCACCTTTAAATCAACCAGGTTAAAGTTAATTTGCACTCCTCCTTTTTTGAAAAACGCAACAGAAAAAGCTTCCATCATTCTATCTTTTTCAACACCTGCCTTAAAGAAATCGGGTGTTAATTCGATCTGGAAAGAGCCACCCTGGTATTTTGCAAAGTCCAATTTTGTGAATGAATTTACCGTAGCAGCTATACCTTTATTATTACGTCCGTGCATCGGGTTCATTCCGTGCGCAAGAGGTTCTTTCGCCAGGCGTCCATCGGGAGTTGCACCCAACATTGGTCCGGCATAAGTGTGCCCCATGTACTGAAAAAGTGACGGGCGAAAAGGGAAACCTTTATTGTTTCTTTTGCTCTCTAACACTTCTCTTACCTGCTCCGAAACCCGAACAGCCATTTCATCGGCACCATCGTAATCGTTGCCAAATTTGGGTACATTCAGAAAGTGTTGCCGCATTACTTCGTTATCTTTCCAATCGTTATTTATGGCATTCTGAAGCTCAGCCAGCGAATAACTGCTTTGATCAAAAACGAGTTTCTTAATGGAATAAACAGAATCAGCAACATTGGGAACTCCCAGAACATTTACCGAAGTAAAATTATAACGTACAGCATCTTTATCGGTGCAATCTTTTCCCTTTTCAATACAATCGTACATGCAAAACGAAGTTACCATTTCGGGCCATACTTTTGCCTGCCAATCGTAGGTTGAGTTTTTAAATCTTACCAGGGCATCGGCAGTTCTATCAACTTCGTGGCAGTATATATTCCAAAACTCATCGAATGTTTTGGTATCCTTTTCTATTGCTACAGCAATCGCTCTTTGCATAGGTTTTACCAACACCAAACTATTTACATCCTGGTCGTTATATTCGGTACCTACTCCGCAATACCACTGGCAACCACTGTAGGCCACATTCCATGCATCTTCTTCGCGGTATCCGCTTCGCACTTCACTGGCCTTTAAAACATCGTAATTTACAAGAATCGGAACTCCGCAACCATGACGCGTTAAAACATCATTGGCATACCTGTAAAAATCCTTGTCCATATCATCGTGCCACATTACACCCATATGATTGATACCTCCAACCAGGTCGTAAGCTTCCAAACACACCCAGCTCATTTCGTTTGTGGCATCCGACAAATCCTGCAGTCGTCCGCCAAGAGCAGTGTAACTGCCGTATTTTATATACATTTCGCCCACCAGTTCACGAGCCATTTGCCGGGTAATTTTTCCTTCGGAAATATCTTTCTGATAAAATGGTTGCAAAAGCTGGTCGGTGCGTCCGTAGCCATTCCCATGCCCGTGCATGCGTTCTGCTACCTGAAAAAACCATATCCACTGAACTGCCTCATGAAAAGTTTGTGGTGCGCGTTCCGATAAGTTGTCGCATACCTCGGCAATGGAAAGGTAAAGATCAATTTGTTTGGAATCGGAAGATTTGCTTGCTTTCTTCCTTGCGGCATCGGCATGGCGTTTGATAAAACGTTGTATGGAAAGTGCAATAATTTCTGAGCCTTTTAAATAGTCTACCTTTTCAGTTTCTCCTGCTTTCTCAAATTTGGCAATATTGTTTCTTACCTTTTCAAGTAATCCGTTCCATCCTAAACTCAGGCCAATGCTTAAATCGGGACAGGTATGAGTAAAACTTATCCCACCGGCTCCCAACTCTCGTGCTTCAAAACCTGCATCGCGCTGCTCCTGTGGATATTGAAAAAATCGTGCCTCATCTAATTGCCAGTGAAACTCACCAACAATCAGTTCATTTCCATGCACTTCGGCAGGACTGTTGTCGATAAAACAAACATAGTCTTGCGCCCAATTTAAAGGCGTATATTCGAATTTACCTTGCTTCGAAGGCATCTCTTTTGCTTTTGGAAAAGGAATACCTACATCAACACGTGCATTGTGGTCGCCAATGTTAATACGGTGGTCAACATCGCAGGCATGTTCGCCGGTTGCAGGCGAAAACGACGCGGCTTCACCCGACCAGTGATAAACCAGAAATTCAGCGTTATCGCAATACAAATTTCGTTTTTTTTCGATTACCAATTTTAGCCTTCGGTCGATCAATGCTTTCATTCTGGCATCCGGCACAAATTTCTGATTTACATTCTTTTCCTTCATTATTCCTGTTTATATTTTGACGATCTAAACTTTTAAGATAATTTTACATCATCAAATCTACACATTAACAGATAGATATAAAATAAACAAAACAAACTTAAAACTATACTATCTTAACTTTATGGCAGCAGATTCATTTGAATGCAAACTGATATCAGGAGGATTTAACCATTGCGATAGCTCGTGGAACAAAAGCAGCGATGAACTTGACCGATGCTTCAAAATATATAATCCGGTGAGCGGTAATGCAATAATAAATGTAGATGATACCGAGTACCTCATTGAAGCAGGAAATATCTATTTTATTTCGGGGTTCAGCATAAACTCACAAAAGTGTACCTCTTTTATGGACATCTACTGGCTGCATTTTATTCCGGCTTCGCTTTACTTAAGACAGGTACTATTAAACTCAAATCCTGTTCATATCTGGAATACTGCCGATTTTCCTTTTATGAATGATTTTAACAAATACATACAAAAGGTATTTGGGAATAACAATCCAATAACTCCCAACGTTACCCTGTTGCCTTACTCGTTTGAAGAAGCAAAAATTCATAGCTTTGTTTTGAATATTATAGCAGACATATTACAAACTACGCAGGCCATGGACCACTCTACCTCGCTGGAAATAAAAAAAATGGAACCTTCCATTAACTTTATGAACAGTGAGTTTAGAAAGAATCCTGCACTTGAAGAAATTGCATCCAAATCAGCTCTATCTCCCAATTATTTTCACCGTATTTTTAAAAATAATTTTGGGATCACACCTTTAAATTATATGATAAGACTACGAATGGAACTGGCTATAAAGCTGCTTACCACAACCGACAAAAGTGTAAAAGAAGTAGCCTACGACACGGGTTATCAGAACGAATTTTATTTTTATCGCCAGTTTAAAAAACAGTATAATTACAGTCCGGGCAAACTAAAAAAAGTGAGGCCGTTTTAGATCCATTCTAATTTTCTTCCAGGGAAGTATTTGGAGATATCCTAAAAAAAAAATTCAGCCAAAACTGACAAGCAGTATGGCTGAATTTAGATTGATCTATTAATTAATTTAATCTACCACTCTGGGTTTTGTTCCAGGTTTGGATTTAATTCTCTTTCTTTTTGAGGAATTGGCCACAGATAATCACGACCGGCATCAAATACCCTGTCATATCCGGTAATTTCTATTGTCACTAATGAACCATTCTCCACATAAGTCATTCCTTCTACAGGTTCAACCATCACCTCGTGAGCGATCTTCCAGCGACGGATATCAAACAGACGTGTTCCTTCGAAAGCTAATTCAATAGTTCTTTCCTTACGCACAATCTCTCTTAATTCTGTTTGTGTTTTCCCTTCGGAAATGGCAGGCATTTCAACACTTTCGCGCCCACGTACTTCGTTAATGGCATCGTAAACCAATTGATCGATCTGATCTAATTCAATTTTTGCTTCGGCATAAGTAAGTAATATCTCAGCATATCGCATCAAAGTCAGATTAATTCCTGAGTTACCCGGATTTGAAAAATCATCGGTTGAGATGTACTTTTTCACATTCCAGCCAGTTGTTGTGGTATAAAGTGTACCACCAACAGGATCTGTTGCATCCGGATCATTTGGATTTGAGCTGTATATTTTTCCATTTGGCAAAGTCATACCAGTTACAAAAATCGATTGTTTCAAACGTGGATCTCTGTTTTCGTATGGATTGTAGGGATCAAAACCACTTTCAGGATCGTCGATAGACAAACCGTTGGTCATATCGTACATATCAACCAATTTTTTAGTAGGCACATAAACACTTCCTACGCTTCCCGGAACCAAACTCCATGGTCCGATACTATTGTAATAATTGACAGAATAAACATCCTTCGCATATTGCTTGTCAAGAATCACCTCGCTATTGTTTTCTCCTGCATATTGAAATAAATCTTCATACGAATTATACAGGCTGTACACCCCCAAATCCATTACTTGCTTGGCTGCAGTAGCAGCATCGTTATAACGGCCTGCAAATAACATGGCGCGTGCTTTTAATCCCAAAGCAGCACCTTTAGCAACACGCCCGGTATTATCACCAGAATATGTCGAAGGCAATTCATTTGCAGCAGTCGTTAACTCCTGACCTACAAAATCCCATATACTTGAAGCCGGATCGCGGGTAATTGTTTTTCCTTCTTCTACACCAATACTTGTAGTAATTAAAGGCACATCGCCAAATAACATCACCAATTTAATGTAATGATAAGCACGAATGGTGCGAACCTCTCCTTTTAATCTGCTGATTAATTCTGTATCATCCGTTTCTACACGGTCAATATTTTCGAAAAAGTCATTTGCCCTGCGAATAGCAGTATATGCAGCATCCCATTCCGATAAAAACCGAGAGAATGTAGCATCAGCATTTCCTCCTTCAATAATCGAATTGTTATCGAATAAACGATTGGTATGGAACACATCGGTTATTCCATCGTATGCAAACAATCCTGTTCCGGTAAGAGTAGGATAAAGAGCATTGGCAGCCAGAATGGCATCGTCTTCGCTTTGCCAGAAAATCTCAGAAGAAATCCGATCATCCGGAACGGTTTCCAACAGATTTTCCTGACAAGAAAATAAGAAAGCGCTTATGGTAAATAATAATATTAGTCGTTTCATCTGATCATTTTTTTAGAAGTTCAACTTTAAACCAATTGTATATAAACCAATCTGTGGATAATAATTGGCTCTGCCCGGTGGCATTTCCGGATCAAGATCCCACTCATTCAATTTAGAGAATGTAAGAACATTGGTTGCATTCACATAAACCTGCATTTTACTGAATGGCAATCTCTGCAATACAGTTGAAGGAATGTTGTATGAAAGCATGATATTTTTCAAACGCAGGTAATCAGCATCTACCGTTAATAATTCTGAGGCCTGCAGGTTACGCAGGTTCGATTTTATAGGGCGAGGCCATCTTGCGTCACGATTGTCTTCCGTCCAGTAATCGGCATGAATTTTATGTGTAAAAGCTTCATAAGTTGCCTGGTGTGCCAAACCTCCTGCCACCTGAGTAGTATGGCCGCCAGCTCCCTGCCACTGCATGCTTAATTCAAAATTCTCGTAACTGAAATTCATGGTCGAACCGAAAGTATATATAGGGAAACTGTATCCAAGGAAGGCACGATCGTCAGGCGTAATTTTTTTATCATCGTTTAAGTCGAGATACTTAACATCGCCTGGTTGCGTATTTGCCTGCAATGTAGGATAGTTGGCAATTTCTTCTTCAGATTGAAAGAAACCATCGATATGATATCCCCACAAGCTACCAATAGCCATTCCTTCCTGAATAATAGTGGTTTGATTTGCACCCCCTCCGGAAATATATGGTCCTGTTTGCAACAAGTCTTCCACAACGTTTTTATTGCGGCTAACGTTTACTCCGATGTTAAATTTCAGCTTATTACCGCCTTTGTAACTTAAACTGGTTTCCCATCCTTTGTTACGCACTTCTCCAGCATTCTGGTACGAAGGATTTAACCCAATGGTAGCCGGTATTGGTAACTGCAGTAAGATGTCTCTAGTAAGTTTGTTATAATAATCAGCAGTAAAAGTCAGCTGGTTATTCAGAAATCCCAAATCGATACCAATATCAAGTTGTTCCGTTTTTTCCCAAGTCAAATCTTCATTTACAAACTGAGTTGGCGTATATCCCTGAACCGGATTTTCGTTAAAAGAATAATTTACAGGCGAGAGTGCCGGATAAAATTCATATAAACTAATGGCCTGGTTACCTGTTAATCCCCACGATGCACGTAGTTTAAACTCATTCACAACATCGGAAAAATCACTCCAGAAATCTTCCTGAGAAATACGCCATGCGGCCGAGAATGATGGAAAGAATGCATACTGCTTTTTCGAACTAAATCGAGACGAACCATCGTAACGGGCATTTACTTCAACAAAATATTTTTTGGCAAAGTTATAGTTTACACGACCAAAATACGAACGTAGTCCGTAACCAGAGTTTTTACCACTACTGTCTTTGTTTTCGTTCGACCCAGAACTTAAAGACTGTAAATCATTATTATAGAAATCTTCCCTATAAGCATTAATATTGTTCTGTCTGTTATCTACAGTTGAGTAACCTAAAAGTACATTTACATTATGATCAGTAAAGCTTTTCTGGAAATTCAATAAGTGTGAAAGCGTGTATTCTTCAAAACTACTACGATATTCATTTAGAGAATTTAACGTAACGGCTCTTACCCTACCTGTTACAGGGTCTTCGTTGCGATATTTGTTTTGATACGCTGAATTTTGCGTATTTGAGTTACGCAACGCATATTCAAAGGTGTATTCTAATTCAGGAAGAACTTGATAATCTCCCTTAATTTTTCCAACAAAATAATCATTTTTGTTTGTTCTCAAACCTGTCAAATCCGAAAAAATCATCGGGTTATTATTTTGCGGTCCTAAACCATATTCTCCGGTTTCGTACTGAGGAACAGAAAATTTTGTAGCATGCAACATGTAGTTAAACACATTGTAAACACCCGCATAAGGTTGTACGTCTTCTCCGGTACGATAATTTAAATCAAATACAAGATTAATTTTATCCGATACTTTAAAATCAGTATTTATACGTATTTCTTTAGTTTCGTCGCTAAAATTGTTCACAATCCCCTCTATATCCTGGTAACGTAAACTTGCCCTGGCTTTAATAAATTCGTTACCACCACTAAACGAAAGCGTGTGATTTTGTTGCGGACTATTTTTCAGCATTACTCCTTTATCGAACCAAGGAAATGGCAGTGGATACTTTTCTCTGTCGGTTGCATTTACATATTCGTTAATAAACTCTTCTGAATATATTGGATCAACACCTTTGTTGATACGGGCTACGTTTTCAAGTTCGAAGTAGCTTCTTAAATCCAAATGCTCCGGACGGTTAATCGCCTTTTGTATACCAAAATAACCATGGTAAGACACATTTACATCACCTTCTTTTGCGCGGCGTGTAGTAATTAAAACGACACCATTTGCAGCCCTCGAACCATAAATTGCAGTTGAAGAAGCATCTTTCAATACAGATACGCTTTCAATATCATCCGGGTTAATATCGCTCATTCTTTGCTCAATACCATCCACAATAATCAATGGACTTTTATCTCCTAATGAAGTTAAACCCCTTACGCGAATATTCACATCTGAAGCTCCCGGGCGTCCCCCATTGTCAACAATAAATACACCAGGGGCCATTCCCTGTAACGACTGGCTTACACTAGCCACAGGACGCTTAACCAAATCTTCTCCTGTTACCTGGGCAACCGAGTTGGTAAGGCTCACTTTTTCCTGAACAGCATAACCTACAGCAACTACTTCGTCAATGCCAATGGCGTCAGCCTGAAGTGTAATGTTGATTACAGATTGGCTTCCCAAAACAACTTCTTGCGAAACCATACCTACAAATGAAAATACAATTACACTTTCGGTTGATACGCCGGTAAGATTATAATTACCGTCGATATCAGAAATTGTTCCCTGGGTAGTTCCTTTAATCAGCACGGTAACCCCCGGGAGAGCTTCACCATTTTCATCGGTTACTTTACCTGAAACACTTTTTTGCTGTTGTGACTCCTGGAATTTTGGACTAATAACAATTTGGTTATTTACCCGATGAAAAGTTACTTCCAAACCGGAGAATAATTCTTCCAAAATGTCGTCAATACTTGCATTCTCTACATCAATGTTCACTTTCTTTTTCACATCAATCAAGTCTTTGTTGTACATGAATCCCAGGTCACTCTGGTTTTCGATTTCAAGCAAAACTTGTTCGATTGTACTGTTGTTGAATGTCATTGAAAATTTTCCTTGTCCTAAAGAAGTTTCGGCGAACGATTGGAAAATTACTAAAAACAAAATAAACGCTGTTAGTTTCATTTTTAAGATTAGTTTTCGAAGATAAGGACCTGATCCTATATCTTTTACATAATTTTTCATAAATTTGTTACTAATTAATTTTACACGATTAATTAAAAAATCTCTTGATGTGGGTAATGTTGGCGCATTACTCACATTTTTTTTGGTTAGAACTTAAATATTACATAGGCCAAATCATTTTACTTGGTTACTATTCTGTTTTTATCTTTAACTATTATTACTTCTGCTCTGGTAAATGATGTATCTGCATTTTGTTTTGGTTTATGATAGGTGTATTTTATAGGTGCTGTCAGGGTGAGTAAATCCAGTACCTGTTCAAAAGTCTCACCTCTGATAATGGCATTATAAATGTATTTTGCCACCTCCGCATCTCGAATCGTAATATTCACATTGTACCGGCGTTCAAGGGTTCGGCTCATGGCCTCCAATGTTGTATTCCTAAAAATTAGTTTTCCCGACCTCCAACTAATATACTGGTCGATATCTGCCTCAGTTATCAGTAAACTCCTCTTTTCTTTATTGAAAATTGAAATCTCACCCGGTTTCAGAAACTGCTCTTCTCCATTCACATTTAAAGACACTTTCCCTTCGGCCAAAGCAACAATTACATTTTCTTCGTTCTCGTAACTGTTAACATTAAATTGAGTTCCATATACTCTTACCTGCGGCCCCCCATTTTCGACAATAAAAGGAACTCCAGCCTTCTCGACCTCAAAAAAAGCCTCGCCCTTAATGCTTACTTTACGTTGTTTTTCCGAAAAACTAGCCGGATATTTTATTTCCGATCCTGCATTTAACCATACCAATGTACCATCGGGCAGCTCTAAATTAACCAGACTTCCCCACGGAGAATTCACACTAACCGGATTTTCCTGGCTGTATTGTACTACTTGCTCAAGTTCTGTCTGAAAATTTATATTTTTTTGATAAAACCATATTAAGGTTACAACAACAGGAATCAAAAGAACGGCAGCCACACTTCCAAACCACCTAAAGAAACCATTTACCGAACGACCAGCTTTAGGTTTATCGAGCATGCTCTGTGTTTTATTCCATTGGTATTTAACTTCGGGTACTGTAAATACAGGAGCATTAAAGTTAAGACGCTGAACCACCTTCTGCGCCTCTTCAAATTCGGCAGAATACTCAGGGTGTTTTGCCTTCCATTCGTTCCAATAATTGTTGTTGGATTTATCTCTGCCAGATGCCCATTCAATAAATTGGTCATCCGAAATCAGATCTTCAAATATATTTTCTTTAAAACTGCTCATTATTCCTCTTTCTGATAACAAGAGGAAATAATTTTATTTTATACTCACCTAAATTTAAATTTTTTTAGAAAAAAAGGTAAAAAGTATAATTTCTATATTATCGGGATTGTGAAATCCAAAATCTTTTAAATCTTTTCGGATGTTCCCGAGAGCCCGGAACAAGAGGTTTCGAACCGATTGTACATTCATTTCCATAACTTCGGCCAGTTCTTCAAATCCAATGTTATGGTAAAACCGTAAAAGAATTATTTCGCGTTGCCTTTCCGACAGAGAGTTCAAACTTGCCAGCAAACGGCTGTTAAGGGCTTTTTCGTCTTCGTTGTTTATAAAAAAATCTTCTGCTGTCAAGGTAAATGGCTCTGAAGCAGATTCAAAGTCCAGAGCTGCATACCTGTTTTTCTTTAATGCATGAATAAGTTCATTTCTCAATGTTACCAGAAGGTAGGATTTTACTCTTTTTACATCTCCAACTTTGTCTCTGTTATCCCATATATAGACAAACATCTCCTGAATTATATCCTTCACCAAATCGGCAACCGGAACAATTTTTAATCCATAAAAATAGAGTTCATTAAAATAGGTTTCAAATATTTTTCCCAGTGCTTCCTGGTCACCTTCTTTAAAAAGAGCCCAATATTCTTGATCAGTCTGTCCCACTTATAAATCTCATTTCAACTTATCGCAGGCAAATATACTATTACATCTGAATTAGATTTTAGAACAAAAGCAATTTTTTCTTATAAATAGATATTCAAGTAACATTGATTCCAACCGGTACATGTCTCCATTCCCTTAACTATAATCCTACAATAACATAGGTCGCAACAAAAAACAAACATGCTTCCCGTATTGTATCTCTAACTGGTAAAGCGACATTCACCGGTTGGAATTTCCTTTCAGAATATTAATCTATCCACGGATCGTTCATTCCTGATAATAAATCAGTAAGCTCCTGCTCCATTTTTTCATCCAGATTTTTATTAATGCCCCAAATATTGTCCATTTGATACGGATCGGTTACATCGTTATAGAGATAGTAATATTTCTGCCCGTTGTTAGCTTTAACCACAGCAAAAGTATATTCTGCATTTCGAAAACCACGCGCTCCGGAAGAAGGATCGGAAGGATCGGAACCAAAATAAAGTTGTTTATCCGGCCGGGTAACCGATTTATTAAATAATACATTTGAATAATCCACTCCTTCAATATCCGCCGGAATTTTATTTCCTAATCCCATTAAACCCAGTATAGTTGGCATATAATCAGGTACACTAATCAGCATATCCTCTGTTTTACTCTTTACCGCCTTTGGGAAATGAACGATCATCGGTATATCATACGCCTCTTTAAACCAAACGTTTTTATGCATTAAGCCCTGACTTCCCAACATTTCGCCATGGTCAGCAGAAAACACAATAATGGTATTTTCATACAAACCCTGTTCCTTTAAAGCATTTATTACTCGTCCAATTTGGTCATCAACTCCATTTATGCATGCAAAATAATCAGGCGCCTCATCAATTTTATTTTCAACTCCTTTATCGCCTCTTTTTACATCGTTATTGGTTGTAAACCTTACATTGTCGCGGTTTAATACTTGCTTGTAGTCTTTCCCCGCAAATTGTTGTTTGTATTTTTCGGGTACTTCACCAAAAGGAGTATGCGGAGGATTGATAGACCAGAACATGGCAAAAGGTTTATCAACTTTCCGTTGATTTTCTGTATTTTTCAGATAGTTAATAATCACATCGGCTTCGTGTTCAGGCGACCATTTATTTACAACAAGTTTCTCCCCTTCCGCAGCGTTTGTTGTCCAGTAATAAGGGTTATTGTGTCTGCCATGTGTTCCGTACGCATGCCAAAATGAAAAACCATGCCTGTTTTCAGGAGGGCACCAGGCATCCCATTCAACTGTTTCTCCGGGAAGTGTTGCTTCCGGACCATCGAGATGCCACTTTCCAACATAACCTGCACTATAGCCGTTTTCGGCCAGTACATCTGAAAAACAAACCTCATCTTTTTTCAAATAATTTCCATAAGCAGTACGCGCTGAATTGCAATTGGAAATAACCCCGTTAGAAAGTGGATATTTACCTGTAAACAACATTCCACGATATGGACTGCAAAGCGGATGATTTGAAACAGCCCTGCTAAAAAAAACTCCGTTTTCTGCAAGGTTATCAATATTGGGAGTATTAACAGGATCTTCATTAAGAAATCCCAACGATGCCTTTCTGTATTGATCAGCAAAAATAAATAAGAGATTGGGCTGTACCTGCTGATTTGTTGTCTGTTTTGCACTCTTTACTTGTTTGCCACACGCTCCCAGTACAACAGACAGGATGATAAAATATGTTACTAGTTTCATTTTTTACTTTTTTATATTCTTTGACCGAAATTCTTATAATTATCCAATTACCTTTTTACTCCGGAATCTTTAAGTTGTTCCTTTCTTTCATATGCAGATATAATTTTTCCTGCAATTTTTTTACCAAATTCCTGTTTTCTTTTCTTTCTGCAATATTTATATTTTCTTCCGGATCTGTCTCATGATTGTAAAGCATCCAGGTATAGCCCTTCTCTTCACCATCTCTGAACCATTCGGTATAAGCATGCGTTTTTGTTACTACGGTTTCACCTTTTATCCACCTACAATATACTTCTTCTTTCCAGGGCAACTCAGGATTACTTAATAAAGGAACCATACTTTGCCCCTGAAGATGAAAAGGTTTCTCCAATCCGGACAATTCGCAAAGGGTTGGATAAATGTCAACGTACTCTACCAAAGCATCGGTTTGTTTTGCAACTCCCTTACCCGGAGCTCTTAAAATTAAGGGAGTATGCAATACCTTTTCGAAGTTACAATGTTTGCACCACAAGTTATGTTCTCCCAAATGCCAACCATGATCGCCCCACAATATGACGATCGTATTCTCTGCCAAATCCAGCCTTTCAAGCTCATCAAGTACTTTCCCAATTTGTGCATCGGTATAACTTACACAAGCATAATAACCGTGAATAAGTTTTCTCATGAATTCCTTTTCCATCGGTCCCTTATCCGGAACATCTGTATAGTTTCTGAGTTCTCCGAACGGATGCATGCATTCATCCGGGGCATCCTTTGGTTTATGCATATTATCAGGAAGCTGAATATTCTTATAATCATACATATCCCAATATTTTTTAGGGGCACTAAAAGGCAAATGTGGCTTTAAAAAGCCCACAGCAAGAAAGAATGGTTGATTGCCTGCTTTAAGCTCGTTTAATTTGTTGATAGTTTGTTGTGCTATCATTCCATCAGGATAGATATGATCCGGCCCTTCCGGCGATTCAAAAGAAACGCCATTGATACCGACACCGCTTTTTCTTGGTTCGATCTGCGCTTGCGCTTCTTCTGTAATATAGGCTTGCCATCCTTCCCAGTCGCCTTTAGGATACCAGGGAGTTTCAGACCAGCTACCTTTACCATCTTCAATGTGATGATAAATTTTACCAAGTGACAATGTGTGGTACCCGTTATTTTTGAAAAACATGGGTAAACTCACCACCCCTGGCACATCTTTATCCTGCCAACAACTAAAGTTTAAAAAACGTTGCCGATCGGGCCGTATTCCTGATAACAGGCTTGCTCTGGAAGCTCCACATACGGGAATATTACAATAAGAGCGATTAAAAACAAAACCTCCTTCTGCAAGTTTATCTATATTGGGTGACTTTATTTGTTTTGCCCCGTAACATCCCAATTCGGGTCGTAAATCATCAACTGCAATAAATAAAATATTAGGGCGTACATCTTCCTGAGCATGTACGAGAAATGCGGAAATTATGAAACAAAAGCAATAAGCAATTTTCTTCATCTTTTAAAGGTTAAAATTTCTCGCCTTTTTCAAGTTTTTCTTTCCGATACATAGCTTCCAATAAATAATAATCAGCATAAACCAAAGGTACATCAATTTCAACACCATGCGGAATACTACCAACACTATGATTCAAAATGAAATACTTGTTTTTACCATGTACAGCCAGATAAGCAGGAGACAACAACGAGTTAAGCATTTTATCTGCTGCTGCCAGGTATTCCTGTTTTTTATCGGAATATGTTGAAAGTTCATACAAAGCGGATGCAGTAATGGCTGCTGCTGAAGCATCGCGTGGTATCTCCTTATAATCGGCTGCATTATACGTCCATTCAGGAGTAAAACCTTCGTTGGCAACATTGTAGTCCCACAAAGGAATCATGTCCTCCGGAAGGTTTTTATCGTTCAACATATATTCCGCAATATTTTCTGCAAATTCAAGAAATTTCTCATCTTTGGTATAGCGGTAACACAAAGCATAACCATACAATCCCCAGGCTTGTCCACGTGCCCACGCCGATTCATCAGTAAATCCCTGACAGGTTGCTTTATCTAAGACAGCTCCGGTTATTGTATCGTAGTCTACCACATGATAACACGAATAATCATCACGATAATGGTTTTCCATGGTAGTTTTGGCATGTTGCACCGCAATGTCGCGGTACTTCTGATTTCCGCTTAAAATACTTGCTTCAAATAGCAATTCCAGGTTCATCATATTATCGATGATTACAGGGTAAAACCACTCGGTTTTTCCATCCCAGGCTTTGCGGTAATCCCACGATTTTATGGTCAGAGTTTTATCACTGTACCGTTTGCTCAACGACTCGGCTGTTTGTACAAGAATGTCTTTGTAATCTATTCCGGCAAACTTCATCCCGTTTCCATAACTGCAATACATCATAAAACCAACGTCGTGATTCCCGCTCCAGTACTGAATGGTATCTAAAGCTTCGGTCCATTTTACGGCTTCGTTTTTCCATTTGTCATCTTTGGTAAGTTCGTACATATACCACAGGTTTCCGGCAAAAAAACCGCTGGTCCAGTTATAAACTCCTACCGTTTTAAGATTGCCGTTTTCATCAATGGTTCTTGGTATTTTTGTTGAATCACTTTCAGTCTGCAAAGTATTTTCGAACTTTTCAGCAATGAAACCCATTATATCAAACTGATCTTTCTCATTCGTTTTTGTAGTGCAAGCTGATAGAATTGCCAACACACAAATCATCCCTAGTAATTGTTTCATCCGTATAAATTTTAATTTTCTGATATTTTAAAAATTCAAATTTGACATTAGCGTTTTTCAATGGTAATTTTATAGTTATCTCTCAGTTTATTTTTGCGGGCATTCAGCGATAAACGATAAACTTGATCTCCCCAAACTTTTGTAAGTCTCGGATCTTTAACTTCAATTGTCTCAATCGCTGCTTCAAACTGTTGCGAATCGTATTTTAGTTGAATGCTTTTTCCTTCTTTTTCAATAATAACACTTCCGGCCTTTTCAATTTTTGGAGCTCCCCAGGTCATAAAATTGAGTTGATTAGTACCTTTTACTTCCGAGAGTGAAAACTTGTCTTCAATCAGTAATTTATTGTCTGAATAAAGACGGTAACTTCTATTCCACGACTTAACTTTTGCTTCATCGGGATAAGCACTCGCTAAATCAACTGAGAAGTAGGATTTGCTTTCGTTTACTTCTACATCTTTTGAGCGGAATTTTGAACCAAACGCCTGAGGCACTCCAGTAATCATCGGAAGGTTATGGTAGTTGCTCTGCATAGTCCAGATTGAATACCTTTCGCTGCTAAAAGTTTGGCGTGTGTATGTACCAACACCAATATCAATTATCATAGGAGTATTGTCGAGATAAAGCGAAAAGGTTCCCATATCGTTATGGTTGTGGCTTTCGTTGTTGTAACCACCTTTGGCAGCAAAAAAGAAACCTTCTCCATTTCGCATGTAACAAAATTCTGTTTCCGGATACCAGGTAAAAGGTTCCTGTGGAGTAGCCGGACTTATTCCCGGGAGTTCGTTATTTGATATAAGATTTTCCAGAGTTCTATACATATCGCGGCCTGAACTATAAGTTGATTTTTTACCGTCGCGTTCAAACAGATAAGCTGCAAATTGCTGCATTTCGTTACTTCCAACAGCTTTTCCATAGCGGTAAATCAATCCGGATTGACCACCTCCGCGGGCAGAAGCATCGGCAAAGTTTACTACCCAGCCACTGCCAACGTATGATTTAGCAATGTACTCTCCCATATTTTTAATCATGGGCTGATCAAAAACAGAAACCTTGCCATTGGTTGCGCGGCTAAGCAACGACAAGTAATCGTACATTTTACCGGCCGCATGCCCCCAATACGAAGGGCCTTCTTCGCAGGCACCATCCTCGTGCGTATAATTAATAAATTTATCTACCGACTCCATAGTGCGTGAAACTGCGTTTGCCAATTTATCCGGATTATTTTCCAGCAACAAGAAACAGGTCAATACATTAAAGTTACACCACGGATTCCAGTTGTTGACCATTGTTTCCGGTGTTGCATTAGATGCCATCCACCAATAAGTGCGGTTCATAAATGGATCAAGAAGACGTTCCTGAAGATTCTGCCGAAGACGTTCCGGAATTAAAGGCTGAACTTTAGCCAGCTCATCTTTCAGAAAATAATAGGTCCAGGCAAAAAACGACCCCATATCACCGGCAGTCAGGTCAATAATATTTTCTTTATAAGAGGGTAATGAAGTATTTTCTTCTTGTTCACGAGAAACATGAGCAGACAGCGCCCAGGAAGTCATCTCGCAGCTCAGCCATATTCCGTTTGAAATCTGATCAAGAAAGCGTCCTTTTCCTTCCGCCAGTTCAGCCATTACCAAATCGGCCAATGCAGAATTATTCCGGCCAAAAGGATTTTGCATAATATCGCGCGAACCGCTACGCTCAAATTCCAGGTAATCGGTAGCCGATACAACTTTCCATTCATATTCCAAAGCCTGTTCTCCCCTACGGATAATTTCTTCTTTAACACCTGTTGTTAGTTTATCCCATCCCTGCCTGTCGCTGTAGGCCGGATAACTTACCCATTTTTGATTGTAGATTAAACAGGATTTTAACTCCTCGGTATCCGCCTTCTTTTGAAGCAAGTTGCGTTCTTCCCATCCAAATCCTTTCACTGACAGTGCCAGCAACAATCCCAGCAATAAATACTTCATATGATTATACTTTTTTATTTCTAAGCTATTACGTGTAATTTGCTGTTTAATAATCGGGGTATATATTTGTCTTAAACAAGATTGTTTCATCGTGGTTTATTTGTTATTTAATTGGTTTGTAAAGATATACATTGCCGGGAAATCCTTTTTAGAAAATCTCAGCAATTGAATCTCTTTCAAAAACAGGTTATCAAGTTACTACACTATCTCACTATTAATTGGCACTTACTTTTGAATCAACATTTTTTGTATACTAATTTCTTTCCCATTATGTATTTGTAGAAAATACAAGCCTGAAACAAAGCGATTTCCCAGGTTAACAGTCACATGATTTTCTCCGGGAGATACACTGGAAATCCACCTCATCTTTTTACTTCCTGATGCATCAAGAATAGAAATAGCTATCTCAGAATTATCTTTTGAATTGTAGTTTATATTCAGCACATCCTTTACCGGATTGGGATAAAAATTAAAACTACCGCCGGAGTCTTCTCCCGTTATTTGGTTGCTGGATGTTGGCTCCTCTGAAGATTCGTATTCAATAAGCAGCTTAGGTTGATCCTGCGTATTACTTTCTTCTTTGCTGTAAAAGGTTAAGCTTGCTCCTCCTGCTGTTGCCGAATTTAGCTGCAGCGACATTGTACCATCTGTCAGTTCACTTTTAACCCGGTCAGTTACATCCCATTCCATAATTTCGCCGGAAGCCTTACCGAGCGCACTTGCAATAATAGAACCAACAGAAGGACGGTTACTCCAGGACAAAGTTTCTTCTTGCCAGGTGTCATTGCTTACATATTTTAGATCGAAATTAACAGCTTCAGCTTCTGTATTCGAACTCTGAACTTTTAGTTGAAGTTTGGCCGATTTGATATTACCGGTTATCGGGCTTAAATCGAATTTAAAATAACCGCGACGAACATAGGGAGTTGTAAGACCTTCCTTTACAATTATTTTAGTTTCGTTTCCATGGCTTTTCCCTGTACTTTCGTCAGCGCCATATATATAACTGTCTTCCGTTGGAAGAATCGTCATAGCTGTATCCGTATTTTCAACAGGTAAACCAACTCCTTCATACACGCGAACATAATCAACGTATGCGGCATTGGGAAATGAACCGGTATGGGCGTTACCATCGCCCCAGCTTGCTCCGGTTGATAAAATTATATATTCAAGTGCATCAGAAACACCTGCACCGGTATAAGTTGATTTCAGGTTCCCATCGAAATAGAATCTATAGTAGCCCGGCCCCCATTCAAGGCCATATGTGTGATAATTTTCATCGTGTACAGAACCGCCGGCACTTTGTGCCCAGCTTTTATGATCTGCACCATATCCATCCCAATGTATGGCAATATTATATTTGTCGGTTATAAAAGCTGATTCCAGAATATCAACTTCAGCGCCGTCACTTCCGCCATTGCCAATATTTCCCATTGTTTTGCTTTGCAGCCAAAAAGCAGTATGGCATCCATCGGCGGTAGGTGCTGTTTTTATCGATGCTTCGTAATATCCATATTTTCTTTCAAAAAGGTTGATGGAAGACACAGCAGCGGCTAGTACAGTATCAACACTGGTTGTTATTCGGGTATTGGCTAGAACAAGGTTACCATTTGTTTGGGTAACATTGTCATCTTCATAACGCCAGTAAATCTGATAACCATTATGGTTTCGTGTAGTTCTGTATCCTTCGCCCCTGAATGCCCATTTCGTTTCGTCTACAATATTACCATCAAATTCATCGTGCCATACCAGTGACCAGTCTCCCGGAGGTAATTGTGCTAATAATCTGACACTTCCAAGAAGAAAAACAAACAAAACGCAATACTTCATAATTTAAAGTTTATTTCTATTGAACAACTGATAAAAAAGACAAAGGTTACAATTTCCCTTTAAGAAAGACTGATTTTAACAGATGGTTGTTTAGCTGAATATAAGATGATATTTAAGCTAACGAAAGGCTTCCCGAAGGAAGCCTTTCTATTATTTTGTTCTAACTGACATACTTATTCAGGATAACCCGAATTTTGTGTCAGATTTGGATTGATTTCTCTTTCCTGTTGTGGAATAGGCCACCATTTGTGGTAGTCGAAATACTGGCACGTAAGTATAGGAGAATCTGCAAACGTACAAATGTCACCATTTGTTTTCATTCCCATCACTTTAAAACCATCATTCAGTTTCAGCATATCCCAACGTTTAAAGCGTGGATACAACCAGCCTTCCAAAGCCAATTCGCGAATACTCTCGTTGCGGATATTCTCCAGCATTTCTTCTTTTGTCAGCGAACCAATCTCGTATAATGGTAATTTATCAGATGCTCTTTCGCGTACTTCATTAATTGCATCGTAAACCGAAGCATCTGTAATAGTTCCATTTAAAGTTTCTGTTTTTGCTTCAGCATACATCAATAACACGTCAGCTAAACGGAAAAGAATCCAGTTGTTTGGCGAGTCATAAGCAATACCACCATCGCCTTCAATAATTGTTTTGCGAACAGTCATACCTGTACGGCTGTGTGTGTATCCTGTAACTCCGTATGGATAAAGTACATCTTTATTTTTTTCAACGACAGTATGTGCTCCCGGTCGAATGATTGTCCAATCTAGACGTGGATCGCGGCCTTCGAAATAATTGTAAACTTCAGGTTGGATACGGTCATCTTCAATAGTATATTCAGGATTTTCTTCAATTCTTTCGAATTTATCCACCAACCACAACGATGGGTGTATCCAGGTCCATCCCCATGCTGAATGTGCACGGGTTGCATACATTTTATCGAAACAGTTACCATCTTTCACAAACGAAATAAACTGGATGTCGAAAATCACTTCTGAGTTATTTTCATTCTGCAGCTTAAATATATCAGGGAAATTATCCTGCAGAGCATAAACATCACTGTCGATTACTGCTTTTGCACTGGCTGCTGCACCGGCAAAGTCTTCTTCCAACAGCTGAACTTTTGTTTTTAAAGTAAGAGCTGCTCCTTTAGATGCACGAGCGATATCGCTTCCGGAATAGGTTTCAGGAAGAGAATTAAGAGCTACTTCCAAATCATCGTAAATAGCCTGAATTACCTGAGCCTGAGGTGTGCGTTCCACCATTGCTTCCGAAACTTCCTGTATTTCAAGAATCAGCGGAACATCACCAAAAATCATTGTCAACTGGTAATAGTACAATGCCCTTAGAAAGGAAGCTTCTCCTTTCATACGGCTTTTACGTTCTGATTCGTTGTCAGCAAAAGGAATATCGTCGATATGCGTCAGAAAATCGTTACAACGAACAACTCCTCTGTAAGCCGATGACCATAC
Source organism: uncultured Draconibacterium sp. (assembly GCA_947492175.1). GTDB lineage: Bacteria > Bacteroidota > Bacteroidia > Bacteroidales > Prolixibacteraceae > Draconibacterium. The sequence continues at coordinate 7,150 of CANLMQ010000015.1, read as the reverse complement.
TTCATTAACCACTGAGTTGTTGGGATCGAATGTTCCGCTTGCAATTTGAAATCTACCTCCGTCACGTGGATGTGCCAAAGGAGTAAAACAATCCATTAATCCCCAAAGTTCGTAACTCAGGTTTTTACTTGTTCCAACGCATTGCAAAGCATCGTAACAGGCTTGTATTCCAGCCTCGGCATCAGCAGGTGAAAGCCAGAAAGTAGCTTCTGAAATTTTATCCAGAGGTTGCTTGTCAAGTGCATCTTCGCATGATGCAAACAGCATTACTAAAGCTGCAAATATCAATATCTTTATTTTCATAATTTTTTCCTCCCGTTATTAAAATGTGATTTGTGCACCCATTGAAATTGTTTTCTGCAACGGATATTGCGTAATACTTGTAGCTGTCTGACCTCTTTCAGGATCGTATCCTTCGAAATTGGTGAAGGTAAGCAGGTTTTCGCCGCTTACGTATACACGTATTCTGTCAACTCCAAATGCTTTTGTATTAGGTACATTATATCCCAGCTGTACAGATTTAACACGCAGGAATGAAGCATCCTGTTTCCAGAAAGTTGAGAACTTATAATTATCCTGGTGACTTCCAATATTCACGATACGAGGTAAAGTAGCTGTTTCCCATGTTGATGGATCTTCAGGGATAAAACGATCAGTTACCCATTCGGTTGGAATTTGTCCCCGGTCACCGTTAATTCCCATTGGGAAAATACCAACGCCATCAAGGTATGAATCGCGGCCGGCAACTCCCTGTAATAGAGCATTAAAGTCAAATCCTTTGTACTCTAAACCCAAGGATACACCGTAAGTATATTTAGGAATGGTATTACCAATAATTTCACGGTCGTTACTGTCGATTACTCCGTTTCCATCCAGGTCTTTGTATTTTAAATCACCCGGGCGGGTTTTATTGGTAATAAAGTATGCCTTGTCGTTACCCGACAATTCTTTGGCCTTTGCATTTAAATCATCCAGTTCTTCCTGAGTACGGATGATTCCTTCGCAAACATAACCATACATTGAGCGGAAAGAATGTCCTTCCCAGATTACAAAACTACCACCTGAACGTACTTCTCCCTGATATTTGGTAACTTCGTTGTTTACGTTACTAATGTTAAAACCCAGTGAGTATTTCAGGTCACCTAAATTGTCCTGGTAATTGGCGCTTAATTCCCATCCGTAGTTTTGTACCTCGGCAAGGTTTACCACCGGATTGGTTTTATTACCCATTGTTTTTGGTATCTGCATTCCGATAAGAATACCATCGGTTAAGCGGTTATAATATTCGGCAGTTACATTCAACTTCCCGAATAAAGTTGCATCAACACCAATGTTTGTTGTAGTTGTACTTTCCCATTCAATGTCGGAATTAACAACCGCTGTAGATGCAATACCCGATGTTACAGAACCACCCATAGTATAGTTTTGTCCGAGCGTATATACTGTTTGGTAAGGATAATAGTTCTGATATCCACCTAATAAAATATTCTGGTTCCCCAGTTTTCCCCAAGATGCGCGAAGTTTCAGATTATCTAACCAAGCTATATCGCTCATAAATTCTTCTTCTGTCATGCGCCATCCTGCAGAGAATGATGGGAACGCACCCCATTTTTTTCCTTGATTAAAACGCGAAGAACCATCGTAACGAATGTTAGCTTCAAACAGGTATTTCCCTTTATAGTCATAATTTAAACGTCCAAATCCCGACATTAATGTCCATTCGCTTGCAGTACCACTTACTTGTGGATCTTCCAAACCGGCATTTAACACCTGCAATTCATTATTATGGAATTCCTTGATACTTGCACCAAACTGGTCAAGACGGTAGTCTTCGTAACTGTACCCTGCCAATACATTCAGATTATGAGAATCAGCAAATGATGTAGAATAGTTTAAAGTTGTATAATTGGTAACGGTAAAATTTTCGTTGTTGCTGTTGTTAGCAGTTTCCGGATTACCAAGCTTACGCATTACCATATTTTCACTAAAGTTCCAAAGTTCAGCTTCTCCCTGGAAAGTACGGTTGAGCAAATTATTGTAGTTAATTGCCACGTTTTCAGAAAATGTAAGTCCGTCGATAATTTCCCAGTTCACATAAAATTTACCAAGGAAACGTATCTGACGTTCGAAATCATTACGACTTTCCCACTGAGCCCTTGGATTGTTTACTGTTCCGGCTCCCAATGCCTGAGCATAACCATAACGTCCGTCATCGTTGCGCTCGTATGGGATTCCCGGCATTTGATGAAAAATCTCGGCCCAGTCAAGGTCTTCCAAATCTTTCCACGAACCAGACATATTAGTACCTACTTTCAGGTTGTCTAAAACTGATCCTTCCCAGTTCATACGGAAGTTGTAACGTTTAGCCCATGTGTCTGGCGTAATACCTTTTTGATCAAGGTAACCAACAGAAAAATTGTATCGAGTTTTTTCAGTACCGCCTGAAAATCCCAGGTGATGAGAATGCAAGGCAGCAGCATCACCAAACCATATGTCAACCCAATCAACATTTGGAGTTAAAACCGGATCGTTTGAGCTTTTCCATAAGTCAATTTCCGACTGAGCAAAAAGAGGTGCCATACCTACATTGGCATAAGCTTCGTTACCTAATTCCATATAGGTAGCAAAATCAGTTACGTAGTCTTTTTTCTTGGTAACCGACTGTACTCCGTAATATCCGCTGTAAGTTACTTTTAGTGTTCCCACATCACCTTTTTTAGAAGTGATGAGGATTACTCCGTTTGCAGCCCTTGAACCATAGATAGCAGAAGAAGCTGCATCTTTCAATACTGAAATACTCTCCACATCATTTGGGTTGATATCGCTCATCGACGACTCGATTCCATCAATCAAAACCAGCGGATTAGAATCGTTTAAAGTTCCAACACCGCGAATACGGATAGTAGCTCCGTCTTTACCTGGCTGAGCATCACCTTGTGCTACGTAAACACCAGTTGCCAATCCCGAAAGTGCATTCGACATATTGGTAATCGGACGTGCATCCAATTCTTTGGCAGTTACATTTGAGATTGCACCGGTTAAATTTACTTTCTTTTGTGTTCCATAACCAATAGCTACCACTTCCTCAATGCCAATAGCATCTGTTTTCATGGCAACATTAATGGTACTTTGGTTACTAACAGATATTTCCTGGCTTACCATTCCCACAAAAGAGAAAAGCAAAACATCACCGGAGGCAACGTTGGCAATTGTATAGTTTCCGTCGAAATTGGTAACTGTCCCGCTGGAAGTTCCTTTTATTACGATGGTAACACCCGGAAGAGGTTCACCATTTTCATCGGTAACTTTTCCTGTAACCTCACCTTGTTTGGCCGGAATTACAGACGAACTGTTACTTTTTGAACGAATAAGAATTAAACGATCCTTTTCTTTCCAGGTTAAGTCTGTTCCTTCAAATATTTCTGTAAGAACATCTGCGATCTCACGATCTTCAACTTTTACAGTAACCTTTTTCGTTAAATCCACCTGTTCATTATCGTAAAAGAAACGATATTGGCTGAGTTCTTCGATCTCGTCGAAAACCTCAAGCAATGTGGCATTCTTCATTTTCAAATTCAGCTTTCCGGTTTGCGAATAACTATTGGCTGAAATTTGCAAAAAGCTGATAAGAATAAATAGTGTTGTTAGTTTTGCCATAAGCAATAATTTTTTCAATGGAGAGATTATACATCTCTCACAATGCAGTCTGTTTTTTTTCATACATTTGTAATGTTAAGTTTTAGACTATAGCCTTATGCCGGCTATATGTTTTTAATATTTCGGAAATGAAAATTTCTGTAACAGGCGGGAAATGTTGGCGCATTTTCCGCTTTTTTTAGTTCATAGTTTTTCTACATAGGCAATCCGGTTAATTTAGTTTGATGTATAACTTATTTTTTTCGTATTTGTAATCAATTGGTTCTATTGATGTGCTTTTTACGGCTTCAATAAACGTAAAAATGTTATCGTCAATGCTAATCGTGCCACTAAATCTCTTCGATTTTAATACCTCATCCTGAAAAATAACTTGCGTATTATATATTCGGTCAATTCTTACCGCAAGATCTTCCAGTGTTTCGTTCCTGAATTCATAAATTCCTTTGTGCCAGTAGTCATAAAAACCATCCGGGACTTCTGCCTCATATACTCTCCCGGATGATTGATCTAACACTAAACTATGCGATGGTTTAACCAAGTATGAATTAAAACCATCTTCTTTATTTCTGATATCGAATTGAATTTTCCCTTCTACCAAATCAGCCCGCACTTCGTTATCATCAGGATATGCAGTTACCGAAAAACGGGTTCCTAAAACCTTTATACGATTAGTACCAATATTTACTATAAACGGCTTTTTCTTATTATGAGTTACTTCAAAATAGGCTTCGCCTTCAAGTTCAAGTTCCCTTGTGTTACCTGTAAACTTCGATGGGAAAGAAATTACTGAGTTATTTGATAACCAAACTTTAGTTCCATCGGGCAGGTTAAATGATGAACGACTTCCTTTGGGAACTGAAATTTGCTGATAAACCAGTTCATTGTTTGCTGACTGATATAAATAACTGGTTGTAAATACTAAAGAAATTAGAAAAAATAAAACTGCGGAAATCCGAAGTGCATAATAAACAAACGGCCTTACAGTTTTTCTGTTTTCAAATTGATTTTTACGATTTTTAAATTTGTGATACAGCGCTGAATTATCGTGAATCTGTTTTGGATTGTATTGCCAGATTTGAAATAAACGATCGAAAATCTTTTTGTTTTCTTTGTCACTGCCTATCCACTCCTGTACAGCCTTTTCATCGGCGTCGCTGTATTCACCGGTAATTTTATTTGTAATATTTTTCCAAATGGTATTGTTATCCATCAGTTTTATTGCTTATATCTACTATGACAGGAGCATTTTAAAAATGTCCTAAAAGAAAAATGAAAAAAGTTGATTTTTTTTTATTTGCCGGGAATAATCAATTGAAAAAGCACAATAAAATTATCGTCGCCTCCCTGTTCTTGCAAGTATTTTTTTATTGTCTCTCCAATTTTTTTTATGGCAATTGAAAGTTGGTGATTTATTGTTTTTACCGAGATTTCGAGCAATTCTCCTATCTCCTTGTATTTCATTTGTTCAACCTTAGCCATCTTGTAGATAAGTTTGCAACGATGTGGCAGGCTTTCAATAGCTCCTTCAATCAGTTCTTTTAACTCCTGATTGATTAACTCGGTTTCGGGGCAAAGCAAATCGATGCCTAAATCCACCTCCACATCTTCCAGAGATATCGCTTTTTTGCGGTTTATCTCATTTAGATAATTCAGCGAAGTATGATAGGTTGCTTTAAACAGGTATGCTTTAATATTCTGAATATTAATTAGCTCTGAACGATTCAGCCAAACTTTAAAAAAAACATCTGAAACCGCTTCTTCTGCTACTGCTTTATCCTTTATAAACGAAAATGAAAATTGATAAAGACGCCCGGCAAACAATTCAAAAAATTGTTTGAAAGCACGTTCATCTCCTTCATACGAAATACGTTTAACAAGTTGTTTTATGTTTTCGTTTTGCTCCAAAAAAGTAAGGTACTATTTTAATACTATTCATTTTTTATAAAGTCTTGCAAAAATGGTAAAAAAAATAAGAAATAGCAGAATTAGTAACTTTCCTTTTCTTCCATCATTATTTGAATTTTCAGATAACACCAGCTTTCAGCAAAATGAGGAGAAATGACACAAACTATTGTGTTTAGGTTTTACATGAGCGTTTTCCTTGCGCTTTACATATTAAATGCGACTTACAATCTTGCTATTTCTCCTTTCTTAACAGTTCTATTTCTTTCATGCTCAGAAATTAATTACCTAAATGGTATCGTGATTCTGATGCTAAATATAACTTTTATTAGAATCAATCAAATGGTTTATCTTTTGAACCGACAGATGTGAAAGAAAATCATCCTGAGGCGTATTTTTTACGAAATCGATTAATTTTTCAACTGAAGTAACTGCCACATGCATTCTCGTGTCAGATGAAGCATAATAAATATACACTGCTCCATTATCGTCTTTAATCCATCCGTTTGAAAATAAAACATTGGACACATCGCCAACACGTTCCTCCTCAATAGGAGCCATAAAATAGCCTCCCGGCATGTATTTTATTTTCGAAATGTCATCTTTATCTGTCATAAATAAGTAAAGGACATAACGGAGTCCTGCTGCCGTATTTCGTACTCCATGAGCTAAATGCAACCATCCCAAATCGGTTTTAATGGGAGCAGGTCCCAGTCCATTTTTTAATTCATAAACCGTATGGTATTTTTTTTCGTTGATAATGGTTTCCTCCCCGACTTCCGGATTTTCCATGTTATCAATAAATCCCAGGCCTATACCTCCTCCACCACCAACATCTATAAAACCATCCTGAGGACGCGTGTACAAGGCGTACTTCCCATTAATAAATTCGGGGTGTAGAACCACGTTTCGTTGTTGGCCCGAATAACTTACCAAATCAGGTAAGCGTTCCCAATTCACAAGATCTTTTGTGCGCGCAATACCAGCATTTGCAACAGCCGTACTTGTATCTCCGGCCGGTGCTGAAGTATCTTTTCGTTCAGTGCAGAAAATTCCATAAATCCAGCCGTCTTCGTGTTGAATTAAACGCATATCGTAAACGTTGGTGTCGGGAATATCGATCTGTGGCAAAGTTATCGGCTTTTCCCAAAACCTGAATCCATCAATTCCATTGTTACTTTCGGCCACAGCAAAGTAAGACTTTCGGTCGGCTCCTTCTACACGTGCAACCAGTACATATTTTCCATTAAATTTTATAGCACCGGCATTAAAAACAGCATTTACGCCAATCCGTTCCATTAAATATGGATTTGTCGATTTATTCAGGTCGTACCGCCAGCTTAAAGGAACATGCTCTGCCGTTAACACCGGATTTTGGTACCTGTTAAAAGTTCCGTTGCCCGGAAGAACAGGAATATTTTTAAGGGATACCAGATTATTATATGACTTGTTTAGTGCATTTAACCTTTCTTCAAAACTCCACTCCATATCTTTTGTTATTTATTTACCTTTTATAGTAGTGATGCGTTAACTTTTAAAAACATTGTATAATTAATTAAATATAAACAAGATACAGGCGTTCTTTGATTTT
>CANLMQ010000014.1 GCA_947492175.1 uncultured Draconibacterium sp. | reverse complement strand
ACCAGTAAATGAAGAAATAATCGTTTACATTCTATCAAATTAAGTATAAATCTGTCAAGCTATTTTAGGAAAGGTCAATTCCTGCAAAGAATATTAAAGTACGAGTATTTAATAATCTTCTACGAGCTATAAAAATTATTATACGTGCTAAATATAATTACCAGCGAGCTATTAATAATTATATGCGAGTATATATTATTCGGTTGCGAGTATAGCTCGCATACTATTATTTATTACTCGTAAGTATTTATAACTAGCTCGCATATAAATATAAATTACTCGTATCTAATTTAATATAGCTCGTGTTTATATGAATTTAGCTCGCATATAATTATTTTATACCAAAGATTCGATCACTCCCCGTATGCCAGTTTAATTAAGCAAGCCGCAATTTCATCGAGATTCAGCCGGAAATCGGGCCGGGTAATTCTAAGTGCAAACCGTGGCATAATTGGCGCGGTGGCATGACACGGATTCTGAACAACTGTTTTTCCGCCCAAACTTTTAATAATCTTCAGCCCATTGGCGCCATCCGAATTGGCCCCGGTAAGTATTACACCAATAAGTTTGTTTTTATAGGTCCAGGCAGCCGATTCAAAAAGTAAATCGATACTTGGCCTCGAAAAATTCAGTTTTTTCTCAACCGATAACGAAAAAGTATGGTTGTCTTCGATAAGCAGGTGGTAATCGGGCGGGGCAAAATAAATAAATCCCGGAAGTATGGGCTCGTTCACTTCAGCTTCCTTTACTTCGAGCGCGCAAATTTCATTCAGGTGGCGGATAAAATAATCGTTGCTGTGTTCGCCTATATGCAATACAATAATTACAGGAACGGGGAAATCCGCTTTCAGTTCCGGTAAGATCATTTTTAATGCTTCCAGTCCTCCATACGACGTTCCTATTACTATTGCCTGATACATTATACAATCTTCTTTTTGTATATTTTTTGTTTCTGATCGATGGTATCGAATTTATCATCGGCGCTGGTAAACCGCAGGCTTTCTTTGGTTCCCAAACACAAAACTCCTGAAGGTGTGAGGCTTTCATGAAACAAATTCAAAACCTTATCCTGCAGTTGTTTCTCAAAATAAATCAACACATTCCGGCACATAATCAGGTTTACTTCAGCAAAAACACTGTCGGTAACCAGGTTGTGATCGGCAAAAACAATGCGGGTAGATAGCATTTTATCAAACATAACCGATCCGTACATCGACTTGTAGTAATCTGATAACTTTTTCTTTCCCCCCGATTTTATATAGTTCTTTTCGAAGAGTTTTATGTCTGATTTCTGATAAACTCCTTCACTGGCAATTTCAAGAACCTTTCGGTTAAAGTCGGTTGCATAGATCTGGCACCGGTCTAACAATCCCTCCTCGTGCAGAAGGATGGCCAAAGAATAAACCTCTTCGCCGGTTGCACATCCTGCCAGCCATATTTTAAAAAAGGTATAGGTTTTTAGCTTCGGAACAATGTTCTCGCGAAACGAAAGAAAAAAGTCGGGATCGCGAAACATTTCTGTAACATTAATGGAAAGATCGTCGAGAAACTCCCTGAAAAACTCCGGATCTCTTAAAACCTTGCTCAATAAATCTGTAATGGTCCCTAAATCCTTTAATCCAATAAAGTTGAGCACCCTTCTTCTGATGTGGGCCTTGCTGTAGTTTCTGAAATCGTAGCCGTACTTTAAATAAACCCCTTCGAAAAGCAGCTTTAATTCGATTGTCAGCAACTCACTATTTGAATCATAATACGTATTCATTCCTGCCCTGCTAATTAACCAGCGTTATTTTAGAAACCTCTTGCAATAAGGCCAAAAGTTCCTTGTCGGAGAAGGGTTTACTCAGGAAGTTATTCATTCCCGCGTTTATACAATCCTTCCTGTCGTCTTCTAAAGAGTTGGCAGTTACTGCCGCTATGTAGGCATCCGGGAAATTGCTAAACTCTTTTTCGTGGTTCCGGATCTTTGAAGTTGCCTGTAGTCCGTCGAGAACGGGCATTTGCATATCCATAAAAATAAGATCATACGGATTAGCGACATGCATTTCAAACGCTTCCTGCCCGTTTTTGGCAATATCGCAAACGTAACCCAATTGTTTAAGTGCCAGTTTAAATACTTTCTGATTAATCAGGTTATCTTCTGCCACCAGAATCCGGATGTCCTCCGGCAACTGATAATGAAGTTCCTTTTCTTTCTCTTCGTTTGTCGATTCTTTTAAAGGCAACCTGAAAAAGAACTCAGAGCCTTTCCCTTCTTCACTTTCCACATTAATTTCTCCATTCATTAAATTAACCAGGTTTTTCGAGATTGCCAGTCCCAGTCCTGTACCTCCGTATCTTCTTGTCATCGATGACTCCGTTTGATGAAATTCTTTAAAAAGAAGTTGCTTTCCTTCTTCTGAAATACCGATACCGGTATCGATTACCCGGAAAAGTATTCGCGCCATATGCTCGTAGTTATCAATTAACTCGATACGGATTTCAACTTTCCCCTTATGTGTAAACTTGATGGCATTATTAACCAGGTTCATTAATATCTGGTTAATGCGCAACGGGTCTCCACAAAGGATGGCCGGAACTTTTTCATCAATGGAATAGCTTAAATCAATTCGCTTTTCGTCGGCCTTGAATTTCATTAGCCGGTAAACATTTTCCACCAGTTCTTCCAGATGGAAACTGATGGATTCGAGTTGAACCTGGCCGGATTCTATCTTCGAAAAATCGAGGATATCGTTAATAATCATCGATAAATTTTCACCCGATTTGGTGATAATATTTACTAAATCCTGTTGTTCGCTATTTAATTCCGATTTCTGCAATAGCTGAGAAATTCCTATAACTCCGTTTAGCGGAGTCCGAATCTCGTGCGACATATTAGCCAAAAACATCGACTTAACACGGGTAGCTTCTTCGGCTCTGTCTTTAGCAATTTTAAGATTCAAGTTTGCCACTTCCATTTCTCCCAGCAAACGATCGAGCTTAACACGCTGAAGGTACAAATCAAGAAATACCCGTACTTTACCTCGCAATATGTCGGGAATAACAGGCTTTGGAATAAAGTCAACAGCTCCTGTTTCTATTCCTTTTATAATGTGCAAATCGCTTTGATGAATAGCTGATACAAAAATAACCGGCAAATACCGGGTCTTTTTGCGCTGACGCATCATTTCAAGGGTTTCGTAGCCATTCATTTCCGGCATCTGTACATCGAGAATAACCAATGCAAACTCTTCCTTCATTGCCAGTTTTAATGCTTCTATTCCTGATAACGCGCGTACAATCTCAATATCGAAATCGTCTAAAATAGCTTCCAGACTAATCAGGTTTTCAACTAAGTCGTCAACAATAAGTATTTTGGGGGTAATCGAATTATTCATCTTGTTCAATTATTAAGCGCTAATTTTTATACAACCATATTTTCAGCATCGAAAATAATTTTTCCTCGTCGAGTGGTTTGGACAGGTAGTCGTTGGCTCCATTCTTCAGGGCATTTTCGTGATCTTCCTTCATGGCTTTAGCCGTTAAACAAATAATAGGTATGTTTTTTATTTCAGGTGTCTGCCTGATAATGTTCATTGCTTCATAACCATTCATTACCGGCATCATTACATCCATCAGTATCAGATCGATATTTTTATCTTCTTTTAAAACATCGAGTGCAGCCTGCCCGTTATCAGCTTCAAGAACTTCCATGTCGCGTTCTTCGAGCATTTGTCCTAAAGCAAACACATTGCGAATATCGTCGTCTACCACAAGAATTCGTTTCCTGTTAAAAATGGAATCGTCGTTTGCCAACGTAGGTTTTGCTTTGGGACTTGAGATATTTTTAGATACCTGGTGCAGAAATAAAGTAACTTCGTCCATCAGGCGTTCATCCGATTTTATGCCTTTTAAAATAATTGTGTCGGTATAGCTTCTAAGGTCCTGTATTTCCTGCGGACTCATCTCTTTTCCTGTATACACAATTACTTTTGGAATTGGAATGTTATTTATTTTCAGTTTTTCCAATAGTTCTTTCCCTGAATAATCGGGTAACCCCAAATCGAGAATAATACAATCGAAAGAGTCGTTACACAGCTTTTGGTAAGCTTCTTCCGCCCTTTCTGCTTCCGTAATGTTCAGCTGGAAATCGTGCAATAATGTTTGAATAACTTTCTGTGTTTGTACATTATCTTCCACAATCAGCATTTTTTTCAAAGAACTGTTAAAATGATTCTCCAGCGATTTCAAAGCATCTGAAAATTCGACCGTTTCCAGGGTTTTTAATTCAGATGGCTCTTTATAAACATCGTGATCGATGGGACTAATAACATGTACCGGTAATTTACCAAGCAGTTTATGCTTCCTTAGTTTAAGATATCCGGGATGATTCCTTCTGGCCAGTTCAACAGCCAGCATAATTGCTTTAGGTTTGTACCTTTCTGCCAACGATATACCTTCCGGAATTGTTGGAGCAACAATCACCCTGAAATTCTTTTCCCTTACCTGTTGCATTATTTTTTGTGCCTGGATTTTGATCGGATGAATCACAAGAACGATTTGTTCATCGCCACTTTCGTTGCGGTCGTCTTCCAGAAAAACAGGCAAGTCGGTTTCTTGCTTATTTGCAACAACTTCAATCTCAGGGTCTTTTATTTCCACTTTATTCACCTGTTCAGGAGCCTTGGTTACCACTGTTTGTTCCGACTGCTCAACCGGCAGATAAACGTAAAAACAAGTACCTTCGTTAAGCTGGCTTTCCAATTGTATTTCGCCACCCAACATTTTTACCAGTTCGCGCGAGATGGAAAGCCCAAGCCCGGTTCCGCCAAATTTGCGGGAGATACTTCCATCTGCCTGATGAAATGCTTCAAATATAAATTCAAGTTTTTCCTTAGGAATACCAACGCCCGTATCCGAAATTTTAACACAACAGGTATTTGAAGAATCCAGTCCGGCAGTTTTGAATTTTACCTTATCAGCAGTTGGAATAAAATCGACAGCAACCTTCCCGGCATTCGTGAATTTCAGAGCATTCGACACCAGGTTTTTTATAATTTGCATTAAACGATAGCGGTCGGTTAATAACTTCTGCGGGAAAGCCGGATTAATGTTCACTTCAAAATCCAGACTTCTGTCATCGGCCATTGCTTTGAAGTTCATTACTATTTCGTTCTGTAAATCCGAAGCCTCAACCTCAAGAACCTCAAGATTCATTTTCCCTGCCTCAATTTTTGAAAGATCGAGAATCTCATTGATTAAATGAAGTAGGTCTGATCCGCTTTTATGAATGATTTTTGCCGATTCAACCTGATCATCGGTTAAGTTTCCTTTTTTGTTGTTACTCAGCAAATTCGACAATATCAGCAAACTATTTAAGGGAGTGCGAAGCTCATGCGACATATTGGCCAGGAACTCAGATTTGTACTGGCTGGCCTGCTGCAGTTCTTTTGCTTTATTCTCCAGCTGATCGTGAGTTTCCGTTAATTGGTTGTTCTTTCTTACAATGTCTTCCTTTTGTACTTCCAACTGACGCGTACGTTCTTCCAACTCCTCATTTGCTACGCGCAATTCCTCTTGTTGAACCTGCAGTTTCTTTTCATTCTCTGTCAGTACTTTTGCATGCTCGGTTAACTCTTCGTTAGCAACACGAAGTTCTTCCTGCTGTACCTGCAACTCACTGGCCTGATCCTGTGTTTTCTTGAGCAGTTCATTTGTGCGTATCCTGCTTTCTGCCGAATTCAGTTTAATCGCAATTATTACCGATACCTGTTTAAGAAAATCAAGTTCAATAGCTGTGTACGCGTACAAAGAAGTTAATTCGAGAACTCCCACCAGTGATTTATTAAAAACAAGTGGCATAACCACTATCTGCCTTGGTTTATAGGTACCTGCAGTTGAAAAGGTAGAATACAAATCTTCGGGAATATCCGTAAGAATTTTCATCTGCTCCGAATGAGCCACTTGTCCGATTATTCCTTCATTTAGTTTAATCCGCTTATTAATCTTTTTAGAATCCAGTCCCAAATAACTCAATGGAACCAGGTGCTGATGCTCTTTCCTGAAGATATAGATACTTCCCAACTGAGAATGTAAACTATCTGCTAAAAAGGAAAGAGACATTCCGGCAATTTCTTCAAGTGCATCAACACTGTTGAGTTTTTCGTTTATACTGTTAAGTCCCGATTTAAACCACGCATCCTGATTAAATTTTTCATGAGACTCCTTAAGTTTTTCTGCCATTTTATTCAGAGCAATACTCATTTCATCCTCATCGGAGCGTGGCTGAATCTGGCCACTGTAGTCTCCATCGGCCACTTTTTTTGTATATGTAATCACTTCGCGAAAACCTTGCTGAAGTCTTCGGAATGAACGGGCTAACTCTCCTATTTCATTTTTTGAGTCGATTGTGAGATCCGTATTCAAGTTGCCTTTTGCTATGTTGCTAAATTGGTTAACCATTTCGCCAACCGGCTCTCTTATTGATTTGGAGATAAAACTTGAGATACTGGCAACAGTCAGTATTAATAATAATACAATAAGAAAAATCCCGACATATAATAAACGGTTCACGTATTCTATTAATCCTTTAACAGCAGTTGCAAAATCGCCATAGAATATCTTCATCTGGTCCAGATCGGCCTTTATCAATCCGTCCATCTCTTCGTGATTGGCTTCACCAGAAATAATCCGATTCCGAATACCATTCCCCAGGTTGTAACCTTCCAATGCAATTTGTTGTGCTTCAATTAACTTCTCCTGCTGAATAACGCTAAGCAGCTTAAGTCGGCCTGCCATTAAGTCGGCATTCGACCGTTTATAACTGTACGCCTCTTTATAATAATGGTAGAGAGTATCGCTGAATTGTTCCATTGGAAGCTCTGCCAACTGATCACTGATCCCAAAATAATAAGCCATCTCGTTGGCTTGCTGCATTTTCATCAGCGCTTCATCCAGGTATTCTCCCTCCTCAGTTATCTGGTACCGGTAATAATCTTCAATTCCACTCTGAAAAGTAAGGTTATGAACTCGTTCAGCATTGATTACTAAACTCAGTGTCTTTCCTGTGTTATAAAAGAAATTTGAAATTCCTCCGAGAATAATTAAACTCAAAAACGAAAAAACGCTTAAAACCCGAAGTTTGTTGCGAATTTTAAGATTATTAAATTTAAACATAGTGCTTTACGAAATTTTTTCCGAAAATAATGAATGATTCCATTTTAACACCTTTTTTAGTACAAATAAGAATTAACAGTTTAATGTTGATTCATATATTTTGGCATAATTCAATGTAATTGGAGTTGAATCTTGAATCGGTTGAAATTTTCTGGGGAACGATAATATAATAACTACTATATCTTGATTTTCTTTTGCCTTATCAGGCGGATTTTACTCGTTGTCTTGACACAACGAGTAAACAGGAAAGTCAAGGCAACTTTTGCTCTTCGCACTTCATCTTCACAAAGCCTAACTTCGGACGGCTGATCTCCTCGATTTCTCGGAGCTTCCCGCTCTCAGTAAGGTTTTGTTTTGATTCAGCACTTGATCAAAAAAGGCCGCGGGTCTAATGAAAGTTGCAAAAGATGAGAGTGCTGGCCTCGGTCGATTAACCGACGGATGACGAGCCCGCATAAAGTTTGTCCTTAGGTACGCATTCGAGGAAAAGTACTCCTGCAATTGTACCTGAAAAACCTGTTTCTATTAACTATCCTCAACAGGTGAGAATGAAGAAAAGGAATACCCAAAACAAGATTGAGAAGTATTGAAAAAGCCATTGAATAAACAAAGATATTTACAAGCTTTATCTATCTTTATCTGTCATTATCAGTCAACTAACCAGGCGAATTACATTTAAAATGAAAAAGCAGTTAAATCTAACAATCTTGATTCTTTCTTTGTTATTTCTTTCAAATTGCAGGTACAACCACCCAGAAACGGTTGCTTCCGGGACAATTGAAAACGGAGTTTACACAAACCAATTTTTTAATTTTCAGTTGCAGATTCCTGAAGAATGGACTGTAGAAACCATTGGTGAGATAGAAATAGAGACAGACTCTGCAATAACCAGTAATTCCCTCTTTCAATCAACCGCAGAGAACACCAAGGTTTTAATGGCCAATTTACTTACAATTTTTAAAGAAGATAAAAAGGATGGATTTAAACCCAACTTTGCAATAATTGCCGAACACATTTCGCGTCGGCCTGAATGTAGAAATGAGGTGGACTATTTAAAACAAACTAAGAAACAATACGAGAATGTACAGTCATCGTTTTCCGATATAAAAGAAATTGTGCTGGGAAATAATATAGAATGTCAAACGCTCGACAATACTTTAAGTATACCAAATCTGGAAATAAAACAAACGCACTATGTCGTAATCAGGAATGACTTTTTTCTGCATACCACACTAACCTATAATACTACCGATCAGAAGGAAGCATTAACGGCAATCATAAATTCCTGGAAAATTAATGATTAAACGGAGTGCTAAAAATTCGACAGATACAGATTCACTTTTTAGAAGCAGATAACACAAGGCGTTTTCTTTTGTAATCGATAACTGCCCCGTAGTTTACCAAAAAGTCGCTGCCAATTAAACCACAAATCTGAATATCGACAGCTTTTGAATAAAGTTCGTTGATGTGCGACATATCCAGTAAAGCAACTTTCAGATGTTCTACTTTCAGGCTGCCTAATACAAACGGATTTAAGTATCCAATCGATGTTTTTATTGTTTCATCGTTAATCCCTGCCGAATGCAATTCCTCCGACTCGTCTTCGCTTAATAAATACTGTGCTGCCAGGTTTTTATCAAAGACCGTTTTGGATGCCCCGGTATCAATCACCCAGTTTACTTTTGTTCCATCCTGAAATTCGGAAAAAACAACCAGGTGATAATTATCCGATTCGAGCTCGATTATTTTAATGGGTAGTTTATATCGCATGGGATAAAAGTAGTTTTTCTGGTTTAATTAGGAAACCCGGAATTTGAACTTTACAATTTCCGGAATATTCATGCTCATAAAAAAACGGCTAACTCCGAAGAATCAACCGTTTTTATATAAATTTATTTATTGCTTACAGAATATTCATTCCGTCAAGAACATCCATTACTCCTTTTACAGAGTTTGCTGAATCGTAAAGCAGTTGTTTTTCATCTTCGTTTAAGGCAACTTCGATTACTTTTTCAACTCCGTTTTTACCCAACACAACAGGTGCTCCAACAAACATGTCGTTTAATCCCCACTCACCTTCTAATTTCACACAACAAGGGAAAACACGTTTTTGATCCATAACAATTGCTTCAACCATTTGAGCTGCTGCAGAACCAGGTGCATACCAGGCAGAAGTTCCCATAAGGTTAACCAATTCGCCACCACCTTTTTTAGTGCGATCAACAATTGCATCCAATTTATCTTCGTCAATCAACTCGGTTACAGGAATACCTGCTACAGTTGTATAACGTGGAAGCGGTACCATTGTATCACCATGTCCGCCCATTAACAATGCAGAAATATCGCGTGGAGAAACGTCCAATGCTTCAGCCAGGAACGCACGGTAGCGGGCAGTATCAAGGATACCAGCCATTCCCATTACCTGATTTTTAGGCATTTTAGCTGTAACCGCTGCTGCATAAGTCATTACATCCAAAGGATTTGAAACGATAATTATTTTTGCATTAGGTGAGTATTTAACAATGTTTTCGGTAACACTTTTAACAATTCCTGCGTTAATCGAAATTAAGTCATCACGGCTCATTCCTGGTTTACGTGGAACACCCGAAGTAATAACAACAACTTCTGAGTCGGCAGTTTTTGCATAATCGTTAGTAGAACCAACTAAGCGGGTATCGTACCAATTGATTGGGGCAGTTTGCCACAAATCCAAAGCTTTGCCTTCCGAAACACCTTCTTTAATATCCAAAAGAACAACCTCTTGAACGATGTTCTTCTCTGCTACAATCTGAGCGCAAGTTGCTCCAACATTTCCAGCTCCAACTACTGTTACTTTCATCTTACTAGTGAGTTTTATATTGTTACAAAATCTATTATTTATCTTAAACAATTAATAGTCAAATTGTTTTAAGGCAGGCAAAGTTAATTTATTTTCCTGATGTTTGAAATAAAACAAATTCCCCAAATACGGTTTAACAATTAGGTAAGAAATCTGTTAACAAGCGTGAAATTGTTATGATTTTGCTCATGAATTTCCCTGTAATCAGTTTAGCCAGTACGTCATTTTTAATACAATTGCCCGATTACGTCCATTCCAGTTTCCGGTAAAATAATTGTCGGTGTAAACCAGGTAAATATCCGACACAGGCTGGTATCTCCACTGAAAACGCGAATTAATATTCAGGTTCTGAATTTGCTCGTTGTATTGTACAAAAGTCGACCAGAAGATTTTATCGGTAAACGTGATATCTACTTTTGGTCCAACCAACAGAAACTGAGTACGTTCGAACGGATCGCCCAAATCCATATCCGTATAATTAAAATTCATTGAAAGATTTACGTATGGTTGAAAGCGATAACCAATCTCCCCCTGAACATACTGCATATTTCCACTAAAGAAAGTCCCTTTTGCAGCTTCGGCCTGCCAGTTAAACATTGTTTTACGCGTAGAGTTGTATACTGCATAAATACCTCCATAATCGTATTTGGTTCCAGCTTGCAAGTAATTTTCTCCCTGATGGGTGGGATCAAAATCATTCTGCAATTCCACAAAATAATCTTTGTACCCAAATTCCAAAGCCGATCTGTTTTCAAACTGAAATTTATAGGCAATGGTATTTTCATGATCAATCTTATGGTAATCTTCATCGAAATACATATCGCTTTCGAACGATAATCCATGACTTACAACCTTTTTATTGGGAACAAAAAGATAGGTAAACTCCGGACTAAAAAGGTTGTATCCGGTACGTTTTACGTAACCTGTTTCTGCATTATAATTTTTGCCAACCGAACGCTGAAAAAACTCTGCCTGAAAGTTTTTAGAGCTGTAACTAATTGATGCCCCTTGCGAATATTGTTTATCAGGACTATCGGGTTGAAACGAACGGTGGTAATAAAACTTCCCACTCCAATAGTTATTTGAACTGGCCAGGTTATAGTTAAATCCAAACACCCGGTTAAACACGGTGGTGTCTGCTGGCTGATTCAGATACTCTTTATTTACAAAGATGAATCCGAAGTTAGATCTCGCAAAAACCTTTTTCTGAATCGATGCAACCGTAAAATTCCGGGCAAGATATTCATTTGTTTTTTCGGTAGTCATATTCATAAAACCAATTCGCCAGTTGTTTCCTATTTTTCCACTTAATCTGGCACCCGCCAAAACTGGTGCATCCAATCCAATCCGACGTGAGAAAAAAGGTGTTGCAGAATGAGCTCCAAAATCGGAAAAAAGGTCGCTGTTCTCCAAAAAGAACTGACGTTTCTCGGGGAAAAACAATTCAAAACGGTCTATATTGGCAACCTGTTGATCTACTTCAACCTGTGCAAAATCCGGATTATAGGTCAGATCCAGTGTCATCGATGATGAAATTCCAACTTTGGCATCAAATCCAAAATCTTTTCGGTAATCAGTACCTGTGCCGGCTTCAAAATCTTTTGCGGCACCTCCTAGTAAATAAGGAATTAACGAGAATTGTGTTTTTGATTTTGGCAACGACTCTTCAAATTTCATGACTCCGGTGTAAGCGAGCGAAGCTGTCGGAAACTGACGGGGAACAGGTGCCCACGCCGATTTTTCGTTCGACTTTAAATCCAGCCGGCTAAAATTCACATTCCATATTTTACTTCCATTCGGATACCGGACAGATTTAAATGGAATACGCATTTCTGTTACCCAGCAATCATCGTAATGTTTTGTTTTCGATTCCCACTTGCAGTCCCAATCCAGCGATACACTGTGCCCGTTACTCATAATACCATCCCACTTTGCTCCCGAAGCCGAAACACCAAATGAAAAACCATTGGTTTGGTCAAGAAACGTATCAAAGAAAATCAACAGGTTATCGTTATTCCCAAAACTAAAGTCGCGTCTGAATGATTCCATAACCCGTTTCCCGGGAATGGTATCGTAAAATATTTGTGCTACATATAAAGCTTTGTCGTCGTAGGTCATCATCATGGTTGAAGGTTGGGTTGCATAGCCGCTGTCAACCGGAAGTACCTTATAAAATTTATCGGCTTTTTGCGCAATCTCCCAATCTGCTTCTTCAATAATACCATCTATTTTTATGACTGATTTTGCCTTTTTTACATGGTAAACAAATTCTTTATTGAATGTATTTATAACGGGATCGTTTTTTGTTTTTGAAATACCATTGGCTCCTGAAGAAAGGACACAAATTACAAACAGAAAAACCAGAAATAATTTCATACAAAACTAGTTTTAATTGATTTAGGTATAAAGTTATAAGCAGCAAAGATATTTAAATTGTGAAAAGTACAAAGTAATGTTGGTCACGATTACTGAAATAAAGCAACAGTACTTTTCGGAGTTAATTAAATCGCTTTAAAAACAGACTACTATCGGGGTTGTGTTAACTGATATTTAGCATCGTAAAGCTTAAGCTGGCGAGCTTTCCAAACAGCACCTTCCATAAATACCGGATGCATTTGTTTAACATCCCACTGTCCAAGTTTTTGCAAAAGCGACTCTGTAACTTCCAGATTCTCCAAAGCCACATTATTTTGCTCTGAAACATCCTTCGATAAATCAAAAAGCAAGGGTAAACGATCGGGTAAACGTACCAGTTTCCATTTCCCTTCGCGTATAGCAGCACTAATCGTAAACCGCCAGTTCATTGATTCATGAGGTTGACCTGAATTTTCACCCGACAAGTACGGCATCAAATTAACTCCGTCGAACTTAACCTCTTCGGTAACTTCTCCGCCGGCCAGTTCAAAAAATGTAGCAGCTAAATCAAGTGATAAAACCGGATGCTCATAGGTTTCTCCTGCAGGCAACTGAGCCGGCCAATTCATTATAAAGGGAACATGAATTCCTCCTTCCAGCAATATCCCTTTTTGTCCGTTAAACGGGGCATTAATTGATGCATTACTGTCGCAGGGGCCACCATTATCGCTCAAAAAAACGATCATTGTATTTTGACTCAGATCGTTTGTTTTCAGCGCTTTCATAATTCGACCAACATTAACATCCAACCGATAAACCATTGCACAGTATTTCCGGCGTTTTTCATTTTTTATGTGTTTAAAAAGCTCCAAATCGGTCTCGGTGGCTTGCATAGGTGCGTGCGGTGCATTAAACGAAGCAAACAAAAAGAAAGGTTCGTTTTTATGACGTTTAATAAAATCTACACACTCATCTCCTTTATCATCGGTAATATAAGTAATCGTTTGGGGTGTTTTGTAGTTACACTCAATCGGACATTTGTATCCTTTCCCGTTTGGTTCTGAAGTAAAATAATCATGGCCTCCTCCGGTATAACCCCACATTTCATCGAAGCCACGCTGAAGCGGATGAAACTTGTGTGCTTCTCCCAAATGCCATTTCCCAATTAACCCGGTTACATACCCCAGCTTTTTTAGTCGGGCGGCAATGGTAGTTTCAGTTAATGGCAAACCATTATATTCCTCATCAAATCCGGGTTGAACAGCAGACAAATTATTATCATGTCCAAAATGCACCTGGTTTCTACCGGTTAACAAACCTGCCCGCGACGGACTGCAAACAGGACCTGAAACATAACCGTTGGTAAACTTAATTCCTCCTTCTGCCAGTTTATCAATATTTGGAGTTGGAATTTGTGTACTTCCATTTAAACTTAAATCGGCATAACCGAGATCATCGGCCAGTATAATTATAAAATTAGGTTTTGAGTTTTGCGCAAACAGTATATTTCCTGCTAAACAGAAAAAACAAATTAGTAGCGTTAGATTATGTTTCATTTTCGATTGTATTTTTCTGTTTTTAAGAAATTAGAATCAGATTGTTAGTTTTCCTGATAATCGGGATTCAATTCTGTCGGAACGGGAGCATTCGTTTCTTTTCTCCAGGTCTCTAGAATATCAGTAAGCTCCTTTACTTTTTCAGGCTCACAAGTTGCCAGGTTATTTTTCTCGCCTATGTCTTCTTTCAGATTATAAAGCTCTATCTCGTTATTTTCGAAATACTGAATCAGTTTCCAGTCACCCAGCCGGATTGCAGAACCGGGGCGGGTTCTGAAAAGCATATCCTGAGTTTCTTTGTTCCCCGACTCCAGATATATTGGGAAATGCCAAAAAAGCGGGCGTTCTTCCAATAATTTGTTTTTTGTCAAAACCGGAACAATCGACTGCCCATCCAGCACTTTGCTTTCAGGTTTGGTAATTCCGGCGACTTCCAATAGGGTTGGATAAAAATCGATGTTGGTTACCGGCACATCCGATTTTGTATTTTTCTTAATTTTTCCCTGCCAGAATGCAAACATGGGTTCGCGAATTCCTCCTTCATAATAGGCTCCCTTTCCGGCTCGTAACGGCCATTGTTTTGTAATTTTATATACACCTCCGTTATCAGAAATAAAAAGGATAAACGTATTTTCCAATTTCCCGGTTTCTTTAAGCAACGAAATCATCCTTCCTATTTGTTTATCCAGATTTTCTACCATGGTAGCATACTCTGCATTCTTTTGTCCGTTCCACTCTGTTTTGTTCTTGTATTTGGGAAGCAGGTCTTTTACCGGATGTATTGGCGTATGAACTGCATATGGAGAATAATACAGGAAAAAAGGTTTATCATCTGTAGAATTCAGAAAGTCCAGGGTTTTATCCATCACCAGATTGGTTAAATAATAATCATCTGAAGGTGCTTTTAACGAAGGCACATTTTTATATGGGGGATAATAACTTCCGGGATTTCCGGCATGACTGCCACCAATATTTACATCGAAACCACACAACAACGGATTGTCGGTCAGATGCCATTTCCCTGCATGACAGGTTAAATAACCGGCCTTCTTCAGCACTTTCGGAATAAGCAAATTATCATCAGACATATAATCATTGTTGACGACAGGAATGAGTTTTCTGTCCATGCTTTTTCCCCGGTCTGAGTTCGCAACAGTATAAATACCATGGCGTGGAGTCCATTGCCCGCTCATCAGACAAGCCCGGCTGGGAGCACAGTTTGAAGCGGCAGCATATGCATTTGTAAAAATCATTCCATCGGCAGCCAATGCATCAATATTGGGAGTTTCGTAGTATTCCGATCCCATAAAACCAACATCGCGCCAGCCCATGTCGTCGATGTTTATCAGAATAATATTTGGTTTTACACCTTTTGCAAACAATACATTTCCGGAAAATGCAAAGCAAAAAAGACAGATCAGCAGAATTAATTTTTGTTTCATCTTATTAAAATTGTTTATTTTCAAAAGTATAAGATGGAACTCCCATGATTTTAATTATATACATGTGGCAAAAATTTGTCATGGTCGTTTCATTCTTCAAAAATAGTCAGAATCTTATTATCCCAAAAGTCTCAGAAAAATTAAGCGCAATAAAAAGCCCTGACGGCAACCGTCAGGGCACAAAAAACAATGTTCAAGCATTGATTTACTACAAGGTGATAGGAACACCGTTGTAGAAATCAAGTATTTTAGTACGGAAAATGTATTCGTATTTAGCCTGTAGCAAATCCGATTGAGCAACGGTTAAGTTATTTTTACTTTGGTTGTATTCAACCGAATTTATCATTCCAACATTAAATTTTTCTTCGGTATACCGAAAAGCTTCTTTCATCGACCTTACAGCTTTTTCTGTTGAAATATAGCGATTTAGCGCAGCAAGTGCATTTGTATAGACCAATTCAATATCTTTTCGTAAAACGTTTCTGGCAGTCTGCAACCGGTATTCGTAATCGGCAATCTGTAATTCTGAGTTAGAAATACTGTTTTTAACCTGGAAACGGTTAAATATTGGTATGTTTAAAGAAAAGCCAAATCCGTACCTTCTATTATTTTTCAACTGGTCTCCGAACGATATTACTCCCAAATCATCTCCTGTCTCAAGATCGTATATTTTATTAACATTACTGTAATCGGTGTAATAATTTGCGCCTAATGATAAGCTTGGATATCGGTTCCCTTTGGCAATCTCCAGTTGTTTCATAGCACTCTGCACCCGAAGTTGTGCTGCTTTTATTTCGGGTCGTATATGAATGGCATTTTGAAATACGTCGAACGCATTCATCATGGTTAAGTTTGCCTTTAAATCGGGTAATTTTGGTTTTTCTACCTTAAAACTTTCGGCAATCGGCAATTCCAAAAACTGGTATAAATTTAAATAAGCCAGTTGAATACGGTTTTGGTCGTTTACCAATTGTAATTCTTCGCGGGCAAGCTGCGCTTCAATTTCAAGCAAAGCACCTTTTGCCAGACTTCCGGCTTCGACCAGTTGTTTGGTGCGGTTGATCTGTTGTTTTGTAACTTCAATGTTGGCTTCCGAAACCAGGATAACTTCTTCTGAAAATAAAATTTCAAGATACTCGGCTGCAATTGCCAACATAATATCGTCCTTGGTTTTTTGCAATTCATGCAAAGTAACTTCCAGATCGAGTTCGCGCTGTTTTACCGTATTGTTTAAGATCATTCCGTTAAACAAAGTCAGGTCAGTGCTTAAACCTCCAGAAATACCGGCTGAATTCAAATCGGTATAAGTATTTCTATTCGTCAGCGAACGTCCAAAACTAAAGTTATTTCCCAGCTGTCCATTCAAATTTGGCAGTTTATCGTCTTTCGCCTGTTGTACCAGGTTCTGATTATACTGTGTATTTAACGCCTGCTGTTTTATACTGATATTATTTTCGATAGCATAATCGAAACATTTTTGCAGATCCCACACATTCTGAGATTTTAAACTTGTTGCTCCGAGCAGTAATAATACCCCTAAAAATAAGGCTGAAAGATTCTTCATTTTATATTGTTTTTTGTTGCTACTAATTTACATAAAGCTCAGAAACTCCCTAAACTTTATTTATCCATTTCTGATTTGTTTCTTCTTACGCTTCCATTCCCCGACTCTCTGCGACTTTAACTATCGCAGTCAATACAAATGCGTATGTTTTAATTTCCCGGCTCTATCCTTTTTTCGCTTCACCTTCTTTTATCTTCTTCGGATCAATTTTCTCTCCCTTTACCTTATCTTCCAATTTTAATCCTTCGGTAATCTCAATATTGATTCCATCCGACAAACCGGTTTTTACAAAGCGTTTTTCATAATTTGGCAATTCAGCGTTGCCGGTATTTATTTCCACATAAGACGAATCGTTCTCAAACTTCAGCAAACCTTCAGGAATAACCATTACACTGTCTTTTTTCTCCAGAACAATATTGGCATTGGCACTGTAACCGGCCCTGATAAACTGGTCCTCGGTAAGCTGTACATTTGCTTTTATCTCAAACTGAATAGCCCCATTTTCTTCCACTCCTTTGGGCGAAATGTATTCCAAAACAGCGGCAAATTTTTCTTTATCAATTGCTCCAATTTCCAGTTCAATCGGCATTCCTTCCTTAATTTTCCCCACTTCGGTTTCGTCAACATTCCCCTCAAAAATCATGTCCTGCATGTCGGCTACCGAAGCAATTGTGGTTCCATCGTTAAATGTATTTGCCTGAATTACCGAATTCCCTTCTTCAACCGGCACATCCAGTACCATTCCATCAATTGTAGAACGTACCAGCGTATTAGTAGCACTTTCGGCCTTTTTTGTTACACCATTTTTAATTAATTCAAGATTATTTTCCGCCGCAGTTAGTTCTTCTTTGGCCGAATCGTAGGCAACCTTCGATATTTTAAACTCTTCGTATGAAACTACATTTTTATCGAATAACTTTTGTTGGCGGTCGTAATCAATCTGCGCATCTTCGAAATTAATTTTTGCCCGGTTTAAACGAGTTTCTGCTGCATTTAAAGTTACCATATCTGGTATAATTTTGATTTTTGCAACCACCTGCCCTTTGGTAACACGATCGCCCGGCTCGAGGTAAAGTTCATCGATAATCCCCGAAACCTGTGGTTTTATTTCAATCTCAAAACGCGGCACTACCGATCCGGTAGCTACAGTTTTCATTACAACATCGCTGTAAAACGGATTTTTGTTTTCGAAAACATCTTCTTTCTTTTTCGATTTGTTGTACAAGAAGAACAAAGTTCCTCCAAATGCACCAACTAAAATTATTACTCCTAAAATTCGTACTACTTTTTTCATGACTAATTGTTTTTTGTTTCTTTCAGAACTTCGTATTAATCGCAGTTCGTTTGTATTTTTTTTGCTTAATTACTTTGCTTTGTTCTTTTTAAATTCCTTCGTCGCGCAGTGCATCAATGGGTTTTATACTTACCGCACGTTTGGCTGGTATTAATCCGGCAAAAACCCCGGAAATCACTAAAACGGTCAAGGCACCAACTGCCATTTGGAAACTGACTTCAGGGCGGCGAAAGAAAACATCGTCTCCGCCACCGGCATTCATTTCCAAAACCATATTTAGCAACTCAAGCAATCCCACCCCAAGAGCAAGTCCGATGTAACCGGCTACTACTGTAAGAAATACACTTTCTGCTACAATGTGCATAATCACTTTTCCGGGTGTTGCACCAATGGCGCGTTGAATTCCAATTTCCTGTGTGCGTTCTTTTATAATTACCAACATTATGTTACTAACACCGATCACACCCGCCAGCAGTGTTCCAATACCCACAATCCAGGTAAGAATCTGAATTCCGGTAAATAATCCCATGTATTTTTTCCACTCTACTTCAATATTGAACGAGCCAACTGCCTGTTGATCATCAGGAGCAATACTGTGTCTTTCCTTTAACAGCTCTTTTAAGCGTGCTTCCACCCGGCTTACCGGAACACCGGGTTGCGACGTTACAGAAAAGAAATGGACATCGTCGCCAATGTTAAAGGCTTTTTGCATAGTTGAAAATGGCATAATTATGGTTTCGTTTTTTCTTCCACCTCCAATATTTACCCGGGTTTCGCCCTTTACTACTCCTACTACCTGAAAATAGACTCCATTTATTTTAATGTACTCGCCAACAGGATCTTCACCTTTTTCAAATAAAACTTCAACAACCCGCTCGCCAATGTTCACCACTTTACGGCTGTGAAGAATGTCAATCTCGTTAATTAACCTGCCCTGAAGAGGTGTCCACGGATCGATTTTGAAAAATTCGGGATAATCTCCATAAATATTAAAGGCTCCTGTTTTTTTGCCCCGAACAGTATTGTCTCCTTCAAAAGTTCGCGGACCAAATAAACGTGGCGACAAATATTCAATATCACGAATATTGGCTTTTATGTATTCTATATCGGTGTTTTTATAACTCCATCGTCTTCCGCGCTGAAAGCCTTTGTAGGGTTTGCTGGTTCTTTCTGTCCAAAAGAAAGCAGAGTTTGAAGCAAAAGCTTTGATGCCGTCCATAACACCATTTTCCAGTGCCCTGCCAGCTCCTGACATTACAATCAGCATAAAAATTCCCCAGAAAACCCCAAAAGCAGTCATAAAACTCCGCATCCGGTTTTTCTTTAAGGCGCTAAGTATTTCTTTCCAAAGATCTAAATCAAACATTTCAATTCTGAGTTTTAAGTTTTAAGTCCGGAGTTATTCATCGCGCAAGGCTACAATCGGCTTGATGCGGGCTGCTCTTTTTGCCGGAATATAACCTGCAATTGCGCCGGCAAATACCAACAGTGCAGTCGCCATCATTGCCACATTTAAATCTACCGTAGGATTTCTGAAAAGCGTTTCACCATTTCCACCGTTTGTTGCGGCCGAAGCCTCAAACTGCTTTTCAACTAAAAAATTGATGCCTTCCATTAAACCGGTACCCAACACCAGGCCAATGTACCCGGCAATGGTGGTTATAATAACTGATTCCAGCAAAATCAATCCGATAACTGAAGCAGGACTGGCTCCAATTGCTTTCCGGATTCCAATTTCTTTGGTGCGCTCTTTTACCACAATCAGCATAATATTACTTACGCCAACTACTCCGGCAATCAGAGTTCCAATACCAATTATCCAAATAAAGATATCAATGGCCTGGAAAATTTTCATGGTCTGAATCACGTCTTCCAGTTTATTGTATGACCCCATTGCCGATTCGTCGCTTGCATCGAATTTATGTTTTCGGGCCAGTGTTTCGCGCACCCTTTTTTCTACAGCCTGACTTTCTTCCAGAGTTTCTGCATTAATGGTAAGAGCAAAGTTGTGCAAGCGGTTGGAACCGTTAAAAACCTTCTGCCCGGTAGTTACCGGAATATAAGCATTTCGGTGGCGCGTGCCTCCACCTTCTTTGCAAATTCCTACTACTTTAAACGGAATATTATTTACACGAATGTACTCGCCAATGGCATTTTTCTCTTTAAACAAGGCATCGTAAATGTCCTTACCCAGAACTACCGATTTTCGGGTTTCGTTAATATCTACCTGGTTTACAAAACGCCCTTCTACAATTTCAATTGATTCTACGTCCTTTAAATCGGGATGACAAGTAACGGCTGTATATTCGCCATATTCATTCCCATAGGCAAAAACGTTTCCTCCAATATAATACCGCCCCGAAGTATGCTCAATTCCTTCCAGGTCTTTTAAAATTTCATAATCGGCATTGGTAAACCGAATTTCACGGTTTTCTTTCATGCCCTGGTATGGAATACTGGTACGACCGCTCCACAACCACATTGCATTTACGGCGTCGCGCATAAAATTTTGCGAAACACCATTACTCAAACCGTTTCCGGCCCCCAAAAGAATCATTAACATAAAAATTCCCCAGGCAACACTAAATCCGGTGAGGAAAGTCCTCATCTTATTTTTTTTGATAGTAGCAAAAATCTCCTGCCATTTATCGATATCAAACATGATAGTAAAGTTTAAAGTTTAGCGTTTAAAGTTCAGAGTATTGAACTGCAAACTAAGACTGAACACTACGACTTACTTAAGCTGTTTCCAGCTCTTTAGCGTATTGATGCTGAAAGTGTTTTAAATCACCGTTTTTGATAATCTTATCAATACCACCATCCTTTAGATGAACGATTTTTTGAGTCATGCCGGCAATATCGTGTTCGTGCGTTACCAGTATAACTGTTATTCCATCGGCATTAATTTCTTTCAGAATATTCATCACCTCGTACGAAGTTGAAGTATCGAGCGCTCCGGTTGGCTCGTCGGCAAAAATTATTTTTGGTTGCGAAATCAACGATCGGGCAATAGCCACTCTTTGTTTTTGTCCTCCCGACATCTCGTTTGGCAAGTGAGTAGCCCAGTCCAGAAGACCTACTTTATCGAGGTATTCCAGGGCAATTTTGTTTCTTTTTTTACGGGGTATTCCCTGGTAATAAAGTGGAAGTGCCACATTCTCCATCGCATTTTTAAACGAAATAAGGTTAAACGACTGAAAAACAAAACCTACTAATTCGTTTCGAAGTTTGGCCGCTTTCTTTTCCGACATATCTTTTATTAATGCCCCGTTTAAATAATACGAACCTTCGTCGTAGTTATCCAAAATACCAAGGATATTTAGTAGAGTTGATTTGCCGGAACCCGACGATCCCATTATCGAAACAAATTCTCCCTGTTTTATTTCAAGATCGATTCCTTTTAATACGTGAAGCGAATTGCTACCCGTTACATAAGATTTGTGCAAATTGTTTAGACTAATCATGGCTTGAACTGTTTTCTGAAGCAAAGACTTCGTTGTTTTTGTTTTTTGTTTTTCCTGTTTTCCAGGTTGGCTTGTTAAAATTGGATAATTTCCGGTTTACCATTCCCATTTTTTCGATAAACAACTGATTTTAACATGTGAAAATTAGTTTTTCCGCTTTTAATTCATCCGGCGATAAAACTATTCAGACTTTCACACACATAGGACGCGTTCATTTAGAATTAGTTACAATAAAATTCTGCGATTTTTATTTGGATGTTCCAAATGATTCTGCTATTCTGTACTTTTGGACTGAAATTTTTATTCAATGGGATACAAAGCAGTAACATTAAAATTGCCAACCGATTACTCAGACGAGCTACTTAGAAAAAATATCTCAAAAGAGCTTCGTATAAAGAACTTTGATTTTCAAATTGAAAACAAAAGTCTGGATGCGCGTAAAAAATCGAAAATCTTCTGGGTTGTAAAAGTTGTGGTAAGTTCGCCTGAAATAAAAAACGGGGAAGAATACACCAAAGAAGAACTGGAAATCCCATTCAAAAAACGCAATAAAAAAATTGTTGTTGTCGGTAGTGGTCCTGCCGGTTTTTTTAATGCATTTGTTTTACAAAAAGCCGGTTTTGAAGTTACTTTAATCGAACGCGGATCGGAAGTACAAAAACGAAGCCGTTCCATTGCAACATTTGAACAAGGCGGAGTTTTCGATCCGCAAAATAATTATGCTTTTGGCGAAGGCGGAGCAGGAACATTTTCGGATGGCAAACTAACATCGCGGTCAAAACGAATTTCGAAAGAGAAACAATTTATTCTGGCAAGTTATGTAAAGGCCGGAGCTCCTGAAGAAATTATGTACATGGCGCACCCTCACCTGGGAACCGACAACCTGCGTAAAATTGTAAAGAACCTGCGAATTGAATTTGAAAATATTGGTGGCAAATTTCTTTTTGAAACCTTGCTGGAGAATGTGGTAATTCGCAATTCAAAAGTAACTGAAATACAAACCAGCAAAGGCAATATTCAGGCCGATGCGCTGTTTATTGCACCCGGTCATTCGGCTTACGAAACCTATAAAATGCTGATAAAAAACGGAATTCCTTTTCGAACCAAGAATTTTGCAATCGGCAGTCGGATGGAACACCGCCAGGAAATTATAAACAACGCACAGTGGGGACACAGCACACTTCCCGGAGTAAAGGCCGCCGAATACCGCGTAACCTCCCCTGCCGATGGTAAACACCAGGTCTTTTCTTTTTGTATGTGCCCCGGAGGAACAGTTGTTCCGGCAGCAGCTTACGAACATACCAACATTGTAAACGGCATGAGCTATTACCAGCGAAGTGGGAAATTTGCCAATGCAGCCTGTGTCGCAGGAATCCACCCCGATGAGCTGGCCGGGAAAACAGTTTCGCCGGTTGATGCGCTGAATAACCTGCAAAAACTGGAAGAGGCTTTTTATAACTTCTCTGCCAACTATTCAGCCCCGGCATGTTCAATTGCCGATTTTCTGAAACTGAAACATAAAAATACAATCCTCGAAAGCAGTTACCCATTGGGACTTACACCTGCTCCTCTATGGGAATTATTACCCAAACCTGTGGTTCAATCTATGCAAGCCGGACTGCTTGATTTTAACCGAAAAATGCGCGGTTTTGACACAGGAAACCTTTTAGGCTTTGAAAGCAAAACCTCGTCGCCGGTACAGGTTATTCGCGAAAAAAACGGCTTAGCAGAAGGATTCGATAATTTATATATGATTGGCGAAGGAAGCGGTTATGCGGGAGGTATTATTTCGAGTGCTGCTGACGGAATAAAAGCAGCCATGCATTTGGTTGAAGCCTGAGAATTGTAAACTTCCGGTTAATTCATATTCGCATATCCCTTCATTTATTTAGAATAATTCTACGACATTAAACTTAATTTCTATTTTTGTATTCCTTTTATAATACGATACAAAATGGCACAAAAACAATTACCGTTCTCAAAAGAACAACTGGAAAAAATAATTGAGAAACACCCAACACCCTTCCACATATATGATGAGAAAGCAATGCGCGAAAATGCACGTTACTTTACAAAAGCTTTTTCGTGGAACGAAGGATTTAAAGAGTTTTATGCCATAAAATCGGCTCCAAATCCTTACCTGATGAAGGTTTTGCGTGAAGAAGGTTTTGGAATTGACTGCAGCTCGATTGCCGAACTGGAACTGGCAAAACGTATTGGTATGAGCGGCAATGAAATTATGCTGACTTCGAACGATACTCCTGCCTACGAATTTCAGCTAGCAAAAGATCTGGGTGCAATTATTAATCTCGATGACATTTCGCACATCGACTTTGTAGAGAAAAATGTAGGCTTACCCGAAACCATTTGTATGCGCTACAATCCGGGCGATTTAAAACAGGGAAACCTGATTATTGGGCATCCGGAAGACGCTAAATATGGTTTTACGCACAAGCAAATAATTGAAGGTTATCGTATTTTAAAAGAAAAAGGTGTAAAACATTTTGGAATTCACACCATGGTAGCTTCAAACGAATTAGATAAAACTTATTTTGTTGAAACTGCTGAAATACTCTTTAAACTTATTCTTGAAGTTTATAATGAGACCGGTGTAAAAATTGAATTTGCTAACCTGGGTGGTGGCGTTGGAATTCCGTACAAACCGGAAGACAAACCTGTTGACCTGGAATTTGTAAGTGCCGAAATTGAAAAGCTTTATAACAAGATGATTGTTGGCAATGGTTTGGCGCCTTTAAAAATATTCTTCGAACTGGGACGTGCGATTACCGGTCCTTACGGATACCTGGTAACAAAAGTTCGTCACATTAAAGAAACCTATAAAACATTTGCAGGGTTGGATGCTTGTATGGCAAACCTCATGCGTCCAGCTCTTTACGGTGCGTATCACCACATTACCGTTGCCGGAAAAGAGAACGCTGAAGCAAATGTAAAATACGATGTTACCGGTTCGCTTTGTGAAAACAACGACAAGTTTGCCATCGACCGAATGCTACCCGAACTGGAACCCGACGATATTGTTGTGATTCACGATGCAGGTGCTCACGGGCACTCAATGGGATTTAATTACAACGGAAAACTAAGGTCGGCCGAATTGATGCTGCGCGAAAACGGCGATGTGGCTGAAATACGCCGCGCAGAAACGCTTGAGGATTATTTCGCAACACTAAATTTCGAAGGAATAAAAGATTTTGAAGTATAGACATCAAAACACAAAAAATTATATTCGGGCCGGGTACTTTTACCCGGCCTTTTTTGTATTTTAGGCGCAAACAATACAGAAAATGAGAATAGGATTCGACGCAAAAAGGGCATTTTTAAATACCTCCGGCCTGGGAAACTACAGCCGAACAACGTTAAATGCACTACAAAAATATTATTCCGAAAATGAGTATACTTTGTTTACTCCGGAGATTAAAATTGGCTTACTGGAAAAGCAGGACTCATTTAAAATTGTAGCCCCGCCCAGATCTGATTCAAAATGGAAAAAATCAATTTGGCGCACCTTTAAACTAAGCGAAGAGTTAAAGGAAAAAGAACTGGACCTTTTTCATGGATTAAGTAACGAACTACCCAAAGGAATACATAAAACCAATATTCCATCGCTGGTAACTGTTCACGATTTAATTTTTATACGCTACCCTGAGTTTTATAAAACGTTCGACAGGGCCATCTATTTCAATAAAGTTAAATATGCCTGTTCGGCTGCGACTAAAATTGTGGCAATAAGTGAGCAGACAAAGGATGATATTATAAGTTTTATTGGTGCCGATCCTAATAAGATAGAGATTTTACACCAGGCAATTTCTCCCTTGTTTTTCGAAAAAGCAGAAACCAAAAAAGTCAGGGAAAAATACAAACTACCCGGTGAATTTATTTTATCAGTTGGAACGGTTGAAGAACGGAAGAATCAACTCTCCATATTAAAAGTACTTCATAGCATTAACAATTCCATCCCGGTAATTTTTGTGGGCAATCCAACCTCGTATTGTAACGATATTCATAAATATATTGCCGCAAACAATATAAAAGATCAGGTAATTTTTCTGAAAAACATTCCTGAAAAAGATTTGGCTGCAATTTACCAGTTGGCAAGTTTGTCGGTTTACATTTCGGTTTTTGAAGGTTTTGGCTTACCTGTGATCGAATCGATGGCCTGCAAATGTCCGGTAATAACATCGAATGTTTCATGTCTGCCCGAAACGGCCGGCGATGCGGCAGTACTTTGCTCGCCGGATAATATTGAGGTGCTGGGTGAAAATATTCAGAAAATTTTAACCGACAGTACGTTCCGTGGAGAGCTTGTAAAAAGAGGAGAAGCCAGAGCAGAAGAGTTCAGGCCAGAAAAATATGTTGAAAAATTGATTTCTTTGTACTCTGAAATATCATTAAAATAACATGCACGACGATCTTAAAAAGGCAGTTGAAGTTTTAAAAGCCGGAGGAATTATACTTTACCCAACCGATACAATATGGGGAATTGGATGCGATGCAACCAACGAAGAAGCCGTAAATCGCATTTACACAATTAAAAAACGTGAAGATTCGAAAAGCATGTTGGTTTTAATGGAAAACCCTGCTTTGCTCGACCGCTATGTTGAGGAGGTACCGGAAGTTGCCTGGGATTTAGTAGAAATTTCAACTACTCCGTTAACAGTTATCTACCCGGGAGCCAAAAATCTTGCAAAAAATCTGATTGCCGAAGACGGAAGTATTGGGATTCGCTTTACCAACGAAAAGTTTACCAGCCAGCTTTTGCAGCGTTTCAGGCGCCCGCTGGTTTCAACATCTGCAAATATAAGCGGTGATAAAGCTCCTGCTTTTTTCGATGAGATTTCAGAGGAAATAAAAAGCCAGGTAGATTATGTTGTTGAATACCGTCAGGACGATACAACACCTGCACAACCATCAAGTATAATAAAACTGGGTACAGGAGGGCAAATAGATATTATCAGAAAGTAATACCAATATTACATCAAACTTAGTCTTATTATTCCAGAATATTTAAGGCTAAGTTCGAAATAAAATTGGTATAAACAACCACCCTGAGCAAACAGAGTGGTTGTTGTTATTACTCTCGTAATTGTATTTACATTTTCCGTACTTTACCAGAGCCGGCTACCGAAGAATCGATACTTGGATTTCCCTTGTAATAAATGTTTCCGGAACCTGCAACACGTGCTTTTACAGAACCATTGGAAAAAACCGTACAAGTTCCCGAACCGGATGTATGAACAGTTACCTGGTCTGCCTCAAAACTTTTTGCATTAAAGTTACCCGAACCCGAAATCGAAACAGAAAGTTCTTCGGCCACGCCTCCATTTCCAATATTAATATTTCCTGAACCCGAAATCGAACCTTTTACCTTTTTTGAATCAAGATCATCAATTTCAATATTTCCGCTACCACTTACCGCAAGGTTAATAATTCTGGCTTCCAAATCTTCCGCCAAAATATTACCCGAGCCGGAAACTCCCAGAGCATCAACCTCAGGAACTGAAATGTATATCTCAATATTACCGGGTTTAAAGCTTCGGTTAAATATATTTTTCCCGGGAAAACGGATAATTAGTTTTCGTCCTTTCACTTCAGTAATAATATCATCAAGAGTTGATTGTTTGGCAACAATACGCACACTCTGTTTATTGCTTTGTTCCAGATATACTTTTCCCGGAACATTTAACGATATTTCAGAAAAAACTGCAACATCACGTTTTTCTTCCTCCGCACGAACCTGACTAACAATAAAAATGCCCACTATCAACAGGCTTAAGAATAAAATTTTTGTCTTCATCATCTATCTGTTTTTACAACTTTATTTATTTGAATTTTTATTAACGACGGTTAAAATACACCAAAGTTGCATGCTACTACTTTTTTTAACGATATTTAGCACAAAAACATTTTTATGCTTAACAGAAAGATCAAACTCCGAACAACAAAAGCAATTTTATTATTAGTATTAACATTGGGTATATTGGGCTGTAAACAGTCTGCAAATGTCAATCCGGGTTTAAATACTGAAGCAGAAAAAGAAGAAATAAAGTCGGCGTTAAACGACATGTGGAACGCCATCGAGCATGACGACATTGAACGATACGCAAAATACATTCATCCCGATTTTACGCAGTTTGGCGAAACCGACCCAGTTCTATTGGAAGGGAAAGAGACTGAAGTTAATGCTACTCTGGCATGGATAAAAGACTCAAAAAATATTCATACTGAAATGCTCGATCCGAAGATTACGATAAACGGAAATGTCGCCTGGATTACTTATTACTGGTCAGACCATGGAACTACCAACGGCAAAGAGTTTTCATCGTCAGGAAAATCGACTCGAATTTTTGTTAAGGAAAACGGGAAATGGCTATGTATTCACGGGCATTACACCTTGCTGCCCTAGCCTAAACAAACCAGAAAAGATTGATGATAGATTGGAAGCAGATTGATTCAATCTGATTAATCCATATTCAAAATGAAACTCCTCGCAGCAAGCCGACGAGGTATCACATTGGTTAATCATTATTTTATTCGTACCAAGCTGTGGGGAATATAACTCCTGAAATCCCTCGTCTATCGCTCGGGATCAGTTCGGCTAAATAATTTTTAAAAACAAGATCATAGTCTCACTGATTTATCTTAAACCAGTTGCAACTAATCATCAAGAATTCCGTCAGGAAGCTTCAGCGTAATTGTTTTTAATGTTTCATCCATCGAAACGGCAATATCGTCGTTATACGGAACCAGTATTTCATTACCTCGGTAATTAACGGTTAATACGATGTTTCCCGAATAATCATCCACCTGGTTAATCATTCCTATTTCGCCCAGTTGTTCATCAATTAACAGAAAGCCTTCCAGCATTGACTCACTCTCATCAGGCTCGTCGATTATATCGCTTTTGAACAGATATACAGAACTACCAACCAAACGTTTTGCATATTTTTCGGTATCCACCCAATCGAACGATACAATGGCCGATTTTGCGGTGGTAAACCGGAATCCGTTTTTGGCGATAAAAAAAGGCACCAGCAAACCTTCCAGCTCTATAAAAAAGTGATCGGTTTCTTCAATAGAATATTCAAACTGCGGTTCATACTCAAGAACCACATCGCCTTGTACGCCGTGTGTTTTTCTAAAATAACCTATTTTTTCGCAATCTGCTTTTGGTATCGTTTCCATAAATGCAAAGATAACTATTTCGGTAAAGTTCAAATCAAAAAAAACCATCCGTCAGCCGACGGATGGTTTTCTATAATAAGATGTGTTGTCTTTCTTAAGATTCCGCACCTTCTTTTGGAGCTTCTTCATCAGCAGCAGGCTCTTCTGTTGCCGGTGCTTCTGCAGTTGCTTCTTCTGTAGCCTCTGCAGCAGCTTCTTCTGCTTTTGCAGCAGCGGCAGCAGCTTCAGCTTCAGCGGCTAGTTCTGCATCTCTTGCAGCAATTGCAGCAGCTCTTTCTTCATTAATCTTCGTTTCAGCTTCCAATTGTTTTTGAGTTTCAGCAGCTGCATCTCCGGCTAATTTGTCAATTTTTGCCTGAATTTTAGCTTCTTTCTCTGCAATCCAATTGTCTAAGCGTTTTTCAGCTTCAGCTTCGTCGAATGCTCCTTTTTTAACACCACCCATCAGGTGCTTTTTGTACATAACACCTTTGTACGACAAAATTGCCCTAACGGTGTCGGTTGGTTGTGCGCCTTTAACAAGCCAGTCGTAAGCTTTGTCAAAATCGAGATCGATAGTAGCAGGATCAGTGTTAGGATTGTACGAGCCAATTCTTTCAATGTACCTGCCATCTCGTGGCGCCCTGCTATCTGCTACTACAATGTGGTAGTATGCGTAGCGTTTGCGACCGTGTCGCGCTAATCTCATTTTTACTGGCATAATTCTATTTTTTAATTTTGAAAAATGTGGCGCAAAGATAGTATAAATTTCTGTTCCTGAAACTTTTGGAAGTTTATTTTTGTTTCTACTTACTTTCTTAACCTTAGAAAAAAATAGGAAATACAAGCTACAGGCCTATTCCTCCCGATATTCGTTTTAAGTTATGTTCTTTTTCGGAAATAGCCATCTTTTATGCTCGTCGCGGAAACCCTGTGCCTCCTGTTTTTTCTTAAGCCAGAAAGCAGTATTCCTGCACCTCCTATAATTGGGCCATACATTACAATAAAAGAACTACCTGTATTAAACAAACCGAACAAAGTCCCAAACGTTATTACCAAACCAACAATAATCAGAGCCAAGCCTATCAATATAATTTCATATGCCCCCGATTTATTAATTGCATTTATCTCCTCGTGAAAAATATGACGGTCAATTTCCTTCAGGACCTCCTTTATTTCATCCTCGTTCAGATTATAAGTTACCAACTCCTTCTTAATTCCGGAGAAATCTTTTCCATTCCTTTTCTCATTAAGAAAATGTTCAGTTATCTCGTTTATTTCTTGTGGGGCCATAAAAAATACTGGATTTTATCTTTTTACATACTGCTGCTCGTAGTATTTCTGGTAATCGCCCGAAGTAACATTTTCGAGCCAGTCTGTGTTTTCGAGGTACCAGTCTATTGTTTTTTCAATACCTTCTTCAAACTGAAGCGAAGGTTCCCAGCCCAGTTCATTCTTAATTTTTGTAGCATCAATGGCGTAACGCAGATCATGTCCGGCACGGTCTTTTACATAGGTAATCAGTTTTTCCGACTCACCAACGGGGTGTCCCAGCTTTTCATCCATCTTCTTACACATTACCTTAATCAGATCGATGTTAGTCCACTCGTTAAAACCTCCAATGTTGTAAGTTTCGCCAATCTCGCCCTTATGGAAAATTACATCGATGGCACGGGCATGATCTACCACCCAAAGCCAGTCGCGTACATTTTCTCCTTTGCCATAAACAGGCAGCGGTTTGTTGTTTTTAATATTGTGGATAAAGAGAGGAATCAGCTTCTCGGGAAACTGAAAAGAACCGTAATTATTCGAACAGTTTGAGATTACCGTTGGCAGACCAAAGGTATCGAGGTAAGCCCTTACAAAATGGTCGGAGCTGGCTTTCGATGCCGAATACGGACTGTGCGGGTCGTAACTGGTTTCTTCGGTAAACATTCCTTCGCTGCCCAGCGAACCATACACCTCATCGGTTGAAATGTGGTAGAAACGTTTTCCATCGAGACTATCTTTCCAGATGTGTTTTGCGGCATTCAGTAAATTAACCGTACCAATTACGTTAGTAAAAACAAACTCGGTAGGATTTGAAATGGAACGATCGACATGCGATTCGGCAGCCAAATGAATAACACCATCGAATTGTCTTTCTTCAAATAATTTCTGAATAAATTCACTATCGACGATATCGCCTTTTACAAACTCGTAATTGGGTTTGTTTTCAATATCTTTTAAATTATTGAGGTTACCGGCGTAGGTTAACTTATCGAGGTTTACAATTTTGTAATCGGGGTAGTTATTTACAAATAAGCGCACAACGTGCGAACCGATAAATCCTGCACCACCTGTAATTAGAATGTTCTTCATTTTTATCTATTTAGATTGCTACAAATTTATTTTATTTAAAATACTGTACCAACAGACAGACCAATTTTTACGAAATCTGATGTTACATCATCGTACAAATGTTTTCCTGTAGCGTGTATAAGCGGACATATATACATCCTACCAAACCATCTTTCGGTTTCATGCCGAAATCCCAAAACCGGTAAAAGATAAAGTTCTGTTTTACTTTTCTTTGACTCAGGAATATCAATTTTACTTTCAAAAATTACAGTTGAACCAATACCGGCTTCAAGGAAAAATGTTCTGTCCCCAAAGCAACATGTAAGCTGCGAAGGAATATTTACCGGAACTACAGAAAGTGCAGTTTTGGGAGTCCAGCCAAGACCCGTTTGAAAAATAATTTTAAAACGATCTTTAACGAGTAAAGTGCGGCCAATATTCGCTGAAGCAACAATGCCATTACCTCCACCTTCAAACGACAAATAGGTTTTGAGTGTATGTATCTGGGCATTAATAAAAAAAGGTATCAGGCAAAGTGTGAAAAGAAGAAGTCGTATCATTTATAAAGGTTTACATAATAACGTGTATCCTTTGCTTCTTATTATCTGTGTCTCGTTTAATGGCTTCACATACTACCAGACCGATAATCTGTTATCGACCCTCTTGTTGAAAAATAACCAATCATTCAGATATACTAATCAACCATGGTTGTTTAACTACCAACCTACCAGATTATTATTTCAACTAACCAGATATTTATATCATCCATAGTTGGAATAATATAAACCATAGTTGATGCATAATAGACTTAGGTATAAATAAAACAGGATAAGGTTGATTTTATTTCAGAATATGTTGATTCTTTATCAACTCATCAGATTACAGTTTCAACCTTGGTTGGCAGATTATCAGAATAGGTTGATAGAGCAACAACCCAGGTTGTTTTGCCATCAACCTATTTTCGAATTTTCCTGATTTGTTTTATGAGGGAATGATTCTTGCCCAGCAAGCCGGCCAGCAATTCCACGGTTTTTGAAGCCTCCTCGTAGGCTTTAGAAAGTTTTTCCTGCGACTTTTTTGTGGCTTCTTTTGCCTTTACGGCAGCATCAATTTGTTCGCCTTCAGCTGTACGGGCTTCCTCCAACACTTCCTTTAGTATTTTTATCCGATTGGTAGGATCAAATCCATGTTCTGCAATAACATTAAAGTTGTCTTCTGTTATAACAGTCATTTGTGTAATAAAGTCTCTCTTTTTTGCTTCATTTAAATAAGCCATGGCAATAGATTTTTGGGTTTAACTTATCCTGAAATCGCATTATAAGGTAAGAATGTGATGTAAAGGAATTGTCAGAAGCAAGTTAAATGAATTATTGTAAAATAGCAATAGGTAAAAACCACATAGTAAGTCAGGTAGAACCATAATTATTATATAAAATACTATTGCCAACTTACAACACACATTAATTCTCGCTTTGCTGCGACCTACTTTTTTCTACAGCCAAAAAAGTAGGCAAAAAGCCCGCCGCTGACCTGAAAATTGCTAAAATCCGGCAAATTCTGCTAAAAGAAAAGAACTCGCCCTCCTTTGTCGGAACTCAAACAGCTTTTCTTTTTATACGCTCCATTTCCCGAATCTCTTAACGCATTTTCATGAAGGCGGCCGCACGAGCGAGCCATAAGCTTAATGTTTCATATAAATTTAGCTCGTGGACCGGCCTCTTTTCATCAATGCCGGAATTAAATCTCCTTAGAAATGATGAACCGGAACACATATGAAAAACAAAAGAGGCTCTGTAAAACAAAGCCTCTTTCCAATTTCTTATATTGAGTATTTCACCTGTCGTAATAACTGCAACTGTAAACTTACTTTATGCCTCTTATATTCTTCTCCCAGTTCCAGGCCGACTGTAAAGTTTCTTCCAATCCTCTTTCAGCTTTCCATCCCAGTTCTTCGTTGGCATAGGTAGTGTCGGCCCATATTTTTTCAATATCGCCGGCCCTGCGACCTACAATTTTGTAGTTCAGTTTTACTCCTGTAGCTTTTTCAAAACCCTTTACAATTTCCAGTACCGACCAGCCATTTCCTGTTCCAAGGTTAAATATCTCGTAGTTCTTTTTGTTTTTACCTTCGAGCAAACGATTGATAGCAACCACATGCGCTTTTGCCAAATCAACTACATTTATATAATCGCGCACGGCCGATCCATCCACGGTATCGTAATCGTCGCCAAAAACTTTTAACTCGTCGCGCAAACCGGCTGCAGTTTGGGTAATAAACGGCACAAGATTTTGCGGAACACCCAATGGAAGTTCGCCGATTAAAGCTGTTGGATGCGCACCAATCGGGTTAAAATAGCGCAATGCAATTCCTTTTATTTCAGGGTGTGCAGCTATCGAATCGTTTAAAATATCTTCGTTAACACGTTTTGTATTTCCGTAAGGCGACTCGGCATCCTGACGTGGTGTATCTTCGGTTACCGGCAACACCTCGGGCTGACCATAAACTGTACACGACGATGAAAACACAATGTTTGCCACACCGTATTTTAGCTGGCAATCCAACAGGTTCATTAACGAAACCAGGTTATTACGGTAATACATCAGCGGTTTTTCAACCGATTCGCCCACTGCTTTCGATGCTGCAAAATGTATTATTGCTTCAATTCCGGGAGTACGTGCGAAAAAATCGTCGGTTTTTGCCGTATCTGCTAAATCGAATTGTTCGAATGCAGGTTTAATCCCCGAAATCTTTTCGATACTATCTAACACATCAATACTGGAATTTGATAAGTTGTCGACTATTACAACTTCATAACCTGAGTTCTGCAACTCCACAACTGTATGAGAACCAATATATCCGGTTCCGCCTGTAACTAAAATCTTTTTTGCCATTTAAATTTGGTTTGAGCCGTAAAAGTAGAAAAATCCAAATACTATCACATTGTTTTGGGTATCTGTTTAACCTGTGTTCTTAAAAACTTAATCTAAACTTTTTTATACTAGTAACCAGATGTTTCTTAATTTTACAGCTAAAATTTTTAAATGTGAACTTCGGAAAATTTATACACGAGCTTCTTCTTGAGAACGAAATCGTTATTATACCGGGATTTGGAGCGTTTGTTTCAAAGTACAAACCTGCTGAAATTAGTGAAGACAGTGACGAGATTAAACCACCCTCGAAAGAGATCACGTTTAACCAGCTTATTAAAAACAACGATGGTTTGCTGGTTGGACATGTTGCCGAAATAAAGCAAATCTCTCATTTCGATGCCTTAAAAATGGTTGAAAAAGAGCGAGATGAAATTATTTACAAACTCGATAGTGGTGAAGAAGTTGAACTGTCCGACATCGGTACTTTATTTTATACCGAAGAAAACACAATTGGCTTTAAACCTTTTGAAGATGAAAATATGCTTCTGGATTCGTTTGGTTTGCAAGCCACCTCAATTTCAGCAATAGAAGAAGAAACTCCGGTAAAAGAAACAGAAAAACAAAAGGAAGAAACTGCAGAAGAACCTGTTCCGGAATTAAAAGATCAGGTGGAATTTATAAAATCGGAACTCTATGTTGAAAAAAAGAAAAGAGGATGGTTGTGGATGCTGTTGATATTGATTCCGCTAATAGCAGTTTCGGTTTTTATTTACATGCAAGGGTTAAACAAAAACACAACTACAATTCCGGAAGAGCCCGTACAACCACTCACTAAAATTGAAAAGCCGGTAATTGTACCACAGGATACAATAAAAAAAGATACGGTTATAGTCGCAGAAAACGACACAGTAACACTCCAACCGGAACAACAGGAAATGGTAGTTGAAAGCGATACAACTGCTCAAAAATATTACCTGGTTGGAGGTAGTTTCTCTGTTGAAGAAAATGCAGAAACCTTTATCGCTGAATTAAAAGCCAAAGGACTTAATCCTTTCCACGTTGGAAAAAAAGGCAGGTTCTTTATTGTTGCCCTCGACAAATACAACACCTTTAATGAAGCCGAACAAGCCAAGCAGAATTATATGAATGAAAATCCCGACTCGGAAGTTTGGGTCTGGAAAAAATAAGGTTTCACTTAATATGAATTGAATCCGCAAATTTCGTCGAGAGGTTTGCGGATTTTTTTTCGTTGTTTATACCCTTCGGGGGCGTACCCAAGCGTTATCACCAAACCAATCTTTCTTTTTTTCGGAATGTTCAATAAATGCTGGATTTTTTTCTCGTTAAACCAGCCCAGCATACAGGTTCCCAGTCCCAGCTCAGTTGCCTGCAAACAAAAATGCTCCGCAGCTATACCAATGTCGTATTGCGGATATTCCTGGTTTTTAATGCCTCCTCCAATCTGCGCTATCAGCTTAGGCTTTTCAATTACCAAAACAACAATCACCGGCGCCTCCAATGCAAATTTATTAAACGCAGCCATTTTACTAAAAGTGGCGTTTGCCACTTCGTTTTTTAGTTCTGGATTATCAACAATAATTAGTTTCCAGGGTTGAGAATTACATGCTGATGGCGAAAGATGAACTGCTTCAATCAGTTGTTGAAGTTTTTCTTTTTCCACCGGTTTATTTTGATATTTCCGCACACTTTGGCGCTGACGAATTAATTCTTTAAATGACATATCTAATCGATTAATGGCCACTAAATTAACTTTTATTCAATTCATTATAACAATTACACCATTCATAACGTTATACTTCTAAACCAGACTTTATGAATATTATACTTTGGATTCTTCAAATTATACTGGCTGCTATCTTTCTTACGCTTGGATCGATAAAAACAGTTCTGCCAAAAGAGAAACTGGTAAAAGTATTCGAATGGGCAGATGATTTCTCAAAAAATAAGCTAAAAGTCATCGGAAGTTTTGAAATTATCGGAGCATTTGGATTATTTATTCCGGGTGTATATTCAATGCCCGAAATATTGATCCCTCTTGCATCAACAGGACTGGCAATTATTATGGTTTTGGCTGCAATCACTCATTATAACAGGGGAGAAAAATCGGACCTGATACTAAATATCGTTTTATTTATTCTGTTGGCCGTTGTTATTGTTGGCCGCCTGGCTTTTTAACACTGCCCTATTTTTCCCAACACTCATTTTTCAACTTCTCCTACCGAAGCTACTTTATCTTTTTCTGACAAACATTCGTTATTGTTGGTTAATTCAATCATTTAAACAATCCTACTTCGCCGGATTACCTTTCAGACTTGAAATAAATTAAAACATTAATGAGCGGCTGACGTACAAACAAAAACCTTTCATTAACAAATTTTATTAACCTAAAATCAGAATGTCATGCCGAACAGTGTTTACAAAATTATCGAACTGGTTGGAAGCAGCCCCGAATCATGGGAACAAGCTGCTCAAAACGCAATTAACCTTGCCTCAAAATCGTTACGCGATTTACGAATTGCAGAAGTGTGCATGATGGATATGCACATTAACGATGGCAAAATTGAAGCTTACCGTGTTAAGCTGAAAGTTTCGTTTAAGTACGAAGGCTAAGAATTTAATCCTGCGCTTTGCAGTTGGCCAGCTGCAAAGCGCTTAAAGAACAACTTTTATACTATCTGTTCCATCCCAGGTATAATTCCACATTTTCATGTATGTATTGCCTGAAAGGAATTCATCGTTATTGTTTTTAAGTAACTCCTGAAGTTGTTCTTCCAGATCAGATTGAATAAAAATATATTCATCCAAATCAACCAGATTATTCATTTGATAAGGATCCTCCCGATTATCGTACAATAACCACGGCCCTTTCAAATCGCGAACATACGTATATCGTTTTGTACGGACACCTCTGTATTCTCTTCC
Source organism: uncultured Draconibacterium sp. (assembly GCA_947492175.1). Lineage (GTDB taxonomy): Bacteria > Bacteroidota > Bacteroidia > Bacteroidales > Prolixibacteraceae > Draconibacterium. The sequence goes on along the minus strand of CANLMQ010000014.1, from coordinate 109,569 downwards.
TCCCTGCTGGTAATTCCATTGATGAAAGGGCACCGGGCACTGGATAAGAACAGCTTCGTTTTTGGGGAGTTCTTCGCCGGTCAATACCTTTGAATAATCATTCCCTTCAACCGATTCCGGAATATCAATTCCGGACAGGCCTAACAGCGTTGGTAAAATATCCGGCGTATTTATGGGCATTTCAATTTGCTTTTGGGTTGCTCCCAGTTTTTGCGGATAGCGTAAAAGAAACGGAACCATTAACGATTCGTTCCAGGGCTTTTGCTTCTTCGTCATTCCGTGCGAACGCAGCATATCACCATGATCGGATGTAAAAACAAAAATAGTATTCTCTTTAATTTCAGCTTCTTCAACTGCTTGGAGAAGCTCCTTTACACAGTCATCCAAAGCTGCGATATGTGCATAATACCCGGCTATTTCTTTTCGTGCCGTTACCTCTAACTCCCCCGGTATATTGGGCCTGAGCTTAATTGAATCGGGAGAAAACATTTTCCGGTATTTTTCGGGAGCTGTTTGGTAGGGTGCATGCGGAGGTCCCCACGATAACATTAACAAAAAAGGGGTTTCATCTTTCGACTTTTCTTTTATATACCCAATGGCAGATTTGGTTTGTGCAATGGCATCGTATTCCTGCCATTTCATTCGAACAGGAGAATCTTGATAATAATACGAGTTGTTATAGTCGTGCGTACATTCCAAAACCTGCCAAAAATCGAATCCCTGCCTACGCTCTTTCGGAATAAATTTCAATCGCGCTTCAAATGTTTTTTCTCCGGATTCATGCCCATTCAAGTGCCACTTTCCAATATAGCCTGTTTCGTAACCGGCTTTTTTATAAATCTTCGCAATGGTATTCGATTCCGGATTAAGTGGTTTATCGTTGTAAAAGACACCGTGTGTTAACGGATACTGTCCGGTTAATAAACTGGCACGGTACGGACAACAGACAGGACAACCTGAAACCGCATTTTTAAACACAATACTTTCTTGTGATAATTTATCAATTGCTGGTGTTTTCACCTGTTTATTTCCATTGTATCCGGTATCTTGTGCCCGCCACTGGTCGGCAAAAACATAAATTATATTTGGTTTTTCTTCTTCATCATTCGTGCAGCCCCAAAAGAGAAGCACAAATACTATCGCAAATAATAAATTAAATAGTTTCATGAAAAACAGATTAGATTCCTTATAAAAATAAGAAGCAATATCGAGAAACTATCCTGTAGTATTGAAATAAAAAAGCGGCACCTTGTTGAGACGCCGCTTAAATTGAAGCCAAACGAAGCAGGATGGCTGATATTATTTAATGTTAACTGAACGGTTAAGAACTATGCTTTCATGGCTTTGAAGCACTTGTCTCCTTAGTTACAAATGCTGTGCCAAAAATGCATATCTTTTACCCTAATCAACACTTTTTATGCCAGTGATGAAATTGTATTTACCAGTAGCTGTATTACGTTTTTTACATTCTGATTGAAAACTTCCAGTACTGCTTCCCAGGTTACAGCTTCCTCATCGGTTTTCCAGCAATCATAATCGGTACTTAAGGCAATAGCAGCATAAGGAATTCCAAGTTCGTTGGCCAAAATACATTCGGGTGCTGTCGACATATTTATCACATCAGCTCCCCAGATACGAAACATATTTGACTCAGCACGAGACGAGAACCGCGGCCCCTCTATGGTTACAACTGTTCCTGCAGAATGAGAACGCAAATTCAGTTCAGCAGCATTTTCAATTATTTTATCCCGTAAATAACCATTAAACGGATCAGCCATTGGCGTATGATGAAGCTGCCCGTTTTCAAACTTTTCAATAAAAGTAATTTCCCTGAAACGCGTAAAGTCTATAAACTGATCGAGAATAACAATATCGCCCCTGTCAATTTCTTCGCGCAAACTGCCACATGCTGTTGTTACCAGAATATGCGTACATCCCAGTTCTTTTATTGCCCATAAGTTGGCACGATTATTAATTTGCGTTGGCGGAATAGAATGATCGCGGCCGTGACGAGATAAAAGTGCCACATCAACACCACCAATTTTCCCGCACTTAAAACTCGATGAGGGATTTCCATAAGGAGTTTTAATACTTACATCTTCACAATCTTTTAAAATGGCGGGATCTTCAAGACCGGATCCGCCTATTATTGCAATTTTTTTCATCTTATTTAAATTATCTGTTTTTAAATGTATAAGATGCCTGCCCGGCTTTCACGGTCAGACGGGGAACTCTCATGATTTTATTTGTATGCGTATATAGCAAAATTTTGTCATGATCGTTTCATTTATAATTTGAGTTTGAAACAGGGAGAGTAAAGTAGTTTTGAACTCCCCAATTTGGTTCTTTTTGTTAATTAATTATTTGTCTTTTTTCAGGGAACAAACTTAATATGCTTTGTTTATTTGCCTCACACACGCCCCGTTCCGTAATTAAACCGGTAACTAACCTGGCAGGAGTTACATCGAACCCGTAATTGGCGACCTTACTTTTTTCGGGAATTAAACGCACATTTTGCGTACCGTTTTCAGTCCAGCCTTCGATTTCAGAAACCTCTGTTGGATCGCGCTCTTCAATAGGAATTTCTTTCACTCCGTCTTCAATTTCCCAATCGAAAGTCGACGATGGGAGTGCTACATAAAAAGGCACATTATTGTCGTTTGCTGCAAGTGCTTTTAAATAGGTTCCAATTTTATTGGCCACATCGCCGGTAATACTTGTACGATCGCTACCCACAATTACCAGATCAACTTTTCCATGCTGCATTAAATGGCCCCCTGTATTATCCGGGATTACAGTATGAGGAACGCCCTCCTCTCCTAATTCGTAAGCCGTTAACCGGGCACCCTGGTTTCGCGGACGGGTTTCGTCGACCCAAACATGTATTGGAATTCCCTTTAAATAGGCTTTGTAAATAGGTGCGGTTGCTGTTCCCCAGTCGATACAAGCCAGCCAACCGGCATTACAATGTGTAAGAATATTAACAGTATCGCCTTTTTTCTTGTAGATTTCTTCAATTATTTCCACCCCAAACTCACCGATACTGCTGCCATAACCGATCTCTTTTTCTTTTAGCTCGTGCGCCTTTTCAAGTGTTTTTTGTAACAGATTGTCGCTGTGCTTCTCCTTTAAAATAAAAGCCAGTATTTCGTCAACCGCAAAAGCCAGATTTACCGCAGTTGGCCGCGATGATTTTAAATAGTCCGCTTGTTCTTTCAAAACTATTTCAAGCTCACCTTCTTTATGGTTCAGCAGTGCAAGATACATTCCGTACGCCGCTGTAACACCAATTAAAGGTGCCCCGCGAACGACCATTTCTTTAATGGCAAAAAAAGCATCTTCCACCGTTTTCATCTCAAAAATTTCAAACTGAAAAGGCAATTTTCGCTGATCAATTACCTCGACAACATGCGAATCTTCTTCTTTTAACCAAATGGTATGATATGATTTCCCCTGAATTTTCATACGAATAAATCGGAAGCAAGATCACTGATGCACATAATATTTGTGTCTAATAGTGTTCTTCCTTCCATTTTTTATTTTAATTCTGCCCAATTATTTTCGATCCTTAACTGAAAATCAAAAACAATCGGGTTGAAATGTTTAAATTAGTGGGCTAAAAATAGTAAAATGAAACGAGCATGTACACTATTTAAGCCCAAGAGGATGTTTAAAAAAATGCGAGTTTTATACTATACATCTGAAAATAAACAATCTTAACAGTATGAAAACAGACCTCGGTAACATACGCAACATCATTTTCGATTTAGGAAATGTTCTGTTAAACCTTGATTTTAATGCAACTATTGAAGCATTTCAGAAATTGGGAAGCAATGGCAAAATTATGGATTATAAGTCTGGTTTTGCCCATCCTGTTTTCTATAATTTTGAAGTGGGCAAAATAAGTTCTGATGAGTTTAGAAGCCAGGTACGCAACATTTTAAACAACAAAGTTACTGATGAAGAAATCGATGAAGCCTGGTATGCAATGATCCTGGATATTCCGCGAAACCGGGTGGAAACATTAAAGAAGTTGAAGAGAAATTATAATGTTTTTCTTTTTAGTAACACCAATCAAATTCATATCGACAAACTACTGCCTGAGTTTAAAGCCGAACATGGAATTGATTTTCCATCGCTGTTTAAGGAGGTTTATTATTCGCATGAAATTCACGACCGAAAACCAGAGTTAAGTTCGTTCGAAAAGGTAATTAAACTTTCAGGTGTTCGACCGGAAGAAACACTTTTTGTTGACGACATGGAAAATAATATTACAGGTGCTGAACAGGCCGGACTAAAAACACTCTGGTTAAAAAAAGAGATGGAAATGGCTGAATTATTTTAATATTAGCACCCCCGTGATTCGAATATCTTTTACAGGCCTCCAGCGGCGGTCGGTTTCAACCTGAACAATTTTATCAACCACATCCATTCCGGATGTTACCTGCCCAAAAACAGTATAGGTTCCGTCTAAATGAGGAGCTCCCCCTATCGTTTTATAAGCTTGTCGTTGTTCCGCAGAAAATTTATAATTGTTTTGTTCTTCCAACTCATCCAGTTCCTTATCGTAATACTTTCGGCCCGAAACAATATAAAATTGCGAACCATCCGACCGGCGACGCTCATTCTCGGTATCGGGTTTACGCGGCGATCCAATCATTCCGCGTTTGTGGTACAAGTCCGGAACAATATGCGATGGGATGGTATAACCCGGACCTTTCCAGCCAACACTGGCTTTGGGCTCGGCATAGCGAGTATCGGCTGCTCCGCTTTGAATTCCAAAATCGGCAATTACCCGATGGATTAGTAAACTATCGAAATAGTGTTCTTTTGCCAGACGAATAAAATTATCGCGGTAGGCAGGAGTTTCGTTAAATAACTTCAGAGTAATATTCCCGGCATCGGTTTCCAGTACAATACCTTTTATTTTTTTATTTTCAGCGGCAATTTTTGCATTCGAGGTGGTTTTTAGCAATTCCAACGATTGAGCAGCTTCCTTCTTTTTCAACATTTCAGAAATATACATCGAAGGGATGGCAAAACTTTGCTGTTCGAAATTTACCATTCCTGAATAGGCAATACCAATGGCTTTTTTGTTCGACACAAAAATAGGTGCCCCTGTTTGCGAATTCCTGATCAGGTTGGTAATGCGGTAACGCTTTGTCCCCCTAACCGAAGCCAGGTTTAATACTTTTCCGGAAAAAAGCTGAATGGTTTTACCCGATTTTGGAGCAACATAAATAGACTTGGCTGTATTGGGCGCCACCCCTTTAAACAGCTCAACCGGCTTTCTTTTGATACTGTCTACCTCTAAAATTATCAGGTCGTTAATACGATCAAACGCGACAAACTTTGTTGCCGTATATTTCTTATTCTCATCAAAAGGTGTAAGCTTTACATTGGTTGCTTTATTAACCAGTGAGTATTTTGTAGCCACCAGGTTTTCGCCTACAAAAAATCCTTGTCCTGACTCTAATATACGGTTCCCGTCATACGAATCGATTTTAACAAGTGCAGATAGAACTTCTTGCCATTCGTTATTTTCATTTTGTTCGGCTGCCTCCTTTGCCGGCTCTTTAACTTCTGAATCTTGCCTGGTTGGTTTTTCCTTTGTTCCACACGATAATAAAACCAAACTCCAAAATAATATGATAATTAATTGTTTCATTCGCTTATAACTGTAACAGTAATTTTCACATCGGTATAAGGACGGTTATTTTTATCGGTTTTCAGCGAAGCAATTTTATCGATTACATCGAAACCGGATATACACTCCCCAAATATGGTGTACTTCCCATCCAGTTCCGGATAACCACCAACTGTTGTATACGCCTCTCGTTGCGCTTCTGAAAACTCCAATATTCCGGGATGAAGACTGTATTCTGTTTCTATTTTATCCTTCACCTCGTTGGCAATTGCCCTGAATTCTTTTACCTTTTTTTCTGCTTTTAGCTGTTTTAGTTCTGCCCGAACTTCAGGAGTCAGATATTTCCCCGTAATTTTTTTTCGAATAGGACGATTAACGGCCATCTCCATGGTATCCAGTATTCCTGAACTGTGAATACTTCCTTTAATAATAAAAAACTGCGAAATATCGGATTGTTTAAACGGATTAACTTCGTCGGGTTGCCGGGGTGCACACAACGATCCTTTTTTATGAAAATAATGCGAAAGAATTTCGTCGTCTACCGTTTTATCGGGGTCGCCATAACCAATTCGTTTTCCAGGAGGTGCTTCTTTTGAACTTTTTGATCCGCCCTGAATAAGAAAGTCCTGAATTACACGGTAAAAAAGTGTACCGTCGTAATAACCTTCTTTTGCCATTTCAATAAAGGCATCACGATGTTTTGGTGTGTCATCGTAAAGCCTGAATTTCATGGAACCAAAGTTGGTAGAAATTTGAACAACCTTTGTTTGCGAACTTACCGGTAAGCAGAACGTAATACTAAAAATCAAAAAAACAACAATCCGAACCATATCTTATTTTACCAATTCAACTTCCATTTTTATATCGCTTTGGGGCCGATCAAACTGATCTGTTTCCACGGCCGCAATTTTATCCAACACATCCAACCCCTCAACAACCTCTCCAAAAACGGTGTATTCGCCATCAAGCGAAGGATAACCGCCAACCGTAGTATACGCTTCGCGTTGCTCGGGCGAATAAACTACCTTTTCGTGTTGTTCCCACATACTATCGGTTTTTTCTCTTAATTCGGCCACACATTCATTAAATCCAACCTGATCGTTGTTTTTACGAAATTCATTTAATTGATTGTTGGCAGCCTGGAACTGCGCCTTGTAAAAATCGTTTTTAGCCCTCGAATTCAATGTCATTTCCATAGTGTCCAGTCTCCCTGGCGAAAAAACTTTACCTTGTACAATATAAAACTGCGAGCCGCTTGATCGTTTCTCAGGATTCGACGAACCTCCTTTTCGGGCTGCTGCCAACGCCCCTTTTTTATGAAAATACTTCGAATTAAATTCGGCTGGAATAGTATATCCAGGATTGCCGGAACCTAATCGGGCACCCGGTTCTGCATTAATAGAAGTAGCATCGCCACCCTGAATCATAAATTCATTAATGACACGATGAAAAAGAACACCATTATAATACCCTTCGTCGGCAAGTTTTATGAAATTCTTCTTGTGCTCAGGAGTATCGTTATATAATTTCAGTTTTATATCACCCAACTCTGTTTTTATCAAAACGTAAGTATCGTCTCCGGCTTTTTGTGCCCGGCTGCACGACACTCCAACAGCAACAAAAACAATTAACATTAAAACAAACAATCTCTTCATCACTTCATTATTTTAATTATTTTCAACTTTAAAAATTCCTGTAAAGATAAAAAGATGAAAAACATACTCTGCCTCCCTGTAATTTTGTTACTGATTTTTTCGTGTGGCCATGCCGAGAATGGCGGAAACAGGAAGAAAGTAAAACAGGAAATATTAAAAACCCAACCATTTATTCCTGAACTGGATGAAAAGTTAGTAGAAATTTCGGGCCTTTTAGTTTACGATGATTTATTTTGGGGATTTAACGATAGTGGTGGTAAAAATAAAATTTACGGTTTTAACCAAAATGGAAAAATAAAAAAGGTAGTTGAAATAGAGAATGCAAAAAATGTTGATTGGGAATCGATAACACAGGATGAAAAAAACATTTACATTGGAGACTTTGGAAATAATAAGGGGAAGCGCGACAATCTTTGCATATACAAAATAAAAAAGAAAGATATTAAAGACAAAAAAGAGCAAAAGCTTGAGGCGGAAAAAATAAAATTCAGTTATGCTTTGCAAACTAATTTTATTTATATCGACCGCACAACACCATTCGATTGCGAGGCAATGGTTGAATTTAAAGGAGACCTCTTCCTTTTTAGCAAAAACTGGCAGGATCATACATCAACTGTTTATAAAATTCCCACAAAAGCTGGAGAGTATAAACTTGAGCCACTGGATACTTTTAATGTGAAAGGTCTGATTACCGGTGCCGACATTAGCCACGACAACAAAAAACTGGCTCTGGTCGGCTATCAAAACTATCAATCGTTTATCTGGTTATTTTCCAACTTCTCCGATCATCAATTTTATAAGGGCAACAGCCAGCTATTTCAACTGGAAAACACAACCAATGCTCAAACAGAAGGCATTTGTTTTTATAGTACTGATACATTACTGGTTTCATGCGAAAAAACAAATTCATTCTATCAGCAGGTTTTTATGTTCGACATTACAAAACTTACAAATGAAACACATTAGAATTAACGACAAAATACGTCTCGAGAGAATACAACTTTCGATGGCGCAAATAATTTTCAACACCATCGATTCAGACCGGGAGCATTTAAGAGAATGGCTCCCGTTCATTGACCAGACCAAACAAATCAGTGATACAGAAGCTTTTATTACGAGCGTAGCTGACAACAAAAAAGATAGTATATATACCATCTGGTATAAAGAAGAATTTGCCGGATTAATTGGATTTAAAGATACCGATCTGGTAAACAAAAAAACAGAGATTGGCTATTGGCTGGCGTCAAAAATGCAAGGGAAAGGAATAATTACTTTGTGTGTTGAAAAACTAATTGCGTATGCTTTTAAAAATAAAAAACTAAACCGGATACAAATAAAAGTGGCTGAAAAAAACAATAAAAGTGCAGCTATCCCCAAAAAACTTGGTTTTCATATGGAAGGAGTGGAACGCGAAGGAGAATTACACCAGGATCACTATCTCAACCTTGAAGTTTACAGCCTGTTAAAATCTGACTGGCTAAAATAATTGCAACCATCTTACATTTTTCCTGTCTCTCTGATTGAGAATCAGGTTCCAAAAGTTAATTAATTGAACAGGATACGGTTTATCTTATCAATATTTTATATATTTGACCCGTAGATTCATTTGTTCGAATTTTAAAATATAAGGATGGAAATAGAAACACTGGATGAAAGGTCGATTAGAAGAAACCTCTACAGAGTGTTACGAAAAACAGGAGTTACCAAAGAAAGGATTTGCTTAAATGCCTCTTTTATTGAAGACCTGAATTTCGACAAAATCGACTGGACCATTTTTACTTACTACCTCGAAAAAATATTTAACATATCGATTGAGGATGACGAGTTAAGTAAATTTGGTAGCGTAAATGATACGTACCATTATTTACGCGGCGAACTCACCTATCTGAGTAACTAAAAACAAATTGTATACTGAAAAAAGGATTTCTTAATAAAGAGGTCCTTTTTTTTTGAACATTTCTCCATAATTCTTTGTATTTTGAAGTAGTATAAACCAAATTTTAATTAGAAAATGGAAAATCTTTCTGAACAAATTTATGGCATTGTAACAGTTTATGGGCCCAAACTAATTGGAGCATTAATTACTCTGATTATTGGTTTGTGGGTAATATCTATTCTAAGAAAAGTAGTACGCCGTCAATTTGAAAAACGTGAAATGGAACCGTCACTCCGGGGCTTTCTCAACAGCCTGATTGGCGTTCTTTTAAAAGCCATGCTCTGGATAAGTGTTATTGGCATGATGGGAGTAGAAATGACTTCGTTTATTGCACTACTTGGAGCTGCAGGTCTGGCAATTGGAATGGCACTTTCGGGAACACTTCAGAATTTTGCCGGCGGCGTTATGATTCTTATCTTCAAACCCTTTAAAACAGGTGACTTTATTACTGCACAAGGGCACTCTGGCAGTGTAAACGAAATTCAGATTTTTAATACCATTTTAAAAACGCCCGATAATAAAACTATAATTATTCCAAATGCAGGACTTTCAACAGGATCGATGATCAACTTTTCGACAGAACAAAAACGCAGGGTTGACTTTGTTTTTGGAATTGCATACGGCGATGATGTTGATAAAGCCAAAGAAGTTTTGCTGAAATTAATAAAAGCCGATGACCGTATTCTTAACGATCCGGCAGAGCCGTTTATAGCTGTTACCGAATTAGCCGACAGTTCGGTAAACCTTGTAGTACGCGTTTGGGCTGAAGCTTCAAATTACTGGGGAATTTACTTTGGACTTACTGAGCAGGTTTACAAGACATTTGATAAAGAAGGACTTAACATACCATTTCCGCAAATGGATGTTCATGTTCAGAAATAATATTCAGAACCTGATAAAAAAAAGAGGCACTCAATGAGTGCCTCTTTTTTTTATCTGTGTTTTATTTATTCTTTTCAAACAATTGTAATTTGTTCTCCCATTACTTCAAGTACATCTCCTTTTACCAGTTTTGCTCTTTTTCGGAACTCTGGCTGCCCGTTTCGCAAAACTTCGCCATCTTCCACAATAATTTTGGCATGGCCTCCGGTTTGAGCAATCCGTAAAAGCTTCAGAAGTTTTACCAGCTCAACATATTCTGAGGTAAGTTTAAATTCGCGCATTACAATCCGAGTTTAGCTTTAATTTTTTGGGGAATCGCATTTTTATGAACTAAAATACCAACCGTTTTTAAACGCACATAATCATCGGTCATGTGCAGATAACCTCCGTATTTATTACTATCCGGTCCCCACGAGTTTTTTGTATAAAAACAATCTCTGCCTTCCGAGTCTTTCGACAATCCAACCAGGTGCATTAAATGATCGTCGGTTGTTGTTCTGTCGTAAAAAGTAGCCTGACGCAATTTCTGATCAACTTTATCCTGTTGCTTTTTCGGAACATCGGCTTTCCCGTTTTTATGACTAAACAACTTTTCGCTTGTATCGCCATCCCATGCAATAGTATAACCGTTGTTGATTGAGTAATACATTACCTCCATCAGCTCGTTAAGAGGTAAATTATAATAAAGTGCGTGGGTCCAGTTATCGGGCACTTCCAAAACAAATTGTTTGTAAAACGGATGGTGCGAAAAAGAACTTAACTCTACATAATCATCAACATTTAGTTTAAATTGATCGCGCAGTTGAGATGGAGAAAGTTTACCATCTTCTATTTCCACCTTTTTGGGTAATTTGCCCAGGTGTTCTTTTAAAATCGGGTTATAGCTTTTTAAATCGGAAGCATCAATTTTGCCATTTTTCTTTTTGTTTAGATCAATCGCTTCCTTTTTTAACTGAGCAACTAACTCGCTATGATTATATTTTCCACCAGTCAGAATCCCCGGAAAAGATTCATGAGTTGCCATTCCTTCATCACGTAAAATATTCATTACATCGTGCGACAAACTTCCTTCTCCAAAGTTATTGTTGCCATGGTAAAGCAAATATTGAAATGCTTTATTCAAATAATTATAATGCACAAAATACATTTCTGAGAGTTTGGTTTCAGGAAAACCTAAGCGCATTATTTCCGACTCTAAAAAGCTTGTTGTAGCAAAACTCCAGCAAGTTCCGGTGCGCCCCTGACTAATTACCGGTGTATGTTTTAACTCTTTAACAAGGGTAAATTCTTCCTTCTCCTCCTGTGCCACAACAACAGATGTAAGCACAAAAACAGATAAAAACAGTAGTGTAAATAACTTCATAATATTTATAAATTTCTTAATTCCTCTTTTTGTTTTCGCGTCAGACTTTTAACAATCAAATCATACGATTCATCAATCATTTCTTTCATTAAACTGGCAGGAACAGTACCGTCAAGTTCAATGGTATTCCAATGCTGTTTATTCAAATGATATCCACCATAAATTGCCGGATAATGTGCCCGAAGCTCAATATTCTTCTCGGGATCATTTTTTAAACTCACCCTTGAATCATCCAGACCAAGCAAACAAAATATTTTTGTCACTTTAAATACCAAAGTTGTTTCATCGAAAGGAAAACTTTCGGTTACTCCTTTTTTGGTTAAACAATACTCGCGAATTTCTTCAACATTCATTACCAAAATTTTAGACCTGATAAAAATAAGGGAATCATATCGAAATCAAAATGAATATGATACCGATTAGTTACTTAGAGTGCAATTTTTATATTCACATAGTTGGATAAAAAGCATCTTTAAAGTGTTCCAGTTCAAACTTCTTATCAACAAAAATTACCGTTACTACATCAAAACGTGTATCCTGCTCAATACCATGTTCGATAATGTAAGCATCGGCAGCTTCAACAATACGTTTTATTTTTGTATTTGTAACCGCTTCCGAAGGATGCTCGTATCGGAGTCCTGTTCGCGCTTTCACCTCAACAATTACAAGCTCATTGCCGTCTTGCGCCACAATGTCAAGTTCTAAATGGCCATGGTACCAGTTTGTTGCTTTAATTATATAACCCAGCTTTACAAGATGCTGCTGCGCAAGTCTTTCTGCAATCTCTCCTAATTCGCGGGTCGAAACCATTTTTAATTAAAATTCAGTATTGTTTTTTCTGATGAAACATTTAATTCCCATTCCTTGCCAAATGCAAGTGCCAGGTTTTTCTTGTCGTGCCCGCCCGGGAAATTAAAACACACCGGGTAATCAAATTCAGCCACAGCTTCCATGATTATCTCGTGAACCGTTTTTCCAAAAGGCGATTCGTTGTCTTTCATATCGGTAAAATCACCCAAAATTAAACCGGCCAGTTTATCCAGTTTTCCACTTAGTTTTAGTTGATGAATCATTCGGTCGGTATGATAAAGGAATTCATCAATATCTTCCAGGAACAATATTTTTCCATCGGTATTTAAGTCGTACGCAGTTCCCTGCAAACTGGTAACAATCGACAAATTACCACCAATCAATTCAGCTTTTACCTTTCCATTTCTGTTATATTCTGTCGCATTTATCGAATAATTTATTCCCTCGCCCGATATCAACTTCATCATCGAAACAAGATCTTCTCGCGGGTTTCCGTCATTATCAAAAAAATACCTTGGCATTACCCCGTGAATGGTGGCAAATTCAAGATTATTTAAACACGAGTGTAAAATAGTAATGTCGCTGAAACCAACCAACCACTTTGGATTTTTAACAAATGCAGTAAAATCCAGCCGACTAATTATCCGGACAGTTCCATATCCGCCACGCGAACAAATAATAGCATCACAATCAGGGTCGTCGAGAGCTGTTTGCAAATCGTTGAGGCGCTGTTCATCGGTTCCGGCAAACTGAAAGTGTTGTGCAAAAACATGCTCTCCCAATTCAACTTTGTAACCTTGTTTTTCGAACCAGTCAACTGCCGGCATTACATGTTTCTTTTCGATTTTCCCTGCCGGCGAAACAATACAAATTTTTGAATTGGGTTTTATGGGAGGCGGTGTAATCATAGTCTCTATTTATTCCAAAGATACCTTTATTTCGGCACAAAAAACCTGTTGCAAGTCGTTACGCTCGTTTAAAGATTTCCAAATAGTTGAAACACTTCGTTTTGGAACACCGTTAAAAACACTTGTCCCGTTTACAACTACATTAACTTTTTTGTCCAGATCCAGCATTGCATCATTCAACCGAATAATTAGTTCAGACACCAAATCAGCCTTTACGATCTCAATTGTTTGTCCGCTACGGGTTGCTACAACTTCGGCATCCTTTACTGCTTTTCCTTCGGGAACTGCCAGCCAATAAAAACGATTGCGGGTAACTCCGCTTTGTTTCCAAACCACTTTATCGGGATAAGCTACTCGGTTAAATTGTGCCATCCACTTAATTGCAACCGTATCTTTTTTCTCCATCCAATGTCCCATTCCTTCATGAATCTGAACATCGTGAATGTAACCGTCGGGATCATTTTCTTGCAAATCATCCAGTTTCTTACCCCACTCCGCAGCAATTTCATTTCGCTTGTAGGCTGCATCTTCTGCTCCCATATGAATTGCAAAAGGTAAATTTCGCAGTCCCAGGGGCGATGCATCGTTCGGGTGACCGGCCATCATAGCGGCAGCTGCCAGTTCATCCGCCATTCGCGGTGCCAACTGGTAGGTTCCGTCACCACCGGCCGAATATCCGGTTAAGTATACCCGATTGGTATTTATATCTTCGAAAGCAATGGCAAGTTCGATAAAACGGGCAAAAAACGTATCAACGTGGGCCTGATGCCATAAATTCCAGGTATTAGTAGGTGCGCGGGGCGCCATGTAAATTCCCTCCGCAGGCTCGTACAATTTCTTCTGATTTTCCCATTGTTGGTCGTTTACTTCTGCCGGAGCACTTCCTCCTCCATGCATCGAAATGTACAGACTCCATCCTTCTGGCGGTTTCTCCCCAAACTTTTTATACTTAAATTTTAGTTGATATTTACCTAGTTCTAACGTTTCGTTTTGCCACTGCGATTGATACTGCTTTCTTTCCTGAGCTGTTAAATACTCATTTATCAACTGCATAGCCAAAACACTTTCGTCTTTTGTAATCTGTCTTGTTAAATCAGCAATCGATTCAGTATCTTCCAGCAACGCATGTTTTAACGACTGAATTTCTTTTGAGTTTTCAGGCGATTTGTTTTGACAGGCAGTAAATACAGTTACTATTGTTGTAAAAAGTAAAATATACTTCATTCGTTTATAATTGTTTATTTTTAAGGAAACTCATGTAACTCGCACAATCATGTTCTAGTCTATCAGAAAGGCTCTTTATTAAGCTCGTTTCAACATATTAATCTTGTTTATGCTTAAATCTTTATTGTACCAGAATTTCGTAGAGCTCTTCCACATCATCTGCATAATAACCGGGGTCGGCATTCCGCAGCTCGTCCTCTTTCCCAAAACCATATCCTACGGCAATTGTTGACAGACCATTTTCTTTTCCGCCCTGAATATCGAAAACCGTGTCGCCTACCATTACAATTTTCTCAGACGGGATAAGTTGATTGGTCTCCAGAACTGAAGAAATAATGCCTGTTTTTGCAGCCTTATTTCCGCTATAATCGGCTCCCTTCACCTGAACAATATACCGATCCATTTCGAAATGTTCAATAATTTTGTGGGCAAACTTTTCGAATTTGGCAGTTGCAACATACATCTTTTTGCCCAATGAATCCAACTCTGCCATTACATCAAGTATCCCGGCATAAGGGATGTTCTCGGCCCATCCGTTTTCTCCGTAATATTCACGGAAATATTCCACCGCCAGTTTCGTATTTTTTTCGTTCAATCCGAACAAATTACTAAAGCCCCATTGTAAAGGAGGGCCAATAAATTTATCCAGAATGTCTTCTGCATACCCATCAACCTGCATTTTATCCAATGCATATTTTAACGAATTTTTTATGCCCTGCGTGTTATCGGTCAGGGTTCCGTCAAGATCAAAAATAATGTGACTGAATTGTGACATAGCTTTTAGGTTGCAAAAATACAGCATTCATTCAAAATAACTGGCAGAACGGTACGCTTTTTGAATTTCACATAATAAAAGCGACAAAAACAATAGCCATGAAAACTTTCTACCATATTATTATTCTGGTTACCTTAACCTTTCTTCTTGCAACTCCTGTAGAGTTAAATGCAGGTATTTTTAAAAAGAAAACTGATTCTATTAAAATTGTTATCGACAACAAGCAGCTGGTTTTGCCCGGCGAATCGTTCAAATTCGGAGTGATTTCATATCATAGTAATGGGAAAGTACGCAAAACAATAGGCTTGGAAGGCGGAACTGCATTCTGGTGGCGCTACCAAATAGAAGTAACCGGAGGAGAATATAAAAATGGTAAAATCTCGGTAAATCCTAAACTCTATCCTTCCAAAGGAAAATACATCAGCATAAAGGTTTGGCCCAAAAAACAGGAAGAGCTCGCCCAAACTGTGCTGGTTCCATTAAATTATGAGACGGAAATAAGCTTTTTGCCAACAACAGAATTCCATAAAGCACCTGGGTGCTCATTCAGGGGAAAAATTATTGCCCGGTTCGACAATGGTACCACCCGAGTTTACAAAAACTTGCATTCTGCTATCACAACTTTCAATTTCGACCTTCACACCAGTGGAATCAATCAACACGGAAACCGTTTTACAATTGATTCCGATTTCAGGAATATTATTAACCACCGGGTTGATATTTGGCTTCGCTCAAAAAGAAATCCTGCCCTGAACCATAACTATTCTGTACTTCTGGATTATAAACACAATTACAATCTTAGTTTATGTGGTGCTTCAGGCAGTTCGGGCTTCAGTGGTTCAGATGGTTTTTCAGGTTTTAATGGAAGAAACGGAGGCGACGGAGGTAATGGCGGTAACGGATTCCCCGGTTACGATGGACCTGATATTGGAGTATGGACAGATAAGTACTTCGATTCCACACTCAACTGTAATTTACTGTATGTTTACGCCGAAAATTTCAAAACCGGTAAAGAGTATTACTATCTTATAAATCCGGAAGGAGGAAAACTTACAGTGAACTCCCGGGGTGGTAGTGGTGGCAGAGGCGGAAATGGCGGCGATGGTGGCAATGGTGGTCGCGGTGAGGACGGCCATATTTGGTACGAAACCATAACAAAAACAAGAATCGTTAAAAAGCCTTTTACTGAAACGGTTACCAAAACTGTAAAAAAACGACGAACAACAGGAACCGGAGAAGAAGAGGAATACGAAGAGAAAGTTACCGAACAAATAACCGTTTATCGCAATGTAACAGAAACCTACCACGAAACCATAAAACATCAGGGACGAGGTGGAAACGGAGGAAATGGAGGTGATGGCGGAGCAGGAGGACTGGGAGGTCCCGGAGGCTGGGGCGGCAACATTTATTTGTATTTCACCGATGATGCCAGATATTACGAAAACCGGATAGCTGCATTTAGCACCGGAGGCAGTGGCGGCTCACATGGTAACGCTGGAGATGGAGGTAGCGGCGGTTCAGGCGGTTCAGGCAATCCGGATGGAAGTAGAGGAAGCAGCGGATGGGATGGCCCCGAAGCATTTGGGTGGGCCGACGATGGCTACGATGGTGAGATCATTTTAAATGCAACCGAAGAATTCTTCTTTTACGAACCGATTGCTGAAAAAAATCAACCAATTCAAAAACAACTCAACGAAGCATCGTCCATTTTTTGAAAAGCTGAACTTATTTGATTTTTAATGCTTGTCGTTTGCTGCTTCTTTTTATTTATCTTTGCACCCCTAAAATTGAATTTCAAGAACAGACAAATAATACAAAATGAGTAAGTTCAAACGTACACTAATAACCACCGCCCTTCCTTATGCCAATGGTCCGATTCACATTGGTCACCTTGCCGGAGTATATGTTCCGGCCGATATTTATGCACGCTATCTTCGTCTGAAAAACGAAGATGTAATTATGATTGGCGGATCGGATGAACATGGAGTACCAATTACTCTGAAAGCAAAAAACGAAGGAGTTACCCCGCAAGATGTGGTCGACAAATTTCACGGAATTATTAAGAAATCGTTCGAGAAATTTGGAATTTCGTTTGACGTTTACTCGCGAACCAGTTCTAAAGTTCACCATGAAACAGCGGCCGAATTCTTTAAAAAACTATACGACGAAGGTAAGTTTATTGAAAAAACTTCGGAACAATATTATGACGAGGCTAACAACCAGTTTTTAGCCGACCGTTATATTATTGGTACTTGCCCAAAATGTGGTTTCGAAAAAGCATATGGCGACCAATGCGAAAGCTGCGGAACGTCGCTTAGCCCAACCGAACTTATTAATCCTACATCTACAATAAGCGGAAACCAGCCGGTATTAAGAGAAACCAAACACTGGTACCTACCACTCGACCAGTACGAACCCTGGCTTAAAGAGTGGATTCTGGAAGGACACAAAGAGTGGAAAACGAATGTTTACGGGCAGTGTAAATCATGGATCGATAGTGGCTTAATGCCACGTGCAGTAACACGCGACCTTGATTGGGGAGTACCCGTGCCCGTTGAAGGTGTGGATGGAAAAGTATTGTATGTTTGGTTTGATGCTCCGATTGGATATATTTCTGCTACAAAAGAATTGACAGAGGACTGGGAAACTTACTGGAAGGATCCCGAAACAAGAATGCTACATTTCATCGGGAAAGACAACATTGTTTTCCACTGTATTATTTTCCCTAGTATGTTAAAGGCCGAAGGAACTTTTAATCTGCCGGAAAATGTTCCCGCCAACGAGTTCCTGAATCTTGAAAACGATAAAATTTCAACATCACGAAACTGGGCAGTTTGGTTACACGAATACCTGGAAGAATTTCCGGGCAAAGAAGACGTGTTGAAATATGTACTTACAGCCAACGCGCCTGAAACCAAAGACAACGATTTTACCTGGAAAGATTTCCAATCGAGAAATAACAGTGAGTTGGTTGCCGTACTCGGAAACTTTGTAAACCGCGCGCTGGTTCTTACTCAAAAATATTACGAAGGAGTTGTTCCTGAGCGTGGAGAATTAACCGACTACGACAAAGAAGTGCTCTCATCCATTTCAACAATTAAAGCCGAAGTTGAAAAAAGCATCGACAACTTCCGTATTCGCGAGTCGTTGAAAAATGCCATGGACCTGGCACGTTTGGGTAATAAATACCTGGCCGACGAAGAACCTTGGAAGGTAGTTAAAACAGATGCAGAACGTGTAAAAACAATCATGAACATCTGTTTGCAGATTACCGCTAACCTTACCATTTGCCTTGAGCCTTTCCTTCCGTTCAGTATGGAGAAATTACGAGGCTTCCTGAATCTTGAAAAATTGGATTGGGATAAACTGGGAGACACAGAAATGCTTAAAGCTGGACATAAAGTGAACAAGCCTGAATTGCTTTTCGAAAAAATTGAAGACAAGGTAATTGAAGTACAATTGCAAAAACTTGCTGACACAAAAAAAGCAAACGAAATGGCGGAAGCAACTGCGACCCCGGCAAAAGACAACATCGAGTTCGACGATTTTATGAAAATGGATGTACGCGCCGGAACAGTAATCGAATGCGAAAAAGTTGCAAAAACCAAGAAGTTGCTGAAACTGAAAATCGACACAGGAATAGACCAACGCACAGTAGTTTCTGGTATTGCTGAATATTATAACCCGGAAGAGTTGATTGGGAAACAGGTTTCAATTTTGGTAAATCTTGCACCAAGAAAACTATGTGGTATCGAATCGCAGGGAATGATCCTGTGTGCTGAAAATGCAGATGGCACTTTATCGATTGTTTCGCCGGATAAGACAGTTAAACCGGGTTCTGAAATTCGTTAAGAATTACAAGCGTCAACATTGCGTTGGCGCTTTTCCGTAAGGTTTCTTGCCGAGTTACATCGGGTAGAAAACTTACTCTATTATATTAAGCCGCTTTTGTACGCAAAGGCGGTTTTTTTATGCAAAAAAGGGTTTAATCAAACAATATAATGTTTACAGAATTACCAAAAAAGCCACCGCAATTCCCAGCAACATAAAAAGAATAAACTGGTTACGCACAAAAAGCCCAAGAAGAATAAGTATTTCAACTTCTTCGTTGCAGGTAGTTGCCAGTTCAATGGTTCCTTTATCTTTGGTAATAAATTCGTTCGAGGTAAAAATTATAATCTCTTCACCCTTGTATTTCCAACTCCAGCGCGATTGATAAAAATTCTTTATTTCCAGCTCAAACCGCTTGCCGTTAATTACAACATCGCTGCGCGGATTAAAAATATTAACCATAACCTGGCCAAGCAGTGCCTGGCTATTTCCATCAAATATTTCAAGTTTTGAAAGAAACCATTCGCGGTTAAGGGTAAAAAACTTCCCATTAATCATTGCCTGGGCTTTTGAGCTCAACATATTATCCCAGTTAATTTTACCTATTGAATCTGCTCCCTGCCTGATTTCCAGCTTTGAACCAAAAATATCCTTACTCCACACCAGCTTTTCCATCATTGTTCTGTTGTATTCGAGAATTGCAATTTAGAAAAATTCAAACTAAAAAATAAAGAGAAAAGCGGGCATACCTGCATTTTTACATTCTTTAACTAAAAAGAATGCCGCCTTTTTTGGGGAAGCCAGTTTAGCCCATTTATGATTTATCCAACATTCCGGCCAATGATAGTTTTATACCGACATACCAATTGATTTCAGATTTGTATTAATTCCACTTTCATTATGATGATACTTTCTCTACAATTGACATAAATCACAAAAGTTCTTGATATTCAACACCCAACTGATTTATATCATATCAAAAAATTCCATTGTAAATCCAAATTCAATAAATTTAATGGACTTGCAATTTGAAATAGTTAGTCAAGACCGGATAGGCAAAAGTTGTTTGGATCAGGTTATTATTAAAGTATTATCGGGTATTCCGCATACGATATGATTGCAAGATTTACAACCTTAAAATTCTGAGTGATGCAAAAGGAAAAATCCAGTTTCTCGGAAATTGAACACCTCAAAGAAACTATTATTGCATTAAATGAAAGGTTAGAAAAAGTTGAAAAAAGCATTAACAAGCTACAACGGCTGAACCAAACAACAGAAAACAAAGATCCTGCTCCACAAAAAGAATATGTCGAAATAAACTTCCCGTTTAAACCCAAAAGTTCCATTGAGTTTGGAGTGGGAGAAGCAGGAATGGCCTGGTTAGGAAACATTGTTCTATTTATTGGAATCACTTTTCTGGTTTCGTATATACAAAATACCGGAACGCCAATTATTGCAACTATTGTTGGCTTTATTGCAGTTGCAGGACTATATCTCACTTCGTGGATTACACGCCAATCCTATTCCTTTCTTTCTAAACTGTTTGCTTTTAACGGACATCTGCTGATCTATTATTTCACACTTCGTCTTCATTTTTTTCAAGCTAGTCCTGTTATTAAAAACGAAACTTTAGGATTAGTCCTGTTAGGCTTTGTAACGGTTGCCTTACTCTACAAAGCCTACCGGAAAAAATCACAACTGATGGCAGCACTTGTTTTACTTATGCTGCTAACATGCGGAATAGTAAGCAACACGGTTAATTTTTTGGCTGGTATTGCAGCGACTACTGCCCTGTTAAGTATATTTTTGTATTACAAGTTTGGATGGCTAAAACTTACTTTTATATTCATTTTTTTAGTTTATCTGGTACATGTAGACTGGCTGATAAACAATCCTATATTTGGCAATAATCCCGAATTCATTTCGACTCCGGAGAACGGATACTGGTTTTTTATTCTCAGTTGGATTGCTTTTTCCATGCTGGCACTTATCCCGCACAGAAAGGAAGCATCGAAAGAATTTGTTATTGCCTCAATTGTATGGAACGGTCTTGGATTTACAGTAATTCTAGGGCTAATTATCATCACTTACTTTAAAGAAAACTATGTTCCTATTTTTGTTCTCTTAAGTGTCTTCTGTTTGCTATTCTCAGTAATTCTCCAATTGCATTCATTTATAAAAATCACAGCATCAATGTATGTCCTTTTCGGATTCTTATCATTGAGCGTTGCCATTTATGGTATTTTCGGACTTCCTGAATCATATTCCTATTTCGCACTTCAGAGCTTGTTGGTGGTTTCCATGGCCTTGTGGTACCGATCGAGGTTTATTGTAATAATGAACACCATTCTCTTTTTAACACTAATGACAGTCTATCTTACGCAATCAGGAAACCAAATTCAAATAAATCTTTCGTATATGTTAGTGGCATTTGTTTCGGCCAGAATTATTAACTGGAAGAAACAGCGCTTAAATATAAGAACAGAGATGGTTCGCAATCTCTACCTTATTGCCGGCTTTTTAATGACACTCGTTACACTTAATTACATCTCTCCAACAGGATATATAACGGCCTCATGGATTTTTGCTGCCGTACTTTTTTTTATGGTAAGCTTACTGCTAAAAAAGAAAAAATACCGCTGGCTGGCCATTGCAGCCCTGATTGCTTCAACCATCCGACTATTGTTTATCGACATGTCAAACATTGATATTGGATACCGTGTACTGATATTTTTAGTACTTGCCATTCTATCCATTACGGTTTCCGTTTTATATACAAAATACTTCACAAAGAAGAAGGAATGAACAGAAACAAATTCTGTCACAGTAGACACTAATTACAACCTGTAAAAAAACAAATATGAAGATTATAAACATTCAATCCAGGAAGATACAACGCTTACTACTGGCTTTTCTGATCTCACTCTTTTACAGTTGTTCTACCAACAAATCCGGAACCGGGAACAGTGAATCAGAATTACAAAAACCGGAAGAGCAAAGTTTGATAAAGACAACAAAGGCTACCGAAATTGCTGTTGAAGCACCTCCATTAACCGATGGAATTTTCCCTTGCAACGATTGCCACTCAGAAATAGCACCCAATCCATCAAAAAGAGAACTTGTAGATATGCACGATGATATCACAGCCATGTTTAATCACGACAGCGAAAACCGGTGGTGCCTGGATTGCCACGATACCAACAACCGTGATTCGTTAAAGCTTGCCAGCGGGAAACTGTTGGACTTTAAAGAATCGTACAAATTGTGCGGGCAGTGCCACGGAGAGAAACTAAGAGACTGGAAAGTTGGGGTGCATGGAAAAAGGACCGGCGAGTGGAATGGCAAGAAGGAATACCTGCTTTGTGTTCACTGCCACAATCCGCATTCGCCAAAATTTGAGGAATTAACTCCCGAACCGCCTCCGATAATGCAAGAGAATATCAGCTTTATGAATCCCAAAAAAGAAAAACAATGAAAAAGAAAAAATCGAGAAGATCGTTCTTAAAAAACATATCTCTGGCATCTCTCTCAGCATTGGCAGCAACAGGTTGTAACCTGAAAGAACTGGAAGAGTTTTTTCAACGAAACTTCAGAACCCTATCAAAAAAGGAGAAAGAGGACATCATTAAAAATCTGGAGAAAAAGTACAACGAGAAATTTGATAAAAAATTTCATGTCTCGGCAAAACCGGCTATGGAGAAAGTAGAATTTGCTTATGCCCTTGATTTATCGAGATGTATTGGCTGCCGAAGATGCGTTTATGCCTGTGTAGGAGAAAACAATCAATCCCGAACACCTCAAATTCATTGGATTCAGGTACTACAAATGGAAAAAGAAAAAGGAATTGATTTTGCCCATTCCGACGTACATTACAATCCGGAGAAGGTTCCCGAAAAAGCTCATTTCTATTTACCTGTTGCTTGTCAGCAGTGCCGAACTCCACAATGTACAACTGTTTGCCCTGTAAAAGCAACCTGGCAGGAACCTGACGGGATTGTTGTTATTGACTATAACTGGTGTATCGGGTGCAGGTATTGTATGGCAGCATGTCCATACGGAGCCCGGCATTTCAACTGGGGAGAGCCTGAGATTCCGGCAGATGAACTTAATACCGACATGCATTATCTGGGCAATCGTCCACGTATGAAAGGTGTAGTTGAAAAATGTACATTTTGTATTCAAAGGGTTCGAAAAGGCAAATATCCTTCGTGTGTTGAAATTTGTCCGGTTGGAGCGCGCAAATTCGGCAACCTGCTGGATCCGGAAAGCGAAATAAGATACATTCTGGAAAACAAACGCGTGCTTGTTTTAAAAGAAGAGTTGAACACACAACCCCGGTTTTATTATTTCTTCGGAGTTTAATACGGCATTACAGTTTTACAGAAGATTTTAAAGAATAACTAACAAATTACATTATGAATTTTATTCGCTTTTTCAACGGAAGTATCAGACTAATTCTGCGAGGATCAAATGCATATTATGCCTGGTTGTTCTTTCTAATTGTGTTAACCATTTGGGGCGCATTGGGATATTCCGATCAACTTCGGGACGGACTGATTACAACAAACATGCGCGACTCTGTATCGTGGGCTTTTTATATCGGTAATTTTACCTTCCTGGTTGGTATTGCAGCAGCAGCAATAATGCTGGTAATTCCGGCGTATGTTTACAACTGGAAGCCGATAAAAGAAATAGTAATATTTGGCGAATTACTCGCTGTTTGTGCAGTAATCATGTGTATTGCATTTATAGTGGTCGACATAGGAAACCCGCTGCGTTTCTGGCACATGCTTCCCTTACTTGGCACCATGAATTTTCCGTATTCAATGCTGTCGTGGGATTTTTTCTTTTTGTTGGCGTATCTTATTATTAACCTTACTGTTGTTACTCATTTATTATACTCCATATTTAATAAGAAGGAATACAATAAAAAGATGGTTCAAATTATCGTGTTCATTAGTATTCCCATGGCCATCGGAATTCATACAGTAACCGCATTTTTATACAATGCCCTGCCAGCACGCCCTTTCTGGAATAGCGCTTTACTTGCACCAAGATTTTTAGCTTCCGCCTTTTGTTCGGGGCCGGCAATACTTTTAATTCTTTTTCAGATTTTACGGAAAATAACAAACTTCGAAATAAAAGATAAAGCTATCTGGACTATTGCAGAACTCATGGTTTACGCCATGTTTATTTACTTGTTTTTTACAATAGCCGAATTATTTAAGGAGTTCTATTCCGGAACCGAACATATACTTTACTGGAAATACCTTCTGTTCGGAATTGGCGACTCAAAAGAAATTGTACCATACAGCTGGTCTTCCATACTAATGGGATTTATAGCATTTGTTCTTTTTCTGATCCCCAAAACCCGAAAAAACTTTATTACACTGAACATTGGAGCCGTTCTTATCTACGCCAGTGTTTATGTAGAAAAAGGGATTGCACTTATAATACCCGGATTTACTCCCGATGCTTTAGGACAAATTTATGTTTACACCCCATCGATGACAGAAATAAGGACAGCTGCAATGATTTTCTCGCTTGGATTTTTACTCTTTACGTTTTTGGTAAAAATTGCTATTGCCATTGTATTCGAAAATTATACTATCACCAACATCAGGAAAAAATGAAAGCTGATTTAATTTTTTAAACAAAAAATAAAAACTCATTAAAACCAGATAAAAAAATCTTATCTCAGTTATTCAAAAAGCTCCCACACAAGCTTCTTACTTCCCGAAAAACAACCAGTTAACAATTTTACAGCACGGTATTAAACCATGTTAAAGCTATGTCAAAAATATCTGACCCAAACAAAAACGATCGTTTTATTAAGATTGATTCTTAACAAATGTTGGCTAGCTTAAGCAAACCTTAAATTCAAATTCCCGTAAACATGATTTTTGTTAACATTCTGCAAAAAGCACTGGGTTTCTGATAACCAATTATATAAAACATTTAATTTTGCGGTTCGATTTTCAAAAACTACAATTAATATGGCAGATATAAAGCAAAAGCTTTTCACCGATTTTGCCCCCGTTACAACAGAAGAATGGGAAGCAAAAATTAATGCCGATTTAAAAGGCAAAGATTACGAGAGAGCATTGATCTGGAAAACTCAGGAAGGATTTAATGTTCGTCCGTATTACCGTCAGGAAAACCTTGAAGGATTGGAATACCTGAACTCTTTACCGGGAGAATTTCCATTCGTGAGAGGAAACAATAAAACCAACAACGATTGGTTTGTTCGCCAAAATATTTTTGTGCAAGACTTTGCCGAAGCCAACAAAAAGGCTTTGAATGTATTAGGCAAAGGAGTAACATCTCTTGGATTTCTTTTTAGCGAATGTGGCTCAGTTACAAAAGAGAGCCTGGCTGTTTTATTAAAAGATATTTGTTTGGAAGCCGCCGAGGTAAACCTGGTTTGCTCATGCGACAACTCAAATTGTGCACAGCTTTTCGCCGAATACATTTCGGAAGGAAATTGGGACGCAGATAAAGTAGTAGCGTCAGTTTCTATCGATCCGATTGGAACCATGGTTTTACAAGGCAAGCTGGATAACGATGCACTTGCTTTGATTAAATCAAACATTGAAAAAGCAAAAGCTGTTAAAAACCTGAGAACGGTTGCCGTTCATGGTAAATTTTTCGCAAACAGCGGTTCTTCAATTGCTCAGGAAGTGGCTTTCTCGCTGGCACAGGGAGCCGAGTACTTAACTCAACTAACCGAAGCCGGTGTTAACATCGACGATGCTGCACGCGCCATCAAATTCAATTTCGGAATTAGCAACAACTATTTCATGGAAATTGCCAAGTTGCGTGCTGCACGTTTATTATGGTCGAAAGTTGTTGAGGCTTACGGACCAGAGTGTAAATGTTCAGCTAAATTAATTGCACACAGCGAAACCAACCGTTTCAACAAAACAGTTTACGATCCGTATGTAAATATGCTTCGTACTCAAACTGAGGCCATGTCAGCTGTTTTAGGTGGCGCACACTCGGTAACAGTTTTACCATTTAACGCCATTTACGAAGAAACAACCGAATTCTCGGAAAGAATTGCACGCAACCAACAGGCATTGTTGAAAGAAGAATCGCACCTGGATAAGATTGCCGACCCATCAGCCGGTTCTTATTACATCGAAAACCTGACTGCTTCTTTAGCTGATGAAGCCTGGAAGTTATTCCTTGCAGTTCAGGATAAAGGTGGTTTTATTGCTGCATTTAAAGAAGGCTTTATTCAAGCAGAAGTAAAAGCAATGGCTGCGCAGCGCGACAAAAAAATTGCACAACGCCGCGAAAATCTTTTGGGAACCAACCAATTCCCGAACTTCACTGAAAAAATAGATGCTCAATTTGATGGATCACTTTTCGAGCCGGTTGATTTAACTGTTGAAGGTGCCGAAGTTGAAACATTAAAACCATACCGCGGAGCACAACCTTTTGAGGCATTGCGTTACTCTACCGATATGTACTCGAAAGAAAACAAACGCCCTGTTGCATTTATGGTAACCATGGGGAACCTTGCTTTCCGTAAAGCACGTGCCCAGTTTAGCTGCAACTTTTTTGCCGTTGCCGGATTTACAGTAATCGATAACAACGGATTTGCAACTACGGAAGAAGGTGTTGCTGCTGCAAAAGCTGCCGGTGCCGATATTGTTGTTGTATGTAGTTCGGATGATGAATATGCTGAAATAGTTCCTGCTGTTGCAGAGCAATTAGGTGATGAAATTCTGGTTGTTGCCGGTGCACCTGCCTGCCAGGCCGAATTGGAAGCAAAAGGAATTACCAACTTCATTCACGTGAAGAGTAATATTCTTGAAGAACTTAAAGCGTATCAAAGTAAATTGGGAATATAAAACAACAGATGCTGGATACTGAAAGGCGGATGCCGGATAAAAAATCAAGTATCAAGTATCAAGTATCAAATATCTGAAAATATGAAACCGAATTTTAAAGATATAAACATAAAAGCAGCTACCGAGCAGAAAGATACTGCCGAGTGGGCTGAAAAAAATAACATAAAAAAAGACTGGAATACACCGGAACAAATTCCTGTAAAACCGGTTTACACCAAAGAAGATTTGGAAGGAATGGAACACCTGAACTATGCGGCAGGTTTAGCTCCTTTCTTACGCGGACCTTACTCGGCAATGTATGCCATGCGTCCCTGGACAATCCGTCAGTATGCAGGTTTTTCTACTGCCGAAGAATCAAATGCTTTCTACCGTCGTAACTTAGCGGCCGGTCAGAAAGGTTTGTCGGTGGCATTTGACCTTGCAACACACCGTGGTTACGACTCTGATCACCAACGTGTGATTGGCGACGTAGGTAAAGCCGGTGTGGCAATCGATTCGATTCTGGACATGAAAATCCTTTTCGACCAGATTCCATTGGATAAAATGTCGGTATCGATGACCATGAACGGAGCTGTGCTTCCGATTTTGGCATTCTACATTGTTACAGGTTTGGAACAAGGTGCTACTTTGGAGCAACTTTCGGGTACAATCCAAAACGATATTCTGAAAGAATTTATGGTGCGTAACACCTACATTTACCCACCAGATTTCTCGATGAAAATTATTGCCGACATTTTTGAGTACACATCTCAAAAAATGCCTAAGTTCAACTCTATCTCAATTTCGGGTTACCACATGCAGGAAGCAGGTGCAACTGCCGATATTGAAATGGCTTACACTCTTGCCGATGGATTGGATTACTTGCGTGCAGGTATTAACGCCGGAATGGACATTGATGCATTCGCACCTCGTTTGTCGTTCTTCTGGGCGGTTGGAATGAACCACTTTATGGAGATTGCCAAAATGCGTGCAGCTCGTATGATCTGGGCAAAACTGGTAAAACAATTCAATCCTAAAAACCCAAAATCGATGGCATTGCGTACACACTCGCAAACATCGGGCTGGTCGTTAACCGAACAAGATCCGTTTAACAATGTTGGCCGTACTGCTATTGAAGCTATGGCTGCAACACTGGGCGGAACACAGAGTTTGCACACTAACGCATTAGACGAAGCAATTGCATTACCAACCGATTTCTCGGCACGTATCGCACGTAATACCCAGCTGTATATTCAGCAGGAAACCGAACTTTGCCGTTCGGCCGATCCATGGGCAGGTTCGTACTATGTTGAAGCATTAACACAAGAATTAGCAGACAAAGCGTGGGCACTGATCGAAGAAGTTGAAAAACTTGGCGGTATGGCAAAAGCCATCGAAACAGGTGTGCCAAAAATGCGTATTGAAGAAGCTGCTGCACGTGCACAAGGTAAAATCGACGGCGGTACACAAACCATTGTTGGTGTAAACAAATACCGTTTGGAAAAAGAAGACCCGATTGATATTCTTGAAGTTGACAACACTGCTGTCCGTTTGTCGCAAATTGAAAGACTGAAAAAATTGCGCGCCGAGCGTAACGAAGAAGAAGTACAGGCGTCGTTGGCAGCCATAACAAAAGCAGCCGAAACAGGCAAAGGAAACTTGCTTGAGTTAGCTGTTGATGCTGCACAAAAACGTGCATCGTTGGGCGAAATTTCAGATGCTTGCGAGAAAGTTGCAGGAAGATATAAAGCAGTAATCAGAACTATTGAAGGCGTGTACAAAGCAGAAGCACAAGACAAAAGTGAGTTCCAGGAAGCTCAGGAGCTGGCGAAGAAATTTGCTGAAATGCAAGGACGTCAGCCACGTATTATGATTGCCAAAATGGGGCAGGACGGCCACGACCGTGGTGCAAAAGTAGTTGCTACGGGATACGCCGACCTTGGTTTCGATGTGGATATGGGACCTCTGTTCCAGACTCCGGAAGAAAGTGCCAAACAAGCCGTTGAAAACGATGTGCATGTAGTTGGAGTTTCTTCGTTGGCAGCAGGACATAAAACATTAGTTCCTGCCATTATCGAAGAATTGAAAAAACTGGGTCGCGATGATATCATGGTTATTTGTGGTGGAGTTATTCCAGCTCAGGATTACCAATTCCTTTACGATGCAGGTGCAGTAGCTATTTTTGGCCCTGGTACCAGCGTTGCAAAAGCAGGTAAACAAATTCTTGAAGTGCTGATCGAAGCGTATAAAGAAGACTAAATTTTCGATGCTGGATGCCGGATTACAGATGCCGGATTCTGCATGAGTCGAAAAAATAATACAGGAAGCCGGTTCCGCAAGGGGTCGGCTTTTTTATTATCTTTTCTTACATATAACACAGTTTAAAATCAGAAAAAGTAGGTTCCTCACGTTTCACCAAAATAATTGCTACTTTGCCAAAACTTCCAACACCTCCTCAACAGCGGCTCTGCCACCATGGGTAGAACTCACTTTCGAATAAACCACCTCTCCGTTTTTATTAATTACAAAAGTAGATGGATAAGCTGTTTCTTTGGGTACATTCCAACGCAGTCCATACTTATTAACCATTGAATAATCCGGATCAATCGTAAAATAAAAATTGTCGGGGAAGGTAAAATCTTCAGCAAACTCTTTCGCTTTCTGGAGTAAAACATCCGATGGACCAGGATATACCATTAAAACACTTGCACCATATTGTTTAAACTTTTCTGCTTCGGGCACAAACTCCCCCACCTGCCTGGTACAAACCGGACATTGATATTCGGGCCAGCCTCTTAAAACAACCAATACCACCAACTGCTTACTATACAATTTGCTTAATTGTACCTCCACTCCATCTATCGTATTTAACTTGAAATCAATAGCCTTATTGCCGGTTTTCACTTTAACATTATTCTGTGCTGCTACCAAAACCGAGCATGCCACAAAAAGCAGTACTAATAATCGTTTCATCTCTGTTTGTTAATTTAATTCTACCGATAACAACAGGAAACTGAGTTTAAAGTTCTCAATTGGAAATCATTGTCAATAATAGTAAACAATATATATTCGAGTATAAAAAATAATATTTGGCCCTTTCCAAACCTAAAAAAATACCGCTTACTGTCTTTTTTCTACCAATCACTCATTAAACATAACCATTCACGCGAAGTCCAACAAATCTATCAAAGAAATTATATCTTTGTTACAATGAGACCTTACAATGCTATTATTGTTGACGATGAAATCAACCTACAGGAAACACTTGAAATTCTAATTCATCGTAACTGTCCTGAAATTAACGTTGTTGGAAAAGCAAAATCGGCAGCAGAAGGAAGAGAATTGCTAAAGGAGAATGAAATTCATTTAATATTTCTCGACATCTCGATGCCAAAAGAAACCGGCTTCGATTTTTTGGCATCTATCCCCAAAGAAAATTATGTGGTAATTTTTACTACTGCCTATGAAGAGTATGCATTAAAAGCCATTAAAGCAAACGCCATTGATTATTTGCTTAAACCAATAGATACAATCGAATTAAAAACCGCAGTTAATAAAGCCACTTCTTTACTCGCGCTGCGATCTCAAAAAAAAGAGACCGAAAAGATATACAACGAATCGCTCGATAATTTAACCGAGCAAATTAAAAGCGGGCAATCGCATTTTACAAAAATTACTGTGGTAGAGAAGTTTGGATATCGCGTTGTTGAATTAAATTCCATCCGGTTTTTAGAGGCCGATAGCAATTACACCATTATACATTTATCCAGCCTCGATAAAATTGTATCAACCAAAACATTAGGTGAATATGAAAAATTCTTAGATCCGAACACTTTTTTCAGAATTCACAAATCGTATATTATTAACCTAAACTATTTGAAAGGTTATTCAAGTTATCAGGGATATTTTGCTATTTTGGATGATAATACAAAGTTATCAATTTCAAGGCGTCGCTTCAACGAATTCAGAGAAACTGTTGGAACATTGTCGAAATCTTTTGATTAGTGAAAAAAGGCCATACCATATTTCTTCTAATCTTTTTTTGGGCTCAACTTATTTTAGCTCAAAATCCGTTTATTACAAATTATACGCTCACTGACGGATTACCCACCAACAAGATTTTCTGTGTGCAACAAGACAGAAAAGGTTTTATATGGTTTGGTACTGATGCAGGAGTAACAAGATTTGACGGAAGCAACTTTGTTAATTACAACATAAAAGATGGTCTCAGCAATAACCTGGTTATAAGAATTAAAGAAGATTTAGAAGGAAGAGTGTGGTTTTTAAACCATAACGGAACAGTAAATTATTTTTTTAAAAATAAAATTCATAACGGTACCGACATTCCCTTTCTTGATGAAATTAAAAGTACATTTTTGTTTCACGACTTTTTCCAGGATTCAGACTCAACAATATACTTATACAATTCAAACTCTGAGGTTTTTGTGATAAAAGGGAATGAGTATATCGATTACCTTTTAATGAAGGATAGTTTAGGCCGACCTATTTCAAACTGTATCTATTTAAACAAATCCTCCGGAAATAATTTTCTGGTATGGTCGCCCAATGCTATTTATGAATATGAGAATCTTGATTTATCAGCAATCATACATCGTCCGTCCCTTAGTATCGCAAAAGCATTCCAACTAGAAAAAAACCAAACTTTTACAATCGACCAGCAAGGGTATGTAAACTTGTTCAATGATTTTAATAGAGTTGAAAAAATCCCTATTGATGCTGAAAGTACTTTGGTTAATTCGGTTATAGTAGACAATGAAAATTACATTTGGATTTCTTCCTTTAATAACGGAGTCTTCTGTTATAAAAATAACGAGCTTGTACTTCATCTTGAAATTGAATGTGCGCAAAATCTCATTCTCGACCGGGAGAATAATATTTGGAGTGTTTCCAACACTCGTGGAATTTTTAAAATAAATCGCGACATATTAAAATACAAATTCTGGGGAAAGGAATTTTTTAATGGAAGAGGAGTGAAAGGCCTTAACGGAAGTAAAACAGGAACTTGGGCTACAAATGGCAATGCTTTGTTTTTAATCTCCGACAATCAACTATTTAAAAGTAATAATCTATCGGGGAATCAAACAATTAACAGAATTCATTTGCTTAATGACGGAAGGCTTTTGCTACACGGATTTAAATCCAACTTATTTACTTTAAATGGAATAAAATTAAATCCCAATAAAAAGACTCTTGACATCGAACATAATTATATATCTAATTATACGGTTAAAGGAATTGCGATCAGCAGCCACGAAGTTGTACTCTATTCATATATAAATGATGAAGTAATAATTGCCGGTCTTAAAAACTCCATGCTAACAAAAATGCAGCCAAAAGTAGGAAGAATAACAAACTTGTTCTTTAATAAAAGAAACGAACTCCTGATTAATGGCGCACGCAATGTTATTATAAGAGACAGTATCGTTTCATACAACAACACATTCAGGCAGTTCGATGGAAAGTACATTCCTGATCATTTAATTTTGGATGAACAAAATGAAATATTCAACTTTATTGGGAATGAGCTTTATCTTCAGAACAATGACCAGTTTTATGATCTGTTAAACAATTTACACGATCAAATTGATTTCAGGATAAGAGATATGGATTTCTATGACTCAACGTTGTTTTTCACTACTGTAAAAACTGTGTATTTCATCACAAATCCGTTAAAGGTTTTAAAAAATGAACCCATTGAATTAAACCGGCTCAACATTGAGTTCAATAATATTAACGATTTAATTTGCAAGGATAGTACCCTTTACGTTGCTTCCGACGATGGATTAACTTTTATTCCTGTAGAAGAATGTGTAAATGCTAAAATTCAACCCACAACTCCTTATTTCTATAAAGTTTTTCTTGATGATCAAGAGATAGACATTTCGAGCGGAGCTATTGATTTAAAAAATATTGAACGACTAAGTATCGAATTTTCAAGTTTAAATTATTCATCAATTCCATCAGAGTACTCATATAAAATGAAAGGCTCGGACGAACACTGGAGTACAGGAAAAGAAACCCGTGTAGTATATTTAAACCTTGATCCTGGAGAATATGTTTTTCAACTCAAATCGCGTAAAAACAGGGAGCCGTACAGTGAAGTTGTTGAACTTCCGGTAATTGTTCATCCCACTATATTGCAACGTACCAGTACAAAGATTCTGATAATTTTCATATTATTATTATTGCTGTTTTTAATCGTGCGTTATTTCTATCACAGGAAAATTCAACAAAAAGAAACCGATCATCTTCTGATTACACTCGAGCATAAAGCATTGCAATCGATGATGAATCCACATTTTATTTTCAATGCTTTGGGATCAATACAAGGCTATCTGCTACAAAATAAATCGTCGGAAGCCGGAACTTATTTATCGCAATTTGCCAGATTAATAAGACAGAACATGAACTCGCTGAAGTCGAACTACATTTGTATTGACGACGAAGTTGAACGGCTCAATAACTATATCGAACTGGAGAAACTACGTTTGAACAGCAGATTCGAGTTTGAAATAGAAGTGGATGAAAAGCTGGATAGTTATGACGCTTGTATTCCGTCGATGATTATTCAGCCTTTTGTCGAAAATGCAATATGGCATGGTATTTCACCCTTAAATAAGGGAGGAAGAATAAAGGTTGCTTTTAACTATTTAGATGAAAAAAGTATAGAAGTACTTGTTGAAGATAACGGTATTGGCATAAAAAACGAGGAAGCCATTACGAATACCGGCCGTGGGTTAAACATGGGTATGACACTTACAAAAAAACGATTACGTCTAATTGGCGAACGTCGGGGTGTTCAGTCTCAGGTAATAACTGGCAACCTGTACCCGGAAGAAGAATTTCCAGGAACCCAAATAAAAATAATTATCCCACTCATTGAAGCCAATTAATCGTCAATTACCATTTTTCTAAAATCCGATGGATAAGTAATTCCTACCGTTTATATCCCAAATGCATCCATTCAATCAACACCGAAAAATAATTAATCAATTCTCTTTATACTTGCAGAGAGTTCTTTCACTTCCTGTGCAATACGTAATACAAGGAAATATTAATCTTAATGGAAAAAGAATTCAAAGATACGATTCCCCATCGCAAGAATTCCTGTTTCTGTACACGATCCCTGAATGAAACTAGTTTTCTTCATTTCAACTGTCCTGTCCCTCCATACCAAAAGAAAACATACTTAAATACTTACAGAAAATAGGATTAGAGATCTCGAAAGCCAGCACTTTAAAGTGCTGGCTTTTTTTATTTCCCCAACTTTCTAAACACAACCACAATTATTTACTTTAAGCATTTTATAAAAAAATGTACATTTACACGTTTAATCAAAACGGTTCATTATGAATAACCAAACTTTAGCTAAACTTTATACCAATGCTTTTCATCAGAATTGGGATAAACTGGCCTTCTCTGATTTTGATGGTGCAGATTTTAAGTACCAGGATATTGCAAAAATTATTAAATCGCTGCACTTATTTTACCAGCTGTCAGGAATACAACGAGGTGATAAAATTGCTGTTTTAGGCCGTAACTCTGCACATTGGGGGGCGGTATTCTTATCAACAGTTTCGGCAGGTTTGGTTATTGTTCCAATTCTTCCCGACTTTAACGAAAATGATACCAACCACATAATCAATCATTCGGAATGTAAAATTGTAATTGGAGCAAAAGCACTTCTCGAAAAAGTAGATCTGGAAGAATCGCCCAACTTGCTGGCTACCGTTGTGCTTGAAGATTTTAGTATTCACCAGTCAAAAGATGAAAACCTCCAATATAAAATAAACGATGGATTTCAGTATTACAAAGAAAACCAGCTTTTAAAAAAGGCATTTGTATTTGAAGAATGGGAACGCGAAGAAATGTGTATTATTTCCTATACTTCAGGAACTTCGGGTTTTACAAAGGGAGTTATGATACCGGAACGAAGCCTGGTTTCGAACATTATATTTGCCCGAGAACACATGCCATTAAAACCAGGCGATCAGATTGTGTCCTTCCTTCCAATGGCACATGTTTATGGATTGTTGTTTGAGTTTTTATTCCCTGTTACTTTGGGATGCCACATTACTTTTTTAAGCAAAATGCCATCGCCGGCAGTTATTACACAGGCTTTTGGCCAGGTAAAACCCAAACTTATTCTTTCAGTTCCACTAATCATCGAAAAAATTTACAAAAAACGTATTCTTCCAGCCATAGAAAAGCCAACTGTTAGAATACTTCTGAAAATACCGGGATTATCAAATATTATTCTAAAAAAGATCAGGGCGAAAATGGTAGAAACTTTTGGTGGCCGTTTCTTCGAGATTGTGATTGGAGGAGCACCGCTAAGTGCCGATGTGGAAAAGTTCTTTAAGCAAATAAACTTCCCGTTTACAATCGGTTATGGCATGACTGAGTGTGGACCTTTAATCAGCTACGAAGCCTGGAACAAAACATTACAATCATCTGCAGGACGTTTGGTTGATCGGATGGAAGTACGTATCGATTCTGAAGATCCGTACAACATTGTTGGCGAAATCCAGGTAAAAGGAGAAAATGTGATGTTGGGCTATTATAAAAACGAGGAAGAAACAAAAGCCGTATTTACTGATGATGGATGGCTGAAAACAGGCGATCTTGGAGTAATTGATAAAAACAATTTTATTTTTATTCGCGGACGTTCGAAAAATATGCTGCTTGGTCCGTCCGGTCAGAACATCTACCCGGAAGAAATAGAAGCCAAAATGTGCAATCAAAACTATGTTGCCGAATGTGTGGTAGTTGAACGCGACCAAAAACTGGTTGCGCTGGTTTATCCAGATTTTGATTCTATAAAAGCAGATGGAGTGGATAATAACAACCTGGGAGTGATTATGGAAGGTAACCGAAAAAAAGCAAATTCGGAGTTACCGAAATACGAACAAATCAGTAGAATTGAACTGATGGAAAATGAGTTTGACAAAACTCCAAAACGAAATATCAAAAGATACAAATATGTATAATAAAAAATCCGGTATGATATTCATACCGGATTTTTTATTCCTATAGCTATCAATTTTTATTTCGCCATATGTACATCCACCTGCGGAAAAGGAATTGTAATCCCGGCTTTATCCAATGCCAGTTTTCCTTCTTCGTAAACGTAGAAATAAACTTCCCAGTAGTCCTTAGGTTTTGTATACGGGCGAACGGCCAGATTCACCGAGCTATCGGCAAGCTCTTTTACCCCAACAAAAGGGGCCGGATCGTTTAATACTTTCGGATGATTTACAAGGATGTTCAATAAAACATCTTTTGCTGTTTTAATATTCGATCCATATGAAATACCAAAAACCATATCCACGCGAATTACTCCCTGAGTGGTATAATTAACAATATCGTTACTCGACACCGCTGCATTAGGAAGGATAACTGTTTTGTTTTCCGGAGTTAAAAGAATAGTCACGAAAATGTGTATTTCCTTTACTGAACCTAAATGTCCCCGCGATTCGATTAAGTCTCCAACTTTAAAAGGTTTGAATAACAAAATCATTACTCCTCCTGCAAAATTGGCCAGTGTTCCCTGCAATGCCAAACCAACGGCCAAACCAGCAGCACCCAGCACAGCAATAAAAGAAGTGGTTTCAATACCTACCATTTCGGCAATGCTGATCAACAACATCACTTTTAGTAATATACTTGTCAAACTTCTCAAAAAACCACGCAGAGAAACACTTACATCGCGCTTCTCCATTACTTTATCAGTGGCTCTTACAACTCGTTTTATTATCCACAAACCAACAATCAGTACAATTACGGCTGTAATAACTTTTAATCCGTATTCCACCACAAACCCATAGGCCAAATCCAGATATTCCTGGTACTTTTCATTCATAATATTTGCTTTTAAAGTTTCCATCAATTTACGTATAATATAACTTGCTGTCAAGGAAGATTAAATTCCCCGGATGTTTCTATCTTAAAATAATTTCTATTTTTGCTTCAACTGTTACCTAAATCTATGAAAAAAGAACCTGCATCCTGTTTTCCTGAAAAACGACTGCTTTCTCCCAATTTTTTTCCGTGGAATAGCTATCTTTCTGCTGGTTGCAGAAAAAACACAGCTTTGATTGGAGTTCTTTTGAATTTAATACAATAATTTCGTAACAACTAAATGTAAAAACATGAATACAAATCGTAGAAACTTTTTAAGAACAACAGCTGCCACTGCAGCAGGAACAATGTTATTTTCGCCAACATTTGCAGGAATGGCAGAAAAAAAATCACGATATCAAATTTCTCTTGCAGAATGGTCGTTTCACAAGGCACTTTTTGCCAAAGAAATGACAAATCTCGATTTTCCGAGAGTTACCCGAGAACTGGGGCTGGAAGGTGTTGAGTATGTAAATCAGTTTTTTAAAGACAAAGCAAAAGACGAAAAATACCTCGCTGAATTAAAAAAGATTGCTAAAAATGAGGGTGTACAAAATGTACTTATCATGTGTGATGGTGAAGGTATGATGGGACACCCCGAGAAAAAAGAACGTATAAAAACAGTTGAGAACCATAAAAAATGGGTTGATGCTGCAGCTTTTCTTGGTTGTCATTCAATACGTGTAAATGCCGGTAGCAGGGGAGAATACGAAGAACAACAAAAGTTAGCAGCCGATGGTTTACGCATGCTTTGCGAATATGCCGACACAAAAAAAATAAATGTAATTGTTGAAAACCATGGTGGTTTATCTAGTAACGGTAAATGGTTATCAGGAGTTATGAAAATGGTAGATCACAAACGTGTTGGTACACTTCCTGATTTTGGCAACTTTATAATTAATCGTCAAACCGGAGAAGAATTTGACCGATATAAAGGAGTAGAACTATTAATGCCATTTGCAAAAGGAGTAAGTGCCAAATCAAATGTATTTAATGCAAAAGGCGATGAAGCAAATATGGACTACTATCGTTTGATGCAAATTGTTGACGATTCCGGCTACAAAGGTTTTGTTGGAATTGAATTTGAAGGATCTGAACTTTCGGAAAAAGAAGGTGTTATTGCAACAAAAAAGTTACTGGAAAAAGTATTTAAAACATTATAAATTAAGATTTGCAAAATCAGGCCACCAAATAGTTTTGGTGGCCTTTTTGTTTCTACTCCACTACTTACAGGACTGTAAAATATTGTTAAAACAATTTTTATTATCAACAATACGAAACAATCGGAACAAACAATACGTATGCCCAGTTACAACTTTGTATTCCCAAAAGGACTTAAGGGGTTGATTGAATAGTATTAATACAAGGTTTGAAAAGGTCATTAGTTGTTTGTCTTTCAAGAAGAAAGCGGTGAGAAATACACCGCTTTCTTTATTTTTACTACCTCATTCCCAAATCCTCCAACTAAAACGCTCCCCAATTTTTATTCGGTTTTGGTCCCATTTCCAATTCGAGCTTTCCGCCTTTTAACAATTCGCTGGCCGAAAACTTAAAATCGTTCAACTTCTTGCCGTTCAACTTAGCCGATTGGACATATTTATTCTGTCGGGAAGCATGCTTGGCTTCAATGGTAAATTTCTTCCCACGCCCAAAACGTTCTCCCAAATCAATTTCAATTTTCTCAAACAAGGGGCTTCCAATTTCATAGACCGGATCAACCCGGCAACCACCATCCATTTGAAATAAGCCAATGGTGCTCATGACGTACCACGAACTCATTTGCCCCTGATCTTCGTCGCCTGGGTAGGCATTCCGCGGATCGGTACCATAATACCGTTCCTGAATTGCTCTGGCCCATTTCTGTGTTAACCATGGCGAACCAGCCCAATTGAAAAGATAGCAGGATTGCATATTCGATTCGTTTCCATGATTGATAGGGTACTTCAAAAAGTTATCACCCAAAGCGTTAAAGTTTACTTTTTCAGATGCCTCCATACCTTGATTAAGCACTTGAATAAAACGCTTTTGCCCCATCGTTTCTACCAAACCAGGCATATTTTGCGGAACATACCAGGTGTATTGCCAACTATTCGATTCACAAAATCCCGGAGCATGGTACGGACTAAAGTCTTTCAGCCAGCTTCCATCCTGATTCCGGGGCCGGACAAAACCACTTTCTGAATCAAAAATATTGCGCCAGTTCTCCGAGCGTTTCATAAATACCTGATAGGTTGAATCAACATCCAAGGCTTTTGCATATTGTGCCACACACCAATCCTGGTAAGCATATTCCAAGGTGTTCGACACATAACTTTGATAATCTTTGTTAAGCGGGACATAGCCTTTTGCAAGGTAGAACTTGTAACTCTCATTTCCGACTTCACCACCCCCTGGATGTTTCTCCATCAAAGCTGTTTGCTGATGTTCCATTGCTTTAAACATTTTGGCAGCATCAAAATCACGAATTCCCATTTGGTAAGCCGATACCATCAGTGGAATTTCCGGTTGTCCAATCATTACCCTGAAATATTCCATTCCGGGATTGCCAATTGGTAGCCAACCTCCTTTATCATACATTTCGAGAAAGGTGTTTACCCAATTTGAAGAGATTTCAGGTGCAATCAGATTATAAAACTGCACCAAATTCCAATGCCATCCCCAGTAACCATCACTTCCGTAAATGGGCTTCGAAGGATCAGCCTGCTGAACCTTTTCATTCATATCAACCCACTTGCCATTTACATCGTTCCAGGTATTTCGCGGACTTAATGCGCGATACATATTGGTGTAAAATTTCACCTTTTGCAGATAGTCGTTGGTTTCAATTTTAACTCTTCCCAACTGCTCATTCCAGGCCTCTTTCTGATTCGCAACGACAGCCTCGAAGTCCCATCCAAAAGGCGTCACCATTTCTTCGTTAAGGTTTAACCTTGCCTGTTCTGTACTTACCAACGAAATACCGGTGCGAACTTTTACCTCACTCGTTCCTTTCTTGAAGGTAACGAAAACTCCTGCATCACCTATTTTGAAATTCTCAGGACGTTGCCAAGTCCATTGCGGTTCATAGGAGCCTTTTTCAATCACTGTTGTATTATCAAACACTCGGTCGCGAACCCATCCCCCCATTTTTTCCATCGGTTGATCAAATTGCATCACGAAATGCAGGGTGTAATCCTGTTCACCGGAATACCCGGTAGAAGAACAGTGAGACAATGCCCAGCCCTCAATTTCAGTATCGCTTATTTTTTGGATTTTGGCATCACGCAGTTCCCAAACATACTCCGATGGAAAAAAGAGATCGATCAATACCCTGTTTTCTTTATCTTGGGGCAAACGATAGCGTTGCATCGAAGCACGGGTTGTTGCTGTCAAATCAGCATGAATACCATAGTCAATAAGATCAACGCTGTAACGGCCCACTTGCGCCTTTTCCGTTGCCTTATCAATTTTTGAGCGATAACCCAAATCGGGGCTCGACTCAGAACCGGGGTGAATACGCAGTGCTCCATTGGTCGGCATCATCAACAAGCCAGCCATTGTCCATTCATGCACATGGCTGAATCCCATAATATTTTCAACCTGATAGTCGTAACCAGCTTTCCACTTACTATCTTCATTCTCGGGACTAATTTTTACCATTCCCATTGGCATCCACGGCCCGGGTGCAATCATCCACCGCGAACCGGAAGTTCCCATAAACTGATCGACATAATCGCTCAATGCAAGCTGAGACACAAGCGTTCGGCTGACTTCAGCAGAGGATAACAGTTCTTTCCCTTTAAGGATTTCTATTTTTGATTTTCGTTCATCCGAAACCACCGGTAAGTTTACCTCCTGAATTGAACGACCTTCTTCAACCCTAAACGAATATGAAACACCATCAACTTTTACTGTCAGTTCCTCCGTTTTTCCTTGGTGCATTACCTCTATAAGAAGAGGTTGAACAGCTTTTCCTTTCACCAGCGCTTGGTAATTTGCCATTTTTACCGATCTAATAAGCGTATTGCCAGGTGTTGTAATTTCCAGTCTTTCAGATCCCGAAAAACTGATTGCATCAAAAATGCTCCAATGCCCTAAATAATTTTCAAAAATAAGTTCATTACTTCCTCGTTTTAAATCATCAACAGGTATATCAAAAACAACTTGCTGCGGGTGAAGACTAAATCCAACTGGATCAGCCCCTGACTTTCCTTCCAACAGCTGATGTTCATATTTTTTGCCGTTGACATAAACCCGAAACAGAGGTGGCTTCCTATTTGCCACCTCTAAAAAATCAATCGTCAACTGACAAATACCGTTGTCCGGAAGTTTCCCAATATTGAAATAAACGGGGAGTTTACACAAGGCATAACCAGCCCAAAAACTAGCCCCAATAAAAGGGTCAAAGCTCCCTGGAAGTACATACGGCCAATCTATCCCTGGCTTGGATAGTCCAACCACATAATAATATTCTTCACCTCCAAACCCGCTAGGGACGAACTCTTCGTAGTTCTTCTCAGAAAGGGCAAATTCATGGTGCGAATGATCTTTTTCGCCAATACTCCACAAGAGTTTATTTTGAGAAAAAAGGAGTAACGGCAAACATGCCAAAAGCAAGGCTGTCAGAGTTCGTTTCATTTAATCTCGTTTTATTCGTTTTCTGAACCAGAAAGAACAATACCCCAACTCTTATTGGGCTTTGGTCCCATTTCCAATTCGAGCTTTCCGCCTTTTAACAATTCGCTGGCCGGAAACTTAAAATCGTTCAACTTTTTGCCATTCAATTTAGCCGATTGGACATATTTATTCAGGCGGGAAGCATGCTTGGCTTCAATAGTAAATTTCTCCCCACGCCCAAAACGTTCTCCCAAATCAATTTCTACTTTCTCAAACAAAGGGCTTCCAATTTCATAGACCGGATCAACCCGGCAACCACCATCCGTTTGGAAAAGCCCAATCGATGCCATGATAAACCAGGCACTCATTTGCCCTTGGTCCTCATCACCCAAATACGCATTGGAAATGCCATAACCATAGTAACGGTCCAAAATGGAGCGGCTCCACTTTTGCGTTAACCACGGCTGCTGCACCCAGTTAAAAAGAAAAGCAAAGTGCATCGACTGCTGATTTCCCTGCATAACCGGGTAGTTCCAGTATTGGTCGTTTAACCCATTGAAGCGTGTTTTATAACTTTCAGTAAATCCCCAATCCAACCGTTCTATAAAACGGTCTTTCCCAATGGCTTTTGCCAATGCCGGCACATCTTGGGGCACAAAATAAGTTAACTGCCAAGCATTTCCTTCCACATAGTGATGATTGGCTCCTGACTTGTACGGATCAAAATCGGGGAACCACTCCCCTTTGGCATTTTTCATACGGGCAAAACCAGTTTCCGTATCGATCACGTTCCGCCAGTAAGCTCCGCGTTTCGAGAATGCTTGATAATCGCCCTGCTTACCTAGAGCTTTTGCAAACTGCCCAACGGTCCAATCGTCGAAAGCATACTCCAGCGAATTGGAAAAACGGCCTTGGTCGTAGGGCACATAACCATGTTCCAGGTAAGTAACCAAGTCTCGATTACCGGCAAAACCTCCTCCGACTTCCTGCGCGGGAGTTGTTTGCATCTTTTTTACAGCTTCAAAAGCTTTCTCCACATCGTAGTCGCGAATCCCCATTTGGTAAGCACCAACAATCAGTGGAATCTCATGCTCAGCCACCATCACCGGAACATACTCCATTCCGGCCGGTCCCTTAGCCAGCCAACCATTGGCTTCATACATGGCCAACTGCGATTTTACCCAGCGGTTGCTCCATTCCGGCGTTACCAGATTC
The DNA here is from genome assembly GCA_947492175.1 of uncultured Draconibacterium sp. Taxonomy (GTDB): domain Bacteria; phylum Bacteroidota; class Bacteroidia; order Bacteroidales; family Prolixibacteraceae; genus Draconibacterium. The sequence continues at coordinate 66,968 of CANLMQ010000014.1, read as the reverse complement.
CAAAACTGATTTAGGTTCCAGAAGGTATTCCAGAAAGCATCGCAGCCCAAAGCCGGAGACGACGGGTCTTCCATTCTTCGGATTTTTTCCCCGGCATCCCGCCACTCGCCATTCACATCGCTAAAAGTATTACGGCTGCACAAAGCACGATACATGTTGGTGTAAAAACGTGTTTTTTCATGCTTGTTGTTGCTGCCCACTTTCACACGACTAAAAAGGTCATTCCAGGTAGCAACATTATTTGTTCGCACGGCATCAAAGTCCCATCCGAAAGGATCAATGACTTCAGTTTTCAGGTTCTCTCTTGCATTTTCAAGGCTCACATAAGAAATTCCTGTACGAAGCTGAATTACATTCCTTTTTTGAGTATCGAAATCAACAATAACTCCAGCATCCTTTGCTCCCTGAACATTTAAGCTTACAGCGCCCTCATCCACGCCATTTTCGGTCCAAGTGCTAACTCCGGCTATCGGCTGGTCAAACTCCACAACAAAATAAATGGTGTACTCCTGCGAAATTCCACCACTCCAGGTATTTGGCGAAAGCTGATGGCTAAAGCCTTCAATTGTATTTTCGCCCGTTTGATTTACCGAAGCTTCAAGCAGGTCGTACTTGTATTCTGAAGGAATCACCAAATCCAGCAAAACGCGCGATCCATCGCGGTCTTTCGGAAAAGTATAGCGCTGAAAACCACAACGGGTAGTTGCAGTCAATTCCGCTTGAATGTCATAATCGGTTAAATGCGCTTTGTAATAGCCCAAAGGAGCCTGTTCTGTTGATTTATCAATTCGCGAACGGTAACCACCATCCACATCTTTTTCATCGCCAACTTTCGTTTGAAGTGCGCCATTGGTGGGCATGGTTCCCAATCCGGCCATGGTCCACTCGTGAATGTGCGAGAAGCAAGCCACCGACTCAAAGGTAGGTTCATAACCAGACTGCCATCCATCATTTTGGTTGTCAGGGCTTAATTTCACCATACTGAATGGCATCCACGGTCCCGGAGCAATCATCCAGCGAGAATGGCCAGTCCCGATTTTGGTATCCACATAGCCTGCTGGTGAAGTTAACTTCTGCGGCTGCCTCGTTATTTTCCCCGCCTGAAGCTTTTCTCCATTAAGCCAAATTTCGTAGCTGCTCTTTTGCGCTTTCTGAACTGCCGGCATTGGCACTTCAAATATATATCGACCTTTTTCCAGCGTTGATGCAAAAACTTCTTCGTTATCCAGAATCACGGTCATATCAGGTGTTCCTGATAGATGCTCAACATCAATCAATAGTGGTTGCATCTTTTTCCCGTAATGCTCTATTTCATAATCGGCAGGTTCCACTTTTCGCAAAAAGGCCTGCTTGTTTTGTGTCAGTTCCACTCCCTTAGGTCCTTCAAGTTTGATTTGATCAAAGCGAAGCCAGGATCCTTCGAGAACAGTCAGGGCAATTTCATTTCCCCCGCTTGCAATTAAGCCTTTAGGAAGGGGAATTTCGACAAGGTATTCCGACGAATTATCTGGACCATTACCGATTGAACTCACCGGGTTGATTACCGGAATTCGGTACTTCCATGATTTTCCGTTAACCGTTACTTTAAACAGTGGCAAATCATCCGGATTGCAGTCCAAAAGATCAACCACCAGTTTCCAATCATTGGAACGAGGCAACTGGTCCAGCCCAAACAGAATGGTCAGGGTACTTGAGCGCCATCCCGATGTTCCCCAGGTTCCACCCCAGGTATCACTTGTTCCAGGGATGATGTATGGCCAGTCTTTTTGATCGTTGGATGTTCCGATCAGGAAATACTTGTCTTCCCATCCAAAGTCATTCGCTATGTAATCAGGATAGTCCTTGGGGGCCAATGCAAATTCTGCACAACTATTGTTGTTTTCACCGATTTGCCAAATCACGCTTTGATCTTTGGCATAAGTCTTTGTTCCTGCCAAGCAGCACAGAAAAAGCAGGTAGCTTAAACTTTGTTTTATTTGTTTTCTTCTGCCCATTGGTTAAATAGTTCGATTGATTTTCCAAGTACTCCGGCAGATCCTTTGAAATCGCCAGAACCTGCCGGAGTACCATCGATTTTATACCACTCGTAAAACCCTTTATTTTTAATGACACGGTTCATCATGGGTTGTACCAATTGGTACGCTTCGTCGACCATGTCATTCACAATAAGCTGTTGAATCATTCTTCCGCCAAACCAAGTCCAGTCTCCACCATTCTGATATTCATAGGGAGCAGATACATTCTTGCCCAAAACATCGCTGGGATAAGTCGGGTAAAGCGTTAACCCAATCGAAGGAGCGCCTGATTGCTCTACATTTTTCACCATATGCTTAAGGACTGCAGCAATTTCATCTCTGGTTAAAACGTCTGCCTCAATGGCAACTGCAGTTCCCCCATGATAGTGAATTTCATTTTCGTTGAAGTCGTCCGGGAAAGGAGAACCATCCAGGTAAATATGTGGAATGAATTTGCTGTTTTCAGCATCCCACAAATACTTTCGAATATTCGCCAGCAAATCTTCCTGTATCGTTTTCCATCGCTGTTTATCCGAGTTATCATCCGTTAATTCTGCAAGGTTATCCAAAGCAATGGCCAACATCGCATTATCATACACATCAATGCTCCAATGAGTCAGGCTATCCACGTCCACCACAGCACCTCCCTCAACCTGCACATCTCCCCAATCAAAGGTTGTAGCACCGGTAATCAGGCCATATTTTGCAGCGTACCTCTCATTCAACAAGTAATTGATCGACCATTTCAACCGCTCGTAAACAGGCCTACCGGCCACTTCTTCAGCAAGGATCGACTTGTCGCCCGTCTTCGCCACATATTTATAAATAGCCTGAATCAGCGAAGTTTCCTGATCCGTTTCTACTGTATTTTTAAACCCGATGTGCCCGGGAGCCGTTTCCGATTCATAGGTGTTCGGGTCTCCCCAGGTAAAAGCTTCGCAGGGAACATAACCATCCAGCAACTCGCCGTTTGCCTGCTGAAAATGAAAAAACATCAACAGGTTTTTACGAATAACGTTCTGATCATATTCCTCACAGGATAGTTCAATGAAAGTGTTTAAGTCGCGCGACCAGACCATTTGGTAGCCCGAGCCGGCATAAAACCCATTCTTCATCAGCTGGCGAGCCATGCTGTCTACCTTTTGCAGATTTTCGTTGGAGAGTATTTTTGTTGCCAGTTCCTTGTTCTTTGAGGAACAGGAGGTAAGAAAAATGCTTATCGAAACGATTATTCCTAAAATCAGTCTCATCTGTTCTTTTTTTAATAACGTTATTTGAAGGATGCCTTTCGTGTTTGAATTGACTCAAGCGGATGGCATCTTTTTGGGCTGGCCAATTATTTCACAAAGGCCTTTACAACCATAGCTTCGCCTTTGCCCTCATTAATTATTTTGTATGATTTCGCAGCAGCAGGAATCACAAAAGTTTCGGCATAATTAAAACGTTGTTTTACACCAATTTGGGTTTCAATTATAATACTGCTTCCTTCTACCAAACTTAATACATGGCATTTATTCTTCGTCTTAACTTCCACCTCTGTATTAAATTGATAGCGGTGTACATCATACAAATGTTTTTCGTGAGTTGGCAAATGGAACAACTCCCAATCTGCACCTTTTTCAATTGAAACAGGTTTCGAAATCAGCTTTTCTTTCACATATTCACCTTTTCGGTCGAAACAAAGATTTTCCATTCCCCTTTGAATATTTATCGGGCGTGGTTTTCCATCCATATCCAAACGCAGCCAGTCATACATTTTAAATGTAAAAATATAAGGTGTTGAACTGATTTCCAGTACAAGGTTGTTAATTCCCGAACCATGGATAGTGCCCGGAGGAATTAGAAACAGGTCGTGTTTTGCTGCTGTGTGTTTTTGAACAAACTTCTCAATCTGAACTTCCTTTTTCTGCTCGTAACTTTCCGTCAAAGCCTTTTCAAACTCCTTGGGTTGAATGTCGTCCTGAAAACCGAGGTAAACATCGGCATTGTCTTTTGTGTCAAGGATATAATAGGTTTCTTCCTGGGTAAAATCCTCGTTAAAATGTTTTTTTGTGTATTCCTTGTGCGGGTGACATTGAATAGACAGGTTCCCGCCATCGAAGGTATCCAAAAAGTCGAAACGAATCGGGAATTCCACGCCATATTCAGGATAAGCTTCGCCAAGTACATTTTCGCCTTCCTGAAACATCACTGTATCAAAAGAAACTTCGGCCACGTTACCCGAACTCTCGAATGCCAGACCATTCTCTGGAACAATCAGCTCGAACGACCAGGCATAATTTGGTACCTCTTTGTTCAAGCCCTTTATTTTATCCATGCTCCATTGTCCGCCCCATGCACCTGGCTCGAACCACGGGCGAACACGAAATACGTTTTTGCTGATTTCTGTTAAACCATGCCGCAAATCGTCACCTTTTAACCAGGTAATTTCATCGGGACGCTGTTCGTCAACCACAATATCGGTTGTTGGCAGAAGTTGCTGTTTATGTTTGTTCAGCACAATCCAATCGACAAAATAAAACCGCTTGTACATGGGTTTTATCTCGTCGGGTTGCGAGGCTCCAATGTTCACAATCGACTTGGCCCTTGCACGAAACTGAAGTTCGTTTTTTGGGAGATCAACATAAACCAAAGTTCCTTTAATTCTGCTAAGACTTGCGCCCACCCCGTAAACGATATTTATGCCTGCCTCTTTATTTAAAACAATGCTTTCCAGCTTATCTTTCTGAAAGAAGTCGGCTAAATCAACTGTTGTTCGTGTTCCGAAAATTGGATCGTCACCCCCCAGAAACGGGGCAATCATTTCATCAATTTCCAATTCCGGCTTTAAATAATCTGACACATTAATCCAGTTCGCCAGAATTCCGGCCTTTTTAAAATGTACATCAAGATTTTCTTTTATGTTTTCATAAAAAACTCCCTGGTATCCGTCTAAAATTACGGTGTTACTATTCTTTAATTCAGTAGCTAAACTTTCAAATCCCAAATGGATTTTCCCTTCTTCCAATGAGTGGGTTGGGTACAAACCATAGTCTCCAACCTGCTCATCTCCCTTTTTGGCCGGCATTAAATATTGGCTCGATTTTCTATAATCCTTCATTTTCTATATCCAGTCACTTTACTAATTAATCTATTTCGAGCTTCAACACAACAGCTTCCTGCGCTGCAAGAAAAGTTCTTAACTTTTGCGGGATCGTTACGTTCAGGCCACCTTCAACGGTTTTGTATTTTAGTCTTTGCGAAGAAGCCAGCAAGCTCACTTTCTTCTTTCCTTTTAAATTGGTTTGAACAAATATTTCTGCAGGTAACTGTTCTTCACCATCCTCGGGCATATAAATTGCATAAGTTGTACGATCGTTTTTTGAGGTGTAGGCTACTTTGCCATCGAGGAAAGGTGCGTGCGGAGTTGTTTCGTAAATAGCTTCGCCGTTTGCCTCTAACCACTTACCAAGCATTTCCAGGTTTTCATAGACTTTTGGTTCGAACTCACCAGTTCCGTTTGGTCCGATACCCAGCAATAAATTTCCACCTTTGGCAACAATATTTACCAGCAAGTGCACCAGTTGTTTCGACGATTTATAGTTGTCGTTTTTCACCCAACCCCATGCGCCGCCCATGGTAATACAACTTTCCCAGGGTACCATCAAAGGTTTTTCTGGTGTTTTTTGCTCGGGTGTTAAGTAGTTTTCATATTCTCCTTCCACCCAGCGGTCAACCACCAGCATTCCGGGTTGTTTGGCACGTGCCTTTTCTGCAATCAGTTTCATGTTAATATCCATGTTGTGCGGATATTTGCAGAAATCAGCAACTTTCTCAGTTATTTTCGATTTTGGCAGCACCCAGCAGCCATCCAGCCACAGAATATCTACTTTGCCGTATTCTGTCGTTAATTCGTTTAACTGGTTTTGTGTGTAGTCCACAAATTTTTGCCAGCGTTCGGGATGTTTGGTAATATCGTAGGTTGGATTCCGGTCTTTAGGTGGGTAGTACGGCCACCAGAAATAAGGCGATGTCCAGTCTGGTTTCGAAAAATATACCCCGGTTGCCAATCCTTCATTTCGGGTAGCATCAAGCACCTCCTTTAATACATTTGATCTGGGATTTGCAGAAAAGGGACACCTTTCTGATGTAACCTTAAAATCGGTGTATTTCGTATCGTACAAACAAAACCCATCGTGATGTTTCGATGAATAAATCATATACTTTGCTCCGGAGTTTTTAAACAATTTTGCCCATTTCTCAGGATTATAGTTTACCGGATTAAACTTTGTGATGGTGTTTCGGTAATCGTTGCAAAACTGGTAATAATCGTCGTAGCCTTTTCGTTGAATCCAGTCTTCAGGACACAGTGCCCACGACTCTACAATTCCCAGTTCGGAATATAATCCCATGTGAATGAGTAACCCAAACTTATAGCCTTGCCACTTTTTCAGGTTTTCAAGTACCTTGGGATCTTTGGGCCAAACATAGGCTTCGCTATCCGACAATTGCTCTGTTAATGAAGCTGCCAATGGATCATCGGTTGACGATTCTTTTTCCTGCGCAATGGTTTTTCCTGTCAACATCGTCAGGCACAGAAAAACGAATAAACTGTTGAGTAATACTTGTTTTGTTTTCATTGTATCTCTATTTTTTTGTTCAATTATCCTGATACTTCATCTTTAATTCGGATAACTTAACTTTAAGTTCTGAAAGAATCTCCTGATAATCAGATAGGGAGTAAAGGTTTGTCATTTCTGCCGGATCCTCTTGCAAATCATAAAGCTCCCACGAGTCAATTTCGTCGTAAAAATGAATGAGTTTGTACCGGTCGGTCCGAATTCCGTAATGTGGAGTAGCTCCAAATCCCTTTTCATAATAATGGTAATAAATGGCTTCCCGCCAGTTTTCAGTGTTTTCATCCCATGTTTTTTGTAAAGGTTTTCCCTGCATTTCAACAGGAACAGGCAGGTCTGCCACTTTTAACAAAGTGGGAGCGATATCAAGATTTTGTACAAGTTGATCGGATATTATACCTTCCTTTATCTTTTTAGGGAACATCATCAACAGAGGAGTTCGGAGCGCCTCTTCATACATAAAACGTTTATCGAATAAACCATGTTCCCCCAAATAAAATCCCTGGTCGGAAGTGTAAATTACAATCGTATTCTTATACAATCCGCTTTCTTTCAGATAAGTTAATACTTCTCCAACACTTTCATCAACCGACGCAATGCACCGCAAATAATCTTCCATGTATCTTCTGAACTTCCATTGGTCGAATTCTTTTTCATTACCTTTTACCTGCCAAAATTCAGCTTCCTCCTTTTTGTATGCCTCTTCCCATGTTACTCTTTCTGAATTTGTCAATCTGTCAAGTCTTCTCCAATATTCCTCCGGAGCCCACCAGTTAACTTCAGCAGTATCACACTGGTTGCATGGAACTTTATAGTCCATACGAATATCCATGTGATCCTTCACTGTTAGTTTTTGCTTTTTCAGAGCTTCTCTTCCTTCATAACCGTCATAAAAATTACGGGGAAGAGGAAAATCCTTATCATCAAATAATTCCAAATTCTTTAAAGCAGGCATCCAACTTCTGTGTGGGGCTTTATGGTGCATCATTAATAAGAAAGGTTTTTCCGTGTCTCTGTTTTCTAACCAATCCACCGAAAGCTGGGTTATAATCTCAGTTACATAACCTGAATAGGCTGTATCTTTCCCCTGTTTTATAAAATCAGGATTGTAATAATCGCCCTGTCCCGGTAAAATATTCCAATAGTCAAATCCAGTTGGATGACTTTTTAAATGCCATTTCCCGACAATTGCTGTTTGATAACCGTTTTGTTGAAGCAGTTTTGGAAGAGTTTGCTGACTACCATCAAAATGTTCCGAATTCCCTTTAACTCCATTCAAATGAGAGAATTTACCCGTTAAAATTACAGCCCGGCTTGGTGCACAAATCGAATTTGTTACAAAAGCCTTATTATAGGTTATCCCATGTGTTGCAATCTGATCAATATTGGGTGTATTTATCAGTTCAGGGTTGTAAGCACTAATTGCCTGAAAGGCATGATCGTCAGACATGATAAACAGGATATTCGGACGTTGCTGATCATTGTTCGAACAACTAAAGAAAAACAATCCCAGGAAAATCCACAAAAAAACTGGAATGACTAATTGCTTCTTCATACTTTTCTTACTTTCGGTTTGCATATTCTTCAAACATCAAAATAGCCTTGTATAACACTCCTGCAGAACCGCGGAAAGTTCCTGAACCTTCAGGCTTATTGTCAACAGTGTACCATTCGTAAAAACCATCGTTATCTTTCACGCGTTTTACCATTGGCTGCATTTGTTCGTAAGCCTCAGCAACAAAACCATTTTTAATAAGCTGCTGAATCATTCGCCCGCCAAACCAGGTCCAGTCTCCTCCATTTTGATAGCCATATTCATACATTCCTTTATTATCAAATGCCCATGCAGGATAGGGTGGATACATCGTTAATCCAATTGAACCGGCACCGGAAGCTTTCACGTTCTCAATCATTTTATTGAGCGAAATCTTAATCTGCTCTTTCGAAAGCAACCCTGCTTCAATAGCTACCGCTGTGCCACCGTGGTAATAAATTTCGTTTTCATTGAAATCAGCAGGGTAAGGAGAACCATCGAGATATACATGCGGGATAAATTTCTGATTTTCTTTGTCCCACAAATATTTCATTGTATTCACAGCAATTTTATCATGAACCAGTTGCCATTTTTCTTTCCTTGCAGGTACCATCTCAATCAGGTTATTTAGAGCAATAAGAAACATGGCATTATCGTAAATGTCGAGGCAATATTTGGTGTCGTCGGTAATGTAAACACCCCATGGATGACAGTGCTGCACATCACCCCAATCGGCAGTTGTTGCCCCCCAAATCAGGCCATATTCTTCACTCCATCTGTGGTTTAACAGGAATTCCATCGACCACTCCAAACGTTCGGCAACCGTTTTATCTCCAATTTTTTCGTTCAGAAAATCTTTGTCGCCGGTCTTTTTAACATATTTGTAAACAGCTTGTACCAAGGAAGTTTCATGATCGGTTTCAACCGTATTTTTATGCCCAGCATAGTTCGGCTCCAGATCAGTAAAAATATAATCGTAGCCACCTTCGGTTTTTTGAGCCTTCTCTTTTGGAATAAATCCATCGATAATGTTTCCGTCTTCACGCTGAAGGCGGAAAAATACACGAAGATTTTCCTTTAATGTTTCCTGCGGATATACCTCTGCCGATAATTCAATAAAAGTGTTGTAATCGCGTATCCACACTTCCCCATAGCCATCACCGGCATTAAAACCGGTTTTCACAACTTCGAGGGCTTTGTTTTTTGTAAAGGCAAAGTATTCGTTGTTTTTAATCTGATCTTTTAAATCGGGTTGTGTTGATTGTGTAGTACAGCTAAACAATGCTGTTGCAAGGATTAGAATAACTATGGTTTTCATTGATATACTGTTTTTTGATTAAAATTCTTTTTCTATTTGTTCCCCGTTCCAGGGAGTAAGTTTCAAAATCAGATTGTTTGTGTTGACCTGTTTTGGCAAATACGTTAAATCAACTGCGATTTGTTTCTGTTCTCCGGGAAAGAGCGTAATGTAATTATCATCTAGGAATACAGGAGCTACCAAGTCTCCTGTCGCACTATCAGTAATTTTCAAACGTGAAAAGAAGGCTGTTGAATTGGTTTTATTTGAAACTACAGCTTTCCACTTTTCCCCTTCTGATTTCCGTAAGTCTACATGAAGTTTAACCGGTGAAAGCTTTTGAAGTTCTTTCCAGTCAGAGTCTTCGCTTACTAACCAATACAAGTTTTCATCAATTATTTCCCGTTTGGTGTTTTTCAGCTTTAAACGCAAAAAACAAAATCCTTGTAGTTTCTCTGTTTCAAAAATGCGTCCCGCAATTTTCCAGGTATTTGCTTCAACGCGTATTTCAAATTGCTTTTGCCCAATCACGTTTCCATTTAACCCGATCAGTTGAGCTTCGACCAACAGGTTTTCTGCATCCGAAAAAGTTTGATTCTGAACACAAATCGTTGAATCGTTCAAATTCAGCTGAACATGAAGTGCTTTTGCTCCCTGTTTGTAGCCGTAAAAGCCACCGGTTTGATCCAGAAATACATCGTAAAACTGACCACGCAGAGCTGTCCACGGATTTTGGTTTTTCCACACCAGCATGCCCGTATAGTTGTTCCACATACCGGCGTTAAACCCTTCCTGCAAAGCCCGGTATTGCTCGTAGTTTATCAATTGCGCCTTTTTACAGAAATCATCAATCCCGTCAATTTCGCCCAGGCGCTCAATGTAATCTCCGTAGCCAATGTATTTGTGGTAGCGCCATACCGGATTTGCCCTGTCGTTTCGAGGAGGAGTCAAATCTTTTTCATCCATAATCTTACGCATGGTTTCCACATTTGGCAGACCAACAGATCCTATTTCGGGGTTAAACGGATACGACTGTGTAGTAAAAAAACGAAGCGGATTCTGAATTCCGTAAGGCCCGTCGCCATTTCCTCCAATGGTGTTTCGCAAAATACTGTCGGATGTTGATTCATTCACATAGTAGCGGGTGCCGTCATATTCGGGAAAAACTTTTTCTTCGAGCAGTTTGTGAATGTCAGCAGGCGGCGGAAATTCATTCCCTCCACACCAAAGGTACAAACTGGGGTGGTTACGTAACAACTTTATCTGATCGATTGCGGTTTCGATGAATAAGGAATGATCGTCGGGATAAGCTTGTCTGCGCTCCTGCGACTCCTTTTTCCGGGGATCGAACCAACGACCGTTACAGTCGCCCGACACCCACAAATCCTGCCATACCAGCAGCCCGTATTTATCGCACGCGTCATAAAATTCAGGCCGTTCGGGCATTGCTCCTCCCCACACCCTGATCATGTTCATATTCATTTCGGCATGCATGCGAACTTCCGCTTCATATCGTTCAGGCGAAAGTCGCAGCAAGGCATCGGAAGCAATCCAGTTTCCTCCCTTAATAAATACCTTTTGCCCGTTTATTAGAAACACGCGTCCGCCCACTTCATCGTCAAAATAAGAGCCGGTTTCGCGTATTCCAAAACTTACGGTTTCTTTATCAGAACTTACCTTGTTTTGCTCAAAACTGAGTTCAAGTGTATACTGGTTTTGTTCACCCAGACCATTGGGCCACCACAACTTCGGGTTCTCAAACCTGATCCCGGGAAATGTCAGCTTTATCGTTTCGCCGGCCGGAATAGTTGCCGGCATTGTCCATTGCTGATCTCCAATTTTGGCAAGCAAAGTTCCTTCCTGAATTTCGTCAGAAGCATTTACCAATTCGGTTGAAATAATAAGAAAAGCCGTTTTTTGCTTATCTCCCGGAATTCTTTTCTCGGGAACTTTGGGCTTAACAAATGAATTTCGTACATCAACCGGCCCGGTAATTTCTACTGAAACCTGATCCCAGATGCCGGTGTTGCGATCGCGAATTGGGCAAATCCAATCCCAGCCAGCGGTAAACTGTTGCGTTACCGACCGCGCAATGGTACCGTCGCCACCTTGTCCGCCATTTGCATTTCCAACTGGATTGGGCGGTTCCACAATCACTGCCAGCTTATTTGTTTCAGAAGTTAAAAACGGAGTAATTAAATATTTCTCCCTCAAAAACATTCCTTTGTGTGTATCTGTATTTACCCGTCTGCCATTTAAAAAGATGTTGGCCGAATAGTTAATTCCCCTGAATTTTAACCACACTTGCTGGCCAGGTTTTAGTTCCGGCAACGAAAAAGTAGTATGAAACCAGAACGTGTAGTAATCAGCTCCCGTGGTATAAATATCCGGAATCAGCTCGTTATTCATTCCAAAAAATGGATCGGGAACCTTGTTGTTCTGAAGCATCGTGTTTAGGACAGTTCCCGGTATCACGGCCTCCATCCAGTCGAACAGTTCAAATTCGAGCGACGAAATTACTGTTCCATCCACAGTAAGTTCGTTGGCTCGTTTTGCTTTCCAACCCGTATTCAAAAGAATTTCCTCGCTCTGAGCAAATCCTCCGAAAACAAAAGCGAATTTCAAAAACAGAATAAGTACAAGGTTTTTATACATCCTGATTGGTTTTAGGTTTTCAGATTATTTATCCGACATTGATGGTGGCGATATTCCAACTCCCCAGTTTTTATTTGGAGTCGGTCCCATTTCAAATTTCAGAACTCCACCCTGCATTAGTTCAGCCCGTTTTATCCAACAGGTTTCGATGTTGTTTTTATTGAACTGCACTGTTTGTACGTATTTATTTTCGGGTGAGTTATTCGTAGTTTCAATAATCAATGTTTTATCCGACTCGGGAGAAAGCCGGATGCTTACTTTAGCGAATTGCGGGCTGCCAAACTGAAAAGACGGAGTTGCTGAAGCATGTCCCTGAACATCGAATAAACCCAGCGCTGCCATTACATACCAGGCACCCAGTTGGCCCTGGTCTTCGTCCTGCCCAAAACCATAGCCATGCAGGGCTTCGATTCCGTAAAACTCGTCACAAATGGTGCGTGTCCAGTACTGCGACAGCCACGGTTTTCCCGAATAATTAAACAGCCAGGGCTGATGCAAACAAGGCTGGTTACCCTGATTATATAATGTTTCGACACCCGAAAAACTATGAATTTCCTTTCCGCCGCCAAACAACGACTTTTGACTTTCGTTGAAGGTTTTTTCCAAACGCTTGTTAAATAATTCAATACCCATCTCTTCGATTAAGCCTGCCGGATCGTGCGGAACATACCAAGTATACTGGTAGGCATTTCCTTCCTGAAAACCGTCCCAGCCTTTCATTGGGTCAAAATCCTTTATAAATTCTCCATCGGGCAGTTTGGGACGAATAAATTTTGTTGCCGGATCAAATAAATTCTTCCAGTAACCGGCCTGTCTCATCAGAGTAAGGTACTCTTCTTCTGTACCCAAATCCCTGGCCATTTGTGCCACCGCATACGAACTAAAAGCATATTCGAGCGTGTGCGATGCGCCAAAATTAAACACCCAACCATTCGAAATGGTCGTATCCTGGTAAGGGACATAACCAAGTTTTGTAAAATATCTCAAGTCGTATTTCCCGTTTCCAAGGTCTCGCCCGTGGTAATCAATTTCATTTTTTAATGCAGCTTTGTAGCCGGTTCTCAGATCGAAATCGCGAATTCCGCAATTGTAGGCAGCAGCCATTAACAAAGCCTGAAAATTTGTTTGAACTCCGTTGGTAAATGCTCCTGCAGCCACTCCGTCGTGCAGCCAGCCCGTTTCCTTGAAAAAATCGATGTTGGATTGAACGTACTGGCTCAGGTAATCGGGATATGCCAGCGCCCAAAGTTGCCCGAGATTCCAGAATCCACCCCAGATACCATCGGTATTGTAATGTTTGTATTTTGGAATGCCGTTTTCATCCAAAGGAATTTGCCCAACACCTTCTCCGTTTAATTTGTACTGACCATTTACATCACTTGCCAAACCGCGTCCCAAAAGCGCGTGATACAATCCTGTATAAAATTTCTTCAGATCCAGCTCCCGGCCTCCTTCAGCCTGAATTCTTCCGAGCATCTCGTTCCATTTTTTTTTCGCCTGCGAATGAACTTCATTAAAAGTTACTGATTCACACTCAGAGTTCAGATTCAAACGGGCGTTTTCGGTGCTGCAATACGAAAGTCCCACCTGCATCTCAATCACCTCATTTTCGGAGGTGCTAAAATTCAAATAAATGCCATTTCGGATTGCTTTGGTTTGTGTTGAATTGTTATCGATTTTCTCGTCAATAAAAGTGCCCACACTTTCAGGAGATTTGCTTAAACGGGCTACAAAATACATTTTCACCCTGTTCCCCGGATCACAAAACTTTACATACTCCGGATTTGTTTCAACATACCCTTCCACTTCATTTTTATTGACAAGCTGAGCAAAAGCTTCCGTTACATCACTGCTTTCGCCCTGTTTATGCCCCAAGTCAAAAATCAAATGCGAGCTCTCCGACTTTGGGAAAGTATAACGATGAAAACCAACCCGTTCAGTAGCCGTTAACTCGGCTTTAATAGAGTAATCTTTTAGCCAAACAGAATAATAGCCTGGTTCAGCAAACTCATCCGTTTTATCAAAACGTGAACGGTAGCCTTCATCCGGACTTTCCAAAGATCCGGGAACTGTTTTTAATTCTCCGGTTGTTGGCATAACAACCACACCACCTATTTGAAATTCATGAAAATGGCCAAAACCTTCGATGGAAGTATGCCGGTTGTCGTACCCGCCGGGAAGCCAGGCTCCGAGACTTTCATAAGCATTTGTATGAGGTGCCAGTTTTGCCATTCCAAAAGGTAAAGCCGCCGGTGTATAAAAAAACCAGCGTCCGTGTACAGAGCCTATTTGCGGATCGACATACCGCATGGCATTAAATTCGGGGTATATTTTAGTTTCTGTTTGACATGACAACAGTAGTATGATTGCCATAAAATAAGCCAAGCGTTTCATTCGTTTATTATCTTTTTAGTGCGTAAATAGCTAAAAACAAGAGATATATTGAACATGCAATTAATACGAACATTCCGGCCGTAACGTTCAGCAGATCGGTTACCTTTCCAACAACAGGAGGTATAAATGCTCCGCCGGCTACTGCCATAATCATCAGCCCTGAAATTTCGTTGGCACGGTCGGCATATTTTTCAACCGTTAATGAGAAGATCAGCGGGAAAATATTTGAGGCTCCCAAACCGATGGAGAACATTAATGCCAATGCAACTACTGGTGATGGAGAAAAATTAAATGCCACAATTGTAATCAGGTTTACCACTGCCGAACCAAGCAGAAATTTTCGTGAAGAAATGCGGGTAAGTAATAGAGCTCCCAGAAATGTACCCAGCATTTTCCCGAAGAAATACAAACTGCGACCGTGCATTGCAGGCTCGGCATCCATTCCCAGCTTTTCCATTAAAAATTGCCCTGATGCCGCATTAATTCCAACATCAATTCCAACAACAAAGAAAATTCCCAGCACCATTAAGGCAATGTAACCCACGCCAAGAAGTTTAAGACAGGACCCAATTGTAGCTTTCTTCTCTTTTGATAAAGTTTCGGTTATTGGGGTAAAATGCAGCCATATTACCGGCAAAAGAGAAACGCCTCCAAAAACAAGGAGAAGAATCTTCCAATCGCCAAAACGAAGGGCAAAATAAGTAGCCAGGTAAGGTGCAACCATCGAACCGATTGCTTTTATGAATTGTGAAAAGCTTAAAAAGCTGGAAGACTTTTTGGCCGAAACTACATCTATTAACAAGGGATTTGCCGACACCTGAATAATGGTATTTCCAATACCGAGCATGGCAAAGCCGCCCAGCAAAACCGGAAAAGAATACATAAAAAACGGAACTATCAAACCAAGAGCAGTCAGCAACATACCAATATTCAGCATGTTTCGTTTGCCAATACGATCTTGTAAAATACCAACAGGCACGGATAAAATGAAAAACCAGGCAAAAACTGCCATCGGAATTAATTGCGCCAGTGTATTGTTCAAATTAAAATCGGCTTTGGCATTATCAACACCAATTCCTACCAGGTCGCAAAAACTCATTACAAAAAATGAGAGCAACACAGGGATAATATACTTTACTGAGATTTTTGGTTTTGTCATGATTTTTAAAAAGCTGGAAGACTGAAGTTTGAAGTCAGAAGTTTGTTCTAACCGCAACAATCAATCTGATTATTTAGAACTTCTTTTTACACCGTTTTTACATCTTTTTAAGTGCAGGCAGAACTCTCTCGTAGAACGAATCATCAACCAGTGTGGCTGCTCCGATAAACGAGGCATTTTCTTTTAATTCTGAGATAGAAACCTCCAGATTTAATCCCTTGCTACTTAAATAGCTTTTCAAACTGCCGCCAAAAAGTGGGAAGGCTTTCGAAATATTCCCGCCTATTACAAATGCTTCCAGCCCGAATTTCTCAATCCATGGATGCAAGAAGGTGCCCATTTTTTCGCCAAAATCATTAAACAGTGCTTTTGCAGCATTGTCGGTAGCAGCTAGTTCGGCAATATCTTTTACGCCTGAATATTCTTTTCCTGAAGCCGCATGATAACGTTTAATCAATCCACGTGTGGAAAAATAATCATCGGCAATCCCGTTTTCAAAAGGCAGGTGCCACAGGCATCCCTGTTCAGGTACTTCGCTTCCTTCCACTACCGGCAAACCATCTTTTATAAATGCAGAGCCAAATCCGGTGCCCAGTGTTACCGAAAGAGAATGGTTAAAATCTTTTGCTTGTCCCACCTGGTCTTCACCAATGGCAAACGCAGTTGCATCATTAATAAAACGAATCTTAAAATCGTCAGGAAGACACAGAAACTTTCTCAATTCTTGTGGAACATTTATACCATAAATGTTTTCATATTTTCCGTTTTCACCGGTAAAGAGCGGAATTCCTTTTTCATAATCAAAGGGACCGGGCATGGCAAAACCAATTCCGGAAACATTAGCAACACCGGCAAGTTCCATGGTTTTCCGGATCGTCTTTCCCCAGGCTTCAATAATCTCACCCGGCTGACCATGATTATCCAGGTCGTTTTCGGAATGTGAATTTTCTAGCAGTTGCTTGTTCTCCAGGTCATACGCGGTGCAACTTACGTGGCTTCCACCTACATCAACACCAATTGAGATTTCTGTCTTCATATTATCTTCTTATTTCAATCGAGTAAGTAAATTTTTCGGCTATGTAAAAACCAATATTATATTCAACCGGGCGGTTTCCTGGATCGCTTACAAAACGCTCCCTGATTAAAACAGGTTCTCCTTGGCGGATTCGAAGCCGGTCGGCAGTAATTTTTGAAGCGATCCGGGCTTTAATCTTTTCGTGCGAAACACTAACCGGTGTCTTGTATTTTGTTTCAAGAAGTTCGTACAATGGCTGCGAGAAATCTTCATCTTCAAGCACTCCCATTCGCGGGTGCAGGTAACTTTCGAAATACACAAACGGACCGGTATCGTCGCCTCGTAGCCTGGTTATCCGAAGGACTTTTGTATTTACGGGGATATTTAGAAATCCTGCTATTTTCTCTTTTACCTCAACAAATTCCGACTTAATAAGGAAGTTTTTAAAAAGGATTCCCTTCTCATTCATTTCCTGAGTAAAAGAATGCCAGCTGTTTAACTGGGTAGTAAGCGTTTGTTCAGCCACTTTTGTTCCGTAGCCTTTTTTCCGAACAATCAATCCTTCATATTCCAGTTTGTTAGTGGCCTGCCGGATTGTATTTCGGCTAACGCCCAACTTGTTTGCCATTTCAACTTCAGGCGGAAGAAACTCTCCCTTCTGGTATTGTGGTAACTCAATCATTTTACGGAGTAATTCCTCCACCTGGTAATGAAGCGGCAATTTACTGGAATGATCTATCTCAAAATTCATCGTGTTATTACTTTATCGTTTATCACACCGAACCATATTTGTTCAAATGTTCATACATTTGCAAATGTAAGTAAAATTTTTGCATTCAAACAAATGTTATGCAGCCTAATTCTTTTTGCGATAGAAAGGTAAATTCGGGTCTGTTCTTCCCTGACTTCCTCTTTTTGAGTCTCCTACTTCAATGTAATAAACCAAACCTGCACTCAACTGCATGGTTAACGAGGAGCGGTTGTTATAGCGCAGATATTCCGTTTCGCCAACTTTCTCATACGTAAAGTTCGGCACACCATTAATTATTCCTGAATTAATGACTGTTGCTGTTCCATCAACCTGAACAGACCATTGATTACTTAACTTATAATCGAAACCGAATCCTCCTCCCAGATGAAAGGCCGGCCATTTTTCCTGAGTTGAATGTAAGGTACCACGAGCATACAGTACTTTTTCATTTTCTTTAATGGTAAAATCAGTTCCTACAAAAGCTACCACGCCGGTTAGTTTAACAAATGGTTTAAGCGGAGAACTTTCAAAGAAGAAGTATTTCCAGTTTACTGCCACATTAAAAAGGGTTGTATTAAATGCAACCGGATCGGTAACCAATTCTCCTGAAGCTTGAAAGTTATCGGTATAATAAGGTGTTAGGTAGTAGTTATAAGCCGGAGGATCATCGTTGTATCCTTTTAGTTTTGAATATTCGAGCTCCACTCCAAAATGCGACATGGGAGAAACCTGAAACAACAGTTCTCCTTCAACTCCAACAGTTGGTTGCGGCGAATATTTTTCAGTGCTAAATGGAGGAGTAGCCACAAAGACATCAGGATGAGGAACATCGGAAGTTCCCAGTTCTGTAATAAACATGTTTGAATTTGCTGCAATACGAAAACCAACAATTTGACTTTTTGCTGGCACCATCACAATAAAAACAACAAGAAACACCAATGAAATCTTTCTGAGTGTCATATCTTAAATTAATAACAAGCTGAAAGTTAAGGTGTTTTTTGCAGAAACAAAAGAACAAATGTACCTAACTAATGCCTTTCTTTAACCTCTTTGGCATCAATCATTTTGAAAAGTTTGTCAGCACGACGGACAATCATATCGATTGGAACTGAGATACGCTGCCCTTTTAAGCCCTCTTCAACCGGATTTAATTCAAAGCGTATTTCTTCAACTTTTGTTTGAACTACACCGGTTGTTGGGCCGGTAATAATAATTTCATCGCCAACTTTTAAATTACCAGTTTCGAGTTTAAATTCGGAAACACCTATTTTTTTGAAATAATTAGTACACTTGCCTATGTACAATTTACGTTTTGTAGCACGCGAGCCATAGTTTTTGCTCCACTCGCCTAAACGTTGTCCCAGATAATAACCATCCCAGTAGCCACGATTAAAAACAGCAGCCAGTCTTTCGTTCCAGTCAGCTATTTTTTCTTCGGTAAACGTACCATCAAAGTAAGCATCAACCGCCTCTCGGTAGCACTGAACAGTGGTTTTTACATATTCTGCCGAACGTGCACGTCCTTCAATTTTTAAGACCGAAACACCTGCATCCAGTACCTTATTCAAAAAATGTATGGTTTTCAGGTCCTTTGGCGACATGATGTATTCGTTGTCGATCTCCAATTCTCTACCAGTTTCTTTATCAGTAACCGTGTAGGCACGCCTGCAGGTTTGCAAACAGGCACCGCGATTTGCCGACGAATTCATTTCATGCAAACTCAGATAACATTTTCCGCTGGTAGCCATACAAAGTGCACCGTGCGCAAACATTTCTATCTTTATTAATTCGCCCTTTGGGCCTTTTATCTGCTCTTTTTTTATTTGATCGCTGATTTCCCAAACGCGTCCCAAATTCATTTCGCGTGCCAAAACAACCACATCGGCAAAATTTGAGTAGAATTTAACAGCCTCGGTATTTGTGATATTTACCTGTGTTGAAATATGTACTTCCAGATTAATGGAATGCGCATATTGAATTACCGAGACATCGGCAGCAATAACTGCTGAAACCCCGGCTTCTTTAGCTGCATCGATAACACCATGCATTTGTTCCATTTCGCCGTCAAAAATCTCGACATTGAGCGTAAGGTAGGTTTTAACATTGTTCTGCGATGCAATTTCTACAATTTTACGAAGGTCGTCGAGCGAAAAATTATTGGCTGAACGCGAACGCATATTTAAATGCTCCACACCAAAATAAACTGAGTTAGCTCCTCCCTGAATGGCTCCCATTAAGGATTCGTACGAACCAACCGGCGCCATAATTTCTACATCTCTTCTTTCCATCGTTTTTTAATTTTGCGTGGCAAAGTTAAGATAATTTGGGTATTAGGATATATTCATATGATTAAAGATAATGATAATCACGCAACCATTTTACGATAAAATACATCTTGATCAAAACAACTACAATGAAACCTTATCTGTACCTGGCCAGCCTGTTTTTTTTCTTAGTTCCCAATCTCACAAACGCCCAAAACGAAGCATCCGTTTGGCCTCTCGGATCGAATAAAAAAATCAATTTTCAATCCGGCTATTTTGAAGTAAAAGACTCTGAGTTAAACGATTCCTATACGGCCTCTATTTGCGACAAAGACGGCAACCTACTCTTATATTCTGATGGACAGACAATATGGAATGCAAAAAATGAAATATTGATTAACGGAACAAACCTCACCGAAGGGAACTATCATATTATTGACCACCCCATTTTCGTACCCCATCCTCAAAAAGAAGGACATCACCTTCTTTTTTATGTATATGTAACAAAGTCGAACTACACACTTAAAAACAAAAAACTTGTTTATGCCGAGATTGATTGTAATGCCTGGAACAAACAGGGAGAAGTAATTCTAAAAAATGAATTTCTCCACGATGATTTTCATGACAGCCCTACAATTGCCGGCTTTTGTAACAATAGTTTTTACTGGTTGGCCGTTGACAGAAACGACAACATCCATGAACCGGGAAGGGACCAAATTTATTTCTACAAGATTGATAAAAACGGAGTACATAAAACACCAAAAATTAACGGGCATTTCGACATGGGATACTCAGGAGGGTATAAGTTCTCCCCTAATGGCGACAAATTATTTTTCGGTTACGGCTATAATCCCCATAGTGGATATGATAATATTATTGCAGATTTTAATTTTCTAACAGGTGAATTATACAATTACCGCATCCTTTCAGGAGATGGTTTTTCATCACTAGAATTTTCCAGAGACAGCCACTTACTATATTTTTTCTACGGCAGATTACTCATACAAGCTGATGTAGAATATTCGTCATTCAACAAAATTGAAAGATCAAAAAAAATAATCTTAGTATTACCACAAGCAGGATCGGAGTACAACGGCTTCGGGTTACAGCTGGCTCCAGACGGAAGAATATACTTTTTTTATACCGATCCCAATACCGGCAATACTAAGCTAGGCAGAATCAACTCCCCTAACAACAAAGGAAGTAGTTGCGATGTAGAACTTGATATTCATACATTTAAGAAACACTTTTACTATTCCCCTAAATTCGTTACCAGCTTTTTCAGAGACAAACAACCAACTTATATTGATGAAATACTTCCCGAAGTTGGCACTCCCCTCGAGATCTGTTCCCGAACCAGTGCAAAGATTGGTGCAGATGGACAATCGTCAGCTGCATTCTACAAATGGTTTCCAGACAATGAAATTACTGAGCCATTCGCTTCAGCGACCATTATTACTGCGCCGCGTCTTACCGGAGAAAGCCAAACAAAACAATATTCACTGAGAACTACCGACGGCAATTGCTGGCTAAACTTTGATCAAATAAATGTTATTTTCCGGCCTCAACCCAAGGATCTTTCTCTTGATGGAAGCTGGTCGGTTTGTCCTTATGTAGAAAAAGTAGATTACTGGAGCGACAAAAAATACCTGAACGCCAAATGGTTTGTAGACGGTGGTGAAATTGTTGAAAAACCCACAGAAGACACCGTAAGAATCGACTGGGGAGATACTAATTTAAATGCATCAATAAAATCATACCGCAAAAACGTGTATGGATGCATCTCAGACACTGCAGTATTTCCGGTAAGAATAAATGTGGAACTCATGACGGAAACTCCCCTGGGCCCGCAACACCTCTGTCTGGCCCAAGCCAAAAACACTGGTCATCAGTATGAAATCAGAAAGACAAATGGTTCGCTTTATCAATGGGAGGCCACAGACGGAGAGATTATTGAGGGACAAGGAAGCAACAGGATTCTTGTAATCTGGAACAAAGCAGGCGAACACGAACTTTCAGTAAAAGAAACAAGCACCACCATTGATACCATTTGCTACGGAGAATCAGTACCTTTATCAGTTGAAGTAATAAACGACAGCCTCGAAGTTGTCCTGAATTCAGTATCATTCGATACCAACAATAACATTGGATTGGATTTTCATAGTGAATCATTCCATTTATCTAAACACCGGATATCGGTATTAGTATATGACATCACAGGTAATTTCATAAAAGAAACTATAGGGAAAATAGTATACCACCAAACACATAATGAACTACAATCTGAAATAATACAAGTAAAAATTATTAATAAATGTGACGAGATCTTTTATTCTAACAAACAACAAACAATTGTTTTACAAGCAACAGACCTGAGCACAAATGATGCGATTCATCTGGAATGGAATAATAATCAGTATTGGCAAAACAATCGAACAGAAAACGAAATCTGGCATTCGCTCTCGAAGGAAAGTGGATGGGAACTGCTGGGGGAACTGAATTCTGCCACTGCCTATACATACCAGAATACAGGTCTTCAGCTTGAACACTACTTCAGGGTAAAAGAAAAAAATCAGGATTCAGGAGATGAATCCTGGTCAAATATTCTCAACATCAGGCTTGAGGACAACATCACTATACCCAATGTTTTTACTCCCAACGGCGATGGTTTCAATGATGTTTGGGAAATAAACAACATACGTTTTCATGATTTTATACAGCTAACCGTGTTTAACCGATACGGACAAAAAGTATTCGATTGTAAAAATGAATTTTTTCCGTGGGACGGAAAAATTGATGGGGAAGTAAAACAAGGTACCTACTTTTATCAGCTATCAATCGACAATGAAGAAACCAGACATGGACAAATAACTGTTCTGCAATGAAACAACTAAAAACACTACTGATAACACTAGTGGTATTTGCAGCACATACCACTTCGGCTCAAGACTTTCCTTATCATTATTTCATCCACACAACCCCTTTAATTGCCAATCCTTCGCTGGCTGCTATCGACCATAAAATAGCAGTAGAAGCCACCACTTACAACTTATGGTCGGCCGGACAAAAACCGCTTAACGACAATATTATTTCTTTTTCGTTTAATCCATCAGGAAAATTCAAAGCCAGAACGCGCTATGCACCAAGTATAGGAATTGGTCTTGTTCTTTCAAATGAAAATATTGGACCATTCTCACAAAATATTCTTCAACTAATCTATGCATACCATATCCCTTTAAACCGCGACCTCAAGCTTTCACTTGGCATTTGCGGACTAATTGAAGCAATGGAAGTTAATATAAATTCGTTGTCACCGCAGCAAGAAAATGATCCCAGGCTATCAACCGGCAACAACTATGCGGTTGGATTTGACGGAGGTTTTGGAGCAACATTAAAAAGTAAGTCTTATTCGTTTTCATTTTCATCGCTGAATTTGGCTCCAACAAATTTCGATTTTGATGAATCACTCATCAAAGAAATCAAAAACTTTAGAAAATACTACCTGACAGGGAAATACGATATTAAATTAAACAGAAAAATTCACTTCACTCCACAGATAACTCTCCGAAATTCGAGATACCAGGATTTTAGTTTCGACACCGCATGCTCTGTTAATTTTACCTATTTTCAGACAGGCGCTGGTTATCGGAATGAAAAAACACTTTTCGCCTATCTGAAAATATTTTATAAAAATTTTGAATTCACCTATACCTCTGAAAACCCAATGAAAGCAAATTACATGTCAGGTAACGGACACACATTTTCATTGAGTTGGCACCAAAAGTCAACCGACTACTTTTAAAACTTAGAATGTTACAGTATTGAAAGTAGATTATACAAACTTCTCGCGTTTCTGCAAATTAAAAAGTCCGTAAAGTATAAACACAATCATTCCTATTCCGAGGAAAATACGGTTTTTCTGGATGGTTCCCTGCCAGATTACTTCGTTTAAATTATTAGGTATCTCAAAAGGATTCAGAAAAATATCCCACTGTGTACGTTCCAACAGATCTTCGCGCAAAATCAGGAGTGCAACTCCAATTAAAACCATGGCTACAGCTGTTCCGTTTCCATTTTTAATAAGGGTTGAAAACATAAACGCCATTGACCCCAAAAAAACAATTGGATACATGAGTTGATAGGCCATTTCAAGAACATCAACCTTATACAAAAGAATGGACCCAATGGCAGCAAAAAGCATAATTATTAGAAAAATAAGCACGTAAATCATAACCAATCGCACCAGCCACACCTTATATCGGTAGTTGGGTATGCCAAACAAAATTTCAAGCATACTCGAATCATCGTCATTTTGTATTCCAAAAACCGATGGATAAAAGATCAGCAGAATTCCCGGAAAAATCAGCAAACCATAAACCGTTCCTTCGCTGAGTGTATTTCTGTCGATAACCACCTGAACAGAGAAAAACAAGAAAACCGCCAGTGCCGCAATAAGAAACCAGATAAAACGATTCGCAAAAATAATTTTCAGGTTGTACCTTATCATTTTCGTTAAAATGTAAAGCCTGTTTTTTATGTTGAATTTAGTAGCCATTTTACACAAAATCTTTTAATAAACACAAATAAGCATCTTCAAGGTGAGGCGATACATTAACCGCATCTTTTGCCGGTTTTTCTTTCGCCAGACAACGTACTTTAATATTTTCGCCGTCGCGCATGTGGTGAACAATCATCTGTTTATTGGCAAAGTCATCGAATTCCTTAGCCGGAACAGAGAACTGCCATACAAAGTTATTCCCCATGTTTACCATATCATTAGGCGTTCCAAAATATTTTAAATTACCGCGATTAATAACGGCCACCTGGTTACACGAGCTTGAAATATCTTCAATAATGTGAGTTGAGAAAATTACAATCCGTTCGCGGCTAAGCTCTACCAACAGGTTTCGGAAACGAATCCGTTCGCGTGGATCTAGTCCCGCAGTTGGTTCGTCTACCACAAGAATACGTGGTAAATTCAGCAGAATCTGCGCAATCCCAATGCGTTGTTTCATTCCTCCTGAAAAGGCTCCGATTTTATCGTTCCGACGCTCGTACATGTGTACATTTTTCAGCACATACTCCAGTCGTTCGTTCCGGATTTTGGTGTCTTTTATCCCTTTCAGTATTGCCTGATAATCAAGAAACTCCCAGGCCGACATATTTTCGTAAGTTCCGAAAGCCTGTGGAAGATAACCGATCAATCCCTGCAACTCTTCGCGGTATTTTTGAGTATCCATTCCATTTATCCAGATTTTACCATAACTCTGCTCCAGAATTCCGGTAATAATTCGCATCATAGTAGATTTTCCAGCACCATTTGGCCCAAGCAGACCAAACATCCCGGTTTTAATTTCAAGCGAAACTCCATTTAGTGCGCGGAATGGTTTTTTGCGTTTACCAATTATTGGTATTTGCCGAACCATAGTAAAATAGCCTCTCCGGATGGTTCCGAAACGACCTTCAATACGGGCAATATTTACATTTTTATTGTGAATATATTCTCCCGAACGATAGAAGATAAGAAGCAGGAACCAGATAATAGCGATAAAAATTACCATTCCAAGGTTATCCCAGTTTTTATAAAAAATAAACAGGAAGAGTGTTGGTGTCCCCCAGAAAATCAGATTATAAATCCATTTATTAAGTTTTAGATAGAATGTCTTTCCGGTTGCCTCCTTTTTATTAAACAGCACTTGCTTTAAAGGCACAAACAATAAAAAGAGCATAAAAAATACCACATGAGACAATATCCATGTCCATAAATTATTTTCGAGATATATAAAAGTGAAATAGGTAATAAACCCAAATAAAGGAATCAGCCATGCCAGATCGTAAAAATCGCGTGCCTTTTTATAATCTCTTGTTAATCCTGCCCGCTCTCTGATTTTAATACCCGACTTCCACTCACGAACAAATCGTGAATCACGATCATACACTTTTACCAGTTTCCTGATTTTAATACTAATTGCTTCTTTCTCATCAATAACCTTCTCGCTTGCCTGACGCAAACTGGTCATACTAAAGGCCACAACACCGGGCACCAGAATAATGAGTAATATAAAGTCGAGCAACTGCCAAACAAATGCATCAACTTTTAACCAAATTAGTATGGCTCCAACCACAAAAACAGTAATCATTCCGAGTTTTAATCCCCAATGCAACGATTTAATCCAGTTTAAGGCATTCTCCAAACCGGAATACAGTGTTGGAATAAAAATCAGAGTCAGCAATGTACTCAGCGATAAACCACCAATTACCGTAATCGCAAAGGGCGCTCCGATTGCACCAACATATTCTGCCTGCCCCATAGCCAACGGAAACAATGCAACAATAGTTGTTATGGCTGTAATTAAAATGGGTCGCACACGCGAAAGCCCTGCAGCCATTAGTGCACGCGATTTTCGATAACCCCGCTTTCGAAGAATATTTGTAAAATCGATTAGAATAATTCCGTTGTTTACCACTACCCCTATAAGTATGATAAAGCCCATCAGCGTATTTGCATTAAACAGGCTGTTACCGGTAAAAATTAAGGCAAGGAAAGAACCAATTGCAGCCAAAGGAATGGAAAACATCAATACAAAAGGTGTTGATACCGATTCGAAAACGGAAGCCAAAATCATTAAAATAAGAATAAATGCCGCTGCAATTAAAAACTTAAATTCGGCATACTGGTCTTCTTCATGAACCACCTCAACAGCCACTCCGGAAGGAAGTTTATAAGCTTCAATAATGTCATCAATCTCTAAACGGTAAGCTTCCAGCAACTCTTTCGACGACTCTGCTTCATCCACAAAACGATAGGTAAGTTCAATCTGTTTTTCCTGATTTACACGTGTCATGCTAGCCATCCCATCGGCGTAAATCAGCTCAGCAATATCCTGTAAATCGTGTGTTCCTCCCTGATTATTGCTGATTTGTAATCTCCGTAAATCATCAATACCCTTTTTTGTTTCATTTTCATCAACACCTTCAGGTAATTTTTCTTTAATCACAATTTCATACTCTTCAGTACCCTGATTAAAATTAGATCCCGAAGTAAATTCGCGCGTAAAAGTCCCAAGTTCCGATGCAATATTATTTAAAGAAAGGCCGTACTCAGTAAGCAGACGTTGGTTAAAATACAAATGAACCTCGGGGCGGTTATTTGAAACGCTGATATTAGCCCGGTTAATCGATTCCAGATCTTCGATATAATAAAGTAAATCTTCGGCCACACCTTTCATTACTTCAAAATTGGATCCTTTTATTACAATACGCTCCTGGTTGGTTCCTATTCCCATAAACTGACTAAATCCCTGGGTACCTGAACGTCTTCCACCTCCTCCACCACGGAAACTGGCACTTGAAGTGGGTGCCTCCAGACTTATTTCGGCCTGCGACATATTTCTCACCCGGTTTTCAACATCCTTTTTAATCTCAGCGATTGTACGATCTTCAATATCTTTATAGTCCTCAACCAGAATAAACGTAAGAATTGCTTCCTCCTCTTCAATTTTTGAAATCAGATCTTTTTTCTCTTTTATCTCTTCCAGACGACTTTCAACCTCGGCAACCACTTTATCGGTAGCTTCCAGTGTAGAGCCCGTTGGCATGGTAACGTAAACCGAAAATTGTTCTTCCTCAACCTCGCTTAAGTTATTAACGCTTATTGCCAGTACAATAAACACGGTTAAGAAAAACAGCACAATTGCCCCAATTACGGTTTTGGCAGGGGTTCGCATACTTGCTTTTAACAGCAAAATATAAATCTGAATAATCCGGTTATTGGTTGTTACTTTTTCGTAAAAAATATTGTGTTGTTGTTTACCCCGTAACAACACGTGAGCCGCCATTGGAATAAGCAATAAAGCCACAAACAAGGAAACCACAAGTGTTGAGATTATTGAAACCCCAACGTGATTTCCAAGCAATTTCACCATATAATCGGTTGAAAAAACAAACGGAAGAAAAACAGTAATTGTGGTTAAGGTAGCTGCAACAATTGAACGCCAGACTTCTGTTGTTCCCTGGATAACAGACTCTTCGGCACTCATTCTATTCCCCGAAAGCCGGTATATATTTTCAAGCACAACAATACTATTATCGAGCAACATACCAATAGCCAGAACCAAACCTACCAGAGTTAAACTGTTCAGCGAAATATTAAAAGCATAAAACAAGTTAAATGCAGTAAAAACCGAAATCGGAATTGCCAGAGCAATAAACGAAACAATACGCAGGTTTTTCAGAAACATCCAAAGAACAAAGATAGCCAACAAACCACCCACTAACGCCAGGTCGATAATCTGATCGATGTTTTTTTCCATTGTTTCAGCCAGATTGGTCTGCACTACTATTTCAATATCTTTCGACGCCAGCTTTTTATTTAATTCAAGTATTTCATCCTGAACACGATGCGAAAGCTCTATTAAATTGGCTTGCGAATCGCTTACCAATAACATCGAAACCGCATCCAATCCGTTTATACGACTGATTGATGTTTCTTCTTTTACACCAAAAAACACATCGGCCACATCTTTTAAATAAATCGGGCCTTCGGCAACCACAATATTTTCTATATCAGTAACCTTATCGTACTCGGCGGTAACATGTACAAAATACTGTTTTTTAGAATCGTGCAGATATCCGGCAAAAGTACGGTCAGTAGAGTTGTTTGAAATAGCAGCCTGAATTTGTGCCGGAGTAACTCCGTATGCCTCGCAGGCGGCAGCATCGTATGTAACTTCAATTGAACGTTCTTTCCCTCCGTACACAGTAACAGAAGCCACTCCGTCAATATTTTCAAACTCGGCAGCAATTTCCTGATCAACCACATTTCGCACCCGATCAACTCCTCCGCTTCCACGAACCTGCAGCTCCATAAACTGATTGGTCAACTGATCGATATCAACTTTATTTACGGTAACAACAAAATTATCATCGAGACTGGAAGTAACCAGGTCAATCTTTTCCTGAAGCTTTAAAAAGGTATATTTAAAATTTACATTTTGCTTAAAATTAACCTGAATAGAAGCAGAGCGATTATTAATATACGACTCCATACTTTCTATCCCCTCCATAGTACTTATTGCTCCTTCAACAGGAATCACCGCCTGGTTCTCCATATACGACGGGTCCACTTCGATGCGCGACTGTATCTGCACATAAAGCATGGGGAGCTCGGCATTGGGCATTAATTCAACCGGTAGCTGTTTGTACGAAATATAACCGAGCATGGTAAGCCCGAGAAACAGCATACTGATGAATATTTTTCTATTTATGATAAATTTCATGTATTCTTTTTATTGAACGCAGATGACACAGATTTTGCTGATTATCACTGCTTCTTATTTGAAAATACTTTTCGTTTTTATTCCAGGTTTCTTACCAAAGTTTTACTTCAACATCGGATACTTTTAATTAGCTTTCTTTAAATTATCCTTTTTAACAAATACACTCCTCACTCTGTCCAAAACATCGTAAACACATGGAATAACAACCAATGTAAGCAAGGTTGAAGTTACCAAACCACCCACCACAGCCAGTGCCATTGGCGATCGCAACGATGCACTTTCTCCAAAACCAACCGTTAGCGGCAACAGTGCCAGAATAGTTGTTAAACTGGTCATAATAATAGGGCGAATACGTTGTTGTCCGGCTTGCAAAATAGCCTGTTTACGGTCAAGGCCATCCCTAATCAACTGGTTAATCCGGTCGACCAAAATAATTGAGTCGTTAACCGCAATACCCACCAACATTATTACTCCAATTATGGCCATAATATTTAGTGTTTTTCCCATTATAAAGAAGATGAGAATACTTCCCACTACCGCCAAAGGAATGGTAAGTAAAATGGTAAAAGGATGAACCAACGACTCGAACTGCGAAGCCAAAACCATGTAAACCAACACAACAGAAAGCAACAATGCAAAAGCCAGATTATTAAGCGATTCCTGGCGTTTTTCCTCTTCTCCGGTTACCAGAATCCGGTAATCGGGCAACAAATCAATATCAGCTGTAACCTCACGGATTTCGGTTGCCACATGGTCGAGGGCCAATCCCTTTTGTAACTGAGCAGTTACTTTTCCTATTCTGTTTTGGTTTCTCCTGAAAATCTCTTTCGGAGAAACACCGTATGAAATATCTGCAATTTCGTTTAATCGAAATACCTGGTCACCCGAGGTAATCAGAAAGGAGTTAATTTCATCGATTCCCTTTTCAGGAACTTTAATAGTGATGTCCTGCATTTCACCACCTTTTTCCAACTCTCCGGCATTTTTACCTTCCAGTTGTTCCTGAATTTGCGATACCACAGTACCAATGTTTATATTGTACATTCCGGCACGCATACGGTCTACCTTTATTTCAACCTCAGGTGCACCGTCTTCAATCGATGTTTGAACATTAAACAAGCCGTCAACAGCCAGCATCTTTTCTTTTACCTGGTTCACCACATTTTCAATCTCATCCAGTTCTTCGCCACGAACTTCAACAACCACAGGCGCCTCATCGGTGCCAAGAATTGATTGCAAAGCACTTTCTTCCTGAGAAAAAGTAAGCTCTAACCCGGCGATGTTAGCCGTAAGCTGATCGATGGTTTTTACAACACTCTCTGTCGAAATCGTTGATTCATCAGAAAGAATTACTTTTATTTCGGCAGTGTTTGTTCCTTCAAAAACGGATGTGGCATCGCCTGTAACTGCACTGGAAGGACCGGCATGTGAATATACTTTCTCAAGGTTCTCA
Organism: uncultured Draconibacterium sp.; assembly: GCA_947492175.1. GTDB lineage: Bacteria > Bacteroidota > Bacteroidia > Bacteroidales > Prolixibacteraceae > Draconibacterium. The sequence continues at coordinate 36,537 of CANLMQ010000014.1, read as the reverse complement.
CCCAAATAATCAATTAAAATGTCTTCAATATTTCGTACCGTTGATTCAGTACGTGTAAGTTCGGTGCCCTCCTGCAACTTCAAATTAATCGTCAATTCTCGTGTTTCAGTTTTTGGCATAAACTCGGTGCCAATGTACGGCACCAGCAAAAACGAAGCTGCAATGGCCACTGTTGCTGCAAAAATTACCAACCATTTAACTTTTAAAATTCTTCCGAGAAAACGTGCATATCCCCCCATTTTTACCGATTTCACTTTTGAAGGTGCTTTTTTGTTCTGATAAAAACGATGATACATCATTGGAATAAGAAAAATGGCTACAACCAGCGACGACAGCAATGAAAAAGCAACTGTCCAGGCCTGATCTTTAAACAACTCGCCTGAAGCACCGTGTAAATAAACAATGGGTAAAAACACGATAATCGTAGTTAAAGTTGAAGCTGTAATCGCACCTCCCACCTCCGATGTTCCGGTAATGGCCGCATCCCGGACACTCATTCCATTTTCGTGGTTCCGGAAAATGTTTTCCATTACCACAATGGCATTGTCAACCAGCATACCCGCACCGAGCGCAAGCCCCCCCAATGTCATTATATTAATTGTGAGATGGTTAAAATACATCAGGTTAAATGTGGCAATAATTGAAATCGGAATGGCAATACTAACAATAAGCGTAGTTCCGAAACGACGCAGAAAGACAAACAAAACAATTACTGCCAGCAAAATACCCAGCAATGCAGTTTCCTGTACTTCGCCAATTGCCTGGCTGATAAAGCGCCCCTGATTGGTAACACCCGTTAGTTTGTAACCCGGCAACGCTTTTTCAATACTTACCAAAGCCTCGTTAATTTGCTCAACCGATTTTACGGTATTGTATTTTGTTTCCTTATAGATAGAAAGCCCCACACAGCGCTCACCATTAATATGAACAATATTTTCAGGTTTTTTATTTGCAATTGAGACTGTTGCCACATCTTTTAAAAATATGGGTGCCATTTCACCCTCAGCTTCACCTTCTGTTTGGGTACGTACCGATTTGTACCCCACAATAAGGTTCTCAAAATCTTCAACAGTTTGCAACATCGATACACCTTTCACAATGTACTGCAGCCCCATGTCGCTTATTTGGCCACCCGAAACATTTCTGTTGAAATTTTCAATCCGCGATGCAACTTCATCCATCGACAGATTCTGGGCTTTTAAACGATAAACATCTGTTTCAATAACAACCTCACTCTCTTCCTGCCCGGAAAGCTGAACCTCCGCAACACCTTCCAAACGTACCAACTCGTTTCGGATATAGGTTTCGGCCACCTTTCTGATTTCATTCATGTCATCAATTTCGGTGTGCGTTAAGCCAATAATCATAACCGGCGATGTGTTCGGATCATGCTGAGTTATTTGGAGTTCATCTATTTCTGAGTTTTGTGTGATGGCCGTTAAAGCTTTCTGCAGATCCAGAAAAGCTTCATCCATATCTTTGTTCCAGGCATATTCTACCGTAATTTGAGCCGAACCAACACGCGATGTTGAAGTTACCTGTACCACATCCGACTGGCGAATAGCAAGTGCTTCAATATTGCGTACAAATTGTTGTTCCATCTCTTCCGGAGGCCGCTCGCCCGAAGTAACCTCAACAAAAATGCGGGGTGAATTCAGGTCGGGGAAAAGATCAACCCCCAGCTTATCATACGAGATATAGCCCAGAAGAACAACTCCGAGCACAACCATTAGTACGGTAACCGGGTAATTGACAGAAAATTGCGTTAATTTCTTCATAATAAAAAGTTTGAAGTACGAAGTTCGGAGCACAAAAAGTCTTTCGGCTTCGCGCGTCCAGCTTCCGGCCTTTTATAAAATTACCTTAACTTTTGAATTATCCCGGAGTGTTTCAAATCCTTTTATAATCAAACGGTCGTTGGCGCTTAATCCTTCAAGAATTTCAATTTCATCCTTATTGGAAATACCTGTTGTTATCCGTCGATCTTCAGCGGCACTGTTTCTTCCAACCACAAATACATATTTGCCACGCGAACCCGACATAATAATATCTTTGGGAATAACAACCGCACTGTCTCTCTGTGCCGTAATAATATCAGCTTTTACAAACATACCGGGACGAAGTTTCAATTCATGGTTTTCGATCTGAAGTTTTCCGGCAAACGTACGTGTTTCGGTACTGATAACAGGAGAAAGCTCAGTTACATGACCGGTTAACGTATCCTCGGTAAGTGTATAATTGGTAATTACAACCTCCTGACCTACTTTTACATCCGATATATTTTTTTCAGGAAGATTGATCTCAACATACATTTTATCATAACTCATCAGGCTAACCATATTTTGCCCCGATGAAATCCGAACACCTTCAGTATAATAAGGCATGTCGACAATTACACCCGAAAACGGAGCAACAACCTGCATTTTTGCCATTTGTATTTTAGCTCCTTCGTAAGTATTTTTTGCATCTATTTTCGACACTTCGGAATTACGAAGCTCACGCAAGGTAACCCCCCCTTTTTCGTAAAGCGATTTTTGTTTTTCGTACTCCTGTTCAGAAATCTCGAGATTCAGCTTTTTCGATTCCAGACTCAGTCCGTTCACATATTCTTCATCTTCCAGTTTAATAATAACCTGTCCAGCCTGAACACGATCACCCAGCTGAAATTTACGCCCTGTTTTTGGATTTTTTTGCAATATATAATCTCCGGCAATCTCAGACAATAGCTCTGTTTCGGAGCGTGCTTTTGCTGTTCCGGTTGTATTAATAAATTGCTGAATACTTTGAAGTTTTATATTCTCTACCGAAACCGGCACCGCCAAATCGGTTGATTCCGATGATTGTTGATTGTTACATGCAAATGCCACAATAACAATAGCCACAAGGATAAGTAATTTTATATTTTTCATACGATTAAAATTGTTTGTTTTGTACAGCATCGTATGGAATTCGCATGATTGCTAATCATTTTAAAGTAGTGTGAATTCCATTATCATGCTCATTTCATGGTTCTACGATTTTCGTATTATTTTTTCTCACGTAAGTATAGTTCAGCCGGAATAATTTCTTCGCCGGTTTCGAAGTTATATAATGATTGAATTTTAAGGTTAAGCAGCTCAATTTTATAGTCGATAAGCGCCTGTCTGTATGCAATTTTCTTCTCCGACAACTGTGTTTGAAACAGGTTTAGATCCATACCGGTAAGATCGCCGTTTTCGTAACGCTCGAGGTTAATTTCATATGTTAACTGTGCGTTTCGTTCGTTCTGTTTGGCAATTTCAATCTGGTTCAACTGGTTTTGAATATTGCGGTAGACTTGTCTGATATCAACAATAATTTGTTTCTTTTCTTGCGAGAGGCTTAATTCCTGCGATTGAACAGAAGCTTCTGCAGCTGCAATTCGTGCTTTCTTTTCGCCCCAGTCAAAAATCGGGATATTAAAGCTCAGCTCAACTGATGGACTTTTTGTCGGACTCTCGTAAATCTGGTTAAAACGATTATTATCGCCGGTATACCCAAAACGCAAATTCATATCTCCTCTAAACTCATTCAGCGACTTGGTTTCGATTAAATCGAACTGGCTGGTTTCTACATCAATTTCACGCTGACGAAGTTCCATTCTCGAATTCAAACCATTTTCAATTGCCTTGTCCAGATCAACATTAACCGGGTTTGCGGCAATGTCAGCCAAAATCACAATGTCTTCAAACAAATCCATTCCGAGATAAAGTTTCAACTGGTCTTTTGCATTTTCAAAAGTTACCTCGCTGTTCTGCAAAGTCGATTTTGAGGTTGCAAGGTTCAACTCTGCCTGGTACTGTTCTTCTTTTGCTGCCAGGCCTGCTTCTACTTTATTTACAATAATATCGTAACTTTTTTGCGTGTTCTCCAGTTCTTCTTTGGCAATGGTTAAATTCATCTGCGCCATGTAAACATTGTAAAAGAACTCTGTCACATTTTTTTCAAGATTTAACCGCTGCATTGCATAATTAATTTTTGCATTTTCGAGGTTCAGCTCCAATTGCTTTAGCTGCACTTTAAGGCGATTATAGGTAAACAGGGGCTGGTTTAAATTCAGGTAAAGGTTATTAAAAAACACCTCGCTTTGTATATCGGTTGAAGTAGAATTATTACTCGACCATCCAAACTGGTTGGTTAAAGAAATGGTACCATCGGTTAAAAGAATGGGTTGTTCAACACGAAACAAGGTGCTGGTTTCAAAATTTTCGTTGGTGTACCACTCTGACACCCGGTTGTCGAAACGACGTTGTTTTGAATAAGCCACCGGGTTTGCCTCAAGCGAAAACCGCGATTTTAACGCAGCTCGTTGTGCTTCCAGATTTTTCTGAGAACCGGTAAGGCTTAATAATGATTGTTGCAGATCGGGGCTACCCGATTCGGCAATACTCAGGGCTTTGGCAAGGGTCAACGCTTCTTGCGCAGAAACGTTAAAGCTTCCCAGCCCCAGAAAAACTACAAGCATGATGAGTACTTGTAATCGTTTGGTTATTGTTCCTTTCATTATATTGATTTTTATTTTTTACAACTCAACTATTTTAACCGCATCGGCAAAAACACATCGCAACTGAGTTTTATCCGACAATTCGATTACTGCTGTTTCAGAATCAAAGTAGTACGATCCTAAATGACACCAGCCATCTTCTGCATTCTGAACTTCCAGCGCAGCCTCTTCGGCACCATCTTCGGCATAAATGGTAAAATTATAGTTCCCTTTTTCCTCATTTCCGTGCCTGCCTCGGTTACGCATTTTTTTCAAATGAAAATACACATCGTAATAGCCGGGCTTTTTAACCGGAACATTCCAGGTTGCTTTCATATCGCCAATACCGGCTTTTATATAGTGTGCCGAACGCACGTATTCTCCATAAAAATCGGAATTTGTTGTGGCAGTCCAGTTTGCAGGTGGTCGCCACCAGTTTATTCCTTCGTATTTTCTTTTTTTCTCTTCCTCTTTAATAATCAGCTTTTCAAGTAAACTCACATTTTCGGTTTTGGTTACTTCAAATCCCGGATCTTCATTATCCACAACTGTTTCGTTTGGTAATTTTGTTTGTACCGGCACTTGCGAAATACGCTCTCCGGCAACAGGTTTTGCTTTTAAATCTTCTTCAACCTCCCGGAAGAATTCCATCATGGTTTGCGGTATATTTTTAGAGGTTAGCGTATTTAAAATCACCGTTCGCGGAGCACCATCAAGCAAATAACTTAATTCCTTGGTTTGATGTGCTTCAAGAAAAATCAGGTTATCAATTACATCGCTCCCCCCCATACCGCCGCCACGACCACGTCCAGGACCTCCGCCCATACGGAAAGATAGTTTTACCAAACCTTCGATCTCTGAGAAATTTGTTACCTTAACCGAGACCATCGTTTTCATCGCATCGCCCGATTTAACTTTTACAGCTTTTATGGGCGAAACAAGATACCCCGGCAATGACTTCGCTTTAAACCAATCGTCCATCATCGGAACCAACTCAATTCCAAAAGCTTCGTATATTTCCTTATCAAAATCTTCAAAAGAAATATTTCTGAACTTGTTTTCATTCAGAATGTCACGCAGAAAAGTTTCAAACTCTTCCTGCCCGGCTTTCCACTGAATCATTGAAAACAAAACATCGCCTTTTAGCTTTATAACATTATTAACAATATCTTTCTGATCGGGATCGGCTAAAATCTCTTCGAATGTCATATCCTGAAGCGCAATATTTGCCATAACATCAGGACTCTCGCCATTCATATTACTCATAAAAAGCGAGCGCATATCAACGGCTTGGTTTTTAAGATATGCTTCAAATATACGGTTGGTAATTGGCCATTCATCCGACTGGATATTGTTTTGAAAGTTATACAACATTGGGAAAATAAAATAAGGATTTCCCGACTGTTCTATGTCCATTTGACCTCCACGTCCCCAGTTTCTGTCTGTTTCGAGTTCAGTTGTAAATTTCTGCATAAAATCGCCCAACACACGCAACTCTACATCTTGTGGTATCATCTCGCCGCCGTGGCGTCCCCATCTGCGTATTCTTTCTTTTTGTTTTTCAAAGTCTGCCTCACGCATCAAAAAACCTTTTTCGGGTATAAATACCTGTTCGGGGTGAACAGCTTCCTGTATAGAAGTCCACATGCGCTCGTAGGTTTTAAATTGTGCCGGAACTTCAACTATTGAAAGGCGTGACGAATTGTATTCCAGGTTATACGTACGCTTAAAATCTTCAAATCTTTCAGAGATTATATTTGACAAAGTATCTTTCGACTCAGGAAAAAGGTCAGAGAAATAATCGTGTCCTTCGAAATACCAAATTCCAAGAGTGACACTGTCTTTCTCCATCGTTTTTTGTTTGTAATCTCCAATAACCAGAGAAATCTGGGTTAACGGAGTTCCATTTTCGAACACAAACTCACCCGGTGAAACTTCGTTTACCTCTCCTTGCGAAATGGCTTGCAATCCTTCAGCGGTTTTTACCCGAAGCGTGTAATTTACAAACTGCGACTGATGCCAACTAACATCTGTATCACTGTATGTCACACCTGTTTTCGGATACCAGTTGGCTTCATTTGTAAGCAAAACATAATTAGGCTCGACAAAAGCATATCGTTTATCCACATTCAGCACAAATTTGCCATACTTTTCCTGCATGGTTTCCGCTTCAATATCCAGATAACAGTAGGCTTCATTAATCTTCCCCGAATAAGTAAACTCAACTTTTAGAGAATCGCCGGGTTGGAAACTAATATCGTCTGTTACAAAAACCAGATGCTTATTCCGCACAAATGGAGTCTCTTTTCCGTTCACTTTCAGACTTTTGATCTTGAGCCCCACATTCAGGCTAAAAATCAGCTTATCGAGTACCGTTTGCTTATCATTAACAAGAGTCTGCAACGAAGTTACTTCGATTGACTTACCTTTGTGTTCCAGTTGTAAATTGTTGGTCACAACCGATGGTACAGTTTCTCTCACATACTTGTTGTTTAATTCAATAATTTCGGCCCGCAGTTTATCGGTTTGTTTAAAATAATTGATGTGGTTATAAGCCAAATATCCTGCCCCGCCAATAAAAACCACACTAAATACCAACGAAAAATAGGTCATCAATTCCGACTGTGGCAAACGTTTTAACAAGAAAATAGTGAGAAAAATAAATCCGACACCGAGCCCGAAATAAATACCGCGATGCGCCATTATTAACGGAAGATTGCCAAATCCTACAACATCAGAGCTAAGCATAGGAACATTAAAAGCCATATAATCAAACACATAATAATACTTGGCCTGAAGTAAAAAAAGTGTAATTCCGATGTAACCTAAAACCAGCACGAAAGTGATTGCCTGGTTACGAATAACACTCATCAGCAAAAACGAAAGCCCCATAATGAAAACCAGGGTTGGAATACTTATTAATACCAGGTAAATACCATATGAAGCCCAATTGATAGTAATTCCCTGCGCCAAAGCATTAAAAATAAGTGCCATGGCTACTACAGCAATATTCAGAATCATAAAGACCTGCATATTTCCTAAGGTTTTCCCGATTACATATTCGCCATTTGTCATCGAGCGCATGTAAATAACCTCGGTAGTGTCCAGCTTTTTATCTCGTTTTAAAAAGTCGGATGCCAGAAACACAGCAATAACTGCCTGTGCCACATTTAATATCAACAGGTTAAAATACGGGATTGCACTCGGAATTGCACGTATGGCCCAGCCTTCGCTACCTCCTCCTTCAATCACCATTCCGAAGTTCATACCAAAAAGAACCAGCAACGAAAGGATACTAAAAATCCGGAAAAACCAGCTACGAAACAAGGTTTTGCGTTCGTATTTTGCTATCGAAAATATATTATGTAACGAAATCATCTATAAGGCTTTAAACGTTCGACCACTGATTTAATCTATTCTCCATAAAATGCACATAAGCATGCTCCAGGTTGGGTGCAATTTGTTTGCCCTGATAACCATTTATTTCCGGCGAAACAACCTGTACTTCCCAACCTCCGTCAATTGGAATGGTAGAAATAACCGGGTACTTTTCATTAATCTCCAGGTATTCCCGTTCTGTCGCCTGAATCTGCCACACGTTTCCTTCGGCTTCTTTTACCAATTGCTCGGGCGAACCTGCAAATGCAAGTTTACCTTTATTAAGTAAAGCCATATTATCGCAGGTACTCGAAATATCGCCCACAATGTGAGTTGAAAGAATAATAATAACATCGCGGGTACTTATAGTCGAAAGCAGGTTTCGAAAACGAATCCGTTCTTCCGGATCCAGGCCCGTGGTAGGCTCATCAACAATAATAATCTTTGGATCGTTAATAAGAGCCTGAGCAATACCAAGGCGGCGCTTCATCCCGCCCGAGAGCTTGTTCGCATTACGGTCGCGCGCTTCAAACAACCCAACCTCCTCCAGCATCTGATCTACTGCAGTTCTGCGCAGTGTACCGTTTTTCATTCCTGACAACCGAGCAGTATAATCTAAAAATTCGTAGGTTTTAAGTTTTGAGAAAAAACTGAAATCCTGTGGCAAATAGCCCAACATCGACCTTATTTCCCTGCGGTTTTTCGACAATTCAAGATCGTTAAAATAAACCTTGCCACTAGTTGGTTTCATTAGCGTTACAAGTATTCGCATCAAGGTTGATTTCCCTGCTCCGTTGGGACCTAATAGCCCAAACATTCCGTTCGGAATTTCAAGATTCAGGTTATTAACAGCGTAGCTGCCCCCTTTATAGATTTTATTTAGATTTTCAATTTTTATATGCACAGCAAAAAGTTCTATATTATTCAAACACTGACTTGGACTTATGAAGTACTCAAACGTTTAATATAGTTAGTCAGAATTAAGTTTTAAAATTACACAGATTTTAAGGCTCCTCATTAAAATTATGTTTTACAAGCATACAACTTCCTAAATGCCCGAAAATACGGGTAACATTATTAAGATGACTTGAGTGGCACAAGCGACTCAAATCTTGTTACTTCTATGAATTTTAGAATACAACCAATTCACAAAAAAAGAGGCCCCAATCAGGAACCTCTTCTCCAAAACGAAAAGCTAAATCTACAAATGCGCAACGTATTTGTGATCTTTAAATATATCTGTTAATACAATTTCATATTCCCCATGTTTCAGATTACTCAGATCCAATCGCTTCTGAATAGCTAACTCCTTTCCTAAATTTTACACTGTTCACATATTCGCCATCTTTGTAAATATTTAAATACACCTGCTTCTGTGCACAATTAAAAAACGACACATCAAGCATGCCTTCTTTCATTGAAAAGCAAGGTTCGAAAAGTCTCTGCGAAACCCCAACTGTAATACTTTCATTTTTAACATGAATACTCCTCGAAATGCTGCGGTTGCCAAAATTCACACAAACATTATACTCTCCATCGCGCAACATCGAAAAATCGAAAGTCTTCCGATACTCGTAATAACTCTTTTTTGTTTTCTTAAAGTACAGAATGTCTCCATCGTTATCTGTTAAAGTAATCTCCAAAGGCGAAGATTCAGACGACTGATAGGCAACCATAGCTTTATCCTTTTCAACAGGAACGACATTTATTTTTGGGTAATCGGTGGCAAATCCTGTTGCTACAATAAAAAAAGCCATGGTTATTAAAATCCAGGTTCTTGTTTTCATTTTCTTTAATGTTTAAAAGTTTTCAATGGCAATCGAAGAAACACGCACAAGACCCTTGCTACTCAAGAATACCATAATCTGTTTCCCGACTTACTAATTAATTGTTCTCTATTTAGTTGACTCCAAATCAAACAACTAGTTACACAAAAACAAAACTTATCGACAAAGTGTAACACAATGAATACCAACGTACAAAATGCCACTAAAAACAGGTTAACCTAAAAAACATAAGCGTTCGTTTACCACACCAAGTTGTTTATATAAAAAAAGGCCGCCATTCGTCGAATGACGAATAACGGCCTTTAAACCAATAATCTTTTCTAATCTATTTTTCTAAACTAAATCTAAATTCATTGTTGTAAGAACTCAGCACTACGTCATATTTCCCTTCCGACAAACGAGACAAATCGTATCCGGTTGAAATATTAAAGTCTTTACCAATATTTTTTTCGTAAACCAAACCATTTTTATCATAAATATTGAGACTAAAATTCTCCTGATCGAAGTTTAAATAAGAAAACTTCAATACATTATCAGAATAATTAAAATAAGGATCGAAACGCAATTTCGATTTTCCAACTTCGATTTCTTTAGAAGCCACCCTGAACTCTTTTGACAACTGCGTATCGTTTACTTTCAAATCCATGGTATAATTACCATTTTCAAGCGCCTCAAAATCAAAGATTTTTTGATAATTATTTAGTGGCTTGGCAGATTGTTTATAATATACCAGCTCTCCGTCTTCGGCAGAAATACTTAATTCAAATAAAGCAGCATTGTCGTTTTGAATAGAAACGATTGCCCGGTTGGCTGTTAATGGAACAACGAGCATTTTCGGTTTCTCTACTGCAGTAGCAACTGCTACAATTGCTACAGCTAAAACTGTCGATAATAATTTAATTGTTTTCATAACCATTCAATTTTTAGTTTAACGATGAATGACGCGACAAACATACATGTTTTACAACATATGTGCTGCACAACATGTATTAAACAATTGTAATTTAAATGATAATTTAACGTGAAGTAGTATCCAGATAAATTAAAAGCCACCTATCAGTCTCTATTATTGCACTTTACAACATTGTGCACATTTTATATCAATTTTCATGCCACGTATTCGTCAGTTATATTAAATAATTTTTATTTACATTCACGCAAATCCATTACAAAATGAACATAAACATACTCCAGCTACTCGACGGAGCCAGAGCTGCAACCGGAACAACAATAATTATCGATGTATTCAGAGCCTTCTCCACTGCATGTTATGCAGTGGAGAAGGGAGTTACCAAAATATACCCGGTTGGTAACATAGAACTGGCTTATTCTTTAAAAAAGAACAATCCTGACAGCATCTTAGTAGGCGAACGCAACGAAATAAAACCCCAGGGCTTCGACTTTGGAAATTCTCCGTCGCAATTACTAAAAGCAACCATACTTGCCAAAAAAATGATACATACAACAAGTTCGGGAACGCAGGGAATTGTGGGTGCTACAAAAGCCAGCGAAATTCTCACCGGAAGTTTTGTTAATGCCGGTGCCATTGTTCGCTACATACAACAAACACAACCTCAAACCGTTTCTCTGGTTTGTATGGGTTATGCCTGCCAGTACCCAACCGATGAAGATACCCTTTGCGCCCAATACATAAAAAATGAACTGGAAGGAAAAAACAGCGATTTTGTAAAAATGGTTGAAACCATAAAAAATGGCGATGGTGCCCGTTTTTTCGATCCGCAAAAACAAAGCTGGTCACCGCAAGAGGACTTTGCCCTTTGTCTCGATCTGAATCGTTTCGATTTTGTATTAAAAGTGAAAACAGAAAAAGACCTTAATTATCTTGAAAAAATAGAAGTGTAGTATACTGGGCTAACCAAGCCATAATCTCTCCGGATTAGCTTTCCTTTCAAAATAATTTCTCCCTTTCAAATATTTGCCATAAAAACAGTAACTTGTTTTACTTAATACAACATAAACACAGTTGCCATAAAACCAGGGCCACTATGCCGAATAAGATACAAATGCGCCTGCGACTTTTCCTTGCACTACTATTTTTAATAGTAACTTCCCCTTATTATGTATATTCGCAGGAGAGCATTGATATTTCCTACACGTATGGATCAATTCTGGTACACACCCGAAAGGTAGAATCCATTTCGCACAATCCGGTAAATGGTTTTTCTGTTAGTTACACGCTAAAGAACAAATCGGGAGCACACTGGAGAAAGTATTATAATTACCCCAACTACGGATTTAATTACAAATTCAAGTCGTTTAACAATCCAGATACAATTGGAAACGCTCATGCACTTACATCATTTTTACAATTTTCGTTTCTAAAACAACCTACTCATTTCGATATCGGGTTTAAATGCGCTGCAGGACTCGCCTATCTGTCAAAAACCTACAACGAGATTTCAAATGCCGAGAACCAGGCAATCAGTTCACATATCAACATTGCCGGTGAAGCCCAGTTATATACAAAACTGCGTTTTCATCCAATTTACTTTGAATATTCTTTTGGTTTAAACCACTTCTCGAACGGACTGATTAAAGCCCCAAATCTTGGAATTAATTCGTTAAACAATCTGCTTACACTTGGCTGGGAATTTGAAAATCAAACTGAAAAAATGAAACCACCCAAAGAAGACCACCCTCCCTTTATAAAAAATGAATTCTGGGCTTATTCATCGTTCGGTACCAACAAAATAAAAGATTTCGACCAGCGTTTTCTGTTTTGCGCAGCTTCGTTAAACTATTCGAAACAAATAAATCCGATAAATAAACTGGGATTTGGCATTGATTTTATAAACGACGAAGCCTTAAACAAATACGCCATTTCGCATTTAAATTATACCGGAGATGCTGATTTGAGTTTTAGATTCGGGCCAAACATACAGGGAGAATTCATGCTTGGAAGAGGTAGCTTTTACGGAGCCTACGGTTTTTTCTTCGGAGATGATACAAACTACATCTCACGTGCTTATTACAAAGTTGGAGCAAAATATTATTTGAAAAATATAATCGGAGTTGCCACTATCAGGGCAGTGCCTTTGTTTAAAGCACAGGTATTGGAATTTGGAATTGGATATCGATTTCCAAGGGTCAAAAATTGAGAAGAAAAGAGAATTCAGTTATCTTCGGCGAACAAAAATGGGATTACAGCATTTAATAATGCCTAAAGCCTTGTATTTAATTTGTTACTAATATGAAAAAATACAATTTCGATGAAATAGTTCCACGCAAAGGAACCAACTGCCTGAAACACGATGCCCTGGAAACATTTTTTAAATCAGACGACCTGCTTCCGCTTTGGGTAGCCGATATGGATTTTAAAACTCCCGATTTTATTGTAGATGCCATAAGAAAGCGCGCCGAACACGAAATATTTGGTTACACTTTTCGTCCCGATTCCTATTTCAATGCCATTATTAACTGGATGAAACGCCGCCACAACTGGGAAATCAAAAAAGAATGGATTTCATTTAGCCCGGGCGTAGTAGCAGGCTTAACTTTTGCCATTGAAACATTCTCGAAACCCGGCGACGGTGTAATCGTGCAACCACCTGTTTATTTCCCGTTTTTTGACTGCGTTAAAGGCACAAAACGAAAAATGATAGAAAATCCGTTAAAGATTGAAAACGGTCGTTACACCTTCGATTTGGAAGATTTAAAATCGAAAATTGACGAAAACACCAAACTTTTAATGCTTTGCAATCCTCAAAACCCGGGAGGAATGGTGTGGACTCGTGAAGAGTTAACTGCACTTACCGATATTTGCCTGGAAAATAAAATCATGATTATTTCGGATGAGATACATTCTGATTTGATTTTTGAAGGGCACAAACATATTCCGCTTGCCAGCATTTCGGAAGAAGTAGCCCAAAACTGCATGATTTCGATGGCGCCCAGCAAAACATTTAATGTAGCCGGACTAACTTCGTCGATGGTAATTATACCCAACAAAGCTAAGTTTGCCCGCTACGAAAGAACCATCGGTGTTGGCCACCTTGGAATGGGAAATATTTTTGGAACGATTGCACTTGAGGCGGCTTACACACACGGCGACGAGTGGCTGGAACAAATGCTCGGGTACCTTTGGGGTAATTTCCAACTGGTTAACGATTTTATGAAGGCCAAACTCCCCCGCGTAAAAGTTATGAGCCCGGAAGCGACCTACCTGATTTGGATGGATTTTACCGATTATGGAATGAAAAATGACGATCTGATGAAATTCCTGCTCGAAAATGCCGGGGTTGCTTTAAACGATGGTGGCCGTTTTGGTACGGGTGGCGATGGCTGGCTGCGTATAAATATTGGTTGTCCGCGAAGTGTTTTACAAGAAGCACTTAACAGACTGGAAAAGGCTTTTGGATAAATTATTGTCCACGAATTACACCAATTACACAAAAAAATAAGATCCTCCAGACGATTTTCAATTCGTGCTAATTCGTGAAATTTGTGGATAAAGCGGGCTGCAAAGCTGCAAGTTAATCTTACAACAAAATGCGGGAGCTGGCCTCTTTTTATCAAACCTGGAACCGAAATCCAGACTTAGTGAACTCGGGAAGCTCCGAAGACTTGAGGAGATCACCCGCGAGAACTTGGTCTGGATAAAGATGGAAGGTGAAGAGAAAAAGCAGTCTTGACTTTTCTGTTTACTCTTTGTGGCAAGACAAAGAGTAAAATCCGCCTGATAAGGCAAAATGCATGTTATTTCTGAACAGCTTTTGAGTAAAGTGTCTATTTTACTTTTCCAGGATTTTTTTTGACGAAATCGGTCCAGTTTTTATACTCCTTCGACTTTTGCGGTTTGTTTAATTGTATAAAATGACAAATAGCAACTGCAACTGCATCGGTTTCGTCGAGCACTTTGTCGAGGTCTTTTAAGTTATATACTTTTTGAAGGAAATAAGCCACCTGTTCTTTCGAGGCACGTCCCATTCCGGTAATGGCCTGTTTAACCGACAGTGGTGCATATTCGTGAATCGGCACATTGTGCATTAATGCAGCCGCCATTAAAACGCCCTGACCACGCCCCAGTTTTAACATCGACTGTACGTTTTTCCCGTAAAACGGTGCTTCAATTGCCATTACATCCGGTTTGTATTCTTCCACCAAATGCAATGCTCGCTGATGCAAATATTTCAACCGCATATAATGGTCGGAGTATTTTTTGGGAGTAATGTTTCCCATGTGCAGAATCACGGGTTTTTTATTGCGTATTTCTACCAACCCATAACCGGTAACCGTAGTCCCGGGATCAATTCCTAATATGCGAAGTGGTTTATCCATTGGCTAAAAATACTATTTACTTACAAGCCGCTGAAATTTATTTCAATTTTGACAGAAATTACCCCCAGCCAACTGCAAAAAGTTTTTGGGTTCGTTCTACACACAAATTATCAGAATCAACCTCTCTGCTCATTTTATTCAACTCTCCCCGGCTTTCCAGACAGGAAATACTTTTTCCTCTAGCTGAAATGAGCTTGCGAATTACACGAGTCGCCAATTAAATAAACAATAATCAGACGAGTGAAAAAGGATTCAAACCTGTCTGACTGCGCAGCCAGGCAGGAAAGCCACCGCTGCCGATAAAAAGCTAAAAATAAATTCCGTTCACTAAAATCAAGAAACTCCTCCTTTTAGCCCTTCGTATCTCAGGTCTAACGAGCGTCGAACAGACTTGATTTCTTAACCTGCCTACCGGCAGGCAGGCGTTCTCTTCATTTATTTTCAGTTCGTTATTATTGATTATTTTAAAGGTACTCACTGTAACTCGCAAGCTCGTTTCTTTACGCTTTTTCTCGAAGGCGGACTTTGAAGAAAAACTTGTACGGGCTCGTCAAAAATCCGTCAGTCGGGCTAATTCGACACATTGAAAAAATGTAAAGGTTATTTTTGACAAGATTTTTGCTTTCTTTTCATCGACTGAAAAAGAAAGAGCCCGTCTGGCTTGAAGACAAAAGCTACTAGCTTAATGTGAACTTCGTGGTGTAGTCATAGGCAGCTCAAATCTCATGATATCTTTTGGGCGTAAAAAATAGCCTATCAGATAGAGTCCATCCGCCATTCGTTCAGTGAAAAGTAATCACCTCACCTCTTCCTGTCCAGTTGCTGAAACAAAACACCTGAAACAATAAAAATCAGGCCAATAAATGTGGTTACATAAATGGTTTCTTTTAAAATAAGGTGTATAAAAACCAACGATAAAAAGGGTGCAAAAAAAACAAGATTACCAATTTTGGCATTGCTGAGGGTCAGATTCATGGCTTTTAGCCAAAGCACATAAGTAATTCCAACCTCGAAAATTCCTGAATACACAACTGCCGCAAAACCGCTTCCCCAACTCACCCGAAACGAAGAAAACAAAGCCACTACCGGAACCAGGTAAACCATTCCGACGGCAAAATTCAGAAATAGCTTCACTACCGGATCGCGGCGGTCGCGAACATTAAAAATCCAGTACAACGACCACAAAACCGAACTTCCCACAGCCAGTATTACGCCCAATATATTTGTATTTTGAAAACCACCGAAGCCGCCCTGCGACGAAATAAAAATTACCCCGGTAAAACTAATCAGCAAGGCAACAAAACTAATCCAGCCAATTTTCTGCCCCAGCAATGGCACCGAAAGCAGCGCCAGCGTTATAGGCCAAATCATATTTAGCGGCTGAGCCACCTGTGCCGGAAGCAGCGAGTAGGCCTTAAACAACACTAGGTAGTAAAGTAGGGGATTAAAAGCCCCCATCAGCAACGAATACAACCACTGCCGCCTCGATTGCCTGAAAATTAAATGCGTTTTTCGTTGAAACAGCAAGACCACAAAAAGCAATAAAACCGTTACAACCGACACATAAAATATAAGCTGAATAAAATCGTACTCGCGAAGCGCCAGTTTAAATGAGGTTGCTACGGTTGACCAAAACAACACGGCCAGACCCGCATACAAATATGGTTTTAAATTTCGCGACATAAAGCTGTTATTTAATCGGCGTTTAAAACACCAAAATACAAAAGAAAACCGAATGACTGGCGTAAAAAAACAGGCTTTGTCCCCCTTGGCGAACTACCCTTTATACACAAATATTTACGAATGCTATTTCCTAAACTACCCCTGAGATGCGGCGCATGTAATGCCTGTTCTCCGAACTACTGAATGAATGCGCCTTTTAATAACCTTTACCATTACCCCGGGTTGTACTCTCCGTCAGTTGACGGATCGTTTACCCGGGGTTAGTCACATTTAATCCCTCCGGGATTTTCTGACGCTGGCGGTGTCAAACGTGAATAACCCGGTGTGCCTGCCGGAGTGCAGCGAAGGCAGGAAACACCGGGAAAATCAGCCACAACAAACTCGTCCGGCGAAGCAAGTTGTTCAACGCTCTACCCTTCTCCCGGACGACATCGCAAGGCTGTCTTTGAAGAATACCTAAAAGATGTGCATAAAAGATAGTCTTGGCGAAGGGGGATTGACTAATTATAAGCAATCCGTTATGTGATGTGAGTATATACATAATGACTAACCCTGGCATTCATGCCAGGAAAATAGAAGTAATCTATAGATTGGGCTTTAGCCCTTTATGTCAGCAAATTGGACTAAAGTCCGGGGAATGTGGACACTCCATCTCACCGACATAAATGCCGGTGTTAGTCAGACACATCGTATTTTCACGCAGCCTGTGCGAAGTGCCCCTTCATCTTTGCCGGAAACAGTAGAAAAATCCTCTGACTGCGCAAGCCGGGCAGGCTCTAAAAAAGGAGGACGAGCTGGTTAAAACAAACGTGATATTCTAATGATCGGCTTTAAGTTTATCCGCACGGAATTTTACAGCGAATACGAACGGACCAGAACAATTATGGATTAAACAACTGAAAAACGAAATCCCTCTGCCATAAATAGTATCGGTAAGAGGGATTTTTATTTCCGGGACAGAGAAAACATGTCGGGAGTTAGCGAAAACATGGGCAAAAGGAGTAAAATGATGATACAAGGTAGCGAAAACATAACGGGAGTTAAAGAAAAGACCATGCCAGGTTGCGAAAACAACTCCGCACTTAAAGAAAACAACACCAAAGCTCGCGAAAACATAACCAGATGCAAAGAAAACATCATCGGATGCAAAGAAATAATCTCCGCGACCAGCGAAATCAAGTCAGCAGCTTGCGAAAACTACTATGCCATGAGCGAAAACTACTCCACACCCAGCGCAAAGAACACCCACACAGCATATTACGGACTTCAGCCGAAACATATAAATTTTAGAAAAGGAGTTGAAATGATATATATTATGTTTATATTTAAACCACTAAAAACCAAACAGTATGAATTGCCACCCTACAATAAAGCCCGAACCAAACAACTTAAAGAACCACTGGATGAACTACTTTTTACAAAAAGTTGGGTTCCACGCCCCAATTAGGGGGATAACCCAAGTCGACAATAGAGATATAACCCAATGTTTTGGGTTCCACATACGTTAGGTAACATATTAAAACAGGTCAATGAAAATACCAGAAGATGAAATATTAAAGGCTGTTGAAAAAAGTGGTTATCTGATGGAACAAGAAATTGCGACCACTTTAGAGGAGATGAATTTCAACGTCAAAACAAATGCCTCTTTTGAAGATGAAGAAGAAGGAAAATCAAGAGAAATAGACATCTTGGCTCCACAAGAATTATTTAGAGACGAAGAAAAAAAACTAACTATATATACCGTACTAATCTGTGAGTGCAAAAACAATCAAAATCCATTTGTTTTTATTAAAAGAAAAAAGAATAAATACGATTTAAATCCTGCTCCGATTGAATATCTATTTCCCGTAGAAAAATATTGGAAACATACATCAAAAGACGGATATAACTTTGTATCAGACATACCTCCATTTCAGTATTTAGAGCTAAAGAAAAGTCACTATTATTATAAAACAGAAGATAAAGCAGTACAATTCTGTAAAATTATCAGGAAAGGAAAAAATTGGGAAGCCATGCATGATAATATATATGATGGAATATTTTATCCTTTGATAAAAGCACTAAATTCCCAAATTAAATATGTAAAGCAATTTAAGGGAGAATGGAAATATATTTATTTGTTTTTTCCAATGGTTGTGCTCAACAGTGAAATATATGCAATTCAATCATATGATTCCATAAAAAAGCCTGTGCTTGTTGATAGTGTTTCCTTTATTCGAGAAATAAAATCTAAGACAATTAATGGGCAATATCTTGTTGACTTTATAACCAAGGAGAAACTTAAAAATCATATTAATAACAAAATACTTAAATTCTGTAATTCTATTGTGGAGGATTATAAAAGTAATCCGAATAAATATTTAGAACGAGATATAAAAGAATAAAATACGTTACCTAACACAGTACATATTGCAGGGCGGGGTTTGGTGGTAGCCAACTGCGGATTGGCTTTAGGCCGATTTCCGCTTCGCTCCAATTCTCGTTTCGCAGCTCCATGTCCTTCGGACAGGAACGCGCTCCAAAATCCGCCCCGACAACGTGTAAGTGACGGTTAGTATTTATTTTGAAACAAATTATTCAGAAACCTATGAAACAAGTTTTAATCATTTCAACCCTTCTTGGTCTAATTATTAGTATTAATTCTTATTGTCAAGAAACAAAGCAGAAGCGAGTAGAAAAAGGAATATTTATTGAAGAGTATAATGTGTTAAAGGATAATAAAAATATAAAACATGGGGAATATGTTAAATTTCAAAGATACTTATTAAGCCAAATACCTATTGAGTTTGGATTTTTCGAAAATGACAAGCGGGTTGGAGAATGGTACTTCTTTTATTCTACGGGATTTTTAAAATCATTTGGAAAATATCACGCTGATAAAAAGCAAGGCATTTGGAAAGAGTATTACAAACCTGTACAGATAAATGAGTCATAGTCGTCTTTTCTAAATAGCCACAGCCCTGTTGTGGTCGATAAAAATGGGAAGGTCTCTGTTGAAACAAACGATAGCTTAATTTCTGTTATGGGAATTTATGACTCAGGGGAAAAAACAGGTACCTGGAACTACTATGACAGTAATGGAACATTAATTCATGTATTCAATCATTCATCTAACAAAATGAGCTTTTCTTCATTATCAGATTCTACAAATCAAAAATGTCCTTTTCTAGGAGGTATGGATCGATTTTACAGCTTCTACTTTTGGCATGAAGAAGCCATAGCGTTCAATAATGCTTACATAAAGCTAATTCTTAAGTTAGAATTAAAGGATGGAGTATTAACCATAGAAAAAATTAGTTCGAATGGAACAGAAAAGGCAGATTTAGAGCTGGAACAGCTTATTCAAGCATTTCCAAATGACTGGATACCATCGTATTTTGACAAACCCGTGTTTTTAACCTTAGAACGTAAAATTGATTCCAATAAATTGCTTATAAATGCTTCATTCAATCAATAAAAAACAAATGCTAAGTGCAAATTTCAAAGCGGGGCTAGTGCGTTATCCAACCACAATTCCGGCCTCGTTGTTTCGTCCTTGCTAACAGGAACACTCTCCGAGATCCGTAACGAAAACTTGAACAAAACATTAGAGGCAGACACATACAAAAAATAACCTATATGAAGAAAATAATTTTAGTAACCTTTATCCTATTCTCAGTTATAAGGACTTTTGCTCAAGACACAATTAAAGTTTATCTGAATGAAAGTAATTCTGTTACTCAAAAAGACAGCGCAAAATATATTCGAGAAGCGATTATAAAAGATAATAGATACTATATTACAGATAAATACATAGATGGAGTTGTTTATGGTTACTATGAATTGAGTTCCTTAACCCCTAGTGTATTTGACGGTTTATCCATCACTTATAATGAAAATAACAGTTATTATTCTAAAGGAAATTATAAGAATGATATTATGAGTGGTTTATGGGTATATTATGATGAAGTTGAAAATGTTGATACTGTATTTTATAAAGAGTTAAAAGCCAAGAAAATCAAACGAGCCCAGTACCATCGAAATTCTATGAAAACAAAAGAGCTCGGTTATCAGGTTATTGACTCGTTAGATTCATTCTTGAAAAACAATTTCCATTTACCGCCACGAGCACGTGATAATAATAATAATTTTCAAGCTATAATTAATTGTACTGTTGGTAAAGAAGGGCGAATTCTATGGCACGAAGTTGCATCTCCAAATATTCATAAAGATATTTATCAAGAGATTGAAAGAATAATGGATATGTTTCAATTTAACCACCAAGCTGGAAAGGCATTTGAAATATCGGCAGCATTAAGTTATGGCATTAAACCAGAATCTAGTGAGAATACTATATATTTTATTGTTGAGGAAATGCCTACATTTAAACATAAAAACTATAATAACTCTTTTAAATTATATGTTCAAGATAACTTAAATGACATCTTCGGAAATTGTTCAGGAACCGCAGCTGTAAAGTTCGTTGTGGAAAAAGATGGAAGTCTTAGCAATATCGTTATTGAAAAAGGGGTTGAAGATTGCCATGAATGTCAAGATGAGATAAAACGAATTTTTAGATCATGTCCCAAATGGATA
Organism: uncultured Draconibacterium sp.; assembly: GCA_947492175.1. Classification (GTDB taxonomy): domain Bacteria; phylum Bacteroidota; class Bacteroidia; order Bacteroidales; family Prolixibacteraceae; genus Draconibacterium. Next base: position 15,315 of record CANLMQ010000014.1, on the reverse strand, counting down.
CCAGGCAAACAACGAGATGAACCAGTAAGAGTTCGTCTCGCTACTTTTATTTCCATGGGGAAAAAGTAATAAAAGCCTGCTTTTAATAATTAAGTGTTCTGATGGCATATAATGCCGGCTGAGGTACGGATTATAAATCCGCACCAGCGAAGGGGCTTGCATTCTAGTCTTTTCGCCTTGTCCAACCACGGGCAATCCGGCTTTAACGGATTGCCGTTTTAAAAGTAATGTAAAAAAAGCCGGCTTGGCTCCGTGCGATTTTGACAGGAAACCGTTTCAAAATCTCGCACTCCACTTGTACGTAATCCTCAACTGCCTTCATCAAACCACTAAAACTCGGTATTTTCGATTGCCCGCTGAAATAAGTTTTCTTTCCCCTCCATAAACAACTCTTCCAAATCTTTATCAGGGTAAACCTCCCGCAGTTCGCGGTATTTTGCACGCGACTCTTCAATAAAAACACTACCCGGATAGCTGGATAACATTTGTTTGTACAGATCTTTGGCCTTTTCTTTTTCGTTCAATTGATAATTGTAGATTTCGGCCAGTAGATACAAAGCATCGTCGCCCAATAATTCGTAGCTAAAATCAGTGGTAATGGTTTCGAGGTATTCAGCGGCTAAAGCATAATTCCGGTTTTCAACTTCAATTTTTGCTTTTCGGAACAGAATATCGTCAACCAGCGTATGGTACGGATAAACATCGGCAATTGAATCTAAAACCAGCATGGCCTCATCGTCATGGTTCTGAAAAAACAGCAAATCGGCTTTGGCAAATAATTGCAAAGGCACAGCTGTGGTATCCAGGTTCAGGTTGTTCCCGATCATCATCGAAAGTTCCATGGCATCGTTGGCTGTAAGTTTCGAAGTACTTGCTTTTAATACATCAAGCTGCGCTTTTGCCCAACTAAAATTTCCCATGTAATATCCCAGCCTTGCCTTTTTAAGCTTCACCTCATCGCCCAAAGTATTCTTTTTATTGGCGTCGATAACCTGCGAATAAATCAGCATGGCTTCCCAGGGATCGTTGGCATAAACATAAATGTCGGCTTTTTCTGTTTTTAAACCACCAATTTGTTCCGGCTTCAGCTGAGGAACTTCCAGTCCTCTGTTTAAAACAGACAGTGCCTTTTGTGTATCGTTTAAATAAAATGCCAGCAAATGAGCATATTCTCTGATCAGATTTAACGTAGCCGGCCCGTAGTTCAGGTATTCCAAACCACTTTCGATCTGCTGTGCCAACGCAGCTCCTTTCTCCGTATCATCCGGAAATTCATTTACATACTCCAAATACGAAGCATGAATATTTAAAGCATTGGCCTGCGAATAATATGGGCTTTCCTCTCCTTTTCCCATTAAATAGGCATATGCTTTTTTGGCCTCGGCATACTCTGTATTTTTTAAAGCCATGCTCCCCAATTGAGCAATCTGTGCGTCTTCGGCTCCGGTTCTTTTATCCAAAGCAATTGATTGACGCAAGGCGCTAGAAAATTTCTTTTCCTGCAGGAAAAACCAAATCAACAAACGGTTATAACCAATAACCTCGGGATTATTTTGAATACGCGTTAAAACCTGTGCTCTGAATTGATTACGTAAACCATCGTCGATATCTAATCGCATAGCCGACGAAAGACTGCTTTGAACACGCTGCAAATGCTTTTCACTTTGCACCAAAAGATTCAGGTACTCTTCCATCATGTTTTCATAGTCGCGCAAATACAGATACGCTCTTGCCAACTCGTAACTAAACATTTCACCTGCCAATACATTTCGACCTTTCAGATAGGTTTGTTTTGCCAGTTCGTATTCGCCCCAACCTAAAAACGTATTTGCAGTATTTAAATAACTTCCTTTGTTGGATTGGATGTTATCAATGGCTTCCTGAAATTTTGCGTTCGCCTCATCATTCCGGTTTTGCATTTTTAAAACGCGCCCCCAATGCACCAGGTAATCCGGACGAACCGGCTTTTGTTTTTTTATGGCCCGCTGTATTTCATCTTCAGCTTCATCAAACTGCTTTAATTCAACCAGGCTGTTTATATAATATCGAAAATACGTACTGCTTTTTGTTAACTGAAAAACCTCTTTTAACAAAGGCATAGCCTTTTCATAGTCTTTGGCATTGTAGTACCGTATGGCAAGACTCGACTTGGTTTGAACTTCCGTCCGTTTGTTTTGTCCAAAACTTTCGTTCAACCCAAAAAACAATAAAAGCAGTATAATAAAGTACTTCATAATATCTTAAGCTCGTACAAAAATAACACAGTTGCGCAAAGAATGGTTTTTTTGAAAACAATTTTGCGATTTGGGAGTTTATCAGGTTTACATTGATTTTAAAACTTTTACATTTGCATAAATTTTTCATAAACTGTCTAAATGAAATTTGTCGGTATTATTCTGATGAATTTTTTATTTAGACAAGGTAAAATCGACGAGAATAGTATTCGCTATTGAAGGAGATTTTACAGCAGTAAAAATGAAAAAGGCACAGAATAAAACGATAAAATAATTTTTAGTCAGTTTATATTATGGCTCACGAGTTGAAGGACAGGCAGCGATTGCCCAAATGGATGAAGATGAAAATGCCAAAAGGCGAAAGTTACTCAAAGGTTAAAAATTTGGTCGACAAGCACGGATTACATACCATTTGTACCAGTGGGAATTGCCCTAATATTGGCGAATGCTGGAACCGTGGAACTGCCACTTTTATGATACTGGGCAACATTTGCACACGCCGCTGTAAATTCTGTGCCGTACCAAACGGAGTACCCTTACCTGCCGATTTGGAAGAACCTAAAAAACTGGCAGAATCTGTTCGGATTATGGGAGTAAAACACTGTGTAATTACTTCGGTCGACCGCGACGATATGGAAGATCAGGGTGCCGGAATATGGGCCGAAACAATCCGCGAAGTAAAACGTGTAAATCCAGAGACAAAAATCGAGGTATTGATTCCAGATTTCAGGGGCAAAGAAGAATTAATTCAACAGGTAATTGACGCTGGTCCCGATGTGATTTCGCACAATCTGGAAACCACAGAAAAACTAACTCCTTTTATTCGTTTTGCAGCCAAATACCGCCGTAGTTTAGATGTAATAAAATACATCGCAGAGAATTTTGGCAGGGCAAAATCGGGAATTATGCTGGGACTGGGCGAAACCCATGAAGATGTTTTACAAACCATGGACGATCTGCTGGAGGCCGGCTGTAAAGTTATGACCATTGGACAATACCTTGCCCCAACAACCAAACACATGCCGGTGCAGGAGTACATCGAACCTGAAAAATTTGTGGAATACCGCAATATAGGAATCAGAAAAGGATTTAAGTTTGTTGAAAGTTCGCCTCTGGTACGCAGCTCATACAGAGCCGAAGAACATGTAAATGCTTAAGTAGTTCAGAGTTTAAAGTTCAAAGTTTAAAATAAGCATTCAATCTATTTTCAATCTCAATAAAGTATGGCAAATTTTAATTATATCGACGTTGGTTTAAAAGATTACAAAGAATGCTGGGACTACCAGGAAGAATTGCTAAAAGAAGTTTCGGATGATAAACGGGCAAAAAAGCAGGCTTCCGAAAAAAACCATTTTCTTCTTGTTGAACATCCGCATGTTTATACGCTTGGAAAAAGCGGCGATGAAAGTAATCTGCTTGCCGCCACCGATTTTCTAAAGAAAATTGATGCTACTTTTTATAAAATAAACCGGGGCGGAGATATCACATACCATGGTCCGGGACAACTGGTAGGCTATCCGATTATCGACCTTGAATACTACAAAATAGGCGTACGCGAGTACATCGAAAAAATGGAGGATGCCATTATTGAAACCATTGCCGAATTTGGACTGGAAGGCGGACGAAAAGAAGGAGCAACCGGTGTTTGGCTGCAACCTGAACACAAAGTGCGTGCCCGTAAAATATGTGCCATTGGTGTACGTGTTAGCCGTTACGTTACCATGCATGGTTTTGCATTAAATGTAAATACCGACATGCGTTACTACAACTACATCAATCCTTGTGGTTTTGCCTCGTCGGCAGTTACTTCTATTCAACAGGAACTGGGGAAAGAGATTTCGATGGATGAAGTAAAAAGAATAGCTATGGAAAAATTTAATACCATATACTAACTATGAAAATACCAGCCTTTCTACTAATCCTTTCCTTATTTTTTGCCTGCCAGCCCACTTGCAAAACCGAGCTCCCTATAGAAGGGACCTGGCTTCTTATTTCAGGCGAAACCATTCAGCAAAACGACACTGTCTTTACTGATTACACCGCAGGTCAAAAAACAATTAAAATTATTAATGCAAATCACTTTTCGTTTCTTCGCCACGACTTAAATAAGGGAGCAGATTCTACGGCTGTATTTGTAGCCGGTGGAGGGAAATACTCGCTGAAAGGAACTACCTACACTGAGCATTTGGAATTTTGCAATTTTCGCGAATGGGAAGATCATACTTTTGATTTTGAGATAGAAATCAATAACGATACGCTCATTCAAAAAGGAATAGAAAAAATTGAGGAGTTAAATGTCGACCGTTTAATTATTGAAACTTACATCAGATTACAATAAACAGAATTCCTTATTTTATATTTTAATTACCCCAAATTTAATGCTGCTTACGAAAGGGCAGCCAAAACACTACATGGCCCGGCTGAATCAGGAGTTTCAGGATGAGTTAAATTTCCCGTAGAAAAAAACCAGATATATAAAAACGAAAAAAGGAGACTCAATAGTCTCCTTCTAAATGTTAACCCCCAAACACACATAATACCTGAACGGTATTACACTACAAGTATAAAGAATTTATCAGCTCGAGCCAATACATTCGATATGATAAATAACATATCCGAAAGTCTTCGTGCTTACTGAAGCAAACAATCAGGATTCAAATTACAAGTTGTAGCGAAGCCGGAGTTAATAATCTGCTTTATTTAATTTCACCTGCCTTTTTTAACGCCAGTTTTGAGATAACGGGTCCAACAATCTCATGTATTAAAGCAGCCCCTATTACAACTCCAATTATCATCGAGGCAGTTTCTTTAAAAACAGATTCTTTTGCAAGCAAAAGTGCCAGTCCAATTACGATACCACCCTGAGGAATTAAACCTCCCGCAGCATATTTCTTTATCTTTGCACTGGTTTTAAAAAATAACGAACTGGTGTATACTCCTGAAAACTTTCCTATTCCTCTTGCAAAAATGTAAATTACAATTAAAATAAAACTGCCTGATATTGAAGACAACTGCAGATGTAAACCGGAGAGAGTAAAAAAAACGACGAAGATTAATTCATCTGTATAGCGTTCAATAAGTCGAAATATTTTTTCAGACATGGGATTTAAATTTGTAACCAAAACACCCACTGTCATTGTTGCAAGTAACGATTCAAATCCCAGGTATTCTGATATCCCATAACTCAGTAATACTAACCCAAATGTTAATACAATCAAGGTTCCCTCCGGTTCTTTCTTAAATACTTTTACAATAAAGTTAAACAACACTCCAACACAGACTCCAATTAAAATTGCGCCGCCAATATTCTTACCCAATCCTAAAAGCACCTGCCCAAACTCAACATCAGTGCTGCCCAAAAAATACGCTGCGAATGCAGTTACCAACGAATAAATAACAATACCTACAATATCATCAAAAGCAGCAATTTCGAGCATTGTTGAACTTACTTCTCCTTTTGCTTTAAATTCGTGTATTACGGCCAATGTTGCCGACGGATCGGTAGGCGCTGCCAACGAAGCGAGAACAAGGCTAATTGCTATAATAACAAAAACAGAATCAAAAATCGGGATGAAAAAATAAAGACTCAGAAACATGAACAGAAACACCGACAAAAATGCAAATAAGGATTCTGAAACAGTAAGAAACAGCACTTTTTTGCCTGTAGCTTTCAGTTTTTTGGCAGACAGCGAACCTCCTATTGAAAAGGTTATAAATGAAAGGGAAACAGAAAGTAAGGGATCGGTATGTTCTACAAATTGATCTGACATAATTCCTGACAGATCAGGATTTAATAAGATACCGGCCAAAATGTAACCTGAGATTCTCGGTAATTTTACTTTTTCGGCAAATTCTCCCAAAATAAATCCCGAAAAAATTAAAACCCCTATACTCAAGATTACATTCATAATGACTTATTTTAATGTAAAGTCCGGTACAGTTAAAGGTAAAACATTCAGATTAAAAATACAGCAAGTTGATTTTCACGTCAGCCAACCAACAATACACTTCACCCGTTTGTATTTTCCCGAAGTTAATCATCTGGGATAGAGTCCCGAAACAGTGAACATGTTCCTCCGTATAACTTTCAGCTATTTATGCCGCTCATCAAACACTTTAATCTTTTCGATAACCGTCGGCCCGGCATTATCATACATTTCCCTTATAAACTGATCATTAAAGGGCATAGTTCGTTCTTCAAAGGCCATGTCGTTAACCCGCTCGAACAAACGCTCCTTAGCTGCCCGAATATCTTTCCCGTAAATATGATACGAATCTGCATGCCAGTTCATTCGTCCCAATTTTACAGTCTTTCCTGTTCGTTCGGCCACCCCGGCGGCAATAACCTCTTTATTAAACTGAATAAATCCAAACATATTCATAAAACTGGCTCCCCAGGCATCGTTACTTCGAAAACGAATGTTGCTGTTTAGCCAGTAAACGCCGTCTTCGTCTTCAAGAATACGGTACCAAAGCGATTGTAAACATGGCGGATCGTAACAAGTTGTGTCAAGATTTGGCATCCAGGTTATCATTTGCGCCTGTCGGGTAAATGGCTGCTCCGACAGCTTATTTATTACAAAATCAATCTGATCCACTTTAAACGGCCCAACTTCTGTTGATTCACCATCAACCAAATCTTTCCATACTCCATAATTTTTTAACCGCCCGTGATAAGTATATTCCCAACGAGTATCCTCCTTATCGTTCATATTTTTCACCCAGTGGTTTTTGTACCCTTTAAGTTCCAGAACATACTCTTTTAAATCGTCAATTCCTCCCGGGAAAGCCATATGAATCATCGGATCTGTTTCCGGTTCGAGTATGGTCATATTCATTGTACAGTCGATACTCAGCGGATCGCCGGGTTTATCGTATTGCGTTTTAAACCGGGTACCTTTTCCGTACAAATAAATTAACGCGGTTTCATATGTTTCAGCCAGCGATTTCCCGGAGACAGTAATTACAGGAATATTTTTCATTAACTCAGGTTTAGAATTTTTCAACATTGGATTTTCTAAAGATAAAAAACGAAACATTTCTTCACGTCTGTCAACTACGATACTTATCAACAGGTTATTACAAGTCCAATCTCAAGTGGAGTCAAAAGCAAAGCCCGCTAAACAGAGTTTGTCAATTTTCTATTCATAAAACTTAACCATCCGTTGCCGGTTTTATCTATTAAAATAACGAGCAATTATAAACTGATGAAACGAACATGAAATTTTTCATTCAAAAATTACAAAAACAAGAATGAATAAATTTTATGTGAGAGCGACGAATGGAGCGGTTCCATCTGTCAAATTTGAATTTTCAAATTATCAGAAAATTATAATTTATACAGATGAAACAATACTAAAATCACGGCTTCCCACACTCAACTATAAGTCTTTTTTTTATTTTTGTTGGCATGCAATATTTTCACAGGACAAATCTGCTTTCAGCTCTTGCAGGGGTATTACTTTTTCTACTTTTTCCTGTTCATCTTTTCGGGAAAAACAGCTTAAGTGACCTTGTGTTCCTTACCTGTGAAACAAAGGGCAACAACCTGCAACAGGAACTCCGGGATGGCTATCGGGCATTTATTATCACTTCGGATGCCTCTGCCGGTAAAGTACTTGATGAAACAGCCATTTTTCTGAATGAGAATAAAGATGAAATAATTTTATTCATTATTCGATCGGAAATGCCGTTTTTCTTAAAAGCCCTTGAACAGCATAACGTATTTCAAACTCTGGCCACACCCGGCGAGTACTCTATAGATAAACTGACCCAATGTCGTGAAAACGGGAAACGTCTGTTTGTTTTTACGGCGGACAACACACCTTTCTCCTATTCTGTTAACGACTACCTCTGCGAATACAATGTTCCTTCAGAGTTTCCTGAAGAGATTATAAGCGGTTTTGGCGAAAGTCAGGGAAATGATCTTGTTATTTACACGCACGACAAAACTATTAGCAGCCTGCCCGATTCACTTCAACAACATCCGGAGCGAATTCCTCAGCTGTTAAACATTTATACGGGAAAACTTCCGAATTTCTTTATCACCAAGAATCCGGAAACATTTTCTGCTTATCACCAAAATTTTTTGGAACAGGTATGGTACACAGCAAACGTACAATACAACGAAGAACCACTTGAAGGAATAAGGTGGAAAGAAATGCCGCTAATGTTATCGTATGGCAAAATCCATACTACCGAAGTTGGATTAAGTCCCTATAAAATTGGCTATCATTTCACTCCTGATGTCTTTAATTTTAATAATTACACATCGGAAAGCACCAAAATATTTTTTGCCCGTCCCAAAAATTTAAAGGACGAAATGGTGCTCTATCTATCATTCGAACAGAACATTGTGAATCAGGCAGGAGAAAGCACTGAAATACCCTATAAAAACGTAGAATACAAAAAAGACTCTTTGCGAGGCTGGTGCGGAGTGTTTAACGGACGAGACAACTATATTGATTTTGATACCGACATTGTTTTTAATGAAAACTTTACGGTTAGTGTTTGGGTAAAACCATCTGAAATAGATGGAAACAGGAGCATCATAGGAAAAGGGAAAGCCCTGTCGGTTAAATTCCGCGACGGGAATATGCTTTTTACCTCGCCCGGAATAAAAGATCATGCCTCAGACTCTGCAATGGTTGTTCCCAACAAATGGCAACACCTTACCTATGTAATATCGAGTGGCGGAACTGTAAAATTTTATAAGAACGGACAGATTATAGATACCCAAAAAGCAGAAAGAATTGAACCGACTGAGCACTCGTTGTTAGTCGGCACAAACTTGTGGGACGAGTCGTTTAAAGGCATGATGGACGATCTGGCCATTTGGAACCGCAACCTGAGCGATCAGGAAGTTATGCGTTTGTACGAACACGGTATTGAGGAACCTGATACTGCTCCGTCACCCGGCTATTCCTGGGGTTTGGCACTTACTGTTGTGGTTGCTTTAATTCTGCTCCTGTATTTTGTCCTAAAGAAAAAGCATAAACCGGCATCCGGAATTCAAACAAAGCCAAGCAACCTTAATCCTCTTACAAAACAATTGTCGCAAATAAAAGAACCCTCCGTAGAGCTTTTTGGCGGATTTAAAATTACCAACCGGAATAAAGAAGATCTAACTGCACGTTTTTCACCCAAACGAAAACAAATCTTCATACTGGTACTTACTGAAACATTACGAAACAAAGGAATCACATCAAAACAACTTGCCAATCATCTTTGGGCCGGTCATTCTTCCGAGAGCGCCAAAAACAACCGCAGTACACAAATTCAGCGGATTAGGGAGGTGCTTGACACAAGCAGCGGAATAAACATTGCTTACACCAATAAAAAATGGGTAATTGATCTCAGCGAAGATGTATACTGCGATCTGGCACACTATTTCTCCGAACTGGAAGCATTTAAACAAGCAACTTCGGAGGTTCCAAATTTTGAGCATCTGGCCAACATTCTGTCAATTATTGAAAAGGGGCCGCTACTTCCGAACATGGACGACGAATGGCTCGACGGGTTTAAAAGCAAAATATCGGACGACTTACTGGATACACTTTTGCCCCTCCTACTAAATGATAACTTTAAGAGCAAAACAGAATGGCTGCTACGTTTATCGCAAGCTTTACTGATTTTCGATCCGCTAAACGAGACTGTTTTAGCACACAAAATAAAAGCATTAATAAAGCTGGAAAAAAACACGCAAGCCCACGAATGCCTTGAACATTTCGAGAAGGTATATCAGCAATGTTATGCACAACCTTTTGGCAAATCAATCTCTGATTTAATGGTTTAAACTCCACCTGCTTCGTATTCCCGATCATTTTTCCCAATCACATTTTGTTTGCCTTTAACATTCTATTTCAGTAGCTTACCCTACATATTTTTTCTTTTTTTACTTTGTTACCCCTGTTGTTACCCTCAATTTTGACCTGAGGTTTTACATATTCGTGATTTTTCAAATTATTTTTTAAACAAAACAATAAAAGAATCTTAAATAATAAGACTGATGAATAAAAATCAAACAACAAGAAGAAAGTTCTTAAAGAGTGCTCTTGCTGCCGGAGCCGGAATGATGATTATTCCGCGCCATGTAATGGGAGGAAATGGCTTCCTTGCCCCTTCCGATCAATTAACAAAAGCAATTATTGGTGTTGGTGGAATGGGCCGTGGTCATATTCCTTACGAAGGGACCAAAGTTGTTGCCATTTGCGATGTGGATAAACTTCACCTCGCCAAAGCACAAAGTTTGATCGACTACAAAGTAAAACAATTCGACGATTTCAGAGAAGTTTGCCATTTGCCCGAAGTTGACATTGTACACATTGCGACACCACCACACTGGCATGGCATTATGGCTGTTGAAGCTGCCAAAGCCGGTAAAGATATCTGGTGCGAAAAACCAATGACCCGTACCATTGGCGAAGGTAAAAAAGTTGTGGAAGCTGTAAATGCACACGGTCGTATGTTCCGTTTAAATACCTGGTTCCGTTTCAAAGATCCGTTTTATGGATTGGGAACCGATGTTAAGCCGCTAAAAAAAGTAATCGACAGTGGTATTTTAGGATGGCCGCTTAAAGTTACAGTTAGCGGAATTACCGGCTACAACTGGAAATTTTTCTGGCAGGGCAAACACAACCTCGAACCGCAACGTGTTCCAGAAAACCTGAACTATGATATGTGGTTAGGACCTGCGCCTTACCGTCCGTACAACGCACACCGTGTTCACGCTAATTTCCGCGGATACTGGGATTACGACGGTGGTGGTCTTGGAGATATGGGACAGCACTATTTAGACCCTGTACAATACATGTTGGGTAAAGATGAAACCAGCCCTGTTAAAATAGAGGTGGATGCTCCACAACAACACTACGATGCTGTAGGAACATGGAAACGGGTAACTTATACTTATGCCGATGGTTGCCAGATTATTCTTGACGGTGAGAACAAAGACAAAGATGCAGCATACATCGAAGGGCCAAATGGAAAAATATACCAGGGTTTCAGATCCGATATTCCGAACCTGCAAAGTTTTATCAAAACTTTACCTGAACCGGAACCACAAATTGGCATTTTCTCCGAATCGGTAAAAACACGTAAGAAATTTGCATTGAACGAAATGAACGGATTCCGTTCTTCAACTTTAGTGAACCTTGGAATTATTGCGGTTCGTTTGGGTCGTACTCTTAATTTCGATCCCGAAAAACTCGAGTTTATTAACGACGAGGGAGCTAACCGTTTAATCAACCAGCCAATGCGTGCTCCGTGGACAATTTAAAGGATAAGTATTAAAGATTATTGATGACTAACATGAAGAAAAATATATTTCAATTTATAGCAATCCTGATGCTGGGAGTATTCAGCATGGGAAGTTTTGCACAAGACAACCGAACGCTTGACACCAAGGTTGCCGATGTGCTGGCACAAATGCCAACAAAAGATTTGGGGCACCTCGACAAAGCAATGAACGATATTGTTGAGATGGGTTCCGAAGGATTTCAAAAAATGGCTGCCCAACTGACTCCTCCCGGAGTTGGTGATGACACTGCTGTTCGTTTTGCTTTAAACAGTTTTGCCCGTTATGCCAGCCAGTTTGGCAAATGCACAGAAAAAGCTTATGCCGAAAACAACTTTATTAAAGCTTTAAATTCACAAAAAGATGCTGAGGTAAAAACCTTTATCATGAACCAGTTGAACCTGATTGGTGGCGCAAAAACCATCGATGCAGTGAAAGGATTCCTGACATCTGAAGAACTGGCTGAACCTGCCACGCAAACCATTTTAATGATTGCCTGCCCTAAAACAGCCGAATTATTTTTGGAAGCTCTTCCAAATGCAGGTCACAAAGCCCAAACAACGCTGGTACGTGCATTGGGTGAATTAAAATACAAAGAAGCAGTTCCGGCCATCACTCCTTTTGTTTCAGCAGAATGTGCTGCGATGCAAAAAACTGCATTAACTGCTTTGGCCAACATTGGTTCGCCCGAGTCTTTTAAAACCTTGTTAAAAGCAGCTTCAGCAGTTAACTTTAAATACGAAGCTACAAATGCTGCTGAATCGTTTATTGAATACACCAACCGTTTGGGACAGAATAACGAGTTGGATTTAATGAAAAAAGCATGCAAAGCCATCTTTAAGGCAAATACAGCTGCCGATCAGTTGCACAACTATTCTGCTGCCCTTGCCATTTATGCCAACTATTTGGGTTACGAAGCTACTCCCCTGTTATTGGATGCAGCGGATAACTCAGATAAAGCTTTCCGTTATTCAGCTTTAAATACAGCCGAAAAACTGGGTGGAGTTGCCGACACACGCAAATGGATTGCGAAAGCAGAAGCTGCTTCTCCTGCCATTAAAGCTGATATAATTTCAATGCTTGGCCGTCGTGGTTGTGGTTTGGCTACCGAACTTGTAAAAGAAAGCCTTACCTCTTCGTCAGAAGAAGTTCGCGGTGAAGCTGTTGTTGCACTTAGACAATTGCAGGGAAGCGAGGCCATACCAACATTGGTAGCGCATCTGGCAGAAGGAAATGATATTGATGCAACAAAAGCTGTACTAAACGAACTTTTGGATAAAGATCACTTGTACACCCTTGCTGCTCAGTTGGAAAAAACTTCGGGAAAAGCCAAAGCCGCATTTATTGATATTGTAGCCGCAAAAGCCGGCACCCAGTATTTTAATGAAGTTCTTTCTGCTACATCTTCTTCTGATGCTGATGTAAAAAGCGCAGCCTTTAAAGCACTGAAACGTGTTTCTGCTTATAAAAACACAGATGCCTTGTTAAAGCTTTTATTCGCGGTATCGGATGAAAAAGAAATTACAGAAACCCAAATGGCTGTTGTTGCAGCAACAACCGGAATTGAAGCCGAACAAAAACCAAACGGTAAAGTTCTTTCTGCGTTGAAATCGACCAGCAAAAAAGAACGGATTCTTCCGTTACTTCCTGAAATTGGAGGCGACGACGCCTTAAAAATCGTTAGCGATTATTTTAACACTTCAAGCGGACAAATTAAAGATGCAGCCTTTGAGGCCTTAACCAACTGGAAAACCTATTCCGCTTCGAAATCGCTATACGAAATTTGCAAAACAACCACTGGCGATTACCAGGCAAAAGCAGCGATTAACTTTGCCCGTATGGTTAATTCGGCTCAACTTCCCGACGACCAAAAACTTTTGCAGTTCCGTAAAATTATGGAATACGCCGGTTCCAATGCCGACAAAAACTACATTGTGAAGTCGGTTGGCCGTTTACGCACATTCCTTTCTATTATTTACCTTGAGAAATTCCTCGACAACAAAGCGTTAAAACAAAATGCTGCGGTTGGAATTAAAGACATTGCGCTTAAAGGCAAATTCTACGGGAAAGAAGTACGTCGTGCACTTGAAAAAGCAGCTTCGGTTATGGAAGGCGGCGACAGCCAGTATTACAAAATCGATATTGAAAACTACCTGAGCAACATGCAAAAAGGCGATGGTTTTGTAACCATGTTCAACGGAAAAAACCTTGACGGATGGCAGGGAATGATTGCCGGCGGAAATCCAATTGCTATTGCCAAAATGAGTGATAAAGAACGAGCAAAAGCTCAGGCTGAAGCTGATTTGCATTTATCGGAAAACTGGAGCGTTAAAGACGGAAAAATAGTATTTAGCGGAAAAGGACACAATCTTGTTTCAACAAAAAGATACAAGGATTTTGAAATGATTGTTGACTGGCTAATTACCAAAAAAGGCGATAGCGGTATATACCTGCGTGGTACACCACAGGTTCAAATCTGGGATACTTCGCGTGTAGAAGTAGGTGCCCAGGTTGGTTCGGGCGGTTTGTACAACAACAATGCCGACAATGTACGCAACCCTTTAAAAGTAGCCGACAATCCAATTGACGAATGGAACACATTCCGGATTACAATGATTGGCGAAAACGTTACCGTTTACCTGAATGGCGAACTGGTGGTTGACAACGTAAAAATGGACAACTACTGGGACCGCAGCATCCCGATTTTCGAAGAAGGAACAATTGAATTGCAGGCACATGGTAACGAACTGGCTTTCCGCGATGTATATGTTCGTGAAATCAATACCAAACAAATTGGTTTGACCCAGGAAGAAATTGATGAAGGTTTTGTATCGCTGTTCAACGGAAAAAACCTTGACGGATGGCAGGGAAATAAAACAGACTATTATGCAGAAGATGGTATCTTGGTTGTAAATCCTAAAAAAGGTGGCCATGGCAACCTGTTTACAGGAAAAGAATACAGCGATTTTATTTACCGTTTCGAGTTTAAACTGACTCCGGGCGCCAACAACGGATTGGGAATTCGCGCACCGCTGGAAGGCGATGCAGCCTATATGGGAATGGAATTGCAGATTCTGGATAATACAGCGCCTATTTATGCCAACCTGCACGAATACCAGTACCACGGTTCGGTTTACGGAACAATAGCTGCCAAACGTGGATTCCAAAAGCCGGTTGGCGAATGGAACGTTCAGGAAGTTATTGTTAAAGGCACTAAAATTAAAATCACCTTAAACGGTGAGGTTATTTTGGATGGCGACATTGCTTACGCACGTGAACACGGAACAAAAGATGGTAAAAAACACCCGGGACTACAACGCGATAAAGGATTTATCGGATTCCTGGGACATGGTTCTGAATTGTATTTCAGAAATATCAGGATTAAAGATTTGAGTAACTAGTTATAATCCGTATTGTAGTATAAATGCCATCTCTTTTATAAGGGATGGCATTTTTTGTTAACAACGCAGAGTACCCGACAGCCATTATCTTGTAAAAGATGAACATGATCTTATGAAAGACAGTCCTTATCTTATGGAAGATAGCCATCATCTTACGGGGTAGAATCATTCTCTGACACCCGATAGCCATTATCTTGTAAAAGATGACCACGATCTTATGAAAGACAGCCTTTATCTCATGGAAGATAGCCATCATCTTACGGGGTAGGATTGTTCTCTGACTGACCTTTCCTAAAATAGCTTGACAAATTTATACTTAATTTGATAGAATGTAAACGATTATTTCTTCATTTACTGGTTTACAAATCTAATAAGATTTTACTTA
>CANLMQ010000013.1 GCA_947492175.1 uncultured Draconibacterium sp. | reverse complement strand
AAAATCAAAGAACGCCTGTATCTTGTTTATATTTAATTAATTATACAATGTTTTTAAAAGTTAACGCATCACTACTAATGTTGAATCAATAACTTTCATAAATGTACTTTCTCAATTGCTGACCAATAAGTTTGTTTACACTTTTTACATTTATATTCCAATTCATATTCAGGAACGGGTCCAGCAATGAGAGGTCTTTTATTTCGTTCTAATTCCCGTTTATTTCCTGTTTTTTCGTATTCTTTACATTTACAATTCGGGCACACTAATGCTGATTTCCTAGCTAAGAAATATGCCAATATTATCAATCCAACAACTATTGTAAAAGAGATTATTCCTATCATTTATGCCATGTTACTCTATTTTTCTTCAATGCACTACAACGAAAGTGAAACCCAAAACATTGGGTTATACCCCCAATTGGGGTGTGGAACCCAAGTTTTTGTAAAAAGTAGTTTAACCAGTGGTTTTTTAAGTTGTCTTGTTCGGGCTTTATTGTGGGGTGGCAATTCATACTGTTTGGTTTTTAATGCTTTAAATATAAACATAATATCGAAATTAATTCAGTACAAACAACGCAAAAAATGTGTTTGTGGTAAAACTATTTAGTCGCGCCAAAAAACAAAAGTGGGGCGTGTAGGTTTAGTCAAGGCCCGAAAACTTGGCGGCGAGCGTTTGTAGGTTTAGTCAAGGCCCGAAAACTTGGCGGCAAGCGTTTGTAGGTTTAGTCAAGGCCCGAAAACTTGGCGGCAAGCGTTTGTAGGTTTAGTCAAGGCCCAAAAACTTTGCGGCAGGCGTTTGTAGGTTTAGTCAAGGCCCAAAAACTTCGCGGCAAGCCTTTGTAGGTTTAGTTACGCGGCAAAAACCCGCAGGTAAGGCTTTGTAGATTTAGTTATGCCATTAGTGGTGGTTGGCAGATCTCAACTTAGCACTTCAACAACCACAAAAGCAATTTACGACTATTGGTTGCTTCAATTGTATCATGTTGAACAACATAGTGTTCAGGGGTTTTATTTGCCGTTCATTTTTTATAATTTAGGTGTGCTTAGCATCCCGGCAATATCCTTAATATTCTGAAACTGCTTTAGCACCCAGATCTTTAAATCTAAATGTATAATAAAACAAACACCATGATTGAAAAAATTATTTCCACAAGCCGCACTACCGAAGTGCACGGATCGAGTCGTTTAATTATTACTTCGTACAGCCAGGCCGAATTGCCGTCCGATCCTGTTGTTACCGGAATTATTACACAACTTACTACAGCTACCGACGAGTTGGGAGCTGCCATTAAACGCTCGAAAGCGCAGAGCATACTGGCCGAAAAAGACGATATCCGCGACGAGAGAGTGCGCGCCATTGGTTACCAGGTGCAGGGGTATACCTATCATCCCGACGAGGCCATACGCAATGCCGCCGCTGTAGTAAAATCCGTATTCGATAAATATGGTTTTTCGGTAATTAAAGAGAGTTATGTAAGCGAGTCGTCGCACATTGTGTCGATGCTGGGCGACTTTGCCAAGCCCCCGGTGCAGGCTGCTATTGCGCTGCTTTCGGGAGTTACTGACAACATAGCGGCCCTGCAGGCTGCTGAAACCGATTTTGAAAACACCAGTGCCGAATACGCCGAAGAGCTGGCCGAAGAAGATACCCAGGCCAGTGCATCTGTGTTGAAAAAACAGGTGGTTACTATTATTAACGACGATTTAGTAGTGTTTTTACGCACTGCCCGGCGTTTTCAAGCCGAAATATACGGCGCTTTTGCCGCTACCGTTGCCGAAATAATTGCGAAGAACAACGAGCAGGTAAAAAAACGACAGAAAAAATCGGATAACGAAGACGAGTAAATTTTTTTAAAGATATTTTCGGGGTAATGGAGGAGGTCATACCCTGTGTGTTTTGAGGGTTAAAAGGAGCGCCTGAATTTCGGGCGCTTTTTTTGTGCCTTGTCTTCGTCCTCCTTTAAAAAAGTCTGCCAGGCTTGCGCAGTCAGACGGGCTTGTCCGGCTGCTTCTGACGGACGGAGAGGTGGCCTCCTTTGGCAGTCAGAGGATTTTTCTACTGTTTCCGGCAAAGATGAAGGGGCACTTCGCACAGGCTGCGTGAAAATACGATGTGTCTGACTAACACCGGCATTTATGCCGGTGAGTTGGAGTGCCCACATTCCCCGGACTTTAGTCCACTTTGCTGACATTAAGGGCTAAAGCCCAATTGATACATGGCATGTATTTCCCTGGCATGAATGCCAGGGTTAGTCATTAGGTATATACTCATACCGCCTGGGCAGGGTAGATTAATCCGGCATATTGGATTTCTGTGTATTCAATCCCTCTTCGTCAAGGCTATTTTTTATACATATCTTTTAGGTATTCTTCAAAGACAGCTCTTGCGATGTCGTCCGGGAGAAGGGCAGAGCGTTGAACAACTTGCTTCGCCGGACGAGTTTGTTGTGGCTGATTTTCCCGGTGTTTCCTACTTTCGCTGCACTCCGGCAGGCACACCGGGTTATTCACGTTTGACGCTGTCAGCGTCAGAAAATCCCGGAGGGTGGTTTCCCAAGGGGGACAAGTTATTCAAACACCGTTTTAACAGAAGTTCCGGAATGAATCGTTTGAAAAACAACACAATACCGTTCTGTTAGTTTCTGAAGCGTTTCGATTTGTTCCTGTTCCAGGTCGGTGTTCAGCGTAAATTTCAGGCGAATTTCCCTGAATCCGACCGGTACATCTTTCGAAACCCCCAGTGTGCCTCTAAAATCGATATCGCCTTCGGCAGTTACTGAGCTGTTTTGCAAGGTAACACCAATTGAGGTTGCAACGGCGTTTAAAGTAACCCCTGCGCAGGCTACCAACGCTTCAAGTAATAAGTCGCCAGAGCAAGCCATCATTCCGTTTCCTCCTGTAGCCGGGTGAAGACCGGCTTCCACCAAAGCCCGTCCTGTATCAACCTTACACGAAATATTATCTCCTATATTTCCTGTGGCCCGTAACGTAACAATAGCAGCGTCAGGATTTGTACGATACTTGTCTTTTAAAGGGGTTTGCAACTTTTTTAATTCATCGGTATTCATCTAAATCGAATTTAAAGTTTTTAAAGGTAATTCATTAGTTGCGGCGCGAAACAACTAAATACCCCTCGGGTTGTCTTGTTCCGAATTAATAACGATTGGTGGTTTTATTGGTTCACTGGATAAAAAAAGATCCGGTCAGTAGTTTTAAAAATGCTACCAATCGGATCTTTTGTGCTTTTCAGTTTTGTGGTTTCTTTTTAGAACAATCCATCAAGCAAGGAATCGTCGGCCTCGTTGGGCAATGTTACTTTCAGGTCAGGGTTTTCTTTCATGGCCTGTTTAATGGCGAACATTGCCGGTTTGTTGCGTGCCCAGCTGCGTCGCGATATGCCGTTGTTAACATCCCAGTGCAACATCATTTTCAGGCGTTCTTCTGCTTCGGCCGATCCGTCGATGGTCATACCAAAACCGCCGTTAATTACTTCGCCCCAGCCAACTCCGCCGCCATTGTGCAGCGAAATCCAGGTAGCTCCGCGGAATCCGTCGCCCACAAAATTCTGTACTGCCATATCGGCTGTAAACGACGAACCATCGTAGATATTCGAAGTTTCGCGGTAGGGCGAATCGGTACCCGATACATCGTGGTGGTCGCGCCCCAGTACAATGGGTGCCGAAATTCTACCGTCGCGAATAGCATCGTTAAACGCCTTGGCAATTTTTGTACGTCCGTTGCAGTCGGCATATAAAATACGCGCCTGCGAACCCACAACCAGTTTGTTTTTACCGGCTTCGTTTATCCAGTGAATGTTGTCTTTCATTTGCTGCGTAATTTCTTCCGGCGCCGATTGGGCCAATTCAGAAAGAACATCGGCAGCAATTTTATCCGATAACTCTAAATCTTCAGGTTTCCCCGATGTGCACACCCAGCGGAACGGGCCAAATCCATAATCGAAAAACAAAGGCCCCATTATATCCTGTACATACGAAGGGTAGATAAAATCGCCGCTGTCGGTTGTTATATCAGCTCCTGCACGACTGGCTTCCAGCAAAAAGGCATTGCCGTAATCCCAAAAATACATTCCGTTTTGGGTGAGTTTATTTACCGCGGCAACATGTCGGCGAAGCGATTTGTATACTTCTTCTTTAAATCTGTCGGGTTCGTCGGCCATCATTTTATTCGATTCCTCTAAACTAAAACCTGCCGGATAGTAGCCTCCTGCAAACGGATTATGAAGCGATGTCTGATCGGAGCCCAGTTCTGGTTTAATATTCTCTTTGGCCAGTTTTTCCCAAAGGTCGATTACATTGCCCTGGTATACCAGTGATACGGCTTCTTTGTTTTTCTGCGCTGTTTTTGTTCTTGCCATCAATTCATCCAGGTCGGTATACACTTCATCTACCCATCCCTGGCTGTGGCGTACTTCAACAGCTTTTGGGTTAATTTCGGCTACCAGGCAAATCATTCCGGCAATTACAGTTGCTTTGGGCTGTGCTCCCGACATGCCACCCAGTCCGCTGGTTACAAAAACTTTTCCTCCAAAATCGCCGGGCGAATGCAAACGCGCTGCATTCATAACCGTAATGGTTGTGCCGTGCACAATACCCTGCGGCCCAATGTACATATACGAACCGGCTGTCATTTGTCCGTATTGCGAAACACCCAGCGCATTCATTCGTTCGTAGTCATCGCGTCCCGAATAGTTCGGAATAACCATGCCGTTGGTAACCACAACACGCGGCGCGTTTTTATGAGAAGGATACAAGCCCATAGGATGCCCCGAATACATTACCAGCGTTTGTTCGTCGGTCATTTCGGCCAGGTACTGCATGGTAAGCAGGTACTGCGCCCAGTTTTGAAAAACGGCCCCGTTGCCGCCATAGGTAATCAACTCGTGCGGATGTTGTGCCACTGCATAATCCAGGTTGTTCTGAATCATTAACATGATGGAAGCCGCTTGTTTCGACTGCGCAGGATATTCGTCAATTGGACGGGCATACATTTTATAATCGGGGCGGAAACGGTACATGTAAATTCTTCCAAACTGATTGAGCTCATTTAAAAACTCAGGGGCCAACACCGCATGAAAATGCTCCGGGAAATAGCGCAATGCATTTTTTAAAGCCAACTTTTTTTCGTTATCCGAAAGAATGTCTTTTCGTTTGGGCGCATGATTAATGTTTGTTTCGTACGGTTTTGGCAATGGTAGTTCTGTTGGAATTCCTTCCAATATTGCTGTTTTAAACTCTGCTGAATTCATAATCTTAGTGCTTAATCTTAATATAGATGAAATACAACGGCAAATTATCGCCTTTCCCCGAATTTACGGCTGATATTTCGCAGATTTTAAAAATATTTGTAAGTATTCTTAAAAACAATATTAAATGAAACGATTAAAAATTGTATTGATAGCTTTAGTAAGCGCATTTTTATTTTCAAGTTGCGGGTATAATAAAATGGTGGAAATGGACGAGCAGGTAACGGCTTCGTGGGCACAGGTTGAAAATGTGTACCAGCGACGGGCCGATTTAATTCCCAACCTTGTAAATACGGTAAAAGGTTATGCAGCCCACGAACAGGAAACTTTAACCGGTGTTATTGAAGCTAGATCGAAAGCGACTTCGGTTAACATCGACCCCACAAATATGAATCCGCAAATGTTGCAACAGTTTAACCAGGCACAGGAAGGATTGTCTTCGGCATTAAGCCGTTTAATGGTAGTTGTTGAGAAATACCCCGATTTAAAAGCCAATCAGAATTTCCGCGATTTACAGGCGCAACTGGAAGGCACCGAAAACCGTATTGCAGTTGAACGACGTAAGTTTAATCAAACAACACAAACGTATAACGCTTATATCCGAAAATTCCCCCGTGTAATTTATGCCGGCTGGTTTGGTTTCGAAAAGAAAACCTACTTTGAAGCGCAAAAAGGAGCAGAAAAAGCACCGGAAGTACAGTTCTAAAAGAAATGATATGAGTGTACATAAATATTTCTCGGAAGAAAATAAGCTGGAAATTACCAACGCCATCAGGGTGGCCGAAACCAATACTTCGGGCGAAATAAGGGTGCATATCGAACAGCATTGTAAAGGCGATGTACTCGATCGCGCAGCCTATATTTTTGAAAAGCTTGAAATGCATAAAACAGAACTCAGAAACGGTGTTTTGTTTTACCTGGCCGTAGAAGACAGAAAATTTGCCATTCTGGGTGACGGTGGAATCAATCAAAAAGTTCCTGAAGATTTTTGGGAAACCACTAAAGAAACGGTAATCGAAAAACTAAAAGAGGGATTGTTTGCAAAAGGTTTGGCAGATGGGATTATCAAGGCCGGCGAACAGTTAAAAGCACATTTCCCTTACCAGGAAGACGATGTGAATGAACTTTCGGATGAGATTTCTTTTGGAAAATAATTAAAATAAATATTCCGCTTTTTCTCCTTTTGCAAAGGGGAAATGCCTGAATAAGGCAAGTAGGCGGATGGCAGGGGGATGAAAAAATGAACAAAATAATTACACTATTTATCGCACTGATTGGATTTACAACAGTGATGCAGGCACAGATTCCGGATCGGCCAATGCCACAGCGACTGGTAAACGATTTTGCCCATGTGTTGAAAAAAGGCGAAATAAACGATATGGAAAATGCCCTTACACAGTTTGCCAAAAAAACTTCGACCCAACTGGTGGTTGTAACTGTACCCGATTTGCAGGGGTACGACAAGGCTGATTTTGCCTATCAGATTGGCGAGAAGTGGGGTGTTGGACAAAAAGGGAAGGACAATGGTTTGGTAATATTGCTGAAACCAAAAACAAACGATAGCAGGGGAGAGATTTTTATTGCTACCGGTTACGGTTTGGAGGGTGTTTTGCCCGATGCTATTTTAAACAGTGCTGTAGTGGATAACGAAATGATTCCCCGATTTAAGCAGAACGATTATTATGGAGGACTGGCAGCCGGATTAAATGTAATAATGGACATTACCCGGGGTGAATATACGGCCGAGCATTACCAGGAAAAAGTAAATTCCGGTGGTGGTGGCGGTGGAATTCCTTTTCTGATTATTCTGTTTGTGCTTTTCTTTTCGGTTTTTGGGCGCAGCAGAAGACGCCGGTTTTATTCACCAGGAAGAAGTTTACCTTTCTGGCTGGCCATGGGAATGATGTCAGGAGCAGGTCGCTCGTCAGGTTCGTTCGGAAACTTCTCGTCGGGAAGTGGAAGCTTTGGTGGCGGTGGATTTGGTGGCTTCGGCGGCGGAAGTTTTGGCGGCGGTGGTGCCGGAGGAAGCTGGTAGTGGTTAGATTATTATTCAGAATTGAGAATATAAAACAATGTCAGGCATTAAGCAAGGCCGTTCCAATCGAGGAACGGCTTTTTTTGTCTGAAACAGGCATAAGCAAAATAGCAGCATGTTAAGGAAAATTTACTTGATGAGTGAGGATTTGTTCGTTAAAAATCAGTCTTCAGGTACTGCGATTTAGGTAGTTGAAATTCTGTATTGCTGGAGTATGGGTCTATAGTTTGTATCATACAAACCCGAGAAAGTACATAAGAGCAGAGTTTAGTTAGATAGGTTATTTAGGTCAATTAATTTGTGGTAAGGAGGAGAAAAATCCCGGAGTAGACAGCGGGATTTTTTTATGGAAATACATAAAAAAAGCCGGAATCAGAATTGAAACCGGCTTTCTTGTAATATTTTATTTGCTTAATCTGCAAGATCTTCAACAACATTGATTTTTTCGTCAACCAAAATACGTCCGCAATATTCACAAACGATAATTTTTTTACGGCTCGCAATATCCATTTGGCGCTGTGGTGGAATTTTATTGAAACAACCACCGCATGCATCACGCTGAATAGTTACAACAGCCAAACCGTTTCGTGCATTTTTACGAATACGTTTAAAAGCCTGAAGTAAACGAGGTTCGATGAATGACTCGATTTTTTCAGATTTTGATTTTAGTTTTTCCTCTTCGATTTTTGTTTCTTCGGTAATTTCCGAAAGTTCTTTTTTCTTTCTTTCAAGATCTTCTTCACGCTCAGTAAGCTGAGTTTTTGAGGTTGTAATCGCCTCTTTCTTTTCAGCCATTTCAACAGTAAATTCTTTGATCCTTTTTTCTGAAAGTTCAATTTCAAGATTCTGGAATTCGATTTCCTTTGAAAGCGAATCGAACTCGCGGTTGTTACGAACATTGTTTTGTTGCTCGGTGTATTTTGCAATCAACGCCTGCGAATCTTTTATCGCGATCTTTTTGTTGTTAATTGCTGTGTCAAGGTTTTTAATCTCATCGTCAAGATTGGTTAACCTTGTTTTTAACCCGGCAATGTCGTCTTCCAAATCCTGAACTTCCAACGGAAGCTCACCCCTTAGGGTTTTTATTTTATCAACTTCAGAAACTACACTCTGCAATTCGTGCAACGCACGTAATTTCTCTTCAATCGAAATGTCTTTGTCTTCTTGCCTTGAATATGGTGCATTCATGCTCGTAATATTTTTTATTCAAACTAAAAAATCAGAAGTAAAAAACCGGGTTGGTATTCACCTCTGACAAATGGACTGCAAATTTAGGGAAATTTTTCGTAAGTAACTCATAAAAAAGTTCTTTAGTGAATTGTTCACTCTCAAAATGTCCGATATCTGCAATTACTATTTTATTTTCTGCATCAAAAAACTGGTGGTATTTAAAGTCGCCGGTAACAAAAATATCGGCTTGGGCTGCAATGGCCTGGTTTAAAAGGAAAGAGCCGGCGCCCCCGCAAACAGCTACTTTTTTTACCTTTTTATTTTGTAAGGCTGTGTGTTTTATTACTCCCGTGTTAAATGTTGTTTTTAATTGCTGCAGGAATTCTGTTTCGTTTTTCTGTGTTGGAAGCGTGCCAATCATCCCCATTCCAACTTTGTTGAATTTATTGTCGAGCGAATAAATATCGTAGGCTACTTCTTCGTAAGGATGAGCTTGTAAAAGTGCATTAATTATTTTTCCTTGGTTGTAGACCGGGAAAATGGTTTCAATGCGAATTTCGTTTTCGTAGTGTTGCTGTCCTTTTTCACCAACAAATGGATTGCTGGTTGCATTGCCTCTAAATGTGCCTTGCCCGTGGGTATTAAAGCTACACGAATCGTAATTCCCGATGTGCCCTGCACCTGCTGCAAAAACCGCTTCGCGAACTTTATTGGCATGATCGACAGGGACATAGGTTACCAGTTTTTTTAACTGGCCATTTGCAGGTTGCAGAATTTTACAATTCTCAAGTCTGAGTTTTTCGCAAATCTTCCCGTTTACACCGCCTTCAACACTGTCGAGGTTGGTGTGAGCAGCATAAATGGCAATGTCGTTTTTTATGGCTTTTAAGAGTGTGCGTTCCACATAATTTTTCCCGGTAATTTTTTTCAGGCCAGAAAAAACAATGGGATGGTGTGCAACAATTAAACCTGCTTTTTTTTGAATGGCTTCTTCAATAACCTCTTCGGTTACATCAAGTGTTACTAAAACCGAATCAATTTCGGCATTTACATCGCCAACAATTAAACCTGCGTTGTCGTATGATTCCTGGAGACGAAGAGGAGCCAGGTTTTCAAAAAAGGTGCTTATGTATTTAATTTGTGTCATTATCGCTGAGTCCGTCACTAATTTCAATTAATTCCTGTCTGATATCTTCCAGACGTTTAACAATTTCGTAGTTGTCGATTGTTTCACTCCGGTTTTCTTTCAGTTTTTTCTTGGCCCCTTTTATGGTTAGTCCGCGTGTTTTTACGAGGTAATGAATAAAACGAACTGTTTCAATGTCTTTTGCAGTAAACAGCCTGTTTCCTTTTTTATTTTTAAAAGGTTTTAGTGCTTCAAATTCATTTTCCCAGTAGCGAATGGTAGGCGTGCCAACATCCATCATCTTTGCAACCTCACCAATGTTGTAATATATCTTCTCTATTTTAGGCTTTTTGTAGGGCACAGTATTCCTGTTGTTGTTTAAGTGGGGAAAATAATAAAACCTTGGTTAAAAAACTAATCCAGCGATTGACCAATATTTGACGAGATGGCAATCATTTTATCGTATTCCTGTGGAGTAAGATCTTTAAACATGTAATATGCCGGATTTACTTTTTTCCCATTTCGGTGAACTTCGTAATGAAGGTGAGGAGCAGTTGACCCGCCTGAATTACCCACATAACCGATAATTTCGCCACGTTTTACTTTTTGTCCGCGTTTTACGTTAAATCCGTTTAAATGACCGTAAACAGTTTCGTAACCATATCCATGATCGATTTTAATGTGAAGTCCTAAACCAACGCGGCTTCTTTTCGATCCTTTTATATCTTTAATTTTACCATCGCCGGTGGCAAAAATAGGAGTTCCTATAGGCGCTGTAAAATCTTGTCCCCAGTGCATTTTACGAACTTTATAAATGGGATGAACCCGGTACCCCCAGCCACTTGAAATCCGTTTCAAATCTTTATTTGTAATGGGTTGAATGGCAGGAAGCGAGGCCAACATTTTCTCTTTATTGAGCGCCAGTTCCAATACTTCGTCGTACGATTTTGATTGAATATAGGCCTCTTTCGAAATAACATCAAGCTTTTTTGCCGTTTCAATTACCAACTGGGCATTGCTAAGGTCTTCAAGGTGTTTGTATTTGTTAGTACCTCCAAATCCAGCTTTTCGTACTGATGAGGGAATCGGTTCGGCTTCAAAAATCACACGGTAAATGTTGTCGTCGCGCTGTTGTAATTCGGATAATACTTTTTCTACCTTATCCAGATCTTTGGATAATAACTCGTATTGGGTTAAAAGTTGTTTGTTCTCCCGTTTTAAAGCTTTCGATTTTGGTGTTTCGTAGAAGTTAACAAAAATAACCACCATGATCAGGGCAAGGGCAAAGCTACTTGAGAAATAGGTTAACCATTTCCCTAATTTGGCTTTCCAGGTTAGTCCAACACTTTCGTAACTGAGGGTATCCGGATTAAATTTATATTTTTTCTTTGCCATATAAAGGCTACTTTTTTTCTGATTTTAAGAATGATTAATTAAATCATATAACTTTGCAGCGATTTAAAAAATCGTAATTATTTTCGGCGCAAAGATAAGTAAATAACTCATAAACAGTTATTTTGTTTTCTTTGCTTAAATTTTTTTAACAGAATTATAAAATACACAAACTGAAAATGAAGAGTTCTAAAGAGATACGTAAAGCTTTCCTCGACTTTTTTACAG
This sequence comes from uncultured Draconibacterium sp., assembly GCA_947492175.1. Taxonomy (GTDB): domain Bacteria; phylum Bacteroidota; class Bacteroidia; order Bacteroidales; family Prolixibacteraceae; genus Draconibacterium. The sequence continues at coordinate 141,383 of CANLMQ010000013.1, read as the reverse complement.
GGAAAGAGCACCAGATTGTAAACTCGGCACCAATGGTTGTAAAAGGCGATCCAACCCTGATGTTTACCAATGCGGGAATGAACCAGTTTAAAGACCAGTTTTTAGGGAATGAACCTGTAAAATATCCCCGTGTTGCCGATACGCAGAAGTGTTTACGTGTTTCAGGAAAACATAACGATTTGGAAGAAGTAGGTTTGGATACGTACCATCATACCATGTTCGAAATGCTGGGAAACTGGTCGTTTGGCGATTATTTTAAAAAGGAAGCCATTGATTGGGCCTGGGAATTTCTGGTAACAGAAATGGGAATTTCGGAAGACCGTTTGTATGCTACTGTTTTTGAAGGAAGTGCCGACGATAACCAGGAGCGCGATAATGAAGCGGCAGGTTATTGGGAGCAGTATTTACCAAAAGACCGGATTCTGAACGGAAATAAAAAGGATAACTTTTGGGAAATGGGCGAAACCGGACCATGTGGACCGTGTTCCGAAGTACACGTAGATATTCGTTCGGAAGAAGAACGTGCCAAAGTTCCCGGAAGAGATTTGGTAAACATGGACCATCCTCAGGTTATTGAAATCTGGAACCTGGTTTTTATTCAGTTTAACAGAAAAGCAAACGGCGATCTTGAGAATTTACCAGACAAACACGTAGATACCGGAATGGGGTTCGAGCGTTTGTGTATGGTATTGCAAGGAGTTCAGTCGAATTACGATACCGATGTTTTTCAGGATACAATTTCGGAGCTTGGAAAGTTATGCAATAAAAAATATGGCGATGACGAAAAAGTGGATATTGCCATGCGTGTTATTGCCGACCACCTTCGAGCAGTTGCATTTGCCATTGCTGATGGGCAGTTGCCGTCGAACAATAAAGCTGGTTATGTAATCCGCCGTATTTTACGTCGTGCTGTACGTTACGGGTATACTTTCCTTGGATTTAAAGAATCCTTCATTTACAAATTGGTGGAGGTACTCAAAGAAAACATGGGGGAAGCATTTCCTGAATTAAATAGTCAACAGCAGCTGATCGAGAAGGTAATCAAAGAGGAAGAAGAGTCGTTTTTGCGTACGCTTTCAACCGGAATTAAATTGCTCGATGATATTATTACCAAGTCTAAAAAAGAAAACAAAGCAGCCATTGAAGGAAAAGATGCTTTTGTTTTGTATGATACCTACGGGTTCCCGCTCGATCTTACCCAGTTGATTGCGCGCGAGAACACTCTGGATGTGGATGAGAAAGGTTTTGCAGTGGAAATGGAAGCTCAGAAAAACCGGTCGAGAAATGCTGCGGCACAGGAAACTGATGATTGGGTAGAGTTGCATAAAATTGAAAAGACCGAATTTCTTGGATACGATCAGCTTGAAGCAGAAGTGCGGATTGCCCGCTACCGGAAAGTAACTCAAAAGAAAAAAACGTTTTTTCAACTGGTATTCGATCAAACTCCGTTTTATGGCGAATCGGGTGGTCAGGTAGGTGACAGAGGTTACATTGAAGTGGCCGGTGTTAAAACTTCAATCTTCGATACACAAAAAGAAAATAACCTTACCGTTCACCTGGTAAAAGAATTGCCAGCTAATCCTGAAGTTACTTTTAAAGCTGTGGTAAGTGCCGAACGCAGGGAAAATATTGCCAATAATCACACTGCTACTCACTTGCTGCACGCTGCTTTGCGTGAAGTGCTGGGAACACATGTCGAACAAAAAGGTTCGTTGGTAAATGCCGATCATTTGCGTTTCGATTTCTCGCACTTTAAGAAAATGACAGATGAAGAAATTGCTGAGGTTGAGAAATTGGTGAACGAAAAAATCCGGCATAATTCAGTACAGGAAGAAAATCGGGAAATGGCTATTGAGGATGCCAAAGCTTCGGGTGCCATGATGTTGTTTGGCGAAAAATACGGCGAGGCGGTTCGCGTAATTCGTTTTGGCGAGTCGGTGGAGCTATGCGGAGGAACACACGTGGCTGCAACAGGGCAAATCGGTTTACTGAAAATCGTTTCGGAAAGTGCAATTGCTGCCGGGGTGCGTCGTATAGAAGCAATTACTGCTGGTCGTGCCGAAAAATATATCAACGATCAACTTGAAGTACTGAAAAAAATTGATGAGGCTTTGAAAGGTTCGAAAGATTTATACGATAGTGTAATGAAGTTGCAAGAAAACAACTCGGAACTTTCGAAACAAATTGAACATTTTCAGCGTGAGGGAATGAAAATATTAAAAGCTGATTTAAAGAGCAAAGTACTGCTGGAGCGTGGAGTAAATATTATTACAGATAAAATTGAAGTGGAAAATGCTGCTTTGGTAAAGGACCTTGCTTTTCAGCTAAAAGGTGAAGTTGAAAACCTTTTCCTGGTACTGGGTGCCGACATAAATGGTAAACCTCAGTTAACTGTAATGATTTCGGATAATATTGTTGCCGAGAAAGGCTTAAATGCCGGCCAGATTGTTCGTGAGGCCGGACGCGAAATTAAGGGTGGCGGAGGTGGCCAGCCATTTTACGCAACCGCCGGAGGTAAAGATGTAACCGGTTTGCAGGCTGCCATTGAAAAAGCACTCTCGTTTCTGTATTAAGGGTAAAGAAAATCGTTGAGTGGAACTAATTCCTGTCAGCGTTTAAATAAGAAGGTTGTTAAAAACCATCTGACTCAAAGACCCGTTCTTGTTTATTTAGAATAACAGGAACGGGTTTTTTGTTTCCTGTCTTTTTTTGAATTGTTCTAAATAAGAACTATTTTCAGCGGTTATAATTTTAAAGAAATAATCTGGACTGCAAAACCATTTTAACAGGAGTCTGTTTAAATAGTCAGTTTTCCTGATTAAATAAAGATGGATGAAACAGCCATTACGATTTTTGTCAAAAAAGGAAGATTAATTTCTAATGGAAGTTTCCTGATTGGTTGCACAAACCAGTCAGGCATCAGATACGTTAAAGAATAAACAATTTTAATAAGATGAAAAAACTGTATTCTTTTGTTACATCTCTGCCATTTATGGCCTTTCTTTTTCTTGCACTGGCTTTTTCAATGGCTATTGCTACTTTTATTGAAAGCAGTTACGGTACTTCAACAGCACGTGCTCTGGTTTACAACCGACACTGGTTTGAGCTGCTTTGGGCACTGTTTACCTTAAACCTGATAAACAATCTTATTCGTTATAAATTTTTTACCCGCAAAAGATTTACTCTGGGTTTGTTTCATATTGCCTTTATTGTAATAATATTAGGGGCGGGAATTACCCGCTTTTTTAGCTTTGAAGGAGTAATGCACATCCGGGAAAATGAAAGTGCCAATTTTATTCTTTCGTCCGAAGATTATTTTTATGCCGGTTTCGAAGGGCAGGAAAAGGAGGATGTAGTTCGTTTTTCGGAACTGACACCCAAACAATATTCGGCAAAATTTGATGTAAACGGTAAAAAAGTTAAAGTAAAAGCAGTAGGATTTATTCAGGATGCAGAACGAAAAGCTATTGTTTCTGAAAATGGTGAGCCTGTTATCGATTTTGTGTTTTCGGCTCCGGGAGGCCAGGGAATGCAGTCCTATTCATTCAGAAAGGGAGATGTGTTGGATTATCCGGGTTTTACGGCAGGTTTTAACGTAAATGAAAAAAGGTTAATTAACTTTTTTATGCAGGAAAATACACTGTTTATGACTTCGGTAGAACAACTGGAGGAAACAACTATGGCAACCCAGGATATGAGGGCATTTTCAGCAGGAGATACAATTCCGGTAAAACCGATGTTTTTGTATGGCTTTGGAGAATTCCGTTTTTTAATCAGAAGTTTTATACCAAGTGCAACATTTACTGCAGTAAAAAGCCAGGCTGAAACCCGGGAAGATGCAGTTTTAATACAAATTTCTGACGGGATAAGACAACAAACAGTGCCGGTATTCGGACATTCCGGAGTAAAACCAGATACCGTTCGAATTCCGTTGGGTGACGGTGTTTTAAAGCTTGCTTATGGCGCATTACCTCTTGCAGTTCCGTTTAGTATTTATTTAAAAGATTTCGAACTGGAACGATATCCGGGGTCGAAGTCGCCTTCGTCGTTTGCAAGCGAGGTTGTGCTAAAAGATGAACAAAAAGGAATCAAAAAAGACATTCGTATTTTTATGAATAATACATTAAGTCATCGGGGATATAAGTTTTTCCAGTCGTCGTATGATATCGATGAAAAGGGAACTATTCTTTCTGTAAATCACGACTTTTGGGGTACCTGGGTTTCGTATATTGGGTATGCGCTTATGATTATTGGTTTTATTTCTTCGCTAATAAACAAAGGATCGTATTTTCAATACCTGGTAAGAAGGTTGAACGAAAATTCGGTGAAAACAATTTTGTTGATTTTTCTGTTTGGTGGACTGACTTTGTCAGGTTCTGCACAAACCGGATTGGGAGCCGGAATACCGGCTATGGATAAAGCTGTAACCGACGAGTTTAGTAAACTCTGGGTACAGGGTGTTGATGGAAGAATAGAACCGGTGTCGACATTAACCAGCGAAATTGTTCGGAAGGTTAGCCGAAAATCAACATTATACGGAAAATCATCGGATGAGGTGGTTTTAAGTATGATGGCTTACCCGGAAATCTGGCGTTCGATGCCCATTATTAAAGTGTCGAACAAAACGTTGGCTTCCACATTGGGGGCGCAAAATAAGTACATTACTATTCAATCGCTGTTCGACGGACAAGGGAACTATAAAATTTCGGATGCTGTACGAGCTGCTTACGCAAAGGCTCCTGCATTTCGCAACAGAGTAGAAAAAGAATATATTTATGTAGATGAGCGTGTGAATATCTGTTTTATGGTTTTCCAGGGAGCCATGTTCCACCTGTTTCCGAGGGAAACAAGAGAAGATACATGGTATGCACCCGGAGCACAGGCTTTGGAGTATACCGATGGGGATTCTATTTTTATTCAGAGTGGCTTCCAGCTTCTAATTCAGTCTATAAACGAGAATAATAATGCCGATGCTTTACAGGTTTTGGGAGCTGTTTCAAACTTTCAGAAAAAATACGGTGCCGAATTATTACCTTCGGAAACAAAAAAGAATGTTGAGATTTTGTTTAACCAGGTAAATCCTTTTAAACGTATTTTTCCGTTTTATTTGCTTTTTGGATTCTTGTTGTTATTCGTACTCTTTGTAAATATTTTCAGGCAAAAACAATTACCCCGTTTTTTACGGATATCATTCTTCGGTCTTATAGTGCTATTGTTTTTGGTACATACAATTGGTTTAATATTACGCTGGTATATTTCCGGACACGCACCCTGGAGCAATGGCTATGAATCGGTGGTTTATGTTGCCTGGGCAGCTATGTTGGCTGGTTTAATATTCGGGCGTAAATATCCAATGGTTGTGGGTACTGCCGCTTTTCTTTCTGGTATCGCACTATTTGTTGCACATCTTAGCTGGATGAACCCCGAAATAACAAGCCTGGTTCCGGTTTTAAAGTCGTACTGGCTTACGATACATGTTTCGGTAATTACTGCCAGTTATGGTTTTATTGGGCTAAGTATGTTTCTGGGCGTTTTGGTAATGATCCTGATTGTGATGAGAAACAAAACTAATCAGGAAAAAGTAACGGGTTTTATTGATCAGCTGACAACCATTAATGAAATGTCGGCAACGGTTGGCCTTTATTTTCTAACAATTGGTACTTTTCTCGGCGGAATTTGGGCAAATGAAAGTTGGGGGCGTTACTGGGGTTGGGATCCAAAAGAAACCTGGTCGCTCATTACTGTTGTAATTTATTCTTTTGTTGTTCACATGCGTCTGATTCCTTCATTAAAAGGGATCTATAATTATAATGTTGCTTCAATAATCAGCTTTGCTTCGGTGTTAATGACCTATTTTGGAGTGAATTATTACCTCAGTGGTTTACACTCGTACGGGAAAGGTGTGGCCGATGGTGTAAATCCTGCTGTTCCTGCCTCTATTCTTGTGTTGGCCGGTTTAATTATTTGGGCATATTTTAAAGATTCGAAATACGAAAGGGAGAATGCTAAAAAATAGTGGGGGTCTACTAAAACAGTATTATTTCATTTTTGTTAGTTTGTAAAATTCGCAAAAGACTGGCCGGTTTTTACAGATTTATATATCATTAAATGTGTACTTCATTTTTAAAATTTTGAACATTTTACTCTGAAAATCGAACGACAACCTCGTAAGTGTCATGAAGACAGGTAGATAGAATTGTCTGGAATAAGTATAAATAGTGTTGTGTTTTTATCTCATTAATGTTTTGTTAAAAAGTGATGAAACAAAACTATTATATTAGGCTGTTTTTTAAAATTGAAATATGGGACAGATAGTTACACGCACTTTTGATATCCTTGAACGGGCTTTAAATGAATTTCCAAGAGAAGATGCCTTAGGAGGCAAAAAGGATGGGAAATGGTACACTTACTCTACTGAAGAATACTACAAAAAATCGCATCAGTTTGCCTTGGGATTATTGGCATTGGGCCTAAAAAAGGGTGATAAAGTAGCTACTGTAACAACCAATCGGCCGGAATGGAATTTTGCAGATATGGGAATGGCCATGATTGGAGTGGTACACGTTCCTATTTATCCAACATTGGGAGAAGATGATTACAAGTACATTTTAAAACATGCCGAGGTAAAACTTTTATTAGTTGGCGATAAAAAGCTTTATAATGTTCTGGTGCCGCTAACTAATATGATAGGTGGGCTGGACTCGGTCTATACTTTTGAAGAAATTGAACACGCAAAATACTATCAGGAGATACTTGATCTGGGTGAAACAAAACGAGCAGATTATGAAGCTGAGATGGAAGCATTGAAAAAATCGATAGTGCCGGAAGATTTGGCAACCTTGATTTATACCTCAGGAACAACTGGTGTTCCGAAAGGAGTGATGCTTACTCAAAAGAATCTGGTATCGAATTTTACAGCCCATGCTAAAATGCACGAACTGGGGAAAGATCATCGGGTAATAAGCTTTTTACCACTTTGCCATGTTTACGAACGCAGCGTCAACTACCATTTTCAATACAAAGGAATGGGAGTATATTATGTGGGGAACCTGTCTCAAATAGTTTCAGCAATAAAGGAAATAAAACCACATATGTTTAACTCGGTTCCACGGTTACTGGAAAAGGTTTACGACGGTTTTGTGGCAAAAGGGAAAGAGCTAAGCGGAATAAAAAAATCGATTTATTTCTGGGCGCTTAATTTGACCCGACATTTTGAATACAATAAAAAGTATGGTCCGTTGCTAAGCCTGAAAATAAAAATAGCTGATAAGTTAATTTATTCGAAGTGGCGTGAAGCATTAGGAGGAAACATCGTTTATATTGTTTCGGGAGGAGCGGCTCTACAACCACGGATTGCCAGGGTGTTGGGAATGTCGAAAATGTATAATCTGGAAGGATACGGATTAACAGAAACATCGCCGGTAATTGCTGTTAATAACCCGGTGTTAAACGAAATGAAAATTGGAACAGTGGGGCCAATACTGGAAGGCTACGAGGTGAAAATTGCTTCGGATGGTGAGGTTTTATGTAAAGGCCCCGGGGTTATGAAGGGGTACTACAAAGCACCTGAATTAACCGACGAGGTGATTGATGAAAACGGTTGGTTTCATACTGGCGATATTGGTGTTTTAGAAGATGATAAGTATCTGAAAATTACCGATAGGAAAAAGGAAATATTCAAGCTTTCGGGTGGCAAGTATATTGCTCCGCAAATGATTGAGAACAAATTGAAAACCTCGCAGTTGATTGAGCAGGTGATGGTTATAGGAGCCAACGAGAAGTTTGCGAGTGCCATTATTTCTCCCTGTTTCCCGATGTTACACGATTGGGCATCGGAGCATAAAGTTCATTACGAAGACAATAAGGACTTAATTGAAAAGCCAATTGTTATTAGTAAGTTGCAAAAAGAGGTGGCTGCCATAAACAAAACTCTGGGATCGCATGAGCAAATTAGTCGAATCAGGTTGGTTTGCGATGAATGGACACCAAGTTCAGGGGAACTGTCGCCAACGCTTAAATTACGACGAAATATGGTTGCTGTGAAATACCAACATTTAATTGATGATATCTATTCAGTAGGGAAAAACAGCTAACATCTTTTAAAATAATTGTGCTAAAGCACGCTGAACCAAACTTAGAAACAGGCTGCAGGAATTATTCTTGCAGCTTTTTTTTGTTTGTTATCAGGCTCTTTTAGGAAGCGAAAAGCAAAAGGTACTGCCAGATCCGGGATTGCTTTCAACCCAGATTTTACCATTGTTTTTTTCAATAAATTCTTTGCAAAGTATCAACCCAAGACCCGTACCAGTTTCGTTATTTGTTCCGCGTTCTGAGACTTTGTGTGTAATCGAAAACAGCTTGGAAATTTTATCCTTGGTCATTCCAATTCCGTTGTCGCACACCGATATGTAATATTCTGTTTCTTTTTCGGTGGCCTGAATATGAATTGTGCCACCTTTGTTGGTAAATTTTAATGCATTTGAAAGCAGGTTTCGTAATACCGTTGAAATCGATTTTTCGTCGGCTAAAACAAAGGTGTTGGGGTTAATTTCATTTTTAACAGTAATACTTTTGCTTTTGGCTGAAGGGTGGAGAGACTGAATGACTTCGGTAGAACTGGAATGAAAATCAAATAATTTAAAATCGTATTCGGCTTCTTCAAATTGTAATCGCGACCATTGCAACAGATCCTCAAGCAGCAGATAAGAATTTGTTGAAGCATCTTTTAGCAACCGAAGCATTTCTTTAACCTCTTTTGTCGAGAGTTTGTCATAATTACTTTCCAAAAGCTCGGTAATTCCCAACATCCCGTTAAAAGGGGTTTTTAAATCGTGCGAAATTATAGTAAAAAAACGGTCTTTGTTACTGTTCGCCTGCCGAAGTTTTTTCCCCGATTCTTTGAGTTGTTTGTTGAGTTGTTTGGTCGAGTTATGACTTTTGGTCATAAAAAACAAAACAACAATAATTAGCACCGCAACAATAACAAGAAAAACTGTAACTGCTTTCTGCTGGCGAATTGTCATTTCTTTTATTTCGTTGTTTTTTCTTAGCAGGGCATTCTCCTGTTCATGCTGGGCGTTAATGTATCTTTCTTGTACATCAGCTACTTTGGCAACTACTTCCTCAGAATAAATACTGTCATTTAAAACAGATGCCCTTTTGTATAATTGAAATGCATTGGTAATGTTCCCTTTTCTTTCTTCCAGTTCAGCAAGGGCAAAAAAATTGTCTTTAATAAGAACCTCATATCCTTTTCCCAAGGCAATTTGGTTACTATGATCAATATAAAATTGTGCAGAATCATTTTTATTTGTCGACAGGAATATCTTTCCTAACTCATGTTGGGCAATTGAAATCCTTTTTTGGTTATTGATTAGGAACGCATAATCGAGAGCCTTTCGGTTATAGAAAAGTGCCGAGTCGAGTTTATTCATTTTTAAATAAACTTTTCCAATACGCAGTGTGAAGAATGAATTTGACCGGCTTGTTTTATCAGATTCGTAGGATTTTTTGTAACCGGTTTTGAAGTATGCAAGAGCCGTTTCGAGGTCGTTAAAATTCTCATAACAATCTCCAATACTGGAGTAGGAATAGGCTATTGCTTTAACATTGTTAGATTCCAGGGCCAATTGAAGTGCCTCTTTATGCATGGTAAAAGCTTTATCGTAAAGCTGCAGTTCCTGATAAAATTTTCCAATGTTGTTTAATACATTCGATACTCCTCTTTTATCACCTATTTTTCTTCGGATATCTAAACTTAACTGGTAATATTTTAACGCTTCAATGTTATCGGCCAAACCCCAGTATGATGTTGCCAGGTTATTGTATAGCCGACCAATAAAAACACTGTCATTTTGCTCTTTAAAATAGTCCAGCGCTTCCAGGTATGATTCAATTGCTTCGTTATAGTTTCCCAGTTGCCATTGGGAATATCCAATTTTGTTTATAATATCAGCTCGTTGTTTTTTTTCGGTGACCAAGTTTAAGGCTTGGTTGTAGTAATTAATTGATTCTCTTCTGTCGGTATAATTGTCGCCCGAACCCAATTCCATCAGTAGTTTTAATTTAACAGAATCTTCTTTAGCCTTAATAAATTCGGCTTTCAGGCTATCTGTGTTCAGCGTTTGCGAATACAATGAATGAAAGAAACTAAGCCCTAAAAGTATGATAAGACAAAAAAAGTTTTTTTGGTTTGGCATAAACATAGTTTATTTTGTCGCAATCATTTTTTTGAAAAGCGTTTCAAATATAATTATTTGTATGTTATTTTAAGTTGTTAAATAACATAGTTTTATCCTTATTGTTGTTATGTTAAGACGTAAATCGTATCCAGGAAGTTTATGCTAACTGGCAATATGTTGAGGATGCTAAGAAGTCTGCTAAATAAATAACGAATATTAAAACATTGCCCTGTCCCAAGGAATAGCTGCTAAAATTACCAGAAGGCCTAATGTGTAATAAATTGCTGCAGCGCGGTGTCTTTTCCACGGAGCATTGTCCTTTTTCGATTTGGCTCTTCCAATGTGTACCAGTGCCAGCGCAATTATCATCATAAGGATGTGTTCAACTGCATAAAATCGGATTTCAGGATTTTTCATTGCTGCCCCAAAGTCGTTAAATGCAATTTTCGTAATTGGGCTTACAAATACATAAAGCACGAGGCCGATTAAAAACTGAAGGTCCATAAAAAGAACAAGTAACAATCCGGATAAATTATCGCTTTTTTTCCATTCGCGTTTTCCAATCCAACCCGAAAATGCTAATAGAATTGATATTAATAAGGCAAAAAGAACCAGCCAGCGGAAACCATTATGTGAGTGTAAAAGACCTGTATACATATTTTATTATTTAGATGAAATATTGTTTTATAGTACTACAAATAAGCTTTGAAATAGTTTTTATATTTGAACAAAATATAAAATATAATGGTAAAAATAATATCAGTTTATTTTCTGGCAGCAATGCTGTTAATTGGGTGTGGAACAGTGCAAAAACAATCGGAAACAGAGAAGTTAAAAATACTTATCGACACCGATGCCAATAACGAACTCGATGACCAGCATGCCTTGGCCTATGCTTTTTTAAATCCCGATGTTTTTGAGGTGGTTGGAATTACAGTTAACAACACTGCCAACGGATATGGAATTCAGGGACAATATGATGAGGCAGAACGTATTCTGAAATTGTTTGATTTAAATAATAAAATTCCGCTTTTTATGGGAGCTGATAAAAGTTATAGCGAAATTGCTCCTTTCGTTTCTGAACCTGATTTTGATGGCCGGCCGGCTGTTGATTTTATTATTGAGGAAGCAATGAAAATGAAAGATGGAAAATTGGTATTGGTTCCAATCGGGAAACTTACAAATATTGCGCTGGCATTTCTAAAAGAGCCAAAAATTATTGATAAGGTTCGTGTAGTTTGGTTGGGGAGCAACTATCCCGATGCGGGCGAATATAACCTTGTTAATGATGTGAGTTCAGTAAATCCGGTAATAGAGTCGGGGGTAGAATTTGAAATGGTAACTGTTCGGTATGATCAGCCCACAGGGACGGCTGCAGTTAGTGTTACGCCTGCCGAAATGAGTGCCAATATGAAAGGGGCAGGCCCCGTATCAGCAACTATCATAACCGGGCGTCACGGAGGCGAGTTCAATTGTTTTGGCGATTATTCTGCACATCTTTTTAAAAAGGCCGAAATGTATGGCAATCCACCTTCGCGCGCACTTTTCGATATGGTTGTACCTGCAATTCTTAAAAATGAAAACTGGGGGCAGAAAAAGGAAATTCCGGCACCCAAGTTAGTTGGTGATGCCTGGGAAGATCAGCCTGAAAATCCGAATAAGATTTATATCTGGGAAAATTTCGATCGGGACGCCATTGTGAACGATCTGTTTGATTTGATGAAAACGAATACACCTAAAAAATAGCGGCATAAAAATCATGCGTGAAGAAAGGAAACAACTTGAAATATTATTAATGGACTATTTTCGAATGTGTAATCCTGATTTCCCTTCAGGTAGTGCAGTACCTTCGGAATCGCCTGATTTTATTGTGAAAATGAAAAACAAACATTTGCTGGGGATTGAACTTACCCGTCTTAATCCGGCAAATGCATTGGCTCCTGATTCTGAACAAATAAATGAGATTAAGCTTTGCGAACGAATAATTTCGATGGCAAAAGAACTGTTCGAACGTCATTCTAACATGCGTTTTTTTGTAAAAGTTTTGTTTGATGCAGGTAATAAATTAACAGCTGAGCGGGAAATTGCCGTTGCTGTTATCGTGTCGAACGTGGTACTGAATTACGTTCGGGGCAAAAATGAAAACAGCTTTTTTAAAGAATCAATCCAAAACAACGAGTTGCCCGACGGAGTGAATGAAATTCTGATTGTACATCATCCAAAATTGAAAACAGCAATATGGGAACGCGCCAATAATTTAGGGATTTCGAATAATGTGGTCGACGATATTCGAAATTCCATTTATAAAAAGGACGAAAAACTCAGGCTGTATCAAAAACAACGTCTTAATTATTATTGGTTGTTAATAACCACCGACAGGCTTCGTGGTGTAAAAAGTTTTAACCTCCCCAATAAAATTCTGAATCATAACTTTCAGTCGAGGTTTCAACATGTTTTTTTGTTTGATTTAATAAAATCTGAAATATACGAGCTTGTGTAATTCCTAAATTCGCAAGTATTTTTTATTTCCCTCAGATTACGCTACTTGCCGCACATTTTGTTTCCCACAAATTGATGAAATTATTCTCTGTGTAAACCTGTGTTATCTGTGGTCTGTTAAATTCCGCTTGCGGAATCGAGGTAATTGGTAAAGATTGTACAAGCACTTGCAAAATACGAATCAAACAAAACCCGTTTTCATGCGTAATATTGGCATATTATAAAGTAGTACAATGAATCTTTTTGATATAAAAGGGAAAGTAGCGGTAGTAACGGGAGGATCAGGAACTTTGGGAGGCAGTATTTCAAAATACCTGGCGACAAATGGAGTGAAGGTAGCTGTAATTGGGCGAACGCAGGAAAATGTTGATTTGCGATTGAGTAAGATCAGGAATGCCGGTGGAGAAGGAATAGGGCTGGTGGTGAATGTGTTGGATATTGATGAATTGAAAAAGGCGAAAGAAGCTATCCTCGAAAAGTGGGGGAGGATTGATATTTTAGTAAACACAGCAGGCGGAAATTTGCCGGGAGCCACGCTAACCGAAGAACAAACTGTCTTTGATATGAAAATCAAGGATTTTAATAAGGTAACCGATTTAAATTTAAACGGAACAGTTTATCCTTGTTTGGTATTTGGCGAAGTAATGGGCGAACAAAAAAGTGGTACGATTATCAATATTTCGAGCATGGCAACCATATCATCCATTACCCGTGTGCCGGGATACTCAGTGGCTAAATCGGGTGTCGAAATTTTTACAAAATGGCTGGCTATGGAAATGGCAACAAAATTCAGTGAAAAGATACGGGTAAATGCCATTGCTCCCGGATTTTTCATTAGCACACAAAACGAAAAAGTTTTGATAAAACCGGATGGTTCGTATACCGAACGCAGCCAAAAGGTAATTGCAAAAACACCTATGGGGCGCTTTGGCGATATTGCTGAGTTAAACGGAACTGTACACTATTTGTGCTCCGATGCAGCCAGTTTCGTTACGGGTACAATTGTTCCGGTTGATGGCGGATTTAGTTCGTTTAGCGGGGTATAAAGAGAGTAGACAGTCTCAGTTGCAGTTTACAGTGCGATAAAAGGTGAGTTTTTAGTATTGGTGATTGGATGAGTTATCGCTAAAAATTACAATTATAAACGAATGAAGTTGAAAAAGAGTTGGCGTTGGTTTGGTGAAAAGGATTCCGTTGAGTTGGAATGGTTAAAGCAAAACGGAGTGGAAGAAGTGGTAACCGCACTGCACCATATTCCAAATGGCGAAATTTGGCCTATTTCAGAAATTAAGAGAGTAAAGCAGCGAATTGAAAGTGCAGGACTTGGCTGGTCGGTAGTAGAAAGTTTACCGGTGACAGAAGCCATTAAAACGGGTAGCGATCTTCGAAAAACACATATAAGTAATTATAAAACATCGTTAAGGAATTTAGCAGAATGTGGGATTAAAACGGTGGTTTATAATTTTATGCCGGTGTTGGACTGGGCACGAACCAACCTGGCATTTCAGTTGCCTGAAGGTGGCGAATCCATGCTTTTTGAGTATCCTGTTTTTGCTGCTTTTGATATTTATATTCTGAAAAGACCGGGTGCAAAAGAGGATTACCCAAAAGAATTGTTGCAGGAAGCTGAACAATATTTCCGGCAGATGACCACGGATGAAGCTGAGAAGCTGGCGCACAATATTATTGTTGTTACACAGGGATTTATTGACGGTGTAATTGATCCTACCATCGACGATTATAAAAATGAATTTTTACGTCATTTGAATTGTTATCGTGAAATCGACGATAAGCAGTTGCGTGCAAACCTGGCTTATTTTCTAAATGAAGTAATTCCGGTAGCTGAAGAAGTGGGAATAAATCTGGCCATTCACCCTGATGATCCGCCGTTTCCGGTATTGGGGCTTCCACGTATTTTTAGCACAATGCACGACATAGAATGGTTGCAAAATATAAATCCATCAGGAAACAATGGAATAGCCTTTTGTGCCGGTTCATTTTCAGCGAGAAAAGACAATGATGTTGTTGAAATGGCAAGGCGTTTTGCCGATCGTATTCATTTTGTTCATCTTAGAAATACAAAAGTATTGGACGATGGCAGTTTCTATGAATCGGGGCATAGTAATGGCGGAGTAAACATGACTCAACTTGTAAAAGTTCTGCAGGATGAAATGCAGAGGCGAAAGGATTTGGGGCGGAACGATACTCAAATTCCAATGCGTCCTGATCATGGAATTAAGGGAATTGAAGATGAGGGTCTTACAGCGAATCCCGGATATCCGAAGTTTGGCAGGTTAAAAGGATTAAAAGAGATTGAAAAGATTGAAGAAATGATAATCAGTGGCAGTGTATAGTCTCAGTTGGCAGTTGCAATGATGTAAACTTTTCCAAAGTTTCAAACGTTGGAAAATAAATACAAAAAAGTACCCCGCAGGCACGCGAAACCATCTCCGCAACTAGATACAAACTTTCGCCTCCCCGCGAATGCCTAAAAAAAAACTGAAACTGATTTTCGCATAGCTGCGAATAAGTCCCCTCAAGCAGAAAGACAGTTTCGCGAGACCGCGAAGATCTGTTTTAAACAAAAACCAAACATTCGCGCGCTTGCGAAAATATAAACTCCCGCTTAAACAAACTTTCGCAAAGTCGCGACAGCTTACTTAAGTATCGAGTAAACAGTATTCAATAATGATTAATATCCCCGCTACACCTCGTTTTAGCACAACGGTAACGAGGCGTAGATTAAACGGTGCTTGTAACCACACTTCATTGCTGATGCAAACTTTTCCCCAAGGTTTAAACCTTGGGGAAGGTAGTTTTACTCACAACTACGCGGGAAACAATCCGGGCTGCCGGATAAGCCCCTGTATATGCGGTGGGCTTATCCGGTGGTAAAGAATGTTTGTTCCTGTTTTGTTTATTGATACCCGGTACAGGATAATCCTGAAAACTGCGACTGCGACTGTGACTGAAAACTTTCTTCTAGTTTACAATAGCAGCAATAGCAGCCCCAAGCAAACTTGAATTTTCTACTTCTACAATTTCGTAGTGGCGCTCGTTTTCCCCTGAAAGGAAATCCTGAAGGAAGTTTTCGAACATTTCTCTAAATCTGTGAAGTTTATAAAAAGTTGTTCCTTCAATGGTCATTAGTACCGGTTTTTCTGCCGATTTGGCCTTGCCTGTCTGCAGAATTACTGCGGCAATATTTGCAGCAACCAGTTTAGCGGCCCTTTCAATAATGCCATCAATAATTTCGGCTGCAATTAATTTGTCCGATTCATTTGAAAATACTCCCGGAAGTACACTTTTGGCATCCTCAATTCCGTGTACGTATTTGTTAATCTCTTCGGTAGATAAATCTCCCAGGTTTTCAAAAGCCGAAGCATCATTAAAAACACCTTCGCTGGCAGCTACTTTTAAAGCTGTTGTACAAAGTCCTCCCAAATAGCCACCCGAGAACATTTTCTCAAAAGCATAGCGTCCGGGATTTTTGGTTGTATTGTCAAAAGCAACATCAATGTCCGTTCTTGGTGCCTTATCGAAATTACCCGATTCTATATTGATGATTTGGCTGCCTTCCATATCCAAACCATCGGTTTTTGTAATGTTTTTGTTGGCCTCTATGTAACTGGTGTTTGTTCCGGTTCCAAGAATAAATCCGATATAAGTGTCGTAGGTTTTTACGGCACGTGCGGCTTTCCCGGCCAATAATGTAGAAACGGTATCGTTCATTAAAACAAGTTGTTTGTCAGGAGTACCCATGGCCGCTAAAAGTTCTTCCCCTACCATTGTTCCAATCACTTCCGGAGCCTTTACTTCTTTACTCCATTCCAGTAATTTCCCGTCTTTGTTTGGATAGATTTCAGCAGCATAAGAAAAGCAGAAACCCACTTTTTCGGAAACCGATTTATAGCCATCAATATAATTGGCAAAGGTGTTATAAAAATCTGTTTTCGATAATTCTTTATCAACGCCCGGCATTTTTGCTTTTTGGATATTTTCGGTAACCAGTTTCAGGTTATCGTCGAAATAAACCTTTGCGGCACGGAAATTTGTTCCGCCTGCATCGATTGCAATTACAGGCTCGTTGGCTTTTACTTTGCCATCGGCTTCAATATAAGTGGGCAACATTAAAAGCGAGCTTTCTTTTCCGGTTAAGCCCTTGTCCATTTCCGATAAAAATGCACTAACCACTTCTTTGATATTGATCGTATCAGCGGTCATTTTGTGCGACTTTAAAAAGTCAATAGCTTTTGTCATTTTTGAAAGTGTTATTTGTTTTTAATTGGTTTTCGGTGTTATATTTCTACATTCAGCAGATATTTTTTTTATTTCCCACTGATTCCACTAATTGTCGCAGATTTTATTTCACCCAAATGGGTGAAATCATTTTCTGTGTAAATCCGTGTTATCTGTGGTCTGTAAATTCCGCTTGCGGAATTGATGAATTATAAGGCATTTTCAATTTTAAACACCCAGGCATACTGGCTCGGATTGGTGTTTGGCGAAAGTTGAGGAACGCTGATTTTTACCTTTTTCCACGATTTTTTAAATGCCACTTTCCCGGAGTAGCCCAACAAGGTTACATCCGATGCTTTTTTTATGCCTTTTATTTCAATGTTAGAATCAGGATATTTCGTACAGTGTACATATAAATCTTTCCCCTTTTGGGTGAAGTATACATCTTGTAACTGGTTTTCTTTGGCATCCTTCCATTTTTTTGTGCCGTAAATTGCTTCGCCATTTATTTGTAACCAATCGCCTATATCATATAAACGCTGCTGCTGTATGGCCGGTATACGTCCGTCGGCTGTTGGTCCAACATCAAGTAATAGATTTCCACCGCTTGCCACTTTACTGATAAGCATATCAATTAAGGCATCAGAAGTCATGTAGTTTACAGGTGTTTCCATCTGGTTGTAGCCAAATGATGTACCTATTCCGCGACATTCTTCCCAGGGGCGTTCTATTTCTCCAATATCTGTCTGGCTGTGAACCAAATCGTATTCAGTAGTATAATAACCACCGTGTTTGCTCCGTGTTTCTTTTCCCCAGCGGTCGTTTATACATATGGTGTTTTTTACGGGAGAATCGTTGTAAAGCCAGGCTAAAAACTCTGTGCTTTTCCATTTGTCGCTTGGATAATCCCATTCACCGTCGGTCCACAAAATGTCCGGTTCGTAACTTGTTACCAAATCTTTCATTTGAGGAATCATGTGGTCATCAACGTACTTTTCAAGGTTGTTATGGTACAGCGGATTGTACCATTCGTACAACGAATAATAAAATCCCATGTGCAGGCCTGCATCTTTAACTGCTTTGGTTAAATCTCCGCAAATATCGCGATGCGGGCCAACATCAACACTGTTCCAGTTCCAGCTTTGTTCGCTTGGCCACAGCGTGTATCCTTCGTGATGTTTTGATGTTAAAACCACATATTTGGCTCCGGCACGTTTGAACAGTTCTGCCCATTGTTCCGGGTCCCAGTGTTGTGCCTTAAACATGGGGGCGAAATCCTGATATTTAAAATCTTCGCCGTATGTTTTGTTGTGATAATCGCGAAAAAGTTTGCCGGCTTTGCTATTGTCGTTGATTCGATACCAGTACCATTCGGAGTATTTGGCATAAACTCCAATATCTGCATTGGCCGGAGCCCATGCCGGAACTGCATAAAGTCCCCAGTGTATAAAAATTCCAAATTTTACATCTTCAAACCATTGGGGGACGGGGCGGCTGTCAATTGATTTCCAGTTGTTTTTGTAGCGTTGCGAAAAAACTGTCTGTGTTGCAAATACAACAAGAAGTACCACTAAAATCTTTTTCATTTTAATCGGTTTAGGTATTTATAAATAGTGATCAGTATCACAGTTCCAGATTTCTCCGAAACTGTGACCGACCTTTACAAACTTACATTATTTTCCATTAAATTCTTTTATTGCATCAAACATTGCAACAATATTTTCAACCGGAACATTTGCCTGGATATTGTGAACAGCATTAAAAACAAAACCTCCGCCTTTTGAGAAAATCTCGCAGGATTGTAAAACCTGTTCGCGCACTTCTTTTGGAGTTCCAAAAGGCAATACTTGTTGTGTATCAATTCCGCCACCCCAAAAAACTATATCCTTGCCATAATTCTGTTTTAGTTTTTTGGGGTCCATACCGGCAGCATTAACCTGAACCGGATTGATAATATCGAAACCGGCACGGATGAAATTATCCATTAAACCCTCAACGGCACCACACGAGTGTTTAAATGTTTTCCACTGTGTGTTTTCGTGTATCCAGTCGTTAATTTTTTTGTAGTAGGGCAGCCATAATTCGTCAAACTGCTCAGGAGAACAGAAGGTTGAGTTTTGTGTGCCAAAATCGGTACCGCAAATAAAAACAGCGTTTACCTTATTACCTACAACTGCAAAAATCCGTTTCAGGTTTTCTATGGCAATTTCCACCTGACGCGCAAAAATACCTTTTACATAATCGGGACGTGTAACAGTACTCATATACCATTCGGCTACATCACGAATTCCTTTAGGCTTTGTTAAACTCATTCCGGGAACCAGGGCGATATCGCCGAGGGCAGTACCTCCAAATGATGCAATTACGGCTTTCCCCGAAAAATAGGCTTTGTCAACTTCAATGCGCCAGTGTTCCAGGTCTGTTTCGTTAATTAATTCGAATTCTTCAAGGTTATTGTCAATATTTAGTTCTTCTTCCACAACAGGTTCCTGTCGGATAAGTGCATCGAAAAAATAACTTGCTTTGGGCATTTTTGCGCATGGTTCTGCAGATGTGTCGCCTTTGGGGTACATCAGTAAATCGCCATTCTTATCGGTTGTTGTATTAAATTTAGTTGGGACCATTACACGCTGTCCCCAGGGAGTTTTCCATTCTTTGTACGGAGCATGGTTGTTAAATCCGAACATATTATTTTTCCCCCAGGCACCAATTACATCAATCCCAATTGCATCGATTAATTCCCAGCCTACTTCGCCCAGCATTTGATAGGGTTCTATTACACGAATTGGTTTTCGTTGTAACCCATAATGACGGCGTAGTTTTGAAAGCGTTTGCACATGGATTCCGGTAACAGCTGTTGCCCCAAAATCCATAACTACCCGGTCGGTTTGCTGGTGGTTTACAGTTTTTAAAAATTGTTCTCTTGAACTCATGATCGTAATGTATTATTGATTAGTTATTTGTGTTTATTTCTTCCAGACTTTTACTTTTATCTCCCCGGAGTTTTGCTTCTCAAATGGTCCGGCAGTTGGGTTTCTTTTGTTTTTTATTTCTCCCCAATAGTCGTACTCTATTACAAGTGGTGTACCGTCAGGATTTTCATAAGGAAGTCCGGAAATCTGAGCTTTTCCCAACAACGCTGTAGTAATTACCTTGTTTTTCATTTTTACCATTTGCTTATCTGAATTCATGTAAAGAAAAACACCATCATTATTTTCTTCTATGCGGATATTAGGATTGTACTGTAATGTTATTTGATTGGTTTCGTTTTTAAAAGGTCTGGCTCCATTCAGATAAATGTTACCATCAACGTACATGGGCAATTTAGCATTTTCATAGGCTCCAAGCCCCGATTGTTCATTTTGGTTTTCTGGCACTCCTCCTACAAAAATATTATTGAAGTAGCGATTATCGCCACATTGAGTGGTACTGAGGCCTGCCATTTGGGTTGAGTGCGGCAACATATACGGAGTTTCTCTGCTTTGTGGTCG
The DNA here is from genome assembly GCA_947492175.1 of uncultured Draconibacterium sp. Classification (GTDB taxonomy): domain Bacteria; phylum Bacteroidota; class Bacteroidia; order Bacteroidales; family Prolixibacteraceae; genus Draconibacterium. Next base: position 120,973 of record CANLMQ010000013.1, on the reverse strand, counting down.
CATTTGAATATTTCCGGCAATAAGGTTGTGTACATAAGCGCCGCCTTCCGACCAGTCGGGTATGGAATGTTCCGATAAAAGAATGTTATTGTCGATGAGGAATGGCCCGTGGTTTACCTCCACAAAAATATCGTCGGTTGTGTTGTTGTAAAAAAGGTTTCCGGTAACCCGGGTTCCTTGTGCCATCCAATCGAGCCAAAGCCCGCGTCCGCAATTTTTGAGGCGGTTGTTTTTAATCAGCATATCAATAGAAGCATGTATTTTTATACCGCCCATTTCTGCTCCGGTCCACATTCTTTTTGTCCAGATATTGTAAATGTCGTTATTCTCAATCCGGCTAAAAACACCGCCCATACTTCCACATATGCCGGTTTGTTCGCAATCGGAAATGATGTTGTTTCGAACGATATGCGACCCTATGTTTTCTTTACTCCAGCCGCGAGCCAGTGCCCGTTTTATAGTTTCAACATAACCTTCAGCTGAGTTTTCGGAGGTATTGTCAAATTCATCTCCATGTTTCCCAAGAGTAATTCCAGAACACTTCGAGTTGCGGATAACGTTGTTTTCAATTATCCAGCCTTTACTCCAGTTAGTACCTATTAACCCGATTTGTTCTGCAGTTGGAGGAGCCCATTGTGTTGCTGCCTGGCTCATATAAAAACCTCGGACTGTTATAAAGTTTATGTTGGTTTTTTCAGGGTAAAAACAGCTTTTACGAACATTAATTTCAACGAGCTCTTCATTGGGATTCGCTTCATGAAAATTGGCATAAATGTATGTATTCGTTTCATCGCTTTCGCAGTACCAGGTGTAGGTTGAGCCTTCAGGATCGAAATTATCTTTTACGGTTTTAGGGTGTAAAACCTTTTCCAGTATTTCCATTTCCCACATCGATTTCCCGTTCAGATAAACTTCTCCGGTATGATGAATTCTGCCTTTGTTGTTAAACCAATCTCCCTTAACCAAATCTTTAAAAGGATTGTAATTGGCAAAAAATGAATTGGGAATAACAGCTTTCCAGGTGGTACCTTTAAATTTTGTCCAAAAACTGATTACTTCCGATCCTTTTATTTCAACCTTTTCTCCTTTTGCAGCCTGGTAGGTAATGCGTACCACATCGGATTCTCCTCCGCGCAGTGGATTTATTCTTTCGCGATAAACACCTTCGTGCACTGTGATTATATCGCCAGGCAAGGCAATATTTGCGGCTTTCTGAATCGTCAGACAAGGAGCATCTTCTGATCCGGGATTTGAATCAATTCCGGTTTTGGCAACGTGGTATTCTTTAGCTGAAATGGCTATTGTGCAGATAACGAAAACTAGTAAAAGTTGTAATTTCATTTTAATATGGTTTAGAATTTAAAATGAATTCCGGTTAAATCAATAAGTCAGAATTTACAATACATTTTTAATTGACAGCAACCAATTGTACAACTTTTTGTACCATTCCAGTAATATTGGTTGATGTATTACGATAACTTTGCAGATTTCCACGTACTTTATTGGTGTATAATTTCTGCCGGTATTTTATTATCTCATTCAGACCATTAAAATAGTAAATATGAATTTACATCCAGCTTTTTTTCGAAATTTCGGTATGGTATAAAAGATAATTGTAAATCCGTTTTGCCGGTTCTTCGTTTATGTATGGAATACGTATCGACCCGGAAGCATTCATTAGTTTTAAAGTGGCAAGCGATCTGCGTTTCTGAAAAAATGTTTGTTTAAATTCTACCGACTGAATTTTAAATAACTCCATCTGTTTCCATGTGTGAGAAATGGCTCCTGACGAAATTCGAACCTGCTCGTTGTTTATTACGAAATAGCTTTTTTTCAGGATTAAATAACTATAGCCCGCTGTTGACAAAAGCCAAAAGCCTGCAATCAGCCAGAAAATCCATTCGGAATATAAAAAAGGAGTTGCCAAAATAAGTGGCAGCCAACCTGTAAAAGACCAAAGCCTTCTGAAATAATAGGTGTTTGAGTAGAATTTTGTGGTATTGGAGAGTTTGTCTTCTCCAAACAAATCGTTTTTCAATAATTCCAGGTGTTCGGTTAAACACCCGGGAGCATCAACCAACTGTACTTTTTTGTTTTGCCCGCTTACGGCCTGTTTAAAAACCAGAGTATATATTCCAAATTGTTTTTTTAAGGGACCGGTTTCCCAAATTAATTCCTGAATCTTATTGTGAGGTAATACAACATTTCTTTTGTTGAATATTCCGGCTTCTATACGGTAAGCATTTTCTTTTTTTACCAGTTTGAAATCGAAATATTTAATCAGGGTTCTTAGCAAGGAAATTAAGACAGAAACAATTAGAAAAAATAGAGCCAGGAAAATGATTAATGCCAGGCTTGAGTTGGACATAAAGTTTACAAACTCTCCGGAGTACTCATCTGCTTTTTCTCTGAAAACCTCCTGTGCCTGGTTAAAAATCTGATAGCCGAATGCAAGAATAATAAGTCCGGTTCGTAAGTGATTTTCACTGATTCCTATTTTTAATAAATCAGCCGGATTAAGTTTTAAAATAAGTTTTTCAGAACCGGTATTTACTGTGGTTTCGAGAGTTTCAGTTGTGTCGGAGGTTTCGGCATTTTTACTACTTAATAATTCGTGCAAAGCACTGGCGAACGATTTTTCAAGTGCATGTATTTTTAGCTCTTTCCCTACTGTGCCCGCCGTATCAATTTCAAGAGCTACAACATTTAAAACCTGCTGAATCAGGTTTTGTTTGGTATTTACACTCTGAATACGTTCGAGTGGAATTGTAAGTACTTTCTTCCGTAAGTATCCTTTTTTCAGGATAAACTCTCCATTTTTTACATAAAAATAGAAGTTCAGGTAATACAAAACGGAGTGAACGGTAAACAGCAATCCTAATACAACCAAGGCGATTGGAAGCATGGCTTTGTGGTCGAATATATTTTTCTGAATAACCAGTACCGCAATTAGTGCCCAAAACATTCGAACTGCCTGACGAACGGATTGTAAAAAAATAAAAACCAATCCTTTTACCGATTGTCGGGTTGGCGTGCTAAGATCCGGATTATTCATGTTCGCTTATTTTTTCCGACAAAAATGCTTTAAGATTTTTTGCAGTCGCTTCAGGTAATCCATGAATTGATAGGTCGCTGGCATTTCCGCCGGCGGTAAAAAGTTTGAGCGACGAAAGTTTAAACACTTTTGCCAGTATTCCCTGGTTCACTTCAACATGCTGAATGCGGTTAAATGGCACTGTAGTTAGTTTATAAGTAATTAATCCTCTTTGGAACGAAATGTCTTTTTCGCGTACCAGATATCCTTTTCGTGGAAAAGCAACAATGGTAATAACAATCAAGTAAACAATCAGAAATACAAGACCCGATATAATAAGTATTATCAGCGTTTTGGGAATTTGTTCATCAGAAAAAGAAAGAAATGCGACAAACGCACCAGTAAGTAAAACAAAGAAAAGAGCTATTCTGATAAATGCAATTTTTAAATATTTTTTATCAAGCGGATTGAATGTTTTGGCATCAATCTCAGGAAGATCACCAGGAAGTACTATTGGGTTGGAGAAGTTTTCCATTTTATGCTAAATTAAATTCGAGTAAGAAAATGACGTTTTCAAAAATATGCTTTTTATTCAGAATCATGGTAAAACAATTTTATTAGTTTTACTTGCTGACCATATTAAATCAATTATCGGAATGTATAAATATTTGTTTTTTCTGTTGGTTTTATTTTTTGTTACTGAGTCGTGTTCAACAAAAGGAGATAAAACTGTGAAAGTATCTTTTTATGAATTGGTTACAAATACGAATGCCAGTTTAAGAGGACTCTGTGTTGTCGATAAAAATGTTGTATGGGCAAGCGGATCGGGTGGAACTGTTATAGTCTCGAAAGACGGTGGAGAAACGTGGTCTGTAAATTCTGTACCGGGGGCAGAAAAAAACGATTTTAGAAGTATACATGCCTGGGACGAAAACAGGGCCATGGTTTTTGGCGTGGCCGGTCCGGATTTTGGCTACAAAACTGAAGACGGAGGTAAATCGTGGGAGGTTGTTTTTCAGGATACTACAAAGGGTTTGTTTTTTAATTCGTTAAAATTTGCCGATGAGAATTACGGTTTGGCTGTCAGTGATCCGGTTGACGGGAAATTTTTTGTTTTGCGTACTGAAAACGGTGGTAGAAATTGGGAACGAATTGTGAACTTACCGGATATTGAGGAGGGCGAAGCCAATTTTGCCGCATCAAATACCTGCATTGAATATTTGCCAACAGGGAAAGTGTGGATTGCCAGCGGAGGTAAAGCAGCCCGTGTGTTTTATTCCGGCGATTTTGGCAAGTTGTGGCGGGTTGCCAAAACACCTATGATACGTGGACTGGCATCGTCGGGTATTTTTTCTGTTTCTTTTAAAAATGCCAGGGAAGGAATTGTTGTTGGCGGAATTTACGACCAGCCGGAATTAAATACCAACATTGCGGCTTATTCGGTAGATGGTGGTAAAAATTGGTTGCCTGCGGTAACTATGCCAAAAGAATATCGGTCGTGTGTTCAACATGTAACCGATGGTAATTATTCGTTTGACTTTACCATTGGAAAAACCGGCTGCGATTTTTCCACAGATAATGGGATGAACTGGCAGTTTCTGGATGAAAAAGGTTTTTACACGTTTCGGGCGGCACCGGAACAGTTGGAGGGATTTGCTGCGGGAGCAAACGGAAAGATCTCGAAAGTAGTTTTTACGATTAAGTAAAATGTTAGGACATAGTTCTGTTTTTCTTAATCAAATAATTCCCCGTGGCTTGCCACGGAATTTCCCTCTATTCTCCCCTGAATTTCAGGGGAGATGTCAGTTGAAAGACTGACAGAGGGGTGATATAAAGTACATATCTAACACTTTAACTTATGAAGAGAGTAGCAGTTATTGGATTTGGTTTTATGGGCATTACGCACAGCAGGAACATTCTAACTTGTGAGGAGCTGGAGTTGGCTGCCATTATCGAAAAAGATCCGGATGCCGTGGCCAGAAAGGTTGACAACCCGGAAGGCAATTTTGCTACCGGCGAAACAGACGTGGACGCCCTGAAAAGAGTGCCTGTTTATGATTCGTTGCAAACCTGCTTAAAAAACCAAAAAATAGATGCCGTACTTGTTTGCGTACATACCAATCTGCACTACTCAATGGTAAAAGAAGCACTTAATAACGGGCTGCATGTGTTGGTTGAAAAACCATTTGTACTGGATATAAAAAAAGGAGAGGAGTTGATAAAACTGGCGCAGGAAAAGAACCTGATTTTGATGGTTGCACATGTTGTTCGGTTTATGTCGCCCTATAAAAAGTTGCACGAAATTATAAAATCGGAAACTTACGGGAAGTTGAATTTTATTTCGTTAACCCGTTTTTCAGGAATTCCGGTTTGGGGGCAGTGGAAAGAAAAACAGAAAGATTTTGGAAGCAGTGGCGGCGCACTTTTCGATTTGATTATTCACGATATCGATTTTGCTGCTTTTATTATGGAAGAAGAGCCGGATAAAATTGAAAGTAAAGTTTTGTCGGGCAAATTGAGTAACCACGATTATTTGAATGCTACCTGGGAATATCTTTCAAAAAATGTAAAGGTAAAAATTGAAGGTGGAAATATTTTTCATACAAATTTCCCTTTTCGGGCAGGATATGTGGCCGTGTTTGAAAAAGCAACCGTTAGTTTTTCTACTGATGATGCAGCTAATGTTTACATCGATAATGATGAGAAAAGAATTTCAGTTGATGCCAACGATTTGGGAGATGGATATTTTAACGAACTGGTTCTGTTTGCCAATAGTATTGTTAACGGAAGCCTGCCAGAACGATATAGACCTGAATCGGCTTTAAATACCATCAGATTATGTTACCGGCATTTGCAGAATAGAAAATAAAGTTTAGTATCATTGTTTAAAAGAATCAAATGCACATAAAATTTTCTTTAAAGATGGTGTTGTCCTTTTTTCAGGGAGTTGGTTTAATCCTGTTCGTTTTGACTATTACGATTGGAAGAACCCGGGCTCAAAATGAAGTGCCGGCAGGCGAAAAAGTTACAACTTTGCTTGCCTCGATGAATGGTCTTCATCTTAATCCGAAGCCGCTCAATGCCAAATTCTCCAATGAAATTTATAATCAACTAATTAAAAGGATTGATCCTTCGGGATTAATATTAACACGGAAATCGCTTGAAGGAATTTCTATTTATAAAGATTCGTTATGTGTACCGAATAAAAATCTTATAACAACTTTTGTCGATTCTCTTTCCGCAAATTATTCGCACCAACTTGGAGTGGCAAACAGTTTAATAGATAGTTGCTTCTCTCAGGGGTTTTCTTTTTGTATTCCTGATTCCATTGTGTTTCAGAAGGAAGAGTTGCCGACCCTGGCAAAAGATGAAGCAGAACATCGGGACCGGTGGCGAAAGTATTTAAAGTACGAAATACTGAATAGTTTGGTAATAAGCCAGCCCGATAGTGTGTTGATAAATCTGGCAGTTTCCGATAGTTTAATCGGGCGGAATTCTGAGATTTGGCTAAAAATTGCGGAACGCGAAAAAAGAAGGCTGCAATTTTTGGAGAAGTATGATGGTGGAATCCCGGGGTATATTTTGGAGTCGCTGCTGGGGACTATTACCTCCTGTTATGATCCGCATTCGGTTTACTTTTCAAAACACGATAAAGAGGATTTTGAGTCTTCGCTTACAAAAGAAAATTATGCATTTGGATTTTCCCTCGATCAAAACCTCAACAAAGAAGTAGTTATAAAAGAGATAGCACCTGAAAGTCCGGCATGGCTTTCTAAAGAGCTGGAAGAAGGAGATATTCTGATTAATGTGAAGATGGGAGAACAGGAGTTGGAACTGGCTTTTTCTGATTTGGAAGAGGTAGACCGGTTGTTTGCTATTTCGAAAGAGAATAAAGTTGAGCTGGCCGTAAAAAAGCCAAACGGGGAGGTAAAAAGTGTGATTTTGTTAAAGGGGAAAGTAGATACAAAGGAGAGTATGAGTTACAGTTGCCTGCTAAATGGGGTACATAAAATTGGTTATCTTTCTTTTTCTCAGTTTTATACCGAATTTGGAAGAATGGGAATAAACGGTAGTTCTACCGATTTTTTACGCGATCTTGTTAAGCTTCAGGAAGATGGAATAGAAGGGTTGGTAATAGATTTACGTAATAACCCGGGGGGATCGGAATATGAGGCGATGAAAATAGCTGGTTTTCTGTTGGGAAAAGGAGCTTTGGCTATTCATACGGATAAAGATGGCATTCAGACAGTGCTTGCCAACGAGGAGGCAGAAAAATGGTTTTCAGGGCCGATTGTGGTTTTAATAAACGGAGGCAGTGCCTCTGCATCAGAATTATTGAGTGCAGCCTTACAAGACTACAACAGGGCAATATTGATCGGTACAAATTCTTATGGTAAAGCAAGTGCACAGAATATTTTACCAATTGGCCGAAAGTTGGTCCGGTCGTATGAAATGGCAAACAGAATCCCCAATGAATACGGATTTGTTAAAGTTACCAGGGCAAAACTGAACCGCATGACAGGCCTTAGTTATCAAAAATATGGAGTTGTTCCTGACATAAGAGTTCAGGATGGATTTTCAAAAGTAATTTCAACTGAAAAGGACATGCCTTTTGCTTTAGAGCAAGACACAATTGTTCCGGAATTTAGCTACAATCCTCTTCCCGAATTGCCGGTAGACTCGTTGTTAAAGTTAAGTATTGAGAGGCAGATGAAAGATACCGCTATTCAGAATATAATTAAACTTGAAGAGAGTTTTGTACGGATGCAAAATGAAAAGTATGTCAGCCTGAGAATGGAAGATTTTATACAAATGAGCAGAGATCGAAATCAGTTGGTAAAATTATACCAAGATACGCAAGCTATTAATAATTTGCCATTTACAACAGAAAATAACTCGTACGATCTGGAGAAATACAGCAACGATCCAGAATGGCAAAGAATTAATGAGCGTTTTAAGAGTTTTCTTACAAAAGATGCCACAGTAAGCGAAGCATACAATGTTATTGGAGACATGATTAAATAGATTGCCAAATTACCGGTTGTCAATCTTTTCAGGATTTAAATCGTGGTTTTGCATTCGGTGCCAGGCCATTTCTTCATATTTTGTACCGGGTTTTCCGTAGTTGCTAAACGGATCGATGCTGAGACCGCCGCGGGGTAAAAACTTTCCCCAAACTTCAATGTATTTCGGATTCATTACCTGAATCAGGTCCTTCATTATAATATTGATACAATCTTCGTGAAAAGCACCATGATTACGAAAACTGAACAGGTATAATTTCAAGCTTTTACTTTCCACCAGTTTCTCGTCGGGAATGTAACTCAGGTAAATGGTTGCAAAATCGGGCTGCCCGGTAATGGGGCATAAACTGGTAAATTCGGGACAATTGAATTTTACCCAATAATCGTTTTCAGGGTGTTTGTTGTCAAACGATTCCAAAACATTGGGTTGATAGTCGAAAAGATAATTGGTTTCCTGTCCCAGGTTTTTTAATTCGCTCATTGTCTTTGTGCTAAATAATTTTGTAATCCTTTGTTCCGTAATCCGCAGGCCGGGCATTCACCGCAGCCTGCTCCTTTTATTCCGTTGTAGCAGGTAACAGTCTGGTCTCTGACAAATTCAAATACGCCCAATTCATCGGCAAGTTGCCAAATCTGGCTTTTGTTTTTCCACATCAATGGAGTGTGTATTTTATATTCAAAATCCATCGACAGGCTTAATGTTTGGTTGAGCGATACAATAAAATCGTTTCTGCAATCGGGGTAGCCACTAAAATCGGCCTGACCAACACCTGTTACCAAATTATGGATTTTATGTTCTTTGGCAAAAATGGCAGCGTAAGTCAGAAAAAGCATGTTTCTGCCTTCTACCAATGTATTGGGCGGGCGTTCATCGGGTTTTTCTTTTTCAACTTCAATTCCCGACGAGGTAAGCGCATTTGCCGTTAATTGCGATAGTAAATCCATTTTGAAAACATGGAATGGAATACCGGCAATGCCTGAAATATGACGGGCTGCTTCCAATTCAATATTGTGACGTTGTCCATAATCAAAGGCAATGGCCAATACCTTACCGAATTTCTTTTTTGCCCAGAAAAGACAGGTCGTCGAATCCTGTCCTCCCGAGAAGACTACCAATGTCGCGTTATTGTGCATTGTCAATTTGTTTTATACGAAACGGATTGTACGAAACGGAGTAGTCAAAAGTGTCAATTCCCTCAATCTTTTTGACTTTGTTAACTGTCCAGATGGTAAGAGGAAGTATGGCAATTTCGTAAATAGTTTTAATTAGCGCCTGTGTTACAATCATGCCAAGAATCACTTTTATCGGAAATACGCCAGCAAAAGCAATCGAGATAAAAATCATGGAATCGGCACCTTCACCAACCAATGTGGAAAAAATTGCACGAATGGAAAATCCTTTTCCTTTGGTTAGTACTTTAAATTTACTCATTACATAAGCATTCAGAAAAGAGCCCAGCAGATAAGCCAGCATACTTGCTGCCACTATCCGTGGTGTGCTTCCGAGAACAGTAGAGAATGCTTCCTGATTTTGCCAGAAAGGAGCAGCCGTAACCGAAATGGCCAGTGTGAAAAATACTACTGCCAGAACATTTACACCAAAACCGGCCCAGATTATCAGGCGGGTTTTCTGGTATCCCCAAACTTCAACCAATACATCATTGATAATGTAAGCCAACGGAAAAATAAGAACTCCGGCCGGCGCCGACCATGGTCCTATCATCATAATTTTTGAGGCAAGAATGTTGGACAGTAAAAGACAGGTTGCGAATAAAATACCTGTCAGCATAAACAATACAGAAACCTTGTTTTTCATACTCTTGTTTTTTACGTGGTTATCAAGAACACGTGGTTAATAATGGCGGCAAATATATAAAAATGTTTTATATCAAAACATGCATTGTAAATAATTGAAATAGTTTGTGTTGGATAAATAATGTTTGGCTTTACTAAGATAAATTCCAGAGGATAAAACCGATTGTTGGCGAGAAACTTATCCTGGAATAACCGGATTATCTTAATGTTAGATACAGCCGCCACTTTTGTGTGAGAGGAGGTTTGTAAGTGGAGATAAAAAAAGAGCCGGTTTTGTTATTAACCGGCTCTTAGAAAAATTATATTTATATACTCTTGCTTATAATTTTAGCTCCCAGCCAGCTCTGGGTTTCAGATTAATCAGGCTCTTGGCATATTCGTATGCGTCAATAACTTCGTATTCGCTCTTGTAGCGTGGAGATTGTCGGCTGGTGTCGAGTTTCACCGATTTGGGTACTCGTATTTGCTCTCCTGGTTTAATATTGGTAAATTCCATATTCTGTCCATCCCATTGAAGTACACGTTGAAGTCCGGCCAGTCTGGCAGCAACAGTTCCCATAACCACTACTTCGTTAAACGGACCCGCAAAGCCAAAATGCGATTTTGGCTTTACCCGGGTGGCAGGATCTTCTTTACAAGCCCTGATCCAGTCTTTTTCATGGCCTTGAATACCGCCTTCAACTAATCTTTCATCGGTAGTTGGTTTATAGTCTTTAAACTCTTTTGTTGGCAAACGTTTTGCATTTTTTGCATAACATCCACACATTATTTTCCCTTTTGTTCCTACAAATAGTACACCGCCGTCATTGTCTCCCATCGTTTCTCCGTCTTCGAGTTCCAGTGGACGATCGGGCATTAAACCACCGTCGTACCAGGTTACTTTAACTTCGGGCATATCTACATTTCTGTATTTTTCGCGAGCCGGGAAATAGTACGAAATTTTTTCTGCTTCAGGAGGTGATTCCAATGTCCATTTTGAGGAGCTGGCTTCTATACCTGTTGGGTATTGCAAACGTAAACTACGCATTACAACATCCAGGATATGGCAAGCCATATCACCAAGGGCTCCGGTTCCAAAATCGAACCAACCGCGCCAGTTCCATGGATGATACATTGGCGAATAAGGTCTGACAGGAGCAGGCCCCAGCCATAAATCCCAGTTTAATCCTTTTGGTTTGGCCGGAGTTTCATCCGGGCGGTTTAAACATTGTGGCCAAATTGGTCTGTTGGTCCAGGCATGAACTTCTTTAACCTCGCCAATATCACCGTTCCAGATACCTTCGCATACAAGGTAAGTATCGTCACCCGATGCACCCTGGTTACCCATCTGGGTAGCTACGTTGTACTTTTCTGCAGCTTGTGTAAGTATTCTTGATTCATAAACAGAGTGTGTAAGTGGTTTCTGACAGTACACATGTTTACCAAGTTTCATCGCATCCAGGGTAATATTTGCATGTGTATGGTCTGGTGTTGCAATAATTACTGCATCTATCTTATCTCCGATCTCGGAAAACATTTTTTTGTAGTCCTGGTATTGATATGGAACTGTTTTATCCGGATATTCTTCTTTAAACGATACAATCCGTTTGGCCATACGGTCTAAATCAACATCACATAATGCCACAATATTTTCATCCATACAGTTTTTCATATTGCCCCAACCCATGCCAATACCGACAACAGCAATATTAAGTTTTCCTTCAGGCCATTTTTTTTCTTCTTGTTCTTGCTTTTCTTCGGCACATCCGGTTGAAAGTAACGTTGGAACTGCAACTGCTGTGGCAACTACAGCTGAAGTTTTTAGAAAATCGCGTCTGGGAACTTGTTTCTCTTTGTCCATTTTGTTTTTAGTTGTTTTATAGTTAATCGACCAAAGTTAAGGAAAGAATCTGAAAAAAGGCCATCTCCTTAGAGACGGCCCGTTATGCGTTACGAATTAATTAATATTATTCCTCGTTGGCATTAGCCAATACAATTTCAATAATTCCTGAATCTGTTTCACCCGAGAATACAACAGTCACGGCATCACCAACATTAACAAGCTGTGCTTCCTGCCTGGTATAAGAAACCGAGGTTTTATGGTCATTACCAACAGTTATACTTTTTTCTGTTGATGCCAATGGAAGAAGTTGCTCTGCTCCGTTGGGATCCCAGGAAGGTACCTGACGTTTTAAAACGGTTGCTACCATTGTACTGCCTGGGTTCGCATTAGGAAAATAGCAGTTTATGGTGAATGATTCATCAGCAGTTGTTACTTCATCTGCCGTAACTACCGAAATTTCGGTAATTAATACATCCCCGTTTTCATCGTATGGAATATCGAAATAAGGTTGATCGGTACAACTCATCATTAAAGCTGTTGCAACGATTAATGATAGTGATATTATAATTTTTGTTTTCATATTTTTCTTAATTAGATAATTATAAAATACAACACTTATTAATTTGTAGGCAAATACCCACTATTCTGTTCCATTAGCGCATTTCTGGCAATTTCATTCCCAGGAATGGGTGATAATAGATGCATTGGAGCAAAAGCATAGTTGAAAATTGCAGGCTGATGACCAACGAAATTGTGAATAGTTGAAATTTCTCCATCGCCATACACAACGCATTTTCTTGTGCGACGTTGATCCCAGAGCATTTTATTTTCAAAAATTAATTCCCAGGCTCTTTCGCTTAAGATGTCTTTAAGTGTGAGGCTACCTGCAGATAATGGATTAAGTTCTGCTCTTGACCTGATTTCGTTAATACCCTTTACAATATCATCATCCGAAACAGATTGTCCCAGTTGTTTTAATGCCCAGTTTACTTCAGTGAGCATCAATAAAATTTCTCCATAACGGTAATGCGTCCAGTTCAGACCGGAACCATATGTTGTTTTAACAGCCTCGTAAACGTATTGCTTATAGAGATGTGGAACATCAAAACGAACTGTATCATTTACATTGGTAGCTTTAGTATCCCATGTGAAGAAAAACTGACGTTCCTGTTTTCGCAAATCATTGTCAGAAAAGGAATTGTAATATCCTACCCATGGTGTAAACGATCCGTTTTCTTCTGATACTGAAATCGCACTTAACAACGGAAGGGATGGTTGCATAACTCCATTACCCCGGAGTTCTCTGTCATATTGTACCTGAAATATTGCTTCTCCACTATTGTTCATCGCCGGATCGTGCAAATCATCGTACGTTCCAAGTGAATATTTACCATACAATGCATTGAGCTGGCTTTGTGCCTTTTTTAGAAATTCAACACCACTTGCAACCGGATAATCAGTCATCGACCATGATGCACTTGTACACCATGCTTTTTCAGGGGCTGTGGCTATTTCCTGGTATGGATAACCGGCAACAGTCATGTAAACGTCAGCTAAAATTGCTCTTGCAACGTCTTGTGTCACACGACCATCAGTCGACTTGCCTGCCGGAAGATTGTCAACTGCGAATTCAAGGTCAGGAAGAATTATGTCATCATAGATAGTTTTCAGACTGGTACGAGGCATTTCTGCTCCCCACACATCTGTTACCGATTCTGTTAAAAGAATAGCATCGCCCCAGTAGCGTACAATACAGAAATAATAGAATGCCCTTAAAGTACGTACTTCTGCTAAAGCTTTTTTAAGAGCGGTTTCATTCATATCAATCAATGGAAGTTGTTCGAGTGAGAGGTTACAATCTTGTACACCTGAATACCAATTAGTCCACTGATTATTGAAATCGTCGAGTAAACTACCTGTTACCTGGTTGGTCATAAATTTATCGAATAGTACGTGTGGTTCAGTTGTGTAAGCCCCGCCGGTGGGGTACTCTAGTGTAGCCGCAAGGTTATTCCCCCAGTCACCCGCACCACCAGTCCAGTCTTGCAACCGTCGATAAGGTCCTACAGTAAAAGGTTCGGCATATTCCTTACTTGTTAGATCAGCTGCAGTTGTTAGTTGTCCGGTAGGTACTTCTTTCAGGAATTCATCGCAACTGGTAAGCGCAATTATGAATATCACCAAAAGCATAGTGAATCTTAATGCTATATTGTTTTTTAATTTGTATTTCATAATATAAAAGTTTTAAAATTAGAAAGTGACATTAACACCCAAGCTGAAGGTTGTAGGAACCGGATGCATATATTTATCAATATTTGGTACCCTTACATTGATTTTCTGTATAGCACTACCTTCAGGATCGTATGCCGGAAGTTCTACTGCGGTCCACAAGAAGAAATTATCTGCAGTGGCATAAACTCTCAATCTATCTATTCCACCAAGGTTTCCAGGGAAAGTATAACCTATTGACGCTGTCTGCCCCCTAATGTAGGCAGCGTTCCAAATCATATGGGTGTCAGGATATGAGTCGTAGCGTGCACCGGCATTACCAGCACGAACCTGGGCTATCATTGTTTCCTGATGATCAGGACGCCATCCATCCAAAACTGTGTTCATCATTCCATTTACAAACTGGCGGTCTTCAGCAGACTCATGTACGATAGCTTTGTCAACTCCACCTACAAACTGAATGTCGATACTTGCATCAAAATTTCCATAAGTAAATGTATTGTTGAGGCCACCATAGAATTTCGGATATGAGTGACCAATTACATCACCGTCAGTTAGTAGCTCAATTTTTCCATCGTTATTAACATCTTCAAATTTCAAGTCTCCCGGTACTTTCCCATAACGCGCTGCCTCTACTGCTTCATCGGTGCCCCAGGTTCCCATTCTGTTCAATCCAAAGAATGATCCGATGGGTTCTCCAACTCTATAAACGCTGGTTCCGTTACCTGCTCCGGTATCCGTGTAAATATCGGCGCCAGTAGGACCGAGTTCCGTAATTTCATTTTTATTGGATGCTAATGTAAAGCGAGTTTCCCATGAATAGTTTTGTCTTTGGATATTGACTGTGTTTATTGTAAGTTCGATACCGGTGTTTTTAACCGAGCCAAAGTTTACGTATGCACTACCTGTTGTAGTTGATTGAGGTAATGGAAGATTAAATAACATGTCGGTTGTTTTCTTATAATACACATCAGCAATTACGTTAATCCTGTTTTCTAACAAGCCAATATCTAATCCGGCATCGTACTGTGTTGTGGTTTCCCATTTAAGGTCATCGTTACCGGTTGAACCCGGGTAAAGGCCTGAAACGTAGCCATCTGCCAATAAAACATTGGTGTTGCTAATATATCGTTGTGTAACAAAACTACCAATTTCCTGGTTACCGGTTTGTCCGGCACTTAAACGCAGTTTAAGGTTAGATATGGTTTCGCTGTCGGCCATAAAACTCTCTTGAGAGATTCTCCATGCAGCACCAACTGAAGGGAAGAATGCATATTTATTGTTTTTACCGAATTTTGATGAACCATCAACACGACCGGTTGCTGTTAACATATATTTGCCCTGATAACTATAAGTAGCACGAGCAAAATAAGAGTTTAACGCACCCTTGGAATTGGAGGAGGAAACCTGAGGTGTATCACTACCGGCACCTAAATTATTCCATTGGTAAAAATTTGAGGAGAATCTGCGTCCCCTGGCATATACATAGTCATAATTGGATTCAGACCATGAAAGCCCAACCATACCGGTTACTGCATGATCACCTATTGTTTTATTATAATTGAAATAGTTTTCGTTTTGCCAATACTGCCATAACCAATGCTCCCCTCGTGCATCTCCACTATTTTTACCCTGATACAATCCGCTATACCATCTACTTGCCTGATTTCTGTTATCTACAGAGAGATTTGTTTTAAAAGTCAGGTCTTTGGTAATTTGTACGTCCAGTACCAACGCTCCTGTAAATTGGTCTTCTCTGTAATAGCCTTCGTCTTGATCTAGCATAAACGTTGAACCTGCCCGGTTTTCACCAACATTAAAGTCCCTGGCAATAGCCCATGTTCCTGCATAATCTCCATATATTTCAGGATCATCAGGATATGTAGTTGCAGGCAGAATAGCAAAAAATTCCGAGGTATTTCTCATCACATCACTACTCATCCGGTCACGTTTGCTTTTTACATATGATATGTTGGCGCTCATTGTTAGCCATTTAGTAATTTTAGTGTCCATGGTCATTCGGGCACTCAACCGGTTGTTGTATGATTCTTTCAAAAGCCCTTCCACGTTGTTGCTACCTAAGGCTAAAGAGTATTTTCCTTTTTCGTTTCCACCGCTTATATCAATATGGTGGTTATGAGAAAAAGCGTTTCTAAAAACTTCATCTTCCAGGATTGAGTTAAATCTTGGTTTATAATAGTTTCCATCGTTACCTATAAAATTAAGACCAGGTAAATACGAGTCTTTTGCAACCTGTTCAAACAACCATGGCATCTCTGACCATGATAATCCTGCTGCATTGGGACCACGAAAATCCTTTGTAGCTACCAGGTTCCCAAACTTTGGAGTATTGTTAAATGCTTGTTCGTATAGGTACATGAACTGGTCGGCATTTACTACGTAGTTGTGTCTTGTCATGATACCAATTGAGGCTGAACCATCATAGTTGACTCTTACATCGCCTGAAGCTCCGCGCTTGGTTGTAATTATAATAACACCGTTTGCTCCACGTGTACCGTAGATAGCAGTAGCCGATGCATCTTTTAAAACATCCATTGTCTCAATATCTTGGGGATTTATATTTGCCAAGGCATTGTTCACACCAACAATTCCATCCACTACAAACAGAGGATCAGCACTGGTATTAATAGAGTTTGTTCCTCGGATTCGAATTTGAGGTCTACCTCCCGGATCACCAGCAGCTTGCCGAATTACCTGAACACCAGAGATTTTGTTTTGTAGTGCTTGTCCTATATTCAGAACCGGCCTGTCAACCAGTTCTTCAGGAGTTACACTTTCAACAGAGCCGGTAAGGTCGCTTTTTTTCATTGTACCATAACCAACCGCAACTACCTCTTCAATGCCTATATAATCAGCTCTCAGTGTTATGTTTATTTGAGTCTGGTTGTTTACAGGAACTTCCTGAGATATCATACCAACAAAAGAAAACACTAATGTAGCATCAGCAGGAATATTGCTTAACGTATAATTTCCACTTTCGTTGCTGACAGTACCAAGGGTAGTGCCTTTAATTACAACGGTAACTCCGGGCAATGGTTGCCCGTGTTCATCAACAACGGTACCGGAAACAATATTCTGTTGTTGTTGCTGCTGCGGAATAACAGATTTAACTTCAGAGATGTTTTTATCAGGACTTAACAAAATAAGGTGATCCTCCATTATTTTGAACGATATTCCTTGTTCTGAAAAAATCTCTTTTAAAATTTGCTCTACCGAAGCATCGTTTGCCGAAATGTTAACCTGGCGCTCTACATCCACTTGTTCACGGATGTAAAAGAAACGATAGTTACTAGATTCTTCAATGTTCCGAAGTACTTCAACGATTTGTTTATTTTGTGCCTCAAAACTGAATTTTGTGGCTTGAGAGTAAACCGTTGCCGAAACGTGCATCAACCCTGCCAAAAATAGAACGGCTGTTAGTTTCATCATTAGTAATACTTTTTTTACTCTTCTGCTGTGCAGAAAAGTATTCATACTCTTTTTTTTCATAAATTTGAATGTTTTGATTAATAGCTACTGGTGATAAGCGTATCACCATAAAAATTCAAGACAGGTAAGCTGGTTGGTGTGGCTGCACCTTCCGGCTTTTTTAGTTTTGTTTAAGTCATAATTAGGTCCTCCATTTTAGTTTAGCTTTTATGAGTAATTTCTATTTTTTGCCCGATTATATGGTAGTGAATGGGGAGCGTGTTTTGCACAATCTCCAGGAATTCGATAATAGATTCGTTTTTAATGGTTCCGTCGAAATGTAGATCAAGTATCTCTTTGTTTTTTACTTCAATTTCAACACCGTACTTTCTTTCCAGAAGAACAATCAAATCTTTGAGATTCATATTGATAAAAATCAGTTTGTTATCCTTCCAGGAAGTAAACCATTTGGGGTTCACCTTTTTAAGTGTTATTTTATTTGATGTTTTGTTAAGAACGACTTGTTCGCCCGGATTGATAATAATATTCTCTGCCAGTTTAAAATTTTCGGTTGGTTGAATAATAATCTGACCTTCTTCCAGTGTGGTTGATAAGGTGTTGTCCGATTCGTAAGCTTTGATATTAAACTGAGTACCAGTAACACGCACGTCGTAAAAAGAAGTATGTACTAAAAACGGTTTTTTCGTATCCTTCTCAACATCAAACCAGGCTTCTCCTTCCAAAAATACTTCGCGGGTTCCATTTCGCCCGTCAACGCTGTATCTCACTCTTGAATCGGCATTCAGAAAAATTACAGATCCGTCGGGTAATATCATTTCCGAAACCGAACCTTTGGGGGCATGGGCAGAATAATATACTGGCTCGGCCGGTGCATTTTCCCAGTAGGTAATAAAAAGCCCTGCAACTAATCCAACAACAACGGCTGCAGTTAATTTCAGGAAGTTATTCAAATGGCGTAAATTGTTATTTTGCCGTTTTTTGTTTTTTTCAATCCGTGCCCAGAGTTTATTAAAAAGGACTTTAAAATCAGAGACCGTATTTTCCTCAACAGATGGATTGGTAATCAGTTCTTCAAATAATTCTTCTTTTACTTCAAATTCTTTCTCCGGTTGATGAAAAAGAGATAACATCAACTGCTCTTCTTCCTTACTACAGTTTTCCGCTTTTCCTCTGTCTAGTATTTTACGGATTTGGTCTTTCATATGCATATTAAATTATAAGTAATACGGTTTTGTATTTGTATTTACTCATTTGGTCTCCTGAATTTTTCACTTAATTCTTTTTTAGTAAGAAAGCCGCCCCAATAACAGGGCGGCTTTAAACTAAACTAGAACTATGTGGTTAGGACCAGGTTTAATCTTAAATAGTATTACTTCTTTTTACGAGTGAAGTGAAATATTTACTCAGTTAAAGTAAACCGTGAAAGTTTTAAATTGTAATGAAAGTTTGGGTATCGGAGTTATTTCAGCAGTTTAAATAGAAGAAAAGAAGGGTAAGTATCGATTCTGTTTTGAAGTGTTTTTTTATAAATGAAACCGAACGATATAAATGATTTTCAACAGTTCTTTTAGAAAGTCCTACCCGCGAAGCAATTTCATCATTTGTCAATCCTTCTATTTTACTCAGTTGAAATATCGTTTTTTGTTGCTTGGGTAGTTGATTTATCAGATCTGAAAGATTTTGCTGCATTTCGTTATAAATTACCGACTCCCATGTATTGTTGTTATTTTTTGCATGATTGAGCAGAGAATAATCATGAAATGCAAGCTCAATATTTTTTCGCCTTATGAGATCGTAAATATTATTTACCGTTATTGTGAAAATAAATGCCTTTATGTTTTTGTTTGGATCTATTGAACTCCTTTTTTCCCAGATTTTCATAAAAACTTCCTGAACCAATCCTTCGGCATCGTTTTTATTTTTTAAGTACGAAAAGGCAAATTTATAAATCTGAGGGGCGTACCTGTTAAAGAGCTCCCGGAATGCTCCTTTTTCATCCTTTTGAATGCGAAGAACAAGGTCAATGTCGTTTAATTTTTGCAGGTTGTTCAATTGGATATTGGTTTAGTCTGTAACAAATATATATTAAAAAAAGTGTACTAACAATATGCTTGGTCACTGATTATTGAATGAAAAACCAGTTTGTTCGAAATGAAGAAAGTCTGATTAATCAGGTATTTACAGCAATGCAGCTATTATAATTACACTGTTTAGTAGATTTTATATTGGCATAAACCAAAAGAATTCCGATGCTGAAATAACCGGACAGATGTTTATATGGTGTAAGATGATTGTGTCCTGATTTTGAGAAAAAGAAACCGATTAAATTACCGGGTTTTCCCATGTAATTGGCTCCGGATGAATGGTTGTAATATAACCAAAATTACTTTTTATTACAGATTCAATTTTTGTACATATTTCATGTGCCTGTTCGAGCGACATTTGAGGAGGGAGTTTAATATGGCAGCTCATCTCGGTGTGGTTCCCGTAGTCGTGTAAATGAATATGATGAAGGTGCAACGGAATATCGCACTCTTTTTGTACGGTTTCGCGAATGGAACGCAAAAGTTCGTCGGATGGTTGTTCGCCTAATAACGATGTAATTTCTTTTGAGAGGATTTCGTAACTGGCATATGCAATCATTATTGCCACAATAAATCCTAAAACAGCATCGGTCCACCAGAAATACTTGCCAACGGCTATACCCGCTAAAATAATAACCGACGAGAGCGCATCGGTGCGGTGGTGCCAGCCATCGGCCTTTAAAATAGAAGAGTTGGTTTTTTTTGCTGCCCAAAAGGCGTACTGGGCAAGCGCTTCTTTCGCAACAATAGAGACAATGGTTACTACCCAGGCAATTGTACCGAAATTGGTTTTTTCGCGCGAATTGAATTTTTCTATTGAGCCAAGAACAAAATCAAATGCAACAATGGCCAGCAAAACTCCAATAATTATGGCAGCAATGTGTTCTGCCCTGCCATGTCCGAACGGATGATCATTGTCGGCAGGTTTTTGCGATATTTTGCCGCCGATCAGAACAATTACCGACGAAACGGAGTCGGTTAAGGTATGCCACGCATCGGCAATTAATGCCAGCGATCCGGTTACAATTCCGGCCCAGTACTTTAGTCCGAAAAGTATTGTATTGGCAACGATGGAAATCCAGCCTTCGCGGATGATGTATTTGTTTTTGTTATCCATTTAAAACAAAGTTAGCATGAGAATGGTGATAAACAAGAGTATGATATAAAAACCTACCTTTAAACGTCTGCCACTACGATTTCGTGTAATAAACAAATGCTTACGCCCCGAATCCTCTCCGGCCAGACAATAAACAACCCTTTTTAGCTTTGCCCGCGAGAAAATGGCTTTTAAATAAATATTTATACCGCAAACCTGGTTTTTAGAATAAATAAACTTTTATGATCGATTTTAGTTCATCGGTGCAAAAATCTTCCATAAACCGGCTTTAATTGCGCTCACGTGTACTTAGTTAGTTTATAAATTATGTTTATATTTAAAGCACTAAAAACCAAAACCGTTGAATATACACCCAAAAATATGGCCCGAACAAAACAACTTAAAAATCCATTGGATGAACTATTTTTTACAAAAACTTGGGTTCCACACCCGGATTGGGGGTATAACCCAATCCGATAATAACGATATAACCTAATGTTTTGGGTCCCACATACGTTAGCAACAATTTTCACAATCCAATTAAAAAAATACAAGCAAAATGAAACACATTTTCCAAAGACTGACATTGATAATATTTGTGGCTATAATAGGAATATTTGATTTAAATGCTCAAAAACAAGAAGGACTTGAAATAGGAACGAATATAGGATTAAGTCAGGCAGGTGTAGTTGCACCAGGAGAAGATAACACGGAATTTAGAGCAACTTATAACATTGGTGTATCTGGTAAATACTATTTCTCTGATAGATGGGGTGTTAAGTTGAAAGTAATTTGGGATAACAAAGGTTATTCTAACGGTACAATTATAGACAATAACGCTAATAGGCTAACAACTGATATTAATCTGAATTATATTACTATTCCTTTAATGGCAAATTGGCATTTTAGTAAACATAGGAGATGGTATTTAAGCTTTGGTCCTTATCTGGGACTATTAACCAGTGCAAAAGATTCCGAATTACGTGAAGATATTAAAAATGAAATGAATGGTTCCGATTATGGTTGGGCGTTCTGCATTGGGTACAAATATGAAATAACTAATAACACGAAACTATTTCTTGAATTGGATGGTCAATATGGTATTAAAAATATAATAGCCGGAAACTATAGGGTTTGGAATACCAGAAGTGCTTATAATATTGGGGTATTGATTAATTTATAGTGTATACAAAACAAGAAAAAAACTGTTGCCAACAATTAAGTGTTCGGGCGGTCGGTACGACCAGGCCTGAACCCCCGCTCGCGCCGATTTGCAATCGGTGTGCAATTCGATAGAATTGAAATCAACTTATCAACCTGTGGCTGAGGTACGGATTACAAATCCGCACCAGCCCTGTTGTCTCTGCTCTTTCCCTGACCGTCATGTCCTACCGGACACTGACGCTCCGCGCAATCCGCAACGACAACTTGCAGGTGATCGCTAATGGTAATTTTAAACGCAACCTAATGAGAGTTAATTACATCATATAGATATTTCTTCTAATATAAAAACAGAATTATGAAATCTATAAAAACCATTTGGGGACTTTTAATCGTAATTGGCTTTGTTTTTAGTAATTGTTCTAAAGATGAACTTGAGTTAAATCAAGAAAAATTAATTGGAGTTTGGGTATCGTCCAATAATGTGGATACACTCGAATTTGTTAATCAAACCAGTTTTTACAAAAACCATGACCATTTTGATTATAATTTGACAAGTGATTCAATAGAAATTCGATATAGAGGAAAATTATACATTGGTGTTCATCCAACAAATCATAAATATTCAATAACTGATAATATTCTAACAATTGATTTAACTAATAAACGTTGTTATGGATTTTCAGATGAAGTAGAGACATTTGAAAAACAATAAATTGAATATAGAAAAAACAGGTGTTAATTGTATATGCAGACTTCACCTATTCCCCATTAACTCATTCAGCAAGGGTTTATAGTTTCTGCCAACCGGGAGTTTCTTTTTATTGAGTTCGACAAAACCCGGGCCCACCGATTCTATTTTACCAATGGAAACAATGTACCCACGGTGGATTTGAATAAAATGTTGCCCGGGCAGGTTTTCGGCCAAATGGCTTATTCGTTCTTTGGTTACAATTTTTTTGTCGGTGGTGTAAGCAACCACATAATCGCCCAGACTTTCGAAATACAAAACATCCGACAGATTAATCTTATAGTGTTTTTTATCGGCTTTTAAGAAGATAAAATCGCGGTTTGTTGGTTCCGAAGCAGGGGAGTGGGTGGTTTCTGGTTCCGGGGCTTGTTCTTCCAGAAAATGATGAATGGCTTTTGTAAAACGCTCAAACGAAACAGGCTTTAACAGGTAGTCAACAACGTTTAGTTCAAACGCATCAACGGCATAATCGCGGTAGGCGGTGGTAAAAATTACCTTTGGCCGGTGTAACAGCGAGCGCACAAAGTCAACCCCCGTAATTTGGGGCATCTGAATATCGCAAAACATCAGGTCGATTTTTTCTTTTGCCAGTATTGGCATGGCTTCGAGTGCGTTGGCGCATTCGGCCACAATTTCAAAATCGGTAAAAGCCGAAAGGTGGTTTTTTATCACCCTTATGCCAATGGGTTCGTCGTCTATAATTATACACCGGTACATTATTGTTCCTCCAATTCCAAGGTTAAATGTACTGAAAAAGTATCGGTTTTGTCGTCAATTTTTAAAATGTACTTCCCCGGATAAATCAGGTCAAGACGTTTTCGTGCATTCTGCAGCCCAATTCCTTTCGAATGGTTTGCATGGGGTGATTTAACCGGGTTCTTAGAGTTTTCAATTTTAAAAATCAGTGTATTTTCAATACGGGCTACTTTTGTGTTAACTGTTGCTATGCCCGGATAATTACTTACGCCGTGCTTAAATGCATTTTCAACAAAAGGTAGCAATATAAGCGGGGCAATTTGTAAATTATCTGTTTCAGCATGAAAATCCACAATAAGCTTTAGCTTTTCAGAATACCGTATCTTCTCAATTTCGATATAGTTTTTAAGATTGTCGAGCTCATCGGAAAGTAATACACTTTTTTCATTACACCTGTACAGAATATAATCCAGAATGCCCGACAGACGCAATACCAAATCGGGTGCATCGTTCGATTTTTCGAGGGTTAATCCATACAGGTTATTCAGTGTATTAAACAGGAAATGCGGGTGTATTTGAGCTTTTAAAAGTTTAAGCTCGGCTTCTTTTAGTTTGAGTTCGATGCTGAGCTGTGCCTTTTCCATTTCGTTTTTTTCCTGTTGCATAAAAAATGCACGCTTTATTTGTTTTACCGCAATGCCAAAAAATACTATAAAATGAAGTGTGATTACCTGCAATTCGGGATGAAGCACCGAAGGATCGATGGCTGATTTGTTATTCAAAATGTAAATAAGTGCATAAAATACAATTAGAAACGAGAGCCAGATTCCGGCTAACAGCGTATAAAAACTGAAAAGAAAAAAACGCAGGTAGTGTTTCTTCCATAAATACTGAGGAACCAGCTTGTAATTAAAAAAGTAGGTAACGGCAATGGCAACCGGTAAAAGTCCGGCCGAAAAAATTACGGATGCCTCCCTGAATTCGCTGTTCCAGCTAAATAAAAAGAAATAAAAAAATCCGACGATGACCCAAAACGTGAAGTGATAGAACACCCTGGTGGTTTTCGATGTTTTCAGAAAATGAATAATATGTTGGATTTTGTCTGTCATGTTACGCTTAAAAATAGCAATTTAAAGTGGAATAAACTGATTCCAAAATTCTGTCGACTAAAATCAGAAAAGTGAAGCTGAACTGCATAAATGTGGTTTGTTTTGTAGTTTTAGACTTTAAATGCATCTGAAGTGCGAAATGATGTTGTTGAACGATAAAGTTGCTCCCGGTAAGGCAGGCCAGCTTAATTTGCAGCATAAACTGTTAAAAACAAACAATTATGAAACTTTTTGAATTGTACAAATCGGGTGGGTTTTTTATGAATGTGGTTTCTATTATGGCAGTGTTGATGCTGGTAGTTGTGGGTATAAAAATCTACAAGATGCTGGTGTTCCAGGAATACGACTTTAAACTTCTGGGCTTAATACGCATGGCCGGATCGTTTGCGGCTGCCCTGGGAATATTGGCACAGATACTTGGAATTGTTCAGGCTTTGGAAGCCATACGCACTGCCGGAGATATTTCACCTCAATTAGTAATGGGAGGTGCCATTATTAGTTTTTATACTACTATATGGGGACTAATTGTATTGCTTGTTTCGCTTCTTCTGTATTATGTGTTAAAAGAAGTGATTAGAGCTAAAATGCCTGTTGACGATTAAATAATTTTAGAGAATTTAGGTCGGTTCAGGTGAGGGCCGGCCTAATTTATTTTATCGGTTACCTTTCCGATAACTTTATTTAGTACCGGAACCTTATTGAGTTTTGTAAATAAACTTCCTTTTCCGTAGTGAAGAAGAATGTTGCGGACGTAAACAAGCAACCCTAAACTGTGTGAGGCAAACAGTACCGGATCGAGACGCGAAATGGAATAGGTAAAAATCATTAGAGAACCTACCGTACTAATTATCCAGAAGCCAAGCGGGAATAGCGATTCTTTTTCTTTTTCGGAATGTAACCACTGATAAAAAAAGCGTGATATAAATATTATCTGTGCAATTGTACCCCATACCATCCAAAACACCGATACATCTTCGTTTTTCAGAATAGAATTAATATTACCCGAGTGTATTAACCATGCCCAACATGCGAGTGGGATTAGAATAAACAGTGCCTTCGACAATAAATACATTTTTTGCCAGACTTGTTTTAGCTGAAGGTTTCGAATGTAAATGCCGTACACCAACGATTGACCCACTACAATGGCAAAGTCGTTTCTGAGTATTCCGTAAATGAGCATTAAAATAGAGGCAACCAGGCTAATTTGCCAGTAAACAACTGGCGAAATAACTTCACCTTCCTGTTCCGACTTAAACCACTGGGCAATGGTGCGGGTGAAAAAAAGTCCCTGTGCCAGAAAGCCTAAACCTATAATTAAAATGCTGTTCATATTTTTTTAGTGAGGGCGCAAATATACGAATAAAGCTGTTGGAATTTAGAAAAAGCTATCGCTAAGGTTATCTAATTTCTTTAGTGTTTCTTTTGCGGCGTTTTGGTGGGCTTCTTTTTTAGATGTGCCTGTGCCTTTCCCAATTTCTTTATTGTCGATTTTTACAACCGCTCTAAATTTTGGCTGCTTTATTTTTTCGTCCGATTCTTCTGTCGTTTCAAATTCTACCTCGCGCTTGTTTTTCTGGCTCCACTCAATTAGCTGGCTTTTAAAGTTGGAGTCTTCTTGTTCGATTTCATGAAGATCGACAAACTGAGAAAGTATTTTTTTTGTAACAAAGAATTTGGCCGTTTGATAGTCGCGGTCGAGATAAATGGCACCAATCAGAGCTTCCAGTGCATCGCCATAAATATGGCTTTTATCGATACTTTTTGTTGTATTCGAATCGATAAATACATTCAGCCCCATTTCGAATGTTAGCTTTGTTAAAAACGATCGGTTTACCAGTTTTGAGCGTGTTTTGGTCAGAAAACCTTCGTCTTCTTGCGGGAAACGGTTGTATAAAAAATCTGCGATTATTGCACCCAGTATGGCATCGCCGAGGTACTCCAGTCGCTCATTATTTACGTAATTCCCCTGAGAGTCGACCGTGGAGGCCGATTTGTGAACAAAGGCTAAATCGTATAGCCTTAAGTTTTGAGGGTAAAAACCCAAAAGTTCTTTTAAAAACAAATAAAACTCTTTTCGGTCAGACGAAAAGAGTTTTACTCGTTGTACTATTTTTCTAACCACAGTATACTATAGTTTTTTGAAAACTACTGTTGCATTGTGTCCTCCGAAACCAAATGTGTTGCTAAGCGCCACATTAATTTCCCTTTCTTTGGCAACATTGAATGTAAAATCCAGTTTGTCGTCAATTTCAGGGTCATCGGTAAAGTGGTTAATAGTAGGAGGTACAGTATTGTTTTGGATCGCTAAAATACTGGCAAGTCCTTCAACAGCACCGGCAGCACCCAATAAATGTCCTGTCATCGATTTGGTTGAACTGATGCTTAGTTTATAAGCATGTTCTTTAAACGTGCTGAGAATTGCTTTTGGTTCGGCAATATCGCCAAGCGGGGTTGATGTACCATGAACGTTAATATAATCAACATCTTCCGGTTTCAAACCTGCATCTTCAATGGCCCATTTCATAACAAGTTTTGCACCTTTCCCGTCAGGGTCCGGAGCTGTCATATGAAAGGCATCGGCCGACATGCCACCACCAACTATTTCTGCATAAATTTTAGCACCTCTTTTAACAGCGCTTTCGTATTCTTCGAAAACAAAAGCAGCCGAACCTTCACCCATTACAAAACCGTCGCGGTCTTTGTCGAAAGGGCGTGAGGCTGTAGAAGGATCGTCATTACGGGTTGAAATGGCTCGCATTGAGTTAAAACCGGCAATACCAGCTTCGTTAACTCCTGCTTCCGAACCACCTGTAATCATTATGTCAGCTTTTCCCATGCGAATCATGTTCATAGCGTCAATCATGGCATGCGATGCAGAAGCACACGCACTTACAGTTGTATAGTTTGGTCCTCTGAATCCATATTTAATGGAAACCAAGCCACCCGCAATGTTTGCTATCATTTTAGGGATAAAAAACGGAGAAAATCGTGGTCTCTCATCTTTGTAAGCCCTGGCTTCTTCGTAAAAAGTTTGCAGGCCTCCAATTCCGGCTCCCCAAATTACACCGACTCTATCGCCATCAACTTTCTCCAAATCAATACCACTGTCTTTAATGGCCTGATCTGTACTCGCAAATGCGTATTGTGTATACAAGTCGTATTTGCGTATCTCTTTTCGCTCCATATATTGGATTGCATCGAAATCCTTTACCTCGCAAGCAAATTTTGTGGTATGCAGCGACGCATCGAAGTGAGTGATAGGACCTGCCCCACTTACTCCGTTTTTCAGGTTTTTCCAATACTCCTCAACAGAGTTTCCAAGAGGGTTAATGGTTCCTGCTCCGGTTATTACTACCCGTTTCAATTCCATAAATGAAAATTATGAATATAAATTACTTTACTGCTTGTTCGATGTGAGCAACAGCTTCACCTACAGTTGAGATTTTTTCTGCTTCGTCGTCTGGAATAGCAAGATCAAATTCTTTTTCGAATTCCATAATTAATTCTACGGTGTCAAGAGAGTCAGCACCAAGATCATTTGTGAAAGATGCTTCAGTAGTTACTTCGCTTTCATCAACACCTAATTTATCAACGATTATTGCTTTTACTTTTGCTGCAACGTCAGACATAATTCTTAATTTTAATTAATACTAATTTTTGTTTTAAATAATTCGCTGCAAAGTAATACATTTACGATCTAAATCTCCAAGAAAAAAATTAAAAAAGATGTTAACAGAGTAACTTATAAGTTATATAACCTTCTAAATTAGAACGATTTATTCAAATGTTCTAATTTTGAAACAAATGTTAAAATGAGTAAAAAAAGAATAGCAATTTTTGCCTCAGGATCGGGATCAAATGCACAGAATATATTTGAGTATTTTTCTGATAGTGAAACGGTTATTGTAGATTCGCTCTGGACAAATAAGCCGGAAGCATATGCTTTAAAACGAGCCGAAAAACAGGGTATTGAAGCCTTTGTTTTTAGCCGCGATCAATTTTATAAAACCAATGAACTGGTTGAAATATTAAGAAATCGTAAAGTGGATTTAATCGTTTTAGCAGGTTTTTTATGGTTAATTCCTGATAACCTGATAGAAAACTTCATGATAATTAATATACATCCCGCGTTGTTACCCAAATATGGTGGAAAAGGGATGTATGGAATGAATGTGCATCGGGCAGTTGTTGAAAATAAAGAAACTGAATCCGGAATATCGATCCATTTTGTAAATGAAAAGTACGATGACGGGAAACTCCTGTTTCAGGCAAAATGTGGAATTCTGTCAGGCGATACTCCTGAAATGGTAGCAGAAAAAGTACATGCATTGGAATACAAACATTATCCTGAGGTGATTGAGAAGGTCCTGCTTCAGGGGAGATAATGCTTAAAATGTGTAGACATTTGTAGGTATTCTAACAGTTTTTGGGTTAATAAATTCTACAATTTAACATATCCTGTTAAATAATGTTAAGTGTATGTTAAGCGGCTTATCATTAAAATTATCTTTGTTTTATGAGTCGAAAAATGCTAATAACATTAATTGTTCTGATGGCAGCGGTGCTGTCGGGGTTGATATTGGTGCAGACTACCATTATCAAGTCTGCATCCGATATACGCGAAGAACAATTTAATCAGCTGGTGCTTAATGCACTTAATTTAGTTGCAGCCCAGCTCGAGCTTGATGAGCAACGATTGGCGCGGGAAAGTGCCCGATTGGGAGGGCTACCCGGAATTAGGGGAGAGAAGGACGACTTTGGTAATGTGTTTCCACGGAATAAGAACCAGAAAGGTTTATTAAATTTCCAGTTGAGCTATACAGAAAGGAGTATGTATGGTACTGTTAAAAAGGAAATTGAGGGCCAGGTTATCGACACGGCACAGTTAAAATCCATGGGTATTAAGGAATTTATGGAATACAGCATGGAGCAGCAACGCAGAATGGAAGATTGGCTGCGCGATGATAACTGGAGAAGCTACTACATACTTTTACAAGACAGGCCAATTGATGAACGTATTGATTCTGCGAAGTTGAATTTCTTTTTGACAAATGCAATGGCTCAAACCGAAATTGATTTGGACTATAAATTTGCCATAACCAATTCGTCGCTGGCAAAGGAAACCGTTATTATGGGTAACGAAAAATATTCTCCAAGGGAAAGGGAAGAATTTTCGATGTTGCTTTTCCGAAATGATTATAATGGATCGCAACCTAATTATCTTAATATATACTTTCCGCACAGGAGGGCATTTCTTATAAAACAAACTGGTTTAACCATAATTCCAACTATTATTCTGACCGGTTTGTTGATTGGAATTTTCGCTTATGCCTTGATGGTAATTTTCCGACAGAAGAAGTTGTCGAATATTAAAAACGATTTTATTAATAATATGACACATGAACTGAAGACTCCGATTTCAACCATATCGTTGGCTAGTCAGATGTTACAGGATGGTAGTATTGCAAATACGCCGGCCACCATTGCGCATGTGTCGAAAGTAATTAACCAGGAAAGCAAGCGCCTGGGGTTTCAGGTTGAAAAGGTGCTTCAAATGGCAGTTTTTAACGAAGGCCGACTCAAATTAAAACTTCGCGAATTCGATATAAATAAGATGATCAATACGGTAACAACCAATTTTGAATTGCGTGTTAACAATAAAAACGGATCGTTAAAAACCAACATATTGGCTGAAAATGCAATTGTTAAAGGCGATGAAGTGCATATTACAAATGTTATTTTTAACTTGCTTGATAATGCAATGAAGTACAGTAACGGTACGCCGGAAATTGTGGTTACAACAGAAAATAATAAGAAAAACCAGATTGTAATTTCGGTTCAGGATAATGGAATCGGGATACCCAAAGAGCATCAGTCTCAGGTTTTCGACCGTTTTTACCGCGTTCCGACAGGAAACGTTCACGATGTGAAAGGTTTTGGACTGGGATTGAGTTATGTGAAAAAGATTGTTGACCTGCACAATGGTACAATAAAAGTGGAAAGTGCCGTTAATAAAGGAACAAAGTTTAAAATATATTTCCCACAAATAAATAATTGATATGGAACAGAAAACAAAATTATTATTGGCAGAGGATGATGAGAATTTAGGCCTGTTGTTAAAAGAATATTTGATAGCTAAAGGCTTTGATGCCGATTTGTATCCTGATGGTGAAGCTGCCTACAAAGGATTTATGAAAGAGCATTACGACATTTGTATTTTGGATGTAATGATGCCCAAAAAGGACGGTTTTACATTGGCAAAAGACATTAAAATTGTAAATTCTGAGATTCCGGTTCTGTTTTTAACTGCTAAAAATATGAAGGAGGATGTATTGGAGGGCTTTAAACTTGGAGCCGACGATTACATTACCAAACCCTTTAGTATGGAAGAGTTGATCATGCGGATTGAAGCAATTTTGCGTCGCACTTCGCAGGAAGGACAGGCAAATACACAGCAGATATTTACTCTTGGCAAATTTACGTTCGATACCCGTAAGCAAACACTAAGCGAAGGGGACGAATCGGTAAAACTTACCACGAAAGAATCTGATCTGTTAAAGTTACTTTGCCAGAATGCGAATAAAGTGCTGGAGCGTAATTATGCTTTAAAATCAATTTGGATCGACGACAATTATTTTAATGCGCGCAGTATGGATGTTTATATTACCAAATTGCGAAAACATCTAAAAGAAGAGCCAACTGTGGAAATAATCAACGTTCACGGGAAAGGTTATAAATTAATAGTCTGAAAGAAAGTTTAACTGGCGTTGGAATAACGATTTCTGTCGGTTAACAGATAAAAGAAATGCCCGAATTTTCGATTCGGGCATTTCTTTTATATTATATTTTTTAATCCAGTTTAAGTACTGCAAGGAAAGCTTTTTGCGGTACTTCAACATTACCTACCTGCTTCATTCGTTTTTTACCTTTCTTCTGCTTTTCCAGAAGTTTTCGTTTACGTGTAATATCGCCACCGTAGCATTTGGCTGTTACATCTTTTCTTACAGCTTTTACTGTTTCGCGGGCGATAATTTTAGCACCAATAGCTGCCTGAATAGCAATATCAAACTGTTGACGTGGAATCAATTCTTTTAGTTTTTCGCACATGCGACGACCAAAAGCATACGCATTATCGAAGTGGATTAAAGTTGAAAGCGCATCAACCATTTCTCCATTTAAAAGAATATCAAGACGAACAAGCTTGGCAGGTTTGTAGCCGTTCATGTGGTAGTCGAACGACGCATATCCTTTTGAAATACTTTTTAGTTTATCGTAAAAATCGAATACAATTTCACCAAGAGGAATGTTGAATACCAACTCGGCCCGTTCCGATGTCAAATAGTTCTGGCTTACCAACTCACCACGTTTATCCAAACACAAATTCATTACAGGCCCGATAAAATCGGAGGCCGTAATAATGTTTGCCCTGATATAAGGTTCGTCGATTTCCTGAACAGTTGTAGAAGCTGGCATTCCCGAAGGATTATATACGGTTATTGTTGATCCGTCGGTGAGGTGGGCCTGGTACGAAACGTTTGGGACGGTAGTAATTACGTTCATGTCAAACTCGCGATCCAGTCGTTCCTGGATAATTTCCATGTGCAGTAAGCCCAGAAAACCGCAACGAAATCCGAATCCAAGAGCAGCCGATGATTCCGGCTCAAAAGTGAGTGAAGCATCATTTAACTGAAGTTTATCCATGGCATTGCGCAAATCTTCGTAATCATCTGCATCAATCGGGTATATTCCGGCAAAAACCATTGGTTTAACTTCTTCAAATCCTTCAATTCTTTCCTTACATGGATTATTAACATGCGTGATTGTATCGCCAACTTTTACTTCTTTGGCCGTTTTAATTCCGGATATAATATAACCAACATCGCCTGCCGAGAGTACATCGCGTGGTTCCATGCCAAGTTTTAAAACGCCAACTTCATCCGCATTGTATTGTTTCCCGGTAGCCATAAATTTAACCAGGTCTTTTTTTCTGATCTGGCCATTTGTAACCTTGAAATAGGCAATAATACCACGAAACGAGTTAAACACTGAATCAAATATCAACGCTTGTAACGGGGCATTGGGATCGCCTTTTGGTGCCGGTATTTTATGGATAATATTTTCCAGAATACTTTCAATTCCTTCCCCGGTTTTCCCGCTGGCATGAATAATGTCTTCATGGTCGCAACCAATTAAATCGATAATTTGTTCTTCAACAACTTCAGGCATAGCGTTGGGAAGATCCATTTTATTGAGAACCGGAATAATTTCCAGGTCATGTTCAATAGCCAGGTACAAATTTGAAATTGTTTGTGCCTGAATTCCCTGTGTCGCATCTATAATTAACAGTGCGCCTTCGCATGCTGCAATCGATCGCGAAACTTCATACGAAAAATCAACGTGTCCGGGTGTGTCAATAAGATTGAGTTTATATGCGGTATTCTCATGCAAATAATCCATTTGGATCGCATGACTTTTTATGGTAATTCCACGTTCCTGCTCCAAATCCATACTGTCCAGAACCTGGTCGTGCATATCTCGTTCGCCAACAGTTTTTGTATATTCCAAAAGTCGGTCGGCTAACGTACTTTTACCATGGTCAATGTGTGCAATTATGCAAAAATTCCGAATATTCTCCATTTACTAACTCTTAACAAACTTTATATAAATTAGTTTCTTTTAAACTGTGCGCAAAGATATTTATTTTTTGAAATTTTAAGAGGTAAGTCTCTGTTTTGCAAATGTTTTTATTTGTTTTTGGATATTATTTGACAATTGCTTAAAAAAGACTGAGAAAGAGAGTATTAGCGTTATTCTCTTTTTGTGTTGCAATTATTGATTTGTGTGCCCTAATATATACAAAGGGAAAGAACTTCTTAAAAAATGTTAAAATCGGTAGTATCTATTAATAAGTTGGAAGATATGGAATTTTTGGCACGAAGTTTGTAATTGAGTTTTAAGTCATGAAAACAATTAAACGTGGAAACAAAATAATGAAATCCACGTTACAGAAAACAGAACAAAATACTTCACAGCAATTTGCTGTTTTTTTTCATAAGTTTGGTTTAGTTAGGTTTAGTTTGAATCCCGGTTGCAGAGGCACCGGGATTTTTCATTTTTATACTTCTTGTTTTTTAAAATATTCCAGTTTTCCCGTTGCTGCGATAGCGCGAACTTTATCTATTAATGCCATTCTTTGTTCTTCTGAAAGTTTGGAGTAAGATCGTGCAAGTGCAACTTTCTCCCGCATAAATGTTGCATTTTCGTTTCCCGAGATCAGTACGGTAACCGGAAGCGACCATACGAAGTGCATTGCTTCTTTTATGCTAAGGTAATTCGGAATTAAAGGGTCGTTTGTTGACCAGTTGGCTTTTTCTTTTTTAGAAAAAAAACGTCCGTCGGCCAACGATTTTATCGCGAGTATTCCCATGTTTCTGTCCAGGGCTTTTTGCATTACATTTTCCTTGAAACTAAAATAAGAAGCATCCAGAACATTGACGGGCATCAAAACAGTATCAAAAATATCAGATTCTTTAGTGCGCTCGATCATGCGTGTGTGTGCAAATGGGTTTTGGTGTCCAGTAAATCCAAGGTATTTAACTTTGCCCTCTTGTTGCGCCTTCAATAAAACATCCAGAACTCCTTTCGAGATACGACTGTCGACATCTTCCGGAGTTGTAACTGAATGTACCTGAAATAAATCAAGCTGGTCGACTTTTAAACGACGTAATGAGCCTTCCAGATGCATTTTAACTGTTTTTGCATCTTTTCCCGTCGATTTCGTCATAAGGAAAATGAGATCGCGGTATTTGGGCGTAAGGTATTTCCCGTAACGTTCTTCGCTTACTCCGTTTGAATAACTCTCGGCCGTATCGAAAAAGCGGACGCCTCCTTCAAGTGCGGCTTCAATAACTTCTTGTGCATCCCGTTCTGTTGTCCAGCCCACATGATATCCGCCTGTTCCAAGCATAGTTACATATTCGCCGGTTCTTCCAAGTTTCCTTTTGGGGAGTACCTCTCCAAGGCGGTCGCTCGATAATTCATCTGCAAAAGAAGTTTTTGTCAGTGAAATTCCTGCTGTTGCACCAGCCAATGATTTTAAAAATGTTCTCCTGTCAGCCATAATGATTTAGTTGATATGAGTTTTATAAGATACGGAAAAATGACAAAATTTTATCATTATTCACAGAAAATCACCGGTATTGACTAAAGAAAGCTTTTGAAATACAGCAGTATGTGCAAATGAAAGGTTGTTTCGTCGTTCATCTTTATTTGATAAATACTATGTAGTGACAAACTTCTGCCGGATGAATATAATGATTACTAGTCATCATCGTCGTCGTCTTTTCCACTGTATTTCGACGGATAGGGTTCTTTCCCTTTTGTTGAAAACCAAACAATCTTGTTAAATAAGGCATCATTCCCGGAATCAACGTGGTCGAACTGTGGAAGCATGCTCTTTTTTGCATAGTGCAAGGCCTGGCCTTTCAGTTGAGACAAGTCGTCATTCATTTCGTCCAGTGCTATTCGGTTTGGGACTGAAATATACGGACTGGTATCTGCTGTATTTGTAAAACAATCGAACATCGGCATGGCAGTTGCATCCTGTATGTTCATGGGAGGAATGCCAAGTATTTGTTCAATTGTTCTAATCATTGAAACTTGGTTGTAATTGGTATGGACGGTTTCGTTAAAGCGGGTATATGGACTTGCTACCAAGCCCACGGTTCTGTATGCCGATACATGATCCCAGCCGGCCTGTGAATCGTCTTCGGTAACAAAAATGGCCGTGTTTTCCCAGAAGCGGCTTTTAGAGATGGCCTCGATTATTTGTCCCAAAGCCAGGTCGTTGTCAGCAACCATTGCACGAGGAGTTGGGTAGCCCGGGCGGGTTCCTGCGGTATGATCGTTGGGTAAGGCAATTATTATCAATTCAGGCCATTGATCTCCCGGTTGTTTCTCATAGTCATTCAGCTCGTTAATAAATGCTTGCGCCCGCAACACGTCCGGAAATCTATGACTGTCGTATCCCGGATAGTTCGGGCTCAGAATATTTTTTACCGGATCAATTGTTGTTTTGTTTCTAAACTCTACCTTTTCTCCATTTTTGAACTGATTGTAAATTGATTGCCAGGTTGCATTTTTGTCGAATACGGGTACACAGGCTTCTCCGTAAATCCGGACACTTTTCCCGTGCCGTCGTGCATTGTCCCAAATAAATCCGGTTGGTGCATAAACCAGTGCATCTTCCTGAACATGCGGATAGCTGCGGAACCAGCCGCGTACATTCTTTTCAATGTAATCGGTAACAATTGCCATGTCGGTCCATTGATGACCTTCTGCAGATGATTTCCCCGCCACATGAAAATTATCGAGTAACAAAAAATCTTCGGTTATTTTATGTGTATTAGGTGTAACTTCTTCCCCAAATATACATAACGACGGATCGCCGTCGCCGGCTTGTACATCACCTAGAATCTGGTCGTAGGTCCGGTTTTCCTTTATAATATATACAACATGTTTAAAAACCGAAGGTTCTCCAATTCTTGCAGGAACCGGTACCGGTGTTGTATTTTTTCGCGGCATCTTTTTCGACAGGGCAACCCTGAAAAACTGGTTGGTTTCTTTTACTCGCTCTGTGTATTTTTTCAACTGGTTTTTATCGGGAACCGGAATAATGGAGACCGATGCCATTTGGTGGTGGCTGTTGTACGCTTTTGTTCCTGTTTCTTCAAAAATTCTTGAAATTCGTGCGCCCTCTGCTTCAATGTTGGCCATATACAAAAGCTCGTTGCTATAAACACAAACTGCCCCGGGATAGGCTCCGGTAGGAATAAAACCTGCAATTTTACTTTTACTCTTTTGAGAACCTGAGGATACATCTTCTCCCAGTTCGATAACGGCTAATGCATTATCCATTCCCATGGCGGCATACAGAGTTTTACCGTCGCTCGAAATACCCAAACCGTTTGGTGAATCGCCCCAGTAAGGATTTTTCTCGTCACCCAGCTTTGCTGAGATAGTTTCTGTTACAGTATCCGATTTTGTGTTAATTACCGATATGGCATCGCTGTTTGCATTGGCCACATATATGAAATTTTCGTTGGGGCTTGGAATAATGTCATTAGGGTGCAGGCCAACAATTATTTCCTTTATTAATGTCCCATTGTCAGGGTTAAAAACAGAAACAGTTCCTTCGCGCGTGGCACCGGTTTCAGGATCAACTTTCGCTTTTCCCCATGGAACACCTGCTACATTCTTGTCGTTTTCGTCAGGCACCGAACCTGCCCAGTTGGTTACATATAGTTTCCCGTTTGCTTTACTAATGCCAAAAGGAGCTACTCCGGTAGCAGTTTCCCAAACAGTATTTCCTGTTTCCAGATCAATCTTCCGAAGCGTATTGTTTCCATTAAGTACAACATAAATGAAATGTTTTCCATTTTCTTCTGAAACGATCAATTCGTTCGCCAGCGAGTTTTTTGCCTGTGCAACTGCATCTATTGGGTATGTTTTAGCTATTTCAAGTTTCCGGTTGGTCCAGTTCGCACTTATGATATATGATTTGCCAGCGTTTCCTGCAGCACTCCAGTATAGTTTGTATCCATCATTTGTGTTATACCATTTTATTCCGGAAAATGTATTTATCATTCTGGTTTTCTCAAAATGGCTGCTCAATACAAGCCGGTGCACAATTTTTCGGGTTTTAGCAGAAATAATAACTATGGAGTAGCGTCCTTCCACTGCGATCCATTTCCCATCGGGTGAAGCAGAGCAATCCAATGCATGATTTTCCATTTCTTTATCACCAAAATACACTTGCTCTCCTGCAGGATCTATCCAGCGGTTAAATGGCATTAAAACAGGTAGCTGATTTCCTGTTAGTGTTTGTCCTTCGTATTCACTTAAATGTTTGTCTTTCTCTTTTTTGCTTTGCGCCTGAGTTGAAATAACTGAAAGAGCAATAAAAAGGAAAAATGAGAGTTGGAATAGGTTTTTCATAATTAACAATTTGAATTTTCAACAGTTTTTAAAAGTAGGTTTATTTTGGCTGATAAATTTATAATTAATTGGAAGTAATTATGTTACTGGCTAATAATTTTGTTTTAACTAATAAAAACGGATGTTACTATTTAAGACCAGGTGCTGCGTTACTTGTATTAAATCTCAAACTGCAAAGTTATCCAGAATGAACGTCCATAACCGTCAACTCCGGATCCATGAATTCGATACGCCTGATTTAACAGGTTTTGTAATCCGGCATTGATTGAGGTTTTATTCCAGGAATATCCGGCTTTAATATTTAGTATGTTCCATCCCGGAGTACCTCCTTCGGGAATGCGGTGGTCGTCAATGTCGCCACCTGAAAGTCGATCTTGTTTTGTGGCGAACAAAAATTCAGTTTCTCCAAAAAATCCCGACTTAGAATACTGTAATGCAAGTTTACCATTTAAAGGAGGAATTCGACGCATGGGGCTATCGTTTTCCAGGTTTTTACCATAAAGCCAGGTAAGGTTATTAACAAAGGAAAATTGCCGGGTTAGTTGAAATCCTGATTCAAATTCCACACCAAAAATATTTGAACGCGCTACATTGGCTTTTTTATAAACACGTTCGCCATCAATATATTCATTGCCATTGTAGGTTGATTCAACTCTTACAATCTGATCTTTTAACCGAGTACTAAATATGGTAACAGACATTGAAGATTGCCTTGTTGATTTTTTGAAGCCACCTTCTACTGTAAACGTTTTTTCTGGCGAAAGGTCAGCCGATGGAATTTCAATCCCGTAATCGAATGAGCCAAATGTACTTATGTCGTTAATATTTGGAGCCCTAAAAGCCGAGTGTGCAGCAAGTATAAACTGTTGGGTTGGAGAAGTGAAATACTGGAACGAAATGTTTCCCACAAGCGAACTGGGCGTAAGTTTTATTTTGCCGAATTCGTCATCGGTTGATTGTATTTGGAATGTATTGAATCGGCCTCCAAAGTTGACTTGTAGTTTT
This sequence comes from uncultured Draconibacterium sp., assembly GCA_947492175.1. Classification (GTDB taxonomy): domain Bacteria; phylum Bacteroidota; class Bacteroidia; order Bacteroidales; family Prolixibacteraceae; genus Draconibacterium. Next base: position 82,701 of record CANLMQ010000013.1, on the reverse strand, counting down.
TGGTGTTTTATGGTGTGCTGGCTGAACAAACCGAAATTCTTCATGGAAGAATCGTCGGGATAGAGTCCGCGGGCAAAGGTTTCGCTACCTGTCTCCAGGTCAGTAATTGTTTTTGCAGATTCAACTTTGTCTGAATAAAACTCGGCACCAGAAACGGCTTCCCAGTTTTGTTGTATCGACGAGTTACACTCCAGTGTAATTCCGTTCGTTTTTACAACATCGTTTTCCTGTGTGAAAGTGGTCGAATTATCTTTTTGTTTTTTCCGGGTCTCGTCTGAATATTGATTCGATACAGTAAGTTTTAATTTTCGGAACCAATTACTATCGTTGTAACGCTCAATTTTTGCGTACATCAACCGGTGAATCTGAGGATCGTAGTCGTATGTTTGGTAACCCCGCTGAGCCACCTGGTCGTATCGTCCTACATTATTTTGCCTGAGGTATTGAAATGCAGATGTTATTTGCCAGTTTTCTGAAAACCTCATTTTGGCTTTCAGATTCATGCCGTTTTCATCGTAAGCCGAAGGACATTCGTAACCCAATGAGCCGCCGGCATAGATATCTCCAAAATCTTTGTAGTTGGCACTTCCCGAGAAGGCAAAGTTTTTCGATTCATAAGTTACTTCTCCCAATCCTGATTTTTCCATGCCTTTGTTCATGAATTTGAGTTGTCCTCTGCCACCAATCCGCGACTGGCCTGATGTGTATTGTGGTGATCGTGAGAGTACATTTATTACACCGCCTAATGCGTCGCTGCCATACATTACCGAGCCTTTGCCGCGAATTACTTCTACGCGGTCGACAGAAAAAACATCTATGGTATTAAAGTACTGATTGGGCCCATAACGAAACGTGGCATTGTTTAGTCTTATACCGTCAATTAACAGTAAGGTCTGGTTTCCTGTGAGTCCTCGAACGAAAGGCGAACCTCCACCGTGATTGGTTTTTTGCATCCAAACACCGGTAGCGCCAATTAATGCTTCCGCCATCGAGCGGGGGGCACTGCTTTTTAACTCCTTACTGGTAATAACCGAAACTGCATCGGGTGTTTGAAAAGAAAGACGTTCGTTTCCGGAGGCTGTAATTATAATACTCTTGTTCAATTGTATTGTTAACGGACGAAGTTGTATGGTTAGTTTTTTATTTTCATTTCTAATAACTTCTGTCTCTTGCGTTTCAAATCCAACACACGAAATCAGTAGGGTAGTGTTAGGCTGGTCAGAAAGCACGATGGAAAAAAATCCGTTATTATCGGAAACGGTTCCGATTGTTGAATTTTTGACAGAAATATTTACATGAGCAACCGGTTTGTTGGTTTCTGTATTTACGATAATGCCTTCGATAGGCTGTGAAAAAAGCTGCATTGCTGAGAATGCAGCTAAAATTATCATTGCTATTTTTTGCATATTTTAATCTGGTGTTTCCGAGAAATATCTGGGTTTTTACTTTTAAAAAGTTGGTAATTATTTATTTGATAGTTTTGGGTAGGGCCGATCATAACCTTTCATTGCATGCCATATTATCCTGTTAAATGTATCTTCTTCAATACGGTCGTAATCATCTAAATCCTGTTCCATCGATTTCTCAGCCCAATAACGTTTTTTCCCTTGTAATGTTTCCAGGGGGGCATTTAGTTCATCAAGAGGAATGTTATTTTTTTCTGCTGTATACGGAGTAAAGTCTGGAGTTTCAGTGAAGCATTCAAGCATAGGGATTGCGAGCATGTCAAACTGGTTCATTGGTGGTATCCCCAAAATATTCTCCATGGTTTTAACCATATTTATTTGAGAGTAGAATGTTGAGATTACTTCATTTCTCTTTGTATACGGGCTAATAACCATACCAACTGTTCTATGTCCGTCAACGTGGTCAAGCCCTGCCTGGGGGTCGTCTTCTGTAACAAAAATACAGGTCTCTTTCCAGAATTTACTCTTCGAAATAGCTTCAATAATTTGTCCCAAAGCCAGGTCGTTGTCGGCCACGGCAGCACGTGGTGTTGGTAAACCAGGTCGCGTTCCCGAAGTATGGTCATTAGGAAGTAACATGATCGTAAAGTTGGGGAAATTGTTATTTTCCTCAAATTTACGAAGCTCTTTTATGAATTCGGCGGCACGGTAAACATCGGGTACTTTGTTGGGGAATCCAACGAAAGTCGGGCAAATGTATTCATTTAGCTGTTCAAGATTTGCTTTTGCCTTTATGGATATATTATCTGTTCCTTCCGTGAAATCTTTGTATATGTCAGAAAAAGTGGCATTTCCGGGTTGGATTATTGCGTCAACAAATTCACCATAATTGCGAAATGTAAGCCCGTTTTTCAATACATTATCCCAAATAAATCCAGAACTCGCATAGGCAAGTGCATCGTCACCATCGTAGGGATAACTGCGGGTAAATCCACCAAAAGATTTTTCGAGATAATCGGTGGCAAAGGCCTCATTTGTCCATTGATGCCCATCGGCGCTGAGTACTCCGCTGCAATAGTAATTGTCCATTAAAACAAAGGTTTCTGCCAATTTATGATGATTGGGCGTAATTTCATATCCAAAATGCACCAAACTTGTATCGCCTCTCCCTTGAGGTATGTCTCCAAATACCTGGTCGTAGGTCCGGTTTTCTTTTATAATATAAACTACGTGTTTAAAATGTGATGTTTGCCCGGGTAAAACAGGAACTGCAACCTTTTTCTTATTAGAATTCAGGTATTCGCTATTCTTTGAAAGAGAATTGTTGTTGACAGCAGTTTTTGTCATCTCCTTTAATTCATTTTCAGAAGGAACCGGAATAATAGATATACTCCCCATGTGGTCGTGAGAGTTATATCCTTTTCGATCTGTTCTTTGATTTCTTGATCCAATTCCTTTTACATTGGCAACATACAAGTAAGTTCCTGAGTTATTTAATACCACCGAACTTGGATACCATCCGGTTGGAATAAATCCTTTAATACGAAAAGGTTTGGCCGATTCAAGTACACAAATTGCATTGTCGGTGCCATTGGCAACATAAAGAGTTTCTCCGTCAGGTGAAATTGTTAATGCATTTGGAGAACTTCCAAAAGGTAATTCGTGGTTCATTCGAACAGAAATAGTATCGATAACTTCATCCGTCTCAGTATCTATTACAGAAATGATATCTCTATTAGTACAAGCAACAAACAAGAGTGATTTATCAAGATTAAACACCATGCCTGAAGGATGTAATCCTACTTCAATTGACTTTTCTTCTGTATGTTTTTCCAGATTTATGACTGACACTGTTCCGTTATTGGCAATTCCCGTTCTCGGATCTATCAATACCTGGCTCCCTGAAGAATTGTAAGAAGGTTCTGTTTCTTTGGGATGACGTCCGCCCCAGTTGGTTACATATGCTTTTTTGTCAGATTTCAATACAACATCATAGGGAGCAACTCCTGTGGGTATTTCAATAGTTGTAGCATTTGTTGTATCTATTTCTACCAGTGAATTGCTGCGGCTCAATGTTACAAAAATCTTATTCTCGTTCTCAGAAAAAGCAAGACCACCGGGAAACGGTTTCCCTCCAATTTCCGGCTGGGGCAAAACAATGGGCTTTTGCCATCTCATGCTATTGGATGCATCAAGTTTGGCGATGTGGATTTTTTCGCCGGCATCGGTTAAATAAATAGAATTATTCTTTGTTGAATAATAAATTCCTGTAACAGAAGAACCGCTGCCTGGAATTGTCAGTGATTGAACAATGGTTCTGTCAGTTATGCGAATCAGATCCAGTGAGTTTTTATTTTTTACAGCTATAAGATTTTTCCCTGGAACAGGAATAAGATCAACCGGCCTTCCGGGCATTTGTACTTGAAATCCTGCCGGACTGAGGAGCTGGTTTGTTGGAACTAAAATGCTTCCATCGTTTTGAATCCCAACTTGAATGTTTTTAAAATTGTTTTGAGCCTGAGATTCTATTACTGGCACAAACAATAAAATAAACAGTACAGTTATTAAAACACCTTTAAAATAATACTTCATAACTGATAGATTTATGATTCGTGTGTGTAAAAATTATTCTACTTTTTCCCGGTTATCAAGTCGGTCTTCATCTCGCTCCTTACTTTCCCTGATCATATCTTCTTTGTTGTCCATTTTTGGTGCCTCTTCCAGTGCTTCCCAGTCAAAGTTTTCATCAAAAGGATCGAGTGCTTTTTGTGGCTCGAATATTCGAGAGTCAACCGGAACTGCTCTGTAAGGGGTATAATCCGGAGTGTCGGTGAAGAAATCGTGCAGGTCATTTGCTCCTGCATCATATTGATTCAAATAGGGGAGTCCGAGAATATTCCAGAAGGTTTTGAAAATACTTCCAAAACTGTAATGAACATGACTCACATAATCTTTTTTTACCCAGGGTGAAACTAGCATTAAAACACTGCGGTGTGCATCTACATGGTCAACCCCGTTTTGTGCGTCGTCTTCTGTAATTACTATCAGCATATTTTCCCAGTAGGGAGTATGCGAAAGAAATTCCACAATTCTGCCTACGGCCAAATCGTTATCGGCCATGTAGCTTTCACGGAAAGGATAACCCGCTTCAGGCCTGTCTCCGGCTCCATGATCATTTGGGATGATTACAGTTAGTAACGAAGGCATTGTATCGTTCCCATTCATCCATTTTTCGTTGAATTCTTTTTTGAATTGATCAATTCTGAATTGATCGGGAATTGCAGTATTATATGTTGGATATTCTTTTGATGTTCTTTCCCAGATGGGTTGTGGCAGCGGGTAGTTTACATAATGCCGGTTTCCCTGATATTTGAATTTTGCTTCATAAATTGATGGCTCAAACATGATGCTGAATCCAAAATTGAAAAAGTCGATATTGTTACGTTCGAGGTGGTCCCACATAGATCCGGCCTCGTTATAATCTTCCGGGTAAATAGCTCCTGCAGCTCCGTTCATCGCATAAACACCGGGAGCTTTAGAGTCAAAATTAAAAGAGCGGTTACCTCCGTAACTGGCAGCGGTGCAGGTTTCGCACCATTCGTTTGGATAGGTATTCACAAGCCAGCGGTGGCCGTCGGCAGAAACATCTGCATCGACATAAAAGTTATCAGAAATGGCAAAATCACGCGCAATTTTCAGGTGATTTACCATAACATCGGCATTTTCAACCGAAGCAGTTTTTTTATTATTCCGGAATGAAACCTCTTTGCCGTATCGCGCGAGAAACGGATCGCCTTTACCTTTTTCAACCTGTCCGAAAACTTCGTCGTAGGTGCGGTTTTCTTTCGAAATAAAAACAATGTGTTTTATTGGACTTTCTTGCTCTCCCGGATATAGTGGGACCGGATTATTTTCTCGGTAGGCAAATTTTTCGGATGATGCTTTTTCAAAATTGAAGTTGTTGGCAATTACCTGTTGTGTGTAATCATTTAACTTCTCATCAGATGGAATATCTAGAACCTGCACTGTTCCCTTCATTAGAGATCCGATGTAACTTCCTTCCGGGCCGCGGTTAAACGATTCTCCACCATTAGGACCACTACCAAAACCTTTGGCGTTTGAGACAATCAATTTTTTACCATTTTTACTCACTTTTAGTTTGGACGGAAACCATCCGGTTGGAATGTAACCCTTTACTTCAAGTTTTTGAGCATCGATTACAGCAACTGCATTAATCCCCGAACAAGCTACATACAAACGCTGGTTGTCAGGCGAGAGTGCTAACCCAAATGGAATTACTCCGCGAAATTGTTGTATCCGTTTATCGGGTTTCAGATAAATGGTATTTACAACTGTGTCTTTTTCAATCGAAATTACTGAGATGTTGTCGTTTGTTCCGTTGGTTACAAATACATAATCGTTGGTCGCTACCAGAGAATTCGGGCTTGCACCGCCAACAGCAGGAATGCCTTCAACTAAAGCTCCAACCAGATTGCCGGTTTTTGTTTTGGCAATAACTTCAGGCTGATCAGGATTTTCAATGCTTACCGTAAAAACGGAAAAAGCTTCAGTAGAATTCATGTCTCCTAACCCCGGAATTGAAACACTGTCATTTTTAATTCCTTTAATCATCTCTTCACTTCCATAAGCAAAAGCCGGGTATTTCAGAGCTTTGTCGGTTAGGTTGTCTTTGGTAATTCCATCAATCAGGTTGTACTGAAACATACCTACATTCGCAACATACACTTTCTTTTCATCGGGCGAAAGGCAAATCCCAAACGGATAGCGGCCAACCGGAATGTTGTGTTCCAGTGTATTTGTTCCCGTATTAATAATCATCATCCGGAATCCGATCTGATCAACAGCATATAATTTTTCCCCGTCTTTCGACAAGATTAAGTCACCAATATAACCATGGGTGTAATCATCGTCTTCCGATTGAAAAGCGCAATCGATAAATCCTTTTTTCTCACCGGTTTTTAGGTCGAAAATGAATACTTTATTTTCTTGTCCGCCGGCTACATAAACCACGCTGTTATCTTTTGAAACAGCCAGTCCCATAAAAACGGAAGCCAACACTCCCTTGTCTGTGGAAGGGCCGGGTGGTATCTGCTGTACTTCAGGATTATCGGAAAGAATATTTCTTATTATTGTTATGGAAAGTGGATTTGTTCCCGAATTGGCGGTTATCGCAGTATTTCCGTCCGGACTTAAAGTTAATCCGTACGGGTGTGGTGCAACTACAATACTTTTTCCGGCAGGAGTGAGTAGCCGGCCATTGGGAATAATTGTAGTACCGGTTTGGTTTATCTCAACAAAACGTTCTCCGGCCGGTGCGGTTGCTATCCAAATATCGGTGTTCGTTTTTGTTTGACAGGAAGTTAAAAATGCAAGAATAATAAAATATAAAAATACGTGTTTCATTTTTTTTATAGTTAGATTAGGATATTGTAAAGATACAAAGACAAATGAATATTGAAAGGAATGATGTCTTTGAGGAGATTAACCTTTTGTTAAAAGAAATTCTGGTGATTGAAAAGAATCTTTCAAGGGGGTATTTGTAAAATTTGCCAATAGGAAATTAATTTCTGGATATAATAAGTTTTTTTACCACTTTTAATTTATCCGAAGAGATTACCTGTATGATATAAATTCCATTGGGTATTTCATTGAGTAAAATTTGAGTTTTGTAAGTTGGCGTTTTAAAATTTCTTAGCAGAACCTGTTTGCCGGTAATGTTGGTTAGTCTTATCTCTGAAATTTCGTTTGAGTTGAAATCAACCGTTATTTTGTTGTTTTTACAAGGATTGGGGTAAATTTCCAGTTCTGTTTCAATTTCTGATTTTTCGGTAAACGAGCTATCCCATTCGGCAGTTTGTGCGAGTCCGGGTAAAATCAATAATCCCAGTAGAATTGAAAGTATATATTTTTTCATGGCAAACGTGTTTTCTTGTTTTCAAGCTAAAGCATTACAAATAACATGCCTCATTAATTAAGTGACAGCTAAAAATGAAAACAGTTGCAATACCGGTTGGGTTTAATCGAAAAATAACCGGAGCAAGTTAATTGAATAAATTCAGCGCAGCTTCTAAGTCATCGGGAGTATCAATTCCGATAGATTGGGTTTGCGTTTCGGCGGTTTTTATTTTGTAGTCGTTTTCGAGCCAGCGCAACTGTTCCAATGATTCTGCTAGTTCTAGTTTTCCCTGTTTTAGTTTAGTAATTTTCTGGAGTACATCTGCCTTAAAAGCATACATTCCAATGTGTGCCCAAAATGTGTTTTTTGCCAACCAGTCTTTTTCTTCAGTTCCGCGAATAAACGGAATAGGCAATCGACTAAAATAAAGTGCATTGTTATTTGTGCCGATTACAACTTTGGGCCTGTTCGGATTAAAAAGCTCTTCAGACGAATCTATCTTTTTTACCAGTGTTGCTATTTCGGCATCCGATTGAAAACACGATTTTAAAAGTTCAATTTGTTGAGTCTGGATAAAAGGTTCGTCACCCTGAATATTTACAACCACATCAAAATCAACATGTGCAGCAATTTTATTAGCTGCCTCTGCACAACGGTCGGTGCCGCTTTGGTGAGTCGACAATGTATATACTACCTTCCCGCCAAAGGCTTCAACGGCTTTAAAAATCCGCTCATCATCGGTTGCCACAAAAACTTCATCCAATGCTTTCGATGCATTTTCGTATACCCACTGGATCATCGGTTTTTCTTTAATAATTGCAAGCGGTTTTCCCGGGAAACGGGTTGATTCATATCGGGCAGGAATTATTCCAACAAATTTCATCTTGTATAAATTGTTAATTAAGGTATAAGAAGGAACTTACATGATTTTTTAATTTTGGCCGGTTCCAAAAGATTCGTCATGCTCGTTTCATCGTTCAGATTGCTTTTTCAATAACACGAAAATTTCAAACGCCAAAGATAATAATCTAAAACCGATTTTTTGAATCCTTTTTATTGCTCATTCCGATTATAAAAAGAATAAAAAAACTTAATTGTATGCTCCTAATTATCATAGCCAACTAAAAATTGTAAATTTGCAAATTGTTCATATTGATAAAACATGGATGTACAAGCTATAAAACAAAGGTTTGAAATTGTTGGAAACACGGCCGGATTAAATCGTGCCATTGAAGTTGCGGTGCAGGTTGCCCCAACCGATTTGTCGGTTTTGGTTACAGGAGAAAGTGGTGTGGGGAAAGAAATATTTCCTCAGATTATTCATCAGTTTTCGAGCCGGAAACATGGAAAATATATTGCAGTTAACTGTGGGGCAATTCCTGAAGGAACGATTGATTCGGAACTTTTTGGACACGAAAAAGGAGCTTTTACAGGGGCTTTGGCCGATAGGAAAGGATATTTTCAGGAGGCCGACGGCGGAACAATTTTTTTAGATGAAATTGGAGAATTACCGCTTTCTACACAAGCCAGGTTACTTCGGGTGCTTGAAACCGGTGAATTTATAAAGGTGGGGTCGTCGAAAGTAATTAAAACCAATGTGCGTGTAATTGCTGCAACCAATGTAAATATTCCTTCAGCAATTGAAGAAGGTAAGTTTAGAGAAGATTTGTATTACCGTTTAAATACCCTGCCAATTACGGTTTTACCTCTACGCGAAAGAACTGATGATATAAATTTATTGTTTCGAAAATTTGCCCGCGATTTTGCGGAGAAATACAGAATGCCTCCTGTTCGTTTAACCGAAGAAGCACGTTCGGTTTTGGTAAACTACAGGTGGCCGGGAAATATCAGGCAGTTAAAAAATATTACCGAACAAATTTCCATTATTGAAAAAGAACGAGAAATTTCGGGCGATGTGTTAAGACACTATTTGCCTGCTGACGCGTCTAAAAATTTACCCGCAGTTTTTTCAAGTAGCGAAGAGAATAAATCGTTTGCAAACGAACGCGAGATTCTGTACAAGGTACTTTTCGATATGAAAAACGACATGACCGATCTGAAAAAACTTGTACTCGATCTGATGGAAAACCGCGATGCCCCTATTTCGGGAGACCAGGCACAGATAATCAGGAATTTGTACAATACTGAAGATGGTGGTTTTGCTCCAAAAGATTCGGTGCAGAATCCTATTCATATAACTCAGGTTGACAAAGAAAATATTCAGGATACAGAAGAATTTGTGGAAGAATCGCTTTCTTTGGCAGACAAAGAAATTGAGCTGATTAAAAAGGCTTTAGATAAACATCGTGGAAAAAGGAAATATGCCGCACAGGAGTTGGGTATTTCTGAACGCACACTTTACAGAAAAATAAAAGAATACGATATTAAGGGATAAATTTATGTTGAAACAAATTGTCAGGATTTTTATAGTGGCTTTGTTGGGAGTTGTTGTCTTTTCAGCATGTCAGATAAAATATAATTTTACCGGATCGAAACCGATGGTGCTCGAAAAAACTTTTACAGTTTATTATTTTCCGAACAGAGCACGACTGATTAATCCAACCTTAAGCCAGAGTTTTACTGAACAATTGCGCGAGAAACTCCAACGCCAGACTTCTTTAGATGAAATATCGGAAAACGGTGACATAGAATTTGAGGGACAAATTACAGGGTATGATTTTCGCCCGATGTCTATTCAAAAAGAAGACCTGTCGGCACAAACAAGGTTAACGGTAACGATTAAATTAAAATACACAAACCACAAAGTACCTGACGACAGTTTTGAGAAGACGTTCTCTGCTTACGAAGACTTTGACAGTAATTTGCCAATAAGTAGTGTAGAGGATGAGCTTATTGTTGAGATTATTAAAAAACTGAACGATGATATTTTTAATGCAACCATTGCAAGCTGGTAAATATGAATAATGAGCAATTTTTAACATATCTGCAGGATGCTGAACAATTGAATGAAGCGACACTGGAAGAATTTAAAAATCTTTCGGATGAATATCCGTGGTTTCAGGCAGGATGGATGCTCTATTTAAAGAATTTGAAAACTTGTAACCGGGAAGATTACGATGTTGTTTTAAAAAAAGTAGCCGTAATGGTTCCTGAACGAAAAAATCTGTTTCGGTTTTTAAACTCAGAACTGCCCGCAAAACAACCCGGCATTGAAAAACTTAAAGCAGCTTCTTCTTTGTATCAACTTGAGGGAGAGTCGGTCGAAAGTAATTCGCTTATCGATAGGTTTTTAAGTGCCGAAACTGGAATAATCCGGCAAAAGAACAAGGGGGCTGGTTCTCATGAAAACAGGGCTCTTTTGGAAAAATCGGTGGCTGAAAATGATGAGATAATTACCGAAACGCTGGCGTCTATTTATTTTCAACAGAATAACTTTGAAAAAGCACAGCAAGCCTATCAGAAATTAAGTTTGAAATATCCGGAAAAAAGTGTTTACTTTGCAGCCCGTATTAAAGAAATTGAAGTATTAAAGAATAATAACTAGAAGAAGATGTATATTTTTATAACTGTTTTATTATTGATCGTTTGTATCCTTTTGGTACTGATTGTTTTGGTGCAAAACTCAAAAGGTGGAGGTTTGGCAAGTAATTTCCAATCATCAGGTCAGGTAATGGGCGTGCGTAAAACAACCGACTTTCTTGAGAAAGGCACATGGTTTTTAGCTGGTTTATTGTTGTTTTTATCGGTAGTAGGAGCCGGTTTTATTCCTCGCGAGAAAGCGGGTGTTGATCAAAGTCGTGTTCAGGAGCAAATTGAAACTGCGGTTGACCCAACTCAGGTTCCAACATTCCCAACTACTGCTCCTGCAGGAAATGAAGAAACTCCTGCAACAGACGAAGGAGAAAATTAAGATCTAAATATTTACAAGATATTGAAGCCATTCGATTTATTTCGGATGGCTTTTTTGGTATAACATCAGGTAGGATGTTTATTCAGAAAGCTGGATTTGTTTCCGGAATGGTTGTGGATTCCTTCACGAGAGATGTAATGTCTTCTACAATCATAATAATATAACGTTCTTTTTGAAAATGAAAGCTTCTGGTCGAGAATCTCAAATCCTTCATCTCCTGCAGTTTGTTTTTGTTGAAGAAAGGCCGGCTTATGTGTTCGTTATAAATTTCTTTATTGTATAAATAAGATTCCATTCCTGCCAATCGCAATTCACAGGTCGAACACTTCGAAGTTTTTCCACAATCTTTTGCTTCATTTATCTGGTAGGCACAACCGATTGCTTCGCCGCAGCGCATATACATTATGTCTTCATCTGCTTTGTTCGAGAAAATTGATTTTAAGGCGTTGTTGAATGCCTGAAGTTTCATTTCTCTGTCGAGTAGCAGCACGCAGTTGGTAATGTTATTTACAACGATATTTAAGAATTCGCCAGATTTTGCAAGCATTTCAAAGCTGTGGTTGGCCATTGTTCTGTTTTGTATCATGATTAACAGGTATTGTGTTTAATTTGAGCCATTTAAAGGTATAAAAACCTTGTTGTATAATCAATACTGAATTTCACGTATGAACAAATGGCTTTTTGTTCATGATTTCTTTTAGCAATATTATTAAAAGACTGATGACAACCGGATTTATCTTTTCCTATACGCTATTGAGAGTTTGGAGAAATGATAAAATTGCAAAATCTATTTTCCCTGTTCAAATTAAATTTGAACAGGTTTCCCGAATTACTAGTCAATTTCTGCCTTTTAATTACAATGTAAACCTGATTGGCGAAACTTCATGTTTTACAATGATCGGTATCTTCATCTGAGCAATGGACGTAAGTTGAAAATTGGAATTTCCCTTGATCATCAGTTTGATATAACTATTTGGATTGCTGTCGACTTGTGAAATTAGCGGGGATAATACTTCATCAAGGCTAATTGAAAGATTTCCGTTGGCAGGTACTTGTTCTGGCAACATTAAATCAGTTTCTCCCTGCATGTTATAAGTCCCTGAATCACCTGCGTTGTCGAAACCCCATTCCATTTTTAATTCGCTAATATCTCCGCTCAGGTTCGAGAATGTTAAAACAGAACCGGTTCCGGGAGTTACTCTCAAAATATTATCAGGGCAATTTTGAGCATTGTCTTTGTTTGCCAAACAAAAAGTGGCAAAGCCCGAAAATGAATAGGTTTCGTTAACAGCTTCCGTTTGTAAACCAATAGAACTTAGAGGAATAATAAACTGTAAATTTGCTTCAGTTTCTACAGTTGTGTCCGGGTCGTTGCAGGCCAATAGAGGTAGTAATACCACCCCAATCCAAAAAAGTTTTCTGAGTTTCATGACTTTAAATATTAAGTGTTTCAAATGTGCCGGCTTTATATAACCGGCGCATTTCTTTCATTGATAAATAGTACGAGATTTTGGTGCTAGTTGTTTCCAATATTCAGGATAAATGGTTGAATTACAATTAGTATATTTTACAGGTGATCTGAGTTAATTTGTAGCTGGCAAAATATTCTGGTTTACACGGAAAAAATTATCCGAATCGTATTTTCGTTTTATTTGAGTCAATCTGTTATAATTTTCTTTGTAGCTCGCTTTTACTCTTTCCTGGCCTTCATCCATCATAAAATTCACATAAGCACCGCCCGATGAATAAGGGTGTAAAGCTTCCTGGTAGGCTTTTGCCCATTGAGTAATAACTTCGACATTGGCCGGATCGGGATCAATTCCTACAAAAACACCTGCATATTTAGCATCGCGTGATGCCCAGGGTGTTTCATTCTTGTCTACTCTTCCTGCGGCTCCGCTAATTGGATAGAGATGCATTTGCGACAGAGGAGTTGGAATCTGAGAACCAAATTTTTTGTGTAAAGCCATTGCTTCAGGAGGAATATCGCTGAAATAATCGGCGCGCCAGTACCATTGCAATCCAGGCGGCATTAATCCATCGAATAAGGTTTGAACCATAGGGTAGGGCATTTCTCCAACATGTTGAAAAACCGGGTTTAAGTCCATAGCAGGTTTTAAGATTTCCATTGCTTTTTCCTGCGATCCCACATAGTTCCAAACTATCCCACAAAACTTTTTATTATGAAGTTCTTCCGGGAATGGCGGACCCGGAATAATCATGGTGGCAATAAAACCATTAAGTTCTTCCGGAGCATTGTGGATGAAGTTATGGTACCAGGCCATAATTTCTTCTGTGCGTTCGATAGGCCAGAGTGTTGGACCAGCAATAACATTTTTAACAGGATGCCCCTGAAATTTAAAAGATGTAACAATACCAAAGTTTCCGCCACCTCCACGTATTGCCCAATACAGGTCGGTATTTGTGGTGGAGTTTACCGTAACAAAACTTCCGTCTGCCAAAACCATATCGGCTTCAAGAAGGTTGTCGATTGTTAAACCAAATGTTCGGCTTAAGTGCCCAACGCCTCCTCCAAGTGTTAATCCGCCAACTCCTGTTGTTGATATAATTCCGGCTGGAACTGCCAGCCCAAACGGATGAGTTGCGTGGTCAACTTCTCCCCAAACATTTCCTCCGCCTACGCGGACAGTATTGTCTGTGGTGTCAACCCTTACTGATTTAAGTCCGGATAAGTCTATAACCATACCGCCGTCACAAATCCCCAAACCTCCGGCATTGTGACCACCGCCACGCACTGAAACCAGTAGCTTGTTGTCGCGCCCAAAATTTACACAGGCAATTACATCGGCAACATCTACACATTTAACAATCAGTCCCGGATGTTTTGATATCATTCCGTTATATACTTTTCGGGCTTCCTCATAATGGACATCATTCGGGAAAATTAATTCACCTCTGATTTGAGCTGTAAAGGCTTCCAGTGTGTCGGAATTAAGTTTGTCTTTTAAATTTACCATGATGTCAAAATTTATTAGAAATTAAATTTACTGGGCTATTATCATTCCTTTCAATGACCAGAGAATGGAAAGTACTTCCTTTTTAGTCTCTTCATCGATAGAATTTTTATCGAGTGATTTAAAAATATCGTCAATTACATGCATGTATTCTGCAGGGCTGATGTTCATCCCTTTGTGAGCTTCGGGCATGTCGCGACCAGTATAATTGACAGGGCCGCCGCTTCCGGCGCTAAAAAAATCAACGCTGTGTTGTTTTATTTTGGCAAGTTTTTCAGGCTCATCCAGATAAGGTAGAAAACGCACGTTTACAGCAGGGTTTTTCATGTGTGTGTCAATTGCATCGTCAACTATTTTTGCGATGCCTTCACTTTTTCCGAGTCGTTCAAATAATGTTTTACTCATAGGTAATTTATTTTAAGGTAATTAAGTTTAACTGTTTGTGTTTGTCTGATATCTGGGTTTTGTCAAGTTTGATATGACAGAAATACACAATTGTAAGAGCAAATTTACGACACCTTGCGAAGGGGTAACTAGTACTTTTAGACCAAAATAATGCAAAAAAAGACCAAAAGGTATTTAAAATGCTTAGGTATAAAATCAGGAGCGTTCAATATTAAGTAAGTAATCTGAGGGTTTTATTTTGTATTCTTTCAGAAAGCATTTGCTAAAATACGAAGGACTGTTGAATCCGGTGTCGAAAGCAATTTCAGAGATGTTGCCTTTTTTCTGTTTTAGTAGTTCAATGGCTCGGTTTAACCTGTATTCCTTGATAAATGCATTGGGTGACTGTCCTATTAGTGAAGTCATTTTTCGATAGATCTGCGATTTGCTGGCGCCCAAATGGTGCTCAAATGCATCAATATGCAAATTGGTATCTTTCCAGTTTTCTGCCATGTAATCCATTAGCAAAGTAATAAACTTTACATCTTCAGGAGGTATCGTTTTTAGTCTGTCTCCTTGCAGTATTATCTTTAAACTCTTGCTTTGAAACAAGTTTTTGACTTCAAGTGTTACCAGTATTTTTTTTTGTGAAATGTAGCAAAGTCGTTTAGCCAGTTTTATTGTATCATTGTAATAAGTTGTTTCCTTATGGGCCGGAGAACAGCCACTAATACCGATTTTGAGATTAAGTTTTGTCGAGTCTGCCGACTGCAACGAATGAAATTGTTTATGGATTTTCAAAGCACATGTAATGGCAGCCGAAGCTGATTTGAAAGCAACAACAAAAGAAGTTCCGTCGTTAGAAATTATGGTGCCGTTATATTGTTGTGCAGTTTCGCGTACTTCTTTGCCATGCTTTTTATATATTATTTCTAGTTCGTTTATATCAAAACTACTTATTTCATTTTGCTCCAGTTTGCTAGCCATTATGGTTGTTAAAGATGAAGGGGCAATGTTTAAGTCAATCTCTGCCGGTATATGAGCCGCTTCTATTTGGCTTATGAGTGATTCGATTATTTTCGGACTAACTTCAATAATCTGGCTGGGAACTCCCTTGTGGGCATATTTGTGCATTTCATTCAGGTTATTTCTGGAGGGAGCTTCGAATAAGCAAAAGGCAATATTCCGTTTTTCGTCGTACCAGTAACTTAGTTTTCGACAGTTGAATTTATGCTGAATTTTAATGTCGTCAAGATGTTTTTGCGCCATCGCTTCTGCTGACATTGGGTGTTGAAGGTTGTGACGATCGATAAATAGTGGCATAATTGTAGGTTTTAATCATTTACTGCAATGCATTTGAAAAACCCAGTGATTTATATGAGGGAGCCACACTAGTCGAGTAACAGAATTGAAACGTTAGTTTAGTCTTAATTGTTCAGATATGATATTCAGTTGATTAGAATATTTAGGTAGAACAAAAACAGAGTTCTGCTCGATTACCATTCTTCAATAAGATTTTGATTAAATATGATGAGTAGTTTATTGTGCTGTAATGGCCGGTAATAGGTAGTTGCCGTTGTAATTTGTACTCTTAACTAAAAGTAGACAGGTTTGATTTGAGTAAATTTTGTCGTAAATTTAATTAACTGATTTTTCGATAATTAGTCATAAGTCGCGACTGTTGGCCGTCAGCATTTAAGAGGGTTGAAAATTTTCTGTATCTCATTTGTAAATTCTTTTCATGGGTTTTTGTATCAGTTTCTTTGCTGTTGAAAAACTCAATTGTATAATACCCGATTAAGGATGATTACCGGTGTTTTTATGAGTTATTAACTAAAAATTACAACGATGAAAAATTTTGTGTTTGTTATTTTGTTATTGATTTTAGCACCCCAGGTAAACGCCCAAACAAAAAATGGAGTTGTTTATTCAGAACATGAAACGATTGACAAAACTAGAGCTCTGTGGACAGCCTTTCAAAATGGCGATGAGGATGCTTTTGTTAGTTTCTTTGCCGATAGTGTTTATCGGTTTGTTAATGGGAATATGCTGCATGTTGCCAAAGAGCGTTTTGCTAATAATGTTAAATGGTGGAGTGAGAATATTGAAAATCTGAAAATTGAAGATGCAAAACCTGCTTATCCTGATGCTATCGAATACGATAAAAGCGGCATTTGGGTACAAGACTGGTTAAGGTTTAGAGGTATGCATACGAAAACCGGGATAAACCTAAATGTGCATTACCATAATCTTTATAGTTTTAACGAAGATGGAAAAATTACTTCGATTCATTTTTATTTCGATAATGATGTGTTTGAAGAAATAGCTAATAGCCAAACTACCAAAGAGAATGGAAAAGTATATATCAATCACCCTTATATCGTAAAGGTTCGAAAAGTATTGAATGCAATTGCCGCAAAAGACATTGATACATGGGCAAGTTATTTTAATCCCAAAGCCAGGTTTAGATCCATGGCAATGAAGAGCAATGAATCAAAAAGCTTTGAGGAAGTTAAAGCGAGTCTTGTAAAGCGGTTCGAAAATCAGGGGGACATGGAATTTATACAATCTGGTTACCCTGATTGTATTTATTATGCCAAAAACGATATGTATGCTGTTTATTCTTGGTGGGATGTAAAAACCGAGGTGGACGGTAAAAAAATAGAATACCCGATAATGTTTACACACAATTTTGATAAAGAAGGAAGAATTATTGGTGTTTATGTGTACTACAGCACCAATCATATGAAGTAGGTTAAAACAATTATTTGGTAATTTCAGAGGAGCAGATGCATAAGAACTGGCTTGTGCATCTGCTTGTTATTTGTCCCTTGTGAAACTATCATGAATTTAAACTTGTTAAATTCCTCAAAGCACATGTTTAAATTTAAAGCGAGTTGCAAAAGTTATTGATGAATGCATCCAATTTAAACTTATGAATTCTTAAGGCATTAAAATTTTTATTGTTGTGTAGTCCTTCTTTGTAATAAATCTCATCCTTTTTTATCTGAAATGGAATAGAGAGCATAGGTTTCTGTCACCCTGTCAGAATTCCTGTCAGCTTATTTAAGTTGCTGGATAGTAGTGGTTAAGGGTTGTGGTTTACGAAGAGTTAAACAATGGAGGTGTAATTTTGTCTTTGTTTTTTGGGGGCTAATAACGTTTTGTGCTTTGGCACAAAATATGATAAATCCACCGTGTCAATTAAAAAATAAATATTAAATAATAAAACAATCTAAAATGGCAGATTTAAAAGGTAAAATTCTTGCTGGCAAAATCCTTGTTCAACCTAAGGAAGCCGAAGAAAAGACAGTTAGTGGAATTATTATTCCTGATTCAGCAAAAGAAAAACCACAAGTGGGTACCGTTGTATTGGCAGGCGCTGCAAAAGCAGACGAACCAATGGAGATAAAAGTTGGAGATACTGTTTTCTATGGTAAATACTCAGGTACCGAGTTAAACATCGACGGAGTAGATTATTTGTTGATGTCGCAAACTGATGTAATGTACATTCTGTAATTAAAAAAATTAAATAAAGATGGCTAAAGAAATTAAATTCGACATTGAAGCACGCGACTTGTTAAAAAGCGGTGTTGATCAATTGGCAAATGCTGTTAAAGTTACATTGGGCCCGAAAGGTCGCAATGTTGTTATTGAGAAAAAATTTGGTGCACCACAAATTACAAAAGATGGTGTAACTGTTGCAAAAGAGATTGAGTTAAGCGATGCTTACGAAAATCTTGGCGCACAAATGGTAAAAGAAGTAGCATCAAAAACCGGCGACGATGCAGGTGACGGAACTACAACTGCAACTGTTTTGGCGCAGTCAATTGTAAATGTTGGTTTGAAAAACGTAACTGCAGGTGCAAATCCAATGGATTTAAAACGTGGTATCGACAAAGCTGTTGAAGCTGTTGTTGCAAGTATTGCAGAGCAGGCACAAACTATTGGCGACGACTATGCAAAAATCGAGTCGGTTGCAAAAATCTCTGCCAATAACGATTCTGTAATTGGTGCTTTAATTGCCGAGGCAATGAAAAAAGTACACAAAGAAGGTGTAATTACTATTGAAGAAGCAAAAGGAACTGATACTTATGTTGATGTTGTAGAAGGTATGCAATTTGACCGTGGTTACCTGTCGCCTTACTTTGTTACCGATGCTGAAAAAATGGTTGCTGAACTTGAAAATCCATTCATTCTTATTCACGATAAGAAAATCAGCACAATGAAAGATCTTCTTCCAGTATTGGAAGCAACTGCACAAACAGGTCGTCCTTTGATGATTATTGCCGAGGATGTTGATGGTGAGGCATTGGCTACATTGGTTGTAAACCGTTTGCGTGGTTCGTTAAAAGTGGCTGCTGTTAAAGCTCCTGGTTTTGGCGATCGCAGAAAAGAAATGTTGGAAGATGTTGCAATTCTTACAGGTGGTACAGTAATTACCGAAGAAAAAGGTATGAAACTGGAGCAAGCTACAATTGAAATGTTAGGTCAGTGTGAGAAAATTACAATTGACAAAGAAAATACTACTGTTGTAAATGGTGCCGGAGAACAAGAAGCAATTGCTGCTCGCGTTAACCAGATCAAAACTCAGATGGAGACTACTACTTCTGATTACGACAAAGAAAAACTTCAAGAGCGTTTGGCTAAATTAGCCGGTGGTGTTGCAGTTATCTATGTTGGTGCAGCTTCAGAAGTTGAAATGAAAGAGAAAAAAGACCGTGTTGACGATGCATTGCATGCGACACGTGCTGCAGTTGAAGAAGGAATTGTAGCCGGTGGTGGTGTAGCATTGGTACGCGCCATTGAAGCATTAGCAAATGTTGAAGCTGAAAACGACGACGAAACAACAGGTGTTGAAATCGTTAAACGTGCAATCGAAGAGCCATTACGTCAGATTGTTGCTAACGCAGGTAAAGAAGGTGCTGTTGTTGTACAGAAAGTAAAAGAAGGTTCAGCCGACTTTGGATATAACGCACGTGCTGATAAGTACGAAAACCTATTCGAAACAGGAGTAATTGATCCAGCAAAAGTTACACGTGTAGCTCTTGAAAATGCTGCTTCTATTGCGGGTATGTTCTTAACTACTGAAACAGTAATTGTTGAAGAGAAAGAAGATGCTCCTGCAATGCCTCCAATGGGCGGTGGTATGCCAGGTGGAATGGGCGGAATGATGTAAGAAAAATATAGTCCATGATAAATTGAAAGCTCTTCCTTTAGGAAGGGCTTTTTTTGTTATTGAAGCCGGAGTACTGTTTTGTATTTTGATTGTTAGTAACAACTTCCAGGTTTCACATTATAAACTACTAACCGTATATCATAAACGATAGGTTGAGTCGGTAATTTTTTTGTCAATATAATTTTTGCCGTTGGTTTTATATTTTATCAGGAAAGCTAAGACTTAAATGATAACCTGAAATCATTTGACTGCTGGTTGATAATGGATTTGTTTTTTATAAATAGAAATGCTTACAATTGGCTGTTTTTAAGGCATTTTGTGCTGTGCTGTCCAAAATCCTGATTTCCGTCACACCCTGTTATTTAACATCTTTTTGGGTTGCTGTAAACATCAGTAAGTCAGAGATATATGTAAAAAATAAATTCTAATATAAAGCTTGTTTTTTCGTTTTTAAGTTCCATATCTTTGGTGTGTTAGTATATGAGGGTGGTCAGACGTCTTATTTTGTCGCCAGATTCAACCTAAATTTTAAACTTCGGTGTTCTTCCTGTAATTATCAGAAGAATTTCCGGCAATATATTAATTCTATGAAAACAGATATAAACGAATTCATCGCGAATTTGGAGAGAAGAACTCCGGGGGAAAATGAATTTCACCAGGCAGTAGAAGAAGTAATTGGATCGGTTTGGGAGTTTTACAGTAAAAACCCCCGCTATCAACGGGCCAAAATATTGGAACGTATGGTTGAGCCCGAGCGTGTAATTATGTTTCGCGTTCCCTGGGTTGACGATCGTGGCGAAGTGCAAATAAACCGTGGTTACCGCGTAGAGTTTAACTCTGCATTGGGACCATATAAAGGAGGTTTGCGTTTTCACGCCAGCGTAACACTAAGTATCCTTAAATTTTTAGGATTTGAGCAAACTTTTAAAAACAGTTTAACCACTCTTCCGATGGGAGGAGGTAAAGGTGGTTCCGATTTTAGTTCAAAAGGAAAAACGGATGGTGAAATCATGCGTTTTTGCCAGAGTTTTATGACCGAGCTTTATCGTCATATCGGACCAAATACCGATGTGCCTGCAGGTGATATTGGTGTTGGAGGCCGCGAAATTGGGTACTTGTTTGGTCAGTATAAACGATTGAAAAACGAATTTACAGGAGTCCTTACGGGGAAAGGATTAGCCTGGGGTGGAAGTTTAATTCGTCCGGAAGCAACTGGTTTTGGTGCTGTTTATTTTGCTCAACATATGTTGCACCAATTAGGAAAAGATATTGAAGGACAAAGCGTTTCTGTTTCAGGTTTTGGAAACGTTGCCTGGGGAGCCATTTCTAAAATTAACGAGTTGGGTGGAAAAGTGGTAACGATTTCAGGTCCCGACGGATATATTTACGATAAAGAAGGAATTTCAGGAGATAAAGTAGATTACCTGCTTGAATTACGTGCAACTAACAATGATATTGTTGAACCTTATGCTCAGGAGTTTGGTGCTAAGTTTGTTGCTGATAAAAGACCATGGGAAGTACCGGTTGATTTGGCAATGCCATGTGCAACCGAAAATGAAGTTGGTTTAGCTGATGCAAAAGACCTGGTTAAAAATGGTTGTACTTTGCTGGCTGAAGCATCGAACATGGGATGTACTGCCGAGGCTGTTGATTATTTTCACGACACAATTAATTATGCCCCGGGAAAAGCAGTAAATGCAGGTGGTGTAGCGGTTTCCGGGTTGGAAATGTCGCAAAACAGCATGAGGATTAACTGGCCTCGCGAAGAGGTTGATGCTCGTTTACAGGGTATAATGAGAGACATTCACGAGACTTGTGTAAATTATGGCAAGAATGGTGAAAAAATAGACTATGTTAAAGGAGCAAATGTAGGTGGTTTTGTAAAAGTAGCTGAGGCAATGCTTGCACACGGGGTTGTTTAATTTTTATAAAAATTAGTATTCGAATCGATAAGGCTAAATCCGCAGAAGCAATTCTGCGGATTTTTTTATGTATGTATATTAAACCGACGTGATTGAGGTTTCCTAATGTTAAATTTAATTTTTAAGTAAAGTAAAAAGAGGGGTCAGGATAAAACACTTTTTTACATTTGTTGAAATTTTGTTTTTTATATGCTAATAGATACGCATTCCCATATATACTCTGAAGACTTTATTCATGATCGCGACGAAGCCCTTCAAAGAGCCTACGAAAGTGGGGTGAAGAAAATCGTGCTGCCCAATATTGATTCCGGATCCATTAAGCACATGCTCGATCTAACCGATGCATATCCACATCTGTGTTTTCCGTTGATGGGATTGCATCCGACTTCGGTTGACGAAGATTACAAAGAGGAATTGCAGGCTATTGAATACTGGCTTGGAAAAAGAAAGTTCTACGGAATAGGAGAAATCGGTATCGATTTATATTGGGATAAAAAGTTTATAGAAGAACAAAAAGATGCTTTTCGATATCAGATTCAACTGGCTAAAAAGTTTGCACTACCAATTGTAATTCATGTCCGAAATTCGTTTGAGGAAACCTACCAGATAGTAAGAGAAGAGCAGGACGGTTCATTAAAAGGAGTTTTTCACTGTTTTACCGGCGACGAAACCGAAGCCAGTAAAATTGTTGATTTAGGCTTTTTGCTTGGTATTGGAGGTGTGGTATCTTTTAAAAACAGTTCGCTTGACGAGGTTTTACTCAAAACAGACTTAAATAACCTGGTACTGGAAACCGATGCTCCTTATTTGGCACCGGTGCCAAAACGCGGAAAAAGAAACGAAAGCGCTTATTTAATGTATACGGCTCAAAAGGTAGCCGAAATTTACAATGTTCCTGTTGCCCGTGTTGCGGAAATTACCACTTCAAATGCACGCAGTTTGTTTGGAATTTAATAACTTGCAAGCCGCAAAGCTTCAACATAAATGCATAGTAAAGAAACGAAAAGAACTTCTATACTAATTATTTATACAGGTGGTACCATTGGTATGGTTCAGGATCCACGGAATGGGACACTTATTCCTGTAAAATTTGAAAAGATTCAGGAGGTGGTTCCTGAGCTAAAGAAGTTTAATTTTTTTATAAAAACCATCACCTTCAATCCTGCTCTCGATTCGTCGAACATGAATCCGGCATCATGGATTGAAATTGCACGGATTATCGAACGTAACTATAACAAATACGATGGATTTGTTGTGCTACATGGAACAGATACAATGTCGTATACTGCATCGGCCTTGAGTTACATGTTCGAAAACCTTGATAAGCCTATAATTTTCACCGGATCGCAATTACCGGTTGGGATGATTAGAACGGATGGAAAAGAGAATTTGATTACTGCAGTTGAAATTGCAGCAGCCAAAGTTAATGGAATGAGCACGGTTCCTGAAGTTTGTATTTATTTCGACTTTAAATTGTACAGAGGTAATCGTACTTTAAAACGAGATGCTGAATTATTCAGCGCTTTTCGGTCTGTAAATTATCCGGAGTTAGCAGTGGCAGGTATTGATATAAAATATAGCCCGGAGTTTATTTATTATCCTGAAAACAAAGGGATATTAAAAGTAAATACCAGTTTCGACGATAACGTGGTAATTCTAAAAATGTTTCCGGGAATCAATCAGAATGTAATGAATTCGGTATTGAATACCCCGGGATTAAAAGGTGTTATTTTGGAAACTTTTGGCTCAGGAAATGTTCCTACTGCAAGGTGGCTTACCAACTGCATTAAAAGGGCCATTAAGCGGGGCGTAATTGTGGTGAATATTACGCAATGTGAAGGAGGCAAGGTTGTTATGGGACAATATCAGACAAGTATAGAATTACTCAATGCTGGTGTTGTATCCGGAAAGGATATGACAACTGAAGCAGCAATTACAAAGTTGATGTTCCTTTTGGGACAGGACTTGAAACCTGCAGAAATAAAAATGTACCTGAATAAAAGTCTGCGTGGGGAAATTAGTGAATAGCACTGTTTTTTTTTCACATTTTTTTATTAATTTGCAGCCCTCATTTTTGGGGGAGCCAGTAAGTATTACTGGAGAGGTGCAGGAGTGGCTGAACTGGCACGCCTGGAAAGCGTGTGTACTGCGAAACGGTACCGAGGGTTCGAATCCCTCTCTCTCCGCTCAACCAGAAAAGACGTTCTTAAATATTTATTGAACATTGGAATAAATGAGGCATATTTTTTGAGGGAAGAGGAATTTATATTTAAAAAGTCAATACAAAAAGAAAAATCAAAAGAGATTATTAATTAAAAATTCAAATCAATTATGAAAAGACTATTCGCGTTAATAGCCGTATTTGGGATGCTGTTTTTTATGGCATCGAATGCTGTGGTTGCACAAGATGAGGCACCCGCAACAGAAGAAACAGCTACCGAGCAGGTAGATTTAGCTGCTGATGCAGAAGAAGATGCTGCTGCTGCGGCTGAAGAGGGAAAATCTTTGCACAGTCAGTTAAAGCAAAAATTTATTGAAGGTGGTCCAACTTTCATGTCATTCGTATTAATTGCCCTTATTTTAGGTCTTGCGTTTGCAATTGAAAGAGTACTTTACCTAAACCTTGCAACAAGTAACACTAAAAAACTTTTGGCTAAAGTTGAAGAAGCTTTAGAAAATGGTGGTGTTGAAGCTGCAAAAGACGTTTGTCGTAACACTCGCGGTCCTGTTGCCAGTATTTTTTACCAAGGTCTTGACAGATTTGATCACGGTATCGATGTAGTTGAAAAAACAGTTATTTCATATGGTGGTGTACAAGCCGGTCTTCTTGAAAAAGGATTAAGTTGGATTGCACTTTTCATTGCTCTTGCTCCTATGCTTGGTTTCATGGGAACAGTAATCGGTATGATTGGCGCTTTCGATGCTATCGAGGTAGCAGGTGATATTTCTCCTTCACTTGTAGCAGGTGGTATTAAAGTGGCTTTGATTACAACAGTAACAGGTCTTGTTGTTGCTATTATTCTTCAGATTTTCTACAACTACTGTGTAGCAAAAATTGATAGCATTATTAATAACATGGAAGATGCTTCTATTTCGTTATTAGACTTGTTAGTAAAACACAACATGAAAAAATAAGGAGTAGAAAAAATGGGTAAAACAGGAAAAATAGTTACTATAATACTGTGGGCACTACTCATTGTTTCAGCAGTTCTTATCGTATCGTTAATGGTAAATATTAACGAAGAAGTAAAGACTGATCCTGCAATGAACAGTTGGGTTAACTCCAACTTGATATGGGCTTACATTCTTGTAGCTGTTGGTGCAGGCGTTGCTATCCTTTCTGGATTAGCACATGCGGCAAGCGACAAAAAAGCTGCAAAAAACGGGATAATATCGCTTGCATTTATGGGAGCGGTTGTTTTAGTTTCTTATTTATTGGCATCGCCGGAAATTCCACAATTTATTGGAGTTGAGAAGTTTTTGAACGATGGTACTTTAAATGAGAGTGTGGCGAAATTGGTAGATACTGGTTTATATGCAACATACATTTTGCTGGCTCTTGCAATTTTATCGATTGCTGGTATGTCAGTAGCACGTTTGTTCAAATAGTATTAATCGTGGTATAAAAAAACAGGAAATTAATTATGGCAAGAAATACACCTGAAGTACCGGCAACATCATTAGCAGATATTGCATTTATGTTGCTAATCTTTTTCCTGGTAACAACCACGATGGACGTTGACAGCGGT
Source organism: uncultured Draconibacterium sp. (assembly GCA_947492175.1). Lineage (GTDB taxonomy): Bacteria > Bacteroidota > Bacteroidia > Bacteroidales > Prolixibacteraceae > Draconibacterium. The sequence continues at coordinate 57,298 of CANLMQ010000013.1, read as the reverse complement.
CTCCGTAGAAAATTACCGCAATGGGTTGATAAAGATCAACTTGATGACAATGCAGAAATTAAAGAACGAAATGTTTTTGTTGTTTTGGTAAATCGAAACAACGACCTGCTGGTGGATGGAGATTACGAACGTATTGATAATTTACGTGATAGGGCAAAAGAGTTTATGGCAAACCCATACGACGATGAAAACCTACCCGAAAAGGAACCAAAAGAAGTTCAATATTTTGGACAATATATGGTTACAAAAGGGGTAATATCATTACGTAATGATAACGATACTCAATACGGAACGTATTTAGCTGTGCAGAACGAACTGGTTGCTGCCATTAATGAACTAAGAGATGAATTGGCAATAGATAAATGGGGAAAACATTACGACGAGTTGGATGAAGATCAGCAGAAAGCTGTGAAAACCATCTATCCTCAAAAAATATCTGAGGCTGAACCAAAAGGCAAAAACTTTTAAAAGGATATAATTATGAGCAAGTTTAGAAAAGATGAAGGTAAGGAATTACCTCCAATATCAACAGCATCGCTGCCTGATATCGTGTTCATGTTGTTATTCTTTTTTATGGTTAGTACTACAATGCGTGAGGTTACAGTAAATGTAAAGCAGAAATTACCTGAAGCAACAGAATTGAGTAAACTGGAGAAAAAATCACTGGTGAGTTATATCTATATCGGTGAACCAAAACCTCAATTCCAAAAAGTTTTTGGTAAAGCTCCTCGTATTCAGTTAAACGATCAGTTTGCAAATACAACTGATATAACTGATTACATTACTGCAGAAAGAGAAGCACGAACTGAAGCCGAACGCCCTTCAATGGTTACATCGTTGAAAGTAGATGAGAATACAACAATGGGATTGGTTACTGACGTTAAGCAAGAATTGCGGAAAGCAGCAGCCTTGAACATTAACTATTCCGCGAGGAAAAAGGTTGAAAGATAATAGTTTATCGATCTATATAACAAAAAAGGGAAGCATTTGCTTCCCTTTTTTGTTTCGTGTATTATTTGTTAACGTCTCTTTTTCTTTCTTTTTTGCCGTTCCTTTGTTCTTGCAAATCTGTCTTCAAAGGAGCGTTTTGAAGACCCGCGTCTTTTCTTTTGATGAAATGCTCCCTGGTAGCTAGGATCATCGATTTTGCGCTGGCGATCTATTTCGCGCAATTGATCCTGATTTTCTTTAAATTCGGTTTCCACTACTTCGATTTCTTCAGGCAACTCTTGGAGAGTAATTTCCTGACGAATTAATCCTTCAATTTTATTCCAGTGCCATTCGTCAGAAGGGTCTATTAAAGTAATTGCATCGCCTTTGTTTCCTGCACGTGCAGTACGTCCAATGCGATGGATATAATCATCGTAGTCGTTGGGTAAGTCAAAGTTAATTACATGACTCACTTTACTAACATCCATCCCCCGGGCCGAAACATCAGTTGTGATAAGTATGCGAACTTCTCCATTTTTAAATGCCTGAATAGCATTAATCCGTGTGTTTTGTGCTTTGTTCGAATGAAGCAAACGTGTTTCTCCTTCAGCTTTTCGTTCAATTACTTTAAAAACACCGTCAGCATGCTCTTTTGTTTTTACAAAAATAACAACACGTGTAAATGTTTCTTCATCTTGTAACAGGTGTCGAATCAAATTCAACTTTGTACGGTAGTTTGGAACTCTGTATGCGGTTTGCGTTACCAATTCAACGGGAGTTGCAGAAGGTGCAATTTCCATTTTATCGTAATGATCCAGAAATTCTTCTGCCAGTTTCTCAATACTTTCAGAGAAAGTTGCAGAAAACAGAAGGTTCTGTCTTTTTGCAGGTATAATTTCCTGGAGTTGTCTCAATTGGGGCATAAATCCCATATCGAGCATACGGTCTGCTTCATCGATAACCAGGTATTTTACCTTTTTCAAACGTAGTGCGCCGGCCTGGTAAAGATCCCACATTCGACCAGGTGTAGCAACTAAAATATCAATACCGGGTTCCAGTAATGCCGCATGTTTGGTCCAGCCAATACCTCCGTAAACAGCGGCATGGCGTAACTCTGAATATGCAGTCAACTCTTCTACATCCTGACCAACCTGAATAGCCAGTTCCCGTGTAGGAACAATAACAACAACTCGGGGATCATTGCCTTCCGGTTTTTTTAGACGGGTTAAGAGAGGCAAAAGATAGGCAGCGGTTTTCCCGGTACCGGTTTGAGCAACTCCAACAATATTTACTCCCGAATTTATCTTTGGTATTGCACGCTGCTGAATAGGTGTTGGCTCAACAAATCCAATGTCGTCGAGAGCCTTTAATATTGATTTGGCGACTTTAAGTTCCGCAAAAGTTTTCTTCATTCTGATAATTTTTACAGGAAAATTGTTCCCTGTTGTGGGTGCAAAAGTAGAAATTTCATTTGTTAATAATCATATATTTGTTTTGTTACAAAAGGAACTCGCATTAATTTAATAATCAAATCATTGGAGGATGGTAGTCAAAATGTGCCATAAGGTGGTTACCTCAACTTATATATCTTTCCAGGTAAAGCATTCAACACATTCTTAAACTCGAGGTTAAGCAGGAGTGCAGAAGTGCGGCTAACCGGAAGTTCCATTTGCGAAGAAATCTGGTCGATAAAAAGTTCTCCTTCGTTTTTGAGAAGCTCTACTATTTTTTGTTCGTCAGAATTTAAATCAACGAATAAACTGGGTTGAACAGCATCTGTTTTGGGAGTATGTTCCCATCCCATAAAGTATTCGAGATCGTCGATATCTTCAATTAAAGTGGCACCGTTGTTCCTAATTAGTTGGTTACAACCTTTTGAATATGTATCTCCCGATCTTCCCGGAAATGCAAAAACATCGCGGTTGTACGACGAAGCAATGTCTGCAGTTACCAGAGCACCTCCTTTTTTTGCCGATTCTACAACAATTGTCGCATCAGCCAGGCCAGCAATTATCCGGTTTCGTTTTATAAAATTCGAAGGATCGATTTTAGAGCCGCTGGCAAAATCGGTAATCAAGCCTCCGTTATGCAACATTTTCTCTGCTGTTGTTCGATGTAATGAAGGATAAAGTTGGTCGAGTCCGTGAGCAATAACTCCAACAGTGGGTAAGTTGTATTTTAATGCTGCCCGGTGTGCACTAATGTCAATTCCGTAAGCCAGACCGCTAACAACAATTATTTTGTACTTACGGACAGAAAATTCTTTTACAAGATCGTCTACAATTTTTTTCCCGTATTCAGTCGAGTTGCGGGTGCCAACAATGCTAATTACACGCTCTTCATTTAAATTCATTTTCCCTTTGGTGTAAATAAGCAGAGGGGCATCAACGCAATTCTTTAATCTTCTCGGATATTTTGGGTCAGTATAAAAATACACTTGTATTCCGTGCGTCAAAATGTATTCTATTTCTTTTTCGGCACGCGGCAAAACGTCGGATCTTTTTATTTGTCGGGCATTAAGTTCGCCAATTCCCGGAATTTTCATTAAAGCTTTGGCCGATTGCGAAAATATTTCTTCTACACTTCCAACGTAAGCTACAAGATTTCTGGCCAGAATTCCGCCAATTCCCGGAAGCATTGAAAGTGCTATCCTATATTTGAGGCTCTCGTGCATGAAGACTGTTAATTATTTTGATTAATGATTCCCGAATTCGTTTTCTGTCGGCCAGTGGAACAGCCGAAAGACTCACTGATGGATATTCGGCAACACCACGTTTGGTTTTTACAACCAAGGTTAGATCAGATAATTTGCCAAATATGGAATTTTCGAAGTGTGCATTTTGTAAGATTGACATTGGGAATTCAATGGAATTAAACTCTTTTTGTCCAAAGCCAACAGCTTTGTAGTAACGTAAAATTATTTTGTTTTTTTCGTCAATATACTCGATGTATTGATAATCGGCAACAAGGAAGTACAAAAACCAAATAGAGAAAACTCCAATTGCGCCAAGCGCGTATATGGTTAAATCGAGCAGAAAGAGTATAAGTGTAGCAATCGCTATAAAAACACTCACCATAAAGAATAACCGTTTAAGTCTTTTTGTTGCTTTTCTGTTTGTTATTTTCATCTGTTTATAATTGTTTATCTTTTATGGTCCGTCAGTTGACGGATGGAACTCTCCTATAATCATTCTTCTGTTCGCAAAATAATCTACATGCTTGTTTCATCTTCGTTATTAAATGTCTAAGACTGGTTTGTTCAAAGTTCAGGAGAATTTCAAAAACCAATTTTATTGTAACTTTAACGCAATTTAGCAGCTACTTATGGGAAATTCAAAAATTTACTCTAAAATAATTTATAGCCGGGCACTGGAACAAGAACTAATGACTTTTGTGGAAAAGTATCCGAAAGGGAAAGTTTTTTTAGCAACGGAAGAAATTGTTGATCAACTTTGGGTGTCGAATCTTGAGGCTTTTTGCGAAAAAAATAATATCCGAAAGGTTGTGATTCCTGCAGGAGAGAACAACAAAAAAATTGAATCGGTCGCAAAAATATGGGAATTTTTGTCGAATAACGGAGGAGACCGGAAATCACTTTTAATTAATATCGGCGGTGGAATGCTGACCGATCTGGCAGGTTTTGCTGCATGTACTTTTAAACGCGGAATCGATTTTCTGAATATCCCAACAACGCTGTTGTCGCAGGTTGATGCTTCGGTTGGAGGAAAAACCGGGATTAATTTTGGTGGATTAAAAAATGAAGTGGGTGTATTTAAAGAGCCCGTTGCTGTTATTATTAATACCGATTTTTTGAAAACCATTGACAGACAGAATTTTATTTCGGGTTATGCCGAAATGATTAAACATGGTTTGATTTACAGTCCGGAACATTTGGCTGAACTGAAAGATTTTGATTTTGAAAATATTGATTACGAGTTATTACAGGAAATCATCAGGCATTCGGTAAATGTAAAAGAATACTTTGTTGCCAACGATTTAACAGAGCAGAATATTCGCAAAGCGTTAAATTTGGGACATACGGTTGGGCATGCATTCGAAAGTATGGCTATGGAACAAAGAAGACCAATTCTGCACGGTTATGCAGTAGCTTACGGAATGATAGCAGAACTTTTTCTTTCAGTTAAAAAGTGTGGTTTCTCTGAAAGTGATTTTGCCGAATTGACAGAATGGATGCTTGCTGTTTACGGTAAATTCGATATTGAAGAAACCGATTTTGAACGTCTTTATCAGTTAATGACCCATGATAAGAAGAACGAATCGGGAAAAATTAATTTTACACTTTTACCAAAGATAGGCGAGATTGCAATTAACCAAAATTGTGAAAAGGAATTAATTTTTGAAGCCTTGAGGTATTACAAAAATCTTTAGCCAAAACGATTAAAATTCCTGTTTTACTTTCTCAAATTTCTCAGAATGAATTATCAAGTTTCAGCCAATATAAAAACCATTTCGGGAAGTATTAATCTTCCATCATCGAAAAGCATAAGTAATCGGGCACTCATTATTAATGCTTTAAGTTACAGCCCTTATCCAATACATAATCTATCGGATAGCGACGATACGAAGGTGTTAGAGGCAGCACTTTTTTCGAACAATACAAAATTCGATATTGGACATGCCGGAACTGCCATGCGTTTTCTTACGGCTTTTTTGGCTAAAATTGCCGGAGAATGGGAAATTACAGGATCGGAACGAATGCAACAACGCCCGATTGCCATTTTGGTTGATGCCTTAAATCAATTGGGAGCTAAAATTGAATACTTGAAAACTGAAGGATGCCCTCCATTAAAAATTTTTGGATCGCATCTGAAAGGACAAACTATTGAACTGGATGGAAGTGTTTCGAGTCAGTATATTTCAGCACTTTTATTAATTGCACCAACAGTTGAGAACGGATTAACGCTAAAATTAAAAGGAAACATTACCTCCAGATCGTATATAAAACTTACGCTGGAACTGATGGCAAAGTTTGGTATTCAATATCAATGGATTGCCAATGAAATATTTGTACCTGAACAAAATTATTTTGCTCGCGATTTTACCTGCGAAGCCGACTGGTCGGGGGCATCGTACTGGTACCAGATAATGGCATTGCTTGAGTCTGGTGAGGTATTTTTGGAAAATTTGCAGTTGAATAGTTTGCAGGGCGATGCCAATATTGCTTCATGGTTTGAACAATTTGGAGTTGTTTCGGTACAAAAAAACGGGGGAGTATTACTTTCAAAAACAGCTGTAGCACAACCTGAAAAGCTGGTATTGGATTTTATTGAAAATCCGGATGTGGCACAAACTATGGCATGTTTGTGTGTGGCAAAAGAAATACCGTTTGAATTTTCAGGCTTAAAAACACTAAAAATTAAGGAGACCGACCGAATTGCGGCCCTTCAAAATGAGCTCTCAAAATTTGGCGCTACATTAACCGAACCGGAGTTGGGCAAATTGGCCTGGGATGGTACTTTAAATTCTGCATTAAAACAAACGAATCCCGTAATAAACACTTATCACGATCACCGAATGGCTTTGGCTTTTGCACCAATGGTTTTGGCCGGACTGAATCTACAGATTAATGATCCGATGGTAGTTACCAAATCCTATCCCGGTTTTTGGGAGGACCTGGGTAAAGTGGGCTTTGAAATATCAGAAGATTAGATGAGTATCAACCAATCTCTATTTATAGTTTTATAAATATCTTCTTTTTATAAAGTATCCATGCCGGAATAAAATTGAAGCAGATAAATAGTGCCGCATACAGGAAGCTTCCAAACTTCATACTCCAACCAAGGTTCTCAAACATATTGAGCCAGTGAGTATTTAAACTTTCGCCACCTATTTTAAACACATAAAAAGGCAAGCGCCAAACACTTGCCAATACATAAACGGCAATGGCATTCGAACCAAAAATAATTCCGGGTTTGGTAAAACGGGTTCGTCCCAGCATATCAACAAAAAAGATGCTAACGGCAAGCAGCATTCCAGCCAAACCTGAAGTTACCATCACAAATGAACTGGTCCAAATGTTTTTATTAAGCGGGAAAATGTAGCTCCACATAAAACCAATAATAAAGGCAAAAAACGACATTGAGAACAGGTAAATTACTTTTCGTTCCTGTTGCATTTTGCTTAAAATCAGGTGTCCGGCCAGCATTCCAGATATGCCGGTAGCAATAGCCGGTAAGGTGCTTAGCAAGCCTTCAGGGTCCCAGGTTTTTTCCCATAAATAGCCAGGCAAATATTTGCTGTCAATCCAGGCTGCTAAGTTCAATCCGGGTTCCAGCATAACTTTCCCGTGGCCGGGAGTGGGAATGAAACACATTGCCAACCAGTATCCGACCAATAAAACACCGGTAACAATGGCTTGAGTTTTCCATTTCGAATTCAAAAACAATAAGGCAGAAACTAAAAACACAATTGCAATTCGTTGTAAAACCCCGGCAATCCGGATGTGTTCAAAATTGAATTTTGGAAACAACCAGAGCAAAATGCCAACAGCAAATATTTTTGCAGAACGAATAATAATCTTTTTATACATCGGGCCTTTTGAAACACCCGCATTCAATCGTTTTGTATAGGCGAGCGCAATTGATACTCCAACAATAAATACAAAAAACGGGAAAATTAAATCGGTGGGAGTCAGTCCATTCCAGCTGGCATGTCTTAAGGGAGGATATATATAACTCCAGCTTCCGGGATTATTTACCATTATCATAGCAGCAATGGTAAATCCACGAAATGCATCTAATGAAATTAAACGTTTAAATTCTGTCATTTTAGGTCATTTGATTCAAAAATATATTTCGATATATTTGAGTTCTTCTTTAAAAATTTAGGATGTTAAACATATACAAAAAATCCGTTATGAAGAAAGATCTTGTTTTAATATTCAGTTTAATTTTTATGCTTATGCTTGAAAGTTGTACGACCCATATCCCTGTCGCAGATGATCTGAAATTGTCGTGGGAAATAGTAAGTAATAATTATTCTGAAACACCTCGGGTAAAAGCAAAATTTATAATTCAGAATAACAGTGAGTTTACTTTTAATGAAAACAACTGGGCACTTTTTTATAACCAGGCCCCGCGAAAACCATTAAGTTCCAGTCAGAATACCAAAGTTGAACACATTAGCGGCGACTGGTACAAGTTAATTCCAACCGAAGGATTTTTATTAAAACCCGGCGAAACAAAAGAAATTGAATACGAAAGCGATGCCTGGTATATTAAAGAATCGGATGCTGCGGTTGGGCCGTATTTTGTTTTTTACGATAAAAAAGGAAAGGAAACTGCCGTTGTTGCAGTAGCCGATTATACAATATTACCTTTTACATTGCCCGAACATGTGAACCGTCATAAAAATGATGCAGAGCCAATTCCGACTGCTGAATGGCAGTACGAAGCAAATAAGAATTTATCTGAACTTAAAGAATCAGAATTACTGCCAATTATTCCCAGTCCGGTGAGTTATAAATCAACTGGAAGGAAGGTGATTTTTGACGAACAGGTTGAATTGCTCTATGAAAAAGGATTGGAAAATGAGATTCGGTTTCTGAAAGATTTTTTAAATACAACTTTTAACACCAGCTTTACCATTAAAGAAGCCACCAAACCAAAGCCAAACAGTGTTTTTCTCGCATTTGGTAATGTTTCTGTAAATGGGAAATCAAAAGAAGCCTATCAACTCGAAATTAAAAGCAACAAATCAATTGAAATAAAAGGTAACGATGCAGCAGGAGTTTTTTATGGCATACAAAGTTTGATAGCCATGCTCCCTGTTGATTTGTTTTTGGGAAAAGAAGTGCAGGTTGCATTAGACGAGGTTGTAATAAAAGATGCTCCGCGTTTTGAATACCGGGGAATGCACCTGGATGTAGCCCGAAATTTCCAAACAAAAGAAACCGTAAAAAAGGTAATTGATATTCTTTCGTTTTATAAAGTAAATAACTTACTTTTTTACATTACAGAAGACGAAGGTTGGCGGGTTGAAATTGAAGAATTACCTGAATTAACAGAAGTTGGAAGTCATCGCGGGCATACTTCTAAAGAAGCAAATGCGCTTCATCCGTCGTATGGTTCAGGTCCTGTAGCTTATGCCGAAGGAAGCTATGGGAGTGGTTTTTATACCCGCGCCGAGTTTATTGATCTTCTTCAATATGCAAAAGCACGTCATATTAATATAATTCCCGAAATTGGATTTCCGGGTCACTCGCGTGCTGCCATAAAAGCAATGGAAGCACGTTACGAAAAGTACATGGCTTTGGGCGATGAAGAAAAAGCCAACGAGTTTCGTTTAATAGATCCGGAAGAAACTTCAAAGTATTTATCGGCACAATGGTACACCGATAATATTGTAAATGTAGCACGTCCTTCAACCTATAAATTTTATGAAACAGTAATTGACGATATTATTGAAATATATAACGAAGCCGGTGTACAACTTGAGTACCTGCATACGGGAGGAGATGAAGTTCCCGAAGGATCATGGAGCGAATCGCCAATGTGTGCAGAGCTGATGAAAAAGTTCCCGGAATACAAGGATCCACGTAACCTGCAGGCTTATGGTACAAAAAAGATCGTTGAGATTTTGAACCGTAAAAATCTGAAAATAGCAGGTTGGGAAGAAGTTGGATTGCTAAAGGATGAGAATGGACGGTTTAATCCGAATCCTGATTTTGTTGGGAAGAATGTTTACCCATACGTTTGGAATAACTTGGGAGTTTATACCGATTTAAATTATCGTTTGGTAAATGCCGGATATCCGGTAATAATGTGCAATGTTTCCAGCTTTTATTTCGACATGGCTTATAACAAAGATCCGCGCGAACCCGGTTTATACTGGGGTGGTTTTGGCAATACACGCGACGCATGGCAGGTGGCACCCTTCGATTTGTTTAAAACAACAACCCACACTGCGATGGGAGCTGAAATTGATATGGGAAAAGAATATGCAGGTTTGGAACGTTTAAAACCGGAGGCCAGAAAAAATATAATTGGTGTTGAAGCACAGCTTTGGGCTGAAACCATAATGACAGGTGAAGATGCGCTTATGCCGCATATTTTACCTAAGTTGATGGGATTTGCCGAAACAGCCTGGGCATCGGAACGCGAATGGGAGAATATTGAAAACAAAGAAAAACGTGAGTTAAGTTGGGATAAAGGTTGGAATGTGTTTGCAAACACACTGGCAAAACAGGAACTTCCACGGTTAAAAACAATTTTTGGTGGTTACAATTACCGTGTTCCTACACCCGGAGGAACGATTGTTGATGGCAAGTTGTTCGCCAATTCTGCATATCCGGGATTGGTTATCCGCTATACAACCGATGGAACCGAACCGGGCGGGAATGCTGCAATTTACAAAGAGCCTGTTTTGGTTTCGGGGAAAGTGAAAATAAAAGCTTTTGATGCTGCAGGAAAAGGAAGTTTGAGCATGGACGTGAAGTAACGAATCAATATAAAAAGTTCTCCTCCTGACGGAGGGGAACTAATTCTTTATCGTTTGGTTCTAAAAAATTCTTGCATTAATTCGCTGCATTCGGTTTCCATAATTCCGTTAATTACTTCGGTTTTGGGGTGAATGGCTTTTGCGGCAAACTTTTTAAACCCACGTTTTTCGTCGGAAGCACCATATATAATTTTTCCAATTTGTGCCCAGCCCAGCGCTCCTGCACACATTACACACGGTTCCAGTGTTACATATAAAGTACAGTCGTTAAGGTATTTCCCTCCCAACAAGTTGGCAGCTGCTGTAATAGCCTGCATTTCGGCATGTGCAGTTACATCGTTTAAGGTTTCGGTTAAGTTGTGTGCACGTGCAATTATTTTTCCGTTCGAAACCACCACTGCACCTACCGGAATTTCTCCTTCTTCAAAAGCCTGCAATGCTTCTGCAAAGGCCTTCTTCATAAAATATTCGTCGTTAAACGGTTCTATCATTTTAATATTTGTTACTGTTCAATACACATCAACCGGATTTTTTCTCACCATAATACTTTTCGATCTTAATCGGTTGTGTTTTTATTCTTTATCAACTTGTGTAAAAGCTGCTAAATGTCGGATAAAATTGCCAAAATATCGTTATTTTCGCAACCAAATTAAAAGAAAGATAATCATGTACAGAACTCATACATGTGGCGAATTACGCATTGAAAACAATAATACTGAAGTAACTCTTGCCGGATGGGTACAACGTATCCGCGATTTGGGAGCTATGTCATTTATTGATTTACGCGACCGTTACGGAATTACACAATTGGTGGTGGATGAAAATACCGATGAATCGGTTTCGAAACAATTGGAAGAACTAGGCAGAGAATATGTAATTCAGGCAACAGGAACAGTTCGCGAACGTCAGAGTAAAAATAAAAATATAGCAACCGGTGATATTGAAATCGCTTTGTCGGAAATTAAAGTTTTAAGCTCTTCGGAAGTTCCGCCGTTTACGATTCAGGATGATACCGATGGTGGCGATGACTTGCGAATGAAATACCGTTACCTCGATTTACGCCGGAATGTGGTTCGCGATAACCTTGTGCTTCGTTCGAAAATGGCGCACGCGGTTCGCAACTACTTAAACGCACAAGATTTTATTGAAACAGAAACGCCTGTTCTAATAAAATCAACACCGGAAGGTGCCCGCGATTTTATCGTTCCTTCGCGTATGAATGAAGGCGAGTTTTATGCATTGCCACAGTCGCCGCAAACGTTTAAACAGCTGCTTATGGTGGCTGGTTTCGACCGTTATTACCAGATTGTAAAATGTTTCCGCGACGAGGATTTACGTGCCGACCGTCAGCCAGAGTTTACGCAAATCGACTGCGAAATGTCGTTTGTGGAGCAAAAAGATGTGCTCGATATGTTTGAAGGATTAACCAGGCACATGTTTAAAGAAACTTTGAATGTAGAGGTGGAAGATTTTCCGTGGATGCCTTATTCTGAGGCCATTGAAAAATACGGATCGGATAAACCCGACACACGTTTTGAAATGTTAATTAACGATATTACTGAGACGGTTAAAGGTAATAATTTCGTTGTTTTCGATTCGGCAGAATACATTGGTGCTATTTGTGCCAAAGGTTGTGGTTCGTATACGCGTAAACAGTTGGATGGACTAACTAAGTGGGTACAGCGTCCGCAAATCGGTGCCAAAGGTTTGGTGTATGTAAAATGTAACGAAGATGGTTCGTTTAAATCGTCGGTAGATAAATTCTACTCTCAGGATGATTTAAAAATGTGGGCTGAAAAAACAGGTGCTGAAGCAGGAGACCTGATCCTTGTATTATCAGGCGATAAAGATGAAATGCAGGGTGCCTTGGGTGATCTTCGTTTGGAAATGGCTAAACAGCTTAATCTGTTGGATAAGAATACTTTCAAACCATTATGGGTAGTTGATTTTCCGCTTTTGGAATGGGACGAAGAAACACAACGTTATCACGCAATGCACCACCCGTTTACTGCTCCAAAACCAGAGGATATTGCATTAATGGATACCGACCCGGGAAAAGTGCGTGCCAATGCCTACGATCTTGTTATTAACGGTGTTGAAATTGGTGGAGGTTCGGTTCGTATTTTTGATTCGGAGTTGCAGGCAAAGATGTTTAAACTACTTGGATTTACCGACGAAGAGGCTAAAGCACAGTTTGGCTTCCTTATGAATGCCTTTAAATACGGTGCGCCACCGCATGCCGGTATTGCTTTTGGCTTCGACCGATTGGTTTCGTTGTTTGCAGGTTTGGATACCATCCGCGATGTAATTGCTTTCCCAAAAAATAACTCAGGGCGCGATGTGATGATCGACTCACCATCGCCGGTGGCACAGGCACAACTGGATGAGTTGAATCTTGCTTTGAGTTTGAAGGAAAAGGAATAAAATTAGAGAATACAACCTTTCCGGGAGTTTACAACCGGCGAGAGTAAAAATATTAGAGGGAGCTTTCGGGCTCCTTTTTTTGTATAAGGAATCAACTTAATAGTTTTTTTGTGGCAGCATTGTTTCCTAATTATTTAAGTGTTAACGTAAAAATTGTGCTCTTAATATCGGTATGATTCTTGCTAAGAGAAGTGCATTTATGTTCAATTGAGTTAGGAGAGAGAATAATTTTTTGTCTTAAGGCATCTCTTTTTTAAGGAATAGTTCAGTCTTTTCAAAAACAATTGTTAGACTTGTTTAAGTTAAATAGCAAACGCAAATGAATCAATAAAACTACCAAATGAAAGTACGTCAAAGTTCCGGATTGATAATTCTGTTAATGTTATTCGTCTCTTTTGTAATAAATGCACAAACAGTAAAAGAATTGACTGATGAGAATAAAGTGCTTCCTTTAACCAAGCTTTATTTACATTTCGATCGTGATTTTTACTTTCAAAATGAGGATGTTTGGTTTAAAGCTTATATGATAGACGGAGTATCGCACCAGCGAATGGCAGGATCACAGAATGTGTATCTTGATATAATGGATAAAGAAGGTAATATCGTCTTATCAAAAATGTATTTACTCACTGACGGACTGGCGGCAGGTAGCTTCATTGTTCCGAAAGATGTTGTTCCCGGTCAATATTTAATCAGGGCCTATACAGATTATTCTGTTCGCTTGGGAGATAAGGGCATTTTTTATAAAAAGCTGACTTTTACCAAAGTAAAGAATTTTGCAGGATTTGAACAGAGAATGCAGGAGGCCAAATCCAAGGTTGCCGAGGTTGTATTTCTTCCTGAAGGTGGTTTTTTATTAACTGATGAGCCCAACGTGGTAGCATTTAAAATGCTTAACGAAAAAGGACAGGCTATAAATGGCGAACTGAGTGTGGTAGATGAGTTGGGAAATGAAGTATTAAAAACAGTTACTATTCATAACGGGAAAGGTAAATTTCTATTGGTTCCTAAAAATGGGAAAAGATACTTTGGTAAAGTAAAGGATCAAATGGTGTTCTCTCAAGAGATTACCAGGATACGTAAAAACGGAAGTAAAATACAGATATCCGGTTACAACGAAGAAAAATTAGCGGTGGAAGTAATTTCAAAAACAGATCGAACCGATAGCAGTGCTTTTTATCTGGCTTGCATGCACAGGGGAAATCTAATTTTTTATCACGAACTGAAAACAAAGGAAGGGTTTGCCTTGGCAGAAATTGATGCAAATGTTTTACAGTCTGGTATTAATCGTCTGCTTTTTCTAAATGCTGACTTTAAACCCTTATCGGAGCGTCTGGTATTTTCAAATAGGGTGGAAGTAAATAAAATTCGGATAAATAATGTGCAGAAGGAATATGGAACACGCGAGAAGGTTATGCTTGTGTTAAACGACAGTTTAAGTTCTACAGAAAATAATTATTCAAATTTATCAGTTGCAGTGGTAGATGAAAATTCGCTGAGTAAGTCTGATATGAATATATTAAGCTGGGCTATGCTTGATTCTGAGCTTCATAATTTTAACGAAAATTCGCTAGGATATTTTAACGATGAAATGGGAGTCAGATCACGTATAAACATGGATTTACTAATGTTAACGCATGGCTGGAGCAATTATATCTGGAACGATACAACAGCAATGCGAAAGGAAGACCGAAAGTTTACAGCAGGAATAACAATTAAAGGTCATAACAAGCGGGTTTTTAAAAACGAACCGGTACCAAACGCTACAGTGATAATGCAAGTTTATACGAAAAACGATGTTAATTTTCATAGTCAGGCAACAGATAGTGCAGGTAGGTTTGCTTTTGAGAACCTCTATTTTTGCGATAGTGCCAAAATTCTGGTACAGTCTAAAAATAAGAGAAGGAAAAATGCCGGAGAGCTTTTCTTAGACATGGCAGATCATGAAAAACCATACACAGACTTAAATTGGATTAACAGTCTTGAAAACATGTTAGATGTTCCAAACGGATTATACAGACAGAAATATGCGATTGAGGCTGATAAAAGAGCATTCTATCCCGATTATGAAACCATTATGCTTGGAAATGTGGATATAATTGGTCAGAAACAAGCTGAGAGAAAAGAGGAAGTTGCTAAGTTATACGGAGATCCGGACAAGACTCTGGACATAAGTGAGCAGGATCAGAGTTTTAGTAATATACTCGAATACATTGCCAGTAATGTGGCAGGAGTGAGTCTTACTGAAAGTTCAATTACATTAAGAGGAGGACCGGCGAGTTTTAGTGGAGGTAGCGGACCATTATTCCTGATAGACGGAATGTATTTCGAGGGAAAGGATGGATTCGATATGGCAATATCGTACAATATGAGCGAAATAAGCAGTGTTGATGTGCTAAAATCGGGGGCAAACTTATCGATATTTGGATCAAGAGGGGCAAACGGAGTTATAGCCATTTATACAAAGAAAGGAACCCCATTTCAGAAAGAGAAAGTTTTTGAGAAAGGATCTATACAAACAACAATAATTGGATTTGCAGCTTACCGGGAATTTTATGCTCCTGAATATACCAGTGAAACCTTCGATGCCGAAGAGCCCGACGGAAGACTTACACTGTACTGGAATCCGGAAGTATATGTGGATTCAGGAAATGCAGACATCGGTTTTTTTACATCTGATAAAACCGGACGCTATCGGATTGTTGTTGAGGGCATAACCAGTGATGGGAAGGTTTGTTATGGAACCCGGATGTTTAATGTAAAATAATAAATTGAAAGTTGGGGGCCAATTATAAAAAGTATTTTCTTATGAGGACATTAACAAGCAAAATGTTATAACAAATGCCTATATCGAAACGTCAGGAAGTTAAAAATCTATCTTTCTTAAGTATAGATACTATCTGTTCTTTCTTTGATTTTTCCTCTCCTTTTTAAGCGTAATTACAACGACTCCATCATAATCTTTTGACGAGTATTTTTCAATATCTTCATTATCCTTAAGTATTTCCATAGATTCAATAGCTTCAGGATTTATGGTTTGAAATTCGGACTGAGATATAATCTTATTATCAATTAAAAACAATATTCCCTTTCCGGCATTACCGATTGCAAATTTTTCTTTTTTTCTTTTCTCCAGATTAGATGTCAAACTTGCTTGCTCAATGTTTTCAGCATTTGCAGGCTTAATATATCTGCCCATGAATAATAATGCCCTGGACCGATTATGTATTACGAAAAATACAAATGGATGGTCTGCCTTAAAAATCTTGTATGATGGTAATCCTGTAATTCTCATAACAGCAGCAGTAGTTGCGGCGGCTTCTGTTTTTTCTTCATCCAGTTCAATACAGGCTTTATGCACTACCCGGCTCAGCTGCAGAGGTGCATCTTTTGTAATTCCCGAGAAATCAGCCTCGCTGGTAAAGGCATTTTTTAAACCAGCAGTTTGTAATACATCGCTCATCTCGTAACATGATTCGAATTTTAATTTTGGAATGGAAAGTGACGTTTTTGTTGAATGAGCATTATCTAAAATTTCTTTTAAAAAATCAGTATTCATTTTTTCCTCAATTTCCTGAATTCCAAAAAGTTTTTTAGGAAGAATTATACAGAACGATAAATCGGAGTTTTTGTAAGGTTTTGAAATAAACTGATATTCATCGTTTTCAAAATAGGAAAGTTTCTCAACCTTATTCATAAAATCAACTTTATATTGATTTTCAGAACTTGTAAAAAAGGGGGCAGAAAATGTCTTTTGTTTGTCAAATTTATTAAGCCATTCTTCTTTAAAATAGACGGCATTCGAAATCACAAATTTGGTACTTGCATTTATATCGGTATTATTTAAAAGTTCCGTTATTCTATGGTTTGTTTTTTCAGAAACCCACCTGTTTATGTCCGAAACCGCCAATTCAGTATTTGCAAATTCAGTTTGCCTGAAATCTGAGAAATATTTATTTGACAACGACTTTTTATATTGCTCCTCCAAATTAAGAGTTTTGTCCAGCCATGTTGAATTAGCAATCTGAAGGCCGGAGTTATTGTCCGGTTTATTAGCAATGCTCGCTAAAAATTCGAACTCGAAAGAATCGGGATTTTTAAGATGTAATACTTTTTCAAATTCCTGTTTTGTTTTGCTCCTCGCTCCTTCGTAAGCTACCAAAAGGGCATAGTAAGTGCTTAGTGGCGATAGGAAAAGATTTTCCTGTTCAACTTTTATCTCGCGATATAAATCAAACGAATAACTATTTAACGAGTTGCAGTAATTATTATCCTGGGCATATAATTGTTCGATATTTAGCATCAAAAAACAGGTTAGACACCAAATGGTAATGGTTATTATTTTCATGGTTTTAAGTTGTATTCGTTTTCAAATCTACTGTAAGGTTTGGTTGCTTTAAATATAAACATAATAACAACAGAAGCATAAACAATATGGCATGGCAAAATGCCGAGGCAGAAAATTGTATAAAGTTGTGCTCTGAATGAATGCGGATTTTTGTCTTTTTAAGGATTTATCAATCTAATATTGCTATCGAAAAATCATCAAGCAATAATCTCGATTTTCCTGTATTCCAAAGGTATACGCCTAACTCGTAGTCAGCTGCATTAACTTTAGGCAGGTTATATAACAGATCAATTTTCGTCCATATATCCTTTTCGTGAATTAAAGACTTTAAGTTTGTTGTTTTATACATGCTGAATTCACCGTTTTCTTTAACAAGAACAACTAGTAAACAGTCTTTTAAAGATTCGTATCGTAACCACGAGTTAAAATATAAGGTATGGCTTTTTTCGGTAAGGCAAGGGAGATGTTTTGTTTTATATGTTATTCCGTATTCAACTGTGCTATCAAGTATTCCTGCGTTAGCGCCCGAAATAGCAGAAATTTGCGTTTTGTGTATGTTTCTCCATTGTTCACTAACTGAGGATGAATCAAATGTCATAACGGTTTTGTGCAGTCTTTTCCTTTCCTGCAAATCCATAAAATCATACAATGTTTGTTGATTTTCTATTTTTGACTTTTGGGCAAGGGTTATTTTCCCGTTGGTGCCAATCTTTTCAATTCGTTTAAGAATATCCGGGTAGGCGGTGTACAAACCGGTAATAAAAGATTCGTTTTGAAACACAAGGTAATCGCAGTCCTGATTCAGTGCATTTTCTATGTATTCTTTTCTGTACGACATTAAGGCAAATCCTTTTCTGTCCATTAAAAGAAATGGAATATTGGGCGCAAACGTTTCAATTAGTATTATTTTGGCGTCTTTAGGAACATTTAGTGAATCTAAAAATTCTGATGATTTGTAATAATTCTGTACTGTTTTTGCTGTACTATCCCAACGATGAACAATCCTTCTTTCTTTTTGCGAAGAGAAGGCCTTGATAACCATTGGAATTCCGAAAAGAAGCATAATGGTTAACATGACTGCATTGATTCCTGGATTCTTTGATATGGGAATGGAGGATAAGGAAAGAAGTAACAGTAGTATAAGAGGCAGGTAAAAAGTATCGAGGAAATAGTAATCGTGGGCTTTAAACTGTTGTAGCATGAGCAAAGCAAATAGCATGCAGCCCATTGACATTATTCCCAGTAGAATAAAAATCTGTTTTACAACTTTATTCTGGGAGGTTTTTGACTTAAGTACGAAGAATAGAAAAATAATTAAAACCAGTACGAAAGTAAGGTAGTGTATTTTTGAAAAATATTGAAACAGCCACCTTTCTTTTACCAAATGAAAAATTTCGAATGCTTCCAGGATGCTGGTTGCTGGCAAAACATGGTTTAAAAATAACGTGCCGTATGTCGTTTGTAAATAATTGTTGTAAAAATGATAGACAATAATAACAAAAGAGGAAAGAGTAACCGGTAGAATCTTGGTAATAAAGACTGCTTTTTTTTGAAGAATCCGAAGTAATTCCATTCCCCAAACGGCCAATAGAGGGATGGCAAAGGTTGTACGACTTAGGGTTGCCAGGGTGAGGAAGAAGATACTGAGAATAAAATACCTGTTTCTTTTGGAATGAAATAAGTACGAAGAATAAAAATAGATCCCAATTATAGCATTTGATAAAGAGGGGATGGTGGGTAATAAGCCACTCTGATAAAAGACAAATACAGGTGAACTGGCTGCAAAAATGACTATAAAAACAGATTTTGCAAAATTTTTACTTATTAAGAAGGCAAGCTTAAATAAATAAAACAAACCCAAAAAGCTATACAATAAAACGTAAACACGAAAAATCCATACCGATTTGCTTCCTATAACTGTCATTACTATCCCAACCATGTAATCATGAATTGGGAAATCAACAGCAGTTACACTTTCCTCGGACATTGTTTTCCATTCATCACGAAACTGATAGTTATGAAGAAATGTTTCTGGTTTAAAAAAATTCAGATGGTTATTTACAAATCCCTGGGCAATGGCATACCGATCAGCTTGTGCCCAGGCATGTATATGTGATGGAAATTCATTTAGATATTTTACGTGCAAGAGAACACCCAATACAAGAATAATAAATAGAATCAAACTTTTTTGGTAATGATGCTTCATAATAATGGGAGGGAATTGATAGTTTTCTTGAGAACTTGTATCGATGTTTTTATGTGTCTAAAATAAACATAATTCAATTAATAAAAAAGATGTATTCTGTGCAATCTATAAAGTATAAAAATCGATGTTTAGGCTGACTTCAGAATGCCGGAAGGTAAAATGTGAAGTAGTTGAGGTTTGTGTCTGATTCTACTTCATTAAAGAAGTTTGTGACGTAATTGCCCAATAAATAAGGCAACATTTATCATGGTATTACACAACATAATTTTTGTAACTTTTTGCCTGTTTCCGTACAAATCAAAATGTGTAAGCATTATTTAATCAAATGACTTTTTTTTATTCATTAAAATATCTAATCATGAAAAAAACTGCATTTCTGTTTTGGGTGGCTGTATTGGCTTTCTTAACGGCCTGTGTGCCAAAAGAACAATTTAAAGCCGGAGAAAAATACCATGGTTTTACACTTGTTGAGAAAAAATTTGTGGATGAGGTAAACGCTGAATGTTTATTGTTTAAACACGATAAAAGTGGTGCACGTTTACTAAAAATTGCTGCCGACGACCCAAACAAGCTTTTTAATATAGCTTTTAAAACTGCACCTCAAAACGATTGCGGAACGCCACATATTATGGAACATTCGGTGCTTAACGGTTCGAAAAACTTTCCTGTTAAAAGTCCATTTGATGTATTGATAAAAGGTTCATTAAATACATTCCTGAATGCCATGACGGGGGCGGATATTACTACCTACCCGGTGGCGAGTATGAACGATAAAGACTATTTTAACCTGATGCATGTGTACCTCGATGCTGTTTTAAATCCACTTATTTATGAAGATCCTAAAATCCTTCAGCAAGAAGGTTGGCACCACGAATTGGAAAGCAAAGATGGTGAAGTGGTGTACAAAGGAGTGGTTTATAACGAAATGAAAGGTGCTTATTCGAGTCCGCAAAGAGAACTGGGGTACCAAATCAATAAAATGCTTTTCCCCGATAATACATACGGTGTTTCTTCAGGTGGTTATCCTACCGAAATTCCAAAACTTACCTACGAAGCTTTTGTGAACTTTCATAAAAAGTACTACCATCCGGGGAACAGCTATATTTTGCTGTATGGAGATGCAGATCTGAACAAGGAACTTCAGTTTATCGATAGCGAATATTTATCGGGTTACGATTTATCTCCCGAAAAGGTTGAGATTCCTTTACAAAAACCTTTTTCGGCTATGAAAGAAGCTGAAAAAACGTATGCCGTTCCGGAGGGTGCACCAACAAAAGATCAAACCTTTTTAAGCCTTAGTTTTGTTGCCGGGCAAAGTACTGATCGTGCACTGGC
This sequence comes from uncultured Draconibacterium sp., assembly GCA_947492175.1. GTDB lineage: Bacteria > Bacteroidota > Bacteroidia > Bacteroidales > Prolixibacteraceae > Draconibacterium. The sequence goes on along the minus strand of CANLMQ010000013.1, from coordinate 36,596 downwards.
AATGACTTTTGATGTACTTACCGAAGCTTTGGTAAACCACGAATCGGCACCCGTACGCTTGGCATTGCAGGAAGCTGGCATTGGAAAAGATGTAAGAGCTTCGTTTAACGAGGCAAAACAAAATACTTTCCAGGTTACTGTTCAGAATGCCAATCCTGAAGATAAAGACCTTTTTAAAGAAACGGTTTTTGCGACAATGAAAAAGGTGGCCGAAGAAGGTTTTGATAAAACAATGGTAGAAGGAATATTAAACCGTATGGAGTTTTCTTTGAAAGAAGGAAACACTCCGCAGAAAGGATTGATGTACTTGATGCAGAGTTACCAAACCTGGTTTTTTGCTGACGATCCTTTTATCGGGCTTGAATTTAATGCGCCATTGGAAGAAGCAAAAAAGTCGCTTGAAACCAATTTGCTTGAAACAACGGTAACCAAACAACTGATAAACAATCCTCATGCGTTGTTGATGGTATTAAAACCTGAGCCCGGCCTGCAGGAAAAAATTTCAGAAGCAACAAAAGCAGAACTAAAAGCATTCGAGGAAGGACTAAGCGAATCAGATAAAGATAAATTAATTGCAGAAACCAATGCGTTAATTGAACATCAGAAAAGAGAAGATACTCCTGAAGCTTTGGCAACCATTCCAATGCTCGAACTGGCAGATATTAGCAGCGACATTGAATGGTTTGGAATTAACGAAAAGTCTGTTTCTGATGTACCTGTCCTTCATCACGATGCTTTTACCAACGGAATTTTATACAGTAATCTTTATTTTGATTTAAGAACTCTGTCTAAAGAACTCATTCCATATGCACGTTTGCTTACATCTGTTTTGGGGAAATTAAATACCGAGAATTATTCGTATGGCGAGCTTGATAATGAATTAAATATTCATACTGGTGGATTTAGTACTTATACAACTACTTATCTCGAAAATCAATCGGATGAAAACCTGATTCCAAAGTATGCTGTTTACGGAAAAGCAACTACTGCAAAAGCATCGCAATTGTTTGAATTGACAAATGAGGTGCTGAACCATTCGAAATTTGATGATGCCGATCGTTTGAAAGAGCTGATTAGTCGTCACCAGGCCAGGGTTGACTCTGATGTTAAAAACAACGGACTGGGTTATGCAATGACTCGTTTGCGTTCGTACTACTCAAAAACCGGTATGTATGGCGAAAAGACCGGTGGAGTGGAGTACTATCGTTTTATAACTGATCTTGCTGAAAACTTTGATACTAAGAGCGAGGAAATAATTGCAAATCTTGAGAAAACTGCTCAGTTACTTTTTTCAAAAGAGAATCTTATTGCAACCATTACCTGCGATGAAAAAGATTTTGCCAATTATTCTACAGGTTTGGAAACTTTTGTAGCTGAATTAAAGGAAGGTGCACCGGTTCTTAATGATTGGGAGTTTGATTTTGAAAAGAAAAACGAAGGTTTGACATCGGCTTCGAAAGTACAATATGTTGTAAAAGGGTACGACTTTAAAAAGTTAGGCTACGAGTACAATGGAAAAATGAGAGTGTTAAACCAGGTGATTTCAACGGATTGGTTACAGAACCAGGTGCGTGTTATCGGTGGTGCTTATGGCGGATTTGCAGGAATTTCGCAAAGTGGTAATGTTTATTTTGCCTCATATCGCGATCCTAATCTGGTTGAAACCATTGAAAATTACAATAACACTCCAAAGTATCTGGAAGAATTTGAAGCTGATGATAAAGAAATGACACGCTATATTATTGGAACCATTTCTCGTATGGACGGGCCACTTACTGCTTCACAAAAAGGAAGTCGGGCTGTTCAGTATTATTTCGAGAAAATGACTCCGGAAAAGCTCAGAGCAGAGCGTGAAGCTGTTTTGGCAACAACTCCTGAAGACATAAAAGAAATGAAAAAGATGGTTGAGGATGTTTTGTCTCAGGATGCCATGTGTGTTTACGGAAGCGCACAAAAAGTGGAAGAGAATTCAGGGCTGTTTGGCGAAGTAATTAATCTTATTGAATAATTCTTAGCGATACGATAAAAAGGAAGGAGCTTTCGTGCTCCTTTTTTTATGGATTAAGGAGCAAGTTGGCTGCTGCTTTTATATTTCCGTTTACTACAACTTTTAATGTGTGTACTCCCGGATAATGTTTTCGTGTCGACATGTTTTTAAACGAATGCTTTTTTGTTATGGAATGGTTGCCGGGCAACATTTCAACTTCCTTAATCTGAAATACTTTGGGAGAAGTTTTGCCATTGGCTTTTTGATAGTATACGATGTATTCGAGTCGTACTTTTTGCTTTTGTGTAATACGCAGGTTCAGTTCAAACTGAAAAGTAATGTTGTCACCTATTTGGGGCGAGGCATTCGAAAACTCTACCTTTTCAACCTCCATGAGCTCCGGGTTGGCAAAACCAAAAAGCAGCATGGCCCTTTTATTACCCTGCTTTAATAAAGTCCGGCAGGCATGTTTTATAATCCAATCTGTTCTCTTGGACCTGCCCTGCCATCTTTCACAAACTTCTAAAACCAATTCAGGATGATCTTTCGAAATATCATTCAGGTTGTTGGCTACACTTTTTCTTACAAATTCTTCGGGATCGTCTTTTAATTTTTCAAGAATAGGTAGAATTAGGGCCGGATCTTTTTTTAATGCCGGAACTCCTGAAGCCCATGGCAGTCGGGGGCGACATCCTTCACTGGAAAAACGCCTTACACGAAAATCTGCATCATCGGCCCATTTGTTCATGTACTTCATGGCTCCTTCCAAGTCCTTATTCAAAAATGGTCGTATTCCAAATTCTGAACTTCCGCATTTGGTTAATTCTCCAAGTGCCGGCAAAGATATGTCCCAGTGTTCCTGCCCGTAAACTTCAATATAGTCTGGTAATACATTGGCTTCAAATCCTGTAACTTTTGGAACAATGGCTACCAGTATTTCAACTGCTGTTTTAAAATCGTTAGGCATAAATTTGTGCAAACACAAAGTAGTGTGGCGCATTTTTTCTTTTAGTTCGCGTTCGGGCCATTTTTTGTCGCAAACAGCAGCCACAAATTTCTCCGATTGAAATTCAGGATATACCTCTCGCAAAACATTTCCAAAAAGCTGAACTTTTTCGAGGGGAAACAAAGTGTCTTTTAATTTTTCAGCCATTTTATTTAGTTTAAAATTCAGAGTTCTGAAAAGTGTTTGCCTTTTATCTGTTTTTAATTCGATTCTAATATTAATTTATCAAGTCTCTCAAATAGCTGTTTTTGTTTGTTCAGAAGTTCGCTGTATGTTTTTTTCTTGAAGAGTTTCAATGTGAGTAAGCGACCGCGTCCCCAGGTTTTTAGCCACAAAATATACCAGCGAAATGCTATTTTCCCAGAGATGGGCATAGCGATTAAAGCAAATAATTTGAGCCAGAATCCCGGAAAGAGAGCCGAAACAGCCCAGAGTTCGAGTAAATAGAAAACAGGAAATAGTGCAATGCCGCTTACCAGAAAAAAAGTGCTCCAAAAGGCGAGGTCTTTTATTTTTTTCCGCACAGGGATATCGGTAATAAAAAACGGGATTGCATTAAACACAAACCCATACAAAAACAATGGCAGGCCAAGTAGTAAGATGAGCTTATTGGCAACAATCTTCAGGCAGTTGTATTCAGGATTTTCAACTAACCAACTTCTGAGTTTGTAATTGTGAACAAGGGAATGGTAGTTTTTTGCTTCATCTATCAGGGGCAAAATCTCATCTGGTTTTTCTGTTTCCAGTACATCGAGCTTTTGCGTGAGTATTCTATCCGATTCAAGCAAATTGAAATTGGAAAATTCGATTCCTTGCCGGTTCAGAAAATGCTTCCCGTAAATTTCCCTGATTAGTTCAAAATCAGAATAATGTTCTTTGCTTTTTATGTTGATGGTAAGCTTATCGATGGCATTACAGATTCGATCGCGAAGTGCCAAAGTTGCCGTGCTGCTGTTTGTTTTATATTCTTCCAAAAAATCGTTAACCAGAATAGGCGAACCAAAATTTACAATTACGGTACGGTTAAACTTCCAGTAACTGCTGTAATAAATACCCACAGGAACAATGTGTATATCGAGGTTCTCGTTTGCTTTCTCTTCAGCCATAAAAACAATTCGCGGAACAGCTTTTTTGTGTACTAGCATTTGACGTTTTGAAGAATGGGCAGCCTCGGGGAATAATGCCAATGCAAAATTGTTTTCCAGAACTTTTATGGAGTCGGCAAAGGTTTTATCGTTTTTGGCCAGCTGTTCTTTCCCGTCACGTATACGATAAACCGGCATAATCTTCAGAAACCGAAGAATAAGGGTAATAATTCCTTTTTTAAAAATATCGGCACGTGCAAGCCATACTGGTTGAAACCGGGTATGCAAAAGAATAGCCATTGGATCGCTCAATGCATTCTGATGGTTGGGAGTAAAAAGTATTGGTTTGTTTTTCGGGATATTATTCGTCCCGGTAAGAACCACTTCTTTATGAATAATCCAGTCGATAAAACGGACATATTGTTTTAGAAACCAATATCCTATCGACCACTTCTCATATTTCATTTCTCGAAAATCGTTTTTCCTGGGTTTTACTGTCTTTAAGGTTGAATTTTGCCATAAATGATGAAACAGTTAGTCCACTTATAATGTGCCACACGCCCCACCAGGCAGCTATAATTGTCATTCCTCCCAGTTCCAGTTCAGGAGGAAATATTTTTGGATTAAACATCAATACTAAAGCAAGTCCCGAATTCTGAATTCCGGTTTCAATAGTAATGGTACGTTTATCAATTTTAGGTAACCGAAATATCGAACTAATTGAAAAACCTGCCAGCAGGGCCAGAGCATTGTGAATTAAAACAATTATAAAAACCAGGTGAACGAAACGTTTAAAATTGTCGAAATTGGCACTTAGCAGGGCAATTACAAATCCGATAAATATTACAATGGATAATTGGCGGATTGGCTTTTTTATTTTTAAAGTAACTCGTGGTAAATATTGGGCAAACAAAAGACCGGCTGCAACCGGAATTCCCAAAAGAATTACTACCGTTTGTACCATTTGGAAGAAGTCAATTTTTATTGGCACCAGGTAATCGCCTGCACCTGCATTGTTATAAAAACGGATAAATAGATCGCCCCAAAGAGCAAAATTTACGGGTGTCATAAATGTTGCTGCAAGCGTAGCAATAGCAGTTAAGCTTACCGAAAGTGCCAAATTTCCTTTGGCCATGGCACTCATAAAATTCGATATATTTCCACCAGGGCATGATGCAATCAGTATCATACCGAGCGCGACTGTTGGAGTTGGATTTAACAGAACAATAAAAAGGAACGTAACTGCCGGAAGCAGAAAAAACTGGGAGAGCACGCCAATTATCACCGATTTCGGACGCATCATTAATTCCTTAAAATGATGTAGTTTTATGTCGAGTGCCACACCAAACATAATAAAGGCGATGGTAATGTTTAAAGCAAGTAGTCCTGTGGGTGAAAAGTTAAGTCTTACATGGTCGAGAACCTCGAGCGCTTCCTTCATACGTTGAATTTTTGTACGCGAAATGTACTAAACAATGCTGAAAAAACATAAAAAAAGCCGGGAACAAAGACTTTTCTTTAATCCCGGCTTGCTATATCTTGTTGAGAATTAATTGCCTAAAAGTAATTTTTTCATTTTGGCATGAACTTCGGTATTCTCCATAATTCCTATAAATTCATCAGCACCTGGTCCATAAGCAAATACAGGAACCATAACTGCAGTATGTCCTTTAGTTGGATAACCGGCTTTTACCATTCCCGTACTCATGTCTCCTCCGGTAATTGCCATTCCACCTGTTTCGTGGTCGGCTGTAATTACAATAAGTGTTTCACCGTCTTTTGCAGCAAATTCCAAAGCCTCACCAATTGCCTTGTCAAAGTCGAGCATTTCTTCAACTACATAAACAGTGCTTAGCGCATGTCCTGCCCAATCGATGGCAGAACCTTCAACCATCAGAAAGAATCCTTTGTCGTTATTGCCAAGTATATTAAGAGCAGTTGATGTTGCAACAGGGAGCATATCGCCGCGTTTAGCAATGCGGTCATTGTGAATATCTGCAGTTAACCCGGCTAATTTCCCTTTCTTTACTTTTTTTATTTTTTCTATTTCTGATTCAACCCGGTAGCCTTTTGCAGCCAATTCAGTCAACAGGTTTTTACCATCGGCACGTTCTGTGAAATGCTTAATTCCACCACCAATAAAAACATCAATGTCGGTTTTTAGGAAGTCAGCAGCTATATCTTCGTACATTCCACGGCTGGGCTGGTGTGCAATAAATGATGCCGGAGTAGCGTGAGTAATTGCAGAGGTGGAAACTAAACCAGTAGCCAACCCCTCAGCTTCTGCCTCTTCTAGTATTGACTTTACTTCCAGTGTATCCTTATCTACTCCAAGTCCGCTATTGTAGGTTTTTACTCCACAGGCCAATGCGGTCCCTCCGGCCGACGAATCTGTGATAAATTTATTGGCTGATTGTGTTTTTGCAAAACCAATGTAACGGCAGTTCTCAATAAATAAATTACCGTGGTTGGCTGTTAATCCCGCAAAAACATGAGAGACTCCCATGCCGTCGCCAATAAACAGTATGATATTTTTGGGTTTTTGGACTTTAAATTTCTGTGAATATGTTTTAACCTTATAAGGAGCACCTCCCTGGTAGGTTCTTTCAGTTTCTTCTGATTTAGCATCTAAATAGGCATCTTGTGCAAATAAAGTAATACCCATTATTACAGCGAGAGCTGTTATTACTATTTTTCTATACATTTTAATTGATTTAAGTTAAACGCAAATGTAAATATTTTTGAATGTAATAATTGTTTAAAACAATAAATTAATGATAAGGTTGATCCCATTTATAAAAATTTAGTTAACTCATTTTTGTCAAAATTATCATTCAGACAAAATGTGGTTCCTTCGTTTGAAGTATGTATTTTTATGAGGTCCATTATTATAAAATTACTTAACACTTCTACTGCCTCTTTTCTGGTAACATGGGCCAATCTCATAAATTTGGAAAACGAAACAGAGTCGTGTTTTTGAAGGTAATCGATTAGAAAACGCTCGTTATCGGAATAGGTAAAATAAATTCCTTTTGGGCTGTTTTCTTTTTTCCATACTTCAATCTGAATTTTGTGAGCCAGGAAATTCTCATCGTTCACTCTGATGTAAGCCATCCATTTCCCATTTTCATCTTTGGCAAAGTGCGGCTTTTCAGTACTTGGCTCAATAACTATCTCCAAAACTGTTTTCCCCTCAACATGCCATTGTTTTGTCGAGAAGTTAATTTGTGGCTTGCTGAATATTTTTGCTGCGGCTTCAATCATATAAAACTCTTCGTCGCTGCTAATGCCTGCAACTTTGCCATTGTCTTTTACTCCGATAAGCAGCCTGCCACCATCGGTATTGGCAAAAGCTACCAGCGACTTAGCAATCTTTTTCGAATCGTTAATGCAGTATTTAAAATCTTGCTGCTGATGCTCTCCCTCTTCTATCAATTTGTATAAATACCTGCTCATTGTATTTGTGTTCAATGTTTTGTGTTCAGAGTTCAGTGTTTTTGTGCACTGCTATTCAACACTGCAACTTTAGCTTCTTGCTTTCAATTTCTAATTGTCTTTCAGCCATTCAAACGTAATATAATGGTCCTGGTTCATGCCAAGTGTTTCGTATGTTTTATGCGCTGTGAGATTGGATTTGTCGGCATATAAACGTATGCCATTTAAATTTTCAGAATTTAATACCAGGTTTTTTATATGAGCATACATGTTCCGATACACTCCTTTTCTTCTAAATTCAGGCAAAACATATACCGACTGAATCCACAAAATGGTTCCGTTTCTCCAGTCGCTCCATTCAAAGGTGGTCATTAGCGAACTTACCACTTTCCCTTTTATTTCAGCCACATAATAATGCCCTTTTGTCGAATCTGAAATAATCGCTTCTACACCTTTTTCAACTGTTGTACGGTCCAGTTCAATCCCTTCGGTTTCGTTTGCCATTGCCAATTGAAAATTAACAATACTCTGGTGGTCGTTTCTTGTTGCTTGTCGTACTAACATTTTATTTTGAGTTTTATGGAATGACGAAAGTAATAATTCCTGTGAAATCATTAATTTCCGCCAAAATATTTTTTATGAATGTTGTTGTTGCATCGAAAAATCCGGTGAAAATTGCGGCTGCCCGTTTAGGATTTGAAAGTTGTTTTGAAGATGTAGAGGTTCAGGGAGTTTTTATAGAATCTGGTGTTGCCGATCAGCCAATAAGTGATGCAGAAACATTGAAAGGTGCTCGAAACCGATCGGAACGTGCGCGCAGTTTGTATGCAAATGCCGATTATTGGGTAGGTATTGAAGGAGGAATCGAAAAAAACGATTCAGGAATAGAAGCTTTTGCCTGGATTGTAATTATGGGCAAAAATACATCAGGAGAATCAAGAACAACAAGTTTTCAGCTCCCTTTTAGAGTGGTTGAATTAATACAACAGGGTTACGAGCTTGGGGAAGCCAACGATATTTTGTTTAAGCAAGAAAATTCGAAAAGGAAATCAGGCGCAGTTGGAATTCTCACAAACGATAGAATAACCCGCACAGAACTGTATAAACAGGCTGTACAACTGGCTCTGATACCATTTCTGAATCCCGGGTTGTACTAACCGCTGATTCTGTCCATTACTTCGTCGACTTTAATCCGCTCTTCCGATAATAGCACCAGTTGAAGTTTTTCTTTTTCTAAACGGGCACTTACCATTGGTCCAACTTCTCCGGTAATTATTGTAGTTACTCCGCGTTTTTTTAACAACTCAACCAATTTAACTCCACTGTGGTTTTCTCCTACAAACGGATTTGCTTCAATGGAGTATTGGTTTTTATCTACATCAAAAAGAACAATATACTCACATTTCCCGAAACGTAAATCAAGAAACGACTTTTCTGTTTTTCCTGTGCAGGTAATGGCGTAAATTTTATTCATAGTTACATTTCTTATTAATACCAATAATAACAATTTAAAATTAAAAAGTTTACAATTCAGAAGAATTGTTTAATTCTTCCCAGTATTCAACGGCTCGTCGGGTGTGAGGAATACAAATTGTGCCGCCAACTACATTTGCCACGCTCAGAATTTCAAACATTTCATCGGTAGTAACTCCCTGCTCGTAACATTTTTCGAGATGATATTTTACACAATCGTCACAGCGAAGTACCATTGATGTTGCCAATCCAAGCATCTCTTTAATTTTCGGACTCAGTGCTCCGTCCTGATAGGTTAAGGTGTCAAGACTGTAAATTCGTTTCATTACTTTATTGCCCGACCCCAAAATCTTATCGTTCATTTTTGCACGATAAGCATTAAATTCATCCATTAATTTTCCCATATAGCTTCCAGTATTTTTCGCTTGCAAAGTTATTCTATTATGCAGGTAAAAACCAAAAAAATATTAACAGCAAAAAGTCTTATAAATCGTGAATTCACATTACCTAATGATTAAGGGCAATGCTGTGTGAATAAAACCGTTCTTGTTTTAGATGATTTTGATTTATATTTGCACACTCAAAATAAAAGGGAATAATGAGGATTCTTTTTTTGTTACTAGTAGGCCTTTTTAGCAGCCAGTTGCTTTTTGCACAGGAAGTTTTGTATGAAGAACAATCTGTGGATTCAACAAAGATAGCCATAATGGAGGAAGTGGATGTAGTTCGCGATGCCCGTTTGGATAAAATGCTAAAATGGCATGTCGAAAAAAATAAGAAAAGAGAGGGGATGGATGGTTACCGTGTTGAAATTTTCTTTAGCTCGAGATTAGATGCCAAAGAAGAATCCCTTGCAATTAAAACCGAATTTCTATCGGAGTATCCTGATCATGCTGTTCATATAAAATTTGTTGCACCTAATTTCCGGGTTCGTGTTGGCGACTTTAGAACCAAAAATGAAGCCTGGCGACTGTATAAACAAATTCAACGCAACTATCCGGCAGCCTTTATTGTTCCAGATGTAATCGATTTTCCATTGCTGAAACAAAATCAAAATGAGTGACCAGATTAAACATGAGTGTGGTATTGCACTAATTCGTTTGTTAAAACCCCTTTCTTATTATCACGAAAAGTACGGAACCTGGAAATACGGGTTAAACAAATTGTATCTTCTGATGGAGAAACAACATAACCGCGGGCAAGACGGAGCCGGACTTTGTTGTGTGAAAAGTGACCTTGAACCGGGAAACCCGTATATTAGCCGGTTTCGATCTGTGGAGCCAAATCCGATAAAGGATATTTTCGATAAGGTAAACAAACCTTTAAAAAAGGCAAAACGAAACGACATTGATATCAATGATCCGGAATGGGCCCATAAAAATTTCCCATTTGCCGGATCTTTGTATTTAGGACACCTTCGGTATGGTACTTTTGGGAGAAACAGTATCGATTTTACTCACCCGGTTATGCGTCAGAATAACTGGAAGTCGAGAAACCTGGTGCTTGCCGGAAATTTCAACCTCACTAATACCGACGAACTGTTTAATGTTCTGGTAAGTTTGGGGCAGCATCCGAAAGCATATACAGATACGGTAACAGCACTTGAAAAAGTCGGGCATTTCCTTGATGAGGAAAACCAGTTGCTTTTCAGAAAATATAAAAACGAAGGATACAGCAACGATGAGATTTCTCCGCTAATTGAGAAAAATCTGGATATTCAGAATATTCTGGAACGTGCATCGAAAGACTGGGATGGTGGTTATGCAATGGCTGGTTTAATCGGTCATGGAGACGCATTTGTTGTTCGCGATCCGTGGGGAATTCGCCCGGCACATTATTATTGCGACGACGAAATTGTTGTAGTTGCTTCAGAACGTCCGGTTATTCAAACTGTTATGGATGTTCATGTTGATGAGGTTAAAGAGCTTGGCCCAGGCGAGGGACTGATCGTGAAAAACGACGGTAAGATTAGTAAGGAAATGATAAGGGTGCCACACAAAAGAAAATCGTGCTCGTTTGAACGGATTTATTTTTCGCGTGGTAGTGATAAAGATATTTACAGAGAGCGAAAGGAACTTGGCCATTTAATTGCTCCAATTGTGTTGAAAGCAGTAGATTACGATTATGAAAATACTGTGTTTTCGTATATTCCGAATACTGCAGAAACTGCTTTTTACGGAATGGTTGAGGGGATTAGAAATAACCTGGTCGATTGGAAAATTCAAAAGATTCAGCAAAAAAATGGTTCGCTTACCGATGCCGATATAAAAAGAATTATTTCGTTTGAGCCCCGGGTAGAAAAGATTGCCATTAAAGATGTGAAGCTGCGTACATTTATTGCCGACGATGCAAGTCGCGATGACCTGGTGGCACACGTTTACGATGTAACATACGGTGTAATTAAAAACGAAAAGGATACGTTGGTAATTATCGATGACTCGATTGTTCGCGGTACTACACTGAAAAAAAGTATTCTGAAAATCTTGGATCGATTGCATCCTAAAAAGATTATTGTTGTGTCGTCCGCACCACAAATTCGCTACCCTGACTGTTACGGCATCGATATGGCCCGACTCGATAAGTTTATTGCATTTAATGCAGCCATAGAATTATTAAAAGATCACGAAAAAGAATCTATAATTCAGGATGTTTATCAAAAATGTAAAGAGCAGGAAAATCTGCCGAAAGAGGAAATGGTAAATTATGTTCGTGAGATTTATAAACCATTTACACCGGAACAGATTTCAGCAAAAATTGCAGAATTATTAACTCCTGAGGGATGTAGTGCAGAGGTGGAAATTGTTTATCAAACAGTTGAGAATTTGCATAAAGCTTGTCCGAATGATTTGGGTGATTGGTACTTTACAGGAAATTATCCAACACCTGGTGGTAATCGTGTGGTAAATGGCTCTTTTATTAATTTTGTTGAGGGGAAAGACGAAAGAGCTTATTAGTTAGTTCAGAATTTACGTGTCTCGCAGAATGATTTCCCAGAGATAAAGTACAAAATATAAAATGAAAGTTCAGGTTTCTGTTTAATGAAATCTGGACTTTTTTTTGTTTTCAAAGGATTTGTAATAGGGTTGTACTTGAGGTTCTTATCAGAAAGGTAGAAAGTCAATTTCTTATTTTCTGACGCAGAATACCGTATGTTTTACTTTTTGCTTAAGTAATTTAAGTGCTGGTTTGTTGTTGAATCCGGCAATGCAGAGTTGGTAACAGCAAGTGTTTTTGGGGGACTTAATTAAAAATCGTTAGTACTATTGAGGCTCGGGCCATTCGCTGTCTTCTTCCTTGCCTTTAATATAAGTTTCAATGTGGCGATCAACTTTCGCATCGTAAATATCTTTAATGGTAAGGATGATCCCGGTTTCAAGAACGTTCCCAAATTTTTCGTTACTGATGGTGCCAAATGTTTTCATCGATGGCGATAAATTCATGTATGCATTTACCAGTGGTGGAATGTTCTCTCCGAACTGCCGTACATTTTGAACAAGAATTTTGTAGTCTTCCTTGTAGTTTTCTCCGGTGAAAAGTTTTTCCATACTTTCCATGTCAATGTCGAATTCTACCGGATGTTTTGGGTAAACAAGCTTTTCTTTGTCTCTGAAATATTTTAGGAAAAAATACTGAATCAGGTTTCGGGCTTCATTATGAAAGTGCTGATACATCGTAATCTTTCCAAAAAAGTATTTTATTTCGGGATGATCGACGGTGAGTGCACCAAGTCCGTCCCATAAATTATCCAATGCAAAAAGAGCTTTTGCTCCTGCTTTGCTCGATTGATAAGTAGGCTGAACAAATGAACGGCCCAGTTCCAGTGTATAAGGAAGATAATTGTCGACAAAGTCTTTTGAAAAGTGAAATACACGGGATGTTGCCATTAAAGGAATGCCGTTTTCGTCGTTTGGTGCTTCGTTACACAACATGTAACGGTAACCTCCAAGAATTTCTTTTGCATCAGGATCCCAAACTATTAATTGTTTGTACGGATTTTCCTGTGTGTCGTAGTTGTCGATGTCGGTTTCTTTGCCGGTTCCACCACCTGCTTCCCGAAATGTGATTTCGCGTAATCTTCCAAGTTCGTGCATGATTGCCGGAGAGTTGTGGGCTGTTATGATGTAAATTTCATTACCTCCCTTATTTGTTTTTCTCATCAGTTTCTCCGGAGTGAGTTCTGCGTAAATTTCTTCCCTTGGGATAGGTGCTATTATATCTTTCATGTATTTAAAATCATTGGTTTATAGCGTAACACATGGAACTCGTCAAGGCGATCCTTTTAATTAAAACCTGCTGTATCTCGACTCGTTTCATTTGCGTTTCTATAGAAAAATGGAATACAAAATTAAAAAAAACCAGTAAAAGCCAGTCCGATCATTCATTTTAATTCATTCAAACTGCATTGTATTGTAATTTATACACTTTCTTCTTTACCCAATGTGCCCATTCGTTGTACGATTTTGAACTGTCGAATGTTGTATATGGAATTGGCTTTCCAAAGTAGAGGTGAACATTAGTGTTTCTGTGTTTCATAGTTTCATCAACGAGATAAAACATTTCGAGGTTCCATTTTAAGCCAAGGAATTTTCTGATTTTTGCTATTCGGTAAAAACGATTTGAGTTTCTTCCGCTAATAAATACAGGAATTATATCGCGTTTGTGTTGAATTGATTTCTGAATAAAATGTTTTTTCCACTCCAGATCAACAATCTTTCCTTTTATTTTTCGACTTGCTAAGCCCGATGGGAATATTAGGATCTGATCATCGGAATTGTATGCTTCTGTAAGTACCCGTGCTGCTTCCCGCGGATGTCCGCCATGTTTGTTTACCGGTACAAATAATGGACTCAGGTTGGGAATACTCATTAAAATGTCGTTGGCTAAAAACTTGAGTTTACCCAGTTTCCTGTTTACGTTTTTCATTAAAAGTAAAGAGTCGAAACCTCCCAGTGGGTGGTTGCTGGCAAAAATATATTTTCCGGAGGTGGGGATGTTGTCGGCATTGTGTACGTGTTCTGTTACATTGAAATCCTCAACAACTTTATCGACAAAGTCAATCCCTTGTAAGTGTCCGTAATCTCTTAGCGCATGGTTGATGTAATCCAGGTGTAAGATATTTGAGAAATAACGATAAATAAAGCCCGGGACGAATTTGGCAAGCTGGGGACTTTTTTCTGCAAAAATCTTTCTGATGCAAATGGGTTGGTAGGTTTCATCTTTTTTTTCTTCGGTCATCACAATTCAATTATAAAAGCAATTAACTAAAAAATGGCCAATCTTAAAAATCAAAATAAGATTGTCCTGCAAATTTAATAAGAGTAGCCGGAAAGTGGCTCTGTTTATTGTTTGGTCTTGTGGCTATTATGATAGAAAATACTTGTTTCTTTTTGTTTGAGTTATTAACGACTGTTGAGGTGTTGTGTTGTTGAGGTAATGTGTTGTAAATAAGGTAAAAATGACAGGGTATTAACAGGAGTGTAGGTTTTGTTAACATTTTGGGCGTGGGTTATTAACAGGCGTTTGTATTTTTGTGGTGGAATGTTGTGGAATGATATGGAATAAAATGGAATAAAATTGTATTTTTACAGTTGATAAAAAGGCAAGGATTAAAGAAATGGCACTTTTCGCAGGAATACATAACGCAACCATCGACGATAAAGGACGTGTAGTTCTTCCTTCGGCTTTCAAGAAAGCGCTGGGGGTGATGAAGGTTGATCAGGTTATTCTGGAAAAGAATCGTTTGGGAAGATGTTTGGATATTCACCCCATCGAAACATGGGAAAAAAAAGTGGAGGCCTTTCAGTCGAAGTTGCGTCCGAATACAAATCCAAAGCATTACGAGATGCTAAAAAAATTCTATCGGAATTTTACGCAGGTGGGACTGGCTGCTAATGGCAGGATTAATATTCCCGGTCATTTTTTAGAATATGCCGATTTGAAGGATAAAGTTACTTTTCTGGGAATGGGGGCTTCTATTAGTCTTAGTTCGGCAAGTACTTTTGATAACGAAGAAATTTCGGACGAAGATTACCTGGATATGTTAAGAGAATTTGACGAATAAATAGCATTATGGAAGAAGCATATCACATACCGGTTTTGGCGGAGGAGAGTATTAATGGGTTGTGCATCCAGCCTGGTCAGGATATAATTGATGCAACGTTTGGTGGTGGTGGTCACTCCCGGTTGATTCTCGACCATTTGAGTGAAGGTAGACTTTTTGCCTTTGATCAGGATGAAGATGCTGCCGGGAATGCCATAGAGGATGACCGGCTTTTTTTTATAAGGCATAATTTTCGTTATGCGAAAAATTTTCTACGTTATTACGGGGTAGAGCAGGTTGATTCTGTTTTTGCGGATCTTGGCGTTTCTTCGCACGATTTTGATGTTCCCGAACGCGGTTTTTCGTTTCGTTTCGATGGGAATCTGGATATGCGAATGAATCAGAATGCAAGTATTGATGCAGCAAAAGTAGTGAATGAATATTCCGAAGATCAGTTAAAAACGATATTCAGAATGTACGGCGAAATTAAAAATGCCGGAAGATTGGTGTCTGAAATTGTAAAATACAGAAACAGTCAGCCTATAAAAACAACAACCCAGTTAAAAGAAATTGCTTCAGGTTGTTCGCCCAAGGCAACTGAAAATAAATATCTGGCTCAGGTTTTTCAGGCACTTCGAATTGAGGTGAATGAGGAGATGGATGCATTGAAAGAATTTTTGCTGGCCTCTTTGGAGTTGTTAAAACCAGGAGGGCGATTGGTGATTATTACATATCACAGTTTGGAAGACAGGCTGTGTAAAAATTTTATGAGAGCCGGAAATTTTGAGGGGAAAGTGGAAAAGGATTTTTATGGGAATGTTGCTTCTCCTTTCAAATTAATAAACCGAAAAGTAATTGTGCCGGGAAAAGAAGAGTTGGCAACAAATACACGTTCGAGAAGTGCAAAACTTAGAATTGCAGAAAAGATCTGATATGACAGAACAGGCAAAAAACACAAAAAAACGAACCGGAATGAAGTCGTTTATCGGTGGCACTATTCTAACCGACGACAGGATTACGCGTCAGTTGCCTTTTGTTTTGTTTATGGCATTTCTTGGGATATTGCTTATTGCAAACAGGAACTGGTCGGGGAGTACGATTCGGGAAATTGAGGTTTTGCAGGAAGAGCTGGAAGAACTTCGCTCAGAGTCGATCACTTTGTCTGCAAAACTGATGGATGCAAGTCGTCCTTCAGAAGTGACAAAAAAAGTTGAGCAGGCCAATATTGGTTTGGAGGAGCCGGTAAAACCTCCGCAAAGATTAATTGTAGAAAAAGAATAACAGAGAGTGGGAATTCGGAAAACCATATTGTCGCGTATTGCAATTGTGTACTTCGTACTTTTTTTGTTCGGGGTGGTGGTTGTGTTTAAAATGATTTCTGTTCAGCAGATTAATAATGATCGTTGGCAGAAAATTGAAAAAAACCTGAGCAGCAATACCGTAATTATCCCTCCCGTTCGGGGTACAATTTGTGCTTCCGATGGTAGTGTGCTGGCAACTTCGGTGCCCGGCTATAAAGTGCGTATTGATTTGGCAGCCGAGGGAGTAAAGCGTGTTTTTGATGAAGAAAGTGATTCGCTGGCCTGGTATCTGTCTGCTTTTTATAAAGATGCTTCAAAGAACGAATACAAAAGAAGATTGCGGTCGGCATATAATAACGGGAATCGTGGCTTTTTACTCACACCTCAAAAAATTGATTATACCGAACTTCAGGAGTTTAAAAAATTCCCGATTCTTCGACGTGGTCGTTTTGGAGGAGGAATGATCATTGAGCAGGAAAATAAGCGAATCAATCCGCTTGGGATTTTGGCGGCACGTACGATTGGTGGTATGAATAAGGCAGGTGCATTAACTCCTGTTCCAATCGGTCATAACGGGTTGGAGCGTGCATACGAAATGTATTTGAGAGGTGAGAACGGAATCAGTTACAAGCAAAATATTTCAGGCAGGTGGATTACCCGTACCGAAATTGAACCACAAAATGGTATGGATATTATCACTGCCATCGATGTGAAGATGCAGGATATTGCAGAAAGTGCACTGTATAATCAGATTGTAAAATCGAATGCAGAGTGGGCAACTGCTGTTTTAATGGAGGTTAAAACGGGTGAAATTAAAGCCATTGCCAATCTGGGGAAAACAAAAGATGGATTTGCCGAAAAAGACAATTATGCATTGGGTTATCGCGGGTGTTACGAGCCCGGATCTACATTTAAGTTGGTCTCGTTAATGGTGGCATTGGAAGATGGAGTTGTTGATACCAGCGATGTATTTGATACAGGAAACGGGTACTGGGCAAGCGAAAAAATATATGATGACCATGCATGCGGAAAAGTAAACGTAAAAGAAATTCTTGAGCAATCGTCTAATATCGGAACAGCTAAAGTTATTCTTGAAAACTACAAGAATAATCCGCGCGATTACGTAGATCGGATTTACAGTTTTGGAATTCATAAACCACTTGGACTGGAATTGCGCGGAGAAGGGCAGCCTTACATTAAATATCCGGGGAATGCCGATTGGTGGGGGACTACTCTCGGGCGGATGTCGTATGGCTACGATTTACGTCTGACACCGCTTCAGGTGCTTAACTTTTACAATGCGGTTGCAAACGATGGTAAAATGGTGAAACCCCAATTGGTAAAAGAAATTCGTAGTAATGGAGCCTTGGAAAGAGCATATAAAACTGAATATATAAATCCGATGATTGCCTCAAAAGAGACCATTCAAAAGGCACAGGCAATGCTGAAGGGTGTGTGTCAGAATGGTACCGGAAGGGGTGTTCAGGGGCAGCATTTTAAAGTGGCCGGAAAAACCGGAACAGCAAGGGTTGCCCGCGAAGATGGAGCAGGGTATGTATCCGGAGCTTATTACGCATCGTTTGTGGGGTATTTCCCGGCCGATGATCCGATGTATTCGCTGATTGTAACTTTTAAACGTCCACGGAACTCAATTTATGGGGCAGCAGTGGCAGGACCTGTTTTTAAGGAAATTTCGGAAAAAGTTTTTGCCGGACAGGTTCTGAAGGGGGCTCTTGAGGAAGAAGAGAAGGAGAATGAAGCAATTCCTGCAATAAAACCGGGGCAGTCGGATGAGATTTTAAGGTTGGCAGAACAACTGCAGCTAAAAAATGTAGAAGGCAATCCGGGATCAAAAATGGCCACAGTTTCAATTGCAGAGAATAAAGTGGTTTTAAGCAACAAGGAAATTCCGGCCGGCACAGTTCCCGATGTTCGTGGAATGGGCGCCAGCAACGCAATATACCTGATGGAAAATGCAGGATTGAAAGTGAAAATTAATGGAGTTGGAAAAGTAAAAGAGCAGTCGTTAAAACCTGGTAGCAAATATCGCACCGGGCAAACAGTTTACCTGGCATTGAATTAGATTGTTATGAGACTAGAGCAGTTATTGGAAAATATTGAAGTTGTTGAGCGAATTGGTTCTGTTGATAAGGAAATCAAAGGAATTGAATTTGACTCTAGAAAAGTGGAAAAGGATTTTGCTTTTGTGGCACAGCGTGGAGTTCATGTTGATGGTCACAAGTTTATAGAAAAAGCCATTGAAAAAGGAGCAACGGTTATTGTGTGTGAAGATATACCTGCTGCTGTTTCTGATGAAATTACTTTTGTAAAAGTGGCCGATTCGAATCAGATTTTGGGAGAACTGGCTTCCGCTTTTTACAATTTTCCATCGAGAAAAATGAAAATAGTTGGTGTAACAGGCACCAATGGGAAAACAAGTATTGCAACTTTGCTACATAAGTTGTTTTTGGCGCAGGGTTACAATGTGGGGTTAATTTCAACTATATCGTATAAAATTAACGAACGCGAAGAAACCGCTTCGCACACTACTCCCAACGCGCTGAAAATTCAGGGATTATTAGCCGAAATGGCCGATGAAGGTTGCGAGTTCTGTTTTATGGAAGTTAGTTCGCACGCTATTCATCAAAAACGAATTGCTGGAATTGAATATGCAGGCGGTGTTTTTACCAATATAACACACGATCATTTAGATTACCATAAAACGTTTGCTGAATACATTAAAGCAAAAAAAACATTTTTCGACGGGCTGCCTGAAAATGCATTTGCTATAACCAACGCCGATGATAAAAATGGTTTGGTAATGTTGCAAAATACCAAAGCAACAAAGCTGACATATTCTAACCGTGCAATGGCTGATTATCGTTGCAAGGTAATTGAGAGTCATTTTGATGGGATGTTGTTGAATCTCGACAATCAGGAAATATGGACACGGTTTGTGGGATTGTTTAATGCATCTAATCTGCTGGCCGTTTATGCAACTGCCGTTCAGTTGGGGCAGGATAAAGATGAAGTGTTGGCAATTATGAGTAACCTTCAGTCGGTGCAGGGGAGGTTTGAAACCATCCGGAGTCTTGACGGGAAATACGCCATTGTTGATTATGCGCATACTCCCGATGCTTTAAAAAACGTATTGGCTGCAATTACTGAAATACGCACACGAAACGAACAGGTAATTACAGTAGTTGGTGCCGGTGGCGATCGCGATAAAACCAAACGTCCGGAAATGGCAAAAGAAGCCTTACTGGCCAGCGACAAGGTGATTCTTACTTCGGATAATCCACGCACCGAAGACCCGTCGGCAATACTAAAAGATATGGTGGCTGGTGTAGAGCCTCAATTTAAAAATAAGGTGGTTACCATCGAGAGTCGTCGCGATGCGATTAAAACGGCAACAATGCTCGCACAGCCCGGAGATATTATTTTAATTGCAGGGAAAGGACACGAAAACTACCAGGAAATTAATGGTGTAAAGCATCATTTCGACGATAGAGAAGAGATAAAGAATTGTTTTGGAATTGAAGATTAAAAACTGAACTATGTTTTATTGGTTATACGAATTATTGGCTGAATACGATATCCCCGGAATTGGAATGCTTCCCGGTATTTCCTTCCGTTCGGCGGCAGCCATTATTCTTTCGCTTTTTATTACCACCGTTTTTGGTAAAAAAATGATTCGCATTTTGCAACGCAAACAAATTGGCGACGAAGTGCGCGATCTTGGATTGGAGGGACAAATGCAAAAGCAGGGCACTCCAACAATGGGCGGAATAATTATTCTGATGGCCATTATTATTCCAACACTTCTTTTTGCACGTCTCGATAATATTTATATTCTGTTGATGCTGATTACCACTGCCTTTCTTGGTTTAATTGGTTTTATCGACGACTACATAAAAGTTTTTCTAAAAAACAAAGAAGGATTAGCCGGAAGGTTTAAAATATTGGGCCAGGTGAGTTTGGGACTTTTTGTTGCAGCAGCTCTTTTTATCAGCGACGATGTAAAAGTACGCGAACATGTAAAAGACAAAAACGGCGACAACATGACTGTTCTTAAAACAGATCCGGTAACCGGAGAAAAGGTAGTTCAGTTTGTTACCGAAGATGTAAAATCAACAAAAACCACAATACCGTTTATTAAATCGAACGAGTTTGATTACGGGTGGCTGGTGGCTTTTGCCGGCAATGCGGCCGGTTGGCTAAAATGGGTTGTTTATGCATTGGCAATTATATTGATTATTACCGCCGTTTCGAATGCAGCCAATCTTACCGATGGAATTGATGGTTTGGCCACTGGAACTTCGGCAATTAGCGGTGCTACTTTAGGTATACTTGCCTATGTAAGTGGTAATATTATTTATGCCGACTACCTGAATATAATGTACATACCAAACATTGGTGAGCTGACTGTATTTATTTCGGCATTTATTGGTGCAACAGTTGGTTTTTTGTGGTACAATTCGTTCCCGGCACAGGTATTTATGGGCGATACCGGAAGTCTGGCGCTGGGTGGTATTCTGGCTGTTTTTGCCATTATTATACGAAAAGAAATATTAATACCGCTGCTTTGCGGAATATTTCTGGTCGAGAACCTTTCGGTAATGATTCAGGTGAGTTGGTTTAAGTACACCAAACGTAAATATGGCGAAGGCCGCAGGGTGTTCCTAATGAGTCCGATTCATCATCATTTTCAGAAGAAGGGTTTTCCGGAGCCTAAAATTGTAACACGTTTTTGGATCATCGGAATTATTCTGGCAGTAGTAACAATTGCAACATTAAAAATGAGATAATTTGAAAGAACTGGTAGCCATATTAGGAGCAGGTGAAAGCGGGGTTGGAGCAGCCATTCTTGCACAGAAAAAAGGATACTCGGTTTTTGTTTCCGACCTGGGAAAAATAAAGGAAAAGTACAAAAACGTCCTTTCTGCGCATTGTATCGATTTTGAAGAGGAGCAACATACAGTAGAAAAAATACTGGGAGCAGTTTTGGTGGTTAAAAGTCCGGGTATTCCTGATACAGCTCCTTTAATCGTTCAGCTGAAAGAAAAAGGTGTTCCTGTAATTTCGGAGATTGAATTTGGGGGAAGATATTCTTCGGCAAAAACAATTTGTATTACCGGAAGTAACGGAAAAACCACTACAACTTTATTAACCTATCATATTCTGAAAAATGCGGGTATAAAAGTTGGCCTTGCCGGAAACGTTGGGAAAAGTTTTGCATGGCAGGTGGCTGAAGAAGATCACGAAGTTTATGTGATTGAACTGAGTAGTTTTCAGTTGGACGGAATGTACGAGTTTAGAGCCGATGTGGCCGTTATTATGAATATTACACCCGATCATCTCGATCGTTACGGGTACGATATGCAAAACTACGTCGATTCAAAATTCAGAATTCTTCAAAATCAGACAAGTAGTGATTACTTCATTTATTGCAGCGATGATGAAGTGATAAAAAACGAATTAAGTAAAAGAGAAATAAAGCCTGTTCAAATTCCTTTTGGGTTGGGAATGGCAGCCGAGCCGGGGGCAGGAGCACAGGAGAATCGGATAATTATAAATTTTAATCAAAAACAATTCAGCATGTCTATACTGGATTTATCATTACAGGGAAAACACAACACCTACAACAGCATGGCAGCAGGTATTGCCAGCATGGTGTTTGAGATCAGAAACGAGCAGTTGAGGGAGAGTATGGCCGATTTTAAGGGAGTTGAGCATCGTTTGGAACGCTTTCTGAAAGTACACGGCATTGAGTTTGTTAACGATTCGAAGGCAACAAATGTGAATTCAAGCTGGTATGCACTGGAAAGTGTTCATAAACCAATTATCTGGATTGCAGGCGGTGTTGACAAAGGTAACGATTACTCCATGTTGCAGGGATTGGTGGCGAGTAAGGTTAAGGCAATTGTTTGTTTAGGTAAAAACAATGCAAAACTGCACGAAGCTTTCGGAGATTCGGTGGCCGATATTGTTGATGCCACAAGTATGGAAGAAGCAGTAAAAGCGGCTTATTATCTTGCACGAAACGGTGACACTGTTTTACTTTCGCCGGCCTGTGCGAGTTTCGATTTGTTTGAAAATTACGAAGACAGAGGAAATCAGTTTAAGGAACAAGTAAGGAATTTATAATGGGGTTTTCCGTAGCGAAATTATTTAAAGGCGACCGGGTAATTTGGATGGTACTGATGTTTTTGTCGCTGTTGTCGCTGTTGATTGTGTACAGTGCAACCGGTGCATTGGCTTATCGTGTGGCTTCCGGAAACACCTTTAAATATTTGTTGAGACAGGTAGGTTTTTTGAGTGCAGGTATTGGAGTAATTTTATTAATGGTTAATGTTTTCCCGATAAAATTATATTCGAAAGTGGCACTGTGGGCACTGTGGGCCAGTATTGGCTTTTTAATGTTCTCGGTGGCAATGAAAGGAACACAGTTTGTTTCAACCAGCGGACGTACTCTGAATTTCTTTGGATTAACATTTCAACCTGCTGAATTGGCAAAAATTTCGCTTATTATTTATACCGCAAAAATATTAGGCAAAAGGCAAAAAACTAAAGGCGATCTTTGGGACGCTTTTAAACGAATAATCTTATTTACAGGTGCTGTTTGTGGTCTTATTTTTATATCCGATTTCTCAACATCGGCACTGCTTTTTGCTACGGTAATGACCATGATGTTTGCAGGTAGAATTCCTTTATTGTATTTGTTTTCGGTTGTAGGTGCCGGAATAGCATTGGTGGTTGTTATTTATTTTACGGCCGATATATTGCCATCAAGTTTTGGCCGCGTACAAACAATGAAAGGGCGGATTGAGCGATTTGTTGATAAAGATGCCAGTACCAAACAGGGAATTACTCAGGCCGATTACGCAAAACTGGCTATTTATTCGGGAGGAATATTTGGGAAAGGTCCCGGTCATTCCGATGTAGCTAACTATATGGCTGCGGCTTACAACGATTTTATTTTTGCAATTATTGTAGAAGAGTACGGATTGATTGGAGGAACTGCGGTGATTTTACTTTTCCTGATCTTTTTTTTCAGGGGAGTAACAATTGTTCGGCGAGCCACAAGAACCTTTCCGGCCTTTTTAGTAATTGGACTTACCCTGGTTTTGGTTTACCAGGCAATGATAAATATTGGAGTTTCAAGCGGGGCGCTACCGGTTACCGGGCAACCGTTACCCTGGATTAGTTTGGGAGGAACTTCTTTACTTTTTACGTCGGTTGCTTTTGGACTGATTTTAAGTGTAAGTCATCAAAACCAAAAGAACAGTGAAATTGTGGAGCAGCCACTTATGGTGAAAGCTCCCGATGAAGATTATGAAATAGGAAGTGATGAAAAAGAAAAAGATAAATAGAGTAATACTAAGCGGAGGTGGAACCGGGGGACATATTTTCCCCGCATTGGCCATTGCAAATGAAATAAAAAGACGTAATTCTGACGTTGATATTTTGTTTGTTGGTGCTTTGGGTCGTATGGAGATGGAGCGTATCCCCGCTGCTGGTTACAAAATTATCGGGCTGCCGGTGATGGGATTTCCGCGTAAACCCAGCCTGAAGATCTTTACTTTTTTTCGTAAACTGATGCAAAGTGCATCGATGGCCAAAAAAATCGTTAAAGATTTTCAGCCGGAAGTGGTTGTCGGGGTTGGTGGCTTTGCCAGTGGACCGCTGTTACGTGCTGCTGCTAAAAAGAAAGTTCCTTCGTTAATTCAGGAGCAAAACTCGTATGCCGGAATTACAAATAAATTACTGGCAAAAAAGGCAAATTCAATTTGTGTGGCTTACGATAAAATGGATAAATTTTTTCCGGCCGGTAAAATTGTTCTTACCGGAAATCCGGTACGTGAAAATCTGATTCAGAAACAGAATAAAAAAGAGGCGCTTGAATTTTTTAACCTGAAAAGCGAAGACAAGGTTGTACTGATTGTAGGAGGAAGTTTGGGGGCACGTTCAATAAATAATTCGGTTCTTAAAAATTGTAAAGAAATTGCCGGTTCAGATGTAAAAGTAATTTGGCAAACCGGTGCGATTTATTACGATAGAATTCAGAATGAACTGAAAGAATCAAAGCCGGAGAACCTGCAGGTTCATAAGTTTATTACCCGAATGGATCTGGCTTATTCAGTGGCCGACCTGGTAATTTCAAGGGCAGGAGCCGGAACCATTTCAGAATTGTGTTTGGTTGGTTTGGCATCTGTATTGGTGCCATCACCAAATGTGGCAGAAGATCACCAAACCAAAAATGCCATGGCACTGGTTGAAAAAGAAGCGGCACTAATGGTACACGACAACGAAATAGATACGAAACTGTTTCCGTTAGCTTTTCAGGTAGTAGCCGATAAAAGTAGATGTGAAACTTTATCGAAAAAGATAAAAGAACTGGCAAAGCCTGATGCCACAAAAACAATTGTTGACGAAGTAGAGAAATTAATAAAATGAAGAGCATTCAAAATATAAAGAATGTGTATTTCCTCGGAATTGGAGGAATTGGAATGAGTGCACTGGCTCGTTATTTTAAATTTAACGGGCAGAATGTTGCGGGTTACGACCGCACGCAAACTGCGTTAACTGATGCACTTCAGGAAGAGGGAATTGATATACATTTTGAGGATGATATAAAATATATTCCAAGTAATTGGAATCCGGCCAGTACAATTGCTGTTTATACTCCGGCATTGCCCGACGATCATGAAGAGCTGGCCTGGTTTAAATCGCAGCCCATTGGTTTGTTTAAACGAGCCAAAGTTTTGGGGCTTATTTGCAACGAAAAAAGTGGAATTGGTGTTGCCGGAACTCACGGAAAAACAACAACCAGCACTATGTTGGCTAATATTCTGAATAAAACAGAAAAGGGGTGCGGAGCATTTTTGGGTGGAATTTCAAAAAATTTCAGAAGTAATTTACTGTTACCTAAAGCCGATTCTCCCTGGATAGTAGCTGAGGCAGATGAGTTCGACAGGTCGTTTTTGCATTTAAATCCGCTGTTGGCTTTAATCACTTCCATTGACGCCGATCATCTGGATATTTACGGCGAAAAGGAAAAAATTGTTGAGTCTTTTGAAAAGTTTATTTCGCAGATTAAAGAAGGAGGTAAACTTGTTGTAAAGAAGGGAGTCGATATTGATACATCGAAAACCTCTGCCGAAATTTATTCTTATGCTTTAGAAGGGGAGGCCGATTTTACGACCGTGAATTTGAAACTCGATAACCAAAGTGGTTTTTATCACTTCGATTTAAAAACACCGGGAGGAACAATTGCCAATTGTCGAATGAATTACCCGGGGTTAGTAAATGTTGAGAATACGGTTGGCGCGAGTGCTCTGGCATATTTTGCAGGAGCAAGTGCAAACGAAATAAAAGCAGGTATTGAAGATTACAAAGGTGTAGCCCGCAGGTTCGACATCTGGTTTAAGTCTGAACGAAAAATCTATATTGACGATTATGCCCATCATCCTGAAGAACTGAAAGCGTTAATTACATCGGTAAAGGCTTTGTATCCGGACAAAAAAGTAACCGGAATATTTCAGCCGCATTTGTATTCCCGTACGAAGGATTTTGCAGTTGAATTTGCAGCCAGCCTTGATTTACTCGACAGGGCCATTTTAATTCCGCTTTATCCGGCACGCGAAGAACCGATTCCTGGAGTTTCTTCAGAAATTATTTATGATGAAATGATGATTGACGATAAGGTTCTGGCAGAAAAAGAAGAGGCAATGGAATTGCTTAAAACCGATTCGAACGATATAATTTTAACTATGGGAGCCGGTGATATCGATCGCATGGTAAACGGAATAATTGAACAATTAGAGACGATGTAGAGATGTTTTGGAAATTAACTAAAATAGGAGGCTTTGTACTTTTGATAGTGTTCGTGCTGGTTACACTGGCATTTACATCTGTGAAGTATAATAATGCAACTTGTCAAAACATCGAAATCGATTATGATTCAGAGGAACTTATCCATGTGGATAAAGATGAAATAGTTCGATTGGTAACTTCCGCCGATAAAAAAGTTATAGGAAAAAAGTTCGACCAGATTAATGCTGAGCTACTTGAAGGTGCGGTTGAAAAACACGATGCTATTTTAAAAGCAGAAGTATATAAAATTGTTGCTGCAACCGATAGTTTATCGTATAAAGGTGTTTTGAAGGTTAAAATAAAACATCGCGATCCGGTTGTCCGGATTATTTCAGGCACGGGAAGTTATTACCTCGACGAATTTGGAGGGAAGATTCCTGTTTCATCAAAGTATACGGCAAATGTATTGGTAAGCACAGGTACTTACGATGAAAAATATGCCAAAGAAAAATTGTTACCCTGTGTGCTTTTTATGCAACAGGACGAATTTTGGAATGCCCAGATAGAACAGGTACATGTTGAAAAGAGTGGCGATGTAATTTTAACACCATTGGTTGGCGATCATTTTATTGAACTGGGCAAACTGGATAATTACGAGGAAAAATTGAGGAATATGAAGGCCTTTTACAAACAGGTTTTGGCCAGCAATAATTGGAACAAATACGAATCAATAAGTTTAAAATACAAAAATCAAGTAATAGCAAAAAGAAGATAAACATGGCTTCAAAATCAAATCTTTCGGTTGTTATTGATATAGGAACATCAAAACTGGTAGCACTTGCAGGTAGGGTTACCGAGTTGGGAAAAATGGAAATTCTTGGCATGGCAAAGGCACCGTCGAAAGGAATTAAACGAGGTGTTATTTTTAACCTGGCCGATGTAATCGAGTCGGTTACACGTGTTTTGGAATTGCTCGACGACCAGCTCGAAGAAGAAATCGATGTGGTAGATGTAGCTTACGCCGGGAAACAAATGAAAACGATTAGTTATCAGGCTTCGCGTTTTACAGGAGAAGGAGGTGTAATTTCAAATTTCGATATAGACGAGCTTTATAACGAAGCAAAAAATGTAGAGCTAAAAAGTGGCTATCACATTCTGAAAGTAATTCCAACCTCGTTTATTATCGACGATGAGATTGAGGAGTTACAACCGGTTGGTGTTACCGGTAAAAAGATTGAAGCACGGTATAAACTGGTTGTTATTCCTGAAAATGATTTAATAAACCTGCAACGTGTTTTCGAAAGTGTAGGCGTGGAACTGGGCGATGTTTATCATTCGTCGCTGGCCATAGCCGAGGCAGTATTGCCAAAATCGGAAAAAGAAATGGGAACGGTTGTGCTTGATATGGGGGCTGGTACAACTAATCTGGCAGTGTACCACGAAAATGCTTTGGTGCATACAGCTGTAATTCCGTTTGCCGGCGAGGTAATTACCAACGATTTAAAATGTGGATGTGCCACATTCCTAGAGAAGGCAGAATTGTTAAAAGTGAAATACGGGCAGGCTTTGGGCGATCAGATAAAAAATGAAGACAAGGTTACCATTGCCAAAAACAATGGTTGGGAGCCCAAAGAAATATCGATAAAAAGCCTGGCTTATATTATTCAGGCACGACTGGAAGAGATTGTTGAAATAGTAAATTCTGAAATCGAAAAATCGGGCGTAAAAGATTTGTTGGGAACCGGAATTGTAGTAACGGGTGGAACCGCGAATCTCGAAAATATTATTACGCTTGTAAAATACCACACTGGTATGGATGCCCGCATGGCACATTGTATCATTCATCCGGTTAACAAAAAAGATGAGGTGAAATATTCGGATATGTTTACAGCTGTTGGTGCCTTAAAACTTGCACTAACAAATATGGAAGCTCCAGTTCGGATCTTACCGGAATCAGGCCGCGGAAACAGATCAGGGAAAAGTATATTTCCAAATTTTAAGGGAGCCTTGCAAAGTGCCATTAATTTTTTCGACGACGGAAATGAAGATTTAGAATTCAAATAAAATAAACGATATGACCGAAAATTTAGCAAATTTTGAATTTCCCAAAGCGTCGTCCTCCATTATAAAGGTGGTTGGAGTTGGTGGCGGGGGCTGCAACGCGGTCAATCATATGTATGAAGAGGGAATACAAGGTGTTGATTACATGATTTGCAACACTGATTCTCAGGCGTTGGAGAACAGTCCGGTACCCATAAAACTGCAATTGGGGGTAACGCTAACCGAAGGACGCGGGGCGGGCAACAAACCTGAAATGGGAGAAGAAGCTGCCCGTGAGAATTACGAGGATCTGAAAAATGTCCTGAAAGATAATACAAAAATGTTGTTTATAGCAGCAGGAATGGGTGGAGGTACAGGTACAGGAGCAGCACCTGTAATTGCCAGCCTTGCTCGCGAGTTGGATATTTTAACCATCGCTGTTGTTACTATTCCTTCGCGTGCTGAGGGCAGAAAGCGTCACGAACAGGCACAGGAAGG
Organism: uncultured Draconibacterium sp.; assembly: GCA_947492175.1. GTDB lineage: Bacteria > Bacteroidota > Bacteroidia > Bacteroidales > Prolixibacteraceae > Draconibacterium. The sequence continues at coordinate 7,915 of CANLMQ010000013.1, read as the reverse complement.
ATTAAAAAAACTTGGAGAATATGTCGATAGTATGCTGGTAATCAGTAACGATCGACTGCATCATATTTATGGCGATTTACCGGCAAGCCAGGCTTTTAAAATGGCAGATAATATTGTTGCCACAGCTGTTAAAGGTGTGGCCGAAATTATTACTGTTCACGGTAATGTAAACATCGATTATACCGATGTTCATACTGTAATGCACCAAAGTGAGGTGTTTATTATGGGAACCGGGTTTGCAACCGGCGAAGGCCGTGCAATGGATGCCGTTAACGAAGCGCTTGAGTCGCCGTTGTTGGATAGCAACGACATTTTCGGAACAAAAAATATCTTACTGAATATTATTTCAGGAAGCGAAGAAATACGAATTGGAGAGATTGGTGAAATTATCGAAACACTTCAGGATAAAGCTGGTCAGGAAGCCGATATTATCTGGGGGAATGGTTACGATGAACGTTTGGGCGATAAAATAAGCGTTACCATTTTGGCAACTGGTTTTGTTACCAATCCGAACCAGGAACTTCAGCCAAAAAAAGAAGTTCAGAACTTTGATTTGGAAGAAGAGGAGGAGATGGAACCGGAAATGGCAGAAAATGAGGTCGATGAAAGTTTTTATGATTCAGATGAAGACGAGGATATAATCTTAAAAAGGCCTCATTCGCAACCAGAACAAGAACCGGCTGTTGAAGAAACAATAATGTTTACTCCGCCAAAGAAAACAGTTGTTGAGAAACAGAAAAGAAGATCGTGGATTAAGAAGGACAAACCAACGAAGACCAAAGCCAAAAAAGATGAACCGGTTACAGAATCGAACATCGACAATTGGTTTTATAAAAATTTTGGTAGCAAAATTTTTAGTGACGATGAGGATCAACCTCTGGAGTAATTATTAAAACAAAGAGGCTTAGAAGATGGAAAAAATGGCAGACTTTGTATTAGAGAAAAAACCGGGCGCCGAAATTAAAGTTATAGGTGTTGGCGGAGGTGGTGGTAACGCCGTTAATCACATGTATTTGCATGGTATTCGCGATGTTGATTTTGTTATTTGTAACACCGATGCACAGGCAATGGCTTCAAGTCCTATTCATACAAGGGTACAACTGGGCGAAGCATTGACCGAAGGACGAGGTGCCGGCAACAAACCAGAGGTTGGAAAAGAGGCCGCCCTTGAAAATATCGACGATGTAAAACAAACGCTTTCGGAAAATACGAAGATGGTTTTTGTTACAGCCGGAATGGGAGGTGGAACCGGTACTGGTGCCGCTCCTGTTATTGCCAAAACCTGTAAAGAATTAGGGTATCTTACAGTGGCAATTGTAACCATTCCGTTTCGAAACGAAGGTCGCCGGAGAATTCGTCAGGCCTATGAAGGAATAAAAGAACTGGCATCGTATGTTGATTCGCTTTTGGTCGTGAATAATGAGCGGATTCGTGAAATGTTTGGCGATTTTGGAATATCGGAAGCATTTGCTAAAGCTGATAATATCCTGGCAACAGCGGCCAAAGGTATTGCCGAAATTATTACGGTTCCGGGATATATAAATGTCGATTTTGCCGATGTTGAAACAGTAATGCGCAAAAGTGGTATGGCGATTATGGGAACTGGTGTCGCATCAGGTGAAAACCGTGCTGAAGTTGCTGTTGAAATGGCTTTAAATTCTCCCTTGTTAAACGATAATGATATTCGGGGAGCCCAAAATATTCTTCTAAACATTACTTCCGGAAATAAAGAGGTTACCATGGATGAAGTGGGGCGAATTACTGATTATGTGCAAAACAAGGCCGGATTTGATGCTGACTTAATTTGGGGGAATGGCAAGGATGAGGACCTGGAAGGGAATTTGTCGGTGACCGTAATTGCAACAGGATTTCCCACAAGTATTATATCGGAGCTATCAGAAAATAGCAAAACCAAACCTGTAACGCATAATCTTGAATTCGAAACTGAATCAAAGACTGTTCAGCAAAACACGTTTGACAAAAGGGACGATGCCGAAAGGCGTAAACAAAAAACGTTTGAATTTAATCCTCAGCAGGAAAAAGAAGAAGACGATTTTGAGGCATTATATCCGACTACTTCGAAAGAAAGGAATAAACCGGAAAAATCGATTAGAGCAACTGATTATGCTACCATGAGTGAGGACGATGTAGATGAACTGGAAAATATCCCGGCGTATAAACGCAGACAGATACGTATGAACGATCCAAAATATGACCGAAAGATGTCGGGGTATTCGGTAACACGCGATAACCGCATTTCGGATAGGAACAGTTATTTACACGATAATGTAGACTAGTAACAGATAAATTTAAAATAGAAATTATGACAATATTTGAGCAGGTAAACAACGATATTAAAGAGGCAATGAAAGCCCGTGAGAAAGGCAAACTGGAAGCTTTGCGTGGAATTAAAAAAGTAATGATTGAGGCTAAAACAGCCAAAGGTGCCGATGCAGATCTAAGTGATGATGAGGCATTAAAGATTATTTCGAAGCTGGCAAAGCAGGGAAATGATTCAGCGAATATTTATAAAGCGCAGGGGAGAGAAGATTTGTATGAACAGGAAATGGCTCAGGTGATGGTTTTTGAGCAGTATTTGCCCGAAAAAATGTCGGACGAAGATTTAACTGCTGCTGTAAAAGCAATTATTGATGAAGTGGGTGCCAGCAGTATGAAAGACATGGGAAAAGTAATGGGAATTGCATCGAAAAAATTGGCCGGCCAGGCTGATGGTGCTGCTATTTCAGTAAAAGTAAAGGCTCTTTTAGTATAAAAAGAACTTAAGAGATTGATTTGAATTTATACCAACCGGTACATTAAACAACAAAGGCTTGCAATTTTGCAGGCCTTTTGTTTTTAGTCGTCATCTGATAATTGATCGGAAATATGATCCAGATCAGCATATTTATCTTCGTAACTTTGTTTGACTTCGTTTTTTAAGAAGCCTTCATCGTCGTAGTCATCGTCTTTATCAACTAAAGTAACTGCTTCCATTTCTGTCATTCTTAACATGTAATACTTGTCCTCTGTCTCAAAAGGGAGTACTGTGATTTTTGTCCCGTTTTTATCGAAAAAATGGATCAGATTATCGGCAAAGCCATCTGCATAAACCAATTTTATTTGTTCTTGCAAATCTTTGTCAAGTTTGTTGTAGCTCTTGATTACCCTTGGTTTGTTGTTTGTCATTGTTGCCCTAATTTAACGATTGATAATTCAATTTATGGAGAGCGTCAGGCCTCCGAAATAAAACGTTTACCTTTTCTCAAATCAACAATATTTCTTTAACAAATAAATAGTATCAAATTGACATTTGCAATAGCGCAAAGTTAAATTTATCGATTTTCTTAAACTTTAATTTTTGAATCAGAAATTTGAAAATTGAGCCAATTATTTTTTCCTGATTTTTCCGTAGATGCAGTTTGTGTCCGAACACCATTGACACTGATATCCTTTTTGTTTAAGCTCTTTCCCAATTCCAATAATTCCGCTCACTGACTTTATAGGATGCATTAACGAGGAATCGGAAAGTTTTATCCCGCAAAAATTGTGAGGCAGGAGCGAAAAAAGGAAATGTTGTTCGGCAACATCCCATTGGCAGTACCCGGGGGAGAACCTGTCAGATATTTGTAGCCCGCTAGGTTGTAGTTGTGTTTTTAAAGCTTCCTGGATTTTATCAGTTGCTTTTTCCACTGTAACCGAACCCAGCATATCAAAAACATAACCTAACATTGGGTCACTTTTAGTAGATATTTTTTTTGAATATTCAGAAATAGCAGCACCGGCAGTACACAAAAATAATGCAGCTTTATTCGATTGTTTTAGTTGGGTGGTTACGATCTTCGATGGAGAAAAACTTTGGTTTTCAATCTGAATGGTATGTTTTTCGGTGTCGATTGATATTGTTCTAAATATTTTATAGCCTCCACGAACTTTGCATAATTCGGGAGCTTTGTTTATTGCGATTTGAATGTAGTCTGGAAAAGGCTCAGGTATTTCATTATTCTCAAATCCAAGAAGGTTATGAAAGTCTTCCGGAACTATTCCAAGTTCAAAAAAATCGTATTGAAATTCCTTAATCATCGGCTAAATGTTTCATTTGTGGAAAATAATAAATTTTAACACGACATTTTATTTCGGTACCGGAATAATTTTAACGGTATTAAAAAAGGGGAAATGTTTAACAAATCCCCTTTAACTATTTTCATAAAAGACGTTTATTCTTCAGTAATAACAATCTTTTCAATTTCGTCTCCTTGCCTGATGTCGTCAATAATATCAAGTCCTTCATAAACTTTTCCGAAGCAGGTATGGTGCCCATCGAGATGTTGCGTATTTTCGCGGTTATGGCAAACAAAAAACTGAGAACCGCCGGTATTTCTACCTGCATGAGCCATTGAAAGAACACCTTTGTCGTGGTATTGGTTATTGCCGCTTGTTTCGCAATCAATAGAATAACCAGGTCCGCCGGCACCTGTCCCGTCGGGGCAACCACCTTGAATTACAAAATTAGGAATAACACGGTGAAAAGTTAGACCATCGTAAAAACCCGACTCTGAGAGTTTTACAAAGTTAGCAACCGTATTGGGTGCATCTTCTTCGAAAAACTTAACTTTCATTACTCCTTTCGAAGTATGAATCTCTGCTATCTTCATATTAATTTTCTTAAAATTTGGACAAATGTAGAAAAATTGGATAAAACAAATAATATCATTTTACAAAGTGTTATAACGGAAAGAAGGAGACTCAACAGTCTCCTTCCTAAATGTTAACCCCCAAACACACAATATGGGATGAATCCCAAATGCTTTACAAAGATAGAGGAAAATTTAATAATTACAAAATTGAGATATTATTTAACTGATATGTTCATTTATTATACTAGTTTAAGCGTTAAGCAAATAAGAAAAATGGGTACAAAAACTGCCTGAATGGGTAATTCTAGTTGCATGCTGGTAGAAATGTTTACGGTTTTTATTTTAACTTTATGCTTTGTAAGATTAATATTATGAAGGTGAAGAGTATTGTAATTATAGTATTTGTGTTGGTGGCATTTTCTACTGTTCGGGCACAATATCCTAAAATAGAAAATAGCCTGGATAAAAAGGTAAAATTGTTTTTGGAAAAGAATGCTAACGAATGGCAGGATATGAATGTCCCGCTTTCTGATGGTAAAATTCTTTACGATCTTATTATTAAAAATGGATATACTTCGGCAGTGGAAATAGGAACCTCAACGGGGCACTCAGCTATTTGGATTGCCTGGGCTCTAAGTAAAACTGGAGGGAAACTGGTTACAATTGAAATCAATAAAAATCGTTATTTGGAGGCCAAGGCCAATTTTAAAAAGGCAGGTGTTTCAAAATATATTGATGTTCGCCTGGCCGATGCACACGATCTGGTACCAAAATTAAAAGGTACATATGATTTCGTATTTTGCGATGCAGATAAATATTGGTATAAAAACTATTTTATAGATATGGATCCTAAGTTAGTTGTTGGAGCTTGTTTTACTGCTCATAATGCAGCTATGCATGTTAACGGGATTGGTGATTTCTTAGAGTATGTTGAGGGTTTAAACAATTACAATACAACAATCGACCGGAGTAGTCGCTCGGGTATTTCAATTAGCTATAAAAAGGCAAATAAATAATCTCATTGGAGGTACAGGGAAAAAAACTTGAACGTAAACTTGGCTTGTTCCCGGTTACAAATATTGTAATCGCCAACATAATTGGTGCCGGTATCTTTACAACAACGGGTTATCTTATGGAATTTCTAAATAATCCGGTATTGATGCTAACGTTGTGGGTGGTAGGAGGCATTATGGCCTTTTTCGGTGCAATTGCGTTTGGTGAACTGGGAGCGGCTTTTCCAGAGGCCGGAGGTGAATATGTCTTTATATCAAAACTTTTTCATCCCTTACCTGGATTTTTAAGTGGCTGGTTATCGTTAATTGTTGGCTTTTCTGCTCCTATTGCTGCTTCGGCCATTGGATTTAGTAGCTATTTTATCTGGGCTTTTCCAAAATTTCAAGAACTATTGTTTTTGAACGGAATAATTAGCCCGGAACTTTTTAGTCAGTTGCTCGCCATTCTTGTTATTCTGGCTTTTATTGTGATTCATTCAAGGGGAGTTATTCTGGGGGCAAAAGTACAGAATGGTCTTACTTTGCTAAAAATACTTTTGATTGTTGGTTTAATTATTGTCGGATTTGTACTTGGTAAAGGTAGCTTTCAAAATGTCAGGGAAACACAGCCTATTCAACTAAACTTCGATAATTGGAAAGCAATTGGTTTGTCACTGATGTTTATAATGTTTGCCTACAGTGGATGGAATTCATCAACTTACATTGGTTCTGAAATTAAAAATCCACGACGCGTAATTCCCTGGTCGTTGTTTATTTCAACTGCTGTTGTAATGGTTTTGTATGTTTTTCTGAACCTGTTTTTTGTGTATGCCGTACCAGCCTGGGAAATGACAGGAGAACCAGAAATTGGGGCGCGTGCTGCAGGCAATGCTTTTGGTGGAGTTGCAGAATCGGTTATTTCGCTTTTAATTTCATTTGCTTTATTTTCATCATTAAGTGCATTTGTAATTTTGGGGCCAAGAGTTTATTATCGCATGGCTAAAGACGGTTATTTTTTTAAATCAATTGCTGCCATTCATCCTAAATATAAAGTACCGGTTAATGCTATTTATCTACAGGGAGCTATTGCCATTGTTTTGGTTTTATCGGGAACGTTTGAACAGATTTTAACGTACATGGGATTCTCGTTGGGCCTTTTCCCAATTTTGGCTGTTGCAGGAGTTTTTAAGCTTCGAAAGAACGGTCTGGGAAACCTAAGACTGCCGGGATTTCCTTGGATTCATATCTTATTTATTGGATCAGGAATTGCAATGTTGGCATTGGCTTATCTTGAACGTCCTGTGGAATCAAGCATTGCGGTTCTAACAGCATTGTCCGGCATTCCGGTTTATTACTGGTTTAAATCGAAAAAATCATAATTTATTTTCTTGAATCTCAGTCAACATTGCATTAATCCTGGACTTTGTTTTTTCCTGCAATGATTTATAGTCAGTGTCGGAAATGGGATTGCCATATGTAATCGTTACCCTGGTTTGGAGTTTACCCATTTGACGGAAAAAATGGCCAACAAAGGTATCATCTCCAATCCATGCATCTGCTTTATCTTCAAAATCGATGGCCATAGGAATTACAGGGATAGCTGTTTCTTCCGCTATTTTAAAACTTCCGTTTTTGAAATCTTTAGTCAGTGGCCCTTCATACGTTGTTCCTTCCGGAAACAGAGTGACTGGTATTTCCTGTTTTACCGACTCTTTAATTTTTTGCATCGTATTAAGAAGGCTTTGTGTATTTTTCCTGTCTACCAGTATCGAGTTGGTAATTCTAGCTCCCAATTTCCCGAATGGCCATTTTTTTATTTCGGCCTTTCCAACCATTGCCGATGGAGTTAATGCGGCAACAATAAATATATCAAGGTAGCTTCGGTGGTTGGGCATTAAAATAAAGTTATTGCTTTTGGGGAGTTCATTTCTTTTGATTTTTATTCCCAAGCAGAATACAATGCTTTTCCCCCATGTGTGCATCGCCCATCGTTGTAAACGTGTGCTAAATCCAAATAGCCTTAACCAAAACCAGCCTACGGTGGTAACATATGCCGACATGAATAAAACAACGATTAATCGGATTACCGTTAAAGGAGAAAACAGAATATTTCTTAAGAATTTCATACAGTCAAATATGCTAAAAGAATTTTTTAAAATAAATATTGAATTCCCGAAGAAAAGAAAACTTTAATTTTTATTGTTGCTTCTACAATACTACTGATGCGTTAAAAATTATTACTAAATAAATTTAATTGTTCTTTGATATTTTGATTGACTTGGGATTGTG
>CANLMQ010000012.1 GCA_947492175.1 uncultured Draconibacterium sp. | reverse complement strand
GATGAAGATGGTGTAGTTAGTGTAGCGCCAAGTGGAGGTACTCCTGGTTATTCATACGAATGGACAGATGCAGCAGACGCAGTAGTAGGTTCAACAGCCAGTGTTTCAGGCCTTGGAGTTGGCATATACACTGTTGTCGTTACCGATGCTAATGGCTGTGAAGCCACCTGCGATGCAGAAGTTACTGAGCCACCGTTATTAGAGGTATTATGTACAGGTGATGCATTAGACTGTTTTGGAGATGAAGATGGTGTAGTTAGTGTAGCGCCAAGTGGAGGTACTCCTGGTTATTCATACGAATGGACAGATGCAGCAGATGCAGTAGTAGGTTCAACAGCCAGTGTTTCAGGACTGGGAGTTGGCATATACACTGTTGTCGTTACCGATGCTAATGGCTGTGAAGCCACCTGCGATGCAGAAGTTACTGAGCCACCGTTATTAACTTGTTCAACAGTAGGACACAACTCCGGTTGTGACTCTCCAGATGGATGGGCAGAACTTACTGTACAAGGAGGAACTCCACCGTACTTTGTAAGTGTCGATGGTGGTGCTTTTGTCGCTATCACTACATTACCTTATAATGCCGGAGGATTTTATGAAATTATGAATTTAACAGGAGGTATTACACATACTGTTGATGTTATAGATGCAAATGGTTGTACTTCTGAATGTGATGTATTTATTGGTGCAGATCCTTGCCCATGCGAAACTGCATTCGGATATGGCGAAGATCAGGATATTACAGGTGTAAATATTATGAGTCGTTCTTTCCTCGATGATTGTACTCCTGCTGGTCCTTGGAGCAATTGGGGCTGGACAAACTATATTCCTTCTTCGGCTGAAGGAAATACGTTTTATTTCCCAATGTATGCAGGTGCACCGGTATGTGATCCATCACCGGAATATAATAATCATATTGTAGGTACTGCAGTGGTCGAATATTATAGTGGAGAAGTATCAATAACATTTACTGATCTGAAACCAGGTTATACTTTCGATGGTTTCCATATATGGACAGGTGATACTCCATTCCCACCAAAGAATGCTCCTGGTCAGTGGACGGCAGGCACAAACTTTGACTTCGATGGAGGTTGGATTGTTATTCATGCTGTTTATTGTGGTCCGCAATTACCACTACCAACAGTTCAAACAGCAAAATCAGCTGCAATTAGCGAGCCGATGTTACAAGCCAGCGAACTGAAAGTTTACCCGAATCCGTTTAGCGAAAAGGTAACTTTCGAGTTTGTTTCCGATGTAGATGCTTATGGTGTTCTTGAACTTTACAACATAACCGGCCAGCGTGTTGCACGCATAATGGACCGTTATGTTCAAAGAGGAGTATTAAATACCGTTGAATATATACCTGAGCATAAAGTTACAGGAATGTATCTTTACAGGTTAGACCTTGATGGCAAAGTACAGATTGGCAGAATAATCTATAACGAATAATTATCCTAAGGGATTGAAGGAGACCCTTATTTTTTATCAGTATAATACTAAGGCATCCAGGCCTTAGTCTGAGGAATTTTCCTCGGTGGTATTCGTAAAGGAGGCCGGTTCAGTGAATCCCGGTCTCCTTTTAGTATGTGAGACACGGTAACGTGCTATCAAGATGAAAGATTCTGGAATTTGTCGAGTTGACAGGAAGAACTAGTAATTAGAAGGGTGTTGGAGGCAATACCAAATATGAAGATGGTTATCAGCAAAGCCACCGTCCTTACCAACTGCAACTTGATATTAGGCTCACCAGTGTAGGGCAACCGAGCTCTGGATTGGAAAATCCCCAAAGGTCAACCATAACACTTATAAAGCAAGTGGGACCTAATGAAAGTACATTATCTTATCCCAAGAGATCTCAGCACCTGTTGTATTAAAAGGAAAAACTGGTTGTTTAAGTAGTTACAATATCTTTATTTAACATGAAAGCTGCCAATAAGAAGGATAATGAAATATTCTACCATCTTAAATATCCTTTAGTATCTGTAAAGTCATCATAATAAAGAAAATTCTTAAAGTTGACTATCTCCGTAGCAAGCCACGAGGAATTATTTGATTAAAGATGATTAATTTAATATTTTTGCATAAAAAAACATGTCAGAATAAATTGAGGGTTTTATATTTTCTGACATGAAATAGCAGTATTATTTTTGAAAAAATGGGAAGTATTAAAAACACTTGTTTTGTATGCAAGAAGGCTATTACACCAGATACATCAGTAATAAACCTGGTAGTTAATATGCCGGTATGCAAAAATTGTAATGGCACTGACAATGAGAAGAAAATTGAAAAAGAAGTGATGGAAAGTTTGGCTGATGGTTTTGTTTGTGGATGTATTTGAGCATCATGAACCAAAACTGTATCTCTAAACAAGACATAAAAAAACCGCAGTTTCCCGCGGTTTTTGCTTTTATTTCAGAATGAACTCTAATTTAATAAGTGAGTGTAACCATCATTAATTAACTCTGGTAAGTAACTAGCAATTAACCCCAAAGCTTTCTCATCTGATACTTTATTTGGTGTAATTACTTGTTGACGCGCTAATTGTTCCTCATTAACCACAGCTTTAGTTATTTTTTTAGGTACAGAACGCCAGGCTCTACGAACTTCTTTTGCACCAAAACCATCAGGGGTAGAGGCATAGCTAACTTCAAAGAACTTTGAATAAACTACATATTCTGTTCCTTCAAACGTTTTCCGTTTTACAACGGTTACTGGTTCCTCATTCTGACTGTAACTTACGGTCCACAATGCTTTCACTTCTTTTCCCATATAAAGGTTTTCCAATTCCTCAATTTCGTAGGCTTTAAATTTAGTACGGGTACCTGTTGCATTTGCTGTTACTGATACAAAAAAGATTGCTACCAAAAGAACTGCGAGATAATTTAATTTTTTCATGACTTTAATTTTTTAGTTTTCGTTTTTAAATTGTTTTCTGTTTTCTAATACATTTGTACTCTATTGACGCCCGAATTACATATTCGTGACACGCAAATTCACTGCTAAATAACACAGCTCGTTGGTAGAAAAATATTGTATATTTCTGTTTTATATTACAAACACCAACCAACTGACACTTTTCAATTTAAATCCTCGTTTTACTTTCATTTTAAAACCATAATGCTTCTGATATTAAAATCATGTAATTTGAATTAACACTAAAAAACAGATTAACTACCGAATTTATCGACGAAATTTTCAGGATTATAATGTTGAATCACTTACCAAACAAATGATTTTGTAAAAACCACAGATTTAAGATATAAAAAAACCGTGATTTCTCACGGTTTTTAACTATTTATAATTGCTATTCTAATGTAATAAATGCGTATAGCCTTCATTTATCAACTCAGGTAAATAACTTGCAATCAAACCTAAAGCTCTCTTATCATCAACTTTATTGGGAGTAATAATTGCCTGTTTTTGCAATTCATTCTTACAAATAACGGCATTATTAATTTTTTTAGGAACATTACTCCATGCACCTCTAACTTCCTTTGCTCCAAATCCACTGACACCAGAGGCATAGCTAACAGCAAAATATTGAGACTGCACAACATATTCAACTCCTTCCAGTGTTTTTCTTTTAACTACTGTAACCGGAATCTCGCTATCATTATAACTCAGTGTCCAAATTGCTTTTACTTTTTTACTGACATGAACATCTTCTATCAACACATATTCATAATCATTAAAGACTTTATTCAACCCGGCAGCATGTACTGAAATTGTTGCCAATAGTAATCCGACTACCAAAACTGTTACAAAATTTAATTTTTTCATCACTTTTCATTTTATGGTTCAACCATTTTGTTCTTTATTGTTTTCTTTTTCGGCTGCAAATGACGTCTTTTTTTCTTTATCCGACACAGAATAAAATATGCTTTAGAACACATCAAACACAGAGCTAACAGGCTGAAAATTACGGTTTTTAACGAAAACTCAATATTTCAAATCTTTTTAAATTATATTTCAAATAACAGACTTCAAAACTGAAAGCAATTCCGTAATTTTACTTTCAGTTTTTTTCAAATTAAAAAACAAATCAAATTGTGTTATGAACTTTTTTCAACTTGCTCAATCGCGTTTTTCGGTGAGGAAATACAAACCCACTCCTGTTGAAGATGAAAAGCTGCTAAAGATTCTGAAAGCAGGACAAGCTGCACCGTCAGCAGTTAATTATCAACCCTGGCATTTTATTGTTATTACAGAAAAGGAAAATCTTATAAAAATGCATCAAATCTATCAGAGAGACTGGATAAAACAAGCTCCGGTAATTATTGTAGCCTGCTCCGACCATTCTCATTCGTGGAGACGAAGTTCTGATGGAAAAGACTCGGCTGATATAGATATTGCCATAGCTGTTGATCACATGACTTTAATGGCCACAGAATTGGGTTTAGGAACTTGCTGGATTTGTAATTTTCAGGTTGATAAATGCTCCGAAATACTTGAGTTACCTGATCACGTTGAACCTTGCGTTATACTTCCACTTGGGTATCCTGATGCAGAGATACCTCCAAAAAAGCGGAAAGAGCTATCTAAATTTGTTCACCTAAATAAATATGGAAACGCTTTTAACTAAAATTATCAGCTAAGTACTTTTCCAACCTGTCCATTCCTCGCTCAATATTCTCGATGGAATTTGCATACGAAAAGCGAATAAAACCTTCCCCATTTTCACCAAAATCAATTCCAGGAGTTACCCCAACGTGCGCTTTTTCGAGAATATCAAAAGCCAGTTTATAACTGTCGTTCGATAAATGTTTAACGTTTACAAATACATAAAATGCTCCGGTTGGTTCCACTTTTACTGAAAATCCCATTCCTTTTAACCGTCTAATTATATAAGCACGTCGTTTATCGTATGTCATTCGCATGTGTTCTACTTCATTGCCTGCATATTTTAAGGCCTCAATACCTGCTCTCTGTGCTGTAGAACTTGCACAAATAAACAGATTCTGCTGAATTTTCTGCATACATCGAACATATTCTTTTGGTGCAATAACATATCCCAAACGAAGTCCGGTCATTGCATACAACTTGGAGAAACCATTTAATACAAAAGCTTTATCAGTAACTTCTAAAATTGAATGTGCCCTATCATTATACACCAATCCGTGATATATCTCATCCGAAATAATGGGAATATTAAAACGAGTAAGTTCTTTCATAACTTCAAGCGAAAGCAAATTACCTGTTGGATTCATCGGGCTGTTTATCAAAATTCCTTTTGTACGGGCAGAAATCCGCTTTTTGATTTCACTGCTGCGATACTGAAACCCATCTTCCTCAAATACAGGAACACGAACTGATTTGGCGTTGATAAATTTTATAAAATTTGAATAACAGGCATACCCCGGGTCAGATAGAATAATCTCATCATCCACTTCACACAGTACCCCCAATGTCAATAAAATTGCCGGCGAACTACCAGACGTAACAATAATCTGATCGGGCGAAACAGTAACTCCATATTCCAACTGGTATTTTTCGGCAATTTGCTCACGCAATTCCGGGTCACCCAAACTGTGAGTATAATGGGTTTGTCCTTCGTTAAATGCTACTTGAACAGCTTTTGAAACACAAACAGGCACATCAAAATCGGGCTCGCCCACTTCAAGATGAATCACATTTATCCCCTTTCGCTCCATTTCTGCAGCTTTTTCTAAAACTTCCATAACAATAAACGGGGTGATTTCCTTTGCCTTTTGTGCAATCATATACTACAGGTATTTGGTTTTGCCGCTAATTTAAACATTCGTACAAATGCCTGCAATGCGATTACTCATCTTTATTCCTCTGGATCGATATTGGTAATTTTCTGATTCGCCTCAAATAATGATTTAACTTTAAGTTTATTGGAAAGATATTCGGCTGCAAAATAAAAATGTAGTGGCAATGTTATTGGACTATAAACGCTTTCTACCAAGGTATTATTTACTTCAAAAACTTTAGCTCCGGCTCCCTTTACTGTTTTTAACAACCGTTTGGTTCTTTTTTGTTCGGGTCCCTTATGGTTTACGGCTATCACTACAGAATCTTTTGCCGTCTCTTTAAAACCATGATCGTAATGAGAAACGGACATAGATTGTACCGGAACTTTCATTACCCGACTTAAAACCATGGCCGCAATATTTGCCGTAGCTATATTCGGTCCATTACCCAAAATATAGATAGAGCTCTTTTTCCTCCACCCTATAGCACTCCTCATTAATTCACCAATCTGAACTCCAATTTGTTCGAAATGCGCCATATTGTTTTTCAACGCAGAAATTGTTTCTAACGGATCAAATCCAAATCCCAGATACAAAATCAGCAAAGTATTAATATATGTTTTAGCGGTTATCTCGCGCTCGTCTCCGGAATAAAGCATAATTCTCTGGGCACAGTTTTCATGTTTCCCCAAAGGACTGTCTTCGTTATTGACAATAGCTATAAAAGAATCAAAATAGTCGGCACACCATAATGTTTCTGAGCTTTGTCCCGATTGCGAAATTAGCACCCCATTCTTTGGATTTTTGTATTTTATAAGATAGTTATAATATTCAGCGGCCTTTTCCGATAAAACATTAATTCCCAGATATCGAAAGGCCTTTGTGGCAATATTCGAAGCTCCCATCCCAATATACGGAACATCTTCGGGCAAAATAATACCTTTGTTTTTCTGATAACACAATTCTGCTCGGTAAGGTATTTCGTAAATCTCGCTTTTCACCACTTTCAATTTTAAATTATAGTATAAGTTACAAAAGCAGATTTAACAAATCAACTATTTTACGGATAAAGTGAGTTTCTACTATACAAAGCGTTTGGCTATCGACAGAGCCTGTCGCTGGTAAGCTCCGCCAAAAAGATAAAAATGGTTTAATACATGATACAGCTGATAAAGCGGATTCCGATTACGCCAATCTTTCTCCAAAGGATTTATATCGTTATAGGCAGAATAAAAACGGGACGAAAATCCACCAAACATTGTTATTATAGCAAATTCCATTTCCCTGTCGGCATAATAGGCTGCAGGATCAATCAATGCCGGGCCATTACTGGTATGCATATAATTACCCGACCATAAATCGCCATGAATTAAAACAGCTTTTGTTTCCGAGGGGATTAACGCAGGAATTCTTTCTAGTAATTTATCATATACAACCATCTCTGAAACCGGTATTGGTCTTTGGTTTTGTATTAACTTTAGTAAGTATCGAAGTCGGTTTTCCACATAAAAATCGCCCCAGCGTCCCTTCCATGAATTATTTTGGGGTGTTGCTCCGCAATAATTATTCTTTAAAAATCCATATTTGTCATTTTCAAACTGGTGAATAATAGCCAGCCCCTGCCCCAGTTTTTCATCATCTCCATCAGTAGCATATGCCGGTGGAAAGTATTCCTGTACCAAGAAGCCGGGAGTGCTATCCACTTGTTTGGCGCAAAAAACTTTTGGCACCTTTAACAAATCACTTGTAGCCCTGGCAAGTTCCTTTAAGCTTTCTGCTTCGCGTAAAAACATATCGGCACTACAGTTGATATTCCATTTTAAGAAAAGAGGGCCAATGCTGGTTTCTATTTTCGATGCATGATTAATACAACCACCACCAATCTGTTTTGCCGAAGCAATGTTTACTTGTTCATTAAACTCATCTGTAAGATATTGTTCCACTAATTTTAACAATGTGCCATTCATTATTCTCTGGTAATTACTAGTTTTTATATCCACGAATCAAATCAAATTCAGCATGATTGTTTTCTCCTGAAAGTTAATAAAAAGGGGGGAAAACATTGGTTCTCTCAACTATTTTAAATTATTTTAGGCCAAACTTTTGGACCAGGTTTTATTGTCACCATTTTTATTGATTTAAAGCGAACCAAGATGCGTAATATTATTGTAGCTGTTTTATTGTTTGCATTCATTTCTTCGAATAAAGTATGGGCACAATACGAAGTAATGCTTAGCAATAATTATCCTCCGTATAACTATACAAACAAAAAAGGAGAACTGGTTGGCTTTAATGTTGATATTTTAAATTCAATTATAGAACTTTATGGCACTTCCATTAATATAAATGGCCGTAGCTGGAAAGCTATCAATAAAGCTTTAGAACGCGGCGAAATAAACGCAATCGGTGGAACTCATTATCCCGGGACGCTCGACAATCAGTATATTTACACACGATCGACTATCAATACGTCGCATTGCTTGTTATACAACAAAGACTATTATAACAGGTTCTCGCTTGAGTTATTACGATCAATAAAACAACCACTTGTTGCCTTGTGGCAAAACGATGTTCTTGCTCATTATATTCTCTCTGTTAATCCTTCGGCCAGATTTCTATATCTAAACAATTATGAAGAACTTATAAGCAGCCTCGACAGGAAAGATGTAGCCTGTGTAATTACTCAAAGAATTGCCGGTATGTATTATGCAAGAATGCTTGACAAAGATTATGTGAGAGCAAGCGACCATCGGATCTTAGAGCGCAGTATGGGATTTAAAGTTTCGGCAGACTCGCCTGAATTGGCTGAAATATTAAATAACGGCCTTGAAATTATTTTATCGAATGGCGAATACCAGCGTATTTACGACAAATGGCTTAAAGAATACAACCAAAACGAGAACGACTGGCGCAACTATCTAAGACATATTCTCTTAATCGGATTTCTTGTATTAACCACTTTTTTACTTCTTTTAATAATAAACAGGGTTTTACAGGCGAGGGTTAAAAGCAAAACCAAAGACCTTCAGTTACAATTGGAATTGAATTCTCATATAATGACTGAACTTGAGGAGCAGAAATTTAAAGCGGAGGAAAGCGAAAAAATGAAATCTGCTTTTCTTGCTAACATGAGCCACGAAATAAGAACTCCGATGAATGGCATTTTAGGTTTTGCCGAATTATTAAAATCGAAAGAATACAAGCAAAACGAACAGCAACAATTTATTGATATAATTCTTCAGAGTGGTGAAAGGATGTTGAGTACAATTAATAATATTATTGATGTTTCGAAGCTGGAATCGGGAGCAGAAAAGAAGCAAATAAGCCAGGTAAACATAAAACAGATAATGGATGAACTCCAGAATTTTTTTATGCCTGAAGCACATTCAAAAGGGCTACAACTCATATTCAATGGCGAAACATCATGTCACTCGTACAATTTTCACACCGATGAATACAAGCTCAACTCAATTCTTACCAATCTGATTAAAAACGCACTAAAATTTACAGTAAAAGGCTCTGTTCTAGTTAACTATTCAATAAATAATACACATGCCGATTTTTCGGTTTCCGATACAGGAATTGGTATTCCCCAAAATAAACAAACTACTATTTTCAACCAATTTGTACAAGCCGATTCGTCTCATTCAAGAGGCTACGAAGGTTCGGGCTTAGGTCTATCAATTTCGAAAGGGTATGTTCAACTCCTGCATGGAGAAATTAAGCTTGAATCGGAGCTGGGAAAAGGAACAACTTTCAGTTTTCGTATTCCCAATAGCATAAAAGAATCAATCCAACCTCTCCTCGAAACAAACAAATCAGAAAAGAGTAAACCAAGTCTGGCCAGATATAAAATTATTATAGCGGAAGATGATCCTATATCATTCGCCTTTTTAAAGCAAGCACTAAAAGACGTTGCAGAGAGTATTCTTCATGCAAAAAACGGAGAAGAAGCTATTGAGCTAATTATTAATAATCCTGACACAGAAATTATGTTGATGGATATTAAAATGCCTAAGATAAATGGACTAAAAACTACCAAACTAATCAGGGAGTTTAATAAATCGGTATTTATTATTGCACAAACTGCGTATGCCCAGGAAAACTATATCGATGAAGTTCGAAAGGCAGGATGCGATGCTTACATTTCAAAACCAATTTCGAAAAAGAAACTTTTTGAAATTATATCTACCTGCAAGAAACAAGAAGCTGGATTACCACTTAGCTAAAAAACCGGGAGAAAATTAGATCGAACACTTGACACAGGTACGCGATTGCGGCATTAACAATATTCGCCCTAAAGGAATCGGATGTTTACATTTAGTGCAGAGTCCAAAATCATCATCATCTACTTTTGACAATGCATATTGTAATTTTTCTAGTTTGTCTTTTGCTTTTCGAAGAGCTGCCTCGGTAACACTTTTGTTGTTAATGGCATCCATTCTCGAAATCCGGCCAATAGCATTTTCAGGTTCAACCGGACGTGTCAGTTCTTTATACTCAACTACCAGGTTCTCGGTTTTACTAATCTCTGCCTCTATTTTTGCCCGAATTTCAAGTTTATCCAATGCCATTCAACCTTGTTTTACGAAAAAAGAGAATCGACAAACTCGTTTCGGCGAAAGATTTGAAGATGTTCCAGTTTCTCTCCAATACCAATATATTTTACCGGAATTTTAAACTGATCGGAAATACCAATTACTACGCCACCCTTGGCTGTACCATCCAGTTTGGTTAATGCCAATGCTGTTACTTCGGTAGCCTTTGTGAACTGTTTGGCTTGTTCAAATGCATTTTGCCCGGTCGATCCATCCAGAATCAACAACACTTCGTGAGGTGCATCAGGCATGAGCTTTTGCATTACTTTCTTAATTTTCGAAAGCTCATTCATTAAGCCAACTTTATTGTGCAGACGACCTGCCGTATCAATAATAACAACGTCGGCATTATTGGCTTTGGCAGACGCCAACGTATCGTAAGCTACTGAAGCCGGATCGGAACCCATTTTTTGTTTTATAATTGGAACATCAACGCGGTCGGCCCACACTTCCAACTGTTCTATTGCTGCAGCCCTGAATGTATCTGCCGCTCCAAGCATTACCGATTTTCCGGCTTGCTTAAAATTATAGGCCAACTTACCAATAGTTGTTGTTTTTCCAACACCATTTACTCCAACAACCATAATCACATATGGTCCTTCTGTCTCAGGAAGTTCAAAATCAGAAATGTCAGCCGAATTGTTTTCTTCCAGCAAAAAAGAAATTTCTTCTTTCAGAATTCTATTCAACTCACTAATGCCCATGTATTTGTCTTTGGCAACACGTTCTTCAATACGTTCTATAATTTTAATAGTTGTATCAACACCAACGTCAGACGTAATTAAAACCTCTTCCAGGTTATCCAATACTTCATCGTCGACCTTCGACTTACCAACAACTGCCCGACTCAGTTTTTTAAAAACACTTTCCTTTGTTTTTGAAAGTCCCTGATCCAGGCTTTCTTTCTTTTTTCTACTGAAACTTCCGAATAACGCCATAATAATACAATTTGCGAGCTCTAAAAATAATACAATAATTGATAACGAACGGATGTTCGGAGAAAAATTGTTAACCAAAAACCATCCCTTAAACTTAACTTGTTACCTGAGCTGTTTGGCGGATGAAAACTACAAATCTCATCGATGCAGAGCCACCCGTAATTCTTTTCAAAATGCCTGTTTACCCCAGGCGATTGTCAAATACAAAAAAAGCTTTCATCGAAAATGAAAGCTTTCCCTGCTATACAGTTATATTTTCTTATTTTTTAAAATAAGTCTTAACGTCGTCGTTTGGCACAATTTCTTCTTTAAAAGTATATGCACCAGTTTTTTCCGATTTAGTCATCTTTATTACTTTAGCATAACCTTTACCGGCACCTTTTTGAAGTGTTGCAACTGCTTTCTTTGCCATGTCTGAATTTATTTAATTTCTTTATGTACTGTTACTTTCTTCAGAACAGGATTGTATTTTTTCAATTCCATTCTTTCAGTAGTATTTTTTCTGTTTTTAGTAGTAATGTACCGTGAAGTACCCGGCATACCACTATCTTTGTGTTCAGTGCATTCTAAAATTACCTGAACCCTATTGCCTTTTCCTTTTTTAGCCATCTCTAATATCTTTAATATTTAGTGATATAACCTTTTTCCTGCGCTTCGGTTAAAGCAGCTTTAACGCCTTTTTTGTTAATAGTGCGCATACCAGCAGCAGATACAGTTAATTGCACCCAACGATCTTCGTCAGGCATATAAAATTTCTTTTTAAACAGGTTTACGTCGAACTTTCTTTTAGTTCTTCTCTTAGAGTGAGAAACGTTATTTCCCACCATTGCTTTCTTTCCTGTTATTTGACAAACTCGTGACATTTCTTTATAATTTCTTGATGTTCAAACAAACACGTTACTAAAACGGTGTGCAAAGAAAATACTTTTTTGGAAAATAATCAAGAGGAATACGAAGTTTTTGCTAAAACAATTAACATTTAATTGTTAATTTCTCAAAACTGCTCCATTTTTTGATTATTGAGTGTGCAAATATATTGAAAAAATTGAAACTCAGTAAACAATGTACATCTGATTATAGCAATAAAACACCCGGTTTTAAACACTTTTAGAATTTGTAACAATGGGAAAGGTTTAAGCAACATCAAATAACAGAATTCCAAATCAATTTATGCCGAGATTGGGAAACATTAAATATTATACTATTCATATTATGTTATAATTATTGAAATCTCAAGGCTCCTTAAAATTGAATGAATTAATGAAATTGAATTGATCACATCAATCTGCATCATGTCCATCATCGTTTTTGGGCTTATAGAATGGATAAAACAACAACACTATAACCTCCAACAAACAGCAACAATAAAACAGAACAAACAACAAATCCATACCTCTCACACACAAACAATAATCACTTATAAATTTTCCCTAATCATCATCAAAAAATACAATAGAAATCCGATAGACATTTTGAGCTAATGTTCTCCTTTGTATGTATCTTTGAATCATGAAAATTTAAATACAAAAAAAATGGAAGAACAACAAAACATTACACAAATGCCAAGAATTGGCGATATGGCTCCGGATTTTAAAGCCAATACTACACACGGCCCAATTCAGTTTTCTGAATATATTAAAGACAGTTGGACAATATTATTTTCGCACCCGGCCGACTTTACACCGGTTTGTACAACCGAAATGAGTGGTTTTGCAGTGCGTGGCGACGAGTTTCGTGCATTGGACACAAAACTTATCGGATTAAGTATCGACAGCATACACGCTCATGTAGCATGGGTAAATAACGTTAAAAAGAATACCGGGGTACTTTTCGATTTCCCGATTATTGCCGACATTGACATGAAAGTTTCGCAACTCTATGGTATGTTACAACCCAACGAAAGCGAAACAGCTGCAGTACGCGCCGTATTCTTTATCGATCCGAAAGGCAAAATTCGCCTTATAATGTATTATCCACTTAATGTTGGGCGAAATATGGATGAAATTATCCGCGTATTAAAAGGTCTCCAGGTATCAGACAAGTACAGTGTTGCTTTACCTTTAGACTGGACACCCGGACAAAAAGTAATTGTTCCTCCTCCAAAAACAGTAAAAGAAATGGAGGAACGTGAAAAAAGCGATTATGAGATGGTAGATTTCTATCTGGCCAAAAAGGATCTTGACGTATAATGATACTCAGATGATATTAATAAAAAACGCTTCAGGAAACTGAAGCGTTTTTTATTGGCACTTTGCTAAAATCCGCAATTATTTGATTTTTGACGGATCGACAACCAAATGTTTAATCGACTTTTCGGTTTCTGCTGTTCGCGACGAATAGGTAATATGAAGCAAACCATCGCCGGTTTGAATTAAGCAAGGATACGAGTAACTTCCCCCACCCTGTTTCGGGTCATTTTCGAGGTATTCTTTCCATTTCCAGGTTTCACCTTCATCATCCGAAAGCATTAACACAATCCTGTACCGGCCATCGGTAATATCGTTGCCTACAAAAGCCCAGCGGCCGTCTTTTAATACCAGCAGCTCAACACTGGCAGTATTCGGAATATCGGTTTTGACCGTATAATCCCAGCTCTCTCCATTATCGTGTGAAATACTTTTATGTACCCGGGCAGGCGCATCGCCGCTATCGCGCATATATGCCACAATATCGCTGTTTTTGCGCAATGCCAGTGCCGGCTGAATAGGGCCTCTTCCCACAATGGGTTTCGATGATTTCCACGAATCGCCATCGTTATCTGAAATGGCACAAATAGAAAGATTATACCCGTCGGAATACAGTGGCAAAATAATCCGGCCACTTTCTGTTATCAGAGGTTTAATACGTGTCATCCACCCAATGCTTCTGAGAACCTGGTTTTTACTGTACTCTTTAATCATATCGTCGTACAAAGGAGCATATTCTGCC
This sequence comes from uncultured Draconibacterium sp., assembly GCA_947492175.1. Lineage (GTDB taxonomy): Bacteria > Bacteroidota > Bacteroidia > Bacteroidales > Prolixibacteraceae > Draconibacterium. The sequence goes on along the minus strand of CANLMQ010000012.1, from coordinate 158,501 downwards.
CAACCATGGTTTAATTCAGGCATTTCATCAAACTTCTTTTCAATTTCTTCTACAAACTCTTCGCCCGGTTTTAGTAAGATATTGTCTTGCCACTCCCATACCGGTGCTCCTTTTTGATTATAATTTTTGGTTGTTCGCGTACGCAAAATTGAACCTTCCCAGCGGTTTCCCTGGACAGCTATCCAAACAAGGAATAGTTTATTCTTGTTGTTCAGAAAAAGAACCGGGTTACAATCGGGCAATCCGGGTGTATCGGCCATTAAAAACGGGTTCTCCCATTCGCTTTTTCCTTTTTCCAGCCGCGATCCCATTATTCGTACATCGTCGGCCTTTCGTTCGCCACTTCCCTGGAACCAACACGCCAGAAAATCGCCATTGGGCAAAGCAACAATGCTGCTACCATGCGAATGCTCGTGTTGCGGGGTAAAAATCAACTCTTCTTTTACAATTGATTTGTACTTGTTTTTTTGCTGAGCTGCTCCTACTCCTGCAACGCATATCAATACAACGATTAACAGTTTTTTCATTCTTATCTGATTTTAGTTCTATCTTTTTTCTGCTCCCTATTTTACCGAAAAAAAATGACCGCAGAAATCAATATTCATTAACTTCTTATTTACAAACATGATAACACTTCAAATTTACCTGTAATATTTGAAAGAGGTTTCACTTATATTGCCCCATTCTGACCAGGAATTTGATATTTGAGGTACAAGAGCTGATTGTTAGTCAATGGTCATTAGTCATTGGTCATTGGTCATTAGGAGGTGGATGTTGGAAAAAACAAGACCTTCAAGGTTTTAAAAACTTTGAAGGTCTGAAACTGAATACTTGATACTAGATTCTGGATTCCGGATCAGAATAGTTTTGTATTCTGGACACTGAAACTGAATACTGTCAACTGCGACTATTCCTCTTCCGGATCGTCGTCTTTTTTATTGCGGCCATCGCGCTGGCTGAGGCGTTGGTTATATTTTTCAATACGCTCGTTTAGTTCGCCTATAAAATCTTCCCAGGCTTCGGGGCCTTCAACAATTACCAGTGCATCGAGCAAACGGATAACATCGCGGTAGGCTGTGTCGAGCTGTTTGCGGGCCGCTTTCATTTTAACGGGTGTTTTGCCCGACTCGTCGGTGTAACGGTCGCCAACCAAATCTTTTACCGCCTGGTTATTGGCTTTTAGTTCGGTTACCCAGTCGGTAAGGCCAACTGTTGCCACATCGGCGGCATACTTGTTTTCGAGCAACTGAATCAGTTTATCGGTAGCAGCGGTTTGCTGGTCGTAGGGTTTGTTGGTAAGGTCGTCGAAACTGTCGAACACAATTTTAAGGCGGCGGGCGGCTTCGCGCACTTCGGGGCGAAAATGGCGCAGGGCAGCATCAATCATATCTTCCATACCCAGGGTTGTGGTGTCGCGCGTGTGATCGGCATCGGCAATGGGGCCGGTAAAAATACTTTTACGCACTACATCGAGCGCTTCGCCTTCGTTGGCCAAAGCGGCTTCATAGGCCGGATAATACTTCTGAATTTTAAGAGCTTCAACGGTAAAACGAACAACCAATTCGTCTACCTCGGTGTGAAAGTGGAAGTGTTCTTCGTTGCGAAGTGCATGCAGGTATAAACTTTTAATCTCCATAATAATTTGATTTATTGGTTTAAAAAAATGAATTATCTGTACTTTTTTCCTTCGGTTGGGAAACTTTCCCCTTGTCGCGGATCTGACTTTCCCATGATTGGGAAACCTTCTCTAAAGTTCGTGGCATACTTTCCCAACTATGGGAAATCTTGCTGTAATTTTATTTTTAACATTCCCAACAATGGGAAACCTTCCCTGAATATTAGCCGGGAGTTTCCCACCTCCGGGAAAACCCGTCGGGAACTTTGTTTGTATTTTCCTGTTGTTGGGACGCTTGTTTTGTTCTCATCTTCAGGGTTTTTCGTTATAAACCTTTTCCAAAGTTCGAAACTTTGGAAAAGGTAAGCCTCAAAACTATTTCTTCACCACCAGTTTACCGGTAATTATATCGTCTTTGTATTTTACACGTACCATATACACTCCTTCTTTCCAGCTTTGAGTGTTAATGGTTATGCTTTTGCCTTTTTGTTTCTGTTTTTTAAGTTTCAGGCTTTGCATACTATCGTACACCTCGAGGTCCCATTCGGCGTTTTCGTTGAAAGTAGTTTCGGTGGAGGCCGATTTTAACGAAGTATCATTCGCAGAACCTTGTTCGATACTAATGGTAGTTTCTCCTACAGTTGGGTTGGGAGAAAACGTTAAAACAGGATCAAATGGATCAGGTAAATGTATACCATCCAATCCTACGTCCACACCCATAATAGTTATAAACTTGGTATATGTATAACCACCTTGTTTAAGCGTTAAGGTAGCAATTGTTAAATTATTCGGATTTGTTGTAGATACTACATCAACATAATTTCTTCCATAAACAGTATCTGGCTTATCAACCAGTAAATCCATTCCTTGCCATTCTAATATCCATATATTATTTAATTCTCCCGCACAAGCCGGACTCACATAATACCGATTCTTTCCGGCAAACGAAATCTGATCAATTCCTGTAACCTCACTTCCTATAACAAATTCTTTTCGCCCAACTTCAGCCTCGTTAACACTAATACTCACCCAGGCATCTCCTTTTAAGAATGAAGTAGTAAAAGTACCCGGATTACCAACTACAGTATCTAAGTTAGGACTATAGTCCCAAGAATAATTGGGAGGAGCATTATTAACTGTAAAAGTGACTTCGGTATTGGGACAAACATAAGAGGGGCCGGAAATAGGATAATTTGAAAATTGTTCCCCAACCCCTACTGCATACCAGGCATTGGTTGTCTGAATTACCTGGTTGGAAGTTGCACCAAAAAGATTAGCTGCAGCGAGGATTGTCTGAGTTCTGGCATCAGCAAAGGTTGCTGATGAATTAAGATTTGTTTCTGCCCTAAATGCAATCTTTTGGGCATCTGATATTCCAATGCCTGACACATAAAAAGAATCATTATTGTCGTTAGTATCAACACCATTACTTCCTTCTGATAATAGATAAAACCAATGACTTAATACAGTTGAGTTGATATGAGGTTCTCCATTAAGATCCCAGAAAGTTCCCTGATAAGTGTCTGGATGTGGACCTTCCCAAGCTGTTAGACTATTAGGGTTTTGCATATCTCGCAGACATGTAAAGTTTGGATTGACAAATTCTTCGCCTGACAACCATGTTTGTTTATTGGTAGTGGCCCAATCTTCCACACAGGCTCCCCAAATATCGCTAAATCCTTCATTTAAAGCATCACATTCCTGACGATGATCAGTAGAACTGAAGCCAGCAGTGTACTGAGCAATTCCATGCCCCATCTCGTGAGCAACTACATCTAATGCAACCAATTGATTAAAGTTTGTACCTCCATCTCCGTCTCCATATTTCAAAACATGGTTATTCCCATCCCATTGAGCATTATTGGGCCACCCTGCCGTAGAGCTTGGATCATAAAAGTGGACATACCCGGTAATCGCAAGTCCCTGGTTATCGAGGCTGTTTCTGCTATGGATTGTACTCCAGTAGTCCAGCACCTTTTCTGCAGCCCAGTGGGCATCCAACGCGGCCTGATCCTGAGAAATAGCAGCCCAGTTCCCTATTGTCCAGTTCACGTTAGTATTGGAAAATTCAACTGCATTGGTAAGATTTGATTGTGATAAACAATTCCAGGTATGAACATTTACACTATGATTTGGTGTAGTGCTTCTTGTTTCATATAACCTGTAACCACCGGAATAGGAGTCGCAGGTAATTCCCACAGTACCGCTATAAAGCGTTTCTGCATTTCCGGTTGCGTTTGAATTCAATAACAAAGGTGTATCACCAACAATTTCACCATTAGTTGCATCAACATAAACCCATTGCTCGTTATATGGTTCGAGTGAAGAAATTGTAAATTTCCAGGCCAGCTTCATTTGTTTACTTCCGGTTAAATAGTCTTTTACAATTACCGGTTCCCCTTTAGGATAATAGGTAGCATTGGCATCTTTGGTATTTTCCTTTTTAAACTTTTCGTAAGCTGTATCCTCCCATTTATATTTCTTTGCATGCACATAATTCAATGCTTTCTGCAAAGCCTGTTTTTCGTTTAATGAAGGCTTAACCGAAGACAAGGTTACAGGCTTAAAATCACCATTTATGGATTCTATAATCCCATTACTTCCGTGAATCAGGTATTCTGAATTTTCGACTTTTACCCCTTTATAGTATTGTTGAAAACGAAGATGCGAAAATCCCAGCTCATCGTTCGTTTCCTTAATTAAACGAAAGTCATCATCGGTTTTTGCATGTAAGAAAGTTTTTAGAAACGTTGTACCTTCCTGAATTTTTCGTTCAGAATTCGGTTTGAAATGTGCGAAATTTACAATTCCCTGTTTATTTCGTTCTATTTTTAATGTATCGTTCTGCTGTGCATTGGAATTAAACACTACAAAACATAACACAATAAGGATTAGAAATTTTATATATTTTTTCATGTTAGTTGATTTTATGAATTGTTAATTTCTGGTATAGTAATATGTAAAACCATCGGAAACATTGTAATCAATAATAATTAACGTATCATTTTTTATCTGATTTATAATAAAATACGTTGGAGATTGCCATCCGGGATTTGGGTATCCCATTAGATATGAATACTCATCTTCCCTTATCAATTCTCGTTTCCATACAATAGACGTATCAATAACAACTTCATATAAATCATTTCCTACGATAATGTGATTCTGAGTCAAATTCATATAAGAATTAGATTCATCAATATATTTACTTCCGGCAATTCCTCCAATCTGGTATTGAAGTTTCCAATCCCCAGTAATATATTGTTGGATTACGGAAAGCGGTTTATCATACAACGTGATGTTGTGAAGTAGTGGTTCGCTTTCATCTTTATCATCGCATCCTGTCCCAAGCAAAACCACACAAAGTGGAATCAGAAGCAGGAATAAGGTAATTCGTTTTAATCCGCCAGTTGTCGGATTTAAGGTTTTTAATTTCATTTTTTAGTTTTTAGTAATAAGTAAATAGTACTGAGTAGTTAGTACAAAGTAGTTTCCCTGAATAGGGAAAGATAAGAGCGCATTAAAAAGATCGGTTAGAGTTGTTTAACACAACTTCGATTTCGGGGAGGTGTAGCCTGGCTACTGCCCGAGGGTTTTATTGGAAAAAGTTATTGGTAGTTAAATCATAATAAAGGGTTTACTGTTTTAGTTATGAACTAAAGATGGTTAAAATTAAAAAAGAGTTGCGTAATAAAAGTATAATTATTTATGTTTACCAACATAAAACAAACAGGCCTTCAGGAATTTGTTATTTCCTGAAGGCCTGAAAAAAGCTTGTTATGGTTTTAGAATCCGATGCTGGATACTTGATGTCGGATTCCGGATCAAAATTCATAAGCCGGAACTCTGAACACTGTATTTACTTTTCTTTTCGCACATAAAAAGATACCCACAGCAGGTAAAACATACAACACGCAACCACCAGCATACTGGCCAAAGGCGATACGGTGGTACTTACCAATCCCATTATCGGAGGAATTACAGCTCCCCCCGATACAGCCATAATCAGCAGTCCTGAAATTTCGTTGGCACGATCGGGCATTTTTTCAAGCGAAAGCGAAAAAATAATGGGGAACAAATTTCCGGCACCCAAACCAATTAAGAAAATGGTTACCAGTGCGGTTGTATATCCGGGCGCAATAAAAATTCCGGCAACACCTGCCATCGAAGTCAGTACCGTAAGAAATAAGAATACACGCGGTTTAATCCAGTTAAGTATAATGGCGCCAATTAACCGCGAAATGGTTTCGCCGGCAAAAAAGATACTGATTCCCAACGCCGCTTTCTCCATTGTAATTCCGTATTTTGAAATAAGAATAGTGGCAATGTTTGTATTTACCGAAACCTCAACACCCACAATAAGAAATATCGACAAAGCCATAAAAGCTACAAAACGGTTTTTAAGCAAACCAAAACACGAGGCAAACGAAGCCGGTTTACGATCGGGTTTCGATTCTACAATTGGCGTTAACGAGAGCCAACCGGCCACCAAAACAGAAACAACACCATACACCGCCAGTACCAAACGCCAGTCGCCAAATTGCGTAGCCATAAAAGCAGCAATAAGCGGCCCCGAAAACGAAAGAATGGCTTTAATAAACTGCGAGGAGCTTAAAAAGCTTGCCAGCTTATCGGCAGGCGAAACATCCTGTAACAACGGATTTGCCGACACCTGTATAATTGTGTTTCCGATACCCAGCAAAATAAATGATGCGAACATCATTCCAAACGAATAGTGCAAAAATGGCAATCCCAATCCCACGGCCTGAATAAGCATACCCAGATTTAACATATTTCGTTTGCCGTATTTATCCTGCAAAATTCCAACCGGAACCGACAAGATAAAAAACCACACCAAAACCATCATGGGCAGAAACTGAGCAATAAAGTTGGTCAGCTCAAAATCCTGTTTGATATAACTGGTTGCTACACCAATAATATCTACAAATCCCATTACAACGAAGGAGAGTAATACCGGAATAAGTTTATTCCATTGTGCTTTGTCTGTTGTCATACTGTTAAAGTTTAGTTCAATTTTTTGGTTTATAATTTGTTCTGGTTATTCCGATTTCGAAAACGAACCGGGCCATGAGCATTCCAGTTCCTTTTTTCCGTTCATATCACGAATCCAGGTATCGAATATACGCTTTCCTTTGGTAAGGACAATAACTCTGCCTCCGGCCAGCGGATCCTCTTCCGGATTTTTCATAATTTTGGTAACGCGGCCATAAGCCAGCGCCATTCCATAATGTACCCCGATATAATCGTTAATATGGTCGTGACCAACAAAAGTTCCCATTACATCGCCACTTTCCAGCATTGCAGAAAACATTCCGGTGTTTATATCCGGACTGCACTCATCCTCGTTTTTAACCCCAACAGGAGGATTAATTTGGTTGTTCCATGCCGCCGTGTATTCGGGTAATGGAATATGAAAGAAGGCCAGGGCCGGCAATGGATTTCCGCCATTTGCTCTTGTAAATGCCTTACTTTTTTGCCTGTACCAGTTAATTTGCCCAAATGTAAACCACCCGTATCCTTCAACCTTTGGTTTTAAAGTACTGTACGAATTCGAATCCATACAATACAAGAGTGCACCGGTTTTCCCGCTCTTCCCTTTTATTTCCAGTACAAAGTTTGAATTCCCGTCGGTACTGCCATCGTCGTTGTTTAAACAATATGGCAAATCCTGCACATAAGCAGCAAGCTCTTTCCGGGTTGTGTTACTCTCCGACTCGTGATTTCCGAAAACAACTGCCCAGGGTATTTTGTATTTCTGAATAATCGGGATTAAAAGTTCGTAGCCTGCCTGCGGATTACGTTGTGTCATTATATCGCCTGTAAATATGATAAAATCAGGCTTTTCAATTTTAATAACCGTTTCAACTGTTTGGTACACTTCCAGGTTTTTGCTGTTTTCCACATCGATGTGCGTATCGGTAAACTGCACAATTTTAAACCTGTTGTTCTTATCAAATTTTAGTTCTGTGTTACTTTGTGCACCGGCAACCGAAACCAGGAACAGCAAGCCCAAAAACAGATTAACATTTACTTTCATATGATTTAAATTGTTCGTTTTACAGTATCATATGGAACTCGCACTTTAGCCATTCCCTCTGATGTTTTGACTAAATATGCTCGTTTCATTCGTTTATAATTGTTTATTTTTTATGGTAACTCATCTCTTATTTTTTGATCTGAATGGAATCAATAACATTGTTCCCGGAATCAATGGCAGAATACTTCAGTTCATTTCCATCAATTTTCAGGTACTGGTAAAACTGGCCTTCTGCTTTGCGAACTGCTGCGTAGGGTTCCTTGCCAATATCGCGCGACCGGCTTTTAATTCCTATTGAAATTACGTATGCAGTTCCCTCGTTATACGAATCAACCACCTGGCCCCCTTTCATCGGGTTAGATCGCATATAATAATGAATATGCCCACTAAAAACCATATCAACATGGTACTTATCGAACACCGGCACCCATTCTTTTTGAATGTTCAGATAAGGCTCTTCCCAGTTATAGGGAGGGAAATGAAAAAAAGCAAACTTCCAGGTGGCCTTTGTATTTTTAAGCTGATCTTCAATCCATGCCGTTTGCAACTCGTTTTTTGCGGTTGCATCAATCATCAGAAACAATGCATTCTTATAGGTAAAAGAATAGGTGTGTTCTTTGTGAACATCCTTTGGCCCGTTTTTCGGATAGCTATACATTTCGCGGTACATCCAGGCGCCCAAACCTGCGCGGTTATCGTGGTTGCCAATAACATTCATAAAAGGTCTCTGGCTGATAATATCCGAAGCAAAACTAAAAAGGTCGTCCCACTGGTTACGATAAAGCCCGTCACTCACCTGATCACCGGCAATGGAATAAAATGCGGCATCGGGATGTGCGTTAAATGCCGCGTTGGCAATTTCGGCCCAAACGGGCGAATGATGCGTATCGCCAAACCAGATAAATGAAAACGAATTGTCATCGGCCTGTGTGGTAAAAGTTTGGTTCCCGCTCCATTCTTTCTGTCTCTCAATCCAGTATTCGTAAGTTGTTCCGGGTTTCAATCCTTTGAGATGAGCCGTAAAACGATGTATAAACCTGTCGTTCATTAGCAAAAGGTCTTCCATTACAAATTTCTCTGCCGGAACAGAAAACACTTCGCTGCTTCCTTTTATGCGGTAATTTACTGTTCCATCTACAACATTGGTGTTTGTCCGCCACTGAATATCAATAGTTGTTGCCGGATTGTCGCTCCAGGTTAGCATTACCTGATCTGGCTCTTCCGACGAAGGAAACGCTGTTTTACGGAAAGCTCCAACAAAATGCGACTCTGTTCCCCGACCGCGAACGGTGGTTAAAAGTTGTTGCCCTTTTAATTCTTCAGGAACATTAAATAAAACCAGTTCATCCCAGTCGTGGTAGGTAAATGCTTCATTTTCCATACTTCCCACATACTGATTTTGCGGGAAGAAATTCGTGAGTACCAGTTTGTCGTTTTTACTTTGCGGGGCAACACAAACAAAATAGTGCAAACCATAGTTTTCGAAACCATTTATTCCCAAACCTACTTTTCCTGCGTCAAATTCTTTTTGCCAGACTTCGTATTCGCTCATTTCATTTTGAACACTCAGATTTGTTTTTTTAAAACCGGATTGTTCCAACCAAAACGGAACTACTTTTTGTTTTTTACTGCGCATTACGGAAACCACCGCCGGCACATTTACATCAAAAATCCAGTGCCCCGTTGCTAAAACCCCGCGTTCTTCAGCAGAAAAGAGATTAAATGCCTGGTCGTAAGTAATTGCTGCCAACTCTTCCTGCGATTTTGTTTTATACAATTCGGTTACTTTATTACTGATGATCTCTTTTAATGAAGGTTGTTGCAAATCCCGGGTTGAACAGGAAACTATTGCCAGCATTAAAATCACCGCTATAAGTATCTCTTTCCTGTTATGCTTAAAGATTATTTTCATAGTATGCGCTGTTCTGAATTGTAATTGTTCCATTTAAATCCGGATCAAGTTGATTAATAAAAAACAGGTCGTTGGTGCCCTTTGTAAGGCTCAGCTCCAACCTGCTGTTCTTTTTCTCGTTTTACAGATGTCAGTTCCGGATCATCCGTTTCGGGAGCTTTAATAAAACCATGATAACGAGCCATCCAGTAGTCGCGCAAAAAGCCGGTCGGTTCCATAATCCGTTGTCCGTTTACACCACCATCCAACTGAACAGCATTCCTGCTTCCTCTTTTTATATTCATTTCGCGCGGAGAGATGGCTTTTTTCCCACCTTCATATGAAGTATAACCGGATTCCACAAATAAATCGTCGCGATGCGAATTACTGAAATTATATTCTATGGGCTCCAGGTTCCATTCTCGCAAATGTTTCACAGATTGCTCCACATCGCAGTCGTTTCCGGTAATGGCACCATAGGCAAAATTAAACCATGCAATGTGTTCCATCCGTTTTACTTCCCAGGTACGTTCCAAACTTCGTAAGTAGGCAGACCGTAATTCCGGGTTCTTTTCGTACCTCAACAAAGTATAGTAACTTCTAAAGGCCAGGTTGTCATCCCAGGGAGCCAGGTTCTCGGGTGGAAATACATTCTTTTGGCGAATTGTGTTTGCCACATAGCCCCATTTTTTAAGTTGCTGATAGCTGTCCTCAAATTTCTGATTACCTGTTAGCGAATAAGCAGTTTGCATAAAAGTAAGCGCCTCCAGCCCGTTAACACCCCGATCTACATATCCATATGGCCGAAGTAAATATTCCGGATCCCAGCGTCCCCAACGGGTAGGTTTTCCATCCATATCGTGCAAGGTGTATCCGCAATCGATTATATATGCTGCTATTTTTTCGAGATGTTCTTTTGCCATTTCCTTTTCTATTCCTTCGGCTACCAAATCATGAAAAAGTGAAACAGAGTAAAAATGAGCAATGGCTTCATCGCTTGAAGTGTCGCCTTTCCAATACCATTTACCATCGGCTGTTTTGTACCATTTTGCAGGCAAACCACCTGATCCGTGTCGGCCCATTTCATCCTTATCGCCTTTGGTTGACCAAATGGAGCGGGCGAAAAAGCCATCAATTGGTGCCACCTGCTCGAGAAATAACATAGCATTAAACGATTCAATAGCCTCTTTCCGGGCTTCCGGGCTGCCTGTTACTGCATATTTATAACACATGGCTGCCAGATACGGAGCCGTGTGACCTCCGTCGTTATCACTTATTTCGCGTACCCACTCACCATCTTTTTTATAAACGGTGTGTATAAATCCGAGACGTTTGTGCCCCCATTTTTCCAAATGACGTTCAAAAAAATCAGCTTTCTTTCGAAGCGTATAGGGTTCGTAATTTATAACAGCCAGCCCCCCATCGGTTGCAATGTAAACAACGTTGCTGTCAACCGAGATATCATTTACTTTATTGTTTGGAAGCCAGATATCGGCTCCAAAATAATGCCAGTCGTCCTTTAGCATCCGAACAGCACCTCTTTCTGTGCCAATCCAGATATCCTGGTCGAATCCCATTTCCAGACAACGTGTATTTTCAACCGGCAAGCCATCTTCACCCTTTATTGTTTTTAAAGCTGCACCTTGCAAAACAGCTAATCCACGGTCGGTGGAAATAAACAGACGTCGCCCAAAACTCAACATATCGCGTGTTTGTTTCGACGGCAACATTCCCCAGTCGATAAAATCTTCGTTTACCATTAAACCATCAAAAAGCACCAATTCGCCCGGACGTAACACGTATAAAGTGCCGCTATAAGACTCTATTTGATCGATTGGACCAAGCCGGACAGGATCGGCATGCAGTTGCGTACCATCTTCCATTAACATGGTCATATTACTCGAATAATATCCGTTTTCAGGTTTTGTGCTTACAAAGTTCTCCCCTTCCAAACGGTAGATTTCATCTTTGGTTGCCGCATGTAATTTACCGGTATGCATACATAAATCAACGTAATTTCGATCATCCAGCTTTTTCCAGCTGTTATTTTGGAAACGGAATATTCCTATATGGCTTAAAACCCATATTTCATTATTTTCGGTGGTTAGTTTTGTAACTTCGGAAGGAGCAGAATGGTCGGCTAGCAATTTATCCTTCTCAACCTTGTAAACTCCTCCATCTGTTAAAGCAAAACATATTCCTCCGGCTTCTGCAACCGAAATAACCGGCTGACCGGTTGGAATCTTCACAACTGTTTCCTGCAGAAAAACATTATCTTCCTGTGGTTTCCATAACTTTTCGGAAACGCCAAAAATATCCTGAGCAGAAAGCGTATTCTCAAACAAGAAAAGAAGTACACAGACTTTCATAAATTGGTTCATATTCATATTCTTATAAATCAGTTAATGAAATAAAATCCTTTTTAAAACTGGTTATATACAAAGTAACAGGTTCGGCATATAAATAGCTTCAGGTATTTTACTCAAAGCCTAAATTATATTAACCTTTAACTGAGATTATTTTAATTGCGACCTAAAAAGTCAGACAATTTACTTTTGGAATTACTTATTTAATTACGATATCATTAACATCGGGCAGATCGGGGAAAGCCTGGTGTGGTTCGTTTTGATACCAGTATGCCACCGATGAAATGTCATCTTCCAGTAATTTGTAACGTCCTTCGCTTTTCCAGCCTATACTTTGAATGGTGACTTTGAAATCTTCTTTAAACCGTACCGGGTCCATAATATGCCACCTGTACTGTCCGATCATGGTTCTGTAGTCAGGTCTTTTTTCGAGGTCTCTGAAATAATGAAAACCGGTATAGGGACCGCTAAAAATGGTGTATTCTTCGTATCCATTTTCTCCATTATGTTGTTCATAACCATACGAACCGCAGAAATAATCCTCCTCGCCTGTTCCGCAAATAGTTGGAAATTGAGAATCGCCATCGATGTAAAACTTTACTTCGCCCTCGCCAAACCATCCCTCATTAAATGCTCCGCGGGCCAGATATGTTCCCACATAATGACCTGCCCCTTTAACCTGGTCGAGGATTGTAAAAACTTCGCCTTCGGGAAGTGGATTTACCCTGCGAAACTGTGCATGAAAATACGCTGCATCATCCGGGACATCGGTAAGTGCATAATCAATTTGATAATACAAACGCAGTCCTTTCTGATCAATGTTTTCCATAGTAATTCTGCATTTTTTACGAAAAGGCATTTGCCAATATGAATTAAGCCCGCTACGTGGATTTACACAAATAGCATTTGAATTAATTCGAGGTTCGTAATGCCTTCCCCACCCCGAAGCAAAAAAATATCCCAAGGGTACTTCAACCGAAGGCGTTTCCTCATCATCCCAATAAATGCGAATAATGTTACCGCGGTAATCTCCCGATGGAGTCATCCAAATGTGCTGAAGCACTCCTTCCCCATCAATTTCACCCAGCACAAATGTTTCGCCCGGCTTAATATTTATATACGGATTAACTTTCCACCCCTGTCCAAGTTCGCGGGCTGCTCTTGCCGCGCTTCCTTCTTCCAGGGTAGCCATTCCGCCTTTCCCTTTTTCTCCTGTAAAATTCTCAGGACTTATTGATCGCGATTCGGCATTTGACAAACGATACAGGTTACCCATATTCAAATCCATGCCATTAAAATTACCGGCTTGCTGTGCCATTGCAGCCAAAGCAAAAATCATAAAGAATACTGTTAATTGGCTTTTCATAGTATTTGTTTTAGTTGATATTAAGTTCAGCATTTTACGTTTTTCAAATAGGCATGTCACACCTTTTTGATAATCAACTGCTCCCTGGTTTTAAATTTACAACATTCTGTAATTACCTGAAAAATAAAAGGCATACCAAATGAAATTACATTTTTGTATGCCTTTCTGTATTCAACAAACAATAGTAATTTATATTATTTCACAGGTTCGCTAATAACACCTAAATAACGGCCTAGCCAATAGGGAAGCAACCAGATATCTCCGGCACTGTTTTCTGAACGGCCATCTCCCCGGCTGTCCAAATCGAAGCGGTTGGCATTGTGTCGTGAAATACGCAGTTCGCTTGCCGGCAACACCTCTTTAATGGTTTGTTTCCGAAAGTTTGGTTCAACAAATTCAATGTCTTTTCGGTGACTGTTCAAAACGGTCCAGTTTACCAAATCGAGCGGATACTTTTGTAGGTACCAAACAGCTTCTTCAAAGTCGTAATTATCTGGGCCGACCAAAGCCGTCATTATATTCCAGAGGCCTTCTTTTTCAGGCCTTTCAAATTCCCAATGATCGATTATCGCATCTTTATATTTCGCCTTTAATTCATCGTTAAATGCATAACGATACAATCCCCAATAACCGCAATAGTACATTTCATCATCCGAATGGTTCCAACCATCCGACAGCTCCCTGCTTAGTTCATCGGCATCTTCGGGTGCCTTTCCAATCGCACTCATCGGACGCATAAGATTTTCAAGATAACCATGCTCCTCCATCAGGTAAAAAGCAGCTTTCCTGTATTTTTCCTTTTGGGTAAAATGATATGCAGTTTGCAACATGCCGATGTAATTTGACGAGTTAATTTTCCGGTCGCCAACCATAATCGGACGCGCATTTACATATTCGGGATGCCAGCGTGCCCATTTTGTTGGTTTGCCATCCCAATCAACCATATAAAAATTGTGCTTTAATGTGTGCGACATTAAGGTATCGATTAGTGCTATAGAAGTTGCTTTTAGTTCCGCATCATCAATTAATTCAGCAATGGCACCAAACGCAAAAATATGACCAATAGCCTCATCACTACTGGTTGTCGATTTCCAGTCCCATTCCGGATCTTCTGCCCTTCTCCATGGCCAGTCGTGGTATTTATAACCACGTCTTTCAAACGAGCGCGAAGGAAACCCCGGCACAGGATTAATAGTATACAAACGTTCTAATGCATCTACCGACTCGCGTACATTTTGCAAGGCAACATCTGATTTTGTTACCACATACCTGAAAACCTCGCCAGCCAGGTACATGGTAGTCCACAATCCGTCGTTATCAGATGTTTCCAGTGAACCGGTTGTAACATCGCCATCAGCCATATTCGATACAGTTGCATTAAAGCCGTTACGAATATGGCGCTCGCGTACCTGTTTGTCGTAAAACATGGCCTTATCGTACAAAGTCATTTCTTCGCGACAAATTTTACCAAGACCTTTATCGGTAAGAATCAGTATCGAATTCTCAGGCCCTACTGCAATATCAATTACCTTATCGGATGGCAACCAACGTTTTGATGCATAATAACTGTATTTTCCGTCCTCATTCAATTTAAACGCTCCCCAAGTTGAACCAAACCACAGTTCTCCGTCAATATTTTCAACTGTTGTAATTTCTGTCCATGGTATTTTTTTATGGGTTTCGCTGATTTGGTGTGTTTTTGTATCAACAGTAAAATAACCATCGTTAGTTCCAACTACCAACTTATTTTTCCATACCTCAACAGAAGTGATGTTTGATTCGTTTACCACGGGCTCAATATTTTTCTTTATTGGTGAAAACACACTAATCGTATTGGCACCCAAAATCCAGTATTGTTTATTTTCTGCATCGTATTTTATGTCTTTCACTTCGTCGGCAGCAACACCTTCCCATAAAGTTTCTGAACCGTTTAACAACTCAAGTTTGCTCCCATCCGATATCAGAAATGTAAAGTTATCGCCGGCAGCAAAAATATTTACTTCGGGGATTGAATGACGAGTATACAGTTTCCCGGCCCAGGCATTGCTTAACACTGCTTTATCGTCGATATAAACAAGCTGGTTTTTATACCGTGCCATATGTTTTATTCCTTTGTCGGATGTTGGTCTGTACTGAACATCCTTTACAAGTACACCCGGGAACAACAGTTGTCCGGCTTTGGGCCGCAACAATCCATAATTGCTTAATATCTGAATGTAACCGTTTCTATCCGACTCTACCTTTTTTAATTCAACACGCGAATTGTCGAAATTGTATTTTATACTGTACTCCTGAATAAAAGGTTTGTCGGTTATAAATGCTTTTTTCGTTGTTTTTTGTCCGCTGGCAACCGTAGTTATGCAGACGGCAAAAACCAGCGCCATTGTTTTTAATCTAATTCTCATTTTTAGTTGATTTATTGCTTTATAATTAGTTTTATCTGTATTAATCTTCTTATTTTCTGTATTCTATTTCAATAGCATTTCTTTCATCTTTTCTGCATCAAGATTCATTACAACTATTTGCATGTATTCCTTTTCTCTGCCTGTGTTGTTCTTAGCAGAAATAAACATATTGCAGGCTAACATTTTACCGTTAGGCGATACCACCAGGTTTGACCGAACAAGCTCGTCGTTTGTCAGCATTATTGTTTTTCCGAAATCTTTTCCGGGTTGAGTGCACAAGGCGGCAATGTTTCCATTTGTAATTGCAAAAACCCAATTGCCTGACGGATGCCAGCGAACACTTCCCGCATTGGCAGAAAAACTGCTTAATTGTTTTGGTTTGAGTTCCGGGTTATCCGATAAATCCGATCCGTTTGTATTAATTGTCATTACCTGCGAAATCCCGTCCCCATCTTTCTGCAGGTAGGCTATCCACTTTCCGTCGTTCGTTCCACGCACAATCCCCGACACATCACCATCATGTGTTAATCTTCGAATTCTGACACCATCAGGCGGATCGGGATAGTTTTTTCCATCCCCGGATTTTGCAGTGGTTATATCAACTTCATCCGGAATAGCTGCCACAAATAAATCCTCCTTGTAATCTGTACCGTTTTGGGCACGTACTTTCCCAACAAACGCACGCATTTTTCCTTCTGAATCAACCCACGAATCTCCGTACGCCTTTTCTATTTCCCCCGGTTTTGACTTTCCTTTTTCAACAGGTTTAACCAGGAGTGCGAAATAGTGTGTGTACCCTTTGGGAACTTTAACATGCGGAATCATATAACCAATGGTACGATCGTAGTCTTGTAAAATAAAATCGTCGTAGGTAAATCCGATTCGTTTTCCATTGCGGGAGTATTCATGCCGGTGAGTTCCGCCACGCTGCGCCCCGGGAGTGGTTGGCCGGTTAGTTGCTACATCGCGCATATCCACTTTTGTTATTACTCCTTTTCCGTCGGCACTAACCACAACACCTGTACGGTTTCTAATTCCATAATATCCACGCTCTGCCACCTCATCCAAAAGCGGACCATGGATAAAAACCACTTTATTTTTATGTGGGTGATACGAAACTGCAGCTACACCCGGAGCAGCTTTCTCTCCTGTAACCGACTCAGGTGCCCAAAGCACAGTTTCTTTACCCGAAGAAATTTCTATTTTTTCTATTGATTTACAATTTGCCAGATCGGAATTATAGACCGTTCCTCTTGTATCGTAACATAGAAATTTGCCATCGGGAGAAAAGTTATCGTTATTATCGAGTGCATGGTTTTTGGCCGAAAAAGATATCTGTATTTCTTTCATTGGCATCATCTTATTTTTTGTGTCGTTATCGGAAATTTTGCATTGAAACATACTTTGCATTAGCAGTACCAATATCGACGCCGGCATGTATTTCAAACCTATATTTTTTAAACGATTCATATTGTGATCGGCTCTCTATGTCTTATAATCCAAGCACTATAAATACTATTCCCAAAAGCTATCTTTTATACATTCTTTCAGGAATATCCGGTATTTTATCAATAAGTTTATTTTTCTGTCCTTTTCGTTTAAGCAAATCAAACTCATCATACAATTCTCCGGTGGCCATATATGCTTTAAAGTTTAAGGTATTGTTACTGATGGAAATAACCTGAAAGAGCTGCGTATTGCCACCTTTTCTGGTCATCCAGTCTTTTCCCAACGAATCGTACTGTTTTGTTCCACTTACCGAAACCACATACACAGGACCTGAAATTTCGCCTTCTTTTGTCATCGACTTAATATTTTTCATACCTCTTCCGTAAGCATGATCATGTCCTGTTAACACCATATCAACCCCGTACTTTTCGATTATGGGTTGAAGATTATTCCTCAACTCCGCATTGTCTCTGCTGGCTTTGGTTGAATAAAATGGATAATGAAGGGTAAGAATTGTCCACTTTTTGCTGTTTTCTTCCAGTGTCTTTTCGAGCCATTTCACCGTTTGTTCAAGTGCTTCAGATGATTCATCCATCATATCTGCATCAATAGAAATAATTCGAAGGTTCTGATAATCGACATAATAAACGGTTTCATCGAGCAGTTCCATGTCTGGGCCATTTTGTGGAAGTGTAAATTGATTTCTCCAGTGGTTATCTAAATTCAACTTATTGTATTCGTGGTTACCCGGAGTCATTATACTTGGAATTGTGGCATGAATAAATCCACCGGCATAAAACCATTCTGCCCAATCCTTCTCGCTATTAGCCCGGTTAATCAAATCACCAGCATAAAAAATAAAACCCGCAGTGGGTTCCGTTGCATAAGCTTTCCGTATAACACGCGACCACTGCGACTTTATTCCGGTTTGAACGTCGCCGAAATAAATAAACGAAAACGGTTCATTTTCATCGGTTGCCGTTTTATACTCCAGCCATTCGCTCCAGCTTTGGTCGGAACCTACACGGAAAAGATATGCCGTATTGGGTTTTAGCCCGGTTATATATACCGAATGATTGGTGACTACTAAGGGATCAAACTTACCATTTTCATAAGTTACTGTGTTGCTTTTTGCTTTTTTCGACTGGTTATCAAGCGCAACTACAGGCGAAACTGTTGCTTCAACCCATTGAACATACTGATCTGTATTTTCCCTTGTGCGCCATGTAACAGCCACACTTTCTGACGGATTTTCAGTCAGATTTAATATAAGATGCTCCGGGGTGGTACTTCCATTAAATTCCTGCGCAACTAATTCACCGGTAAAGCAAAGAAGTATAAAAACAAAAATGTACCGACTATAACATTTCATAATTCTATATTTAATTTAAACAAACACAGCAATAAACGTTTCTGCGTAAACCAAAGAATAAAATGAAATAGGCAGACACGCTGCCTATTTCAAAAAACTAACTACTAACTTGTAAAAACACCTTGTTTATTAGCGTGGTTAATATTATTACTGTAATAACCAGAATTTCGACCATGAGCTGTCTTTTCCTTCTGTTCCGGAATTTGCAGTTTCAACAAGTTTACTAACTGCCGAATTATAGTTATCGTTATTTCTGTCTTTCTCAGAGCCACCATAGCGATAACGAATTGGCATAGCATCGCGTCTTCCTTTAGGGCCAACGGTAAGATCAGGATATCCGGTTCTCCTCCAATCACACCACGATTCGTGCGCAACTGTATAGTTAGCCACCCACTTTTGAGTAATTAACTGCTCCAGTGAACCATCGTAGGCAACTCCTGCCCCGGCAATAAATTCATCGTATCCATCTACTCCCCAATAATCAAAAGAAGCTTCAATACCGGCAGCATACCATTCCTGCTGTGTTCCACTCACACTCCATCCTTTCATTTTTGCTTCTGAATTAAGAAAACATACTTCGGCATAAGTAATAAGCTTTGCTTCCAGTAAATCGCCTTTAGCCTCTTTAAACATATCGGCAAGCTGTGAATTGTGAACATTGGGTCCCCCCTGAATAACTGATGGATTTAGGTTCCAGCCCGAACCATCGCCTGTTGTTGAAGCGATAGGAATACCTGAGTATTCTAAGGTATCAATTAATACTGCGTCGTTATTTACATCATCTACCCAGGTGTTTTTGTTATACACAACATAACCCCTTGCGGCCATTGAATCGGGATGAACATAGTCAACTCCGTTATCCCTGTTTATAACATCGGTACCATGATCAGCAGATATTTTAACAGGAACCTGCGGCTTGTTAAACCATGTGGCAATCCGGGGATCATTATTTTCAACAAGTACATCTCTGAAACCGGCGCATAGCTGAATTCTGTTAAAGTTACTTTCGCTTGCATCAAATTTAATGGCAGCAGGCCATGAATCGCCGGAAACACTTCCTACAAAGCCCATTGAAGCATTATCTCCGTTCGATTCAAATGCAGCAGTATAAGCACCTGCAAATGCCGTTTTTGCAAATGCAGCATCTTTTGATGATATTCTCATCGCATACCTCATAATAAGAGAATTGGCAAGTTTCTTCCAGTTTTCAGGATTGCCATTATACATCAGATCATAATCATTTTGAGTATGAGGTGCACCCGATAAAAGTGCACTTGCGCTTTGTAACTCAGCAATAATTCCTTTGTAAATCTCTTCCTGAGAATCGAAAGCCGGAAATAATGTTGCAACATCATTTTTATCAGCCTGCAATGCTTTTGAATAAGGTGCGTCACCCCATGAGTCGGCAATATAACCAAAGTTAAATGCTCTTATTATAATTGCAACTCCCTGAAGAAATATATTATCTTCTTCGACTGCACGGTCATACATAAACTGGGCATCTCTAAGGTTTCCATACCATGTGCCCCAGTCTTTCTCTCCCAACCAGTTGTATTTATTGAGTTCGTCGCCCCAACCACTTTTCTGAACATACTGCATTACACCTGCCGTACCTCCGTTATACGATTCGTCTAAATATGGCCTTGCTGTTTTAGAAATAACCGTAGCCAACAATAAGTTTGGTTGAACCGTAGCCGGATCTGATCCATTCGGGTTCTGATTCAGTTCTGTAAGATCTTCACAAGATACAAACGCTACTACTGAAAGAATCAGAAATAATTTATATACTAATTTCATTAATTTCATGATTTTATAGTTTTCAATATTAGAAACTTACATTTAACTTAATACCTACAGGAATGCTCCATGGCGTAACATTGTATCTTTCAATACCTTGCTTAAACTGGATACCGCTAGCTCCCTGGGTACTTCCTTCAGCCTGGAATGCTGTTTCCGGATCAATACCGATACCAGCTTTGGTCCATAAAATCAGGTTACGGCTATACAATGACAATGAAGCATCTTTAACTCCAAGCATCTGAATCGCACCTAAATCATATGAAACAGAGATTTCTCTAAGTTTGATAAAGTCTGCATCGAACGTTGCACAACGTGTATAACTCCAACCATAATAATCCTGGTATCTGATAGTTTTAGTTCCGGGACCGCCAAGGTTTTCAACATAATTACCATTTTCATCCATATATACACCTGGCATAAATACACCGTCATTCAAGGTAACTCCATCTTCAGTATGTTCTATTCCACCATAATCTGCACTTGGTCCTCCAACCAATACGAAAAATTCGCCATCAGGAGAAAGATATTTGTCGGCATTGGCTTTTAAATAGGCCGGTATATCGTCAATATCGCTTAAATCAAGCGCCTTATCAATCCATCTGTTAGAGTGTAAATCCGATTCGCCGTAACGGAAAGTTTGAGAAACAAACTGGCCACCAACTCTCCAATCCAAACTGGCACTTAATGTCCATTTTTTATACGACAATGAAGTTTGCATTCCCAACATAAAGTCAGGATTAAAGTTACCAATAACAGGAGCTACCCGGTTACCTTCCGAATCCCATTTGTCGCTGTTGGAGTTTTCCCAACCTTCGTCGTCTAACAACGGCCATCCGTAATACTCAGAATTTGGATCTTCAACACGTACCATTGCGCGGTCTATTATCTGACCTATTTCTTCGCCTACCCATGTGTACGCACCACCTTTGGCATCGCTCCACAACTGTATGTAATTAAAACCTTCCGCAAGTTCTTCAACTTTTGTTCTGTTTTTCGACCATACAAAATTTAAATCCCAGGTTAAATCGTTTGTTGCAACAGGAGTAAATCCTACACTAAATTCCAATCCTTTACTCGAAATAAGACCGGCATTAATTTGGTAGGCACTTTTTCCCGATGACGGAGGTAAACCTACACTTAATATCTGGTTTTCATTTTCGTTGTGGTAGTAAGTACCTTCCAAACGAATACGGTTATCATAGAAATTAAGATCAGCACCTATTTCATAAGATGTTTGAATTTCAGGTTTCAGGTCAGGAAGCAAAATTGTACTTGGAGCAGTTGCTCTTGGAATACTTCCCCACTGAGAATCGTTACCTAATACTGCGGCCAGTTTATAAGGATCGGTATCGTTACCTACCATCGCCCAGCCTCCACGAAGTTTAGCCAGAGAAACCTTGTCGCCCAAATCGAACATGTTATTCAACAATAAACTTAACGATGCTGATGGGTAAAAATACGAGCGATTAGCTTCTGGCAATGTACTTGACCAGTCATTACGTGCTGTTAAATCAAGATAAACAGCATCTTTATACCCTAAAGAAGCCAAGGCATATAAACTGTAAATTGCTTTCTCGTAAGTTCTTGATTGATAGACTATATTATCTGAAGCAATATTGTCTAAGGTATAAACATTTGGTACAATTAAACCAGAGCCACCTCTTTTGGCATTGGTTTGATTGTTCGCAGCATTTTTATACATATAGTTACCTCCGGCAGAAGCATTAATGCTAAAATCGCTAATACCTTCGTTATATGATACCAAAAAGTCAGCGTTTGATTCCCTGCTGAATAGGTTCTGAATTCCATAAAAACCTCCGGGTTCATTTGAGTAACTTGGAGCAATTTTAGTTTCTCTGGTTTCATTCAGCTGATCCATGGCATATCGAGCCATAACAGAAAAGTCTTTGTTAATTTGCCAGTCGATTCTGGCATTACCGTATACTTTATTCCTCATAAAGGAATTGTTCACTTCATTTGCCAGGAAGAACGGGTTATTCATCATATCCTCTTTGCTGTATGTTCCGTCGCTGTTTTGCTTAAGGTTATAAGGAGCTCTTTGCTGAAGTCCTTCCAATCCCGGTTCCCAGTAATCTCTTAAATCTTCAAGATCTACTGTTGAGTTCATATCGTATAAAGCCTGTAGTGGATTAGCACCACGGTTTCCGGTCATGGGGCGGTTATCTGCTCCTGTTGTAGTAAAATTAAGACTCGAGCTAACCTTTACTTTGTCAGTAACATTAAATGTTGAGTTAATTCCTAAAGTGTGTTTATGTAAATCACTGTTAGGAATAATACCACTATGTTGCATATTGTTATACGACAGTCTGTAATCCAATTTTTCACTTGAATTTGTTAATGCAATACCGTTTGTGGTAGTTACACCTGCATTAAAAAAATCTTTAAATCGATCGGGATGAGATACCAAAGGACGAGGAGCGCGAAGGTTTCCACTCTCATCGAAGAAAGGCCATTGATATGCCAACATTCCTTTATCCAGCTCCGGTCCAACCCAGTAGGTATCTCCACCGGGTACTACGTAATAAGTTTCGCCATCGGTATGTTCAATACCTCCGGGAATATTGTCTTGCGTATAAGGCCGTTTACCGTTTGCAAATAAGTTGTGCTTATCAAGATATTTGTACGGATTGTCAATTACGGTATTGGAAGTTACAGTAACTCCCAGTCCTTTACTTTTTTTACCCGATTTTGTAGTAATAAGAACCACTCCGTTACCAGCACGCGAACCATAAAGAGCAGCTGCACTCGGCCCTTTTAATACCGAAATACTTTCAATATCTTCAGGATTTAAATCAGAGATTGCGTTACCATAATCAGCTTTGGTATCTTTTGCCATTTCTGTTACGTTATTCAAGGTATTGTTCATCGGAACACCGTCAACAACAAACAAAGGCTGGTTATCGCTGGTAAGCGATGAAGCACCGCGAATTACCATACTTACTGAAGAACCTGCACCACCAACAGAATTAATCTGAACACCGGCAACTTTACCAGAAAGAGCATTCAGAACATTCTCCTGAGCAACTTTCTGAAGCGATTCTCCTTCAACTTCGGCTACTGAATAACCAAGAGATTTTTTTTCGCGTGAAATACCCAAAGCAGTTACTACTACTTCGTCGACTCCAATGGAAGAAGTTACCATTGTAACATTTATTGTAGATCTTCCATCAACAGGAACCTCTTGAGTTGTCATTCCAACAAATGAAAAAACAAGGGTTGCATCTGTGGGCACACCACTGAGGGTGTAATTTCCGTTAAAATCGGTTACAACTCCAATAGTTGTCCCTTTAACCAAAATAGATACTCCCGGAAGGAGTTCTCCATCATCACTCTGTACCGATCCGCTTACAGTTGTTTGAGCATAAGTTGCTGTACACAACATTGTAAACAGTGCCAACAAGAGTGTTTGTAACATTCTTTTTTTCATAAAGATTAATTTAAATTAAACTAATTGTGGTTATTTAGTTAATATCTCCCACTCATAAAAAGATGGGATTTGAGTTCGTTTAGTATTTCAATTATCTCATTTGTCATACATTAAATATTTACCTTCACTGCTGCAAGATTGTAGATACTGATTTCATTTCAGACAATATTTAATTAAGTAACAATTACATTTAGTAGAATAGTTTTTATGTATTCTTTATCAGAGTTCAAACCTGTTATGTGCTCCACTCATTTCTCCATGAATGTTTGTTAATATCAGGGCGAATAAGAAAATCAGAAGAATTACGACCGACAGATAATAAGGCCAGCCTTTCAGAACATTTACATTAAAACGACCTGAATAGTCAACATGCATTAAGCTTTTTCTAACTAACGGAAGAATTAACATCAGGTTGACTAAATACAACCAATGATTTAAAGGTACTACTCCGGCAAAAACACCTGACACAATTAAACTTACAGCAACATATAATACAAAGTACAACAGAAAAACAAACCATGCCCTGTTTTTATTATCTGCCAAACTTTTAAAGTTTCCAAAATATCCGGTAATTGCAATTACAGCAATTATGGACAATAATGCTCCCAAACTGCTTATCATTGCAACGGTTTCATTGGTAGTTACGTGGCTTAATCGTTTTAGCAATAAATCAAATTGTAATGATTCTCTGAAGACAATAAGTGGGATGAAAGCAACTACTACTAAAAACGATACGATGTGTTTCCATTTGTCTTGTTTTTCATTTAAGGTGTCGGGCCAGGTTAAGGTAAATACTCCAAATGCCAGCGACGATCCTCCAAAGAAACCAATACTATATTCCATTACATTCCACATGTTAAATTGAATCTCCAGAACGTTTCCGACAATCTGCAAAACATTTCCAAAAGCAAATCCAAATCCTGCACCAAATGTGGTGTAAATAGCCAAACGTAATGAAGAATGGAATCCTTTACGAGCCATGTACCAAATCATTGCTAAACTTCCCCCCAGACAAAGAGCCCAGGCTTCCGAACGCGGAGGTGTCATTTTAATGCCAAGCTGCATAACCAGAAAACCATAAACGATTAAACCTCCGGCTACCATTTGTGAAATCAGATTTCCCCAGTTTACACGCTTTTTTTCTGATGTTTCCAGCGAAAGCCCTGTTAATCCGCCTCCCAACATCCCGAACAATCCACCAATTACAAACAACATTAACAGGCCATAAAAGGCATTTGGTAAACTATCACTTCTTCCGTATCCAACTACTCTACCGTAGCTAATCATTCCGCCAACACCCCATCCTACAGCAGAAACAAGTGCTATAATGTATATCTTATTCAGCCAATCTTTTCGGTTAGATAACAATACAAGACCAAAGGCACCAATAGCACCGGCCCAGGCTGCTCCCTGTTCGTGCCCGAACTGCCCACGAACTGCCCAGGCAGTTCCCAGTATCATACCAAGTAAAATGATATTTATCCAGAAATTTTTCATATTGTGATTTAGTATCTATAATGCCAATACAATTAGTTATGTAATTTTTGATTATTTTGTTAGTTAGCGAACCGGTCTGGTCATTATCGATGATCTATGAAAGTGACAAACATTCGATTTTTATACGCGACCTATTCTTTTTTGTTTTATTCTAGTCAAGTTACACTGTTTTAATCAGGCCCCCAACATGTTAGGGATTTGAAATTAACCTCCCCCAATACATTTTTCTATACAATCTTCGGAACCACATACGAATCCCTGTAATTGCGTGTCAGCATTAAATCAGCTTCAGGATCATTTACAAAACGTTCTGCATCAGGATTAAAAGTTAAAACCTTCCCTGTACGATATGCAATGTTTCCCAGGTGAGCAAGTGCCGATGATAAATGAGCTGTTTCAACCGGCCCGTTCAGAATCGTTTTGTCGTGTGCACGAACTGCTTTTATAAAATTGGCAAAGTGTCCATCCGTTCCTCCTGCTCCGCGATCGATACCTGATGCCTGGATTTCACCGTCACTACCCGATTTCCCCGGTTCACGATCTTTGCCCAGATAAGTTTTATACTCACTGTAACCATCAACTACCAAAATACCTTTGTCGCCATAAAAAATATTACCAACAGAAACCCCTTCTTCAGTATTAGTGCACCACGGACGTACTTCAAACTGTATAATTTTATCTTCTTCGGGATAATGATAAATAGAGGTTAACACCTCAGGCACTTCTTTACAATCATTCCAAAGAAACTTTCCACCCATCGAAGTGATTCTGGTTGGCAAACCAACATCTAAACCCCACATACATAAATCAGTTTCGTGAATTCCCTGATTACCAACATCTCCATTTCCATAATCCCAGTGCCAGTGCCAGTTATAATGTACAAGATTTTCAGTGAATGGCCTTTTCGGAGCCGGACCTGTCCATAAATCATAATCCAGTCCCTCCGGAACCGGAGAAAATCCTTTGTCGCCTATATCAGCTCTCCAGCGATAAACCAGGCCGCGTGCCATGTAAACACGGCCAATATAGCCATCGCGTATTAGCTTTATTGCTTCTTGTATTGCAGGAGAACTTCTTAACTGAACTCCATGCTGTACAATACGATCGTATTTTTCAGCAGCTTCCACCATTTTCCGGCCTTCCCATATATTATGAGATCCCGGTTTTTCAACATATGCATCTTTTCCGGCCTGGCAAGCCCATATAACTGAAAGAGAATGCCAGTGATTTGGTGTGGCAATACTTACAACATCAATATCTTTATTATCCATTACCCTGCGCAGATCCTGCTCAATACCAACATCTTTACCGTACTTTTCCTTGAATTCATTTGCTCTCTTATGTGCTATATTTAAGTCAGGATCACACAGAGTTACTACCTGAACATTGGATTGACTCATTAAACCTTTAATATGACTCTTCCCTCTACCATTTACTCCCAATACAGCTGCATTTATCCTGTCGTTAGCACCAAAAACATCAGACGAAATAACAGTTGGCGCAATTATGGCACCTGCTCCTGTAACTGTACTCTTTTTTATAAACTCTCTTCGTGATGATTTCATTACAGATTATATTATTATTGAATACTTAGTTAGTCAATTACTAGTTGAAATGTGGCAAACTTGTTAAACCGAAGAACTTATTATATTGTTAAAATCCTTTCCTCCCATCAACATCTCCCTCTGCAGATTTTAACATTTTATCACTTTGTAAAATTAAACCAACATAAAAAAACATACTTCGTTAATTTTGGACAATACCTACTAAATATTAACCCATATATTTTACATTCCATCTATTTAACATTAAATAAAATCAACATTGTTTATATTTAAATTTAATCATCTGAAAATCAAGAAAGAAAAAGCGAATCAGCTAAATCCATTTAGCCGCATGAGTAAATATTATTTATTTTAATAGTATTAATTAATTCTTTTCTGTGTTTAATTAGACCGCTTTCTTTTTATGTTTATCTAACACATAAAAATTGTATTTGTTCCCTTAAAAAAAAGATTTGAAATAGTGAATCTGATCACTAAATAAAGTCAATATTCTTCCGGCTTTTCCCAACAAGCTTTATTTACATTTCTGGGATTATGGCAAAAAAGAAAATGATTCTTCTAAACCAAAACAGCAACTGGAAATTCAGATCTCTTGTGTAAATTATATTTTAAACTTTTAATATTCATCGGCCCCCCAATAAGGAAGCCGGTCGCTGGCTATATACTCCACTCCGGTTTTTGGCTGTTTTCAGAACTAATTTGAGATGAAATCTCTTAACAATCACAATTATCCGTTGTCCTTACAGCAGGTATCATAATATTTAACTTAAAATTTTCTAATGCATTACCAATCCTCTCATAATCAGTCATAAAATTGCCTTCGTGAAGCTGGTAGCCAGTATTGGCAACAGCAACTTTTCTCTGGTATTTTTATAAAAAAAATTATTTTCAACAGCCTGCATCTATTCATTCTGTTTTCACAAAAAAAATGTTGGATTGACTTATTGTAAAAACGAATTTTAACCATAAAATTCAGATCTGAACAAAGTACTAATTAGTAAATCTTTAGTACTCTACTGTCATTCATTTTCTATTCTTATTGAAAAACTCTGAAAAAATCACTAACTTATTACTGTTCAAAGTTTACTAACAAGTAGATACAGTATTACTACTTTTTGCACAAACAATAGGAATAATTGATTTATGATAATCTGGCAAAATCAATATTTAATGCAACACGAACAAATTTCTATATGTTTTTACCTGTTTACATCTCTAACTTTATAGGAATATAAGAATGTAGAATTGACATTTTGAATTTTTCGATAAATTATCATTAACGGAACCTGTTTAACAAACTAACAACTTAATCTATGATAATTTTTGCTAAACCCATATTTCTGTTAATTGCACACGTGTACCAGATAAATTCTGCCACTATTTCGGCATTACATAACAGAACTTTTTTAACCTAATCTATCATATTATGAGAAAACTAATTTTATTTACTATTAGTATTATTGGAATATTTCTGTTCCATTCGTGTGATGATGAAACGTCTAAACCAACGTTTCCGATTTCCGCAGAAATTTTTTACAGTATTGATGGAAAACAAGTTGCGTTTACCGCACTTACCCACAGTGCTGTTAGTTGGTCATGGGATTTTGGAGACGGGAACACAAGTACTGATAAAGATCCGGTATACGTGTATACCGATGGTGGTTATTACATTGCCAAATTAACAGCAACCGATAAAGCTGGAAACACTGCAACTTCTGAGGTTAACCTGGCCGTTGCACTTACGCCTTATGCTTTGTTGACCGGTGATCACACACAACCCGGATATGATGGCAAAACCTGGAAAATGTCGCAGGGACATTCATCAAACGACAAACTTGTAAATTCAGATGCAGAATTAACCTTATTTGATGAAGGAATTCAATCTCTGCCAACCGGTGCCTTCGATTTGTATCTGGGGCTAAAAGAAGCCTACAACGATGAATATACATTTTATTTTGATGGAAGTTTTAAACATAACACCATTGATGGTTCTTCATTCGGAGGGATTGTTTATGCGATGATAATGCAGCAACTTGGTCTAACCACAATTACAAAAACAGGAGGTGAAGCTGTATTTGGTCAAGATGCTTTTGCTTTAACAACATACACTCCGGAAAATAATGCAACTTTTATCTTAACAGAAAGTGAAGCTTATTCGGTTCCTACTATTCCTGCTTTTGCAACAGGAGTTGATTCCAACGGGATTCCGATAGTGACCTATTCAAATGTAATGACAATTGACTTTCCGAATTCTTCTGAATTTATTGCTGCCCGGGACTTTTTCCCGAAGGTTATGGTAGAAGAAATTACCGATAATTCAATGCGGTTGGTTGTATTTCTAACAATGAGTCCTGATGCAGTCCTAAATATTAATCCTCTCATTGTTCTAAGCACAACGGCATTAATACTGACTTTCGAAGTAGTTAATTAAACCATTCAAATAAACCAATATGAATAACAAAAATTCAATCTATATATTAACGAAGGTTTTCATCTCCTTCGTTTTAACTGCATTTTTATTATCAGCGACTTACGCTTCGAATGCAGACAAAGATTCACAACAGCAAACAATTACTGTAAGCGGAGTAGTTACTTCGGCAAGCGACAGGATTCCGCTTCCCGGACTTACTGTAATTCAAAAAGAAACCAACAACGGAACTATAACCAATACCGATGGTAAATACTCGATAAATGTTCCTGAAAATGCAACACTTGTCTTCTCATTTGTAGGATTTAAAGACCAGGAAATTGAGATCAACGGAAGGTCTGTAATAAATGTTGCCATGGAAGAAGGTGTGGAGGCTTTGGAAGAAGTTGTGGTTACAGCACTCGGAATCAAACGGGAAGAAAAATCGTTGGGATTCTCTGTAGGAAAAGTTTCAGGCGACGATCTTACACGGGTAGCGCAGGAGAATGTTTTAAACTCTATGGCCGGAAAAGTTTCAGGTGTTACCATTAATTCAACGGGAGGTGCAGGCTCTACCGTAAGTATGGTTATTAGGGGGGCCACGTCTATGACAACCGATAATCAGCCTCTTTTTGTTGTTGATGGAATCCCCATGTCGAACTCGGTAAATAACGTTGGCGGTTTTGGTAGTGATAACCGGGTAGATTATGGTAACTCTATCGCCGATTTGGATCCGGAAAGTATTGAAAATGTAAGCATATTAAAAGGCCCCAGTGCGGCTGCATTATATGGTACACGAGCCGGTAACGGTGTTGTTCTAATAACTACTAAAAAAGCTGCCGCAAAGGGAGGAATGAAAGTATCTGTTACATCCAACACAGTATTTGATATTCCATCGCGTTTTTTGGGTATACAATCTCAATTTTCTACAGGTTTTTTCTCGTTTAGACCCGAAGATGTTGGAAGCGGAATATTACCTGAGATAGATCCAATTCAGGCAGTTGGCGCCGGTCCGGAGAATGATAAAGGTTATTGGGCAGTGCAGTGGGATGCTCCACTCGATGCAAATGGCCAGCCTGTTCCAACCGAATTGGTCTCTTATCCCAACAACATAAATAATTACTTAAACGATTACGCCTTTACTACCACCAATAGCGCAGCTGTTTCAAACAGCAATGAAACAACAAACTACAGATTGGGTATAACCAATATGACTCATAGTGGATTGATTCCCAATTCAGACCTGAATAAAAACAGTTTGTCGTTGTCTGCTTCATCGAAGGTACGCAAACATTTAACCATAAGTACAGATATCAATTTTAGTAATTCGTGGGCCGATAACAGGCCGGCTTCAAACCGTGGAGCAAATCCGTTACAATGGGCTTATGCAACACCTACAAACATTGATATCCTTAAATTACGAAACTACGGACCGGAAAATAATTACAGGAGGGTTTCTGAGAACCATGAAAATCCTTATTACCTGGCATATGAAGTAAACAACAGTTTTAACAGGTACCGCATATTCGGAAACATTGTAGCCAATTGGGAGATTTCTCAAAAACTCAACGTAATGGGCCGTTTTACGCTAAATAAAACGGATGAAGTCCGCGAATCGAAAATAGGTCCCGGTTATTCACAGGAACCTAATAATGGAGCTTACGGTATTGCAACAGGCAACGGACTGGAACGCAATATGGATATTTTAGCTACCTACAAAGATAATCTCAGCGATTTTTCATATTCTGTTTCTGCGGGTGGAAACATACTGTATTCTAAAGCTTCGAGTATCAGCAATTCATCTAAGTCTGGCTCAGGCCTAATTGTTCCCAATGTATATACGGTTCAGAATATAAGTTCCGGAGCATTAAATTACAGCAATTCCAGAAATCAAAAAGGGATTAACAGTGTGTATGCTTTGGCAAATTTAGCCTGGAAAGAGATTGCCTATCTTGATTTAACAGCAAGGAACGATTGGTCGAGTACTTTGCCTCCAGAAAACCGTTCTTACTTTTATCCTTCTGCGTCATTAAGCTTAATGATAGATCAAATAGTCGATTTGGGTAGCAGTATCGACATGTTAAAAATACGAGGCGGTTGGGCCCAGGTTGGTAACGACACCTCACCTTACCAATTGTTTGCCACATACGGAAATGCCGGACAATGGGGAGACGCTATTAGATTATCAAAAGGGAGTTCATTACTTAACCAAAACCTTCTACCGGAAGAAGCAATTTCGTTTGAAATAGGTACCGATATCCGGATGTTTTCAAATCGCTTACGTTTTGAAGGAACTTATTATTCGGTAGATAATAAGAACCAGATTTTAGGTGTCGACCTTCCTTCCTCAACCGGATTTAGTCAAGTACTTATTAATGCAGGATTGCTTCAAAGCAAAGGCTGGGAGTTTTTAGTAGGAATTACACCAATAAAAAATCAGGACTGGAACTGGGATTTGAACGTGAATTTTACAAAAAATGAAACTACAGTTTTAGAATTATCTGAAGGATTGACTTCCATTGAATTCTGGTCTGAAGCCAAAGTAAAAAATATAGGTTATGTGAAAAGTGATGACGAAAACGGTCCGAATGGAATACAAGACGGACTGGTAGGTAATTTATATGCCAGAAAGATAAACAGGGTGAAAGATGAGAGCTCACCTTATTTTGGATATCCGATATTAGGAAGCGGCCTCGATGCAGAATGGGAAGGAGAAGATGAATATTCAAAAGTTGGTAATTATAATCCCGATTTTATAATGGGATTACAATCATCTCTTTCATATAAAAATTTTAATTTAAGTATGACATTCGACTGGAGATCAGGTGGTCAGTATGTGTCGCAAACCTCTCATTATTTTTCGGAAGATGTAATTTCACAGGTTTGGCTTGACGAGCTGGTAGATCCGGGAGAATTAGGTGGTGCACCAAGCCAGGCACTTCGCGACTGGGTGGTTGCCAATGCTGATAAGTTGATTTATGCCGATAAGTTAAGACCCGTTGGAGGACCAACTCCTGAATATGGCGGATTCCCGGAAAGTTTTAGTGGATATACCGTTTATGACGGAACATTTGCACCCGGAGTAATGGGGCATTATGATGATAACGGAAAATTTATTCTGGAACAGGAAAACCTTGGAAACGAAGGAACTATTTTTCTGCCATATGTAGTTAGTAATCCATGGGATGTTGGTGAAACCAAAATGTTTGATGCCGACTATATAAAACTTAGGGAAATTGCCTTAAGTTACAGGCTACCCAATAAAATATCACAAAAATGGGGATTGGAAGATGTAAACTTCTCTATTTACAGCCGCAACATCATGTTATGGACCAAAGACTCTAAATTAGGTGTAGATCCTGAAAGGGCATATCAGGCCGAGGGAAATGGAAAATTCAAACAGGGAGTTGAAAGATATAATGTTGAACCCTGGATTATTCCTTTAGGATTTAAAGTTGGCTTTACTTTTTAAGAAACTAAACATTTATGATCATGAGTAAAATTAAAAATAGCTTTATAATCGCGTTAACATTAGTATTTACTATTGTTATATCATGTAAAGATCTGGATGAATTAAATATTAATCCCAATGGTGTAGATCCTAAAAATGCCGATCTTAATTTATTAATGCCTACAATAATTACCGGTATCGGACAAAAAGTTGTAAGCTTAGGTTTTGGAGATATTGCAGGAGTAATGCAACACACACAATTTGATGGCTGGTCAGGTGGACATAATGATTACGACTGGGATATCAATAGTAATAGCTGGTCATCTTTATACGGAATTTTAAGGAATACCGATGAATTTTATAAAAAAGCTGTTGAAGGCGAATTTGAATTCCATCAAGGAGTTGCCTTAGTTATGAAAGCTTATGCCTTTGGTTTAGTTACCGATTTATGGGGAGATGCTCCCTATAGCGAAGCATTACGGGTTGAAGAAGGTTCTGAATATTTTACTCCGGTGTACGATCCTCAAAAAGATATTTACACTGGAATACTTGCCGACCTGGAAACAGCAAACACTCTTCTTTCTAAAAACAGTGACTCCTATACAAACATTCTTGAAGATCAGGATATACTATATAATGGAGATGCTTCGAAATGGAGGAAGTTTGCCAATTCTCTTGCACTTCGCTATTACATGAGATTGCAGGCAAAAGAACCGACTATTGCCGAACAGGGAATTCAAAAAATTGTTTCTGATTCAAATAAATACCCGCTTATTACAGAAGCATCAGACGATGCAAATATTGGGTATATTGGTAACTCTCCATCAGATTCGTGGCCTACAAGTATGGAATTCGATCCTGATCCCAGCGGATCTTATATG
The DNA here is from genome assembly GCA_947492175.1 of uncultured Draconibacterium sp. Taxonomy (GTDB): domain Bacteria; phylum Bacteroidota; class Bacteroidia; order Bacteroidales; family Prolixibacteraceae; genus Draconibacterium. The sequence goes on along the minus strand of CANLMQ010000012.1, from coordinate 124,930 downwards.
AGGATTAAACTGTGCGCTACGCTTGTAGATGCTCTTCAGGAGTTAAATGATCCCAGGCTTGGAGTTTGGGCCGATAAAATTGAAATACCCTTAGCATTAACCTCGGGTACAGATGTTGATTATATACAAAATGGTATAAGATATGTTTCGCAGGATATTATTGACGATTATGAAGCAGCATGGAATCTTGGAGTTGATTTTGATCCGGATTTTGTAGGGATACCTCCTTCGGTTTTTGCTGCTCCACAATACAATTTAAATCCAAACCTGGAACAGGGCGTTTATAATCCACATGCTTCTCAATTAAATAGCATGTACAAAGAAAGCAGTGGTTCCCTATTGTTGATGAGAATAATGTCTGCAGCCGAAGTTCACCTCATATTGGCAGAAGCCGCATTGTATGGCTGGGCTCCGGGAAGCCCAGAAGAACTTTATGCCAAAGGTATTCAGGAATCTTTTAACGCCTGGGGAGTTGGAAGTTCTTTCAATGGTTACATCGATGGAGCTCCTTATTCTGGGCTCGAAAGTATAATTCAGCAAAAATGGATAGCCAGCTGGAGTGCTGCAGCCGAATCGTGGTTTGATTACAGAAGAACCGGATTACCTGATTTACAAACCGGAGAATCTGCTAAAAGAGAAAAACTACCTCTCCGTTTCTATTATCATAATACGGATGAGATATCAAGAAACACAAAAAATGCAGAAGCAGCTATAGAAAGACTGGAAGCCACTCCATATCAAGGTAATGATCAGACAAAGAACAGTGCATGGTCGAAAATGTGGCTGTTACAAGGAACCAATAAACCTTATTAAAGCAGATTTATCCCATTATTTAAATAAGCAGACAACATTAAATGTTGTCTGCTTATTATTGCAACATATTTCTAATGACACAAAAAATCTTCGAAATGAGAAAATTAATAATCCTTTTATTTGCACTCTTATATTCTGCGAATTTGGTCTTAGCAGAAAAGAATAAACCGATTACACCAGGAAATGCCCTTCAGGCCTACCTTAACAATGGGGATAAATCTTTTTCATGGGAAATTCAGGATAAATTTGATGCCGATGGCGTAACCTTATATCGTGTTATTTTTACTTCGCAAACCTGGCGCAATATTAAATGGAAACATGAACTCACCATTGTCGTTCCGGATAATTTAACTTATAAAGATGCACTACTTTTTATAACCGGAGGAAGTGTAAAGAATGGCGAACCAAACATTCATCAGTGGGATAAAGAAGACATTACAATGTTTAGCCGTATTTCCCGGACGAACAAAGCCATAAGCGCCATTTTGTGGCAAACACCTAACCAACCGTTGTATGGCGACAGAACAGAAGACGAATTGATCTCGTTCACGCTTCACAATTACCAAAACGATCACGATTTTACCTGGCCACTTTTATTCCCGATGACCAAAAGTGCAGTGCGTGCAATGGATGCTGTGCAACAATTTGCAAAAAAAGAAATCGCATATAAGGTAAACCAGTTTGTAGTTTCGGGGGCATCAAAAAGAGGTTGGACTACTTGGCTTACCGGGGCCAACGATAAACGTGTAAAAGCTATCGGGCCAATGGTAATCGACGTATTGAATATGCCAGTAAATGTAGATTATCACAAAGTTGCCTGGGGCGATTACAGTATTCAAATTGAAGATTACGTGAACCTCGGAATTGCTCAACAGATTGACTCACCGGAAGGAAAAGACCTGGTTACCATGATTGATCCGTATTCGTATCGCAAAACCTTAACCATGCCTAAGATGTTATTCATTGGCACAAACGATGAGTATTGGCCGGTGGATGCCATAAAAAATTATATCGACAGCATTCCGGGCAAAAACTATGTTTGTTATACACCCAATGCCGGTCATGGTTTAGGCGATAAAAAAACAGCACTTACCACTTTAAGTGCATTTTTTGGCACTGCCATTACCAACGAAGATTACCCTGAATTCGACTATTCTATTTCTGAAACAGATGGAAAAATTAAGCTCATTATACAACCTATGTCTGGTAAGTTAGAAGATGTAATTTTATGGAGTACGGCTTCAGAAGATCGCGATTTCAGAGATGAAGAATGGACCGAAAATAGAATGAATAGTAATACAGACGAAGAACAATTTAAAATCGAGATTGATTTCCCGGATAACGGATACAAAGCCTTCTATGTGGATATGAAATACAAAGCACCATTTGGTGAAGACTATACAAAAAGTACACGAATATTTGTTGCCAACAAAAACGAATTATTATTAAACCGTGGCCAGTAATTGATATGTAATATCCGGATATTCTTTCGACACAAAGAAATAAGAAAACAAACAGAATGAAGACTTTACGAAGAATTGGAATTTCAGTTACGATAATAATTGTACTGCTTGCAGTTGTTTATTTTTGGGGCACTGTTCCGGTAAGTCAAACATCTTATTTCGAAAGCGATTATTATAAAAACGAATGTAACCAGATTGAGAAACTGGCGCAAGCCCACTCCAAAAACAATGATTCGTTAATGGCCGGCTTTGCCAAAGTGAGCATAACTCCAAAACTAAACTGCGCCGCAGATAATTCTGCAACCGGCGAATTTACTCATCTTCCCTTGTCTGGTTATGGTGCACGCAAAGGAGCTTCAGCAACCGGAATCCACGACAGCATTTTTGTGAAAGCGGCAGCATTAAAAGTCAATCAGAAACTGCTAGTTTTTGTTGGTGCCGATTTGTTGATTATACCTCCTAATATCACCGATTCTGTAATGGAAAAATTGATTGTAAAAGGATATCGGCGCGAACAACTTCTTTTCTCGGCAACGCATACTCATTCAAGTTTGGGAGCCTGGGGCCAAGGCTGGGTTGGAGAACAATTCGCCGGAGAATACAATCCGGAACTGGTTGAATGGCTCGTTTTAAAATTTACTGATGCTGTTGAAAAAGCCGTTACCAATCTAAAACCGGCTAAAATTGGAACAGGCGATTTTAACGCTAAAGATTACACACGCAACCGTTTAATTGGAAACCTGGGCACAAAAAACGATGGTTTCAGCTTTATCTACCTGGCACAAACCGATGGGAAAAGTGCAGTAATTGGTTCTTTTTCAGCACACTCCACAACCTTGGGCGATAAAAACATGCAAATAAGTGGCGATTACCCGGGTTACTGGCAACGCAAAATGGAAAAAACATCGGTTAATTATGCAATCTTTTTTGCTGGTTCGGTAGGGAGTCAAACACATTGTGGAGAAGGCAAAGGATTTGAAAAGCCCAGATTTATTGGTGAGTCGCTGGCCGACAGTCTGACTATTCATCTAAAAAGAACAGTACTCTCTCCCACTCTTGCTGTGTCAATTGTTACGCTAAAATTGCAATTGCCCGATTACAATATTCGGTTAAGCACAAAAAGAAATCTTTCAACCTTTCTTTGTCAGAAAATCAATCCTTTACCCGATAATTCATTCCTGCAGGTTGCCCGATTCGGAGACATGATATGGATAACTACTCCTTCTGATTTTAGCGGAGAATATGCGCTGCAGATAAAAAATAATCTGGCCGCCAGAGGTTTTAAGGCCAATGTTTCCAGTTTTAACGGAAGTTATCTGGGCTATATCATCCCGGGTAAATATTTTTATCTCGACAAGTACGAGCCAAAAACAATGGGTTGGTTTGGTCCAAACATGGGAGATTATACTATGGATTTAATTCATCAGTTGACCGAAATTGTAATTGAATAATGCCATCCTTAAAAACCATAAGGAAATTTTTAACTGTTTTAAAATACCTTGTCTGTTTCATTTTGGCGAGTGTGTTCATACTTTTAATTGTTGGTTTTGCAGCACCTGTTTGGCGCCATTTTGTTACATATCCCAAACTTGAAAAAGAAATAGCAGCGTTTCAAAAACTTCGCAAAAAAACACCTGAAACTACACAACTAAATACCTACCGAGGTATTATGCACGCACATAGTTTCTGGTCGCACGACTGCGAAGGAAAACTAACAGACCTCATTCCGGCAGCTGCAAAAAATGGCATCGATTTTATCTTTTTAACCGATCATCCTCACGGGAATATCGATTCTTTTCCTCGCGGATATAGTGGCTTTTACAACAACATTCTAATTGTTCCCGGTAGTGAAAAAAAAGGATTTGCTGCCTGGCCATTGCAAGATTCAATTGTGCTTGACTGGAACATTGACAAAGACAGCCTTTCGAAAAATATAATTGAAGACGACGGAATTGTATTTTATGCTCATACCGAAGAACCACACAATTGGGATAATTCCTGGTACCAGGGCATGGAAATTTACAACTTTCATACCGATACAAAAGATGAAAAGCTGGCTCCTAATATTTTTAATTTTATTGCGAACGGTAAAAAGTACCGAATTTGGGCCTTACGTCAACTATTTGATGAGCAAACACAGATTCTTGCATTGTGGGATTCATTAAATGTACAGCGAAAAATTGTTGGCTATTCTGCTGTCGACACACACGAAAACCAAAATTTCAGGGCAAGATATATTAAAGATGGACGCGTTGAATGGATAGGTCCCAATGCCAACCCTATCGACACGCTAAAGGTAACTCTCTTAAACAAATGGCTTTTTCATGAGCCAGACAACAGTGGTTGGATTTTCAAATTTATGATTGACACGTATATGGAAGGTTTCGATTATGTAACCAACTATGTTTTTGCCGATTCGTTAACCATGTCATCACTTTCACATCATATCAAACTCGGACATTTATTTATGGCCTTTAAAAGTCTGGGAGATGCCAGCGGTTTTAACTACTTTGCAAAAAACAATAGTGGTAAAATGAAAGCAATCCCGGGAGATTCGCTGGTAATAAACGAATTTAATTCGCTCCATGCAGTCTCCCCTTTCCCCGGGCAATTCAGGCTTATTCACAATGGAACAACACTTGATGTTTCTGATATTGACAGTTACCAATATAACTACTCAAACCTGAATGATAAGGGGGCTTATCGAATGGAAGTACACGTAAACCTAAACGGGGAATATGTTCCCTGGATTTATTCAAATCCCATTTATATTTATTAATCTTTTGAAACCAACAGAAAATGAAATCGAAAATCTCATTTTTAATCGTTATCCTTTTTCTTTCAACACAAATTAATGCACAAACCTTTAAAGCTGCGGCGGCGGTGCGCGACATTACACCCGACCACTTAATCCCGATATCCGGAGGAATGGGAACACCTACTATTCCAGAAGGGATACAGGGGAAACTGTCGGTTCGCGCTTTGGTTATGGAAAAAGGAGACACAAAAGTAGCCATTGTGGGCGTTGACAATATTGGATGGCCAGCCTATCTGGGAAATCTATCGCGGAAAAAAATCAATGGTATTTTGCCTGAAAATATATTAATTGGCGCAACACATACACACAGTGCTCCCGATGCTTACGGATTCCCGGATGAAAACGGAATGCCTGCTGCCGACCTCGAATACCTTGCATGGTGTGCCAACCAAATTGCAGATGCTGTAAACGAAGCAATTAAAAACCTGGAACCGGCAACTTTAAAAATTGCGGTTGACGAGGCTAAAGGTAAAATAGCTTATAATTATTATGCCCCCCGGTTGTACGATCCACGCATGGGTGTCATTCAGGCCATTGCAACAAGTGGAGATAATAAAGGAAAAACCATTGCCACACTTGTCAATTATGCAACACACCCTGAAATTTTAGGAACAAAAAGAAAACTAATCAGTCCTGACTTATGCGGCCCGCTTTACAACCGGATTGAAGAACAGGCTGGCGGAGTTGCCTTGTTTATAAACAGTGCACAGGGAGGAATGGTTACAGCCGATACCCGCAGAGAAAACGGCAAAGAAGCCAACGATTGGGATGAATGTATTCGCATCGGAAACCTGATGGCAGATGAAGCCCTGAGAATTGTAGAACCGGCACTACTTCAGAAAAATCCGAAATTATACAGCGCCTCAAAGACCATAACATTTCCTCTTGAAAACGAAGCGATGCGTTTTGTGTTTCAGCATTCGTCGGTGGCAGAAATGGCTGGTTACAAAACAGATGATTACAGTAAGGTAGAAACACAACTCAACCTTTTAAATATTGGAACTGCACAGGTATTAACCATTCCGGGAGAAGCCCTGCCCAATATTGGCTATTATATAAAACGCCATATGAAAACCAACCAGCCTTTTCTGTTTGGCTTAACCAATGATGCTTTTGGATATATAATTTCGAAGGAAGATTTTCAAAGTTTCGAAAGATACAACTACATTTCGAGAACGACTTTAGGCGAAATGACCGGCGAAATTTTAGGCCGGGAAGCGTTAAAGTTTATTCAAGAAAACCCTGCAGCAGAAAAATAGTTTAGCCTGCTGTTCAGCAACATCTCACCAAAGGTATTCTTCAAAAAAAGTATCCATTTTCTTTTGCATGTATCTATTCGGACGTTCAGCAATGTCCATTGCATGTGGCCAAAGCGGGAGTTTGTAATACCGGCAGGGAACTCCCAGCCTGTCGAGTCGTGCTTTTAAAGTATCCGACTGGCTTTGTGGAAGCAGCTTATCGGAAGTTCCTTGAAAAATTAAGGTAGCCGGCAGATTTTCATCCAGGTATTTTGCAGGTGAAGCTTCCCAATACAATTCAGGTCTTTCTGAATACGGATGACCGATAAAATCAGTAACCATATATTGCGTTTGTGCATAAGGTGTGGTCATATCAACCGGCCCGTAAATATCAACCACTGTTTTAATTTTGTGTTTTTTTATATTTCCTGTTCGCGGATTCTTCCAGCCATAACCGGCCATCATAGCCAAATGCGCGCCCGCCGAACCTCCTATCAAAGCAATTCTGGTTGTATCATATCCATACTTATTGCCATTTTCAAAGATCCAGCTAACCGCATCAACAACATCTTCAACAGCCGCCGGATAAATGCTGTCTCGTTTTAAACGATACGACACAGTGGCCGTAACATAGCCTTTTTCGGCATAATCGAGCAGGTAAATAAGGTAGTCTGATCGTTTACCGCTGCGCCACCCACCGCCGTGAATAAAAACAAGCAACGGGGCTTTTTCTTTTGAATCTTTCAATTTATATAAATTCAGTTGTAAGGATTTTCCATTTACATTCTTGTATTCAATATTTTTATATTCCTGTATATTATCTGAAACTTCAGGTTCAAGATTTACAAGTTTCTCCAGACCAGTACTAATAGCCAGATAGTCGAGTGTTTCAAAATGATAACCAATCGGCGCTTTGTGGGGAAACAAAAATCCGACCGCCCGCGGAGTTAACATTAGCAGAATAAACACAGCCAGAATAAACAGAAATCCCTTTATTATTCTTTTTAGTATTTTTCTTTTCATAAGCAGTAAATTTTAATGCATATAAAGCTGAATAAATAATTTACAACTATTGTTCTGTAAAGTTATTATCTTCTCATTTGCCCAGTTCGTTTAGCATTTCTTTTAAATTTTTATGCAGAATAGAGGCTGTTTCCGGTCCCAGCGAATTTTCTTCACCATAAGGAGAATTATCTCTGCCGTATGTATAAGGAGCTTTTACATCCCACTGACTTTGGGGAAGTATATAACCAATTTCGTCGTTGGCCAAACCAAGTATAAATTTATATTTCCCGGGCATCATCTCCCGAATTGGTGGCACTTCCAAAGGTTGTATATTATAATCATTTCCTTCGGGTGCTTCAATCTCTCCGTTAACAAGCTCCGGATAAATTTCTCCGGGAATGGTTACCAACGAAATTTCGCCAATTTTAATAACCGCCAGCTCCGATCTCATTTTCATCCAGCCCGACGTTCCCCGATCCAACACTCCAAGTGCTGTTGCCAGCTTAAATAAATTATTTTTAATTGGCATTTTTATCGTACTCACAACCAGTGAAATACCCGCTGAGTCCACAACTTCGATAGGATTATCCATCGCATCAAGTGCCAGCATCGACATTTTTTTTCCCTGCGCCTCTGCTTTTTCGAAGGAGGGTTCTTTATACTCGATTCCGGTTAAAGGATCTGTTACCGTCAAACTTGGATGTGTACACATCAGTCCACCAACGGCACCATTCATATAAATGCAAACTCCACCAATCCCCTGTTTAACAACACTGTCGCCAGAAAATACGCCTTTCTCCACTCCTTCACGTACATAATGCGGGAAGTCGGATGATATGAGCAAATTTTTACTCCATAAAGTTTCCGGATGATCAGCCCATGCAACCACACTTCCCATAATCTCGCCATTTTCTTTATCAATGGCTTTAATCAATCGCATTCCCGAATCGAAAACTTCGGGTTTCCGTGTATCTTTCACCAACGGAATGGCTCCTGTTAAATCCTGCGATATTTCCAGTTTTGCCGGCTTTAATTTTTTTGATGCCTCCATCACCGACTTAACAATCTGGCTTTTTACAAACTTCATGTATTCTTTGTTCACGCCGCATTTAAAAGGAGTTTCGCCCCAAAGTCCAACCAGATCTGCGGCTTCGTGCGTGTGAGTAGAAGCAATAATTGTATAGTCCACTCCGGTTTCATTTGGTATCATTTTCCGAACATCTACAACGTCATCGTTCATAAATCCAATGGCATCTAAAATAACAATTGCCAGCCGGGTTTTTCCGTCATCAATCATCATTGTTCGTGCCCAGGTATCGTCATGCACTCCATTGGCTGGTTTATTGTTACTAAATCCTGCAATCCAAACCGGATCGAAAACACCATTCCCGTTTCCGTCGGTAAATGAATCTCCGTCTTTCGTTTTATATTTTGCATCGTTATTTTTGTCTTCCCATTTATCCGGAACTTCCGGAGTAATGGCGACAGCTGCAAAACCGGCTTTTAATTCTGATGGCAATTCGTTCTTGACAGATAGATCAGCCAAATAATCAGGGTGTCGATCCTTTAAATTCGAATACATCCAAAAAAATAATGCGATTACACCCACCACAAACACAATACCGATTGCTTTTAATATCTTTCTCATACTTCTAAAAATATATTAGCCCAAAGTAATTTCTTCTGTAAATATCGTGAAATACCACAAAAATTACTACTTCAATTTTGTTCAATACCCATTATATTTTGCTGTATTGAATTACTCCTTTCTGAAACACTTTAAGAATTGTATAACAAGCAAATAAATCACAAATAATCATCTGTTTTGTATAAAATATATGAAGTCAACAAGTGCTAAATACCTTAACTTTAACTCTCAGAAAGAATCTTTGAAAACCTAAATAAAAACTAAAATACCATGAAAGAGAATCGCAGAAATTTTATAAAGCTTTCTGGTTTAGCAGGCATAAGTTTGTTGGGTCGGAATGTATTTGCTTCAAACCATACAGTAGCAACACCACACTTACCGGCTACAAAAAAATACAAGCAGCAATTTAACATGTGTGGCTATGCCGCCCCAAAAATTGAAAACGTACGCATCGGTTTTATTGGACTGGGAAACCGCGGGCCGGGAGCTGTTGAGCGAATGAGTCATATTGAAGGTGTTGAAATAAAAGCCCTTTGCGACATTAGGTCTGAAAGGGTTGAATTGGTGCGGGAAAAACTGAAGGACAGTCCACATCAACCTGTAACATATACCGGCACAGAAGATACCTGGAAAAAACTTTGCGAACGCGACGACCTTGACCTTATATACATAACCACGCCCTGGCATTTGCATACTCCCATGGCCGTTTATGCCATGAACCACGGGAAACATGCCTGCTCGGAAGTACCGGCCGCAACAACTCTTGATGAATGTTGGCAATTGGTTGAAGCATCTGAAAGAAACAAAAAGCATTGTATGATGCTTGAAAACTGCTGCTATGATTTTTTTGAATTATTGACTCTGAACATGGCTCGGCAGGGATTCTTTGGTGAAATTATCCATGGCGAAGGTGCCTATCTTCATGATATTCTGGAGGGCAATTTCAGCAAAACCAAATACTGGAACATGTGGCGCTTAAAACAAAATTACCGAAATGGCAATTTATATCCTACTCATGGTTTGGGGCCTATATGCCAGATAATGAATACAAACCGGGGAGATAAAATGGAGTATTTGGTTTCTGTTTCCAGCGATGATTTCTCCATGAATAAAATGGCTAAACAACTTGCTTCTGATGACAATTTCTATGAAGAATTTGCCGGTCATTCGTACCGTGGGAATATGAATACCACAACCATAAAAACAATTAAAGGCCGAACAATAATGTTGCAACATGATGTTAGCTCCACAAGGCCTTATTCCAGAATTCACAAGGTTTGTGGTACAAAAGCTATGGCTCTGAAATATCCTGATCCTCCCCGGATTTCAAACGGTCACGAATGGATATCTGCTGAAGAATTTAAAAGGCTTGAAAAGCAATATGAGCCGAAAATAGTTGCTAAAGTTGGAGAAATGGCCAAACAAGTTGGCGGGCATGGCGGCATGGATTTTTTAATGGACTGGCGCACCATCGACTGTCTGCGAAATGGTCTCCCGCTGGAACAGGATGTTTACGACGCAGCTCTTTGGAGTTCCATTGCTCCACTTAGCGAAATATCGGTTGCAAACCGCGGGCAATCTGTCGATGTTCCCGACTTTACATGCGGATCGTGGAAAAACAACAAACCTGTTGATGTTTCAATGAACCGGGGAGGTACTACCGGAGTTATCTAAAATTATTTCGATGAAAAATATCCCAAGAAAACTATTAATCGTATTCGGCCTTATCGTTTTTATAACAGGAAATGGTTTCGCCCAAATGCTCGATGTTACAAATTCAACTATAATTTGTTTTAACAAAAAAGATCAACTTGTACAAAAATCGGTAACAGTTTTAAAAGAAGAAATAAAAAAAAGAAGCTCCATTCAACTACCGGTAAGTAATAAATCGAACAAATCGGGTTGCCCAATAATTGCAATAGGTATTGAAGGCGAAGACTCCGGATTCCCAGAATATATACAAAAAATGATAGCAACTATGCCAGCCACAAACACCGAAGGCTATAAAATTGGAATACATAAGCAGACAAAAACAGCGGTAATAGCCGGACACGATGCACGGGGAGTTTTGTATGGAGTAGGGAAACTATTGCGCAAAATGGAGCTCCGGCCCGGTGTAGTTTTAGTACCGGAGAATATAAACATCTCTTCTTCGCCGGCCTATCCTTTTCGTGGACACCAACTGGGATACCGTCCAAAAACAAATGCTTACGATGCATGGTCTCCAAAACAATTTGACAATTACATACGCGACCTGGCAATATTCGGTGCCAACAGCATAGAAATTATGCCTCCCCGTACCGACGACGATTATACCAGTCGCCATATGAAACTACCGACAATTAAAATGATTGAAGAGCAAGCAAAGATTTGCGACTCATACGGAATTGATGTTTGGATGTGGTATCCGAATCTGGGAGCAGATTATACACATCCCGATTCAGTAAAAAAAGAGTTGGACGAGCGCCACAAGGTTTTTGCTGCAGTTAGCAGGTTAGATCATCTTTTTGTTCCCGGTGGCGATCCGGGCGATCTTGAGCCGGATATATTATTTAGCTGGCTCGAACAGGAAGCAAAAGTTCTGCATCAATATCATCCCGATGCCAAAATATGGGTATCTCCGCAAGTGTTTCGTCCTACAAAAGAATGGTTCGACGCATTTTATGGCCATGTAAACCGAAAATACGATTGGTTTGGAGGAGTGGTTTTTGGTCCCTGGATAAAAACCCCTATTGCAGAAATCCGCAAAATTATTGGGCCTGATATTCCAATCAGACGATATCCGGATATAACACATAGTTTAAGTTGCCAGTACCCCATCCCAAACTGGGATTTGGCCTATGCAATCACTCTGGGACGTGAATGTATCAATCCCCGCCCCACTGATGAGAAATTCATTCATAATGCTTTCGACCAGTTGGCCCAGGGAAGTATCAGTTATTCGGAAGGAACGAACGATGATGTAAATAAAATGGTCTGGAGCGATCAGGATTGGAACCCGGAATCGCCGGTTATAGAAACGTTACGCGATTATGCCCGCTATTTTATTGGTCCCGACTATACTGAAGAAGTGGCGCTCGGATTTATGGCGCTGGAAAAAAATTTACAAGGCTCGTTGTTAACTAACCCTGCAGTACAGAATACACTTTATCAGTGGCAGGAAATAGAAAAATCGGTACCGGAAAATATGAAAAGAAATCCACGCTTTCAGATGGGGCTGTTACGCGCTTATTTTGATGCTTACCAGTATCGCCGTCTAATTTACGAGACCGAACTTGAACAAGAAGCTCTTGAAATTCTTTCATCTGCTAATTATTTGGGTTCTGTTAATGCCCTGAATCAAGCTGTTACTACTTTAACAAAAGCCAAAACTGCGCCCGTTTATCCGCACTTAAAATATCGCTGTTATGATCTTGCTGATTCGCTTTTTAACAGTATTGGAGCACAGTTAACAATTGATAAGCATGGAGCAATGAGCGGACGGGGTAATTTTATCGATAACATTGATCTTCCGTTAAATAATGCAATGTGGTTGTTGGATCAGTTTTCTTCGATCAAGAATATTACGTCGGAGACAGAACGCCTGTTAAAAATTGAAAAAATACTCCAACGAACAAATCCTGGTCCGGGTGGCTTTTACGACAACTTTGGTTCTCCTGCCAGCTGGTCGAGAATAAGATCGAATGTTACGTGGTTGAAAGATCCGGGAAGCCTAAAATCGCCACGGGTGAGTTTTGGAGTTGGATTACGTGGCGAAGAATGGGTGCACGAAGTTAATGCCAAAGGATTTGAAGGCAAGTCTTCTCCTATAACCTGGATGAATCAGGTAACAACACTTTACGAAGAGCCTTTGCAAATTGTATATAACAATCTTGATCCGCAAAGTACTTACACCATTCGAATTGCCTACACTGGCCGGTTTCGTTCAAAAATGAAACTTATGGCCGACGAAACTGCTGTGCATGACTTTATCCAAACAGGAATTCAGCCGATATACGAATTCCCGGTTCCTGCAAATACAGTTAAAGACGGAACCATAACTTTTACATGGACATGTGGCGAAGGAGAACGCGGCTCTCAGGTTTCCGAAATATGGCTGATTAAAAACGACAATAAATAATAACCTGCTACAATTTTTGCTAAACCTTTAATTTCAAAACAAATGAGACTGACATTAGTAATCCTGTTAACATTATTTTTAGTAAAAGGAACTTTGGGGAAAGAGTTTCCGATACAAAAGTTACAAAACGGTCAGTGGCTGAAAACATGGTATCTTATCGGGCCTTTTCATCTGCAAAAGCAAAAGGAAGCTTCAGGGCAATGGCAACACATTCCCGGATTTGAGACAGATTATTTGGAAGATTTAGGCGGTGAAATTCATCCTAAGTTATCAGAAAATACAGCTGTGTTTTATCCTAAAGGAGAAGCAAAATGCTTTTTGTACAATTCGCCCGATTCGATTATAAACCTCGACAATGCCCTTTCGAAAGAAGCACCTGTTCTGGCCTACTGCTACACTGAAATAGAAGTACCGGATAACAGGGTAAGCTTTCTCTCGCTGGGCAGTAACGATGGCTGCAGATTATGGTTAAATGGCGAACAAATTTGGGACTATCCTTCAGAACGAGGTCTCTCTCCCAATGACGACCTGATTCCCGTAACGTTAAAAAAAGGAAAGAATACACTGCTGCTAAAAGTTGAGGAACGTGCCGGTTCCTGGGGATTCTGTGTCCGTTTTTTACCATTTTTAACCGATAATCTAACCGGAGGTAACAGCTTATTTTCGGTTACCTCTAAAACCGATGGTTCCATAAAATTACATTCTCCTTATCCTGAAACTGTGCTCAATATGATTATTAAAAATGTTGAAATAATAATTCGCGACAGTAAAGGAAAAGAAATAGTCAGGGAAAAACGAAAAAATCAATTTACAGATAGATTGAACTTTCATTCTGAAGAATATCTTGACTATACAATGTCAGTTAAATCCACTCTGAATACAAGGGAAATCATTCAACAGGAAATTCCTTTTTTTGCAGGGATAAGAAAAGAATATACTCTGTTTTCAAACAAAAAAACGGATTATCGTATCGTCCTGAGTAATGAAGCATCAGAATCGGAAATATGGGCAGCCGGCGAATTACAACACTGGATTAATGAAATAAGTGGTGCAAAGCTCCCCGTTAAATCATTCGATATTTCGTACACAGGCCCGCAAATATTTGTTGGATATAACGATTGGATAAAACAGAAAACGCAGGCTGTACAACCGCAACCCTATGATGAATCGTTCTTGTATTTTAATTCAGGGGCTAACATTGTTATTTATGGAGGAAGCAAAAGAGGAACTATGTACGGAGTAATGTCGTTTCTTGAGAAAGAAATGGGATGCCGATGGTACACTTCAATGGTAAGCGCAGCTCCCCAAAAAGATAAATATACTTTTGAGCGCTTAAATCATTTTGAAAAACCCGGAATAAGGGTTCGAAACGATTTTTACTATGAAGCTTTCGACCCGGTGTGGGCCGCGCGAAATAAAATGAATGGAACACTAAGTTTCGACAAAACCAGACCTCAACATGGAGGAACCGAAAATTACTGGGCGGTGCATACCTTTTACCAATTTATGCCTCCCAAAGAATTTTATAAAGACCATCCGGAATATTATAGTTTAATCGACGGAGAACGGATTTACGAACGTGCCCAGCTTTGCCTAAGCAATCCGGACGTTTTGGAAGTTGTAACCGAAAGACTAAAAAAGACAATAAGAGTAAATCCGGATTACCTGATTTACTCGGTTTCTCAAAACGACTGGAGAAATCCATGCCAATGCGAAAAATGCCAGGCACTTGTTAAAAGAGAAGGAAGTGAATCAGGCCCGGTAATCTGGTTTGTAAACCAGGTGGCCCAAGCCATTGAAAAAGAATTTCCCGATAAATATGTGGGCACGCTGGCCTACCAGTACACCCGCACACCGCCTTTAACTATCAAACCACGTGAGAATGTGGTAGTCAGACTTTGTAGTATTGAATGTTGCTTTGCGCATGATTTTACGTCCTGTCCCGAAAACCAGTCTTTTTTATCGGATTTAAAAGGATGGTCAGCAATTGCACCCCACCTCTACATTTGGGATTACGTCGTAAATTTCAGCCATTACATTATGCCCTACCCTAACTTTAAAGTATTGCAGTCTAACATAAAAACCTTTCAGCGAAACAATGCTATCGGAATAATGGAACAGGCTGCTTACCAGAGTCGGGGTGGTGAGTTTGCCGAACTACGTGCCTACCTCATTTCTAAATTGCTTTGGAACCCCGATTGTAGCGTAGAGGAAGTAATCGACGATTTTATGTACGGATATTACGGCCGTGCCGGACAATACATTCGTGCATATTTCGATTTGCTGCATAACCGGCTTACTCCGAAAACCCATATTCATCTGGGCCTGTCGTCAGAAGATATTTTATTCTCGGAAAACTTTATCCGTGAGGCAGAAGCTATTTTCTGTAAAGCTGAAAAAGTTGCAGAAACAAATACTATTCTTCAACGAGTTGAAATGGCAGAATTACCACTTCTCTATCTGAAATGCAAGCGCACACCTGAGTTATCCGTTTATGACGGTTCTTACCAAAAGTTTAGGCGAATTGTAAAACGCGAAGGAATAACACATTATGCTGAAACAGGGAAAAAACACAAGGATGAATTTCATCAGGCTCTTGAAAGTGTTCCATAACTATCCCTAAAAAATTAAACATAAGTCATCTATCAGAAAGTTAGTCAGCATTGTTTTTATCAAAGTTTTCTCGGGCATACTCAGTATTATCCAGTGGTGGTCCCTGTTCTATTTTTCGCCAGTCTATGGTTTTTTGATATTTTTTCATCGATAATTCCGCATCGTAAATACGATCATCATGGCGTTCTAATGTGTAAGGAGTAAAATCCGGTACGTCTGTAAAAAAATCCTGTAATAACGATCCGGTTAAATCAAAATGATTTACATAGGGAATATTCAGAATATTATATATTGTTTTAAGAATCGCTCCAAAATTAGCATGAGTATGCGATACATATCCTTTTTTTACATATGGCCCGGCCATCATCAGAATCGAGCGGTGAGCGTCAACATGATCCACTCCCCCCTGCGGGTCATCCTCAGTAATTATTACAAGCATATTTTTCCAGTATTTTGTTCTGGAAAGGAAATGTAAAACACGGCCAACAGCAAGATCATTATCAACCATATACGACTGCCGATAAGGATATCCCTGTTCTGGATTAATTCCTGCTCCATGGTCATTGGGAATCATCATGGTAATAAAAGGCGGCATTTCATCGTTGCTGTTAATCCATTTTTCGGTAAATTCCTTTTCAAACTGATCCATTCTGTATTGATCGGGAATATTCATATTGTAGCCGGCATAGTTATGACTCGTTTTCGAGAATAAAGCTTTTTGCATCGGAATCATTAATCCGTGTGCAGCTCCGGTATTTGTATCGTACCAATCTTCTCTTTCATGACCACTTTCATTCGCCTGTCCAAAATTATAAAAGTCAATATTCTGCCTGTCAAGCGCTTCCCACAATCCACCAATTTCAGCATAATCTTCAGGGTCTACACTACCAATTGTTTTCGGGAACCTTCGTCCTTCTGCTTTTGAAAAATACATTACCGTTTTACTTGTGCTGGCATTCGATTCAACCCACTCGTTCGGAATAACGCCAACCAACCAGTGATGACCATGTACTGAAGCATCGCTGTCGCAATAAAAATTATCGGAATAAGAAAACTGCCTGGCAGCTTTTATATGGTTGGGAGAAATTCGAAGGTTAGGAAAATCCTTTTGCATTGAATCGGGTAAAGTGTATGTATTGTTAATTCCATACCGCGCCAGAGTACTGTCTCCTACTCCACCTTTTAACTGTCCGAAAACTTCATCGTAGGTTCGGTTTTCCTTGGTAATATACACCACATGTTTTATTGGGCTTTCGCGCAAACCCGGCAACGGCGGCAGCGGATTTTTTCCATCATCGGTTACCGTTGTCTCAATAAAAGTGTTTTCAACAGATTGTTTGGTGTATTCCGCCAGTTCCTTATCGGTGGGTACTTTTACCTTTTGAAAGCTCCCCAATTGAATTTGACTTACTGATGTTCCCTGAACAGGAGGAACAAATCCAACACCTCCATTGGGTCCGGCCCCGTAACCTCTGCAGGTTATAATGTAAATACTTTTTTCATCATTCGACAGTTCAACTCTGGTTGGTCCCCAGCAGGAAGGAATAAAACCTTTTGTTGTTCGGGTTGGAATATCAATTACGGCAACTGCATTAAATCCAAGCAACGCTACATAAAGTGTTTTTTCATCTTTTGTCATTGTTATTCCAAAAGGCAATAAACCTCTGACTTTGTCAATTCGCTCGTCTACCTGTATTGGAATACGGCCAACCATTTCCTGAGTTGTATGGTCGATAATCGCAATATTGTCGTTTGTGGCATTGGTAACATAGGCAAATTGTTTACCAACTGCAATGGAGTTTGGACTGGCACCTCCCACAACTTCGGCATCTTCAACGGTTTCTCCGACAAGATAACCCGTTTTGAACTTATTAATTACTTCGTTTTTTTCCAGATCAATTGTAAAAACACTCATTGCATCGGGATGATTTGGACTTCCCAACCCTGGTATAACTTTTCCCTCGACCACAGTACCATGAATTGATTCATGTGTATTTTCGCCATAAGGATGATGAGAAATTCGCAGATCATCGAAGTTTTCGGGTGTTGCCCCTTTAACTGTTGGATAGGAATAAACACCCACATTGGCTACCAGTGCTTGTTTTTTATCGGGGCTCATAGAAATTCCAAAAGGTTGCCGACCTACTTTCACAGAGGCTGTTATTTTCTTCGAGGCCAAGTCTAAACGCACCATGCGGAAATTTGCCCGGTCTAAAACCAATAACTCATTTTTATCGGGATTGTACATCAAATCTGAGGTAAAACTATCTTCATAGTCAATTCCGTTTACTTTTCCGTTTAGTGAAATTGAATCTATCTTTTTTAGTTTTTCAATGTCGTAAATTACAACATCTCCTTTATCACCACCACTCAGATAAACGTGTTTTGAGTCATTTGAAAAAGCAACTCCTAAAAACGATCCTTTTGTAAGTGGCGATGGTATTTTTTTGTCGTAGCTAGGTATCCGATTAGTTTCCAGAGAAATTAAGTCAATAATTGTTATCACACCATTGTGCAGTGTTACTGCTTTTCGTCCATCAGGTGAAACTGCCATTCCATACGGATCATTGGTGATTTGTATTATATCGCCGGCAGGTGTTAAATGTCGCCCACTTGGAAGAACAGTTACACCGTTCAAATCAATTTTACAATATTGATCTCTCCCCGGCACCTGCAGAACCTTTACTGTTTGTACTGATTTCCCACAGCCAATTAATAAAACGATAAATACAAAAACTATAAAAGATTTAAGATTCATTTGTACAATCTATTTTAATAAAACTCTAAGATATTATTTTCTGCTTAAATCCTTGTAAAAAAGGTTTTTTGCTTCTATTATCATTCCCGGATTATGGCACTGAATGGCAAAATAGCCTTTCTTGTATTCATCGTCATCATAGGTCATTACCGGTTGATCATTTATCCAGAATTCGATATGACTGCCAACAACTTTAACCCGGTAATCAAACCATTCACCATCTTTTGTATGATTTGAAGTGGCTTTACCTGTAGGCGTTCCGGGTTTCCATAACCACCCGGTGTGCGCATCCTGACTGTTGCAAATCTGAGCTTCATAACCACGCGGGTATCCATCGGGATTATCGGCAGGCGGATTTGCACGAAAATATAATCCACTATTGGCATTTTTTCCCGTACTTGTTATCCTGAATGTTCCTTTTACTTCCAGATCAGTTAATTCAGGTGCCGCATAAATATGCCCGTTTTCGCCTTCTCCAATTAAAACACCCTCTTTAACTGTCCAGTTCGCTTTTCCCCTGACAGTCCATCCTTCAAGGTCTTTTCCATTGAATAACGATTGCCATTTGGGTTCGTTATTACAAGCCCCCAAAAGCAGGCTTACAATTACTGCAGATAATAAAAAGATTGATTTTCTCATAATACACTTTTTTAGATTTATTTGGTTTTTAAATAGTTAATTAAGGCTTCCGGATTGTCGGTCTGAATACCATCTGTTCCCCATTTAATAATCTTTTCCCATTCTGATGGTGTTCCTTCCTTTTCATCAACAATTACTTTTATTTTATAATCGTGAGCAGTTTTCACAAAGTTTTCGCTGAGTTGTCTCATGTTGCTTGCCACAACACGTGGCTGAATTTGTCTAACCACTTTGGGTATATTCTTTTCAGGCCCCGGATCGGGCATTGGTAAACATTCGGGGCACATATTTTTAAGTTGCTTTAAAATATCCATGTGCGATGCAGGAATATACCAGATAATGTCGCGTTCCATTTCATATTTTCGAATAATGTCAAGCAATTCCGGAACAAGAAGTTCTTTCAAATCGAGATAAATACCAATTCTTCCTTTGCACAGAGCCAGAATTTCTTCAAAAGTTGGAATACGCGTATCCTTCCATTCCTCACCCAGTTTCCCGCCAATACTCATCTGTTTTAATTCGGCCAGCGTATAATCGCTTACTTTGCCTGTTTTGCCAACTACATATTGATCGATAGTTGAATTATGAACACTTACAATTCTTCCGTCTTTAGTTTTTCGCGTATCAATTTCAACAAAATCACAACCTAAATCTATCGCTTTCTGAAAAGCAGGGAGTGAATTTTCAGGAATACCGACATGAGCTCCGCGGTGGGCCACTACATAAATTCCTCCGTTTTTAGCTTGTGGAAAATTATCTTTATTATCCTTCTGACTCTGATTTAAATTAACATTTACCGGGCTAATAAATGCGGTTGAAATCTTTTTTGCCAATACAGATTCGTGCCAACTCAATAGACAGCCCGCAACTACCAGGAATATGTAAATAGATTTCATTTGTTTACAATTGTCTGTTCTTTGATAACTGTTGAAACTCCCATGCCCAAAAACTTCGGGGTAATCATTCGCTTCTGTGTGAACAATTTTCTCATGGTCGTTTCATTTAAGTAATTTCTTTATTTAAGATGATACAATGCCCAAGCAGGAATTTCCTGTTCTTCAATTCCGGGACCTTTCCATTTAACAATGTTGAATTTTCGTGCTCCCAACTGAAAATATTTTTGATCGATTTTATATTTTCCTTTCTTTAATGCTATTGTTTTGTAACCTCCGCGTAAAAATTCTTTTCCGTCCAGATATAGAGTACATCTATCATTTACTTTAATCGAGAATGTATAAACTCCATCTTTGGGAACATCAAGATAACCTGAATAAATGTACCCAATATAATCTTCCCTTTTTCGCTGATCAATGGTAAAGTTTGGCAGAATACCTGTTTCTAAGGGTTCCAATTTATCCAGATCATTCTCATCCATTACATGGGCATGGAAGTATTTATATTTCAATCCCTGTACGAAATTCCCCGTTCCTTCATAGTTTTTACAGGGTTCAAATTCCAACTTTTTAACAGTAGCCGATACCGGCACACTTGAAGCCAATCCATTGCTGAATGAAGCAAAACGTATCTCCGTGGAGGTGTTTAAAATAACAGGATGAGTATAAAGCGGAGAGTTTTCAGTTGGCCGGCTTTCATCGATGGTATAATGTATTTTAGCTTCCAGGGCGTCACACTTTAATTCAACTTTTGCCGAATGAAGGAAATATTCGTCAGAAGTTACAGAATAAGGCAAAGCGGTTGTCTTTTCGAACTTAACAGAAAAAGGACGATCTTTGGGTGATGCACCCCATTTCTTATTTGGATTTGCTCCCATCTCAAAAACCAGTTCAGATCCGTTTAAAATATCGTTGTGAGTAAACCACGATTTAGAATATGATTCTCCATTTAAGGAAACAGACTGCACATATTTGTTTTCAGCAGAAACATTTTTTGCCTTAACCGTAAACTTCTTCCCGTTTTCAAGATGAATGGTAACCTTATCAAAAATGGGACTTCCAATTATGTACTCCGGAGTTCCGGGACACACCTGATAAAAGCCCATAGCGCTTAATATGTACCATGCCGACATCTGCCCGCAGTCTTCGTTTCCACTTAGTCCATCAGGTTTGTCATCGTACATAGTTTCCAGTATCTGCCGAACAATTGCCTGCGTTTTCCAGGGAGCGCCGGCATAATTGTACAAATAAGCCATGTGATGGCTAGGTTCGTTCCCGTGTGCATACTGCCCGATTAAACCTGTTGCATCGATAGCTGTTTCATCGTGGATCGATTGTTTGGCGAAAAGGGTATCCATCCAGCTTATAAATTTATTGTCGCCTCCTATCAGATCAATCAATCCGTTAACATCGTGCGGAACAAATAAACTGTATTGATAAGCGTTGCCCTCTACAAAATGCTCACTTCCTTCTGTCGGATCAAACGGTGAGATCCATGAACGGTCTGAATGTTTCGGACGCATAAATCCAATTTCCGGATCAAACATATTTTTGTAAAACTGCGACCATTTACTAAAATCCTGAAAATCTTGTTCTTTATCAAGCAGCTTTGCCATTTGTGCAACGCTCCAGTCGTTGTAGGCATATTCCATAACCATAGAAACAGAACCGCCTACTTTGTCTGCCGGAATAAATCCCAGGTCTTTATAGTAGCCAATGTTCTCCACCCTTTTTTTCATTGCTTCAAAAGCAAGCTGCTCATCAAAATCACGAATCCCTTTTACATAACCATCAAGAATTACAGAGTGTGTATGATATCCAATCATTACACCGGTGTAGTTACCTGCCAGCTCCCACTGCGGCAGTTTCCCCCCTATTTTGTACATCTCTAAAAATGTCCTTATCCAATCGGTATATCTTTCCGGATCGATAATGCTGTAAAGCGGCATATTTGCACGAAAAGTATCCCACAACGAAAAAACCGTATAATTGGAAAAATCTTCGGCTTTGTGAATTTGATGATCGACGCCCCGGTACCGACGATCTACATCCATAAAAATATTAGGTGCAATAGCCGTGTGATACAACCCGGTGTAAAAAATCCTTTTTTGTCTTTCACTCCCTCCTTCTACTTCAATTTTCGAGAGAAATGAGTTCCATTTATATTTTGCATCTTTCGCAACCTGATCAAAATTCCAAGATGAATTTTCTGCTTCCAGATTTCTTTTGGCACCTTCTGTATCAACAGCAGATATTCCGACTTTTACCAGAACCTTCTCGTCGGCTTTCGTTTTAAACTGTACAAATGCTCGTATATTTTTACCTTCAGCCTTTTGTATCCCATCTACCAAAGTATCGTTTATTACAATTCCATACGATTCAAAGGGTTTTGAAAATTTTGCATAGAAGTAAACAAACTGCTCTTTTGCCCAACGTCGTGATTTACGCAATCCCTGAATCTCGGTATCACTTATAAACTCAATATTCGATTCCAAAACATGGTCCCGATTTTTCAAATCAATAATAATATTTGCTTGTTCTGCCGCAGGGAAAGTATACCGATGAAAACCAGTGCGGGTTGTGGCAGTCAGCTCTGCTTTTACATTGTAATCATCAAGAAGAACGCTGTAATAACCCGGCAAAGCTTTTTCGTTTATGTGGCTAAAAGTAGAACGATAACCTGTTTTGGAGTCCTTCTCGTCGCCCGGAAGAATCTGAACCTTGCCAACCGTAGGCATAAAAAGCACATCGCAGTATTCCGGAGCGCCGGTTCCACTTAAATGAGTCTGGCTAAATCCCATTATCGTATTATCTGAATAATGATATCCTGAAGATCCGTCCCAGTCTTCCCAACGGGTATCGGGGCTTATTTGCACCATCCCGAAAGGAACTGTGGCTCCGGGGAATGTGTGTCCGTGGCCTCCTGTTCCAATCATCGGATCAACCAGCCGGGTATAGTCCGCCATATTATTTTTATCAGTACAAGCTGAAAAGAAAATGAACAGCCCAAATAACAGGCTTAATTCTTTAAAGTATTTATTCATTAGGTCTGATATTTTATTGGATTAATTATATTTTTGAAATAAAGCACACATAACAATTACACCTTTTAAAACACTCATAATCTGGCCTTAAAATTACTGCAAATCACTGATACAGGAACTTTGCAGCTACTTCCTGTTTTATTATACCCGGTCCTTCCCATTCCAGAACAAGGCTTTTTGCCAGCCCTTGCTGGAAATAATCCAATTTTATCGGATGCCAGCCTTTCTTTAATCCGATCTTCGAATCGAGAATCTGTGCTCGGTGCCCGCCATCGTTATCAATAATCAGTTTATCATTCAGGTATAAAACTGCACCATCATTGGCTTCGAGCCAAAAAGTATAAACTCCTGTTGCTGGAACCTTTATGTATCCTTCGAAATTATAACCAAACGAACGATCGTCTTTAACGGCATCCACATTAAAGGTTTTTAAAATTCCGGTATCCAGCACCGGTGCGGTCTTTTGGTCTTTGGCACAGATCACTCCTTTTCCTTCGCGATACAAATATTTAATCCCCGGCTTCAATTCCGAAGCATTAACTGCATCAAGCATCTCAATCTGTTTAAACTGAATACTTATCGGATAACTTGGATACTTGCCTTCTACACAGGCAATTGTTTTCAGTTCAGTTGATTTTGTAATAACAATTGGTTTGGTATAAAGTATTGATTTTTCACTTGGCACTGTTCCATCAAGTGTATAATAAATTTTAGTCCCCGGTTCTTTCTCTGAAAGTGTAACAGTCCTGCTGTTTAAAAATAAGATATCCTCAAACTCTATATTAGGTACTTCTGCATAACTAAATCTTTTCTCCGGGGAATATGGACGGTCTTCTTTATTAACGCCCCATTCGTTATTGGGAGTATTCCCCATTTCAAATATAATTTGCCCTCCGTTCATAATATCCTCGTGCTTCAGAAATGATTTGGAATATGCTTCTCCGTTTAGTAAAGCCGACTGAATATACATGTTTTCACCATTGTTATTATTAGCTATAATTTCGAACTTTTTCCCGTTCTCGAGGTTAATGGTTACCTTGTTAAAAAGCGGACTTCCAATTACATAATAATCCATGCCGGGTGTTACCGCATAAAAACCCATAGCGCTTAGCACATACCAAGCCGACATTTGCCCGCAATCTTCGTTTCCATCTATTCCATCCGAAGTATTCTTATAAAGGGTTGAAAGTATCTTTCTGGTCATCTGCTGAGTTTTCCAGGGTGTTCCAACATAATTATACAAATAAGCAATGTGGTGGCTAGGTTCGTTACCGTGCGCATACTGCCCTATTAATCCAGTTACATCGCGCAGGTTAATTTTTGAGAAATCGGTCTGAACAGAGAAACAGGAATCCAGCCAATTTTCCATCATTTTATCGCCCCCCATTAAATTAATCAGCCCTTCCACATCCTGCGGAACATAAGTAGAATACTGGTAGGCATTTGCCTCTGTATAATGATTAATGGTTTCCATCGGGTCGAAATTCTCTACAAATTGGAAGTTACTTTTTCGTCCCCGCATAAAATTCACTTCCGAAGAAAATACATTTTTATAGAAATCGGCACGTTGGCTGAAATACAAGTCGTCTTCTTTACTAAAATCTTTGGCCAGGCATGTCATGCACCAATCGTCGTAGGCAAATTCCAATGTCCTTGAAACAGACTGTCCCTTTAAATCTGCAGGAATATAAACATAGTTAAGGTAATGTTCCCGCGTAGGACGAACATTGTCATTAGCCAGTTTTTTCATGGCCTCGTAGGCCTTTTGTACGTCATAATTTCTGATTCCTTTTGCATAGGCATCGGCAATTACCGATAGCGAATGTACACCAATCATTGGCGGAGTAGAACCTTCATTGCCTTCAAATTCCATAATCAACATTCTACCTGTATGGTCGTAACGTTCCAGAAAAGTGCGGATAAAATCGGTTGTCTGTTTTGTATTAATTATGGTATAAAGCGGATGTAAAGCTCTGAATGTATCCCACAGCGAAAAATTGGTATAATGGTTGAAATCTTCAGCGATGTACACTTTCCCGTTTGTACTTCGGTACTTCTTATCAACATCCATATAAATATTAGGATGAATTAATGAATGGTAGAAAGCTGTATAGAAAAGAATCCGTTCAGTTTTACTGCCTCCTTCAACCTGAATTTTATTCAGTTCCCTATTCCATGCTTTTTTTGCATCTGCTTTTACCCGTTCAAAATCCCATCCGGGAATTTCCGCATCCAGGTTCTTTCGGGCTCCTTCAACACTAACCGGCGAAATAGCCACTTTTAGCTGAACCGGTTTACTTCCGTTTTCAAAACGAAAATATCCGGTAATATTCTCTCCCCGAATAGTATCGGAAGTGCTTTGCATTCTCCCGTCGGAAACAGCTTCAAAAACTTTTATTGGTTGATCAAACCGGGCATAAAACCACACCCTGTTGTTGTTACAGCCCGAAATACCATCACTGTTAACAGTTAAAAATCCGTTTTGAAGGTTTAAATAAACACCGTTGTTTTCCGAATCGGGAAAAGAATAACGATGAATTCCGGCACGTGTTGTAGCCGACAGTTCCACCGTAATATTCTTATCATCCAGTTTTACCTTATAATAACCCGGAGCTGCTTCTTCGTTGCTGTGTAAGAATTTAGATGAATAATTGTTTGGAACTCCTTGCTGAAAAGGCTCTGACTCTGTTGCTGGCATAAAAAGTATATTGCCGCGCGCCGCAACACCGCCTCCTGCCATTCCGCTAAGATGAGTCTGGCAAAAACCATACATGGTTCCATTCTCCATATCGTCGGCATAGCTGGCATATGGCCCGGGCTGTATCATTCCATAAGGTAGCACCGGCCCCTGAAAAGTGTTTCCACTACCAATTGTGCCAACAAAAGGATTGACCAACAAGGTATAGTCATATTCAACCTTTTTAGAACAACTTCCCAATAGTATAGTAATCAGGACAATAATTAGAAATCGTATGCATAGCATTTTATTATCTTTCATAAAAAATTTAACCTTTTTAAATTACTACTACTTTTTATATGATAGCTGTGCTGAAATATAGTTTTGTTAAATTACACTCATTATCACAGCTTCAACTAAACCCCTGTAAGATAAGTTTTTACTCTCATCAAATGAATTTTAAATACGTTATTTTAAATAAGATTTCCATTAAATTTTAATGGTATAAAAAACGATCAGGAATCACCTGCTTTTCAATACCCGGTCCTTCCCACGAAACACTTAATCCATTTCGACCACCTTCCTGAAAATATTTTACAGAAATTGGATGTAATCCTGCTTTTAACAACACAGTTTTTCCAATCTCGACAACCGGATGCAAGCCATCGTTATTCAACAACAAATAATCATCGATATACAAACGCCCGCCATCGTTGCATGCCAGGTAGAAAGTGTATTCCCCATCGGCCGGAATACTAATATATCCCTCGTAATCAAATGAAAAAAACTGTTCTTTTTCTCTTGGCTCAATTGAAAAAGAAGGTACAATTCCCTTTTTCAACGGAGGCACAGAGAGGAAATCATTGACAACACGATAAATTCCGTGTGTATAATTGTATGTTAGCCCTGGTTTTACATCTTTCATATACACTTTTTTAATTTGCCCCCGCTTTTTAAATTCAACAACAACAGGCAAACTTTCCTGCTCCTCTTTAAAGGCTTTCATTTTTAATGTTGCTGAATTTGTAAGTTTGAAAGGATTTGTATAAAGTTGCGAACTCTTATCTGGTTCGGAACCATCAAAAGTATAATATACTTGTGCACCTTCGGTATCGCATGTGAGTTGAACGCGTGTTTCCCGGCTAAAAACCTTTTCTGTTTCAAAAACGTACGGAGTTGCCACAATTGGTTCAATGTCCATTACCTGCGGATGCGGACTGTTTACTGCCCACGTTTTATTGGGTTCGGGCCCCATTTCAAAAACCAGTTTTCCACCCTTTACCAGTTCGGAATGTTTAAACCAGAATTTATCCAATGGTTTTCCATTAAGTTTAACCGATTGAATATACCTGTTTTTTGATGATGTATTTTTAGCTTCGATTATAAACTGCTTGCCTGAATAATAATCCTGATCGAGTTGAATTGTTATTCTTTCGAAAAGTGGCCCCGACAATTCGTAAGCAGGATCAACAGCTGCACCACCATCCATTTGGAAAAGTCCTATTGCACCCAGCACATAAAATGCTCCCATTTGTCCCTGATCTTCATCGCCATGATAACCGTTAACCGGATCGGTTCCAAAATAATTATCTAATACTTCGAACACCCAGTATTGCGTTAGCCAGGGTTTCCCTGAGTAATTAAACAACCACGGTGCCTCCATATTAGGTTGATTGCCGATATTAACAAAATCGGTAGCAAAATACGGACGGGAGTTTTCGAATCCTCTTTCTAAACGAGTGTTAAATTCATCAGCCCCCATTAAATCGATTAATCCTTTTAAATCGTGGGGAACAAACCAACTAAATTGCCAGGCATTTGCCTCCACATAATCCTTCGAACCGAAACCAAAACTATGCCCCGTATTCCCGGCTCCTTTTGTTTCGACAAACTCTTCAGACCACGGGCCACCGGCATATTTTGGCCGTACATAACCGGTTGATTTATCAAAAACATTTCGGAAATACTGCGAACGTTGCATAAAGTATTTGTAATCCTCTGTTTTACCCAACGCCTTTGCCATTTGTGCCACACACCAGTCGTCGTAAGCATATTCCAATGTGTTTGAAACAGGCCCCTCGTTAGCCGGAATATAACCGTTTCTTAAGTAGGTATCCAGATTCCTGTTGCCAACATATCCACCACATTCATGAGGTTGTCCTTTATTCATTTGAATCTCTTTTACGGCCTTGTAGGCTTTTTCTGCATCAAAACCACGAATGCCTTTCTGCCAGGCCGTAACAATAAAGGGAACCTGATGCGCTGCCACCATTATACTGGAATACTCCAATCCACCGGGAGCATCGGGTAACCAAGCTCCACGATCGTACAATTCAAGTAACGATTTTACCCAATCTTCATACATTTTGGGAGTGGCTAAACTCCACAACGGATTCAGGTTCCAGAACGACCCCCAAAATGCATCGCAGCCGTACACAGGAAAATCTTCTACCTTTTGCACATTTTCGCACATATCAACATATTTACCGTTTACATCGCTAAATATGGTACGCGAAGAATAGGTTCTGTACAAATTTGTATAGAATTTGATTTTATCTGATTCAGTACCTCCTTCAACTTTAATTGTACCCAATAAGTTGTTCCAAACATCCTTTGCATTTTGGTGAACTGCTTCAAAACTCCAGTCAAATTTATCCATTTCCGTATCCAGATTCAATCTGGCTTGCTCGCAACTTACATATGAAATAGCTGTTTTTAAAAGAACTGTTTGATCCTTACTTAAATCAAATTTTAGAAATACTCCTAAATCCTCAATTTCACCAACTTTAATTTTATCTGTTTTTTCCAGAATTTTTGTTCCTTCCCAACCTCCCATCGAAGTAAACGGCCGGTTAAAGCACGCTACAAAATACAGTGTGTATTCGTTCCATTCGCCAGCCTTTCGGCTAACAAAGCCCTCAACTTCGGTATTGCTGATTTTGGTTATTTCCGCTTTGACAATAGCCGGTGGTTCTTCCTCTGTCCCCTGTAAATCAATCAACACCTGGCCGCTCTCTGATTCAGGAAAAGTATAGCGTTGAAATCCGCCCCGTGTTGTTGCTGTTAACTCGGCTTTTATCCCGTAATCTTCCAAAATAACAGAATAATATCCTGCTGATGCTTCCGTATAATCATTGTTTATTCTGGATCGATAACCCGAATCCGGATCAGCTGCAGTTCCGGGTGCAATCTTAATTTCGCCGGTAGTTGGCATGGTTACAAAACTTCCCATCATCCAGGAATGAACGTGTCCGAAACCAGTAATACTATTAATGTTGTATTCATAACCTGCCCCCAGTTTATAGGCCCCTTCATCGGTATTATCAGGGCTAAGTTTTACCATTCCAAAAGGTAAACATGGCCCCGGGAAAAGCATCCATCGAGAATTGTGAGTTCCAATCAACGGATCAACATATTTTGTATAATCAACAGCGTTATCTTTTACCGTGCAGGCAGTAAAAGAAAAGATAAATAAGGTTAAAAGAAGTTTGTTCTTTAATTGGTTTAGATTCATATAAAAGGTTATAAAATTGTTTCGATGTCAGTATTTTGAATAATTGTTATCATTCGTTATTCAGTCAATATATTCCGGGTTAAAAAATAAATGTCTCCGATTAACAAAACACATCTTTATAAAAAACGGCTCCGAACTGATTCAGAGCCGTTCGGATCTTGTCTGGCAAGACCAAT
This sequence comes from uncultured Draconibacterium sp., assembly GCA_947492175.1. Classification (GTDB taxonomy): domain Bacteria; phylum Bacteroidota; class Bacteroidia; order Bacteroidales; family Prolixibacteraceae; genus Draconibacterium. Next base: position 95,511 of record CANLMQ010000012.1, on the reverse strand, counting down.
TAAATTCTATTTAACTACTAAAACCCAAATCTATTTTATATTATCAGAGGTTAACAACCTCTCCTGTTTCAGAAGATTTGATTGCGGCATCAACAATGTCCAGAATTACCTGACCTTCAGCTAAGCCCGGAACAGGTTGCTTTCGTTCACGTATCGCTTCAATAAAATGCTCCATCTGACGTGTGTACATTCCCTGTTCGCAATGCTCGGGGCGTTCTGGTAATTTTGCATCAAATCTACCAGGAACACCCCCAATTTTCAGTTTCAGGAATGTTGGAAAGACACTTGCATAACCTTTAGTCCCGAATAAACCGGTACCGGCCTCAGGACCATCCATGTGTGGCTGCCACCACCCGCTTTCAATTATCGATTCGGTACCATTATCCCAGGAGATCATAACAATTCCGGTATCATCAACATCATAGTCGCCATAATATGTTCCTATTTTTGCATATACTTTTACAGGTTTTGGGTCGCCCAAAAGGTATCTTACAGTATCAATGGCGTGAACACCCATATCGGCCAAAGCACCGCCGCCGGCTAACTCTTTCTGAGCAAACCAACCGGCCGGCCCCCAATTTTCGTGAATACCGTAACCTTTTGTCTTGATTATTTTCCCTAGTTTTCTTTCATCCAGAATGCCTTTTATATAGTTTACATCAGTATCGAAACGCCACATATGCCCCACCATAACCAATTGCTTACCGGCCCTGGCAGCTTCACTGATAGTTTGTCCTTCTTCAGCACTCATGGCCATCGGTTTTTCTAGAAAAACATCTTTCCCTGCATTAATGAAGGCCCTGGCATACGGAGCATGGAATTTATTAGGCGTAGCAATAACCACTGCATCAATATCTTCGCGTCCAACTAACGAAAGTGCCTCATCGGTTGCATCCTTAATCTTATACTTAACGGCAAATTCTTTTGCCGATTCGAGTGGAACTGCTGCCACTGCCACAATTTCAACACCCGGAACCGTTTGTAGTCCTCTAGCGTGATAATTGGCAATGTAACCGGCTCCAATAAGTGCTATTTTAATTTGCTTCATATCGATCTATTATAGATTACATTAAAGCTTCAGCGTTGTCATAGATCTTTTGAATGGCAGAGGCAATCATATCCATATCGGTTTTTGTTCCCATCAATATTTTGTGGTGAATACATACCGATTCTTCAAAATAAACCTTATCGCAAACGGGCAAATCAAATCGTTTAGGATTAATTGCTGCCCAATATTCTTCGTTTAGCTTATGTTTTGATGGTTTGGTGTGAGGTGCATAAAGAGAACATTTATTGAGAGGTTCGTAACTACCTACTGCAGGAATGCCAATTTCGGCTGTTAATGCTTCTCTGAATTTTGCAACAGGAAGCCCTTTAAATTCATCTTTATGGTAACGAAAAGCAAAATTAAAATAAGCTTCCTTTGTTTCGCGTTCGTCGCGTTTTAGCGGCTGAACACCTGGCAATTTTGCTAGCAAAGAGTTCAGGTAAATAGCATTTGTATCTCTAGTTTCGTTTTGTGCCGGCAATCGTTTTAATGCTTCAATAAGAATTGCAGCCTGAAATTCTGTCATTCTGAAATTTCCGCCCTGGTAAAAGTTGCCTTCATCGGAATACAAACCGGCTCCTTTGTCCACTTCTTCATTCATCCCTTCAGGACGACGACCGCAGTTACGAAGCGCATCCAGTTTCTCTGCCAATTCGAAATTATCAGTAGTTACCACTCCTCCTTCTCCTGCAGTAAGGTGTTTCGATAACTGAAAACTAAAACTACCAATATCGCCAATACTTCCGGCTTTTTTCCCTTTCCATTCGCCACCATGTTTGTGTGCACAATCTTCAATAACAAATAGATTATGCTCTTTTGCAATACGCATAATTTCATCCATATCAGCGAAACATCCGTATAAATGTACCGGAACAATTGCCTTTGTTCGTGGCGTTATGGCTGCTTCAACAGCTTTTGTGTCGATACACCAGGTATCTTCGCAAACATCAACCAAAACCGGAGTTGCATTTGCATCCAGAATAGTTGCTGCCGTTGCCTGCCAGGTAAGTCCGGGAAGAATTACCTCGTGGCCAACACCAATTCCACAGGCTTCGAGAGCCATTTGCAAAGTAACTGTCCCATTTGCAGCAGAAATAGCATATTTTACGCCTGTAAATTCTGCAAAATTTTTATTGAATTCTACCTCTTTCGGGCCATTATACGACCAAACACCACTGTTCAATACTTCTAAAAGAGCTTTTTCCTCTTTCTCATCCCACACCGGCCACCTGGGCCAGGGGTTACTTTTCGGGTCGCGAAGCGCAGTACCACCAAGTAATGCAAGTTTGTTCATATTATTAATTTTTGATTAGTTTAATTGGTTTACGTTTTTTTATATTTCAGAATCTTTTAATCACGAGTAAATATGGTTTTGTTTTTTATTAAAGGTTTTGCCCAGAAACTAATACTCAAAATGTAACCGAGCGTAATAAAAACAAACATCATTCCGGCTCTTAAACCAATGGCATCGCCAAGTACACCAACAATGAGCGGAACTATTGCTCCTCCAATAATTCCGGAACATAAAATTCCGGAAAATGCACCATGATTATCTTTTACAGAATTAAGTGCCAGTGAAAATATTACTGACCACATAACAGAAGCGAAGAACCCGACTCCTATAAAACCATAGTAAGCAGTCATTCCGTTTCCGGTTATCAAAGCAATTGCCAGTGAAATCATTGCTGCAACAGAAAAAATTCTAAGAACAATTTTACTGTCGAGTAGTTTTAATAATCCAAGGCCCAGAAAACACCCAATCGTTAATAATCCCCAAAACCATGAAATTGCCTTAGCTCCTTCTACTTCAGGATTCATGCCGTGATAATCGGCAAGGAATTTAGAAATCCAACTTGCTACCCCCTGTTCGGTTCCCACGTATGCAAATATTCCAAAGAAAAACAGGATGACATATTTGTTTTTCAGAAGTTCTTTAATTGTACTGAAACTACCAACTTTTTCATCATCCTTAAGTTCAACTTTCGGCAGTTTTGAAAATAGTACAATCAAAATCATTACAAATGCTACAAGAGCAAAAATCCAGTAAATGGAAACCCACTTCAAATTTTCAGGAACCAGATTATCTAAGGTAGATAACAATATATTTGATGTATTTCCGGCAGAAAGGTTAGTAACCAGGTAAGAGTAAAGTAAAGGGCTTAAAAACGAAGCTCCACCGAAAAATAATTGCGCCAGTACCGAAGTAAAAGCAAAGTGTTCTTCACCTCCGGATACACGAAGTAAAGGGTTTATTGCAACCTGCAAAATTGCCATTCCCAGCCCAATCATAAATAACGAAATCAGGTAAACGCCAAAACTTGAAATCATGGAAAACAAGAGTGCACCTAATGTAGCCAGTACAAATGCTCCAAGAATTACTTTTTTCTCTTTATATTTTTCGGTTAAAATACCTGCAGGAATAGACATTACTCCATAAGCAATGAAAAAAGAAAAGTTAAGTAATCCTGCCATTCCCTTGCTTACATTGAAGCCCTTAATTACTTCAGGAACCAGCGGCCCGATTATATTTGTAAGAAACGAGATTACAAAAAAGATGAACAAGATGAGTACAACAACAAAATAGTTTCTTTGCATAACAAGTATGATTAATTTACATTTTTAAAGATTAATGAAGCTGCACCAAGACAGCCGGCATTGTTGCCCAGTGTTGCTGCAACAATATCGGTATTAGTAGAACAGTCGGACATAGCATAGCTTAAAGCAGATTCTTTAATCATTTCGATATAAAACCGGCCTGCTTCGGAAATTCCGCCACCAATTACTACTTTTTGCGGAGCAAATGTGTTAATGAAACCCGCAATCCCATGTCCGAGGTAGTTGCAGTGTTCCTGCATACATTCCATAGCCGCTTTTTCGCCTTCCTTGTACTTTTCTACTATATAGTGTCCGTTTATGGTTTCTGCTGCCTGACTGGTTTTATCGGCATATTGTTGAATTAAGGCTGCCGTTGAAGCATAAACTTCCAGACAGCCCCGCCCGCCGCAATTGCAGTCAATTCCTTTATGATTAATAGTAACATGACCCATTTCTGTTCCCCTGTTTTTATATCCGCCATAAAGTTCTCCATTAGTAACAATAGCGCCGCCAATACCTGTTCCAACAGTTATAAAAATTACATCGGTACATCCTTTCGCTGCACCATAAGTGGCCTCACCAAGTCCCATTACATTGGCATCGTTATCAGCAAAAACAGGCAACCCATATTTTTCGCCATATATTTTTGCCAGATTAATATTTTCCCAGCGATCCAGATTATCAGCACCACCTTGAACAATCCCATCGCAAACAATACCCGGCGAACCAATTCCAATACCCGAAACCTCAAGTAACTCTTCTGCTGCTTTGTCCATTACTTTCTGAATAGATGCATCAATCGCATCCAGTGTATCTTCTCTTGTGGCCTTTTCGCCAACCGGAAATTTGCCTTCAATTAATAAATCTCCTGCCTCCGAAACCAGTGCATATTTTACAAAAGTTCCTCCCAGATCTATTCCTGCTGCATATCTCATTTTATTTATGCTTTATTCATTTACAGTTACCTTTTTTACATTCCATCCCCGCACTGTTACAATTGGTTTTTCTCCTTTAAAATCGGACAAGAAAAATTTTGCTTCATAGGTGCATTCTTCTCCCGGTAATAAAGTCACATAATTATCATCCCAATAAATAGGAAGGACCGGCTGATTTGTTTGCGAATCAATTACATCCATAAAGTTGAAAAATGCAATTGTACCGGATGGATTGGTTATTTTTAAATTGATAACTCCAAAGTCGGTTAGTGTTGTATAGTTGTATTCGTAATCCAGTTTTACTTCAGGCAATTTGTCGAGCGCCGTGTAATCGGCAAACGAACTTGTTGGAGTATAAAATGGCCACGACAGTTTCTTGGCAGCGTTATAATCCAAAACATCCTTTTTCGTTGAAAGCCAGTAAATACTGTTATCAACCTCCTCTTGCTGCTCGTTATAAACCCGTAAATCGAGAAAATAAACTGAAGTGAGATTTTTAAGTTTCGGAAGCTTGTAGATAAACTTAGATACATTGGACGCAATGTTTCCTTTCCATTCGTCGGTAAAGATCTCCTTCGAATGAATATCAAACAACCTGATTTTTACAGTCAGATCTTTAGCTTCGTTCAAATCTTCATTGGCCAAATAAATATCGTCGAAACCATAACGGTATATGGCATGTAATGGCGTACAGGCTTTTTTCACTCCGTAGAACGAACCATTGGGTTGCAAATAAGTATCGTATAACTGCCAAATCAACTTTGGCCACGCCGAGTTTAGCTGCCATTGTACCAGTCCTGTGCTATTAGGCTTGTGTGCAATAAATGCCTCAAACTGCGGACGCATAATTTCGTAATTATTTACCTGGGCTTTGTAGGTAAATTCTTGAATATCTGACGATTCTCCATACCTTTTGTTAATTGCAGTAATGTCGCGATCAAGCGATTCGAATTCATTTCGCCCGGTATGGTATTCCCAGTAGGTTTTATCGATAGGCCAGAGCGCTTTTTCAGGCATCATTTTTTTCAGCGAAGCCAACGGAGCAATACTTGCACCCGGACAAGTTTCGGTGTTAAATCCGTAAGCACCCCCCAACTGAGTATCGGTAAACCAGTAATTTGGTGGAGTCCAGGCGTAAGGTCCCAACATTTTCATTCCTGTTGGACCGCTAATATCGCTCACCAATGGCACTTCGGCCACAATGTTGTTGTCTTCGGTTCCGGCACCACCGGCAGAAGTTGAATAAGGTCTTGATGGATCATATTTTTTAAACAACTCCACATATTTCATTTCCAAATCAGGATGTGGAAGTTTGTCGCTGCCTAACATCCAGATATAAATGCTTGGATGGTTGCGCAACCATAACATCTGGTCTTTCCAGGAATCGGCAAGCAGCTGAATATCTTCGGGAGTTACAGCTCCGCCATATTTTTCATGACATTCTTTATTCAGGTATTCTTCCCATTCCCAAATACAGTTCCAGCCAATCATCACCAAAATTCCGTATTCATCACAAAGGTCGTACAAGCCTTCATCTTTACCCCAAAATCCTTCAGCACGGATACTGTTTAATCCCATATGGCGAATGTATCTCATCTGCGCTTCAACAGATTTTCTGGTGTCTCTCAAAAAAATATCGTCGGCCCAGCCACCACCTTTTGGCATTACAAACTTACCGTTAATCTCAAAAGTGCGGTCTTTATTCTTATTCAGATAACTTTTTATTTTTCTTATACCATATCTTTTTTCTACACAATCCAAAACCTTATTGTCTGCAATAAATTCAGTTTTCAGGTTGTACATCTTTGCTTTACCCATTCCATTAGGCCACCATAATTCTATGTTATTAACCGCTAACTGCCCAAACTCATCAGGCGAAAAGCGACACGAAAGTGTATCATTGGCAGCTACGGTAACTTTTTTCTCCACTGAACCAATTTCATAATCAACACGCAGAATGCCTTCAACCGGTTTATTGGTACTGTTTATAATTTCGGTCTGAATAAAAAGATCGGCTGCACTTTTGGTTAAGGTGTCAACTTTCGAATAAACAAAAGGGCTGCGCAGTTTTATTCCTTCATTTATTTCCAGAAAAACTTCCCTGAAAATTCCCATACTCCGATCGGTTGGAAGTGGATTCCAGTCGCAAAATCCAAGGAAATACTCGCCATTGGCATATTGTGTTATTTTCAGAGCAATTGTATTCTTGCCTTTCTGAATAAAAGGATTAATATTAAATGTAAACATCCGGTAAGTTCCGGAAAATACATCATCGCCAACAACCTTTTTCCCGTTAATCCATAAATCAGCCCGGGCACTTACTCCGTTAAACCGAAGCGAGATATTTTTTTTCAGATCGGTTTGAGTTAAATTAAATGTTGTTCGGTACCACCACGGTTTTTGAAACTGACCCGGATCCATATTTTTCATGTTTATCCCAAAAGTTGGATCTTCAATTACGTTATAATCGGTAAGTGCTCCCATAACAGTTCCCGGCACAACAGCCTTGTACCACGAAGTTACATTGAAACTGTTTTGGGATATGGAAGCTCCGTCTTCTTTCAGTTTTTCGCTGGATTGCATTTTCCATCTTGAATTCAGATTGGTAACAGTTGCTGTTAATTGCTCTTCCGGAGTTGAACATGCCGAAATAAAGAAGAAACAAATTAACAGAATTTGTATATTTTTGCTAAATCGATTTAACATTTTCATAATAGGCTATTACGTATATAATTAAACTAAGTTTTACAATGAATTCATGATAAAGACAAAATAACACCAATCAAAATTGAAAAACTTCGGCTATTTTATTCATCTTAGAATATATTTTAACCTTACAGTTATTTTTTATTATATAAATTCGCCAAACAGGTTAATATTCATATAAATCAATAAACCGCTATGAATTCAATAATAAAATTTCCTTTTTACTCGTTTGTGCTACTTTCCATGCTTCTTTCGTTACAACCGTTGTTGGCACAAAACTCAGACAAATTACTTACCGAATATGTTAATCCGTTCCTCGGCACCGACTTTTTTGGTCATACTTTTCCCGGGGCATCGCTTCCTTATTCAATGGTACACTTAAGTCCTGATGTTGGTACAGAAGGCTGGACCTATTGTGCAGGTTATATATATTCGTCAAGTTCTATTATTGGTTTTAGTCATACGCACTGGAGTGGTGTAGGAATGGTAAACGGAGGTGAGGTTTTGTTAATGCCTGTTGTGAATAACGAACTTCAAATTATCCCGGGAACAACAGAGAATCCAGATGCCGGCTATCGTTCAAGATATAGTCATAACGAAGAAAGTGCATCTCCCGGATATTATTCTGTTGTATTAAAAGATTACAAGGTAAAAGCCGAATTAACTTCTACAAAACGCGCCGGATTTCACCGGTATACTTTTCCCAAATCTGCTGACTCGAAAATTATTCTCGACCTTGGACACCAAATCGGCACCTTGTTTTCGGAAGAAAATTCGGAATTAAAAATTGTTAATAACAATCGTATTGAAGGAACCAAATGCGCCGGGCTTGGAAAAGTGTTTTTTGTGGCAGAATTTAGTAAGCCTTTTCTGTATTACGGAACCTTTGATGCATCGTATATTACACCCGAATCAAATGGCAGTGTTTTTCCTTATAAAAATGCTGAGGCAGGTAAAAAAATAGGCTCTTTTGTTACTTATGTAACCAACGAAAATGAACAAATTTTAGTGAAGGTAGGAATTTCATATACCAGCATTGAAGGGGCCAGAAAAAATTTAAATGAAGAAATACCTCACTGGGATTTCGATAAAACAAGGCAGGAAGCCAATAATATTTGGAACAACGAATTATCCAGGATAAAAATAGATGGTGCAACAGATAACCAGAAAGAGATATTTTATACTGCACTGTATCGTTCGTTTTTAGCTCAATACATATCGCAGGATATTGATGGTAAATATATGGGATCCGACGGTAAAATTCATTTGGCTAAAAACTTTGATTTTTATGGATCTTTCTCGTGTTGGGATACTTATCGGTCGCAACATCCCTTGCTTACATTAACAGCTCCGGAGCATGTAAATAATTTTATAAAATCAATTGCAGCAAAAACAGAAAATTACAGGTGGTTACCAGCTCAGCATTTTCTAAACGTATTTGGCGAGTCAATGGTCGGAGATCATCTGATTCCGGTAATTGTTGATGCTTATTTGAAAGGATACCGCGATTTTGATGTAAAAAGTCTGTACAGCGCAATACGTAAAAAAGCACTTGAGAATCCTACTCCACCGGTTCCTGATTATGCAGGACGGTCAGGTCTGGATTATTATATTGAATTAGGATATACTCCGGTTGACAAGGTAACAGAATCGGTACCAAACACACTTGAACTGGCCTACGACGATTGGTGTATCGCCCAACTCGCCAAAGAACTGGGTAAAAAAGATGACTATGAACTATTTATGAAAAGAGCATCGAATTACACCAACCTCTGGGATTCAGCAACACAGTTTATGCGCCCCAAAAATGCTGATGGTACCTGGCTTGAAGCACTTAACGGACGCAAACAGGAAATTGTAAAAACAGGCAACCATTCGTATTATAAATATTTCGACCCACTATTGGTTGGCCGTCGGCCAAACCGATATTACACCGAATCGAATGCCTGGCAGTATATTTGGTCAGTACAACACGACATACAAGGTTTAATTAACCTGTTTGGTGGCAATCATTCTTTCACTCAAAAACTGGATACTTTCTTCGAGATGAGTCCTTTAATTACTCCACCAAAATATGTAGGTGTTGTGGGTACAATTGGTCAGTATGTACACGGTAACCAACCTTCGCATCATGTTGCTTATTTGTATAACTACGCAGGTCAGCCCTGGAAAACACAACAGCGTGTTCGCCAGGTATGCGAAGAATTATACAGAACCGGGCCGGGAGGCTTATGTGGCAATGAAGATATGGGTTCACTCTCATCGTGGTATGTGCTCAGTTCCATCGGATTCTATCCGGTTACTCCGGGATTACCCGTTTATGCCATTGGAAGCCCATTATTTGGAGAAATTACAATTAATATTGGTGAGAATAGCTGGTTTAAAATAAAGGCTAAAAACAATTCGAAAGAAAACAAATATATCCAATCGGCTACATTAAACGGGCAACCATTTAATCGCACATACCTCAATCATAAAGAAATTACCAATGGAGGAGAACTCATCTTCCAAATGGGACCTAAACCAAATAAAAAGTGGGGAACTGCTAAAAATGCGGTTCCCCCTTCTATGACAAACTGAATTATAACAACTTACAAAAGGAAGAATAAAGCATATCCATACAGATTTCTTCCGAATTTAATATTCCCCGCTATTTCAAAATTAAAGCCAGTAAAACAGATTATTCACAGGCTTTAATTTGTTACAACAATCCCGAACGTCATATATTGAAATACGTATTATTTATGCTTCATCTTCACTTCAAAAGTCTTGTTGTATAAAATTGTAACTAGATAAATTCTCCAATGTTAAATCTCAATTACCCGTTATTTTCGCCCGGTTTTTCTTCTCATAATTTTGAATATACCCATACTTTATTCATTTCCAAACTATTGTAATCAACCAATAATTTACGATTCTGAATAATAATAGAGATTAACAATGCCATATAAATATTTTATATATCTACATATATAGATGTTTATGTTTTTTAGCATATATTTGCCACCTGAAAATCGAAAACAACTTAAGATATGAGAAGAAATCAGTTATTAAAAATACTTTTTCTAAGCCTAATCTGGCCGGTATTTTCACATGCACAAACCCGATCGTTAAGTTTAGAAGAAGCCTTAAGACTTGCTGAGGAAAACAACCTTAGTACAAAAAGTGCCGAAGCCAGAATAGAAGCCGCTAAAGCATCGTTTCGCATGACTAATTCGGTATTTTTGCCCGGTGTGGAGATAAGTCATACAGGTGTTACAACAAACGATCCCCTATCCGCTTTTGGATTTAAACTAAAACAGGAAATTGTAACACAGGCTGATTTTAATCCTGAATTATTAAATGATCCGGGCAGTATCGATAATTTTACAACCAAAATTGCACTGCAACAACCATTGCTTAATTTGGATGGAATTTATGCCCGAAAAGCCGCAAAAAACCAAATTGAAGCCCTAACGCTTCAAACCAACCGGGTAAAACAAAATATTCAGTTTCAGGTAAAAAAAGCATATTACATGCTCGAACTGGCCGAATCGTCGGTTAAGGTTTTACAACAATCTGTATTGGTTGCCGAAGAAGCCTTCCGCCTGACCAAAAATAATGAGGAACAAGGATTTGCTAAATATGCCGATGTGCTGGAAGCTTCTGTTCGTTTAGATGAACGCAAAAATCAGTTACTGGAAGCTCAAAATCAACGCCAAACAGCCAACGACTATTTAGGGCATCTGCTTGGGTTGAGTTCAACAGAAATTTTTGCAACAACCGATTCGTTAATTCAGCCCCCCATAAAAGTCTACATCGAGAACAATTCTGCAAACCTTAAAAACCGTTCAGACCTGCTGGCCTATCAAAAACAAATTGAGGCAGGAGAAAATATGCTTCGGTCAAATAAAATGAAATTTATTCCACGAGTAAATGCTTTTGGCAGCATGGAGTGGAACGATGAAAAAGTACTTGGTACATCGGCTAATAACTATATGGTTGGTGCATCGTTAAGCTGGAGTTTGTTTAGCGGGTACAAAAACCTTGGTGCAGTACAACTGGCCAATGCTCAGTTAAACGAGGCTCGTATTAATTATAACGATTATTTATCGCAAAGCCAGATTCAGATTAACCAGACAAAACGAAACCTCGAGTTAAATTTTAGCCGTATTCAATCGAGCCAGCTCGCAAAAGATCAGGCAAAAGAATCGCTTCGCATACGAACCAACCGTTTTAAACAAGGTCTGGAAAAAACTGCCGACCTGTTAATAAGCGAAGCCCTCGCCTCTCAAAAAGAATTGCAACACATTCAATCTATTTATAATTACAAGCAATCGGTTTTTGAACTGGAGTTGCTGTTGGAAAAAGATATTAAAGAATAAAAATCAGATACCATGAAATGAGCATGATAAATAAGTTCAATAAAAGTGAATTTTTACAATCATGCGAATTACATACGATCCCATTGAAAACATAAAATTTTAATCATATGAAATCAAAATTACTAAAAACGAAAATTATTGTGTTTGCACTGCTTGCTGCATTGGCAACGTCTTGTGGCAAGAAAGAAAATAAACAAATAAATAACGACAACGAAAAAGTTGTTGCCAAAGTAGCAGAAGCTAAACTAATAGAATATCCTGTAGTTCACAGTTTCAGCGGAAAATTGGAAGCCAACAAACAAAGCAATTTAAGCACCCGTATTATGGGCCAAATCAGCCACATTTACGTAAAACCGGGTCAGAAAGTAAATAAAGATCAACTGTTGATTCAAATTCGCAATCAGGATATTCTTGCAAAAAAAGCACAGGTGGAAGCAAGTAAAGTTGAAGCTACCACAGTTTTTGAAAGTGCCCAAAAAGACCTGAAACGTTTTGAAGCGCTACATGCTTCAAAAAGTGCATCGGATAAAGAACTGGACGATATGCGCACTCACTATCAAATGGCAAAAGCACGACTGGAAGCCATTGAACAAATGGAAAAAGAAGTAGCCGAAAACATGCGTTATGCATCAATTCGCGCACCATATAGCGGAGTTATAACCAGCAAATTTATTCAGGAAGGAGACATGGCAAATCCGGGAATGCCATTGCTGAGTATCGAAAATCCATCGCAATGGAAAGTAATTGCCCGCATTCCGGAAGCTGATATTGCCAAAGTACAATTAAACGATAGTGTAAAACTTCAGTTTAACGCTGTTAAAGCCAAACTTGATGGACAAATCATTGAAATCAATCCATCTGCCACCAATACAGGAAATCAGTACGAAGCTAAAATACTGGTGACTGTTTCCGATGATTGTTCGGCAAAACTATACAGTGGAATGTATGCAACTGTATTATTCGAATACGGAACTCAAAAACAGATTCTTGTTCCCCAAAAATCGCTTGTACACAGAGGTCAGTTGATTGGTATTTATGCAGTCAGTCAATCAGGAAGTGCATTGCTTCGCTGGGTAAAAACAGGAAAAACATACGGAGATAATGTTGAAATTATTTCGGGTCTGTCTCATGGAGAAAAATACATCCAGTCATCTGAAAGCAAATTGTTTGATGGAGTCTTAATTGCTAATAATTAGGAATTAACCAGCAACACTATTAATTACGGTGGTTGGTATAAGCCCTTTAATTTTAAACCATTGGGCAAACAATTACCAGAAAGGTTAAAAATATGAAAACAGGATTTGCCGGCGGAATAGCCAAACAATTTATAAACTCGAAATTAACTCCGCTGTTAATGATTGCATTTCTTGCAATTGGTATATACAGCTCGTACCTGACCCCCCGCGAAGAAGAACCGCAAATTGATGTTCCAATTGCAGATATATTCTTTCGTTACCCGGGAGCCAGCCCAATAGAAATAGAATCGCGTGTTATGCAACCACTTGAAAAAGTTGTTGCCAACATCCCCGGAGTTGAGTATGTATATTCAACTTCGATGCCCGGACAAGCAATGTTGATTGTACAATTTTTTGTGGGTGAAGACATTGAACGTTCGTTGGTAAAAATGTACAACGAAATAATGAAACATATGGATCAAATGCCACACGGAACAAGTCTGCCTTTAGTAAAAACACGTTCTATCGACGATGTTCCGGTGCTTGGTCTTACTTTTTGGAGCGAAAATTACAACGACTACGATTTAAAAAGAATTGCACAGGAAGCAAATAACGAGATTGAACAGATACTTGATGTTTCGGAAACCAAAGTAATTGGCGGACGGTCACGCCAGATCCGAGTAGTTCTCGACAATGCACAAATGGCCGGTTATAGTGTCGATGCCTTGAGCATTGCACAGAAAATTCAACTGGCTAACGAACAGTTCAATACTGGTTCATTTAATAAAAACGATACGGAATACTTAGTAGAAACCGGAGAATTTCTGCAGTCTGCCGACGATGTTGCTAACCTTGTTGTGGGTATTCATAACGGCAGCCCGGTATATTTAAAACAGGTGGCCCAGGTGTTGGATGGTCCTGAAGAGCCTGCACAATACGTAAACTTTGGTTTTGGAACTATTAACAAGAAAAAAGACCAATACAAAGGAGAATATCAGGCAGTAACCATTTCAATTGCCAAACGCCGCGGAGCCGATGCCATGAAAGTTGCAGATGATATTTTAAAGAAAATTGAACATCTTGAAAAAGATTTGATTCCTTCTGATGTTCATGTTGATGTAACCCGAAATTACGGAGAAACAGCATCGCATAAAGTATCGGAATTGTTGATGCACCTTGCCGGGGCAATTATAGCTGTAACATTTGTAGTAATGCTGGCCATGGGCTGGCGAGGAGGATTGGTTGTATTTTTATCTGTGCCAATTACATTCGCTTTAACCATGTTCAGTTACTATTTTCTGGATTATACGCTGAACCGAATTACCTTATTTGCTTTGGTTTTTGTTACAGGAATTGTAGTTGACGATTCCATCATTATAGCCGAAAACATGCACCGGCATTTTAAAATGAAGAAGTTGCCGTTTATACAAGCTGCACTTCGCTCGATTGATGAAGTAGGTAATCCTACAATCCTGGCTACTTTTACTGTTATTGCAGCAGTTTTACCAATGGTATTTGTATCAGGTTTGATGGGACCATATATGAGCCCGATGCCAATTGGTGCATCCATAGCCATGATTTTTTCGTTGCTGGTAGCTCTTACAATTACACCTTATCTGGCATTTCGCCTGTTACGCGTAGTTGAAAAAGACGACAATGTGAAAAAAGCATTTAAACTGGAAAACTCGCCCATATATAAGGCCTATTTTAAAACAATGAATCCGATGCTGGAATCTCCATGGAAACGCTGGACCTTTATCGGAACCATTACCATGCTTTTACTGGCATCGATGACATTGGTTTATTTTAAAATGGTTGCGGTAAAAATGCTTCCGTTCGATAATAAAAATGAATTCCAGGTTATTATTGATATGCCGGAAGGAACTACGCTTGAACGCACTGCAGCAGTAACCAAAGAACTTGCCGCTTATATTGCTCAACAGGAAAACGTAACAAATTACCAGTCGTACGTAGGAACTGCATCACCAATGAACTTTAATGGTCTTGTACGTCATTACGACTTACGCCGTGGATCTAATGTGGCAGATATTCAGGTGAATTTAACCGATAAAGGCGACCGGAAGGAACAAAGCCACGACATTGCCAAGGCCATGCGTCCGGGAATTCAGGAATTGGCAAAAAAATACAATGCTAATGTAAAAGTGGTTGAAGTACCTCCGGGACCTCCTGTACTATCTACTTTGGTTGCAGAAATTTACGGTCCGGATTACGGCAAACAAATTGAAATTGCCCGTCAAATAAAAAGCCTGTTTGCTGAAACTGCAGATGTGGTAGACATTGACTGGCAGGTTGAAGACGACCAAACCGAGTACAAATTTAATGTAATGAAAGAAAAAGCTGCTCTGCTTGGTGTTTCAACCCAACAAGTTGTTCATAGTGTTCAACTGGCTTTGGGAGGACAGGAAGTAACTCAGCTTTATGCCGAAAAAGAACACGATCAGGTGGGTATATCACTGCGTTTTGCAGAAGAAGAACGTTCAAGCCTCGAAGACTTAAAAAAGATTAATATTTTAAGTATGACAGGTCAAAAGGTTGCCCTGGGCGATGTTATTGAAATCGAAGAAACGACACAGGATAAAAGTATATACCGCAAAAATCAGAAACGTGTAGTATATGTTACCGCCGATATTGCAGGGAAACTGGAAAGTCCGGTTTACGGAATTCTGAACATGTCTGAGAATCTGGATAAAATACAATTGCCGGAAGGATACAAGTTAAACGAAGAATTTACCACTCAACCGTTTGTACAAGATAATTACAGTTTAAAATGGGACGGAGAATGGCAAATTACCTACGAAGTTTTTCGCGATCTGGGAACAGCCTTTGCAGTAGTTCTGCTAGTAATTTACATGTTGATTATAGGTTGGTTCCAAAACTTTAAGGTACCTTTTGTAATGATGATTGCGATTCCGCTTTCATTGGTTGGCATTCTGATCGGACACTGGATGATGGGTGCTTTTTTCACAGCAACTTCTATGATCGGATTAATTGCACTGGCGGGTATTATGGTCCGAAACTCCATTCTGCTAATCGACTTTATAAATTTACGGCTCAAAGATGGAGTTCCCCTAAAAGAAGCAGTTATTGAAGCCGGAGCAGTGCGAACTACACCTATTCTTCTTACAGCGGGAACAGTGGTAATTGGAGCTGTTGTTATTCTTTTCGACCCGATTTTCCAGGGACTGGCAATTTCGCTGATGGGGGGAACAATCGCATCGACATTCCTGACTTTAATAATTGTACCGCTGATTTATTATATGACTGAAAAGAAAAAATACCAGGGAAAAGATACCATAAAGCCTGAACCAAAAATAATTGAAACTAACTTAAATAATAAGGAGGAAAAGAAATGATGAAATCAATAATAATACAAAGTGCCGAAGCCTATCATCACGAGCTAAAGCAGATATTTAACGAAATTCACATTAACGCGTACAGCGAGATGCCGGTTGACGGATTTATGGAAAGCGCCGATGGAAATTCGGATATATCAAATTGGTTTGGTTCTTCAAAAAATCCGTATCGTTACTTTGTATCTTTTACCTTTTTAGAAGAAGAAAAAGCAGATGAATTATTGGAAAGAATAAAAGAATTCAATAAAAGAACAGAAGGTATCAGCCCAATTAGCGCTTACGTTTCAACGGTTGACAAATACGTTTAAACATATAACCAGAAGCAGTTTTTAGTTTTTGAAATATATAAATAAATGAATTTTAATTAATATACATGAAACAAAGAATTATACGTGCAGTAGCAGGAGTTTTAGTTTTAACAAGCATACTTCTGGCAATTTATGTAAATATTTACTGGCTGGGTTTAGCGGCTTTTGTTGGGTTTAATCTTTTTCAATCATCGATAACAAAATTTTGCCCGCTTGAATATTTTCTGGAAAAAGCAGGAATTGAATAATACGCACAAAAACAAATTTAATTTAGGCCGTCTTTTTACAGGACGGCCTTTTTTTTTCCATAAATTTGGAAGATACCATGCATTTATACTATTTTTAATAACATCGTAAACCTTAATAAACATCTATTATGCACAATACGGATAACAATACAACCAAAAAATTTGCCGAAGGAATGTGGAAACTAATTATGGCCCGGGGCATTGTTCTGCTTATTATTGGTTTTATCCTCCTTCTTTTTCCAACGGCCACATTAACAACATTAATATTTATAATGGGTGTATATTGGCTAATCGAAGGAATCGCTACTGTCTATAATACCATTCAACGACGTGACTTATACAACTATTGGTGGTGGGGATTTGTAACTGGAGGTTTAGGAATAATTGCCGGGATTATTGTTCTGGCCAAACCATTTTCGACTACTGTGCTAACCACTTCGTTTCTTATAATATTACTAGGTATTATTGCACTCCTGAATGGAATTTCAGGAATAATTACCTCAGTCAGGCTCGCGAAATTACAACCAGCCGGACGTTCAGGAATGTGGAGAGGCGTATTCTCACTTATTCTTGGTATCCTGCTCATTTCATCACCTTTTTCTTCAGCAATCTTATTTATAAAAATCATTGGATCATTTTCGTTATTTGCGGGTATAATTACAATTGCACTTGCATCACGACTAAACACAAAAACTAAAGAGCTAGAAAATTAAACCTATTCACAACACACACCCACAAAACTATATATCAACAAATTAAACACACCCACACTTCATCTCCTCGCTCTCCTAAACAATCATTTGTTCGTTTAACATTTGCATATATTATTTTTTTGCCGTAACTTCGTAATGAACATTAGTTAATTTAAAAATGAAAATCATTATCACTTCCACCGGAGATAATTTAAATGCGAAATTCGACCTAAGATTTGGTCGTGCGGGTTGGTTCTGTGTTTACGACAAAGAGACAAAAACCTCAGATTTTATAAAAAATAATTTTAAAGATTTAAACGGAGGAGCCGGAACAAAATCGTCAGAAATGGTTGCTGAGCTTGGTGCACAACAAGTAGTCTCCGGTCATTTTGGCCCGAAAGCCAAAGATATGTTAGAACGTTTTAACATTCAGATGATTGCGATAAATGAAGGAGAACTTGAAGTTGCAGAGATTATAAATAAACTACAAAACAATTGACATCATGCCTGGATTAGACAAAACCGGACCAATGGGGCAAGGTTCCCAAACCGGCAGAAAACAAGGAAATTGCAGCGATAATAGTTCCGTTACGCTGGAAAACAGAACACTGGGACGAAGAATTGGACGCGGATTTAAAAACAGAAGAAACCAGGATGTGGAAAGAGGTGCTGGTTTTAGAGCAGGAAGAGGCAGAGGCCTGGGCAGAGGTCTGCGGCGAGGACAAAATGCTGAATAATTTAATTGATTGATAAAAACGAATATGAACAAGAAAATTGCAATTCCGGTAGACGAAAACGGAATTTTAGATGGTCACTTCGGACACTGTAAATTTTTTGCATTGTTAGATATCGAAGGCGATAACATTGTATCTGAAGAAAGAGTAGTTCCTCCTCCGCACGAACCTGGTGTTTTGCCCAAATGGCTGGCAGAAAAAGGGGCCACAGATGTTTTGGCCGGTGGTATGGGCCATAAGGCTATCCAAATTTTTAACTACAACAATGTTAATGTATTTGTTGGTGCACCTAAACTTCCGGCACAAGAGCTGGCTACGGGATTCCTTGAAAAGTCCATTGAGTTCTCAGCCAATTACTGTGATCATTAAAAACATATTTTTCAAATTTTCTGATAAAAACCTGGTGTATCGGATTCAGAAAATTTCTACTAAATCGACTGCTCCCCGAGGTACTCATAAGCTTCGGGGAGTTTTATGAGAAGTAACTGTTATTAAAAAACATAGCGTGCTGTATGATTTAGTAACATCAAATGACTTGAATAATTCAATATGAATATTGCCATTGCAAGCGGTAAAGGCGGAACCGGAAAGACAACAGTTTCCGTTAATCTCTATTATTTTCTTTCACAAAGATTCGACAATAAAGTGCAGTTAATTGATTGTGATGTGGAAGAACCCAATGACTTACTTTTCTTCCCCGAAGCACAAAAAACAGCAAATAAACCAGTGTTCTCGTTGGTTCCGAAAATTGACACCAATAAGTGCACTTTTTGCAGAAAATGTGCTGATTGGTGTCAATTTAACGCCATTACAATAGTAAAAAGCCTGCAATTTGCCGAAGTAAATACCGATTTATGTCATTCCTGTGGTGCTTGTTCTGTTGCTTGCAACTATAAGGCAATAACAGAATATCAGAAACCTCTTGGAACCATTTCGAAATATAATACAGTTTTTGGAGCAGGTCTGATTGAAGGACGTTTGGAAATTGGTTCTGCAATGCAAACGTCGCTGATAAAAGAGGTAAAAAAAGATGCAACCATTGGAACCCAAATATCTGTTTTCGATGCTCCACCAGGAACAAGTTGTCCGGTGGTTGAAACTGTGGCCGATTCCGATTACGTAATTTTGGTAACCGAACCTACCCCATTTGGATTAAACGATCTGAAAATTACCGTCGAATTACTGGCTGAATTAAAGATCCCCTTTGGAGTGATTGTAAACAAAGCCGGCTTGGGAAACAATGAAATTTACACCTACCTGGAAGATAAAAATATTGAATTGCTTGGCAAGATTCCCTTTTCGGAAACTTATGCAGGTAATTATTCAAAAGGTGAATTATTAAAAAACATTCCTGCAGAGATGGAACAATTCTACCTTAAAATAGTTAAGCACTTAAAAACCAAGATAACTTAATAATGAAAGAAATAACCATTTTAAGCGGAAAGGGAGGTGCCGGAAAAACAACAGTAGCAGCTGCATTGGCTTCGGTAGTTAAAAACGCAGTATTTTGCGATAACGATGTGGATGCTGCCGATTTACATTTAATATTTCAGCCCGACGTACAAGAAACACATACCTTCAATAGCGGAAAAATTGCCTCTATAAATTCCGATATCTGTACAAATTGTGGACTATGTGAAAAATCGTGTCGTTTTACGGCCATTCACAAAAACAGGAATAACTATCCCGAAGTAAATCCTTATCAGTGCGAAGGTTGCCGTTTATGCGAGTATATTTGCCCTGCAAAAGCCATTACCACAACAGAAAACCATAATAACCAGTGGTTTATTTCCAACACCCGCTTTGGCCCTTTTGTCCATGCCAAAATGGGACCGGGCGAGGAAAACTCGGGGAAACTGGTCACTAAAATTAGAAAACGGGCACAAGAAATAGCCCGTGAAATAAACGCAGATTTTATTATAAACGATGGCCCTCCGGGAATAGGATGTACAGCAATATCGTCCATAACAGGAACTGATGCCGTATTGCTTGTAATTGAACCAACTGTTTCGGGAATGCATGATGCAAAAAGATTGATAAAACTGGTAAACTCGTTTAATGTGCCTGTTTATGCAGCCATTAATAAATATGATATAAACACTGAATTTACAAAAACAGTTGAGGATTATCTGGCAAAAAAAAGCATTCCGTTGGTTGGTAAAATTCCGTTTACAAAAGCAATGGTTGAGTCGATGATTGAACAGAAAACCGTGGTTGAATATGCTTCGGATAAAAACATCAGTAAAACATTTTTTGATATTTGGTCAGCAATCATTTAAATTCGTGCTTATCAATGAAAATCTCGATTTTAACAGATAATGTTGCAGGAGGAAAGTACCTGGCAGAACACGGCCTCTCCTATTTAATTGAAGTTGACGGAGAACTGATTCTGTTCGACACCGGGCATTCTGATGTTTTTCTGAAGAATGCAGAAAAATTGGGAGTCGACATTTATAAAAATGTAAAAAAAGTGGTGTTAAGCCACGGACACTGGGATCACGGTAATGGATTACAACACCTGAAAAACAAAACCTTACTAGCTCATCCCGGCATTTTTGTTGAGCGATTCAGAAAAACTGACCACTCTCCTGTTGGTCTTTCTTTTTCGAGAAATCATCTGCAACAAAAATTTGACATTCAGGAAATACAAACCTCCTGCCAGATTACAAAAAACCTGTATTACCTCGGCGAAATTCCACGTTTGAATAATTTCGAAAGCCAAACTACTCCTTTTGAATTAATCGACGGAAGTGATGATTTTATTCCAGACGATTCGGCATTAGCTGCAACCATAAATAATAGACTGATAATTATTACCGGTTGCTCACACTCGGGAATTTGCAATATTTGTGAACACGCTAAAGCAGTTACCGGAATTACAGAAATCAGCGCTGTGATTGGTGGGTTTCATTTAAAATTTCAGAATAAACAAACACAAAATACAATAAATTATTTCAAGAAAAATGGAGTAGAAATGGTATTGCCGGCACACTGTACTGATTTACCTGCTCTGGCTCTTTTCTACCGGGAATTTAAAATTAAGCAGGTAAAAACCGGCATGGTATTCGATTTTTAAATGAGTTTAAAAATACATCTGATTAACACGCAAATCAGTATGCCCGTTGAAAAACAATCTCGCTTAACCCGGCAACTTTTTTGTTTTCCTTATCAATATAAATACGAATTGTCAGTTTATTGTCGGTAACCTTTACAACCCTTTCTGATGTCCACTTTTGTTCTCCCGCATCAAGCGAATAAGTTTCTGCAGCAATACCATCAAATTCCACTTTTTGCCACGATGACAGATACAAATCACCAACTTTAGCTCGAATCCGGTAAACACCACTTTTAACATTCAGTGTATAATCGTAGTAATTATCCGGATTTACACTCCTGGCGTCAGAACCATCAAATAATACCTTTCTAAGTCGTACATTTCCTTCATTCCCTTTTACAACGTACTCAACTTTATCCGCAATATTCCAGGAGCCCAATTCCCATCCTTTACCTGCATATACTTCAAAAGCACTGGTATTTTTCCTGTTTTGGTATATCGCTTTCCCAAATTCAATTCTACCACGTGTAAATAATTTTGCAGTACTGTAGGCATGCTGAAAATATAATTCGTAAAGCTGCGGGAAAAAATTTAATGAATTATGAAACCGATTCTCATATGTAGGTACTGTATCGGATTTTATAACCAATAATTGCAAATGCCCCCAGTTCTCATCTCCCCAGGCAGTTCCCAATAACTGCCCGCTTACCAGTTTTTGCCCCTTTCTAACTTCAATAGTACTATTGAAAAGGTGATTATACAGATAATATATCCCCGGATTTGAATCGCTCTGCAACAATACACAGGCTTCTTTATCCATTTCATCTAAATTCTTATCTTCAATCCAAACAACTGTGCTGTTTTCCATGGCAACAATCCAGTGCTTTTCAATTCCCTTAGCATCGTTTAAATCAATACCAATACCTTCGTACGACCTGAAATACTTAGTTCCCTCGCTGTCCCTTTTCCCAAGATAAGAAAACATATAACTGTCTTCTTCCACACTCCACAAAAAGCCATCGTTAAAACTAACCGGAAACCGGAATTGCCTGGGATCAAGCATTTTTTCGATCATGTTGTTAACGCATATCAATGCATCTTTTACAAGCAAGCCATGAACTTCTTTATCGTTGGTACTGTTTTTTACCATCCTGTTATCGGCAACAAACAGGCGAATATTGTTTATGCCGGCCGGAAGACTGCGCCGGCTCACTTTCAGCCACAAAGTATCTTTTCCTACCTGAATTTTATTATAATGATTAGTAAGACCGAGTAATTTTATTGGAGTTGAATTAAACAGGATGCTGTCTCCAATATTCAAATTAAAATACGACGAGTTTCCCCATTTTATGTCTGGCTCCGTATTATTTTGTCCGTTTCCAAACAAAAATCCAAACAATAGTCCTACTATTAAAAAAAACTGCTTCAATATTCTACCTTAAATTCCTTGTTGTTTAATTCAAATGCAACGTCCTTTTCTTTCTCATCCAAAATACGCTGAAATTTCTCTTTCAATTTTTGCTCCACCGTTGTTAATTCTTTTAGAGGATTTTTTTCCAGAACATCTCTTTTCGTATTATAGAAACGACCATCACGGTACAATTTATATTCTCCATTCATCACCCAACGATTATGATACTTTCCCCAGTTTCCCCATCGTGGAGTATAATGAATAACTACTTCATCTTGTATTTTATCCAGTTTTTGAGTAACCAAAGGCAAAAAGCTATTTCCATCGGTTTTAAACTTTTCGGGCGATACACCGGCAGCATCACACAATGTTGGTAATACATCCGCAAACGAAATTATCGATTCTTCCACCCTTTGTTCTTTCATTTTTTTAGGCCAGTTTAAAATAAAAGGAACATGGTTACCGTGGTTGATTGTTTCGCCTTTAGCCCCTTTTACAATTCCATTTGTTGTAGATGACAACACAGTGCGGTGTGTACCATTATCCGCCGTAAAAATAAACAGTGTATTTTCCCAAATTTTTTCTTCTTTCAGCTTAGCTTCAATCTCCCCAATAATTTTATCAGTATACGCCATCATATCTGCAAAATAGGCAGTATCATTCTCATATCTGCGTTCCGGTTGAGCCCACTCCGGCGAATCGGGTGTTGGAACAAACGGATCGTGCACCAACACCATTGGATAATATACAAAAAAAGGTTGGTCGGTTTTTCGGTCAATAAAATCCATCACAAAATCGGCAAAAACACGGGGACCATACATATCCGGATCTCGTGGTAAATCTGCTCCGTTTTGTGTTATTAAGGCATTGGCATACCGTTCTCCATCGACAGTCCTTCTTCGATTTAATTGCCACAAACAATATTCGTCGAAACCAAAATGATGAGGCCGGTTAACATCCTGATTATCCGGATTATTTCTGTTTAATCCATTAAGCTGCCATTTTCCGGCAATACATGTTGCATAACCTGCATCCTTCAGCAAATTCCCAAACGTTTTCTGGTTAGGATTCAGGTATCCGAAATCTTCATAGTTTTTGTAATTGTATTTTCCGGTCATTATTTTAACCCGCGAAGGAGTACAAAGCGGTTGCGAATAACAATTATCAAATCGAATTCCTGTTTCAGCCAAACGGTCAAGATTAGGAGTTTTATATTCTGTGCTTCCGTTACATCCCAAACATTCGTACCCCATATCGTCAGCCATTATTAGTACAATATTGGGTGGAGTTTCTTTTGTTCTGCAGGCAAAAGTTCCCACAAGAAAAAGCAGTGTAAATATTCCAAAATAGTTTTTCATTTTAGTTATATTTTATTGTTACGAAACTACCAATTATTGTAACCTTTCAACTCACATTTTTCGCGACAATTACCAAACAAAGCTTTCCCTTTAAATAACACCTCTAACTAGTTACATTACCTGCGAAACTTCTGTGAAATGTATTTTAATCCATCGTACAAACCTGTGCGCCAATAGATCCAGGAATGCGAACCTTCCCGCACCCGGTACTCGTGAGGTATTCCTAGATCACGCATTTTAACGTGCAGCGCAGAATTTCCCTTGTATAAGAAATCATCATCGCCACAGTCAATGTACCAGCGAATCGATTTTAATTTCTCCGGCTCAACACTATCAAGTAGATGCAGCGGACTATTTGCTTTCCAATGTTCGCTAACATCATTCTTTGGTTTTGCCCCGTAAATATTTTTGAAATAATGATCGTATTTGTCGTTTGCAATAACTTCTTCGTCAGTAAAGGTTCCCGCACTCATGGCCACACAAGTAGAGAATAAATCGGGATTATGCATGGCCAATAATAAAGATCCATTTCCTCCCATAGAAAGACCGGCAATTGCCCTGAATTCTTTTTTTGAACGAATACGGTATTCTTTTTCGATAAACGGAATAAACTCTTTAATAAACATATCTTCCCATGGATCACTACCATCGGCACTATTAACATACCACGACACCTTTCCATCGGGCATTACAATTATGCATGAAGCAAAGTCTCCGTCAGCAATTCCTTTGTCGGCAATTGAATTGGCCTCGCCAAACTGAATCCAACCGGTTTCATCATCGGAATAACCATGCAACAAATACAACACGGGGTAACTGCGCTCTGAAGAATCATAACCTGGTGGCAAATAAATAGAATAGTTAACCGGATAATTTACAAGGCTGCTTTTAAAGGTTAGCGACTCTAGAACTTTTCCAGTTTGTGCAAATGCTGTTACTGTAATTACTGAGATAAGAATTAAAAAAGATAATTTTTTCATGATTTAGGTTCAATCTTAAGTTAAAGCACAAAGCTATTAATATTCTGAATAGAACAGTTATTTACCAACATATAAAATTGAAAAAACGGAACGACCGAAAACTGTTCAATCTATAAAGACAACTACTAATACAAATTTTTTAGGAATCGAAATTTATCCTGCTATTTTTGAACTAACATTTGCCACATACTTGCAGGCAATGATTATCTATAAATATCTTCATTTAGCACCCAAAATCGTCGATTAACCGATTATCCTGGATTTTTTCAACAGAATCTGTTTAACAAAGCCTGAATTTTGTAAATTTGAAAGCGTTCAGAACGACATATCCAAGCCATGAAATTAGTAGTCTTTTTAACCATTGTATCAGTAATTATTTCCATCCGGTTAAATGCCCAGTCGGTGGGGCTTGTGCTTAGCGGTGGCGGAGCAAAAGGAATGGCTCATATTGCAGTATTAAGAGAACTTGAAAAAAACAATATTCCGATCGACTATATTGCGGGAACTTCTATTGGGGCAATTGTAGGGGGACTTTATGCGGCCGGATATACTCCCGACGAAATGGAACAACTTTTCAAATCAGATGATTTCTATTTCTGGTCGACAGGAAAAATTCAGCGCGAATACAGGTATTATTTTAAACGCCCTGAGCCAACGCCCGCCTGGATACAACTCAGGGTTGCAAAAAAGGAAGAAAGAGTAAAAGTACTTCCTCCAACAAATATTATCCCGGCCGGACAAATGGATTTTGCGTTTATGGAACTTACCGCAGCAACCAATGCTGCCTGTAATTATGATTTCAATAATTTAATGGTTCCTTTTTTTTGCGTTGCAGCCGATGTAAATAAAAGTCAGCCGGTTATTCTACGCGATGGTGATTTAGGAAATGCAATTAGAGCATCAATGACCGTTCCCTTGTATTTTAAACCTATTGAAATAGACGGGAACCTGCTTTTCGACGGAGGGTTGTTAAATAATTTTCCGACACGTGAAATGAAGGAAATATTTAAACCCGACATAATTATCGGGCATAAAGTTGCCGATGACCTCAAAGAAGCCGATGCTGACGATGTAATGGCACAAATTACAAATATGGTTATGCGCCCCACCGATTTCGAGATTGACCCAAAGGACGGAATTCTGCTCGAAACCATATTTGAAGATATTGGTCTGCTTGATTTTCCAAAAATTGATGAAGTAATGCGAAGGGGCGAACAAACAACAAAAGCATCAATAGAAAAAATTAAGTCGTTAATTAGCAGAAGAGTCAGTGAAGAAGAACGAAAAGAAAAGAGAAATGCTTTTAATGTAAAGAAACCTCAGCTTTTCTTTCAGAATATCCAGGTTGAAGGCATTCGAGATCCAATGCAGCGTAAATTCATCATCCAAAGTATGAAACACAATTACGATGTTATCTCGTTATCGACCTTAAAAAAGGAATATTTTAAACTGATAGCCGATCAACATTTAAAATCAATTCAGCCACTTACAAGATATAATTCTGAATCGGGATATTTTGATCTGCATCTGAAAGTTGAACCTGAAAAGAGTGTGGATGTAAGTATCGGAGGAAATATTTCTACCAAACCAATCAACCAGGGATTTGCCAGTTTCAATTTCAGAACATATAACAGCAGGGCCTATACATTAAATTCAAACCTGTATTTCGGACGTTTTTACAGCTCTTTCAAAATTGGTGGCAGAATTGACTACCCTACCCAACTCCCCTTTTATATATTGGGTAATATTACATTAAACCGATGGGATTATTTTGCATCGAGCACCGAACTCTTTTTTGAGGATGTTAGGCCTCCGTATATTATACAAGATGAGACAAACTTCAGGTTTGAAGCAGGTTTCCCATTGGGACTGCACAGCAAATTTTTTGGAGGCTTGTCTTATTCGGCAGCTACCGACGAATATTACCAAACCGATATTTTTAATAAGGAAGATACACCCGACAAAACATCGTTTAACGCTTTTGTAAGCCAGCTTGGAATTGAAAATAACTCGCTGAATTACAAACAATATGCAACAGAAGGTAGCCACCGAACATTAAATGCAAAATTTGTTATTGGTGAGGAAAACCATTACCCGGGCTCCACTGCCGAGATAAGTGGAAAAACAGAAACAAAGCACAACTATTTTCAAATTCATGCTCATGCACAACGTTATTTTGGTTTAACTAAAAAATTTACACTGGGGACCCACATTGAAGGAGTTTTAAGCAACAAGGATTTATTTCGAAACTATAAGGCGAGCATGTTGTCTGCTCCCGAATTTTCACCAACACCACATAGTAAATCACTATTCATTAGTAATTTTCATGCAAACAATTTTGTGGCCGGTGGATTAAAAGCAATCTACAATTTTAGTCCGGCTATGCATTTGCGTGTAGAAGCGTATGGTTTTGTTCCGATAAAAGAAGTAATCGAAAATGATGATTTAACTGCATCACAAACAACCGATTATTTCAAAAATTATTATCTGCAGGGAATGACATCGTTGGTTTACCAAACAGGTATTGGCCCGGTAAGTTTGTCGTTAAATTATTACGATAAAGAATCCACCAAATTTTATATGACCCTGAATTTTGGATACATTTTATTCAATAAACGTGGCTTGTAATTCAGTGCACAGCATTCAATGTTTAGAGTTCGGGGTTAAAGTAATTTTGAGCTAAAAAATGTAAAAGCTAATCTTTTAAATTTTACTTTTTACGGTAACATTTCACCCAGTCAATTTCGAAATTAACAGGAATTTGAGATCCTGAAAGTTTATCAACGACTAAACTCGACGCAGTGGGTTGTAATGGTTTATTCAAGTCGTTGCTGCTTTGCTGCCACACTTCCGTGTCATTAATTTTCCAGGTAAACGCAGCACCTGCTTTTTCAATACTAAAAATATACGTTCCCTTTTTTAGGTTTGAAATCTCTAATCCGGTACTTTCAATTTTGCCGTTACCGTTTACCTTTGAAATGCCCACATTATTTTTGGTTCCCATTTCAACCAGGTTAATACGTGGCGATGTTTCTTCTCCGGTTAAATAAAATGAACTTGCGACTTGTTTTTTCGGATCGAATTTTATTTTAGCTTCCAAAATTCCATCCTCCATAAAAAAGTCAGGATCAGAAGTAATTAATCCCGAGGTATATTCGAAATCAGTTGGGACAAAACCCGCCGGCATTTGCCAGACTTTTCCTTTGCTATTTTCTTTTTTTACCTGAATAACCAAGCCATTCCCGGTTTTTACATTTTTACCCTTTGTAAAAATATTTAGGTCGCCGGGCATGGCATAATTTTCACCTAACAGTTTTTCAGCCACAGGACTGCAAGTTCTCCATTTCTTAATATCTAATTCATTGCCGGTAAAACCATCCTCAAAAACTACCTCCCAGTTTTTAAAGAAATCAAAATCATTCGAATCTTTATATTTGAAGTATTTCACAAATTCAGGCTTAGCTTTTTCCTGCAAGTAAAGCTGTTCCTTTTCAAACTCTTCTGTTTTTTCCCAACGTTTTTTATCCTCCAGCCAGGCTTTCTGTTTTTTAAATTCGTCCGACTCGATGGTTTTTTCCAACTCGAAATACCTTTTCAAATCAAACGAATCTTTTACATCGAGGTAATTTTTATACAAAGCAGATTTTTCATATTTCAAAACGAACTTCACATTTGTATCGGAGTCCAGTTTTTTAAACTCTGCCAGTTTTTGATAAGCTTCACTTTTTTCAAACTTTTTTTTGTCTTTCAAAAAAGCTTCCTGCTTTTTAAATTCGGTTGTGTTTACATATTCTTTTAACTCGTTGTAACGTTTTAAATCGTGGCTACCTGTTGTTTCGTGATACAATTTGAGTCTTTTCGATTTTTCGAACTTAAAATAGGCTTTAATCTCAGCATCTCTTTTTAAGGATTGAAACTCTTTTCGTGTTTCCTTGTTGTACTCCGGCACATTCTTCAGATGATTATACTTTTTAAACTTTTCAGTTTCCTCCAACGCTTTGTGCCTTTTCAATTTATCCGAACCTTCCAACTCTAGATACGCCCTAATTGCTGCTGATTTTTCAAGCCTTCGAAAATCCAACCAATGCTTCTCTTCAACCGATCCTTTAAATACCTGAGCTTTAATTTCTTTCTTTTCCTTTTCAAACTCCCCCTCTTTTACGTATTCCAGAAGCGAGTAATAGTCTGTCATTTTTTTCGATTCCTTCTCCTGCTCATACTTATTTAAATCGGAAGAACCTGCCACCTTAAAATACTTTTTAATACGCCCCGATTTTTTTAGTCGCAAAAACTCTTTCAGCTGATTATCTTCCTCGCTGCCTTTAAACTGCATGCCTTGTACTTCCCTCTTCTTACTCTTAAAATCATCAGAGTTTATCCACTTATCCAGTTCCAGAAATGCTTTAAGCTCATCAGAAGCTTCTGTTTTCAGAAATTCCTCATAATCGTCAGCTAATGCTTTCCTTTGTTTTTCAATGGTACTTACAGGTTTAATCTTTCCTGTTAGTTGAAGTGAGAAAATTTTAAATGACATCGGTCTATTATTAGATTTGTATAATTATCAAAAATATAAATTTCATACATTATTCCTTGCTTAAACGCAACAATCATTTCGGATAATTGAATAATAACTTTTTCTAATTAACATATTAATTGTTTTTAACAAAAATCTGTATCGCTCAGAATTTACCAGTCTTAGCTGTTTATATGTTTTCTGAACCTTTATTGGCGGTTCTTTTAATTTTAAATAGATTTGAACGGTGCGTAAAACAAAATCATGATCAGACATTCGGAACTAATATTAAATAACGATGGCTCTATATTCCATCTTCATCTGAAACCTGAAAATATTTCAGACAATATAATTCTTGTGGGCGATCCTGCCCGTGTTGATACCATTTCTACCTTCTTCGACAAGATTGAATTCACCACACAAAACCGTGAATTTAAAACCGTTACAGGTTTTTACAAAAAGCAAAAAATCAGTGTTATCTCCACAGGAATTGGTACCGATAATATTGATATTGTAGTAAATGAATTGGACGCACTGGCTAATATTGACCTTGAAAAAAGAGAAATAAACAAGGTACACAGAAAATTGAATATTGTTCGAATCGGGACTTCCGGCGGATTGCAAACCGACTTGCCGGTAAACTCATTTGTAGTTTCCCAAAAGTCAATCGGGTTCGATGGCTTATTAAATTTTTACGCCAATCGTGAACATTTCTGCGATACAGAGTTTGAACAAGCTTTTAAAAAACATACCAACTGGAGTTCTTCACTTCCTTCTCCGTATACGGTTGATGCTTCCGAAGAACTGCTGGCAAAGTTCAAATCAGACGACTTCAAAATGGGCATAAACATTTCTGCTCCCGGATTTTATGCTCCACAGGGCAGAGAATTACGTTTGCCACTGGCTTTCCCTGATTTAAACAAACAAATTGAAACATTTGAATACAAGGGATTACGAATCACTAATTTTGAAATGGAAAGTTCGGCCATATACGGCTTATCGAAAATGCTGGGACATCAGGCATTAACGGTTTGTTTAATTATTGCCAACCGTGTTACGCTTACGGCCAATGAAAACTACAGGAACGAAATGAAAAAATTGATTAAAAAGGTACTCGACAACTTAATCGATTAATAGTGATAAAATGAAGAAAAGTAAATTGAATGCGCTTATAGAGTTACTCGACGATCCGGACAATATGGTGTTTGGAATGGTTGAAAAGGAACTGCTAAAAGAAACCCATGAAATTATTCCGGAACTGGAAAAAAAGTGGGAAACAAGTTTCGATGAAAGCTGCCAGGAACGCATTGAAACGATCATTCAAAACCTTCAATTTAAAAGGACACGAAGCAAGTTACAAGATTGGTTATCTGCTTCTACTGAAGATCAGAATCTGATGGATGGATTTTGTATCGTCGACAATTTTCAATACCCCGATTTGAACCAGCTGGGCCTGCAGCTTAAGGTTGAAACTCTCAGAAAATCAATATGGCTGGAATTAAACAATTCACTTACATTACTGGAAAAGACCACCATTTTAAATCACTTTCTGTTTAACATGAATGGTTATTCGGTCAACCTCAGTAATCCGCAATCGCCACAGAATTGTTTTTTAAACCAGATACTAGATACTAAAAAGGGGAATTCGGTTTCCATTAGTATATTTTACACCATTGTGGCCCGTCTGCTTGATTTGCCCGCGCAACTGGTTGATTTCCCTAAAAATCCACTGGTAGCAATGGTCGATCATGAGCTGGCACAAAAAGTACATGGAGCTTCTCATGATTCCGATGTGCTGTTTTACATCAATCCGTCAAACAAGGGCTCAATTACCAGCCTCAAAGAAATTGAATACCATTTAAGAAGAAACGAATATTCGCCAATTAAAGAATATACTTCTCCAAAGCCTGACTCACTATTTATAAAACGACTGCTGGATTCTTTACAGGAATCGTATGAATCCGTGGGTTTTGCAGAAAAGGTGGAAAAGGCAAAAGAACTGTTGCTTCTTTTTAAACAGTAAAACCTTTTTGAATTGAAAAATTCCTGACCAGGAAGGAAAACCAATTAGTTTCTATAGCTGGTATTTAGTAACCAGCCTCAAGAATCGGGTATCTCGCATCAAGAATCCCATAACTTCTGTTTCAGGCATAAAAAAACCTCCGCTCAAAAGAACGAAGGTTTGTATTTCTGATTTTGCTTTTTTTTACTTTGCGTAGCTTACTGCGCGTGTTTCACGAATTACAGTAATTTTTATCTGGCCCGGATAAGTCATTTCATCCTGAATACGTTTTGAAATATCGTATGAAAGTTGTTCTGTTTCCTGATCACTCATTTTATCAGAACCTACAATTACACGTAGCTCACGTCCTGCCTGAATTGCATAAGTTTTCATTACTCCCGGATATGATAAAGCCAAATCTTCAAGGTCTTTCAGTCGCTTAATGTACGACTCAACAACTTCGCGGCGTGCTCCAGGACGTGCTCCGGAAATGGCATCACAAACCTGCACAATCGGAGCCATTAACGACTGCATTTCCACTTCATCGTGGTGAGCACCAATGGCGTTGCATATATCTGCTTTCTCTTTGTATTTCTCCGCGAGTTTCATTCCCAAAACTGCGTGTGGCAATTCCGGCTCATCGTCTGGCACTTTACCAATATCGTGTAACAGCCCGGCGCGTTTAGCTTTTTTCGGATTTAATCCCAACTCCGATGCCATTGTCGCACATAAATTAGCTACCTCACGCGAGTGTTGTAACAGGTTTTGTCCGTACGACGAACGGTATTTCATTTTACCTACCAAACGAATCAATTCAGGATGTAATCCATGAATTCCAAGGTCGATAGTAGTTCGTTTACCGGTTTCAATAATTTCTTCTTCAACTTGTTTTTTAACCTTTCCAACAACTTCCTCGATACGTGCCGGATGAATTCTACCGTCAGTTACCAGCTGGTGTAACGCCAAACGTGCAATTTCGCGGCGAACCGGATCGAAAGCAGAAAGTACGATTGCTTCCGGAGTATCGTCAACAACGATTTCAACCCCTGTGGCTGCTTCCAAGGCACGAATATTACGTCCTTCGCGACCAATAATACGGCCTTTAATCTCGTCGCTTTCGATGTGGAAGATAGTAACAGAATTTTCGATTGCTGTTTCAGTTGCCACGCGCTGGATAGATTTTACAACTACCTTTTTAGCCTCTTTGTTGGCGGTTTGTTTAGCTTCCTCCATTATCTCGTTAATGTAGGCAACTGCTTCAGTTTTGGCCTCTTCTTGTAACGATTCAACCAATTGTGCCTTAGCATCTTCGGCCGACAATCCTGAAATTTGCTCCAGTTTTTCGAGATGCTGGCGGTGCATTTTATCCAGTTCTGCACTTTTGTGTTCAACACGCTCCAGTTGTGAGTTCAGGTTTTCACGTATTGCTTCTACTTCACGTCTTTCAGTATCAAATTCCTTTGTTTTACGATTGAGTTCGTCACGACGTTGATTTAAAGAATTTTCGCGTTGCTTGTGCTTGTTTTCCAGCTGCGCTAGGCTTGAGTTCTTTTCGTTAATATACTTTTCGTGTTCCGATTTTAACTGCAAAAACTTTTCTTTTGCCTGCAAAATCTTATCCTTTTTTATCACTTCGGCCTGGGCTTTCCCCTCGCCGATTATTCGATTCTTTTTCGCCTTCAAAGCCTTGTCCCAGACAAAGTACGCTAAGGCACCTCCTACAACAAAACCTGCGGCTAATCCTATTATTAATTCCATATATTCAATTTATAATTACTAAAAAACCCGTAATAAACTCATTCAACTTTATGAACAGGCCTAATACGGGCTTTGATAAATATTTTTGCTCCTATTTCTGTTCTTTGTCTTTCAAAAAATCAGAAATATCGTCGTTCAAATCTTTTATATCATCGATGAATTGAGAGTAATCACGGCGTTGTTGCTCCTTTGTAAAATTCAGTGCTACCTGAAAAGCGGTCATCGCCATAATATCTTGTTGGTCATTGCTCTGAAACATCTTCCTGAACTCAGCAATCGTTTCATTCACAATCTTTGCAGCCTTCCTGTATCTCTCTTCATCAACTCGATTAATGTTTAAAGGATATGCCCTCCCATCAATCTTAATATGTATTCTAAAATCTTTATCTTTCACTCATTACTTATTTAGTAATGCGATACATTTATCAATCTCCCGTACCAAAAAATTTATTTTCTGTTTAGCTTCCTTTCTTTCATCGTTACCCGATAAAAGTTGAGATGCTATTTTCAGTTTCTCATTTTTACGACTCAATTCCGATTTCTCCTGCTCCAGTAATTTAATTTCTTGTTTTAAACTTAAAATCTTTTCCTCCAGCAACCTTTTTTCGTTCTCAAGCACATTAAATCCTTTGAACAACTGCTGCGTATTCGTCTTTAAATCATTAAGAAGCAAGTGGTCTTCTTCAGTCATAATAGCTGCATTTCAAGCACAAAGTTAACTTTTTTTCCCTATTGTAAAAGTAAATCTAAGCGATTGCCCTAAATTATGCTAACACCCGTTTGTTAATGGATTTTGGTTGAAGTTATTGGAGTGCACAAATTATTATCCTGTTTGTCATTTTTAGCCGAGAACAAATACTATTTTTTTACAATAATGATACGCGAATTACAACAATTGCCCGTTAAAAACTATAAATTTGCACACTTATCAAAATAGACCATGCGAAAAATCTCTTTTATTATATTTCTGCTTATTTCAATCGGATGTTTCGGGCAAGAACGCTACTACACAAATCCAATGAAAATTCCACTGTTTTTGAGTGGTAGTTTTGCAGAATTAAGAAGCAATCATTTCCATTCGGGAATTGACATAAAAACACAAGGCACAACAGGGATTCCGGTGTATTCGGTTGCCCATGGATATATTTCACGCATTGCTGTTTCTCCGGGCGGATACGGAAATGCTTTGTACATTAATCATCCAAACGGTACCAAAACGGTTTATGGCCATTTGTTACGTTTTAGTCCGGCCATCGAAAAATATGTACGGGACAAACAGTATGAGCAAAAGTCGTTTCGTGTTAATTTGCAGGTTCCGCATTATTTATTCCCGGTGAAACAAAATGACGAAATTGCCCAAAGTGGAAACAGTGGCAGTTCCGGCGGACCGCATTTGCATTTCGAGATTCGGGACACAAAAACTGAGGAGCCGCTAAATCCGCTAAAGTATCACTTCCCCGTTAAAGACAGTATTGCACCTAAAATATTCTCCCTGCTTATTGTTCCTCTTTCCGAAGATTCCCAGGTAGATCACAATCCAGTTCAACGCAGTTATCCAGTTGTTTTTTACGATGGAAAATATCATATAAAAAACAACCCGGTTGTGGAGATTTGGGGAAAGATCGGTGTAGCAGTTCAAACCAATGACTATTTTAACGGGACCTATAACAAGTGTGGAATTAACCTGCTTCGAATGTCGGTCGATGGTGAAACTCAATTTACTTTTCAGCTGAACCGTTTTTCATTCGACAAATCGAGATATATTAACAGCCACATTGTTTACGATGAATATATGGCATCGAAGCGCCGTTTTCAGAAAACCTGGCTTGATCCGGGCAACAAGCTTCCCATATACAATCACAATGGTTCGCAGGGAATTATTTTACCGGAAGAGGGTAAAACACAACAGGTTGAAATAGAACTACAGGATACGTACGGGAATACTTCCATCCTTGCATTCTCGGTTAAAGGAGGTTTTAACGGCAATCAAATAAGCAGCAATGAATCGCGGACTTTATTTAGATACGACAAAGAAAACCGTTTTCAGACTGATAATGTTGAAGTTGTTATTCCTGAAGGAGCACTATACAACAACTTTAATTTTTCCTATTTGCAGAAACCGACCACGCCCGAATTCTACAGCGACTATCATTCTGTTCATAACAAATCGGTTCCTTTACATAAAAATGCAAAAATACGGGTAAAGGCAAATAATCTTCCTGCGGAAATGGAGTCGAAAGTTATTCTGGCAAATGTTGACACAACCAGCGGAGAATTTTATGCTGCCGGAGGTGAATATAAAAATGGATGGGTGGAAACCAATACACGGACTTTGGGAACTTACGCTGTTGTTGTAGATACTATTCCGCCAACAATTACAGCTTTAAGTATTACGAATAATGCATTAACAGAATCACGGCGAATTCAGTTTAAAATTGAAGATGATTTGGCAGGCATCGATAAAATAGAAGGACTGCTTGATGACAAGTGGGCATTATTTGAATACGATCCTAAAAACAGCAGAATTACACATTATTTCGATAAAACACGTTTCGAATTTGATAAACAGCACCAACTAAAATTAACGGTTACCGATTACCGGGGTAACACGTCGGTTTACGAAGCATCTTTCTGGAAATAGTAGAATGCCGGAAGCAGGAAGCAAACTTCTAGCCTCCTACTTCCGGTGTTAACATCCAGCATCCAGTATCTAAGATCAAGTATCCAGCATCAAACCAAACGAAAATCATTCTTCTGCTATTTCATTCCTGTTAACTTTCCCCAAACTAAAAGCTAATATTATGAAATCAGATCCGGCTAAAAGAATTTACGATATTCAACAGTTTGGAGAGTTTGGTGGTGTAAATCCCTCCATAACCGACTCGTCGACCTACACTTTTTTGGAAGGCGAAACCATGGAAGAAACTTTTTTAGGGCACATGGAAGGTTGTTTTTTGTACTCGCGGCACTGGAATCCCAGCAATAAATACCTGGCAGATGCTTTAGCAGCCATGGAAAAAACCGAATCGGCATGGATTACGTCATCCGGAATGGCAGCCATTACCTGTTCGCTGCTACAACTATGCAACTCGGGCGACCACATTGTAACCAGCGTAACAACCTATGGCGGAACCTATGCTTTTTTAAAAAACTGGTTACCCAAATACAACATAGAAGTTTCGTTTGTTGATATAACCAACCTCGAGCAGGTTAAAAATGCCATGCGCCCCAATACAAAAGTTATTTATACCGAAACCGTAACCAATCCCCTACTCCAGGTTTCAGATATTCCGGAACTGACAAAGATTGCCCATGCCGGAAATGCAAAACTTATGGTCGACAATACCTTTACTCCCATGATTTTTTCGCCGGCCGAACTGGGTGCCGACCTGGTGGTATACAGCATGACCAAGTTTATTAACGGCAAAAATGATTGTGTGGCAGGTGCCATTTGCGGGTCTGCCGATTTTATTAATAACCTGTCGAATGTAAACGACGGAACAGCCATGTTGCTTGGCCCCGTACTGGATCCACTGCGGTCGTCAAGTATATTGAAAAACCTGCACACCCTGCATATACGTATGAAACAACACAGCTCGAATGCTATGTATGTAGCCAAGAAACTTGAAGAAATGGAATTGCCTGTTAAATATCCCGGGTTAATAAGTCATCAGCAGTATGAGCTGCACACACAACTTATGAACCAACAATTTGGCTATGGCGGAATGTTGGCTATCGACTTTGGAACAGAAAAAAACGCCAATGCAATTATGAACAGAATGCAACAGGCAGGTGTTGGCTACCTGGCCGTTTCGCTGGGCTATTTCAGAACACTGTTTAGCTGTTCGGGGCACAGTACATCGTCTGAAGTTCCGGTGGAAGTACAAAAAGAAATGGGATTGTCTGATGGACTGGTACGCCTTTCGGTTGGCCTGGACAATGATATCGAAGAAACCTTTGAAAAAATAAAGAATTGCTTATAAGCTCAATTCCGCAAACAGAAATTAATAACCTCCGGGTAGGGATGGTAGTGGCAGCTTGCCGAACCTGAGCCATTGGGGAAACAACTATTGACGGGCTGCCGAAGAAAGCCTCGTTCAACAGTTTGTGCCTCCCCTGGCGAATGGAGGCAACTAAAACGAACAGCCCGTAAAACCCGCCAAAACAGTTTTACAAAGATTAATAGGCTTCACCCAACAAAAATCATAAGTAACCTGATCGATTTATATATCTTTGTTCCTTTCGAAAAATAAAAACAGATTTATAATGAAGAAAATTTCGACGATTGGAATGTTGATCATGGCATTCCTGGTTTTCAATCAACAAGTTTCGAATGGATGTACCAATTTTTTGGTTACCAAAGGTGCTTCTGTTGATGGATCGACAATGATAACCTATGCAGCCGATTCGCACACCCTGTACGGCGAGTTGTATTTCCAACCCGCAGCCGACCACCCCGAGGGTGCCATGCGTAAAATTTACGAATGGGATACAGGAAAATACCTGGGCGAAATTCCGCAACCTGCACATACTTACAGTGTAATTGGAAACATGAATGAATTTCAGCTGGCTATTGGCGAAACTACTTATGGCGGAAGAAGCGAATTAGCAAGCCAGAGTGGTGCAATTATGGACTACGGAAGTTTAATTTATGTAACCCTGCAACGTGCAAAAACAGCCCGCGAAGCCATTCAGGTTATGACCGACCTGGTTGCTGAATTTGGATATTACAGCTCGGGCGAATCGTTTTCGATTGCCGACCCTGAAGAAGTTTGGATTCTGGAACTAATTGGGAAAGGCGAAGGCGAAAAAGGTGCAGTTTGGGTAGCTCAGCGTATTCCCGACGGTTACATTAGCGGACATGCCAACCAGGCACGTATTACAACCTTCCCGTTAAACGATTCGAAAAACTGTGTGTACTCGAAAGACGTAATTTCGTTTGCCCGCGAAAAAGGCTGGTACACCGGAACCAATAAAGATTTTAGCTTTTCTGATGTATATGCTCCGGTTGATTTTGGAGGTGCCCGTTTTTGCGATGCAAGGGTTTGGGCCGGTTTTAACAAAGTAACCAGCGGAATGGAAAGCTATACCGAATATGCCAAAGGAACTGTTGAGCACGGTGGTGAAAATAATTTTCCAACCAACAGAATGCCTTTATGGGTTAAACCCGATAAACAACTCTCGGTACAAGATGTAATGGGAATGATGCGCGACCATTTTGAAGGCACTGCCCTGGATATGACTCAGGACATTGGTGCAGGCCCTTACAAACTGCCTTACCGTTGGAGAGGTTTAACATGGGAAGTTGATTCGGTTCAGTATTGTAACGAACGTGCCATTTCGACCCAACAAACCGGTTTTTCGTTTGTTGCACAATGCCGCAACTGGTTGCCCGATCCGATTGGTGGAATTTTATGGTTTGGTGTTGACGATGCCTACAGTACTTGTTATGCTCCGATGTATTGCGGAATTACAGAGATTCCGGAATGTTTTAAAGTAGGCAACGGCGATATGCTTACCTATAGCGAAACAGCAGCTTTCTGGACATTTAGCCAGGTGGCTAATTTAGCTTATTTACGTTACAGCGATATGATACAGGATATCCAGCTTGTTCAGAAAGAACTGGAAGATAAATTTGTAACCTATGTTCCGGTTGTTGACCAAGCGGCAGAAACACTACATGCTACCAGTGAAGAACAAGCCCGTAAGTTTATTACAGAGTATTCGGTTAACGAAGCCAATAACATGACTAAACGCTGGAAAAAACTGGGCCAGTATTTAATGGTAAAATACACCGATGGAAACATCAAACGAGAAAAAGACGGCAAATTTGAGCGTACAGAAACCGGAATGCCTGTATCGCCTATTTTTGCAGGTTACCCGGAATGGTGGTATAAAACCATAGTAAAAGCTACCGGAGACCATTTTAAAGTAACCGGAAGCAGCCAATAATCGTAAGTGAGGTATAAGATTTGGAATAAACTACAGTTGTTTTTACCGAAAATCAACTTATTTATTCAAAATACACGGTAAAATAAGTTTGGTGTAATAAAAAAAACACTATTTTTGCAGCCGATTTTATGCAATCTCTATTCCGTTTTGTACGGATTATATTGCCAACTTATTAAAAAGAAAATAAAATGGATTTAGTTAAATTAGTAGAAAAGGAATTTGCGGTAGAAAATGACTATCCAAAATTCGGAGCGGGAGATACCATCACCGTTAGTTACAAAATTAAAGAAGGTAACAAAGAAAGAATTCAGAAATTCCGTGGTGTAGTTATCCAATTACGCGGAGCTGGTGCTACAAGAACCTTCACTATTCGTAAAATGTCGGGAAACATTGGTGTAGAAAGAATTTTCCCAATCAATTCTCCTTTTATTGATAGTATTGAAGTAAACAAATTCGGTAGTGTTCGTCGTAAAAGAATTTTTTACTTACGCGATCTTACAGGTAAAAAAGCCCGTATTAAAGAAAAAAGATTCTAAGAAGAATTACGATAAAATGAAAAGGTCTCTGCAAAGAGGCCTTTTTTTTTGCTTTATTTTTTTGCATGAATTCGGGTCGTAAATAACAAAACAACAGTTTTTTGACACATTTAAGCCTTCCTTGATTACATATTTCTCGTCCTTGATTCGGAGAACAAGACAAATGTAATCGAGGACGTCGTTTTACTGTCGGCGGACGCAGACATTTCGATCAAGGAGAGCATTTTGCCGTCGGAGAACCGTTTCTTTTCGTCGGCGGACGGGAACTTTGGGAGTAAGGAAGCCTGTTTCTAAACTGAGGACGGGCTAAATGATGTGGCGGAGCTAAAATAAGAATACTCCCCCTAGCTGGCGCGATTTTGTAAATCGTGCCTCAGCCTGCAAGGCTGAAAAAGTAAAACAGCATTTTTTGTCTGTAACAAAAAGGTCCCGATTACATATCGGAACCAATAGAGTGAAAACTTGCCTGGCTGGACAAAAGGGATCACCTGTAAAATCCGGTGGATTTATATTTGAATCGAATATTTTAATATTGCTGCCGCAGGCCTTCATTTTTGTCTTGACACAAAAACGAAACAAAAAACTCAAGGCTGCTTTGGGTTCTTCCCCTACGTTTTCATAAAACCTAAATTCGGACGGGTGATCTCCTCGATTCCTCGGAGCTTCCCGCTCTCACTAAGGTTTCATTTTAACTCGGGGTAACGACCCAAAGAGGCCAATCCACTTATGCACAGCTAGCAGATTCGATAGCTACTTCGGAGCTTTGGCCTCGTCCGGTGAGCCAGAAAACAAGCGGTGACAGCATTATAAAATTACTAATGTTTGAGGAGGTACGACGAGTTTCAGGAATTTTAGTCGGCATCGCGTAGCTTTTCTGAGGGAAGCGGGTGCAGCCTTGGATTTTGTGTTTACTATTTGGGCTAAGCCAAATAGTAGAACCCGCCTGGTAAGGCAAAAAGCTATTCCCATAATGTAAAATAAATTCTTTAGTTAAAAGTTTGCTCCACCAGAAATTTAGACTGATCCGACAAAAGTATCTAGTACAGGTACTTTTAATAAAAAAGGCTGCCCATCGTCTGTAAACAAACAAGGACAGCCTTCTTCCTGTAGATAAACGTATTATTACCTTTCGTTATGCTGTTCGTGGTTGTGGTCATGACCGTGTTTTGAGGTTTCAGCCACAATCTTTTTATACTCTTCCTGACTTATCTTTTCAGCTTTGTATCCTTTTTTCTCAACTGCTTTTGCCAGATTTTCATCAGAGTTTTTACCGTCTTTGTATTTTACAAAAATGGTATTCGATGCATGATCAACTTTCAGGTCTTTAATCCCCTTTTCAAATTTCAAGTATTCGTACACCTTTTTTTCACAGTCGGTACAATCCATGTTGCTTTTAAAGCAGACCACCTTGTCCTGTTTTTTTTGCGCAAATGTTTCGGTTGCTGTGAGTCCAATAAACATGGCCAGCATCAATAAATAAATTAGTTTTTTCATTTTGTTTTGTTTTGTTCTGTAGGCATAGAGTCACAATATATAGCTTTTCCCTCGCTCTTTATTAAGTACCTCTAACTTCCTGCAGCTGGTTATTATATATTTATCTTTTTATTACTCGTAATTTAAGCTAAACCTTAATCCCACATATACTTTTCGACCAAGAACCGGGCCCCAAACGTTGGTGGCATTAAACTCCGCACCAAATGGATCGTCGGCACCTGCAATGGGATTCTTTTGTTTAAAATCGTTTAAGTTTTCGGCACCCACATAAATGTTCCAATACCTGAAGTATTTTGTAACCTGTGCATTCATTACCGTATAAGAAGAAAATTTTTGATCGGCCATAACCGGGGTTGCATCTGTTGCTATAACCGGAATACGTCCTCCCCCATTAAGTTGTATGGTATAATCAAACATCCACTTTTTCAGCTTAGTCGTATAATTCAAATTTATCAAACCTTTGTAGTTGTTGGTAAGCGGTTTCTCTTTTAACTCGCCGCCAATTGTTTGTTTAATGTCGTTTACACGGTATGCCAGCAACAGATCAAAACGTTCAACAGGCTGCCAGCGTAAATCAAATTGCAAACTGTTTGCATACGATTTACCGTCAAGTGCAGCCAGTAAAATGTAGTCTGCCGATGTTTCACGATCAACAATTAGTTGCGACTGAAAATCGGTCCGGAAGAATTCAGCATTCAAAGTTAAATCCCTTCCCAGCAAGGTATAATTCTGAATAAAAGCTATTCCATAGTTCCAGGCCTCCTCCTGCATTGCATCCTCGTTCCACAGCAGTGGTCTTGCATTAGCCAGCATAAATGTATTTTCGGAAAGTACATTGGCAGTGCGGTAACCTTTCCCGGCGCTGGTACGAATGGTAAAATGCGGCCCCATCCGGTAACGAAAATGCATACGTGGTGTTACAAATGTCCCGAATTCGTTATGAAAATCAGCACGTATTCCTGTCATTAATGTCAGGTTGGGATTGGGCTTAAAAGTATATTCGGTAAAAATTCCGGGAACTTTCTCGGTACGTTGAATATCCTGATTGTACAGTATTTCGTTAAAATCGTCGTAGATAAAACTTGCCCCGGTATTTAAAATATGTGTTGCGGCTTCGTTTAAATCGCGTGTTAAAACAGCACTTGCATAAAACCGGGTTTCGTCGGCATTGTAATCTGTTAAACCATAATACGACTCGGTTTCGTGACGCGAAAAGTTCGATAAAAACGCCACTGCGGTTCTTGTATCGGGCCAAACATAACCGGTTTTAAAAAATGCATCGATACGATCGTTATTTATATTTACGCCGTATGGATTCGACAACGACGGTTCCATGTTACGATCTGCTCCAACTTGCCCGCCAAGCCGATCTTCTGTTAAAACATTAAAACCGGCCTGTATCATATGTCCCTTTTGGTTATTGTATTTCCAACGGTTTCCAAGTTGAAACATACGCGACAAGGGATGATCGATAAATCCATCATTGTTATGGTCATTTCTCTTCGACAGATCGTGAGCATGCATAAAAATACCCGTAGTTAGTTTGTCGCCTTTTAACTTTATATTTGCATTTCCGTTAAATTCACTTCGTCCGTCTTTGTTCCGATAAAGGTTGAGAAACAGTTTCTCTTTAGAGTCGGGCTTTTTAAGCTCAGCATTAATCTGGCCGGCAATGGCATCGTATCCATTTAGTACCGAAGCCGCCCCTTTCGATACCTGAATCGATTCCAGCCAGGGACCGGGAATATAAGTTAATCCAAAAGTAGTAGCTAATCCGCGTAAATTTGGCATATTTTCAATCTGCAACAGCGAATATGTTCCGTCGAGCCCCAACAGTTTAATTTGTTTTGCTCCTGTAATTGCATCGCTGTAACTCACATCAACCGAGGGATTGGTTTCGAAACTTTCGGCCAGGTTACAACAGGCTGCCTTGTGCAATTCGGCCCCACCAATATTTTCGGTTTGAATTGGATTGATAGTTGACAAATACGTACCGCGGTTCTTTTTAACTACGGTTACCTCTTCCAATTCCAAATTCGGTTGCAACACAACTTCTACCGGATCTGAATCGTGCACGTGAAGCACCTGCGATTCGTATCCCACAAAACTGAACACAAGTTTATGCTGATCTCTTTTTTGTTTAATTTTAAAAGAACCATCAGGGCTTGAAGCGGTTCCTTCACTTGTTCCTTCCCAGACAATATTTACGCCGGGAAGCGGTTGTTTTCCTTCTTCATCGTTCCCAAACACCACTCCTTCAATGTTTTGAGAAAACGATAAAAACGGAATAAATAATAGTAATAATATGTATTTCTTCATTGCTTAAAGTATAAATGACAAAATTGCCAAGTAAAAATTTGTAGAAATTCCAGTCACTTTGATCGAAAATGAAGCAAAATCTGTTTTAGTAAACAGAAATATCATCTGCTATTTTCGGGTTCAAAATGGCGTTAAGAAATTACTTTAGGCTAATGAAGGTATTTTCAGCTGGTTAATTTGAATAAGAAAGTCCAGCGAAGTGTTAATTTGAGGAGGCGGATCTATGTAATAATTTACCTCAAAGTCATAATTATTAATTGTCTTTAACCCGGTAAAAATATCGGCGCTAGCTACAAATAAATTGATACTTTGAACGTGAATGAAAGCAAGGTCGTTATTGGTTACTTTATCTTTTAGTTTAAAAAAGAAAATTTCAGGAGAATCGCAACCACAACTTTGTATATGAACGGCGCAGTCGTGACATTCGTGAGAAGAACAGTCGTGACATTCCTCTGCACTACTTTGAATTTCATTTTGGTTGTCATCGTGTTTATGATGCCGGTGAAAGGTATCCTCGCATGTTTCGGGTCGTATAAAAACACTGGTTTGCTCTAATCCTGAACAAGAACAATTTGTTTTAAAGACCATAAATCCTGAGGAAGTGATCAAAAAGATGACCGCCATTATAAACAGTGATATGTGCCCGACAACTTTCACGAAGCAAATATAATTATAATCGGAGGTATAAGGTTGTTAATGGAATGTTAAACAGGAAATAGTTTATGGCTTCAGTACCGAAAAAAAGAAGGAGAATATTTATAAAAACATTCTCCTTCCATCCAGTCCTACCGGAATATAATAAAACTACAGCCCCAGTACCTCTTCTCCCTGTTCGAAAATAATGTCGCGCGGAATGCCGGCTTCACCAATTCTGTTAAGATCGCGTTGAAGGGCTTCGCGGATGTATCCTTTTTCTTTAAGCAGATTTTGAGCTGTTTCGTAATCGCCATCTCCCTGAATTTTGAGTACATCAGCCGAAAGATCCAACATTGCCTGTTTCATTTTATCGTAGTTAACCCGGTAAGTTCCGGTCGCCTCATCGCGTGTAAAGGCTCCTGTTTCCTGGAAATAATAGAAACGCATCATATTGGCTTTTCCATGTGCACTAGCTGCTCCAAAACGGACGGAACGAAATATACCTGCCATAAAAGTTACAAAGTTGTCCATCATATCTTTTTCGCTGAACTCACCCATCTCGTTAAGCTGGTATACACACCACAATCCAAGAATGTCGGCTTTGGCTTCTTCCATTGATGTATATGCGTCTTTTAATGCCTCCCGAACTGTTGTACTTTTGTCTGCCGTATTTCCCATTCCCAAACCATGGGCAACTTCATGAAACATCGTATTTTCAAAAAAAGCATCGAATTTTACATGACTGCGCTGGTCTTCGGCAATTAACAATTC
Organism: uncultured Draconibacterium sp.; assembly: GCA_947492175.1. Classification (GTDB taxonomy): domain Bacteria; phylum Bacteroidota; class Bacteroidia; order Bacteroidales; family Prolixibacteraceae; genus Draconibacterium. The sequence continues at coordinate 50,547 of CANLMQ010000012.1, read as the reverse complement.
GGCTATGGGAACCAGAATTTTATCAAATTTTGCCTGCATCGAATTTTTCAGCTGAAGTTTACGGCTACCTTTTGTATTGCGTACCACCTCGTCGTTAGGCAGGTTAATAGCAATGGTTTTACTTCCTGCATTACAATCGCCGGCATAGAAAATTGCATCATATACATTCATATCGGAATCCATTCCCGGAGTTTCATTTTTGTATTTTTCCTCGCATGGTAAAGCCGTTTGTAAGCCAGGAAGCAATGCTGCATATTTCTCCAGTTTTTTACTCCAGTCTTTGTCTTTAATCAAAATAAAAGATTCGTGTGCTGCTTTGTAACCATACAGTTGGTCTTCATAGTTTTCAATAGGCCCGATAATAAATTCAATTGTATTGTTTTTCATTTCCATCCAGGCCACATCACTATCAAAATAATTGTCGGTTAGTAAAGCTTCTGAGCGTTTTTCGAGGTATTTTTTCAATCCCGGATCTTCAGCCAGAGCTGCAGCCTCTATCAATAAGTTTGCAGCTTTTTCAATTTGCTCTTTAAATGCGATGTGGTAAGGAATTGATTTCAACTGGCCGTCTTCGCCTCTGCGTATTAGGGTATAAAGACTTGTTTTCGATTCATCTCCCCAGGCCTCAAATTCCTCTTTTGTCATGTCGACTGGATAGAAATTAGCGCCAGCCGGTTTTTCTTTATATTCAGCTAAAAATGGCTTGTTGGCATTTAAACGCTCCCACGGACCATAATTAATGCTGAGAAACTTCCGGGTATACTCATCCCAATCTTTCGCGCACAATTCTTCTTTATTTCCAAAAGCTTCCATCCAATAAATTTCTTCCATTAATTTGGCAGCTTTAAATAATAAAGGAAGCATTTGTTTTTCCTTCTCTGTGAGTACACTCAAATCGGTGGTTAATTTAAACGACACAAACTCGTCTGCCTTTTTCTTTATTTCCTGCTTCACTTCCATGTTCCCCTCTTCTTTTTTGTCTTTTTTAGTTGTTGTTGTGCAGCTAAAAGTAATACTTGCAGCTACAAATAAGAATACTAACTTCTTCATATTAATATATAATTGTTTGTTGATATTTCGTCAGATAACGGATGACAGGCAGCTCTATAAACTCTTTTTTTGAATAAACACGCCCGTTTCATTCGAACATATATTTAATTTTCAAATCGTAGTTAATTGTACTCTTCATAATAACTATTATATTATTAGCTCACAATTTATAGCAAAATCCGTTCTTTTTAGAACATACTTCTTTATTGAATGTCAAAACTACAAAAGTTAGTACTTATTTGAAATGATTTTTACTGCAATGTGCATCTAATTAATTCTTTCCTTTAAAAACTCCACGTTCATCCGTACATTAACTATACAGAAATGTCCTTTCAATGCTCGAGATTCATTCAAAGAATATTTTTCAACTGCTATTTTTTTATAAAGAATTCGCGGTATATTACTCTATAAATAGTGCAACGAATTATGAACCAAAGAATCTTTTCAACAAAATTTGCAACTTAATTTTCGAATGCCAGTGAACAATATTCGATTAAAAAAGTTAACAAAGCAGAGTTTTAAGCTGAAAATGAATCAAACTAATAGTATTTAGAACTGATCTCAATTAACTTTGTAGCCTATTTCATAAAAAACAATTATGGGAAATAACTTATTAGAAGGAAAGCGGGGAATTATTTTTGGAGCATTAAATCCGGATTCGATTGCCTGGAAAGTAGCAGAACGAGCGCATGAAGAAGGCGCAACACTAACGCTTACAAATACACCGGTAGCGTTACGCATGGGTGAAACCAATGCTTTGGCGGAGAAATTAAACACGAAAGTTATAGGTGCCGATGCAACAAAAATTGATGATTTAACAAATTTATTTACTGAGTCGATGGATTTTTTAGGCGGGAAAATCGATTTTGTACTTCACTCAATCGGTATGTCGCCAAATGTTAGAAAAGAACGTCACTATAGTGATTTAGATTATAATTACCTGGACAAAACACTTGATGTGTCAGCCATTTCGTTTCATAAAGTACTGCAAACAGCCCGCAAGCTGGACGCCATAAACGAATGGGGTTCTGTGGTTGCGCTGTCGTATGTGGCAGCCCAGCGTACTTTTTTTGGGTACAACGATATGGCAGATGCAAAATCATTGCTTGAATCAATAGCGCGTAGCTTCGGTTATATTTATGGTCGCGAACGTCGGGTGAGAGTAAATACTATTTCTCAGTCGCCAACAATGACTACTGCCGGAAGCGGAGTAAAAGGTTTCGATCGTTTGTTGGATTTTGCAGAAAGAATGTCTCCATTGGGTAATGCAACCGGCGATGAGTGTGCTGATTATTGCATTACTATGTTTTCGGATTTGACTAGAAAAGTAACCATGCAGAACCTGTTTAACGATGGTGGATTCTCGAACATGGGTATGAGTCTGCGTGCACTTCAACAGTACGAAAAAGGTTTGTACACCGACGAAGCAACAGGAAAAAGAAGTAAAGATCACAGTTACGACTAAAATTGACTTACTATATTTTACAAAGGCCGCTTTTTTATAAATAGCGGCCTTTTTCGTAATAAAAAGTTTTGTTTTGGAATAAAGCTACTTTTCTACCCTAATACGAGCATCTACTGCCAAAATTTCATTTTCGTTTCCTAACAGCGGATTGATGTCAATCTCTTTAATTTCGGTAGCGTGCCGAAGCAGCCACGACAAACGAACCAGAATATCGGCAAACTTATCAATGTTTACGCCTTTTTGATTTCGGTATCCCTGCAGTATTTTATAGGATTTCAGGCTTTTAATCATCGACATTGCTTCTGTAGTTGAAAGTGGTGCCAGTCCCGATGCCACATCTTTCATTACCTCCACATAAATTCCTCCCATTCCGCATAAAACCACATGACCGAAAGTATCTTCGTAAGTTGCTCCCAGAAAGAGTTCGGTGCCCGAAGCCATTTGCGCAATCAACACACCTTCTGTTCCTTCAATCTGATAAAGGTGATGAAATTCCTTTCGGACCTCGTTTACATTGCGAATGTTAAGTACCACACCCCCAACATCGGTTTTATGAACCGGACCTACGACTTTCATCACCACCGGGAAACCAATATTCAAAGCAGCCAAAACCGCTTCTGCCTCCGTTGTTGCCACTTCCTCTTTAACCATTGGAATACCGGCAATGTCAAACAACTTATGTATTATTTCCGGAGATTGATAGCCATTACCGGCTTTTTCAATAACGGCTCTTATTTCATCACTATTAATCAGTTCTGCACCATTTTCACTCACCGATGGCTGTGGTGTATTCATCACCTTTGTCAGTGCCCGGCCAAGCAACACTTCATCCGGGAAATTAACATTCCCCCGCGAAAGGAAATGCGCCACATCTTCTTTTACATTAATAATAGATGGCAAAATCGGATAAATCGGCTTTTTACAAATCTTCATTTTTTCAGAAAGGAGATCGTACACATCACCGATTGGGAAAAGTCCGGGGCTTCCGTAAATCACAGCCATTCCGTCCACATCAAAATCTTTTTCACAGGCATCAATAATGTGCCCCAGTTGTTCAGCCGTTCCGGTAGCCAAAAAGTCGATCGGATTTTCTACCGATGATCCAGGAAACAACTTCTCTAACAAGGCTGTTTTTGCAGGCGAATCTTCAATTTCAGGTATCTTTAACCCGCCAGCTTCCAAAGCATCGGTAAGCATTACACCCGGACCGCCTGCATGTGTAATAATACCCAGTTTTTCACCCACAAGTTCCTTTCCCATAAAAACACTGGCCACAGTGGTTAATTCTTCGCGTCCGTAACAACGTACAATTCCAGCTTTTCGGAATAAAGCTTCCACTGCAGCATCGGAACTTGTTAATGCGCCGGTATGCGACGATGCAGCACGGCTGCCTGCCGACGAACTACCCGCTTTAATTGCAGCAATTCTACATCCTTTCTTAATTAACGAAGTGGCATGAAAAAGTAATTTATCGGGATTATTGATGTTCTCAATATAAAGCAGTTTTACACGAGGACTGATACCAGTTACGTAGGTTTCATCGAGGTAAGCTAAAATATCTTCAACCCCGGTATGAGCACTGTTTCCAACCGAAAAAACATTTGCAAAACGCAAGCCTTTAGGAATACCCGATTCCATAATAAAAACGGCCGTAGCACCTGATCCGGATATAAAGTCGCAACCTTCGGGAGTTAATTCTGGAATTGGAGTAGTAAAAACACTGGCATGCGAGGGTGTCATAACTCCAATACAGTTCGGACCAATTAAGCACGCATTATTTCTATTTATAACCTCAACAATTTTATGTTCCAGTTCCTTGCCAGCTTCATCCGTTTCACCAAAACCGGCCGAAATAATTATAAAAGCTTTTGTGTTGTTTTCTTCCGCCAATTGGGTAACAGTCTCCAAACAATACTTTGCAGGAATAGCCAGAATAGCCAAATCGATATCGGGAAGTTCTGCAACACTGTTAAAAGCCGGAATACCCTGTATTTGGGATTCTACAGGATTAATAGCAAATAAATCGCCTTTAAAGTTATGGTCAATAAGGTTTTTTACAATTTTACCTCCGGGTTTACTTGTATTATTTGAAGCGCCTACAATTACAATACTTTCCGGATGAAGCAGTTTTTCATTTATCATTACAATAGCTTTAGCATTTGTAAAAGTAGAAAAATGAATATTAACCTTTCCTGATATTTTTCAACAACATTCAATTTGCTCTGTTGAATTCTCTATTTTAGCAAGAAAAACCCGGATGACTGACCCGAAAGAACAAAAAATTGTTGTACTAACAGAATTAAAAAAAAGTGATAACTCACTTATTTTAAATGGCATAAAAATAGCTACTGCTTTCAAAAAAGAACTTTGCCTGGTTTACAATTACCGTAAAAAAGAAAAAAAGAATTATTCAAAACTTAAACAGGAACTTAAACAATACTTAATTCCGATCAGAAAAGAAGTTCCGGGTTTACAAATTTCAACGCTGTTACTTTCTGAAAGCTGGTCGACCATCCCGGACATCTTAGCCGATGAGTTTGAAGCCATATTTCTGATTGCAAACTCTCTGAAATTTAAACTTTATTCGAAAGTGCTTTCCGAAAGTCCGGTACCTATGTTGTTTGTTCGTCCCGAATCGAAGATAATGGATTTTAACCAGATTGTGCAACCCATTGATTTGCGTAAAGAAAACAGCGACAGCTCGTTGTGGTGTTCTTATTTTGGGCGGTTTAATAATGCTGAAATTGTTGCAATTGCTGCCAATGATAAAGGTAAACACGAAAAGCGGGAATTAGCCAGAAACGTGGAATTAACAAAAAAGCTTTATCGAAAATTTCAAATCAGGCACAAAATTTACAAAGGAAACAAATCGAGTTTTAGAAATTCGTTTGAAGCGTTGGATATGGCGCTGGCTTCGGAATGTAACCTGTTAACAATTTTAGGAAGTTCGGCCGTTACACCACTCGATTTACTAATTGGGCTGCCCGAACGAAAGATTATTCAGCGTGCGGGAAACCTGCCAGTTCTGGTGATTAATCCGCGAAAAGACAATTACATTTTATGCGATTGAGAAGAAAGTTTGCATTAGCAGTAACGGTTACCAGTACTGACTTAGTATTCAATTTGCCATTTTACATTTTAGAACAAATCATTTGTTATTTTAGCGCCTGAAAACAGATCAGTATGAAACGAACATGTAAAACTTTCACATCCAAGAGGATAATTAAAATCTATGTGAGTTACATATGATGCCTTAAGAATGAACAATTTTAATCGTATGAAAGTCGCATGGAAAAACTTCGCACAAAAGGGCATGGTTAAAGTGCGAGTTCCATGTGATACCTTTGAAAATAAACAATTTTAATCACATGAAAAAAACACTCTTACTTGTATTTATATTCTCATCGTTTCTTGTAAAAGCGCAAGATTTTAAGTACCAGGTATTATTTGAAGGAATCGGCGACAACAGAGAATTTACAAGTACTTATGCCCTGCCCCAAACAATTATGGGAACCCGGGGAGCATTTGAACTTGGCGTTAATATCGACAATCACCGAATACGGGGAGGACTTAGTCATCTTCTGGAATTTGGCAGCGACATTGATGCACAAAAACCGAAACTTACATTATACTATCAATTTACCGATGATCAAAAGGAATTTCTGTTTGGTGCTTTTCCGCGTCGTGATATGCTAAATTTTCCGTTGGCCATGCTTACCGACACACTACTCTATTACCGGCCAAATATTGAAGGGCTTTTAGGTAAATACAGCTGGGATTGGGGACACCAGCTTGGTTTTGTTGATTGGGTTGGCCGACAAACCGAGGTACAACGCGAACAGTTTATGGCGGGTTCTTCTGGTGAAATATTTTATAAAAATCTGTTCGTACAAAATTACTTCATCATGTTTCACGATGCACATACCAAGCTAAACCTACCCGATCAACATATAAAAGACTATTCAGGGTATGCAATTCAGGCTGGTATTCGCACGCCCGAAGAAACGGCATTTCAGGGAAGTGTAAAAGCAGGAATATTGGGATCGATGTTCAGAGAACGAAGCGTTACAGATGGTTACATAACTGCAGCAAGCTTATTTGCCGAAGCCACCGGGAAATATAAAAACTTCGGATTAAAGTCGGTACTAAGTTCCGGCGCCAGTCATAAATTTGCATTTGGCGATACTTTTTATTCAGCAAAAAACTACTGGCGTACCGATATTATCTGGTACTTTATCAATCATAAAAATGTAAAGGGTAAATTTAATGTTTCAATGCATGTTGTAAACTGGGAAACATTAAATCAACAACAGCAACTTTCAGTTATATATGTTTTTGGGAAGTAACAAAGTTGATAACAAAATATAACTTAAAATAAAAAAAGGTTCCGGGTATGTTATAGCGCCCGGAACCTTTTTTATGGAATTCAATTAAAATCTGATACTACTCCACAATCTCCATTTCATCCAGCAAATAACCGGCACCGGCAAATTTGTCGATAATAAACAAAGCATAGCGAATATCCAATGCAATATTACGGCAGCGCTCCGGATCGTACATAATATCACTCATTGTGCTTTCCCAGGCACGGTCAAAATTAACTCCAATCAACTCACCATTCCCATTTACCACCGGGCTACCTGAGTTTCCACCGGTTGTGTGATTCGAAGCCGTAAAACATACCGGCACATCGCCGTTAACTGCATAGCGGCCGAAATCTTTTGTGTTGTACAATTCTTTTAACCTATCCGGCACATCGTAATCGTAAATATCCGGATTGTCTTTCTCCATTATTCCGGTTAACGTAGTGTAGTACTTATACTCAACACCATCTTTTGGCTCAAAACCTTCCACTTTTCCATACGACACACGAAGCGTTAAATTGGCATCAGGATAGAAAGCCTGCCCTATTTTCATTTCCATTAAACCGGCCATGTAGGTTTTCATATTTGTATTTATCTCCGATTTTGCTTTGCTAACATTGGGGAGAATCTCCTTTTCGAATGTAAAATTCAAACGATTATACAAAACCACAACCGGATCTTTACGCAACTTTAACAACTGCTTTTCCGAAGCATTTTCAAGCAAATCTTTTAGTTTATTCTGATCGCTCAAAATTGATTTCCGATATACTTTTTTAATAAGTTTTTCTGCATTGTATTTTTTTATTGTTTCAACTACTTCCGCCGGCACAAATTGCGGATCAAGATCTTCTACCAATATTGGCATAAGTGCTGCAAACAATTTTTCATCGGTACTTTGATTAAAATCCTTAAAAAATCCGGGAAGGCTGCTCAACATGGCCGAACGCAGGATTTCCACTTTTTCAGCCTGGCTGTTCTCAATATTATTGATGATTGCATTCATTGTTCTTGCCTGGCTGAAAAGCTCAGCACCTCGCATAACAATTTCTGAATAATAATCTGAAGCTTTTATATATTTTGAATACTGCTGATATTGCTGATCGAAGCTTTCAAAAACAGGTTTATAAACCGAATCCCAGGTTCCATTTTGTTCAGCCCAGTTCTGAAAATCCTTTTCGAAAGCCAGTTTTTTGTTCACTGCATCAAGCCTTTTTAACCCTTTAATTTCACCTTGCCATTTTTTCCAGGCATTACTAATACTTGCATATTTTGCAGCGTACTGAATCCTGATTTTTGGATCTGAATCCATATCGGCACCAATAATTTCCAGTTTTTTGGTACGCAACATAATTCTGTCAGGATCACGCTGGTTCATTTCAATGTCAACCGCCTGATGTGGCCAGTACTGGGTTGTACTCCCCGGATTTCCAAAAACCATAGTAAAATCGTTAGATTGTACCCCTTTCATCGAAACCGGGAAAAACTTCTTTGGCTGATAGGGTACATTATCTTCAGAATACTCAGCAGGTTCGTTGTTTTTATCGGCGTAAATACGAAAAACAGAAAAATCGCCGGTATGACGAGGCCACATCCAATTATCGGTATCGCCACCAAATTTACCTATGGCCGATGGAGGTGCACCTACCAAACGAACATCTTTATACACTTTGTAGACATACAAAAAGTATTGATTTCCATAAAAAAGTGGTTTTACCGATACCGAATATTTACCATCTTCAGTAGCATCTTTTTTAATTTTTGATGTATTCTCCTCAATCATTTTTTGCTTCGCCTCACCCTCAAGTTCTTCTGTACCTTGCATTACTTTTTCGGTAACATCTTCCATGTATTCCAGAAAACTTACAGTTAATCCTTTATTTGAAAGTTCTTCCGACTTATTCATGGCCCAAAAGCCATTTGTAAGGTAATCGTGCTCAACAGAACTATGTGACTGAATTTGCCGGTATCCACAATGATGATTCGTTATTAAAAGACCTTCGTTTGAAATAAGTTCTCCGGTACAACCCCGTCCAAAAATCACAACGGCGTCTTTCATACTAGCATTATTTACATCGTAAATATCTTTTGCTGTAAGTTTAAACCCCATCTCCTGCATTTCATCCAGGTTGTACTTTTCCAACAAAAGAGGAATCCACATTCCTTCATTTGCCGAAGTTTGAATAATAAATAAGACTGATACCAGCGTTAATACAAAATTTCTCATTCTAAAATTTAAATTGTTTTTTATGAAGTTTCAAAGAGAGTAAAAGACTTTTTAGAAAACAATGATAATAAACATTTTAGATTTTCCTAGACTTCTTTGAATAGCGATACGGCCTTTTACTCTTAACCTTATCACTGTCAATAAAAAAACGGAAGACAGGCACGTAACCTAAATCTTCCGTTTTTATCAAATAGGATTCCGGTTAGCATTCTTAACTACGATCCACTAACCTTTGAAATAGAAGAAGTAACCTTTCTATTTCAGCACCACCTTTTTTATACTTGAATAGTTTTCTCCCCGAATTGCTTCAAAAGCTTCAATCATCTCTTTCAGTTTTTCAGGATTTTCTTTTGCAACATTATTTTGCTGGCCAATATCGTCTGTTAAATTATACAATTGCCACTCGGTATCGTTTCCTATTTCAATGTTAACACTCTTAATTACCGCAGGTCCTTTATAGGGTGGAATAAGAGCCCAGTTACCTTTACGGAAAGCAGTCCGGCTGGTAGCTTCCAAAACCAGTTCTTCTCTACCTTTATTGCTTTTCCCCATTAATACATCCAGCATTTTCTTACTGTCTTGTGTACCTTCGTCGCTGCCAATTAATTCTGCCAACGATCCAAGAATATCAACCTGGCAAACCAATGCATCGGATACTGCCGGTTGAATTTTTCCTTTCCAGTAGGTTATAAACGGTACACGTGTTCCGGCTTCAAACAAACTGTATTTCCCGCCACGAAATACGCCCCACGGAGTATGATCGCCCAGTTTTTCGATTGAATCATCAAGGTAACCATCGTTAATTACCGGACCATTGTCACTTGAGAAAATAATCAAAGTATTTTCAAGAAGTCCTTCTTCTTCCAGTGTTTTCATGAATTCACCCATACACCAGTCGGCCTCAACAATAACATCGCCACGAGGTCCCATTCCCGATGTTCCTTCGAACCTTGGATGCGGAGTACGTGGCACATGTGGTTGCTGCATGGTATAAACCAACAGGAAAGGTTCATTTTTATGTGCTTTCACATAATCCTGTGCTTTAGCTAAAAAATGATCGGCCATATCAACATCCGACCATTTTGCCTTTTCGCCACCTTTCATAAAACCAATACGTGGAATCCCATTTACAATGGTATTATTATGTCCATGATCCCACATTTGGTAAGTACATAATTCAGGATTCTTCAACCCTGTAGGCTGATCATCAAAATTATGCTGATAACTTACTTCAATCGGGTCGTTCTGATCTAACCCATCTACATAACCATTATCAATATAAACCGTTGGAACACGATCTTGTGTAGCTGCCAGAATATAAGAATAATCAAAACCTACTTCGTTAGGACCGGGAGTAATATGCTCATTCCAATCTACATTTCCGGTTCCCAATCCAAGATGCCACTTACCTACAATTCCGGTATGGTATCCTTTCCCTTTAAATACTTTAGGAATGGTTAATTGTTCTGTACTTATAATAAGCGGTGCGGTTCCGGGTAAAATTTTAGCATCTTTTTCGCGCCATGGATAAACACCTGTCAACAATCCATATCTACTGGGTGTACACGTTGAAGATGTTGCATGTCCATCTGTAAATCTGACTCCTCCGTTTGCCAACTTGTCAAAATTTGGTGTTTTTAATGCTGTAGCACCATAAGCCCCCACATCTCCATAACCTAAATCATCTAAATAAACAATTACTACATTAGGTTTGGTTGTTTGGGTTTCTTCGGTTTTTGTTTTTTTACTTTGGCACCCGACCAAAAACGCAAAACTTACCAGGGTTAATGCCCCAAGAATTTTAATTCCTTTTCTCATTTTAGTATATAATTAATCACTGTGTTTTTCTCGTTTCAATAATAGGCGTTTTTGCAGTAAATCAACTACAAATTATTTTTCAATTTAAGGTGGTTATCTCATCAAATAACGCACTAACTAGCAAAAATAACAGATTATATTAAGTCTTGGTATAAATCGAGAGAATTCAAAATTTATTTTTATCAAATTATGTTACATTTACTTATTAAATCAACAAAACTTATAATTATGAAACAAAATCTTTTATTCATTCTATTTCTTGTTCTTTTTGTCGCTTCTTCTGCCGTGAAAGCAGAAGTAAAACTTCCTGCAATTTTCGGCGATGGTATGGTACTCCAGCAACAAAGCGATGCTGCTTTTTGGGGAACAGCCTCGGCCAACAAAACAGTTACTGTTATTACCTCGTGGAATAACAAACGTTATTCTACCAAAGCAGATTCTGACGGAAAATGGAAATTAAAGGTAAAAACACCTACTGCCGGCGGCCCTTTTTCAGTAAGTATTTCCGACGGGAAAACACTAAAAATAAACGATGTATTAATTGGTGAGGTTTGGGTGTGCTCGGGTCAGTCGAACATGCAAATGCCCATGAAAGGTTATATGAATGAACCCGTTTTAGAATCAAATAAAATTATTGCTGCATCAACAAATAAAAACATCAGGCTTATTACCATTGAACGTGCTAAAAGTTTAACACCTAACAACGATTTTTCCGGCGAGTGGAAAGATTGTACCCCAGCGAATGTTGCAGATTTTAGCGCAGCTGCCTATTTCTTCGGAAAAATGATTCAGGAAACACTGGATGTTCCGGTTGGATTAATTTGCTCTTCGTGGGGCGGCACACGAATTGAACCCTGGATGAGTGAAAATGGCTTTCAAAAATATGACTGGGTAAATCTTCCCGATAAAAACTCTACAGACGAATTTAACCAGCAAACACCAACGGTACTTTTTAATGCCATGATTTCACCTATGGTTGGTTATGCTATCAGAGGCGGATTGTGGTACCAGGGCGAATCAAACAGAAACGAACCTGCCGAATATGAAAAATTAATGTCCGGATTAGTAGAAAACTGGAGGGCAGAATGGGGAATTGGAGAGTTTCCGTTTTATTACTGCCAGATTGCTCCATTTAAATATGGTAATGGCCTTAATTCTGCTTTCCTGAGAGAAGCACAGTTGAATGCATCTTCGGCTCTTCAAAACATTGGCATGGCTTGTTTAATGGATGTTGGTGAAGCTCACTGTATACATCCTGCAGAAAAACAAGCTGCAGGCGAACGTCTGGCTTACTTTGCACTTGCCAAAACCTACAATATGGATGGTTTTGCTTATTCGGGTCCGGTTTTAAAAGAAATGACTATTGAAGGCAGCATAGCCAAACTAACATTCGACCACGCTAAAAATGGTCTAACCACCTTTGGAAAAGAACTTAAAAACTTTACCATTGCAGGAGAAAACAAACGTTTTTATCAGGCGCAGGCAACAATTACAAGAAAGGGAGTTTCGGTTTCGTCGCCAATGGTTGAAAACCCTGTGGCAGTTCGTTACGCTTTTGAGAATTTTGTAGTTGGTGAGTTATTTAATACTGAAGGATTACCAGCATCATCGTTCCGTACCGATAACTGGGAGATTAAATAGTTTTCAGTTACAGTTTTTAGTAGAAAAAAGACAGTTTAAATTAATTTTAGACTGTCTTTTTTCTTTCCGTTCATTTAGCACGCATATTATACCAAAGTGAGCCTTATTATTTTCAGGATACTGGATACCGGATGCTTGAAATTGATGCCTGTCCAGTCAAATAGAATGCAACACTATCTTCGATTTATTTCACAGGGGAAAATACAAAGGATAGTAAACCTATAATTTATGGACTACCCTTTTTTGAATCGTGCTATTTCATTACATTCGCATTGTGAATTTGGCAATAAATACCATTGCAAATATTTGCGTAAAATGAATATAAAAATAGATATCTCGAGACTTTCTGAAGCGTTGTTTCACCGAAAACGCCTGCTAATATTTTTATACGTATTCTCAGAACTCTAATTCTTCTCTGTTCTTATTTCCCCTCATCCAAATAATCTTTTAGTTAGCAATTCATTTAGTACAATTATGGAAGCGTATCATACGTGGCTAAATTCATTGGTAAATACCAACAGAGATAAATTTCGCGAGTACCACGAATTAAAATGGTTAAATTCATTTAATGCAGATAAATACCAGGAAATTAGAGATAAATACATTCAGGAATTAAGCGAAAACAGTTTATTTAAAAATACCAAACCCTATCATTACCAGATATCGCGGGGATGTAAACTATGTGGCATGGGTGTTTGGAGTTGCCTTTTTATTACCGGAAAATGCAACGCCAAATGTTTTTACTGCCCTACATCGCAAACAACCGACGATGTACCAACTACTCAGAGTTTAAGTTTTCCAACGGCTGAAGCATACGCCGAATACATTAACTATTTTGGTTTTAAAGGAGTAAGTTTTAGCGGCGGTGAACCCTTATTGTATTTCGACCGAACCTTGCAGTATTTAAAACAAATCCGGAAAAAATGTAATCCCGACATTTATGTATGGATGTATACAAATGGAATACTTGCCGATCAACAAAAATTCAGAAAACTTGCCAAGGCAGGGTTGAATGAAATACGTTTCGACATAGGAGCAACAGGGTTTACGCTGGATAAAGTAAAGTTGGCAAAAGATATTATACCAATAATTACCATAGAAATACCGGCTGTTCCTGAAGAAGTAGTGAAGTTAAAAAAACTTCTCCCTGAAATAGTAAAACTGGGCGTTAACAACCTAAATCTTCATCAGTTACGATTGACGGAATATAACGCCCGACAACTTATAAAACGAAAATATACGTTTATACATGCCGAACAACCCATTGTTTTGGAATCGGAACTGGCAGCTCTTGAAATAATAACTTTTGCAAAAGAACACAACATTAATTTAGGAATTAACTACTGCTCGTTTCACTTTAAAAACCGTTTTCAAAAAGCCGGATTTAGAAAAATGGTAAACAACAAACTTGCCGGGCCGGAAGAAATTATTAGCTCAAAAGGCTATATTCAGGAATTCAACAACGATTCAATTGCCTACAAAACCATTAGTCTAAGAGACACAACTCTTAATTCCAACAATTATTCTGAATTAAAGCTTGACCATAAAACTTATTTCTTATCAAAGGAAACGGTTCTTAAAAAGATCGAATTGGATAGCCAGGCAAAGTCGCATGTAAACAGCCTTCTATTAAAGGAGCCAGATGAAATTCCGTCGGATCCGCTGCTTTTTAATATTTGGCAATGCGAATACATTGAGAAAGGGCTCAGAGAATACTAGTGTTATTTACAATACCGGTCATTCAAAAATATGCCATCCGTGTTCAAGAGAAAAACTGCGGATGGCATATTTTGACTGCCGAAAGTTACTGGATACTGGAAACTTGATTCTAGATACTCGATACTGGCAGCTTTAAAAGAGCGTCGTCCCAATTTTGCATCAAACCACAACTAAGCGGATACTGGCTACAGGTTAAAATAGTCTTTACTAATGACTAGTGACTTCTCTTTCTCTTCTGAACCTTGAACACTAATCCACTCCTTTCACCTTCATTCTTAAAGTATAAACTCCTTTTCGGGCTGTTACAAAAAGGACGTTCCTTTTTTTCCCGCCAAAACAAATATTGGCAGGTTTCTCAGGGAATTCAATTTCCTCCAATAGTTCACCTTCTGGAGAATACACCCAAACTTTCCCCAATGTCAGATAAACATTCCCTTTGTTATCGATTGTCATTCCATCGCTGCCTTTAGGTGCAAAGAAGGTTTTATTTTTCAAAGTTCCATTAGCCTGAATATCGTATTTCCATGTTTTACCGGTTTTAATGTCGGCTACATACAAGGTTTTTCCATCGGGTGTACCAATCAAACCATTAGGGCGTTTAAAATCGCTGATAACCCGAGTAATTTTATTGTCGCCCGACAAATAATATACACCCTGCGTTTCCTGCTCTTCTTTGTGCCCTTCTGCCCACCAACTGCGATGATAATATGGATCTGAGAAATATATTCCACCATTTGGAGCAATCCACAAATCATTTGGAGCATTCAGATGCTTGCCGTTATAGCCTTCGAGAATTACATGCAGTTGTTTGTTTTCATCGAAATACGCCAATTGATTTTTTTCATCGGCACAGGTTACAAGTTGTCCGTTTGTATTAAAATACATACCATTGGAGCGACCGGTGCCTTCCAACCACAGCGAAATACCGCTTGTTTCATCCCATACATAAATGCGGTCGTTGGGCTGATCGGTAAAGTATACTTTGCCATCGCTGGCCACAGCCGGGCCTTCGGTAAAAATAAAATCACCCGTTTCCTTTTTTATTTTTGCTCCTTTGGCTATTAATTTCGATTTTGTTTGTGCAGTGGTAATGCAACCCATCAACAGACAGGTCAGAAAAAGAAAAAGTTTAAGTTGTTGCATATTTATTCGTTTTGTAAAAATACTCTTCCCCCACCGATTAGTATTTATTAAATACCACAGTTCAAGGTTTTTATATAGCAATTAAAAGTACGAAAGATTTGAAAATTGTATTCAGATTTTTGTGAACTGAAAATAACAATGAGGAATAAAACATACTACTTTCCTTTTCCATTAAGTTGGTATTTGGGTCTTATAAAAAGCCTAAAAAGAAATGCTTTATAAAAGCACTTGTAACAACAACATCCTGAATTTTATTCGGTACAAAATTCAAAACAATAAAACGGGGCATAGCAAAATTTACCACACAGGTTGAACATTATTAGTGTGTTACCTGTCGTCTAACAAACCAGGCGACAACAAATACCACTAAAACTGATAATTATAATGGAAAGAAACGAGCATTATAAAAAAGTCTTTTTAATACACAGGAGGATGAGTTACAATAAAAAGTAAAGAATTATAAATGAATGAAAAAAATTACTGAATCGTCGGAGCCTACCCCTAAAATGCCTGTCCTCTTTCTAGGACATGGTAGTCCTACGAATGCCATTGACGAAAATGAATTTGTACAAGGATTCAGAAAAGTTTCGGCAGAAATGGAAGTACCAAAAGCAATTTTGGTAGTTTCGGCACATTGGGAAACTGCCGGAACAAAAGTAACCGCCATGAAACATCCTCCAACTATCCACGATTTTGGAGGATTTCCAAAAGCACTTTACGAAATTCAATATCCGGCACCCGGAAGCCCTGAACTTGCCAAAGAAACTCAAAATCTTATAAACACAACTAGGGTGCATTTGGATGATAAATGGGGACTTGATCATGGTGCCTGGACCGTAATCCGGCATATGTATCCCAAGGCTGATGTTCCGGTAATTCAACTCAGTATTGATTATCGTAAAACCCCGGCTGAGCATTATGTCATGGCAAAAGAATTGAGCAAATTACGAGAAAAAGGAGTTCTGATTATAGGAAGCGGAAATTTAATACATAATTTGCAATTAGCAGACTGGCGCAGGTTAAACGAATATTTTGCATTTGATTGGGCACTTGAAGCAAATAGCAAAATAAATGAATTTATATTGAGTGGTGATCACAAAAGTCTAATCAACTATTCAAAACAAGGGAAAGAATTTCAACTGTCGATTCCAACGCCTGAACATTATTTACCCTTGCTTTATACGCTTGCATTACAGGAAAGCAAAGATTCCATTAGCCTTTTTAACAACCAGCCTGTAGGCGGATCGTTATCCATGACTTCGGTTAGAATAGGCTAAAATATGATTTAGCCTATCGAGAAAATCATTGAATAATCCAATTTCATTTAAGTTTATCCAAAACCTTATTAAACGATTCTATTTACCCCTGTCTATTTATATGAGATAATTTGTTTTTTCCGTTTAGTTTTCAGGAATTCAATTAATTACCTTAGATTATCTTTTCTCTTCCTGCTTCCAAGTCTGGTTTTCTATCTAATCTTTCATTGTATTTCCCTGTTCCAACACAGGTAATAACTGCTCTACCACCTCAGTATGTTCTGCAGCAATATTTACTGTTTCGTTCGGATCGGTTTTGTGGTTGTACAACTCAATTTCGGGTGCTTCTTCCCGGTTATATTTCATGATACGGTAATCAGGAGTACGTACCGAATACCCCTTATTCCAAAACGAATATGCCGTATTACGCCAGTTATTGTCTTCAGGGTTTTGAAACAATGATTTTAAACTTTCCCCATCTAATTTGTGATCTACAGGAGTACCGCACAAATCAATTAATGTGGGATAGATATCGGCTGTACTTACTACCTTATCAATTTGTGTTCCGTTCGCCATGCCGGGAACACGCATTATAAAAGCGCTGTGCAATGCACGATCGAAAACAGTATGCTTGCCCCAAACCAAATGATCGCCCAAATGCCAACCATGATCGCCCCAAACAACCACAATTGTGTTTTCGGCCAATCCTTGATTTTCCAGTTCGTCCAGAACCTTACCAATCTGGGCATCGACATAACTCACGCAGGCAAAATAAGCATGCCGCAATTTACGTGCATACTCATCCGAAACAGGAGCTTCCAACGAAGCTTTTTCTTCGCCCAACTTATACTGGTTAAACTCACCACTCCCGTGTAAACTGGCCTTACTCGAGTTCTCAGGGATTCCCGCAAAAGGTGCAAGCGGTATCTCCTTACGCTTGTACATGTCCCAGTATTTTTTGGGTGCGGTAAATGGCAAGTGTGGCTTAAAAAATCCAACGCCTAAAAAAAACGGCTGGTCTTTCTCTTTTAGCTCCTTCAGTTTTTTTACGGCCAGATTTGCGGTTAGCCCATCAACATAACCTTCATCGGGCACATCTGCCATTTCGTAAGGATACACTTCTTTGTTTAAAGAATTACGGTTAGAACCATCGGCATATCCAAAAAATGCATTGTGTCCGCTCCCCCACTTTTTGTCGTCCAAAAGCATCTCGTCCCAGCTGTGTGGCAACTCTAACTTGTTACTGCGAGGTTCCATGTATCCGTACACGTAACCATCCGGATGATGCGAAATTTTTCCAATCCCAACCGTATAATAACCATTTCGTTTTAACTGATGAATAAATGTTTCCGGTACTTCATTTTCAGGCTGACCGGAAATCACTTCAGAGGTTATACTATTTCGCAAGTAGGCTTTTGAAACAGGGAACTGCCCGGTTAACAAACTCTGGCGCGAAGCCCCGCATGTTGGAACCGTTACGTAATGGTGAGTGAATAAAAAGCCCGCATTGGCCAGTTTATCAATATTGGGTGATTTTATATGTTTGTTGCCATAACACCCCAACTCCGTGCGCAAATCGTCGACACAAATAAAAAGTACATTGGGACGTTTCTGTGTTTCGTTCGTAATTTTTGAAGAACAAGAACATAAAAATAAGAGTATGAGGGAAATTCCAATGAAACGGTTCAGTAAAAACATTATTCAGTTGATTTAGATATTCAAAAGTAAAAAAGTTTTGGAGATTGAACGGTTTGGATTGATGCCGGATGTTGGACACTTGATAACCTGATCAAAATACCTTAGTATTTGAAACTCTGAACTCTGAACTCTGAACACTGAACTACTTCAATGGCGAATCTGGTTCACTTTTAAATACAGCATACAAAATCTGGTCAACCACCCAGGCCCATAACTTAGCTACTAAAACAATTAATTTACCATCCCAGAATGAAACTATCATTTTACGGCGACGATTTTTAATGGCGCGATACATAATGCTGGCACAACGTTCAGCTGTCATCATTTTACTTTCGTTACGAGGAGTTTCTCCTTGCTCGCTTCCATCCTGTACCAACGCTGTTTTCCGAATTTCGGATGCGGTAAATCCCGGAGCCACAACCAATACATGTAATCCGGCACGTAAATATTCAATTCGAACGGTATCTAAAAATCCGCGAACGGCAAATTTCGATCCTGAATACCCGGTTCGTCCCGGTAATCCAATGTATCCTCCTGTTGAAATTACCCCCACAATAGAACCTTTTTGCTCTAACACATGTGGAAGTGCATATTTTGTACAATAAACGGTTCCCCAGTAATTAACATCCATTAAACGACGCAGAACATCAGTTTCCACATCAATAAATGCTGCACGCATTGAAATTCCGGCATTGTTAATAAGGATATCTATTTTTCCAAACTTTTCAATAGCTTTATCAATCAGCCTTTTACAATCCTCTTCTTTCGATACATCGGTCTGTACCGGAAGTACCTCAACATTATTCAGTTTTTGCTGCAATTCCTGCAACCGGTCTATTCTCCGGGCTGCCAAAACCAAATTAAAATCTTCTGCTGCATATTTTTCGGCCAATGCTTTTCCTATTCCTGAAGAAGCCCCGGTTATTACAACTACTTTTTTTTGCATAAAATTAATTTGAAACTGCTACGTGGTGTCTGTCAAAATTCAGATTCGAAAATACACATTTTTCCTTTCACAAATCTGTTCACCCCTAAAATTCTAAATATTAATCAGCAGTTTTTGCTATTTAAACAGTTTCTTCAGTCCCTGCCCCAGGTTATCGAGTGTCTTTTTAAGGTCGTCTTTTGTAGCATCTGTAACCGCTTTTTGTGTGGCACTCAGGTCCATACTTACTTTGGGGCCTCCAACAGGACCTTTTATCAATACTCCTGCAGGAAGCATTGTTATTTTCTGGTTACCCGGAATTACGGCGAGTATTTTTTGTATGTCGGAACCAAACAATTCGCGCTCAACATTAAAATCAAAACGCATATCCAAAAGGCTTTCGGCACTTAAACTTCCGGCAATTTGAGTTTCCTGTCCGATTACTTTGGTTTTAAAAGGTTTCAAAAGGAGATTTCCATCCTGAACGGTAAAACTGGCCTTTAAATCGTCGACCTTTACATTTCTGAGTTTTTCTTTTTTCAGAATTCCGCCCAACTGACTAAAAAGAGGCGAATCTTTTAATTCAAGATTTTTTGTGGTTAACAGTCCTGTCCCGTTTGCGGTAGATGGAATTAACTTAAACTGCGGACTCAAACGCCCTTTCATTCCCAATTTTGAACTTAATTTTCCGGTGCTGTTTGATGCTGCCGGCATAATACTGCGCACGCCCGATAATGTTTGGTACATTAACGGAATATCGAAACTTGAAATGTCGAAACCAAAATCGAACAAAGGCTGGTTGCTTGCTGTATTCTCATACGAGCCATTCATTTTTAATTCACCATCCAGCATATTCATATTCAGATTATTGAGCAGCAGTTTTTTGTTTACGGCGCGTATCGAACCTTTTATGTCGGTAATCAGCAAACGATCGAAAATGGCATTTTTTATATCTGAATTAAAAGAAATATCAATGTTTTCAGGAATATCAAACGCCAGCACTTCTTCGGGTTCATCCTCTGCTTTTGGGGTTTCTTTTGCCGATGAAGCAGCTACCTTTTCGTTTTCTGGGATCACCTGCAGACGCAGCAATTCATTTAAATTTACCCTTTGCGAATTTAATTGCAGCTTACCTTTTAACAAACCATTTTTTAAAAAGTAATTCAGATAATTGGTTACTTTCCCTGTTAAACGAAAATCGCTTTGCCCGATATTCATATTAAATGCAAGAAGATTAATGCTTTCTGGCGAAAAATCCATCTGTCCTTTTCGCACAACAATTTGCCGGGTCAGTTCGGGCGACTCGTAAACAAAGTTATCAAGTAACACTACCCCATCCGACTTAATTTTATCGTATGTCTCTGCTTCCACATCCGAATAATTTCCTTTGGCAAACAGGTTCGCATCAATTATTCCCGAAATATTTACACTGTCGATTGGTAGTGCATCTTTTAAATGACTCAGATTAATTTTCCCTACAAATGCCCCGTCGAAATACGGATCAGACACCGGATTAAGCACTTTTAAGGTCAGATCTACCGGGTTATTCCTGATTTCCGCGTGTGCCTCGTTTACTTTAATCTGTGTAAGATCAAGATCGCCCTGAGGTTTTGTTACCGATACATCTGCTGCAATATTTTTAATTTGCTCCGGAAGATCGGCATACTGAAAATTACCATTGGCCACCTGCATTTTAAGATCGAATGCGGGGTAATTTTCGCCAAAATAGAACCCGGTAATTTTGCCCGAAATATTTGCAGAACCTGTTGTTACAATATCTTTTAAATACGTTTCGTAAACCGGAGGAACCAGCGCCAAAAAGTTTTCGAAATCCGACTCTTTTGTTTTTAGCTGCAAATCAATACCCATTGTATCTGCGGGCATTTCTATACTTCCCGAAAGTTCTAGAGGCAGGCGGTTAACCAGTAACTCATTCTCGGCAATCGTAAATTTCAGGCGATCGAAATCCACATCGAGCAAAGTACGAACCCCCAACCTTGTTTTCGAAATATAATTTACTCCGGCATAGCTAAGCGAAAAATCCTCGACCGAACCATCGGTACGTAGTTGGGTTGAATTTCCATACATATTACCCGAGATATCAAAATTTATATCCGAAAGTTGCAGCTTTGTTTGCGCCACTTTATCATCATAAATCAAATTCGCATTTTTTATTTCAATCTTTTCCAACTGAAGTTGAAATTCATCGGCTTCAGCATCAGAGGTGGCTGTACTTGCCTTTTTTACTTCTTCTGCCGGAGCAACATCCCAGTTTACATTTCCCGATTCGGCCACAAGCAGGTTCAATAGCGGTTTCTCCAACACAATTTCTTCAATACTCATCTCCGACTTCTTAAAAAGCGAAGAAAGATCCATTTTTGTGCGAATCAAAGCCACATTTAATAAGGTGTCGTTTTGGAATTCGCCCTTCCCTTTTATCAGTACATCCTTAAACTCAACCGTTGCCCTGGGAAAATTCCGAAACAACGATATTTTCAGATCGGCAAATTCAACCTCAGCTTTTAACTGCTTGTTAATTGTGTTTTTGGCAACATCAATTAAATTTTGCTTGAAAAAGACGGGAATTGCAATTAAAGCACCAACAAGTACAATAACTACTATCAGGAATATTACTATTATTTTCTTCATGTTTTACTGTTTTCTGAGACCAAATGTAAAGTAATGAAACGATCATGACAAATTTTTGCCACGTACGCATATCATTAAAATCATGAGAGTTCCATCTTATACATCTGAAAACAAACAATTTTAATAAGATGAAACGTTTTTGCAGAATAGAAATTGTTAAAAAAAGTTGGTATTGCTTTTACATTTCCTCCAGCACCATCCGGCGTAAAATTTGTAAAGCAGTCTGGCTGGAGCGAACAATGTTCCGCTCGCGGTGATCGCCAACAAAAGTATATTTCTGAACCAGGGTTTTACGGGGCCCTGAAACTGCAATCCAAACCGTTCCCACCGGTTTTTCTTCTGTTCCGCCGGTTGGGCCGGCAATACCCGTGGTTGCAACAGCATAATCGGCATTCATAGCACGTTTTACTCCCTCCACCATTTCGGAGGCAACCTGCTCGCTAACTGCACCAAACTTTTCCAACGACTCGCGACTCACACCCAAAACCTTCTCTTTAATTTCGTTTGAATACGAAGTTACCGAGCCTTTATAATAATCAGAACTTCCGGCAATCGCTGTGATTAAATGCGATATATACCCACCGGTGCAGCTTTCGGCCACTGCCAGTGATTTTCCCTGCTTAACCAACATGCGCCCGATTACTTCCGACAGGGTTTCGGTGTCGTACCCAAAAATACTTTCCGGAATAATTTGCTGCAACTTCGCAACCTCATTTTCCACCTCAACTTTTAGCTTTTCAACATTGCTGCCCATAGCCGATAAACGTAAACGCACCAGCATCGGGTTGGGTAAATATGCCAGCTTAATGTGCGAAGGCAAGGCACTTTCCCAGGTCTCCAGTTTTTCGGCCAGCATCGATTCAGGAACCCCCTGCGTTAATACTGTTTTATGAAATATAGCTTTGGTTTTACCCGTTTCGCGAAGTTTTGGAAGAAGCTCGAACTCCACCAGGTATTTCATTTCGAAAGGCACACCGGGCATCGAAACAAATATAGTATCGTTTTTTTCGAACCACATACCGGGCGCCGTTCCCAGTTTATTGGTTAAAATGGTACAGTTTTCGGGAATCATGGCCTGGTCGCGGTTCAATTTGTTCATATCGATTCCGCGCTTATAAAACCGTTTGATTATAGTATCCAGCGTTGGCTGATGCAAAACCAGTTGCGTATTGAAATATTCGCACAGGGCGTGTTTGGTAATATCGTCTTTCGTTGGACCAAGTCCGCCTGTAATTACTACCAGGTCGGCGTGTTTTTCGGCATTGGATATCGCTTCCAAAATATGATCGTGGTCGTCGTGCACCGAAGTAATCTGGTATATTTCTATTCCGTTCAGGTTAAATTGTTCACCCATCCATGCCGAGTTGGTATCAACAATTTGTCCGATTAGTAGTTCGTCGCCAATGGTAATTATTTCTGCTTTCATGTTATTAAGACGGAAGACCGGAGACGGAAGACCGAAGACTATACCGAAACCGGAAGTTTTATTTACTATTTAGAAAACCAAAATTAATATTATCGGTTTATTGTTGCCACGAAGATGAAGCTTATTTGGTTGGCTTGTTATTTATTTTATGTTAGATTAACAAGGTCCGGACAGATTCGATTAGTGCGCCGGTAATTAGTGCCGGATAAAAAGGAGATTTTCGAAAGCATCAGTTTTTATCAAGCAATTAAACTACAACAATCCGGGAATCTGCAATCGCAAACCACACCATCTCACGTCTGAACCAAAGCGCAACGGAAACCAACGACGTAAAACAGCTGCTTTGTTTGCCGCTGTAATTCTATTTGGTTTTCTTGATTTTAATGGTATCGAAATACACTTCCTCATCACTGTCGAGTTCATAAAAGTTGTATTTTCTTACACGGTATTCATATAAATTGGCAGATCCGCTGGAATAAACATCCACAGAAAAAGTATTCCATTTTCCATCAGATAATTCCATCTTTCTGATCTTTCTCGATCCGTAAACCCGAAATGATTCGGTATAAGTCCGGGTTTGAATTTTATTGTCCTTATCTAAAATCGGTTCGCCATTTTCGTTATACAAAGGAACATTTCGGAATACGATGCCCGTTACATCAACAATCAGAATTACGCGGTCGTCGTTCGGTTTAAAGCCGTTTCCTTTGATTAAAAATTCTACCCTGTATTTTCCGGGCAGGTTTAAATCGTGACTGTATGGTCCGTAAATAATTGAGTTATAATTTACATTTCCGTTAAGGTCGTTTGTCCATTTCCAAAGACGTTTGTTATCTAAGGTAACCGGAATTCCCGTCCGATGCATTGGCTCTCCCATCTGTTCTGCATCATCGCCCCTGTTGGTCTCGTTGTTTACATGATAAACATTAATGGTTTTAGATTTTAGCTTACTTAAAAGATGAATAAAATAAGCTCCAAGCATTCCTCCAACTACCGAGCCGATAGAAGTAATTAGAACAGATGAAGATGCGAATGTTGTTTCAGGCATATTATTTATGTTTTATGGTGTAACGGTCACTTGCAAGTTGTCGTTGCGGATTTCGAAGAGCGTCAGTGTCCGCCAGGACCTGACGGTCAATAAAAGAGCAGAGACAACGCACATCAGTGCAACTTATAATTTGCGTTTTGTTATCCGTAGTTTTCATTCAGTCTTTATCGATTTAAAAATTATATCTTTTGCTTTTAATGAAGCTTTACTTGTGGGTTTTTCTGTAAAATAAGTCAGAATAATTAACGATGAATCTTGATTTACAATTCTGCCATAAACAGTCATCAATGATCCGTGTGTCTCTGTTTCCACTGAAAAACTGCTCAGAATCAAATCATCTTGAGTTTTCATGTCCTCAATTTCTAGATTTCTACTTTTAATTGCATTTGCAAAGCCCTTTATATTTTTTTCAACAATTTCTTTTCTATGTTCCATTATCATAGTGTCTAATCCACTAATTGTTTGAGCAGCAATATAAAGTTCATCATTGTCAGATTTTGCATTAACAACTATCTCATTTTCTGACGTGCTTTGGTTAATAACAAAATTAGCCGGGATTTTTAACGAGATATTATTTCCAATTGATATTTTCTCATATTTGTTATCACAATTTGTAAATACAATTACTATAAAAAGGAATAAAAATTGATTTAGCTTTTTCATATTGATTCAAATTAAGTCAGGCTTTTTTATTTATGCTTTAAATCACTTATAACCTTACCACTTACAACCCAAATATCATGTTGTATTATCTAATAAAATTGAATAAAGACTTCATTATTCTAATATTTAGTGATATCAACATCAGCTTAGATTCGGGTTTTATTTGCGGAAGTGTATTCAACCGTATTTGGTTTTTGTTTTAAAAATAAGCATAATATGTTAATTGTATAATAAAGTAGTTTTTATTTTAGCCCGGAAGTGTTTCATCGCGTGGTGAGTCACCAAAAGCTGCCCGACCAATTTTTCGCCTCGTGGTGAGTCACCAAACGTTGCCCGACCAATTTTTCGCCTCGTGGTGAGTCACCAAACCTTGTCCGACCAATTTTTCGCCTCGTGGTGAGTCACCAAACGTTGCCCGAGCATTTTTTCACCTCGTGGTGAGCCACCAAACCTTGTCCAATCAATTTTTCATCACGTGGTGAGTCACCAAACCTTGTCCGAGCATTTTTTCACCTCGTGGTAAGCCACCAAACCTTGTCCGGCCAATTTTTCGCCTCGTGGTGAGTCACCAAAGGTTGTCCGATCAATTTTTCATATCGTTGACATGGACAATGAGTTGCCGGAGCAATCTTTCATGTTATTGACACTGACAATGAGTTGCCGGAGCAATCTTTCATGTTATTGACACTGACAATGAGTTGTCGGAACAATTTTTCATGTTATTGACACGGACAATGAGCTGTCGGAACAATTTTTCATGCCATTGACACGGACAATGAGCTGCCGGAGCAATCTTTCATGCCATTGACACGGACAATGAGCTGCCGGAACAATTTTTCATATTATTGACACGGACAATAGGCCGAAAAGTCAATTTTCCATACTGTTGACACGGGCAACAGCCACAAGCACCGGAATACATGCTTATCAGCTCCTCCATTTAACTATTTCCTAAATCAAGGTGCGGGGAGTATACCCCATGAGATCCCTCGTCTATCGCTCGGGATCAGTTCGGCTAAATGATTTTGAAAAGCAAAATCATAGTCTCACTGATTTAACACTTTCTCAGTTTAACAATTTATCATATTAACATTCGCAACCATTTATAAAAGGTATATATTTGCTTTTCGCTATTCAATAAACCGGAATATGAAAACAGCAAAAAACACAATCCTGCAAATCACCCGTAACGGAATGGGATCGGGCGACGAATCGTTGGGGATGATACTCTTAAAAAACTACCTTACTTTGCTTAACGAAGAAACCGATCTTCCTAAAGTTATTACTTTCTACAACGAGGGAGTTAAACTAATCTGTAACGGTTCGCCATTAATCGAAATACTAAAAACCCTTGAGGAAAGAGGCGTTAAACTGGTAGCTTGTAAAACCTGTTTGAACCACTATAAACTAAGCGATAAAATGGCTACAGGTATTGCCGGCACCATGATCGATATAATGCATTTTCAGAAAGTTGCCGATAAGGTGATAAACCTTTAAACCGGGATTGGATATAATTTCTGCCTTATTTCTCAAAAGATTTTAAATATTCCAGGCGCTGCAATAGCGTTGGGTGCGAATAATGAAAAAACACATAGGTTTTATGAGGCGTTAAGTTGCTCAGGTTATTCACCGACAGCTTTTTTAAGGCCGAAGCCAGCGCTTCAGGATTATAATTTTCGGCAGCAAACCGATCTGCCTGGTATTCGTTTTTACGCGACAGCATATTCATAAAAATGCCCGAAAAAAACGATATGGGCGAGTACAAAACACCAAAAGCCACCAACCCGATATGAAAGTTTGGCTGTTCAACACCCAATGCTTTGCTAAGGTTCGGATTGTTGATAAGCAGCCCGAATATAAAAAGAACAACACCGGTTTGCAATAATCCAATTAGCAGGCTCTGAATAACATGTTTCTTTTTATTATGCCCTATTTCGTGAGCCAGCACTGCCACTAATTCCGAAGTAGTTAAATCGTTAATCAGCGTATCATATAAAACAATGCGTTTTTTAGCCCCCAGCCCGGTAAAATAGGCATTGGCTTTTGTCGATCGTTTCGATCCGTCTATCACAAAAATATTGTCGAGTTTAAAACCTACTTTTTTCGAAAATTCGCTGATGGCATCGCGCAACTCACCTTCTTCAAGCGGCGTTTGCTTGTTAAACAGCGGCACAATCAGGTTCGAATAAAACATGGCCATAAACACAGAAAACGCAGAAACTACCAGCCATGCATAAATCCAGAACAAATTCCCGGTTTTCTGGTAAATAAAAATAATTAGTGCCAGCAAACCTCCGCCAATCAATGCTCCAATAAACCAGCCTTTAATTTTATCCAGAACAAAGGTTTTGGGTGTGGTTTTATTAAAACCGTATCTCGTTTCAATTTTGAATGTATCGTAAACAGCAAAAGGCGTATTAATTACATCGGAAGCAAACATCAGTATTCCGAAAAAGATGAGCGCTGCCAGTATGGCGTTGCCCGTAAAACTCCATGCCCATCCATTGACCAGTGCAAAGCCGTAAAATAAAAACATACTTAAAGTAATAGCTATGCTAAAACTGCTGGTTAGCATTCCGAAACGATGGTTTTCTTTCTCGTAAGCCTGCTGCTTTTTGTATTTCTCATCGTCGTAAATTCCTTTTACCTCATCAGGAATTGTGTCGCTCCATTTAGTTGTGTTTAGGTAGTCGAGGTATTTCTCAAATAAAAAATCGAGAACCAGAATCCCGATAATAATCCAAAACAATAGTTCGTGCATGCTTCTTTTTTAAAATAAGTGAACAAAGATAACAGAACTTAGTTTGGGGTTCAAGGTTTATCCTGTGAAATAAATCGAACATTTAGTTTAGATTCAAAGTTTCTGGCTCCTTCTGGCTTCCCGCTTCTGGCTCTTTACTCTTTACTCTTTGCTCCTTGCTGATTTAATTAAAATTTTTCCCACTTTTGCCCTTCGAAAATATAAATATGGAGAAGTATATTAATTTGTTAAAAGCGCTGATTTCGGAGCAGTCGTTTAGTAAAGAAGAAGAGAGTGCTGCTGCCGTTATGCGTTCATTTTTGGAAAAAGAAGGAATTCCTTTTCAAACCAAAGAAAACAATACCTGGGCGGTTTGTAAATATTTCGAAAAAGGCAAACCAACAGTTATGCTTAATTCGCATATCGATACGGTACGTCCGGCAAAAGGATATGTGAAAGACCCGTTTTCGCCAATTGTTGAAGGCGACCGCTTGTACGGTCTGGGCAGTAATGATGCAGGAGGCCCGCTGGTCTCACTACTGGCCACTTTTATTCATTTTTACGAACGGGAAGACCTGCCTTACAATCTTGTTTTTACAGCAACTGCCGAGGAAGAAATTTCGGGACGTCGCGGCCTTGAAATCGTTTTGCCCGAAATTACACCCATATCGTTTGCCATAATTGGCGAACCCACAAGAATGGAACTTGCCATGGCAGAAAAAGGCCTGCTTGTACTCGATTGTTATGCTCATGGAAAATCGGGGCACGCCGCACGTGAAGAAGGTGATAACGCACTTTATAAAGCTATGGCAGACATTGAAAAACTACGAAATTTTGAGTTTGAACGTGTTTCTAAAATTCTGGGGAAAGTTAAAATATCGGTTACCCAGATAGAAGCAGGAACACAACACAATGTAGTGCCCGATGTTTGTCATTTTGTTGCCGATATACGTACCAACGAACATTATACCAATAAAGAAGCGGCCAGGATTATAAAAGAATTGCTTGATTCGGATGTAAAACCCCGCTCTGTTCGGTTAAATTCTTCGGGTATTAGTGAAGAACACCCTTTTGCGCAGCTTGCAAAAGAACGCGGAATACGTGTTTATGGTTCGCCCACTACATCCGACCAGGCTATTATTTCATTTCCATCGGTAAAAATGGGGCCTGGCGACTCGGCACGTTCGCACACCGCCGACGAGTATATTTACATTAGTGAAGTTTATGCCGGTATTGAACGTTATATCGATTTGCTGGAAGATCTGAAACTGTAAAACACAGTTTCAGATCTTCCTTGTAATGAAACTCCTCGCAGCAAGATGCGGGAAATATACCTCATGAGATCCCTCGTCTATTGCTCGGGATCAGTTCGGCTAAATGATTTTGAAAAACAAAATCATAGTCTCACTGATTTAAAACAATTATCCCTTGATTTCGCCAAACAGTAATCGAACTAACTTCTGTGCCATTCTCAAAAGGGTTTGTTTTTTCTGAGCGGAAGAAGTTAACATCTTTTACCTCCTGATTGTTAACCTTTAAAATTACATCGCCTTTTTGCAGATTAAAGTCAGGAACTTTACCAAACGTTGGAGTTGCTATAACCAGCACACCTGTTTTATCGTGCATACCTGTTGCCGACACTTCTCCATCGGTTTCAATATTTTTAATCTGCCCACCATAAAAACTGTAAGCTGTTAGTTTGCTTTTTTCAGGAATAACAATTTCAGGGATTTCAGGTGTTTTTGCTAACTTTTTTAATTCCGGTTTCTGTACTCCAAATTCATCCATCGGAAAATTATTCCATCCCAGCAAGAATACTTCGCTCTCCTTCAGAACAGTAAAATCGCCGTTGGCTGCATTGGCAAACAAGGGATCTCCTGCCCTGCTGTTTTTGTCCAGTCCCAATGCCTGATTTTCGGTTAAAGCAGCATCCGACATAAACCAGTTGTAGTCAATTTCAGTTCCCCAGTAATCTACCCGAATAGGAAAAAAACGTGTGCCGAAAATATTACCACGTATTATGTCGCCGTTATTTTTTAGCCAAACATGTGGATGCATCGCATTATTTACACAAATATTATTCTCCACTTTACGGTAGTAACCTTCGCGCAATTTAATTCCCTTGTTTAAACAAAGATTGTTGTAAATATGATAGTACGATGAACCGTCGTCCAGATCGATATCCCAACCATGGTCGCAACGCATTCGGTTGTTGCAAATATCTGTTGGTGCCAGAAAATCGAGGAGTATAGTCGTCCGATTCGCTTCTACCCTTTTCTCCGTTTTAGCGTTTCCAACCATCCAAAACCGGTCGCGTCCCCAGCTGTTAAAACTCCCGTGATCAGAGGTTTCAAGCACAGTATTAAATACATCGTTAAACGCGATCCGATGTCCTCCCCAGGCTCCTTCGCTAATGTTTATGCCGGCACGCGGACAATCGTAAATACTGTTATGGCTTACATTTATAAATGCAGCCATACTAATTTGTACTCCTGCCACCTGCTTTTCTACTTTACCAAAATCATGAAGCAAATTATTACTGGCCGAACAATAGGCCGGATATTTATTGTTTTTGGGGCCGGGAGTCAGATCCAGTTCATCATCGGAAACCGGTGGTCCGTATGGAATAAATTTTGGATTTCGTACGGCTGAAGTATCGCCAACAAAACAGATTGCG
The DNA here is from genome assembly GCA_947492175.1 of uncultured Draconibacterium sp. Lineage (GTDB taxonomy): Bacteria > Bacteroidota > Bacteroidia > Bacteroidales > Prolixibacteraceae > Draconibacterium. The sequence continues at coordinate 20,041 of CANLMQ010000012.1, read as the reverse complement.
CTGGCACCAATATCATGAATATGACAGCCTTCCACTTTTGAATGGCGGTTATATGCATTCATAAAAACTGCATTCCCGCCAATCTGACTAAACTCACAATTTTCGATATTGCAATTTTCTGTGCCTTCGAAATAAACTGCTCCGCCCCTGTAAATTGCCCAATCGCTCCGCAGCAGTTTATCCGATGTTTTCATAAAAGTACGGATGGAACGGTTAAAGTGAAAACCATCGAACGAAACATATTGTACCGGCTCCTTTTCTGTTCCGGCCAATGTTATAAAGTTTTCCAGGTAGGCTACTTCAACATTTGCCTTTTGCAGGTTTGTTCCGGCTAATGGTTTATAATACAAAATACCTTTCGCGCGATCTAAATACCACTCCTTTTCAGTATCCAGTTCTTCAAAAATATTTTCTACATAACGCAGTTTTGGATGAATACCATTTTCGGGCCGGTTGTTTTGAAATCCACCTTCCATCTCCAGCTCTCCATTGTTTTTCTTACCCGTAATTCTGTAATGAAATCCACCCCACATGGCTTTGTGAATAACATGAAAATAGCCATCGACAGGATTATTCCAGGTTTTCACTCTTTCTTCTGAAATACAATCTTCGGCTGTTCCGTTAAAAATTCTCACTTCAGGATCGTAATTGGGATAACGCGCCAGAACCTGTTCCTCATCGTTTATAAAAAGCGATTCAAAAACTAATCCTTTGGGAACTTTTGCCTGAAAAATTCCATCCTTATATTTTTTCCACTTCAGCTGAAGTTGTTTCCCTCCCAATATAAGAGGCACTTCTCCGGGGAAAGCTTTGTATACTAACGGTGCATTTTCCGTTCCGCCATCAACCGGGTTAAAAACAACAGGTTGTGTCAGATAATATTTACCACCTCTGAAATACACAGTTACCGGAATTCCCGGATTATCTTTTTTATAAGTACGCACAATTTCCCGGGCTTGCTTAAAACTTGCCAAAGGTTGTTCTATGGAACCTGAATTTGAATCAGATCCGGTTGGAGAAACATAAAAAAACTGTTGAGGCTCCTGTGCTTTCACACTTGTTAAACAAAAACCAAAAACTAATAAAAGAAGAATTTTATTCATTATCTATAATTTAAAAACTCAAATATGCGCTTTTCAACTCTGGTAACTATCATGTAGTGTCTGTGCTTAATTCAGAAAAAAGGAGATAATCAGGTTAAATGACCAATATCGAGTCAAGACATATATATCGGGTGCGTTATTTAAGAGATGCTGATCCGTCAAATGATGGACAGCTTAATGGAACGAAGCCACAAAGTTAACTGGAGACTATGTCCGACAGGGAAAAATTAAAATTTTAATCTTATTCCTCTGCAATTATACGTTTTATACGGGCATCCAATTCTTCCTGATCGGCAGTAAAACTCGCCAGTCCGGCTAAATTTAGCAGCGTATCAATTGCTAATTCGCCATTTTCAATGCGTTCGGCCCACCGTTCGTGTTTTGGAATTTTACCATCAGAACGAATAAAGGCCAAATCTTTATCACTCAGGTAGGGAAACAAATCGCCGCAACCTGTTGCATGGCATCGTTCTATTAGTTCCGATCCATCTTTAGGGCAATTCTCATCTAAACTTTTGGCAAGGTCAAGTTCATTCCCGGTCACATCCCACAATTTTTCCGGATAATATTTTAAGGCCTCTTCTGTTAAATCAACCGGATATACCCTGTCAAGCTTCGAAACAAAACTACCGTCCATATTTTCTTTACCATCGGCAGCTACTTTGGTAGGCATTGTAAAAACATCAGTTCCGGCCAATGCATCCAACTGCGGATAATTACGCAAACTTGCAGCTATCAGTTTTGTTGGAACTTCATTTCCTTTGGTTAGCTCTGTTACATATTTCTGTGTTGAAATAACGGTTCGCTCTCCTGCACCATTTCCGTTGCCAAGATTATTGTCTTTTATGTAGGCACCAATCCGCCCCAGAAAAACATTGCAGTAGTTGGGTTTGGTTATTGCAGCTACCATTACGTTCTGTCGTGCAGAAAACTCCAGTGTAAAATTGATCTTTACTCCGAGTTCGCGCAATCGGCGCGCACCAAGCAAACCAACCGCGGTGTAAGGTACTTTTACAATAAACTGATCGGGGCAAATATCAAAATACCGGATTCCGTAGTCTACAATTGCATCAAAATCGTGTGCAGTATTGGTATGAAGTTCAACACTTACAAACCCTCCAAACTTATGCGCCAGTCGCAATCCATGACGTGCATTCAGGATAAATGCAATTTCCACAATTTGCTCCTTAAGCGGCAACTCTTTTACAATTTCACGGGCTTCGGCTATAAACGAATCGTAAATTCCTTTCTGGATTTCTTTGTTTACCAAAGTATTGTTGGTAGTAAGGGCAGTCATTTCGGCCGACCAGTTTTTTTCAGCTTCATCCATATCTCCGGTATCAAGCCATAATTCAGTCCCGGTGTTTTTTAATCCCTGCCAAAATGAATCAGTTCGACCAATTACTTTTTCCTCATTGATTCCTTCTAAAATAAACAGTTTGATTTTCTCCTTTAACGATTCGTTCATGGTACCAAAGTTTAGTTATTGATGGATTAAATTACAATAAACAAATAAGTTAAGCTGATTAATTGGGAGATGAATTACTAACTAGTTTTTAACATTTTTCGATAATTCAGCGGTGATCTGCCAATCCATTTGGAGAAAGTCGATGAAAAATGCTGCGAAGAATAGAAGCCACAATCGTAGGCAATATCAGTTAGTTTTAATGATGAAGTGCTGAGCAACTCTTTTGCTTTTTCAAGCCGGAGAAAAATTAAATAATTAGCCGGGGTGTATCCTGTACTTTCTTTTACCAGGCGGGTTAAAGTGGTTATTCCAATATTTTCAAGCTGTGCCATTTCATCCAAAGTCCATTTTCTCGAAAGATCTGCCTTTAGCATTAAATCAAATTCAGAAAACCAGTTTTGATTTTTTAAGTTTCGGTTTTCCCGGTTTTGAATATGGCGAACAACTGCGATTAAAAAATCCTCTGTTAAATTACTCACTCTCTGCCTATAACCAAACCCCTGCTGCTCCAGTTCATTTTTTAATTCAACAAAAAACGACTTTAAAAAATGCGCTTTTAAAAGTTTATGATTTTCATTTCCGGAAAGAATGCGCCCAATTAACTTGCTCTCGCTACGATTTAATCTAGACCAGTTACCGGCATTAAAGTTACCATCCGATAAAAAGTAGTCGGGTTTGATTACCACCCAGTAAATTTCACCCAAATCCACTACTTCGCGCGGACTGCCATGCTTTTGCCAGGGACATGTAACAAATCCGTCGCCTGGTAGCAGGGTGTATTTTTTACCTTCAACAATCCATTCGTAGCGTCCCTTGGTTACGTAACAAATTTCAATTCCTTCATTTAAATGTAAACTCAAAGGTTTTTGCCGAATATCCTTGTATTCCTCAAAACCAAAATCGTTTATAAATTCAAATTCGTCGATCAGTTCTGAGCCCGAAGCCGCCGGATGAGTTTTGGAATAGAAAAAATGCATTTTTTACAAAATCTTTCAACGCAAAATTATAGTATCTTTCTATTTTGCAAAAACATTTCTTTGTTAATAAGATATCATAACCATGAATACTATCAACAACGACCTGGCCAACTACCGCCAACTCTTTGCCAAAGAACTACATACCAACATTCTCGATTTCTGGATAAAATTTGGAATAGAAAAGAATGGTGACGGATTTTACGGAGCTGCCGATTTAAAAGGAAATCCGGTTTTAGATGCCCCAAAATCGTGTGTATTGAATGCCCGGATTTTATGGACATTCGCTGGAGCTGCAAAAAATAACAACAATTCAAAGTATGCCGAAGTAGCCGAACGGGCTTTTAATGTTTTACGTAATCATTTTAAGGACAAAGAATTTGGCGGTTATTTTATGAGTATTTCTGCCAACCATCAACCGCTTGACACGATAAAACATACTTATGCTCAGGCCTTTGTTTTATATGCACTTAGTAAGTACTACGAATTCAACCCTTCGGAAGAACTTCGATCCGAAATGAATTCTTACTTTCTATTTCTGGAGGAAAAAACAAAAGACATAAAAAATCCGGGTTATTTTGAAGCTTTTACTCGCGAATGGGAATTGTATTCAGAAAACCGGATGGCCAACAACAACGAGCCAAGATCGATGAATACGCATTTGCACATTCTGGAAGCGTATGCCGCTTATTATAAGGTTTCGAAAAATGAACTAGCCGGCGAACGTTTAAAAGAGCTACTTGAACTTTTTATCAAAAAAATTATTCGCAAAACCGGGCACTTGGGCATCTTTTTCGATGAACAATTTACCGAAACGGAAGCATCGAAAGCCATCTGTTCTTTTGGGCACGATATTGAAGCGTCGTGGTTACTTTGGGAAGCAGCAGAAATACTGGGAAACAAAAGAATAATTGAGAGTATGAAACCACTATCCGTAAAAATGCTGGATACGGTTGACCGTGTTGGTGTAGACAAAGACGGTGGTTTGTTTCTGGAATCGACAAGATATGGAAGCCACATTCGCACCAACAAACACTGGTGGCCACAAGCCGAAACACTGGTGGCTTTCATGAATGGGTTTGAACTAACTTCCAACAAAAAATATTGGGAAAAACTGAAACTTTCGTGGAACTTTATCGATAAGTATGTTATCGATCACGAAAATGGAGAATGGTTTACAAAGGTAAACCGTTTGGGAGTACCTTATTTAACAGAACCGGAAAACGATCCGTCGCCCTACTACCGTAACGATTGGAAAATAGATCCGTGGAAATGTCCATATCACAACGGACGTGCCATGATGGATTTAATGAAAAGAATTGAAAAACATCTGAACTCTGAACTCTGAACTTTAAACTAAATCAACATGAAACAAATACAACTATTCATTCTGCTACTATTTTTAACAGGAATTACATGCAAAGCTCAAAGCGATCATACACGAGAACTTTTCGATTTGGCTGCGAAGTCGAAAAACTGGTTCGAAGGTTTTCAAAAGAACCTTGGTAAAAATGAATTTTCGTACCATAGTTTCCGCAACGATGTTTCTAAGTCGCTTATTACCCGGTGCAAAGATGGAAAGACTGCCATTGAATGGGAAACAGAAGTTATTCCGTACAATTTTGCAAACGATAAAGCCGGGTTTCTCTGGATTGCCTCGCTCGATCTCACATCTGAAAAATTAGTATTTGATGTTTACGTAAATGGTGAAAAACGTTTTGAATTACCAACGACAACACAAAAATGCTGGACACTTGATTCAGATGAAGCAAAGCTGTCATACTTCACAATGGAGTCGGATCAGCATGACGATGTTTGCGGCTACATGTCAATGGAAATTCCTCAAAACTGGCTTCAAAAAGGGAAAGCACAAAGCATTAAAATTGTAGGACGAGCCAACGACAGTAACGTCTGGCTGATTGTTTTTCAGGCAGATGACGCCCTGAAATTCTTACAGAATTCGATTGACCAGGACGTTTGGATGGAACTGGTAATTGAAAAATCTGCGGACAAACTCAGCGGCACTGTATTTGGGCCTTTTCATTTGGCTGATAAATCGTTAAACTATTCATACGGAGATAAAACAGGTGAAATTTGGTTAAAAAAGGATGGGGAATTTTCCTCCGGCTCATTCACTCTTCCGGTTTCAGTCCTAGGCAGTAAACTTACACTTAACGATCCCAAAGGTGAAGTATTTGTAGTGAATTCACTTGGAACTCCGTACAAGTCGACAAAATTGCTGGCCAAAACAATTTTACAAAATCAATGCGACATCATTGGCGATAAAATTCAGATAAAGGCCAAACGCAATTACAAACCCAAAACCGTGAGTAGTATGCTGGCCCTATCGGAGTCAAACCTTGCCAAGGGAAAAATATTTTTAATGAACTCAAGTCACCAGGATATTGCCTGGATGGACTCGCCCGAAAAATGTGTGGTAGAGCGCGATACCATGTTATTAACGCCACTGTTCGAGCTGGCACAAAAAGACCTGAGATACAGGTTCGATGTGGAAGATGCCTTGATGATAAAAGAGTTTATCGAACGTCATCCGGATAAAAAAGAACTTGTAAAACAATTGCTGAATGATGGTCGGATTTCATGCGGGTCAACATATACGCAACCTTACGAAGAAATGCATTCAGGCGAATCGTTAGCGCGGCAATTCTACTTTGGCGCAAAATGGTTAAAAGATGAATTTGACTATGATGCCAACGTTTACTGGAACGAAGATGTGCCTGGCCGCACTTTGCAAATGATGCAAATTATGAGAAAGGCCGGCACCAAATACATGATGATCAGCCGGCACGAACGTGGTTTATACAATTGGTACAGTCCGGATGGTTCATATGTTACCGCATTTACACCAGGTCACTACGCCAATGCCTTTACTCCGCTTCAAAAAAATTTCCACGAGGCTGCTCAGTTTTTGGCTTCAAGTTCTATGGATTGGGAAAAGTATTACTCAAAAAGCAAGGAAGCACCCGTAATTCCGCTTTTATCGGATTGGGATATGAGTCCCGCAAAAGATTACAGTCACCTGATCCGCCAGTGGGAAGATATTGACGAGTTGCAAAAAGACGATGGCAGCTATGTTTCAGCCAAACTTCCTGAATTTGAAATTGCTTCAACACCCGAGTTTTTTGATGCCCTTTCAGCAGCCCAACCCGACTTTAAAGAAATTAGTGGAGAACGTCCTGCTGTTTGGTTGTACATTCATGGTCCGTCGCACCAGAAAGCGTTAAAGGCCAAGCGGGCTTCCGAAATTCTTTTAACGCAAGCAGAAAAATTCGCCACAGCCAATGCTCTTGCTGATGGTTCGTTTGTCAATTATCCGAAAAGTGAGCTTAACAGGGCCTGGGAAGCTACTATTTACCCCGACCATGGCTGGGGTGGCAAAATGGGTGATATTACCGACGCCCTTTTTAAAGCCAAATATGAATTTGCGAAAACTGAAGCAGAAAAAGTGCTCGACAGAAACCTGCATCAACTTAGTGCAAAAATTAAAACCGATGCAAAAAAGGGTCGGGCTCTGGTTGTTTTTAACAGTTTAAACTGGATGAGAAACGATGCAGTTTCTACTGAAGTTTCTTTTGATGAATCCGAAGCATTTTCTGTTCGTTTGAATGACGAAGAAGGAACGGAAACAAATGTCCAGCTAAAAGTTGAGGAAAAATATCCGGATGGTTCAATAAAAAAAGCACGGCTGGAATTTATTGCTGAAAACGTTCCTTCCATCGGGTACAAAACATACTATTTAAAGCCTTCAAAAAGAAAAAATACGACGGATAAAACAGCCTTTAATACACTTGTTGAAAATGAATTTTACAAACTAAAATTTGCCAATGGCGGACTGTCTTCTATTTACGACAAGGAACTGCAAAAAGAATTGGTTAACGACAGTAAATTTGTGGCTGGCGAAGTATTTACCATGCGATCGGAAGGAAACGGAGCCGGCGAATTTGATGCCATCCAGCAACCCGACATGCAGGGCTTCGACAAGACAGGAAATTATACCACCAACTGGATAGTTGAAGTTGACGGACCGGTTTTTACCACCTATAAATACCGACAGAAACTGGGGAATGCCGTGGTTGAGCAACGTGTTATTCTGTATCATACCCGGAAAAAAATTGATTTTGAAACTGCCCTTTTAAACTGGGAAGGAGAATTATATCGTGAATTCAGAATGGCACTGCCTCTTAACATGACCAATGGACAAGTAGCCTACGAAGTTCCGTTTGGCGTGGTCGAAGTGGGTAAAGACGAACTGGAAGGAGCGGCCGGAGAACGTTACACCATGCCTTGCAAAGATTTCCATCCGCGCGGAATTGAAAACTGGATCAGCTCAAGCAATAACGAATTTGGAGTTACCATGAGCTCGTCGGTAGTTGCTGCCGACTGGATAGATCCCACTGACAATCCGATTGATAACCAAATACTGCAGCCCATTCTATTGGCATCGCGGAAAAGCTGCCACTGGGAAGGAAATGATTACCTCCAAACCGGCAACCATTTCTTCCATTTTTCGATTACTTCGCATAAACCGGGATGGAAAGAAGGAGCTGAATTTGGCCGCGCTGCCAACGAAAAACTCATCGCAGTTTGGGCCGACAACACTTATTCCAACGCATCGCTTCCAGAAACCGGGAGTTTCTTTTCAGTAGATCAAAAAAATGTATTGGTATCAACCGTAAAAAAGGCGGAAGACAGCCCTGAAATAGTTGTGCGTATAACAGATCTTGAAAGCAAGGATAAAACAGTAAAATTCAGTAGCTTTAAAACTTTCAAACAAGCTAGACTGACCAATTTAATTGAAGATGAGTTAGCTCCATTGAAGGTTATAAATGGCGATCTTCAGCTTGAACTCGGACACCATTCAATAGAAACCATAAAACTTAAAACCAACTAATATGAAACGACGAAACTTTATTAAAAGTACCGCACTGGCAACCGGAGCGATAGTTGTACCGATAATTATTCCACCCGGCTGCAGAGGAAAAAACGGAACCACACCTCCGAGTGACAAAATTGTTATGGGAGGAATTGGACTTGGTGGTATGGGAACCGGTGATATGAATAACTTCCTGGGTAACGAAGCTGTTCAATATGTTGCGGTTTGTGATGTAGATAAATCTCATCGCGAAAAAGCGTTGGGTTTAATTAACGAAAAATATGCAACCACTGATTCACGCAGTTATAATGACTTCAGGGAATTCCTGGAAAAAGAAAAACTGGACGCTGTGCATATTGCTTTGCCCGATCACTGGCACGCGATTCCTGCTATTGAAGCGGCCAACCGAGGATTGCATATTTACGGGCAAAAGCCATTGGCCAGGTCTATTAGCGAAGGGCGTGCAATTGTAAATGCAGTTGAAAAGAACAAAATAATCTGGCAGACCGGAAGTCAGCAACGTTCCGAAACCAATTTCCATAAAGCTTGTGAACTGGTAAGAAATGGTAGAATCGGAAAAGTTCATCGTGTGGAAGTAGGATTACCTGACGGAGGCCATAAAGCAGGTCAACCGGAACCTCAACCGGTACCTGAAGGTGTGGATTGGGACATGTGGTTGGGTCCGGCTCCCAAAGTTCCGTACCGGGGAATTTTGCACGGAAACTGGAGATGGATGCTGGACTATTCGGGAGGACAATTAACAGATTGGGCCGGACATCATATTGATATTGCGCACTGGGGACTTGATTTGGAAAGAACCGGGCCGGTCGAAATTGAAGGAGTTGGCGAATACAACGAAAATGATATGTTCAATGTTCCGATTGCCTACGATATTCACTGTAAATATGCCAACGGAATTGAAATGCGTGTTGCCAATCAAAGCAAATACAACTTCCGATCAGGGAAAGGTTGGGATGGACGCGAAAAAAACTGGGGATTTCAGATGGGCACCGTTTGGTATGGAGAGGAAGGCTGGATTCATGTCAACCGGGGCGGAATTTGGGCTGAAAATCCAAAGGTACTGGAGTCTAAAATAAAATCCGACGAAATTCATTTATACAAAAGTGAAAATCATTACCGCAATTTTATCGATTGTGTAAAATCAGGAAAAGAACCTATTGCTCCGGCCGAAGTTGGACTTCGTTCGATTAGTGTAGCACTGTTAGGCGAAATTGCAATGACTACCGGCGAAAAACTACGATGGAATCCCAAAGCTGAAAAATTTGAAAATAACGAGCCAGCCAATAAATTATTAATGAAACCTTATTCCAACCCCTGGAAGCTTCCTAAAATTTAAATCAATAACTTTAAAAAAACAGGCGAATGCCCAAAAACTTATATCTCTACACAATTGTAGCCGCTCTCGGAGGATTTCTTTTTGGTTTTGATACCGCAGTAATTAATGGTGCCCTCCCCTTTTTCAGAGATTATTTTGAACTGGATAAAATAATGGAAGGCTGGGCCATGAGTTCCGCCATATTCGGATGCATAATTGGTGCTATCGGAGTTGGTCGTTTGGGCGATAAATATGGTCGGCGGTACATGTTAAAAGTAACTGCATTTCTATTTCTGATCTCCGCCATAGGAACAGGTATGGCAAACAGTATTTCAATGTTCATATTGTTCCGGATAATTGGTGGATTAGCAGTTGGAGGCGCTTCGGTGCTTTCTCCCATGTACATTTCGGAGGTTGCTCCGCCAAAATACAGAGGACGTTTTACCATCCTGTTTCAATTATCGCTGGTAATTGGCATATTGGTTGCTTTTGCCACCGATTTGGCATTAATTAATACCGGGGATAACAATTGGCGTTGGATGTTTATTTCAGAGGCCGGGCCGGCATTACTGTTTTTTGTTCTTTTATTTTTTGTGGGAAGAAGCCCGCGCTGGTTGGTAAAAAACAAACTGTTTGATGAAGCAAAACTGGTGATTGAAAAAACCAATGCCGGCAACAACAACGATCATTTGCTGGAAGACATTAAAAATTCGATTAACAGTGAAGTTGTCGATCACATAAAATACCTCTTTAAAAAACCTTTTTTACGCCTCGTTATAATTGGAATCCTCATTGGTATGTTTAACCAGTTTACAGGAATTGCAGTGATAATGATTTATTCAAGCGATATTTTCCGGGCAGCCGGATTTGCTACCGAATCGGCCATTTTGCAAACCGTTATTGTTGGCGCAACCAATCTTTCGTTTACGGTATTGGCAATGGCATTTATCGACAGAGTCGGAAGAAAATTTATGTTACTGCTTGGCTCCGTTGGGATGACCATTTTTCTTGGCATTTTTTCATACATCTTCTTTTATAATATTGGTGGATTTATGCCTTTGGTTTTTATGATTGCCTTTGTTGCCTGTTTTGCATTTTCGCAAGGTGCCGTGGTTTGGGTATTATTTGCCGAAATGTTTCCCAACAACATTCGGTCGCGGGGTGTAGCCATCGGCTCTTTTTCGCACTGGGTATTCTATTCCATCCTGCTCTTCCTGTTTCCTGTAATCCGAAAATCATTCAGCGATAACCGCGGAATAGGTTATGTGTTTGCATTTTTTGCACTATTCACGTTTATAAGTTTCTTCTTTTTCAAAAAATACATTGTTGAAACCAAAGGGAAGTCACTTGAAGAGCTGGAAAAAGAGACATTGAAATAAGAATAGTATAAACATGAATCAAGAATAACACAATAAGAAATTAATTTCTCTAAGAAAAATGGATAAATGGTAATCATAATCCAATTTCTCAAATTTCAACAAAAAATGAAACGACGAAAATTTATAGAAATTACAGGAAGTTTCTCGCTTCTGACTTCTTCAGGATTACTGTTTTCCTGCAACCACTCTAAGGAAGAAACAGAAGAAGAACAGCTTAAAAGCTGGGCAAAAGTATCCTTTAAACGATTTGAAGAAGTTTGGGAGTTCAATGATTTTTGGAAAAGAGGGAATACATTTGATGCCTGCCTAACTTTTGTTGATGCAGCTGTAACTCGCTGGCCCAATGAACCTGAAATAAAAAGAATACAACAGAAAGTAAAAGAGATGTTGGAAAAAAACCTTGTATTCTTTAGTAAATTCAATCCGGGTGATCTTTGGGCTGACGATTTTGGTTGGTGGGGATTAATGGCACTAAATGCCCGCAAACATTTGTTAAAAATTGGCGAAACAGAATTAGCCGCCCAATACTACAAGCTTTCTACCGATTTATGTTGGGAATACAAAAAGAAAACTGCTTATGACCACACTCCCGATGCACTTCCCGTTCCCCACGGATGCAGAAACGGAGATGCCAATGGGATTAGTAAGGGCGTAAAAAACACGGTTACCAACGTATTGCTGTTTTTGTTGTCATCACGTATTTACCGTTTAACTCTTTCAGAAAATATTGGAGACAACGAAAAATACCTGGAAATGGCCTACAAACAATGGGTGTGGTTTGAAAATTGGTTTAAGCTCGAAGAATATAAATACTTGAAAGAGATTTCTAACGCAGCCGCTCTTGTTCAGGAACGACCAATGGCCATTTTTGAAGGATCGGGATATATGGAAAAAATTCACCCACCGTGGGCAGAAGGTTGGGTTTGGACAGGAGACCAGGGAATGTTAGTTGGTGCTCTTACCGATATGTTAGCTGTGAAGAATGAACTTTCAAGCTGGATTAAAGCCAACAATATTAACCCGAATTTTAATGTTGATGCCTTTGACAAAACACTACGCCAGCGAATTAAACAAATTGGCGCTGGTGTAAAAACCACTCTCGTTAGCAACACGGATTATATTATTAGAGAAGCACCTTGCCTGTCGAGTTTTGGGCCAAATCATGGTAACGATTATCTAGCTGGACGCGGGATATTAATGCGTTACCTGGGAGCAGAACAGGAGAAAGCATTAATTGGAGTTGACTTAAGTAAGAATATTACAGCAACAATCAATGCTATTTGGGCTACCCGCGATACAAGAAACAACCAGTTTCAACCTGAATTTACAAGCCTGAAGAATGACAAATTATACATTGAACAATTTAGAAAACTTTGGGGAATAGCCGATGATGTGTACAAATGGGACATAAAAAAAATGAAAGAACAAAACCAATTTGGAGTTTGCCAATCCATTGGTCTCGATGCTCTTGGAGCTGCAATTAAACAACTAAAATAAAACATAATGAACGGATACGAAAGAATTCAGGCTGCACTAAAAGGCGAAAAACCGGATAAAATTCCGGTTATGCTTCACAATTTTATGATGGCAGCCGAAGAAACAGGAGTAAATATGGCCACTTACAGAAACAATCCCAAAGTGATTGCCGATGTTTTTATTAAATCGGTTGAAAAATACCAGTACGATGGAGTTTTGATTGATGTGGATACAGTAACACTGGCCGGTGCGGTGGGAGTTCCCATCGATTTTCCGGAGCATGAACCGGCGCGTTCGGCAGTGGGTAATTTACAACTGCTAGAAGAGGTAAAAAAGCTAAAAAAAGTAAATATTGAGAACTATAAATACGTTGCAAACTGGCTGGAAGCAGTCCGAATAGTAAAAGATCATTTTAAAGATGAAATTTTTGTTCGGGGTAATTGCGACCAGGCACCTTTTTCGCTTGCCAGTATGATGCGGGGCAGCCAGGACTGGATGCTCGATTTAATAATGGGAGAACCGGCTTTGGTTCAGGAACTTTTGGAATACTGTACCGATATTACGTGCCAGTTCATCCGGTTAATGGCACAAACCGATTGCGACATGGTTTCAAATGGCGACAGTCCCGCCGGCCCGGAAATGATATCTCCTGAGATGTACGAGATGTACGCGCTTCCTTTCGAGAAAAAAGTAGTGCAGGAAGCACATAATACCAATTTGCCTTATTTACTCCATATTTGTGGCAACACCGATACAATTCTGGAATTGATGCTGCAAACAGGGGCAGACGCTTTTGAATTGGACTATAAAACCAGTATGCAAAATGCATTCGAAGTATTTCATAACAATGCTTGTTTTGTCGGAAATATTGATCCAAGTGGAGTTCTGGCGCTCGGTACCCCACAATTAGTTGAACAAAAAACACTGGAACTTCTGGATGTTTTCTCTAAAACCAACCGTTTTATACTCAATGCCGGCTGTGCACTCCCCTCTTCCACTCCCGAAACCAATCTTCAAATGCTGATAAAAACCGCACGCAACTTTTCTTAATGAATTAAACCATACCAAAATGAACAAATCGAACTGGAACAGAAGAAATGTATTGAAGTCGTTAGGACTTGCCGCCATTGGCGCACCATTGGCAGCAAATTCAATGAATCATAAAAAACAGGCAAATCCAATCCTATTCTCAAAAAAAGATGAGAAAAAATTAGAAAAGCCGGTAAGAGTAATTGTAATTGGTGCCGGAAGCCGTGGTTGGGGAGCTTACAGCTCGTATGGTTTAAAATTCCCCGACGAATTGCAGGTTGTTGGTGTTGCCGAGCCAATTCCTTACCGTCGCGAACGCATTTCCAAAGCCTTTAATATTCCAAAAGAAAACCAGTTTGTTACCTGGGAACATGTGTTTAATGTGCCAAAATTTGCCGACGCTCTTTTCATTACCACTCCCGACGATCTTCATTACGGCCCGGCAATGGCAGGATTAAAAGCAGGATACGATCTTTTGCTGGAAAAAGTAATTGCACAAAGCTGGGAACAGTGCAACGACATTCTTAAAATGGCCGAAAAGAACAATTCAATAGTTGCAGTTTGCCATGTACTACGCTACACCCCATATTTCAGAAAAATGAAAGAAATACTGGACAATAAGGAAATTGGAGAAATTGTAAGCATACAGCATTTGGAACCGGTTGAACGGATTCATATGTCGCACTCCTTTGTTCGCGGTAACTGGGGAAATGCTAAAAAATCTAACCCGATGATTCTTTCAAAATCGTGCCACGACACTGATATTCTGCGATGGCTGATAAATAAACCCAGCAAAAAAGTTTCGTCGTTTGGTTCGCTTACTCTTTTTCGAAAGGAAATGGCACCCGAAGGTTCTTCCGACCGGTGTACAAACAATTGTAAAGTTGAACGAGAATGCCCGTATTCAGCAATAAAATTGTACAAAGAAAAACGTGGCTGGCTGCAACATCTGAATCTGGAAGAAGTGAACGACATCACGATAATGCGCGAATTACGCAACGGACCATACGGCCGATGTGTATATCACTGCGATAACGATGTTGTCGACCACCAAATAACTAATTTTGAATTTGAAGATGGAATTACTGCTGCATTTTCAATGGAAGCACACACGCACTACGGAGGCCGAAGAACGCGTATTTTTGGAACCAATGGCGACATTATTGGAGATGAACACACCATAACTGTAACGAATGCTGTAAGCGGTGAACAAAAAATATGGGATGCTAGTCAGGCTCAAAAGTTTGCATCAGGACATGGTGGCGGGGACCATGGGTTGGTTTATGATTTTGTACGCGCTGTTGCTCATCAGGATGCCGGAATTCTAACGTCAACCATTCAGCCCTCAATGGAAAGCCACCTAATGGGATTTCAGGCCGAGATATCACGTTTACAAAACGGGGAAGTACAGTCAATTAACATGTAACAACTTATCAGATTTTCAATTTAATACTATGACAGTTTAACAATTAGGCAGTTTCTCTACTAAAGAGTTTTTACGCTTTGCCAATTCATCAATAATTCTTTTTGTCAAATTCTTATGTAAGTCCTATCATTTTCTGATGTATTGAATACCTTTGCAGCCATGTTAAAGGAAATTACATTTTCAGATTATTTAGTTATTTCCGGCAAAGTTCCGCTGATAGATGTTCGCTCACCCGGCGAATATATAAAAGGACATATACCAGCCGCCACAAACATCCCCCTTTTTAATAACGAAGAACGCGCCCGGGTAGGAACTGTTTATGTTCAGAAATCAAAAGAACAAGCTATAGAATTGGGTTATGAAATTGTAAACCCAAAACTTGACTGGTTTGTATCTGAATCAAAAAAGGCAGCTCCACTGGGCATTGTTGCGGTGCATTGCTGGCGTGGCGGAATGCGCTCTAAATCGTTTGCCCGTCATTTGGCAGAGAATGGATTTAACGAAGTGTATGTCA
This sequence comes from uncultured Draconibacterium sp., assembly GCA_947492175.1. GTDB lineage: Bacteria > Bacteroidota > Bacteroidia > Bacteroidales > Prolixibacteraceae > Draconibacterium. Next base: position 4,442 of record CANLMQ010000012.1, on the reverse strand, counting down.
TTAGCGGAGGTTACAAAGCGTTTCGGAACTATGCTTTGGAATCATTCAAAGCAGATGCAGAAATCTGTATTTTAGGCGGTTATACCGGAAGTGCAAAAACCTATATTTTACATATCCTAAAGGAAATGGGAGAACAGGTGATAAACCTGGAAGGGCTTGCCAACCACAAAGGATCGGCCTTTGGCAATTGCGGGAAACAGCCCACCATTGAACAATTTGAAAATAACTTGTTTTGGAAATGGAAAGACATTGATTATTCTGAAACCATTTGGATAGAAGACGAAAGTCATCGCATCGGGCTGGTGAATATCCCTATGAACTTTTATGAAAACATGCGTAGTCATCCGGTCATATTTTTGGACATTCCACGCGAAGAAAGAGCCAAGCACCTGGTAAAGGACTATGCAAAAACAGAAAAAAATATACTGGCAGATTCAATTAACAGAATAACCAAACGCCTTGGAGGATTAAATACCCAAAATGCACTGGCTCATCTCGAAGCTAACGAATTTTTCGAGGTGGCTATGATTACACTGCAATACTACGACAAATATTATTTGCGAGGGCTTCAAAAGAGAGAGCACGATGCTATTTTCCCTCTTGAAATAAAAGAAATCAACTTCAAACAAAATGCACAACAGATTTTAAAACACTATGCAGAAATTGGAAAAACAAACCATAAAACTCACGCAGTATAGCCACGGTGCGGGCTGCGGATGTAAAATATCGCCCAAAGTTTTAAGCACCATTTTAGAGTCGAAAATAGATATGCCTGTCCTTCCCAACTTGTTGGTAGGAAATGATAGTCGCGATGATGCTGCAGTGCTCGATATGGGAAATGGCAAGGCTATAATCAGTACAACCGATTTTTTTATGCCGATTGTTGACGACCCGTTTACTTTTGGGAAAATTGCTGCTACAAACGCAATCAGCGATATTTTTGCTATGGGAGGGAAACCAATTCTGGCAATTGCCATTTTAGGTTGGCCGGTAAATGTTCTTTCGCCTGAAATAGCCCGCGAAGTTGTTGAAGGTGGACGTCAAGTCTGCAAGGAAGTTGGTATTAGTTTGGCCGGTGGACACAGCATCGACAGTCCTGAGCCCATATTTGGACTGGCAGTTACCGGACAGGTTGATTTGGCCAATATAAAACAAAACAACACGGCAACAGTAGGCTGCGAGCTTTTACTGACAAAACCATTGGGTGTAGGAGTTTTAACTACAGCACAAAAAAAAGCAGTATTAGAAGCAGAACACCAGCACATTGCACCGGATTTAATGTGTCGCTTAAATACCCCGGGATTTGATTTGGCCCAGATCCCCGGTGTAAAAGCCATGACTGATGTTACAGGATTTGGGCTGCTTGGCCATCTTACCGAAATGTGCGAAGGAAGCAATCTGTCGGCACACATCGAGTACGATAAAATCCCTACCCTGCCTATGCTGCAAACATACCTGGATCAAAATTGTATTCCCGGCGGAACACATCGCAACTGGGAAAGCTACGGGAAAAATGTTTCGCTAAAACACGAAGCTTATAAAAATATTCTGTGCGATCCGCAAACAAGCGGAGGTTTGCTTTTAGCTGTAGAACCCGAATCAATTCCTGAAGTTCAGAATTGTTTGAGAAAATTTGATATTGATTCTGTTCCTTTTGGAAAACTGATAAAAAACAATGCACATTTAATCACTGTTGAGTAAATCTGTAACATGGAAAAAAGAAACAACCCATCGGAATCTCAGCCCAACAATCCGTTACACGGTAAAACGCTGGAAGCCATTTTAGTTTACTTGGTAAGTTATTATGGTTTTGAAGAGTTGGGAGACAGAATTCGAATTAATTGTTTTATAAAAGACCCGAGCATTAAATCGAGCTTAAAGTTTTTACGTCGTACTCCCTGGGCTCGGGAGAAGGTGGAAAAACTGTACACTGATACTATTAAAAGATAGAAGTTTCCATTAAAGATTCAGGTTAGCACAGAATAAATTTCAGGAACAAGGGCCGGAAATGCACCAGCCCTTCTACATTTTTAATTAGTAAGCGGCCGACCTAAAACAATCTTTAAAAATAAATCGTCGGCAACTTCGTAATTACGCAAAATGTAAAAATTATCACCGGGTAACATTATCCTGATATTATGAATGCGCGTGTACGAATGCTTGTTTAAAACCTCCCAGGTATTATATACAGTGTTATTGGGTTTTCGGGCATCCACAAATTCAGAGATAATCAAAATTATTTTTGGACCTCTGACACTGACTTTTATCTGATTACTAAAAAGCTGTTGAGAATACAATTTAATTATTGATTCCCCGTTTTCTGTTTCCTTCATATAATCGACAATGGTTATGTCTTCTCCAACAATCTGATTTCCAACAGAAGTTATTTCAGGATAATTGTTATTGCCAATTGCTTTGTTTTCTATACTTGTTTGCATGATCTCCAATTTAAAAGTGAAAATATTCCTTAATTATTTCCAGCTCTACGGCATAAGCGACACTTTCTGAATTTACATTCAGAGACAAAAGAAAACGTATTTTGAGCTGAACAGTTTATACAAAAAAGGAATTTGCCGGCGGGGGAAGATCAATACATAAGTAATTTAAATGATTTTGATGTAAAGAATGAAAAAACAGCGCCGCAGGCTTTATTTCTCTGCAAATCGGTTTAACGGGTCCTGTTACGTCAATATAAAACAGAACAAGATCGTTTGTTTCATTTGAGTCCTGATCAACATAACCATTCTTTTTAGAAACAACACGATTGTGTTCCGCACTATCGGCAAAGAAAGTACTTTTAACCTTTGAGTAGTTGTAAAAAAAGGATTGGATCTGACCATTGCCAGCCAACACAAAAAACGATACAAATAATATGGTTAAAAGAATTCTCATACTTTATCGCTATGCGTATTAAAAATAGACATTTGAGAATTAAAACACCTTGAACGAGCGTTAAATTGCGTTAACCACCCCTATAATTAACACAAAAGCGATAAAGCAGGTTTTAAGCCGAATTATTACATTCCTTTAACCCGTTCCAGATTTTTAAGGTAAACAACCAAGTTGGGATTTACAGTAGCAGCACCTAGTTTGCACGCTTTCTCGTAACTTTTTCTTGCCAGATCAATTTGTTTATTGTTTTCGTAGGCTTCTCCCAAACTATCATACACATTAGCCGATTTAGGATAACGTTTAACATTCTCCTTAAAGATATGTATTGCGGCATCTAAATCGCCACCTTGTAATTCCCTGTATCCTAACGCATTTATAATATTCTCAGGAGTACTCACTTCAACCCCATATTTTTTTGAAAGCTTGTTAAAATGTTCATCAATTACGGTTAAGTCTTTTTCTATTAAATCGCGCGGAACATTCCAATCGGAGAAAATAAAGCGGAGGCCGTTATACAAGGTTAAATAAGGAGTTGTCGCATGGTTTTCTCCCTCCATTTTAATATACTTAAATTGAACATCGTCGATCGATTGCAGTTTCATGAATTCCGAAAACTCTTTAAGCGGTTCGAAATAATTTGGCTCGTCACCCACGGTCATGTAAAAATATTTTTTGCCGGTAGATTTTAGGTTCATTTTTTCCTTGGCCTGCTTTACCATATAATTATCGGCATATTGCATATAGGGACTAACAGAAATATAACCATCAAAAAGTTCAGGCTTTTCAACCAGCGAATAGGCAATAAAAGTTCCACCAAAAGAATGCCCCAACAATAACGAGAAATCAGCAATCCGGTAGTTCTTTTTCATATAAACTACAAGCTCGTCCGAAAGAAAATCGAGGAATTTAGCTGCACCTCCTGAAGTAGGTATCCTTTCACTGTAAACCGGAGAAAAATCACGACTTCGATCTATGTTGTGTATAGAAACAATAACCAGATTTGGGATCATCGATCTCAACGACAAATAATTAGTGGCTGCAATGGCATGTTCAAAATGAGTAGGGCCATCGAGTAAATACAACACCGGATATTGGTTAGATGATGTAGTATAATCGTTTGGAAGAAAAACGGAAATCACTCTTTCTTCGTTAAGTGCCTTTGACTGCAATGTAAACTGTTCTGCCGTAACAAGTTCAGTTTTGTTTTGAGAAACAGCGCTGCCAACAAAAACAACAAGGAGCGAGAATACTAAACAAGTTGTTTTTTTTAATTTTAAGAACGATGGATTAATCATGATAATTTCGGTTTTAGTTAATATTTAACTGAATACAACAAGTTGAATTCCAGTTTTTAACCTGTAAGTTCCTAAAAAATTATCAATCTTATTCAGAAAGTATGCAAAGCTTATGAATTAATCTGCAAAAGCTCTGATATTATCAGTTTTTGCTTTTGCAGAATAAACCAGGATGTTTAATGAACTACCCCGCTGCAAGCAGACGGGGTATCAGAAGAGTGCCAACTGCTGAGCTTTGTGCAAAGTCTTATATTC
>CANLMQ010000011.1 GCA_947492175.1 uncultured Draconibacterium sp. | reverse complement strand
ATAGTCACCTTTAAGATACAAATCTTAAAGGGACAATAAAAACAAAGGCTGTCCAATTTTACTTTTTGGACAGCCTCTTTTTGTATGAGATTATCTATTTTATTTAGTTAGTCTTTCCAGACGTTTCATAATAGCGAAAATAAAGGCTGCGGAAATTAAGCAACATACAACAAAAATTGTCCATAATTGCCACAGTTCAATTTTATCCCAGAAATAGCTTCCAATTCCCAATAATTTGTTTCCAACCGCAGTTGCCAGCAACCAGCCACCTTGCATTAATCCCTGGAAACGTGCAGGAGAAACTTTCGATACAAAAGAAAGTCCCATTGGGCTTAAGAACAATTCTGCAATGGTAAGTATTAAGTAACTGTTCATTAACCAGTAAGGCGACACCCTTGAAGAATCGGGTACAGGATTTCCGTTTAACTCGAATGGCGAAACAATATCCAAAGAGCTTACCATCATTACCAAAAATCCTACCGCTGCGATAATCATACCAATACCAATTTTTCTTGGAGTAGACGGTTCTTTACCACGATTTGCCAACCAGGTAAAAATACCTGATACCAGGAAGGTTAACGATACAATAAACAATGGGTTAAATGATTGAAATACTTCGGGTTGAATGTCGTTGTTTGCACCACCTCTGCTGTACAACCAATAGGTAAGTGCTCCAAAAACAACTGTCATTCCTGCTCCAATTATCCGGTTTTTTGCCACTCCTTTTTTCAATAAAAGAATTAGACCTGCAACCGTACCGATAAAGGCAAGAATGTTTTCCAGTTCAAAGAAAAGATAAGTGAACGGACCAACAGCTTTAGATGTGTAGTCACGGGCAAAAAATGTCATGGTCAACCCATTTTGGTGGAACGACATCCAAAAGAAAATAACTACCCCGAAAACAAGTAACAGTGCTATAATACGAGGGCGTTCTTCTTTGTTCGAAATACCCAAAATCCAGGCTACAAATCCGGCAAATAAACCAACAGCGAAACCAATTCCGGTATCAATATTTAGAATTAAAGACAAGATAATAACACCAGCCATTACCGCAGCAGGTACTAATATCTTCATAAAGCTGATACCAGGTTCTTTTTTCTCGGTTTTAACCACTTCTTTGTTTGGAAGTAAACGGTTAAAGAAAATATAAACAACCAGCGAAACCAACATGGCTCCGGCAGCAACAGCAAAAGCATAATTATAACCTTTGGCAAATACATCGATATAATGTTGTGCAAAAGCGTGTAAATCGGTTACCGGACCCGATACATTTGCTGCATTGGCAAGCTGACTAAATGTTTCAGTGTCTTTAAGCGTTCCTTTTAGCATTTGATGGCACATTGCCGGAAGACTACCGTCGTGGTTTAATCCATTTGTTTTCAGCCACCAGTTACGCGCAGCATTTGCGGCAAAAGGAGCAAAAAAGGCACCAACGTTAATCCCCATGTAAAAAAGCAAATAAGCTTTATCACGTAATTTTTCATATTTGGGGTTGTCGTACATTTGCCCGACAACAGCCTGAAGGTTTCCTTTAAATAACCCGTTTCCAAGTGAAATTGTAAACAGGAAAATAATAGTGGATGTTAATCCCATGCCGGGTATAGCCATCATTACATAACCCAGAAACATGATTATGATTCCCGACATAATTACTGTTTTGTACTTTTTAGTAGCATCGGCAATAATACCGCCGAGTAGCGCAAGTGCATAAATGGCAAAATAGAACCAACTGTAGATGCTACCTGCAGTTTCTGCATTAACATCAAATTTGGCCTGAAGAAAAAGTACCAGTATCGCCATCATGGTGTAAAAACCAAAGCGTTCGCCCATATTAGCGAAAAAAGCAACAATCAAACCTTTGGGATGATCTTTGAACATAGTTGTATGATTTTTTTTGATTAATATTTCCCTTTTGTCCTTCGATGACAAATATAGAAATCTTTTTAGCACGCAAAACTTGATAATGGTCAGGTTGACTGTTTTATAGCAGATTTTAATATGTCAGAAAACAGGAAATTGAATATTACATGTTTGTTTTAATGTTTGGACTATAATTCTGGTTCTTAAAATGAAAATAGTTAGGTTGCGAAAGGAAAGATTGTTAATCGGGTCAAATTCAAAGTTGCACCTGTTTTTGACAGAGGTTAGAAAACCATAAAAGAAGGAACTATTGTTAACCAATTCCGTTACAAAACGGGCAAAATAAATCTTACTTTATGTAACAGGAATATTTTATTTGATATTCCTAAAAACACGCTCGTTTTTTATATTTTAGAGAAAATAAAATCGATGAGGAATTGCCGCCATCTTTCAGCTTATATCAAATGAAACAGTTCAGGGGCGGGATATTAAATATGATAGACTTGAAAACGGCAAAATAACATTTCTTGCCACGAACAGGCTACAGTAAAATTTAGATACATGAAACTATTTACTACAAAACAGATTGCCCAACTAGATAAATTTACAATTGAAAATGAACCTGTTGCCGATATTGATTTAATGGAACGGGCATCGTTGCAAATTACCAATTGGCTGCTGCAACAATTTTCAACAGAACAACGAATGTTGTTTTTTGCCGGTCCGGGCAATAATGGAGGCGATGCTTTAGCAATTGCCCGTCAAATGGCCGGGTTAGATTATGAGTGCGAAGTTTATTTAATGGATTTTGGGAAAGCACTAAAAGGTTCGCCGGAGATAAATTACCAGCGATTGAAAGACCAGGGAAAGGTAAAATTGTTAAAGCTTAAAAATAGTTCCGATTTTCCGGTGGTGGGTGAAGACGATGTAATAATAGACGGTTTGTTCGGATCTGGTTTGTCGCGGCCATTGCAAGATTTACCTGCACAAATTGTAGACCAAATTAATCGCTTGTTAAATAATGTGGTTTCTATAGATATTCCGAGCGGATTAATGGGAGAAGACAACTCGGAAAACATTCGGAATCATATAATTCGAGCCGATTTTACGCTTACCTTTCAGTTTCCTAAGGTGAGTTTTTTCTTTGCAGAAAACGAAGAATTTGTTGGCGACTGGCACGTGTTGCCAATTGGTTTGCATCCCGATGGAATTGAAGAAACAGATACAATATATCATTTTCTGGAACATCCCGAAGTTCAGCAAAGAATGCCATTACGTTCGAAGTTTGAACATAAAGGAACATTGGGACATGCCCTGTTAATTGCAGGAAGTTACGGAAAAATGGGGGCTGCAGTCATGGCTTCGAGAGCCTGTTTGCGATCCGGAGTTGGATTACTTACTGCACATGTTCCGCATATGGGATATTCCATTATTCAAACGGCTGTACCCGAAGCTATGGCCAGTATCGATCAACACGATTCAATGTTTACCCAGTTTCCGGATTTAAATCCTTTTTCAGCAATTGGGATTGGCCCGGGGCTTGGGAAAAAGCAGAATTCGCGAAAAGCCTTGTTTCAGCTTTTGGAAGCTGCAAAGGTTCCTATGGTACTTGATGCCGACGCATTAAATATTCTTTCTGAAAATCAGGATTTTCTCGGAAAATTACCTGAAGGTTCAATTCTGACCCCACATCCGGGTGAATTTAAACGTTTGGTTGGCGAGACTGCAAATTCTTTCGAACGCCTTCGGAAACAAAAGGAATTTTCGGAGAAGTACAATTGTATAGTGGTGTTAAAAGGTGCGCATACCAGCATCTCTACACCCGGCGGAAATTTGTATTTTAACTCAACAGGTAACCCTGGAATGGCAACTGCCGGTACCGGAGATGCACTTACCGGTATAATTTTGGGATTGCTAACACAAGAGATACCTTCTGAAGATGCAGCACTTATTGGTGTATACCTGCATGGTTTGGCCGGCGATATAGCGGCAGCAGAAAAATCGGAACTTGCTTTGGTGGCCGGCGATATTATTAACTCTTTGGGAGAGGGATTTAAAAATATAATCGACGATTTATAAAGATATGGGATGATGAATGAAAGAGCTGTAGTATTTGATTTTAACGGAACTCTTTTTTGGGATACAAAACAACAAAATGATTCGTGGGATCAGTTTTTAACGAAGTATAATTTTCGTTTAAGTGCTGAGGAAAAAACAACCTGGGTGCATGGAATAAATGCCAAGGACACCTTCGAATATCTTTTTAAGCGAGAATGCACCGACGATGAGGTATTTCGTCTCACTGAAGAAAAGGAGGTAATTTATCGGGAAATGTGTTTGGAAGGCAAGATGGAGTTGGCCCCGGGAGCACAGTCGTTAATTGGTTTTTTAAAGTCGAACGGGATTAAGATTGCAATTGCTACAGCAGCGGGCAAAAATAATGTGGAATTCTTTATCGAGCATTTTAATTTACTTGCCTATTTCGATCGTGAAAATATAATTTATAACGATGGAACAGTAAGAGGGAAACCACACCCTGATTTGTTTAACAAAGCCATTGAGCAGCTTCGGGTAGATAAAAAACAGGTTACTATTTTTGAAGATTCGTTGGCCGGTATTGAAGCAGCTAAGAACTCCGGTGCAGGAAATGTGGTGGTTGTAAACGGAAATAACGAACATCACGGGATATTCAACTTTCCTGTAATTAAAGATTTTAATGAGTTTGACCGATCGGTTTTTAATTGATCTTCAATGATTTGTTTTTATTGTCTTCCTATAAACCTTTTAGTTTCCAATCATCGGGAAAAGTTTTCTTATTTCTTCTTCAGAAGGCTGATGTCCGAATTCGCATATTTCAAACGACTCGGCAATAGTTACTTTGGCTGCTTTTTCCTTGCCATACCATTTTTCGAGTGATGCTTTTACTTCGGGGGTAATGGCTTGAAACCGCAGCGATGCCAGCCATTTTAATTTATCTTCTTCTGAATCAGGAACTTTGTCTAAAACTCCCGATAACCATGGAAGCCATTCGAAAAACTGCGATTCGTGGGCTGCTATCCCGTATATTTTTTTGTCGTAAACATTCGAAATGTCAACTGTAATATCGGGCTCAAAAGGCTGGGGTTTTTTGAAATTGTCGTGCGAGTACAAAAACACCGGGTTTTTCTTTAATGCCGGTACATCCGGGGCTACGTTGGGCACAATTACCAAAAAAGCAGCATCCTGGACGGCAATGGCTGTATTCCTGTGGTCGGGGTGGTAATCGTAGGGACGGTGAGTAATAACCACGTCGGCATTCCAGTTACGTATTAACCTGATGATTTGATGCCTGAGTTCGAGTGTGGGCATTAATTCCGCATCGTGATGGTCGAGTACTTTGTAAGTTACGCCTATACGTTTGCCTGCTTCCTGAGCCTCTTTTATCCTGATTTTTGCAAGTGCACCGCCACCTTTGTTAAAATGTCCGGCATCGCCGTTGGTTAACGAAACAAATAATACATTGTGCCCCATGCTCGCATAAGTATAGGCAGTTCCGCCAACATCAACATCAGCATCGTCGGGATGGGCCCCAATAACCACTATGTTTAGTTTTGTGTCCTGGGCGTAAAGAACTAGTCCAAACAGGCTTAGCAGCAAAAAAAGAAATACATTTTTCATAGTTGTAGGTTTAGCTATTATAATGAATGTGTAAGATAACTATTTCAGAAGGTTTCATTTGATATTTTATAATAATTAATCATCCAGCTCTAATAAGCGAACTCCCCAACGGTTGGGCTGGTTATAATCTGCCGGAGGATAAGTTTGCACTATCCATAATGCTGAATTGTCGCTTAAAGCATAAATATCTTCAGTGGTTTCTCCCCAGCTGTTATGGGGAGAGTGGTCGGCTGGTGGGATCGACGAAAAATCATACGTTTTTTGCGGAACATAAGTGTTGAGATGATAAGATGTTATATAGGTTCTGGGGCTGAAAGAATAATGTTCTCCACTGGCCACATATAAACGTTCTGCTTCGTTTTGAAATGCCATACTATAAATAGTATGGTATTGAGTTGTTTCGTATTCTCCAACAACAGGAGGATGCTCGTTATAACTCCATGGTTTGTTGGGGATATAATCGGGCACGCTGTAAATTTTATTTGTTCCGCAGAAAATACGTTCCCCGTCTTCCGATATCCAGAAGCCATTGGCTGGCATGCTGTATTCGTTTAGCGAATCAACAGCACCAGTGTTGGTGCGGAAATAAAAGATTAAATAATCGGGGCTCCAGCCGGAGCGTGTTGTAACTAAAATGTCCTTGTTAGGTATTTTTTCTAATTCAACTATTCCACCTTGTGTTGATGACGAGGTTAAAATTTCTCCTGTGTTCAGATTCACACTATTTACATATTTATAACCTGAACCCGACAAAAAGTAAACAAAACTTTCTGATCCAAATTCCATTGCCTCTGGAACATCGTTTAATGTAAGAGTGTTTTTTTTATCGCCCGAAGTTGGTGAATATGTTGAAACTTCTGCAGTAGTATAACCAATGGCCAGTAGTTGCTCATTTTCAGATAAAGCCATGCAGCGAGGAACCCGGTCAAGTTGAATGGTTAAGGGCTCGGTTTCGCCGGGAGTGAAGTACAATAAACGGTTTGGATTTTTTGTGAGTGTTATAAGCTGGTTCGTAGTTTTCAGAAATTTACTGTCAATAAGTTCGCCTTGCTGGTAGGTTCCGTTGCCCAACAAAGGACTAACTTTTAAGCTCACAGGAAAGCGTAATTCCCCGTTAGCATTGTTTGTTATTATCACCTCGTCATGGTACTCTCCGGCTTGAAGCCCTGTAATATCAGCAGTGTATTTAATTTGGTAGATACTGTATGGGGGATACGACCCCGAAGTAGTTTCAAAACTAAGCCATTCGGGTGTTTTTGTAATTTCCCACATCAGCAGGCCATTTCGATTATTCGAGATACTAATTTCTCCATGTAAAATACTTTCCAAATTCAGGCTTTCAGGAAAAACCTCGATCATTGGATCTCCAAAATCGAAATAAGCCACCGTATGTTGTACCAATCCCTGGCCATCAATATCTAGAACTAAAGGGTAAGTGTATAATCCATAACCATTGTTTATACGACTGTGATCGACGCTGCATGTAAAGCTGACTTTAGTGTTGCTGCCGGTTTGTCCGAAACGAGGATTGATCGTTAACCACTGCGGGTATTGAAACAAACGCCATGCGCTGTTACTTTGCTGCATGTCTATGTCTATGGTAAACGATTGGGTTAAACTGGTAAGAAAAAGGGTATCATTGGAAATAGAACCGTTGGGAACTTGTGTGTCGTCGAGAAAACTGTTGCTACACGAATTCAGCCAAATTCCAAAAAATATAATAATGATGGCCGATGTTGCTTTAGAATAGTTGAAATATGGTTTTTGCTTTTTTTGCATGACAGTGGTTTTATATTAGAAATAAAAACGAAGACCGATACCTGTATTCAGTCGTGTAAGACTCAGACGCTGTTCGTCTTCAAGTTTAACTTCCTGCGTAGAGGAGCCGTTATCCATATCAATTTTAGTAATTGTTGACTGGAACAGTGTAAAATTGGCTCCTAACGCAATATTTCGATGGATAAAATATTCTACTCCCAGTTCTGCATTTCCGCCAAAAGCTTTTCCCGTAAACAGCAAGGGGCTGTATGCAAAAATTAATTCTTCGCGGTACATTGTAAGCCCAAATGAAACCTGGCTATAGAATCTTATTTTGTCCGATTTTAGCCAGCTTTGCGAGAACAGCGATAGTCCTGCGTAGTTGGTAATAACTTTTTCTTCTACTTCAGCATATACATAAGTGGCCATATCACCCGGATCGACATATCCTGCCAAATTACCAGACGAAGTATAAAAATTATAATCTATACCCAGCCCTAAGTTGGGCCAAAACATATAATGTACTTGTCCCGAAAATTGGGAGCCTGTTTTTAATTGTTTAATGTAACTGTCAATATCGGCCGACGCAAAGCCTTGCTGAATCAGTGCCTCTTTTTCATCGCTGGTGCTGCCGGTGAGGTAACCTAATCCTCCACTTAATGCTATGCGCCAGTTACCGGTTTGAGTGGCATTAACCATTTCCAGATTGGTTTGTTTTGTTTGAGCTGTTAAGTAACTAAATCCGGTACTGATAATAAAAAGGATGATTAAAGTGAGTTTCGTTTTACACATGTGTTTATTAAGTTATTTTTCAGGAGCCTAATTTAACAATAAAGTTTTAATGTGAGGCTTTATTAAATGAGGAATGAGAGCGAAAATATTGGGTGCTATAAATGCTGGCCTGACACCTGTTTATTAGATAGCTTTTTTATTGTATAGGAGCGTTAAAGAGTAATAATAAATATGGAGCTCTAACAGTAGTTCGGAAAAATTAGCTACCATCAGAAAATTGGCGTCGACAATGCTCTTTCCGGACATTTCAACTATAATGTCCACTTCCCCTGCAAAGTTTCCTTTTGCAGCGAAGTTTCCACCATATCCAAAAAATCATTTCGCGGAATAGGTTCTGCGCCCAGACTTTTCAAATGCCCGGTTTCCTGTTGTGCATCGATAAAGGCAAAGTTGTGTTTTAATGCAAACTGTACTAAATGATAAAAAGCCACTTTGCTGGCATCGGTTTTTGTAAAAAACATCGATTCTCCAAAGAAACAGTTTCCGATAGAAATGCCGTAAAGACCGCCAACCAACTCGTTTTCATAATAACTTTCAAACGAGTGAGCATAACCCAATTCGTGCAGTTTCACATAGCCTTCAATTATATCGTTGGTAATCCAGGTTTCGTTTTGGTCCGGGCGAGTAATTTGGCTGCAATGTGTTATTACTTCCCTGAATGCCGTGTCAATTCGCAATTCAAAAGTACCTTTGTTAATCACCTGGCGCAGACTTTTCCGAAGCTTAAATTTTTCGGGAAATAAAACCATACGCGGATTTGGCGACCACCACAATATCGGTTCACCTTCGCAAAACCAGGGGTAAATGCCCTGGCAGTAAGCCGACAGCAAAAACTCAGGAGTCAGTTCTCCTCCCTGTGCTATCAGTCCATCGTCGTCTGCCAATCTGGGATCAGGAAATTCTATCATAAGCACAAATATAGTTCGCTTAAGATTTAATTCTTCATCAAAATAATTTTAATACTTTTGAGTTTTTACTAAAAACAGTTGAAACGATGAGATATCTGGTAGCAATAATTTGTCTGATGCTTGTAATTCCAAGTTATGGACAACGAAAAAAGAAGGATGACGAAGTAACTATAGCTCCTGCCTATGTTGAGGGGATTGCCTATGCTTTGCCACGAACAGGAATAAAAGTACATGTAAAAGCTGTTCGTGAAGTATTTGAGCCCGGGCCTTATGCAGCATATGCCGAACAGTTGCTGGGAATACGTAATGCGAAAACCCGTAGTTCTGTAACCTGGTCAATCTCCGAAGTTGGAATCGAAACTTTCTCAGAACCCGATCCGGAACAGGTTTATAAGGCAATGGGCGATGGTGCTTTTATGTTGAATCTGGCTCCAAACGGGTGTTTGGCAGGAATAAATGCCAACCCGACTGTTTCTGAATTACCGGCAATGAAGTCGAACAAAACCTTTCAGAAACCGGATTATGATGATGGTTTTTCGTTTGACTATTTTACTGATACACCAACGTATTATCCGGGCGATTCAACCAATAATTTTCGTCCAACACGCGTAAGTGTTGAGCAAAAAGCAGCTGAAGCAGCTCAACGTGTATTAGACTGTCGGATGAACCAGTACGATTTAGCAGCTTTGCGAATTGACGGAGAGTATCCCGATGGGAAAGCTTATGAAGTGAGCCTGAAAGAATTGAAGCAAAAGGAGAAAGATTATATTAAACTGTTTGTGGGAAGAACCACGTATAAAAAGGAGAACTACAGTTTCGATTACGTACCGAAAAGCAAACCCGGGAAAGGGGAAGTAATTTTCCGTATTTCGGATGAAAAAGGGCTGGTTTCTGCAAGTGATCTTTCCGGTAAACCCGTGATGATTGAGTTTGAGCAGGCGCAGGACTTAAATAAAAAGTATGTTGCCGAGGCGGGATCTCAAAACCCTACAGCAGGAAGCAAAGGTGTTTATTATCGTATGCCGGGTGTTGCTAATGTAAAAATTATTAATGATATGAATGTGGTTGCCACTGCGCGAACCACTATTGCTCAGTTTGGTGTTGTGGCACCTTTGCCGGAAGAATTGCTCCAGGGCGATTGTTCGGTTGAGTTTCATCCCGGAACGGGGGCAATTAAATCCGTAAAATTGAAGTAAATACATAAGCAGAAGGACAGTCGGGGAGGCTGTCCTTTTTTGTGTTGTCATTTTTATGGCACCTAATTTTTCTTATTTTTATCGGCTTGAAAAATCTAAATAAAAAAGTATAGTATGACAAATGCAATTAAACAAACGCTTCGGGAATCGAAGAAAGCACGTTGGACAGCTCTGGTAATATTGTCGTTTACAATGTTTGCAGGGTACATGTTCACAGAAGTTATTTCTCCTTTAAAACCAATTATGGAGCGTTCGCTTGGGATGAACAGTGTTGATTATGGTTTTATCACAAGTGCATATGGTTTATTTAATGTTTTCCTTTTTATGCTAATTATTGTTGGGATTCTGCTCGATAAGTTTGGAATCCGTTTCAGTACAATTGGTTCGGCACTTATAATGATAATTGGAGGTACATTAAAATGGGCCGCATTTAAAGGCTTGATTGGTAGTCACGAAGTTCCGATGACCATTCCATTGGTAAATCTTGAAATAACTACTCAGGTTTTTTGGGCTGGTTTTGGATTTGCCCTTTTTGGAGTAGGTGTTGAGTATGCCGGAATTACAGTTTCAAAGGCAGTAGCAAAATGGTTTAAAGGAAAAGAGATGGCTTTAGCCATGGGAATGCAGGTTGCTATTGCGCGTCTTGGATCGTTTGCGCCATTGGCTTTTGGTGCTGCAATTGCTAATAAATATGATGTGCCAACAACTATTCTAATTGTTGTTGTATTCCTGATTTTAGGTTTAATAGGATTCTTTTATTACAATACGCTCGATTATAAGTTAGACAAACAGATAGTAACCGAAGAAGAAGATTCAGGAGAAGATGAATTTAAAATATCTGATTTAGGTCTAATTGTTTCGAACCTGGGATTTTGGCTTGTTGCCTTTTTGTGTGTGTTCTTTTATTCAACTGTATTTCCGTTCTATAAATATGGTCCGGATTTGATGGTAAACAAGTTTGGCGTAAGTGAAAGTTGGGCTGGATTTCTGCCAGGATTAGTACCTTTTGGAACCATGCTTTTAACTCCATTTTTTGGTAGTATCTACGATAAAAAAGGGAAAGGTGCTTCAATTATGATTTTAGGAGCCGTTTTATTGATTATCGTTCACGTAATCTTTTACCTGCCTTTTGTAACTAGTGTTGTTGCTGCTTTCTTTAATGTACTGCTTTTAGGAATTGCTTTCTCACTCGTTCCTTCTGCAATGTGGCCATCAGTTCCAAAAATTATTCCTGAAAAACAATTGGGAAGTGCATTTGCGTTAATATTCTGGGTGCAAAACTTCGGTTTGTGGGGAATGCCTCTCGCAGTTGGTATTGTGCTGGATAGAACTAACCCGGGAGTTGCAGAAGCCAAAAATGCTGGTGAAATGGTAAACTACGATTATACAACAACCTGGACAATCTTTGTTGGATTAACTATTCTGGCACTTATAACTGCCTTGTGGTTAAAAGCCGAAGATAAACGTAAAGGTTACGGACTGGAGTTGCCAAATATTAAGAACTAATTATTAGTCGGAAGTTAGAATCGGGAAGCAGGAAGAGAGTATACTTTATGCTTCCCGATTTTAACAAAATTTAATGCTGAAATTGCACAACAAATTGCAGCATTTTATGTTAGACAAACAAATAAACTTAGGACTTCGGTTTCACGATTTCGATTTTCTTCTTCTAGCCTCGTGCTTCCGTCTTCCAACTAAATTATTATAATACATGTCAGAAATAAAAAATATTCAACCAACAGAAGTTTGGAGTGTTTTTGATCAAATGCTTCAAATACCACGACCATCGAAACATGAAGCTCAAATTCAGGACTGGGCTGTAAAGTTTGGTAAGGATTTAGGTTTGGAAACCATTAAGGATGAGGTAGGCAATGTTATTATAAAGAAGCCGGCCACTCCCGGAATGGAGAACCGCAAAACCATTGTTATGCAGGGACACCTTGATATGGTTCCGCAAAAAAACAGCGATAAGAAACACGACTTTCAAGCCGATCCGATTGAAGCTTATGTGGATGGCGACTGGGTAACAGCAAATGGTACTACTCTTGGAGCTGATAATGGAATAGGAGTTTCTGCAGCCATGGCGGTTTTGGCATCAAAAACATTAAAACACGGACCGGTTGAGGTACTTCTTACTGCTACCGAAGAAACAGGTATGGACGGTGCAAACGGTTTAAAAGGCGGTTTGCTTGACGCTGATATTTTGATTAACACTGACTCGGAAGACGAAGGAGAGTTGTATGTAGGCTGTGCTGGTGGCGAAGATGCCAATATTACTTTTTCGTATACCGAAGACGAAGTTCCGGTTGGATTTATCGCACTAAAATTAAGTGTTACCGGAATGAAAGGCGGCCACTCGGGAATGGATATTATTCGCGGACGTGGAAATGCAATTAAAACTTTCTTTCGGATTATTAATGCCGCAAATAATTTAGGTGTTCGTTTGGCAAGTATCGATGGTGGTAGTTTGCGTAATGCTATCCCACGCGAGGCCTTTGGTGTACTCGTGGTAGAAGAAGCGAAAGCTGCCGATTTTATTGCATTGGTTGAGGAAATCTCAAGTGATGTGAAAGCGGAACTTTCGGCTACCGAACCGGATATGAATATCGCTGTTGAAGCAGCAGAATTGCCAGCTGCTTTAATCGATGCAGAAACACAGGCAAAAGTAACGGCAGCAATTGTAGCTTGTCCGAATGGAGTAATCCGAATGAGCGACAGCATGGAGGGGCTGGTAGAAACATCGACCAACCTGGCCCTGTTTAAGTCTGATGCAGAAAGCAAAACCATCAATGGAGGTTGTTTAATGCGTAGCTCGGTTGATACAGCAAAAGCAGAATTGGCATCACGTTTAAAGGCTGTTTTTGAACTTGCCGGAGCTGAAATTACTTTCACCGGTACTTACCCGGGATGGAAACCAAACATGGATTCTCCTATCCTGAAAACCATGCAAAACGTTTACAACGACAAATGGGGAAAAATTCCAAAAATTATGGCCATTCATGCCGGATTGGAATGTGGTATTTTGGCACAAAACTATCCTCACTGGGATATGATTTCTTTTGGGCCAACCATTCGTTTTCCACATTCTCCCGATGAAAAAGTTAACATAGAAACAGTTGAAAAATTCTGGGAGTTCCTGAAGCTAACATTGGAGAATATACCTTTAAAATAGACGATAAATAACTTATAATATGATTTCATATCATAACATAAGTGGAAAATAGTACAAAGCCGGTAAAGAATTGCCGGCTTTTTTTATATCGAAATGAATAAGAATCTATCAATTTTGCTGATAACAGCATGTAGCCTTTTAATTGTTGCCAACTTTCTTTTTAACGAGGAATGGAACAAAGGTTTTTGGATGATAAACCTTGCGAATGTTTGTCTTATTTCTTCAATGTTTATTGTTCTGTGGAAAAACAGGAAAAGAAAATAGTGACTTAACTCTTATCGTTTTTATCCTCTTATCTGTACTTCAAACTCCCAGCTTCTTGCTTCCAACAATTTAGTATTTAGGCATCATTTTAATCAGTTCACCATCGCTTGTTCGCATGTGTCCCATCAGGTTGGCTGTGAGACAAGAATGCACCGGAATTATTTCAACTAAATCACCAATATTTATAAGCTTTAAATTTGTAGGTGTTACTTTTAGTGTGCCGTGTTCCTGCGAAAGTTTCGAGAGGTAATTTTTGGTGTCAAGTAATACTTTTTCTCCTTCGTGCTGAATAATTATTCGGCCAAATAATTGTTTCCCATCGGTATTGAGAACAGTATCTTTTGAAAAATGCGCTGCTCCGCCATAAATAATTATTTCGTTTCGCGAGATGTGTTTGGCCACAACCGGGCAGACCATTTTAACAGCTATATTTTCCATTTCGCAAACCCCCAGGCTATGTTGCATTAAATCGTAAAAAACAAAATTTCCGGGACGCAGTTCATCTACACCTTCAAAATTTCCACAGATAGTGGCTGAAGGTGTGTCTCCCATGCTGATTTCAATATTTGGAAATTGGTTTTTATAACGGTTTTTCAGCGAGCGTAATTTTAGCAAAGCATCAAAATGCCGGCTAAAAATTTCGTTTGTTGATTTTGCCTGGTAGGTGTGTCCAGTATGAGTTAAAAACCCTTTTAGAGCCAGTTTTTTATTAGAGCCGAGTATTTCGATGATAGAATCAATGGTACTTGTTCGTGAAGAAGGAAGACCGGTTCTGTTGTAGCCGGTATCTATTTTTATATATACGCCCAAAGATGACGAAGCCTTTTCTGCCAGCATCTCTGCAGTTTCCCTGCTCTCAATCAGAACATTCAGTTTTATTGAAGCGGCAAGCCGGTTAATATTTTCAATCTCCAGAATATTCAGCGAAAAGGCAATGGTAATATCTTCCCATCCATGGGCGGCAAAATATTCAGCCATTTGTACCGAGGAAACAGTAATGGCTTCAACTCCGTAGAGTTTAAACCATTCGCCAACCTGGGCAGATTGATGCGTTTTAAAATGAGGACGGAATCGCAAATTATATTTTGCAGCTTTTTGAACCATTTGTTCAATGTTCTGCAAACAAATTTCCTTGTCAATTACCAATGTCGGTTTTTGTATTTCAAGCATTTCAAATTAATGTAACGTAATTAACTTTTTTGTTAATGCGTTCCGGGTTTTCATTAATTTGTTGGAGATCCCAACCTTATAAATGTGGGGACTAATAAATCGTTTGTGTTCATTCGGAAGTTTATCCGATCGCGACTGAAGATAATTATGTATTTCTTCCGGAGTTTGCATTTTTAGCTTTGGTACTCCGTTTACAACAATTTCTTCAAATAAACTTTCTTGTTTTAGACCTGCCACCGTTGTCTTCTTTTCAGAATAAACACGGTGATAGATTGTTTTTACCGACTCAGGACTTTCATCTTCCAATAGAATACCATCTCTAAAAAAACATCCGTCTTCATCAAAATAGCGGATGAGCTGTTTGGCTCCCGGAAGTGTTGTTTTTTCAACATTTTCAGAGAATTTCATTTTAGGTTGATGATCAATTTCTGAAAGTTTGTACACTCCTCCAAGAGCTGCATCTGCTTTCCCGGTAATCATTTCTGTACCAATGCCAAAACCGTCGATTGTTGCATTCTGGTCGCGCAATAATGTTTTAATAACAAATTCATTCAGTTGGTTCGAAGCAATTATTTGTACATCGTTCAGACCGGCATCATCCAGCATTTTTCGTGCTTTTTTACTGAGGTAGGCGAGGTCGCCGCTGTCTAATCGAATGGCATTAAGTTTATGCCCATTTGCCTTCATTTCGTTTCCGACAATAATGGCATTTGGAACTCCTGATGTAAGCGTATTATAAGTATCTACAAGTAAAGTTGTATTAAAAGGGTGTACCTTAGCAAAAGCTCTGAATGCGTCCAGTTCGTTATCGAAACTTTGTATCCAGCTGTGTGCCATTGTTCCCGAAACCGGAATATTGAACAGCTTTCCGGCAAGTACGTTTGACGTTGAACTGGCACCCCCAATAGCTGCTGCACGACTTGCATGGATTGCTCCAAAACCATGGGCACGACGTAAGCCAAAATCGGCAAAGAGTTTTTTGCCCGAAATAAGTTTTATTCGAAATGCCTTGGTCGCGATTAATGATTCAAAGTTAAGTATGTTCAGTAAAAAACTTTCAATGAGTTGGCATTCAATAATGTTCCCTTTTACACTCATTAGTGGTTCGTTCGGAAAAACAATTTCTCCCTCTTTTACACTGGCAATAGTTCCTTTAAATCGGAATTCTTTCAGGTAGTTCAGGAACTCTGACCGAAATCCCTGTTCTTTTAAAAAATCGATGTCGGATGGACTAAAAGTAAAATCGGAGAGTAGCTCAACGAAATCCTGCGATCCGGCAAAAACGGTAAATCCACCTTTGTATGGGTTTTCTCTGAAAAAATAGTCGAAAGTTACTTTCTGATCTTTTTTATTGGAATAAAAATATCCCTGAGCCATAGTTAACTCATAGAAATCAGTGTGAAGGCCTAATTTTTCTGTGCCAAATTGTATCATCACCAACTCAAAAATGGAATTGCTTAAAGATAGTTAAGAAATACTTTTAATCTTAATCTTGTTCAATTTTTATTGAAATAAATTTTTATAGTGTATCTTTTATTGGAAGGAGAATCGTTAATCTTTGGTTTTAGCAAGTTATGGTATAAAAAAACGTCGCCCGAACATGAGCGACGTTTTTCTATATATTCAATTTCTTATATTATTCTTTTTCAAGGAAAATTGTTTGTGCACGATTTGGGCCGACCGATGCTATCGATACCGGAATCTCCATTTCGTCTTCAATAAAACTAATGTAGTTGTTCAATTCTTCAGGAAATTCATTTTGATCTTTTATGGAAGTTAAATCAGTTTTCCAACCCGGAAGTTCTACGTAAACCGGTTTAACATCATCATTCAACTCGAATGGGAAATGTTCCACAACTTCGCCGTCAATTTCGTAACCTACACATATCTTTATAACATCGAAATCGTCGAGCACATCGGCTTTCATCATAATTAGCTCTGTAACACCATTTAGCATTACTGAATATTTTAAGGCAACTAAATCGAGCCATCCACAACGACGCGGACGACCGGTGGTTGAACCATACTCGTTACCGGCATCACGTAATTTGGTCCCTGTTTCGTCGAATAATTCAGTCGGAAATGGGCCCATTCCAACGCGGGTACAATAAGCTTTAAAAATGCCAAATACATTTCCGATGGTTTTTGGTGCAATTCCCAAGCCGGTACAAGCTCCTGCACTAATTGTATTCGAGCTGGTAACAAACGGGTACGAACCAAAATCAATATCCAGTAAAGTTCCCTGAGCGCCTTCTGCCAACACCGATTTTTCTTCTTTTAAGGCTTTGTTAATCATGTGCTCGCTATCTACAATCTGGAATGATTTTAGAACCTCAACGCCTTCAAACCATTCTTTTTCGCACTCGTCAAGCAAAGTCTGGTAATCGAATTTGAAAAATTCAGTAAGCATTACCTTGTGGTTTTCAATGCGAGTAGTGTATTTCTCTTCAAAGTTATGAAGTAAGTCTCCTACGCGTAATCCGTCGCGACCAATTTTATCTTTGTAAGTAGGACCAATTCCTTTTAATGTTGAACCAATTTTAGAATCACCTTTTTTTGCTTCAGAAGCAGCATCCAAAATTTTGTGAGTCGGAAGAATCATGTGGGCCTTTTTCGAAACATAAAGTTTTTTAGAAATATCTACCCCAATTTTATTCAGACTTTCAATTTCCTTTTTAAATATTATTGGGTCGATAACTACTCCGTTTCCAATAATATTGACTTTATCACCCTGAAATATTCCGGAAGGAATGGTATGCAGCACATGTTTGATATTGTTGAATTCAAGTGTGTGACCGGCATTGGGGCCACCTTGAAAACGGGAAATAACATCATATTTCGGAGTTAAAACATCAACAATCTTACCTTTTCCCTCGTCGCCCCATTGGAGGCCCAACAATACATCTACCTTCATCTTGAATTTTGATTTTTATTTTACACACAAAACCGCGAAATTTTAACCATAATGATTAACCTTTCACGGCTTTCCATTAACCAGTTAAAAGTAGTAATAATTTTAATTCGCAGACAAAAAAAATCCTCTTTGATAGAGGATTTTATATAATATTAAGAATGAATTATTTTATTCTTTGTTTGTTGTTTCTCCGTAAATATACAGCGTATGATGCGAAAGCTTAAAATTGTTTTTCTGGCAGGCATCTTCAATAATTTCACGAATACGCGGATCGTAAAATTCAACAACTGTACCGTTGGTGGTATCAATCAGATGATCGTGTTGCAGCGTGGCAAATGCTTTTTCGAATTGGGCAATATTTTTACCAAACTGGTGTTTAACTACCAATTTACAATCGAGCAGTAAATCAATTGTATTATAGAGTGTAGCACGACTTACACGGTAATTATTGTTCTTCATTGAAACATAAAGCGACTCAATGTCGAAGTGTCCTTCGCGGCAATAAATTTCATCAAGTATTGCAAATCTTTCCGGAGTTTTCCGGTGTCCGTTCTTCTCCAGGTATTCGGTGAACATATTCCTTACAGTCTCTCGGGTCTTCTGGCTATTCATAATTAAACCAATTTTAAATAGAGCAAAAATATAACTTTTTTTTATTTTTTTAGAATGAATATAAATTAATCATTCAGGTTTTCGATTCGGGAGACATTGTCGATTCCTTTAATTGTTTTTAAACGTGTAATTAAATTGTTTAAATCGTCTGTATTGTGGATGTATAAAAATAAATCGCCCTGGAAAATCCCGTCGTGCGTATCGAATTTTACAGAGCGCATATTAATGTTGTGCACTTTCGAAATTACGGTTGTTACTTCGTTTACAATTCCTAATCGATCGAAACCTTCAAGGTTTAAACGAGTAAGGTACGACTGGCGCTTAAATTTGGTCCATTCGGCTCTTATTATCTTTTCGCCCTGGTTGGCAATAAATCGTTCCAGTACGTGGCATTCAGTTTTGTGAATTACAACATGTTCGTCGGAACTTAAATAGCCAACTACCTGTTCGCCGGGTATCGGTTTACAGCATTTGGCCAGCGAAAAAGTTATGTTGTCCTGGTTTTCTTTTAACAGAAACGTTTTCTTCTTATCAATTTTTTTAGTGGTGTTTGTATCTGCTTCAACTCCGGTATCTTCTTCTTTTTTCTTACCGCCTCCACCAAAGGTAATGTTCCAGTATTTTACCAGTTTGTTTTCCGATTTCTTTCCTATAATTTCTTTCAGATTATCAAGGTTGAGAAATCCCATTCCGAGTTCGGAATAAAGTTGCTCTTTATTGTTCAAATTAAAATGTGCGGTAATTTTTTTCAGGCTGTTTGAAGTAAGAGGTGCTTTAATTTTAAAAAAAGCTTCTTCTATTATTTTCTTCCCTTTTTCAGTATGCCTGCTTTTTTCCTGTTTAAAGGCATTTTTAATTTTACCCCGGGCTTTGGCCGAAGAAGTAAACTTAAGCCATTCGAGTTTTGGCGATTGATTTTCGGACGTAAGAATTTCTACCTGATCGCCGTTTTGAAGAACATGACTCAGCGGAACCAGCTTCAAATTTATTTTTGCACCGATACACTTGTTGCCCAGTTCTGTGTGAATTTCGTATGCAAAATCGAGAACCGATGCACCTGTTGGTAGCGAATACATATCGCCTTTTGGTGTAAAAACATTAATCTCCGAAGAAAACAGGTTGAGTTTAAACTCATCAAGAAATTCAAAAGCATCGGCATCGGTACTTTGCAGTAACTCTCTGATTTGTTCGATCCAGGGATCTAATTCGTTTTCAAAGTTACGGATATCTTTGTAACGATAGTGGGCTGCAAAACCATGCTCGGCTACATCATCCATTCTGTCGGTTCTGATTTGAACTTCCACCCATTTACCCTGTGGCCCCATTACAGTAACGTGTAATGATTCGTATCCGTTTGCCTTTGGAGTAGTAATCCAATCGCGTATTCGGTCAGGTTTTGGTTTGTAAATATCTGTTACAATCGAAAGCACATCAAAACACTGTCGTTTTTCAGAAATATCCGGTTTCGAATTAACAACAATTCGTATGGCAAGCAAATCGTAAACTTCGCTGAAAGAAACCGATTTTTTTTGCATTTTCTGCCAAATTGAATAGCTGGTTTTTAAGCGGTGTGTTACCGTACAATCGAGGTTTTCTTCTTTTAATTTCTGAATAATGGGTTGTATGAATTCATTAACCAGGTAATTTCGTTGTTCTTCCTGGTTATGCAGCAAGTAAAGAATTTGATTGTATTCTTCGGGATGTTTGTGTTTAAAACTGAGTTCTTCGAGTTCGCTTTTTATGGCGTGAAGCCCCAGGCGGTGTGCCAGCGGGACGTATAGAAATAAGGTTTCGCCTGCTATTTTTATTTTTTTATGCGCCGGCATCGATTCCAATGTACGCATATTGTGTAGGCGGTCGGCAATTTTAATTAGAATAACCCTCACATCGTCTGAAAGGGTCATTAGCATTTTTTTTAGGGTGAGTGCATGTCGCGAATCAAAATCTCCTGAAAGTTTGGTTAATCCATCAACGATTCTGGCCACGCGATTTCCAAACATATTTTCTATGTCGGAAAGACGGTAGTCGGTATCTTCAACAACATCGTGGAGAAGTGCCACAACAATTGAGGTGGCTCCAAGTCCCAGGTCAACAGCTACAATTTTAGCTACCGAAATGGGATGAATAATAAATGGCTCGCCTGATTTTCGTTTAATTCCGTGGTGTGCTGCATTCGAAAAGCGGAATGCTTTTTCGATCCTGGCCAACCGTCCTTCATCAAACTTATTCTTAATTACCTTTAAGAAATCCTGGTAACGGTCTTCTATTTGTCTTATTTCTGCCTGTGTAAAGTGCTGCACGTATTCTCCCCCTATTGCTTTAAAAAATACCTTCAGTTAAAAGGTTTTGAATATATAAATTCTTTCCTATCCCTGCATTTCTACCCGCTAAAATATCTCTTTTTTTATCGCCAATCAACACAGATTTAACAGGGCTAATATTAAATTGTTCTATTGTATTGAGAATCATACCGGGTAAAGGCTTGCGGCAGTTACATTCTCCGGTAAATTCCGGGTGATGAGGACAAAAACAGACTTTGGTTATTTTTATTCCTTCTTCTCTGAATTTAGCCAGCATCCACTTGTTTAAAATCTCAAAATCTTTTTCGGTATATAATCCCCGTGCAATTCCCGATTGGTTTGTAACAATAAAAATAAGAAAGTCTTTCGACTGATATTTCCTGATTAACTCAAAAATACCCGGTTGGAATTCAAAATCTTCAATTTTATATACGTAATTTTTTTCAACGTTTATGGTTCCGTCGCGATCGAGAAAAAGTCCTTTTTGTTTTGGTATATTATTCATCTCCAAACAGGCTATGTTCAACTTTTTCGCATATAATATGGCCTATTAACAAATGAATTTCCTGGATTCGGGGAACCTCATCCGAAGGAATTTTTAAGCACAAATCGGAATGGTTTGGAAGTAATCCTCCGGCAGAACCTGTTAGTGCAATAGTAACAAGGCCTCTCTTTTGGGCAGTTTTAAATGCGGTTACAATATTTTCTGATGTACCTGATGTTGAAAGCCCCACAAGTACATCGCCTTTATTGCCAAAAGCTTCTATATAGCGGCTGTAAACTTGTTTAAAATCGTAATCGTTTGAGATGGCTGTTACAAACGACGAATTAACATGACAAGCTTCAGCTGCAAGTGGTTTTCTATCCAGTTTAAATCTACCCGATAATTCGGCTGCCAAATGTTGTGCTTCAGCCGCACTTCCGCCGTTGCCGCAAAAAATAGTTTTCCCCCCTTTTTTATATGCATTTGTTATTTTTTCAGCTGCCTGATTTATTTGTTGGATAAACGCTGCATCGTCTGATATTAGGCTGGTTAAAGTAGCGAGCTCTTTGATATTGTAACGGACTTTATTCATTGAAAGTTTGTTTTAACCTCTGAACGACAAATTTATCAATTGGAAAGGTGATATCTGCCTCGTTTAAGTCTTTTATTTTTACCCATCTGAAACTTTGTCCAAAACCATTGACTATTTCAAAGTCGAATGCTTTGTCCGAGATAGTAATCCGAAGTGGTTCTTTCAGGTCGGCAAGGTAATAAATACTGATTAACTGTGCATTTTCAAAAAATAGTGCCTTCTGATAAAAGTCGGTTGTATAAAAGTGACGAAGGTTTTCAATTTCCTGGCCGTTACATTCTTCTTTAAATTCGCGTTTCAAACACTCAAGCGGTCCTTCCCCAAATTCCAGTCCTCCTCCCGGAAACTTTGTCATGTGTGTTTTCATAACAAATTCATCCGAAATCAGCACTTCCTTTCTTTTATTGATTACCAGTCCATAAATCCGAACAATGAACTTCTCCATTTTTATTTAATTTGTGATTCAATAAAACGGATTATTTCCTGTACCTGGGTTGGTTGAAACCAGGTAACTGTTTCGTCTTTTCGAAACCATGTAATTTGTTTACGGGCATAACGTCGCGAATTTCTTTTAATCAGTTCTATGGCTTTTTCTTGTGTAATCTCCCCATCAAAACAGGCGAATAGCTCGCGGTAACCAACCGTGTTTAACGAATTAAGTTGTTTTTGCGGGTAAACGGTACGGACTTCCTCTTCCAGTCCAGCCTTTACCATTTCATCAACACGTAAATTTATTCGTTTGTGAAGCAGTTCCCGATCGCAGTTTAAAGCAATCTTTACAATTGAAAAAGGGCGTTCTTTATCTTTATTCGACCGGAACGATGAGTAAGGTTTCCCAGTTTGGATACTAATCTCAAGCGCATGAATAATTCGGTTCGGATTTTTTAAATCTACCGTTTTGTAGTAATCCGGATCGAGCGTTTTCAATTGAAGACGCAAACTTTCAAGACCATTTTCTTCCAGCTGTTTTTTTAGTGAAGCCCTAATTTCAGGATCAGCATCGGGCATAACATCAATCCCTTTGCAGATGGCATCGATGTACAACATTGAGCCTCCCACCATAATAACCACATCACGTGTTTTAAAAAGATTATCCAGAACCTCTAAAGCTTCAGTTTCGTAGCGGCTGGCGTTGTAGTTTTCGGTAATTGAATGGGTTTGAATAAAGTGATGTTTTACGGCTGCCAGTTCGTGGGGCTCGGGTACGGCAGTGCCAATTGAAAGTTCTTTAAAAATCTGGCGCGAATCGGATGAGATAATTTCAGTATTGAAATGCTGGGCAATTTTTATCCCAACCGATGTTTTCCCGATACCAGTGGGGCCGGTGAGTACTACAAGTGTTTTTGGCATAAAACCGATTTTTTGGCAAAGGAAGAACAAAAAAAAGACTGTTCAAAATGAATTGAACAGCCTGTGAATTTCTTTAACACGGATTAACCATGCTTTTTTCTCGTTCAGAAATCGTCCATCTCTCCAAAAATTTCGGTGTAGTCGTCAAGTTCTCCAAAATCCATATAAACTTCTTCTTCCTGAAGTTCTCCCGGAATTTGGTCCATAACATCTTCTCCAAGAACTTGAACGGGGGAATC
This sequence comes from uncultured Draconibacterium sp., assembly GCA_947492175.1. Lineage (GTDB taxonomy): Bacteria > Bacteroidota > Bacteroidia > Bacteroidales > Prolixibacteraceae > Draconibacterium. The sequence continues at coordinate 172,293 of CANLMQ010000011.1, read as the reverse complement.
ACCTTGCTTTAAAGTGACAAACGGTTCATTAAGATTTTCTTTCATAATTATTCCAGTTAGTTCTATAAAAAAAGACCTATCGTTTAAAAAATCGAAAGTATAAATTAACTGCTGCCCGGAAGTGTTTAGCAGGTCTCGCAGCCGGGTCTTTTGCATAATAAAGAATGCTGCACCATTTATACCTAAGTCAAGCATAGAAATTTCAACTAACTTTTTCCATCGTTTATCAGAAATGAAAAATGACGCTAGTTGATGTGACTCAAAACCAACACTTTTCTGTATTATAGTATGGAAATCGAAAAATGAATGTTTTTCGTCTAGCGCAACTTCCAGTCGGAAGTTTTGGGATTCTTGTGAAACGATTTGAAATTTGTAAATCATATTCTTCACGTTGAATGAAGGTCAAATTTTAAAGGAATTTTTACAATATCCAAGGAAAATTCACAAGTGCCATTCGAAAATATCTATGAACTGAAGCAATTATTTTTTATGATATGCTTCTTAAAATATTTTTCAAACTGTTGGTTTTAAAACCATTTCGGGGCTAATTCGTTCGGTTTTGTTTTTGAGAATTATGAGAAATATCAGTGAAATTAAAAAATGTTAAAAAAAATTAAGACAGGGAAATAATCGAACAGATTCGTCATCTGTTCGTTAAAAGCCGAAGATTTTCAATTCATTTTTTGAGCTAAATATTAGTGCCTCGCAGCATTTGTCGTTTTCCCGGAGGCCCGGGTAATCGCTCCATGGAATAGCCGCAATCCTGCAGTTGGCGCCTGATTTGGCCTTTTGCACTGTAGGTTACAAAAGTGGCGTCTTTGGCAGAAACATCATAAATTTTATTGAAAATGTCGGGTTTCCACATGTCTGGTTGTTTATCAGGGCCAAAAGCGTCGAAATAAATAATGTCGAATTTTCGGGGTGTTTCGAACCGAAAGTTGGTTAAATCTCCTTCTATTTTCAAAAGCGTAAAAAAGCTGGAGATTTGAATTTCCTCATTCCAGTTTGCTGCATGAATTTTTGTAAAAAGTAATTCAGCCTGTTCCGAAATTAATTTCCCGTAATTTAATTGTTCAATCAGTTCTTGTTTCAAAGGATATTTTTCGATGGTTACAAAAGTGGTTTTGCGTTTTTGTTGTTCTGCTGCTTCTGCCGTTAACAAAGCATTTAAACCGGTGCCAAATCCCACTTCAAAAACTACAGGTGTTGCCGATTTGTGATGGTTAAAACCTGCATTTAAAAATACATGATTCGATTCGGTTAGCGCACCGTTTATCGAATGGTATTGTTCGTCCATTTCAGGGATAAAAAGGGTTTTTGAGCCGTCAGAAGTGTCAATTACTTTACGTTCCATATATTTTCTGCTTTGAATTACAGCATAATAAGTTAATTTTATGCCCCAAAATTAGCAAAATCTATGTTGGTAAGGTTGTATAATGAAAATCCGAATCCCCGTGAGATAAGAAAAATTGCAGATGTTTTACGAAGTGGCGGGCTGATTATTTATCCAACGGACACTGTTTATGGATTGGGTTGCGATATAACAAATCCGAAATCGGTAGAAAAGGTGGCACGCTGGAAAGGTGTAAATATTGAAAAAAACAACTTTTCGTTTATTTGCAGCGATTTTAGTCATCTGTCGGATTATACACGGCCAATTCCCAATCATATTTTTAAACTTATTAAAAAGAACTTGCCCGGGCCGTTTACCTTTATTTTGGAGGCCAATAATAATGTGCCAAAATATTTTAAAGGGAAAAAGAAAACAGTAGGAATTCGTATTCCTGATAATAATATTATTCGCGAGATTGTTTGTGAACTGGGAAATCCAATCGTTTCTACATCTATTCATGATGAAGACGAAATTCTGGAGTACACCACCGATCCGGAACTGATTTACGAGAAATACAAGGATATAGTTGATGTTGTAATTGATGGAGGATTTGGAGAACTTGTTCCTTCAACTATTGTGGATTGTTCGCATAATGATATTGAAGTAATCCGAAATGGTAAAGGAGAGTTGGAGTATTGATAAACTCTGAAACTACAAATTTAATTATAGGACTTGTAATAAACGTATTTCTATTCTTTCCAGAAAGAAGGAGAGAAGAGTACCAAAACTGTAAATAATTCGAGCCTTCCGAGTAGCATTAAAAACGACAGGAACCATTTCCCGATTGGTTTTATGTGATGGAAATTATCCGCTGGTCCAACACTTCCCAATCCCGGTCCAATATTACCCAAACACGTTGCTACTGCTCCCATCGACGATTCCATGTTTGGCTCTATTAATGTGAATATAATGGTGCTAATTGCAAAAATTACCAGGTAAATAATAAAGAATGCCAGAACGTTGGTTACAATCTTTGAGTCAACCGAATGTTTATTGAACTTAACAGGAATAATGGCATGTGGATGAACCAAACGTTTTAATTCGTAATAACCATTCTTTAACAAAACTACAATTCGCATAATTTTTATTCCTCCACCTGTTGATCCGGCCGATCCTCCAAAAAAGAAAAGTATAAAAATAAGCATAGTAAGTACCGGTGCCCATGTAAGGTAATTGGCAGTGGCATATCCTGTAGTTGTAATTATAGTCAGTACCTGGAAAAGAGCGTCACGAAATGCTTGTTCAATTCCTAACTGAGTAGTAACCAGCAGTCCAATAAAAATTAATATTGTAAAACCAATTATAAATAATCCGTAGGATTTAAACTCTTCATCTTTAAGGACTATTGAGAATTTACCTTTTATAGCAAAGTACGAAAGGGTGAAATTTGTACCTGCCAAAAACATAAATATTATAATTACATACTGAATAAAGGGCGACGGCCAGTGGGCTACACTTGCCTGTTTGGTTGAAAAGCCTCCTGTTGCCATGGTTGTAAACGAATGGTTAATGGCATCGAAGAAAGTCATGCCACCTATCCATAACAACAGTGTTTCGGCAAGTGTAAATACAATATATATTTTCCAGAGTGTTTTTGCTGTTTGTTTAATTCGGGGACTTATTTTGTCTGGAGTTGGTCCGGGAACTTCGGCCATAAAAAGCTGCATTCCGCCAATTCCGAACACCGGAAGAATAGCTAGCGAAAGAACGATAATTCCCATACCACCAAGCCACTGGGTAATGCTTCGCCAAAATAAAATCCCATGCGGGAGTGATTCAATGTCGTTTAATATAGATGATCCTGTTGTGGTAAATCCCGACATGGTTTCGAAAAAGGCATCAGTAAAGTTTGGAATGGAGCCACTTAAAATATACGGTAAACTTCCAAAAAACGAGAATACAATCCATACCATTGAAACAATGATAAAACCTTCTCTTTTCCCAATATCTTTTTTTGCGTTTTGGGTTGCGAGTACTATTCCTCCTCCAATAGAAAGGTTTATACCTGACGCAATAAGAAAAGCAAGGATGTCGTGTTCACCATAAAGAAGTGCAATGGCAAGAGCCAAAAGCATTGTTACTCCTTCAACCACCAGTAAAAATCCAAGTACCCGGAATATTATTTTTAGATTCATTCTCTGGTAATTTGTCGCCTATTTAAAGAATTTTTCGAGTTTTTTTATTCCTGAAGGAAGAGTGAAAACAACCACTTTGTCGCCTTCCTGTATTTGAGTATAACCATGGGCAATGTATCCCATGTTTCCCCGAATTACTCCACCAATTTTTGCTTCATCAGGAAAATCCAGATCTTTAATTGGCTTTTCAACAATTTTTGCTCCGGGTTTTGCAATAAATTCGAAAACTTCGGCATCAGATGCTGACAAGCATTTTACTTTCGAAATTTCGGCGTTTAACGTAAACCTGTAAATGTAGCCGGCTGCAATTAATTTTTTATTGAAGATACTACCAATGTTCATGTTGTCGGCCAGGCTCATATATGCCAGGTTTTCTACCTCGGCAACTGTTCGGCGTACTCCAAAACTTTTGGCAAGATGGCATCCTAGAATGTTTGTTTCCGAATTTCCGGTTGTTGCCACAAAAGCATCCATTTTTTCAATACCTTCCTCTTTCAGCAGGTTGAGGTTTCGCCCATCGCCATTAATAACAAGTACGTTCTCGAATTTGTCGGCAATTTTTTCGCATTTTTCTCTGCTGTCTTCAATAATTTTAATACGATAATTGTCGCCTAATTTCTCAATGGCTTTTTGAGCAATCCGGCTTCCGCCAAGGAACATGATATTTTTAACTTCAAACTGTTTTTTACCCGTAAGTTCAAACACATTTTGTTGTTCGGCGCGGGTTGTAATAAAATAAACTACATCGCCGCTTTGTATAAAATCAGTTCCTTTCGGAATAATTGTTTTATTATTTCGCTGAATGGCTACAACCAGCAAATGTTGATTTTCCTGCGATAACTCTTCAAAAGTTTTATTTAATATTAGTGCATTGTCGCGCACTTTTATTCCCAACAATAACAGTTTGCCGTTTGAAAATTCAATTAGCTGCCGTGTTGCGGTTTGCTTAACCGAAGCTACAATTTCTTTTGCAGCCAGACTTTCTGGATAAATAAGTTCGTTAATGCCAAGGTTGCTGAGCTTTTCGCGGTATCTCTCTTGTAAGTATTCCTGATTATTAATTCGTGCAATTGTTCTTCCAACTCCAAGATACGATGCCATGGAACAGGCCAATACATTTCGTTCTTCAAAAGGAGTTACCGCAATAAATAAATCGGATTTTGCCAAATCGGTACTTTTCAGGTCCTGAAAAGAATGGGCAGATCCGGCTATTGTCATTAAATCCACCTCGGCACTAATCTTCGAAAGCTTTTCCGGAGAATCATCTAATAAAACAATATCATGATTTTCATTGGTAAGCATTCGTGCTAAATGTGTTCCAACCTCTCCCGCGCCGGCAATTACAACTTTCATCTGTCTGTCTTATATTAAATGGAGCAAAATAATGTAATATGTTCTTAACTACAATTCAAAATTGTTTTTTTATCCGAATAAGCTGCACTAAATTTAACATACTAAATTACAAAAAATAAGTTTCGTTATTACTTAAAACAGTTAATGTATCTTAATACCTGGCACATTATAGCTGTTAATTGCTGGGTTGTAAGTAATAAGATTAAAAATGAATGAAAATGGTTTGTTGACAGAAAATACTATTTCCATCTGTGATGAAATGCACCGTGGGTTTTTAGCAGATGAAAATGTTTGTTTTTCGTGGAAGGATATATATGCTTGGCAGAAATAATTTTTGTTTTTTCATTTGTTTCTACCAGGTTAAAATCAATGTGCTGGTCAACAATAATAAAGTCGGGGGAAGTTTCAAAAGTTGCTGTTTTTACTTCTCCGGAAAACAATATTGTTTTTCCTTCAAAAAATAGAACTCCGTTTTTTTGTAACAGAAAATCATCGCGGTAGAAATTATCTGAATTAATAAAAATCGGCTCATCCAACCTCTTTTTTCGATTTATATTCTGAATCTGCTGATAGAAAAAATCATTTCGTTCAGTTTTCCCTTTTGAAATAACATAGTTTTTTCTGCCTGAAATCAACTGAATAGTAGGAGTTTTATCGATGTTAAAAATAAATATTTCGTGGCTTTTATGTTGATGAATGTTAGCGTGTAGAACAGAAATTGAAAACAGGAGCAGGGCAGTAAACGTTAATTTGAGATATAATGCTTGTTTGTTTTTAAGTAGAATGAATGCAAAAAACATAAATACGAGTAAAAAGAAAAGCTCTGGTGGATTCAACGAAATATCTGCTGTCGAATAAGGAAACGATTCGATAAAATGCAATACAAAATACACTCCTTTAATCATCCATTTGACCAGAAAAGCCAGTCCTGCAGAAAGGAGGGGGATTTGTGAAAAAAGCAGTAAGGATATTCCCATAGGAATGAGCAATATAATAGCAGGAATTATAACGATATTGGTTAACCAAAAGAAAGTAGGAAACTGGTTGAAATAGAATGAAGTTAATGGAAAGGTAGCAATTTGAGCTGCTATGGAAACGCAAAGCAAACCCCAGAAAAATTTAAGAATTTTGTTGTTAACCGGCCAAAGTTTTTCAAGTCGGGGATATAGATAAACTATTCCAAAAACTGCAGAATAAGAAAGTTGAAATCCCACTTCAAAAAGATTGTTGGGATTTATCAGCAACAGAATAAGAGCAGACGCAGCCAGCGAATTGTAAATACTTGCCCTGCGATTCAGATTATTGCCAATAATAACAATACTAAACATAGTGGCTGCCCGCAATACCGAAGGTGATAGCCCGGTAATGAAAGCATAAAACCAAAGCAAGAGAATAGCCAATAGAACAAATACATGCCGTCCGGTTTTTTGTTTTTTTAGAAAGCCAAAAACAAAATTGAAAACCATAAAGATAATACCAACATGTAATCCGGAAACTGCCAGAACGTGCATAGCCCCTGCGGCAGAGAAAACGCGTTTGGTTTCACGGTCTAAATCACGCTTGTAGCCTAAAGTTAAGGCCGATAATATTTCGGTTTCGTTTGATCCCAGATTTTGATTACGATATATTTCTAGAAGTTTCTTGCGCAGCAACTCTGCTTTAACAAGCATTCCAGCCGATTTGTAGTTTGTCGTTTCCCAGCTTTTTTCGTTTAAATATACCTGGCGGTAAATTCGTTTGTTTTCTAAATAACTTTTATAATCGAATTCAAAAGGATTACCATAATTCTTTACTTTTTGTGGAATTGTATTAAAAATAATTTGTTGGCCGGGTTGTAACAGCTTAACTCTTTCTTCTTTTGCAAAATATACCAGAACTTTTTCGTTGGTTTGGAATATTGAATCATCTGTTTTAACCGTAGTAATTTCAATCAGAGATTTAAAAGAGTTTGGCTTTTCCTGTGGACTTTCAAGTATTGTTCCAAGCGAAACACCTTTTTGAAAAAAATAAGGTTCTGTATTATAGTTATTGGCAACAATTATCCCCAGTAAAATAAAAAACAGTTGAATAAAAACTCCAAAAACGGAACTCAGTTTGTAGCTGAATTTACTATTTATAAATACCAGTACGAATAGTATAAATAACAATATAGTAAAGAGAATATTCAGAGATATCTGAATGTAACTGCATAGCCAAACACCAATGGCAAAAGCCAGTGTTATTCTGAGAAAGGGTATTTTTTGAAAGGTATTTTCCACAGTATCCGCCTGAAGGATTAATCATTCAAACGAAAAATTGTGGAAAGGGTTACTATTTTACCGGAACTTTTATTCTGTAATGAGGAATAACTTTTCCTTTGGCAATGTTTTGGAGTTTGCCTTTTAATAACCGTTTGCGTAATGGCGATAAGTGGTCGATAAACAATACTCCTTCCAAGTGATCGTATTCGTGCTGGATAACTCTGCCTGCAAAACCTCTGTAAGTTTCTTCGTGTTCAACAAAATTCTCGTCGAAGTAACGAATAGTTACTTCGTCAGGGCGCGAAACATCTTCTCTTATCTCCGGTAAACTTAAGCAGCCTTCGTTCATAACCCATTCTTCACCATCGGTATCGATGATTTCTGGATTAATAAAAACCTTTTTGAAACCTTCCAGCTCGGGTTCTTCATCGGCTCCTGACGAGGCATCTATAACAAATAACCGAATGGATTTGCCTACCTGCGGGGCAGCTAGTCCAACACCATCGGAGTAATACATAGTTTCCCACATATTTTCAATAATTTCTTTCAGGTTTGGATGGTCTTTGTCAATATCTTTTGCTGTTTTGCGTAAAAGCGGATCGCCGTATACCGTTACCGGATATTTCATCTTATTAAAATTGCTTTTTATTAAAGGTATAATATGGAACTCCCATGATTTAAATTATATACTTATATGGCATAAAATTGTCATGGTCGTTTCATTGTATTAAATTTCGTCTTTGTTCTAAATAATTCTGCAGAATAATTGTTGCACTTACTGCATCAACCATTGCTTTGTCTTGTCTCTTTTTCTTCTTCAAGCCTCCGTCAATCATGGTTTGAAAAGCCATTTTCGATGTAAACCTTTCATCCAGAATTTCCAATTTCATTTCAGGATAAACCTTCTGAAACTTCTTTAAAAATGGATTAATATACCTAACAGCCTCCGAAGCCTGGTTGTTCATTTGTTTGGGGTATCCTACAACTACAGCTTCCACTTCTTCTTTTTCAAAATATTCTTTCAAAAAATCCCAAATGGTATGTGTAGCAACCGTTGTAAGACGGTTGGCTATAATTTGAGCGGGATCGGTAACTGCTATTCCTACACGCTTTCTTCCGTAATCGATGGATAATATTCTTCCCATATATCATATAAAACGCTGCAAAAGTAGAGAGAATTAATTAGAAAAAAAAGAGATAAAAATATGACTGATTGATAGCTTGTTAGCCTTCTCTTAGTTTGGTAGACTTATGTTTTGGCACAGCCTTTGCGATATACTCAGCAAATACCGGTTTATATATTTAGGCGCCAAAAGAGCAAAGCAAACAATTTGTTGAATCTTTTAAATCTATTACCATGAAAACAACAAAATTAAAACTGTTTGCCATGATGATTACTCTGGCGGCAGTTACAATAGTAACAACAATCCCTGCACAAGCTCAACGCCGGTCAACTCAGCAACGTGCTGAAAACAGAGAACCGGAAAAGAGAGGAAACGTAAAAAAGACAGTTGAAACGAAGAGGTCTGACAGAAACTACGATAAAGCACGCAGAGCATCGGTAGATCCGAAGTTAAAGAGTACCCGGAGTAGTAATAGCAGATCAGGTAGTGCAACTACACGAAGTTCGAACAATAGGAATAAAAGTGCTGCTACTTATAATTCTCAAAAAAGAAACAGTAGCCATTCGTCGTCCCGAAAAAGGGAGGACACCCGGAATTATTCTACTCAGCAAAGCAGAAGAAATTCGTCCGGAACAAATAGAAATCCCGGAGTTAATGAACAGCGAAGCCGGAATTCAGATGTAGCCCGTAGTACGAATCGTTCAGGAAATAGCACTCGTTACTCAACAAACAGGAATCGTTCCGGATCAACTAATATTGCAACCCGGACATCGAGAGAAAACAGCTCATCTCGTACTCGTGACTTTTATCGCATTGATAAATCGGACCGGAGATATACTCCGAACAAGAACTATAGGGGGAGCAAAAATTACTGGAGTAGCAATCACCGTCCTGCCAAGATGAATTACAATCGAAGCGACAGGAGATATTATAGTCGTTATAATTACAGTAAATACAGGCATTGGGATCGCAGCTGGGAGCGTTATCGATGGAATCAAAATAGCTGGTGCGACTACTATTATGGCTATAATCCTCAGTCGTATGTGTATCACAAACATTATTACCATCATAACAGGTACGGACATGTAATTCGCAGATTCGACTATCGTCCGCAGGTATTTGTTCATAATCATCATAACTATTATTGCTACAATGGTCATTTTTTCAGATATCGAAGAGGAGTTGGCTATGTACTGGTTGATCTGCCGTTTGGATTTGCTTTCGAATACTTGCCACAGGGCTACGAGCGGGTATACATAAACGGATACCTGTATTTTAGAGTGGGGAACTTGTTTTTCGAATGGGGAAATTATGGTTTCAATCTTGTACATTACCCCGAAAGATATTATGCTTTTAATGATGGTTACATAAGTGAGGGATATCATTTTGACGACGATTATTATTACGATTAGTTTTAGCACATCTATTGATTATACAGAAATCAATACTGTTATATTACTACCCGTCAATATCTTGGCGGGTAGTTTTTATTTCGATAGAATTGGCCTCATTTTTGTAACGAAGCAGGATCTTTAAAAAATACTAATTACAAATGAAATTGTGTTGATATAATATCTTTTGAAAATGTATTTAAGTAAAACATTTTCTTTATTTTTATAACAACCAAATACTTAAAGTATGACAACTAAGTTAAAACGAGATCAACTCGCCCCCAAAAAAGCAGAGAACTGGAGAAAAAATTTTAAAGCGGAAGAGAAAGAAACCTTCAGTCTATATGTCTCAAAGTTGGTTCTTCAGAAGGAAACTTATAAAGCATTAATTGGCGAAAATGAAAACCGGGTGCGTGTTTACTTGGGATTGGAAGTGGATAAAAAAGAAGGTAAGTATGAGTTATGCGCTTTTGCTGTTTCTTCATTTTTGTTGGGAAGTGGCGATGTTTATGCCGATTATGAGATTCCTGTATTTAAGCTGGAAAAGCAAAATGTTGACATGTCGGACAATACAAGTGGGGTTATTGAAAGTATTCACAGATACAGAAAATGGCGTGCCGGCGAACTCGACGTGGAAGATAGTGAGGCTCCTTATCGTCAGTATATCTATCCGAATGCCTATCTTTTAACCAAATTTGAATTGCACGAACTTTTTAATGTGCAGAATAAAGCTGAAATTAGGATCGAATTTGGTATTCAGAAAACAATGACAGCAATTCTTGGAGCAACTTCCTCAGTTGAAAAAGATGCACTTGAAGAAACAAATGAAGATTACGATTATGCAAGTATTTGCCCGCCCAATTGTGATGAGCGAAGTATTTACAACACGTAATTTACATGCCCTATTATTTATATCTTAATATTTTCTCAGAACTTAGTGCAGTAATTCTTGGAACTGTTTTTATAAAAAAGCTCGAAAAGAAATTTATTTTTCTGTATGTCTTTGTAAGTATTGCTTTGGTTACCGAAGTATTACTGCACTTGTTGAGTAGGTTTGGGGTTACGAATACTTTGCCGGGGACTCATATTTATGGACCCATAGAATTTTTGTTGCTGGCTTTGGTGTATTATCATCATTTTTACAAATCGAAAATCGCGAAATGGATTATTGTATTTATTGTGCTTTTTGAGTTGTACTGTATTGTTAATCCTTTTTTTATTCAAACTATTTATGACTATTCAGCTACTCGTTCTGTTAGTAGTCTTATTCTTGTTTTATTCTCAATCTTGTATTTCCATAAAGTAATGATTGAGACCAATATTCGTAAATTAAGTACAGAGCCAATGGTATGGATTAATACAGCAGTGTTGCTTTATTTCTCTGCAAATTTGTTTTACAATATTCTTTTCATGATGATACTTGAATATTCCAGGGAGTTTTCAAAATTGGTTAATATTTATTTTACGGTATTTAATGTGGGCTTTTATATATTAATTGCCATTGGTTTCTGGAAAGCCGGGAAATATCACAAATCCAATAAAAGATTGGTAAACTAATATCAGTTTTTACATCTTAGACTGCAATAAGAACTGCAAAAGTTATGTAGTTGGTTACCACGTAACTGTAAAATATTTGTCAATTGTACACAAAAATCAATTTTGTTAAGTATTTTAGTCTGTTGGGATAGAAATATTTGAATATGGATTCCGGTACTTCAGATGTAGTTTTAGTGTATTTTATGGGTTCGGTGGGGATGCTGCTACTGGCAGGTGGTATATTTTTCTTTTTTATTACCTATCAAAAGCGTTTACTTCAGAAACAGTTGGAAATTAACCGTGTTCGACAGGAACAACAACGGGTAGTTTTGCAAAATACGATCCAGGCTCAAGAGAAAGAACGTAAGCGAATTGCTCAGGATTTGCACGATGAAGTTGGAGCTATGCTTTCTGTAGTTAAGCTTAATGTTGGCCGGATCGAAAAAAAATCGGATGAGGGGAAAGCAAAAACATTGGCTACAGAAACTAAAACTTATTTAGACGATGTGATAACGCAGGTGCGAAGAATATCGCGTGCATTATTACCGCCGTCGCTGGAGAAACTGGGATTGTTTTTTGCATTGGAAGAACTGGCCGGCTGGGTGAATAAAGCAGAACAGCTACAGATTAAGTGTTGGAAAAGTGGCGATCAGTTTCGTTTTGACAGCCGGAAAGAACTGGCTTTGTTTCGGGTGGTGCAGGAGCTTCTTAATAATTCAATAAAACATTCGAATGCTGATTTGATAAACATTAATGTCAGGTTTTTTTATAAATCGGTAGCGATTGCCATACGTGATAATGGACAAGGATTTAATTTTGATGAAAAGATGAATACAGGTCTTGGGCTAAAAAATCTGGTTAGCAGAACAGAAATGGCGGGTGCCCGGTTTAAAATGAGTTCGGTTCCGGGGAAAGGTTCAAAAGCAATTATTTTTTTGAATATCAATGAAGAATGAGAAAATAAATATTGTTGTTTGCGACGATCACAAATTGTTTCGAAAGGGAATGTGTGCTCTTCTTTCGGATTTTGATATTGTTGAAGAAATCAGTGAAGCTGGCAATGGAGAAGAACTGTTGAATTTTTTAGCCGAAACCGATACCAAATTCCATTTAGTCCTTCTGGATATTAATATGCCTGTGATGGATGGAATAGAGGCCACAAAGCACCTTAAAAAGAGTTATCCTGATATAAAAATTATAGTTCTAAGTATGGAGGACGACACGCAAATGGTTGCGTATATTGTAAATGAGGGGATAGATGGATACCTGCTTAAAAATGCCGATCCGGATGAATTGGAACATGCTATTAAGATGGTAATAAAGAATGATTTTTATTTTTCAGGAAGTTTGTCGGGAGCAGTATTAAAATCGATGAGAACGAAGAATCAAATCAAGGGAACAATAGAAGAATTCAAATTTAATAAACGCGAACTTGATATTTTGGACTTAATCTGTCACGAATTAACTGCAGTAGAAATAGCGGAAAGATTGTCGTTGAGTGCCCGAACGGTTGAGGGGTATAAACGAAAATTACTTGAAAAATCAAAAACAAAGAATATGGCGGGATTGGTAATCTTTGCCATTAAAAATAATCTGGTAAATATTAATCTTAAATCATAAGAATAAAGTTCACAAAAAGAAAGGGATACCTGTACAAGTACCCCTTAAATCGGAAAATCCGTTAGCCTTATTTTTTTCATCGTGTCTCAGGGAAGAGGGACAGTATTGAATGTGGTAAAAAAGTGCTGAAAGTTAGATGAAGTTTGTCTAAGGCCAGGCAAGAGTATATAAGCATTTTCATTGCTTGAAAAGGTTAACGAATATATTTTATGTTTCTGCTTATTTGCCATTAATTTCTTTCCGTTTTGTGTAAGACAAATTTCGGCAATATTCCATTAAAAAGAAAGCGTATTTCTACGTGATTTTTAAACGTAGAATTACGCAAAATGTATAAGCGAAACTACGTAGTTATACAAAATGTGAAGGCAAAAAGAAAGCCATTTCAAAAAGAAATGGCTTTCTAATATGTTTGTAGTAAGTGTTTTATTTTATGTTGGCTTGAGCCGCTGCAACGCGCGCAATTGGCACACGATATGGAGAACAGCTAACGTAATCCATTCCAACAGAGTTGCAGAATTTTACAGAAGAAGGTTCACCACCATGTTCGCCACAAATACCAACTTTTAATTCAGGTTTTGTGCTTCGTCCTTTGGCTACACCCATTTCTACAATTTGGCCAACGCCTTCCTGGTCTAACACCTGGAACGGATCGTTTTTCAAAATGCCTTTTTCAATGTAAATAGGTAAAAATTTACCTGCATCGTCGCGTGAGTAACCAAAAGTCATTTGCGTAAGGTCATTGGTTCCGAATGAGAAGAATTCGGCAACTTCAGCAACTTTATCGGCAGTTGCAGCTGCACGCGGAATCTCAATCATTGTTCCAACCATGTAATCACATTTCGCTCCTTTTTCTTCAAAAACTTTAGCTGCAGTTTCGTTAATAATATCGGCCTGTAGTTTTAATTCTTTTACAGTGCCAATTAGCGGAACCATAATTTCAGGACGCGCATCAACACCTTTTTGTTTTAAGTTAACAGCAGCTTCAATAATAGCACGTGCCTGCATTTCTGTAATTTCAGGATAGGTGTTTCCTAAACGGCAACCGCGGTGTCCTAACATCGGGTTAAATTCATGAAGGTCTTCAACCAGTGCTTTTACTTCCTCAACAGTGATTCCCATTTCATCAGCCATTTCTTTTTGGTTGGCTTCTTCGTGCGGAACAAATTCGTGTAACGGTGGATCTAACAAACGGATAGTGACTCCGTATCCGGCCATTGCTTCCAGAATTCCTTCGAAATCTTCACGTTGGTAAGGCAAGAGTTTATCTAAAGCTTTACGGCGATCTACTTCGGTTTTTGCCAAAATCATTTCGCGCATAGCTTTAATTCGTTCACCTTCGAAGAACATGTGCTCTGTACGGCAAAGACCAATCCCCTGTGCTCCAAAGTCGCGAGCTACTTTGGCATCAGCAGGTGAATCTGCATTTGTACGAACTGTCATTCGGGTGTATTTTGCAGCCAAATCCATAATTTTTGCAAAGTTTCCACTAAGCTCAGGATCCACTGTAGCAACTTTCCCTTTGTATACTTCTCCGGTTGTTCCGTTTAACGAGATCCAGTCTCCTTGTTGGAATTCAACTCCGTCGATAGTCATAACACGGGTTTTGTAGTTGATTTTTACAGCACCGGCACCAGAAACACAGCATTTTCCCATTCCTCGGGCAACAACAGCAGCATGCGAGGTCATTCCTCCACGGGCAGTTAAAATACCTTTGGCAATGTGCATTCCTTCCAAATCTTCAGGAGAAGTTTCAACGCGTACCAAAACTGATTCAGGATATGTGTTTGCTTCATCGGCGAAAAATACAACCTGGCCAGTAGCAGCTCCCGGAGAAGCTGGCAATCCTTTTGCCAAAACGGTTGCAGATTTCATTGCTGTCGGATCAAAAACAGGGTGAAGCAATTCGTCCAATTTTGCAGCATCGATACGGTTTAGTGCTGTTTTTTCGTCAATACGACCTTCTTCCAGCATATCGATTGCAATGTTTACCATTGCTGCACCGGTGCGTTTCCCGTTACGGGTTTGCAACAACCATAATTTACCTTCCTGAATAGTAAATTCAAGGTCTTGCATATCGCTGTAATGATCTTCCAGTTTTTGTTGAGTTTCATTCAACTGACGATACATTTCAGGCATGGCTTCTTCCAGTGAAGGGTATTTTGAAGCTCTTACTTCTTCACTTACTCCCTGTAATGCAGCCCATTTTTTAGAGCCTTCAATGGTAATTTCCTGTGGAGTACGGATACCGGCAACAACATCTTCTCCTTGTGCATTGATTAAGTATTCTCCGTTAAATACATCTTCGCCAGTTGCAGCATCGCGCGTGAATGCAACACCAGTACCGGAATTTTCGCCCATGTTACCAAATACCATGGCTTGTACGTTTACTGCAGTTCCCCATTCATCAGGTATTTGCTCCAAACGACGGTAAAGAATTGCACGATCATTATTCCAGCTATTAAATACTGCTGCTACCGAACCCCAAAGTTGTTCCCACGGATCAGTAGGGAAATCTTTTCCGGTAACTTTTTTAACAGCTGCTTTAAAACGCTTAACCAATTCTTGTAAATCTTCAGTAGTAAATTGAGTGTCCAGCTGAATACCTTTTTCCTCTTTTAACTGTTCGATGATTTCTTCAAACGGATCAATTTCTTCTTTGCTCGCAGGTTTCATTTCCATAACAACATCGCCGTACATTTGTACAAAACGTCGGTATGAATCCCAGGCAAAACGTGCGTTACCCGATTTTTTTGCAATTCCTTCCACTGCGTCATCATTCATTCCAAGGTTAAGAACAGTATCCATCATACCTGGCATCGATGCACGTGCACCCGAACGTACCGAAAGAAGACAAGGATTTTCTTTGCTCCCGAATGAAGTTTCAGTCAGTTTTTCAACTAATGCAACTGCTGCCTCTACTTCTGGTTTAATAAGGTCGAAGGTGGCTTGTTGTCCTTGTTCGTTGTACATGGTACAGACTTCGGTGGTGATAGTAAATCCCGGAGGAACGGGTACACCGATCAGGTTCATTTCAGCAAGGTTTGCACCTTTACCTCCTAGGAGGTTTTTCATGTTTGCTTTACCTTCTGCCTGTCCGGCTCCGAAGGTATATACATGCTTTACCATAAAATTGTATTTTTAGTTATAATATTAGAATAAGAATCTTTATAAAAACGGGTCGCTAAAGTAGCTTTATTTTTCCAATTTCGAAAGTTTTTAAAGTAGTTTAAAACCTGTTTTATAGGCTTGTATAATGAAGTATGCAGTTATTGAACTATTTGCATGTTGTTGCTCCTGATTTTCAATGGAAAACAAGCTGAATAATTGAACTAAAAGTTTGATTATTTTGCATTTGTTGTTAGTATTTGTAAACCATTTAAAATGCAATCATTTTAGACTGAACGGTTAATTTACCTTCTGAAAATCATCTCTTAACATTCTTTAACTTCCATTGATACGCGTTAACTAAATTCCACCGTATTTTTGGAGAAAGAAATTAGATAGTTTAAGTGTTTTTTCATAGAGAATAGATTTGGTTAGGTTAGGAAACAGAGATGGTGGTTCGTCTCTGTTTTTTTTTGCCCGAAAGTAGCTTTTTAACATTCTTCTGAATCGTATACCTTTCTCATTTCAGTTTTATAGTTTTATTTGTTTTTTTTCTGTCAATCTCTATAACATTCTTTAACTAACGTTGATACGTGTTAACAAAACTCTACCGTATCTTTGTAACATAGATTTAAGTGTTTTTTCATAGAAATAGATTTGGTTAGATTAGGAAACAGAGATGGTGGTTCGTCTCTGTTTTTTATTTTTATTTTCTAGTTAATGGTTAAAACCCTGCAATTTCATTGCAGCTACTTTAGTTTCTATAAACTTTTATTATATGATGATTTGAGTATTTAGAATTTATAGATACTTCTATCTTTTCTTATTATTCATTACATAATACTCACATCTTTTACTTTTTCATTTTGAATTTCATTCAATCTTAAACCTATGTACTTCCAGTGCATAGTCGTTTAGTCTGACATATTTTCAACTGCTTTGTAATTATTCTGCAATACTTTCATTTTTCTTTATTGAAGCTGTGACGTTATGTCTGTCAGTTGGTTATGGTTTGTGTTTTGTTTGGTGTTAGGCGGAACTTTAAAAGATTAATAGTATGAACTTTAACAATTTTACAATAAAATCGCAGGAAGCCATTCAGCAGGCTTTTCAAATTGCCCAGGGGAATAATCAGCAGGCAATTGAAACTGCCCATATTTTGAGGGGACTGATTCATTCAGCAGAAAATGTTACAGACTTTTTGTTGAAAAAAATGGGGGTTAATACTGGTATTTTTCAGCAGGCCATAGATAAAATTATCGAATCGTATCCTAAAGTATCGGGAGGCGAACAATATCTTTCAAATTCTTCCAATCAGGTTTTTCAAAAAGCTTTGGGACTGGCACAGGAAATGGGAGATCAATATGTTTCGGTTGAGCATATTTTGCTGGCCCTGCTGGAAGTAAAAGATTCGGTGAGCCGCTTGATGAAAGATAATGGAATACAAAAAAAGGATTTGAAAGCTGCTATTCTGGAACTTCGTAAAGGATCGAAAGTAGATAGTCAAACCGCAGAGGATAAGTTTAATTCGCTAAATCGGTTTGCGGTAAATTTAAATGAACGTGCCAGGTCGGGGAAACTTGATCCGGTAATTGGGCGCGACGATGAAATACGACGTATTCTTCAAATTCTTTCACGTCGTACTAAAAATAATCCTATTCTTATAGGTGAGCCTGGAACCGGAAAAACTGCTATTGCCGAAGGATTAGCTCATCGGATTGTTCGTGGAGATGTTCCCGAAAATCTGAAATCGAAACAGGTTTTTTCTTTGGATATGGGAGCCTTGGTAGCCGGAGCTAAATATAAGGGCGAATTTGAAGAACGTTTGAAAGCTGTCGTAAACGAAGTTGTTCAATCAAATGATGAGGTGGTTTTGTTTATCGACGAAATTCATACGCTGGTTGGTGCCGGTAAAAGTGAAGGTGCCATGGATGCTGCCAATATTTTAAAACCTGCATTGGCACGCGGCGAACTTCGCGCAATTGGAGCTACAACATTAAGCGAGTATCAGAAATATTTTGAAAAGGACAAAGCACTGGAACGTCGTTTTCAGATTGTTCATGTAAACGAACCTGATACCTTGAGTGCCATTTCAATACTGCGCGGAATTAAGGAGAAATACGAAAACCATCATAAGGTTCAAATTAAGGATGATGCAATAATTGCTTCGGTTGAATTGTCGCAGCGCTATATCTCCGATCGTTTTTTACCGGATAAAGCTATTGACTTAATGGACGAAGCAGCAGCAAAACTCCGTTTGGAAATGGATTCGGTTCCTGAAGAACTGGATGAAATAGAACGCCGTGTTAAACAATTGGAGATTGAAAGGGAAGCCATAAAGCGCGAAAATGATACTAAAAAGCTGGCTTCGCTTGGCGAAGAAATATCAAATTTGAAAGAGGAACAGTCGAGATTGCGTGCCAAGTGGCAATCAGAAAAATCGGTTATAGAAGCTATTCAGAAAAAGAAAGAAGAAATTGAAAACTATAAGTTTGAAGCCGAAGCGGCTGAACGACAGGGAGATTATGGCAAGGTTGCAGAACTGCGCTACGGGAAAGTAAAAGAGGCTGAGTTGGCAATAGCACAATTACAAAAGGAACTGGAAGAAATGAAGAAAGGAGAAACCTTGATAAAAGAAGAAGTCGACACTGAAGATATTGCCGAAGTTGTTGCCCGCTGGACAGGTATTCCGGTTTCGAAAATGCTGCAAAGCGAACGTGAAAAACTTTTGCACATGGAAGACGAGCTGCATAAAAGGGTAGTGGGGCAGGATGAAGCAATTGTGGCTATTTCTGATGCGGTAAGACGAAGCCGTGCCGGTTTGCAAGACGAAAAGCGACCGATTGGTTCCTTTATTTTTCTGGGAACTACCGGGGTGGGAAAAACAGAACTGGCAAGAGCTTTGGCAGAATATCTGTTCAACGATGAAAATATGATGACCCGAATAGATATGTCGGAATACCAGGAGAAATTTTCGGTAACACGACTGATTGGTTCGCCTCCGGGATATGTGGGATATGATGAGGGAGGTCAGCTTACCGAAGCTGTTCGACACAAACCTTATTCGGTTGTTTTATTTGATGAAATAGAAAAAGCTCACCCCGATGTTTTTAATGTATTATTACAGGTATTAGATGATGGTCGTTTAACCGATAACAAAGGACGAACAGTAAACTTTAAAAACACCATTATTATTATGACGTCGAATTTGGGCTCGCAAATAATCCAGGAGAATTACGAAAATATGAATGCGGAAAACGAGATGGAAGTTTTGGAACGTACACAAAATCAATTGCTCGATATGCTTCGTAAAACTATTCGTCCCGAGTTTTTAAACCGCATTGATGAAACCATTGTATTTACTCCATTAAATAAAACAGATATCAATAAGATAGTTAGACTTCAGTTTAACGAGGTAGTAAAACGACTAGCAGGGCACGATTTGAAAATTGATATAACCGAAAAAGCAATTAACTTGCTGGCAATGCTTGGTTACGATCCGCATTTTGGTGCGCGGCCGGTAAAACGTATATTACAAAAGTATGTACTGAATGAGCTTTCAAAACGTATTCTCGCAAGTGAAGTTGAGAAAGACAAACCAATTGTAATTGACGAACAGGAAAATCAGTTGGTGTTTAAAAACTAAATACGGTTGAAGAAATGGCATAAAAAAGGAGAGATCTTTTCCTAAAAACAGATCTCTCCTTTTAATTTTATTGTGCCCGATTAGTGGTCGTGATTGTTGTTCTACCTATTGGACAGACTTTCGCTAAGCGAATACCGTTTCGGATAAACATATTTGGCATAAATAAGATAACATGCCATAAATATATTTACAATGTAATTAAAGTAAAGCGGAAAATGAGTAATTCCAGCTTCCCAATCTCCTACAACAATATAAATAAACGTAAGTAGTTCTCCCAACAACCAGAACCATAAAAACAAAACACTTAAGTCTTTTGCACTTTTAGTTTTAAAGGTTTTTATAACCTGGGGTACTCCACAAACAGCAAACAAAATATTGCCTACCCAGCCAACGGTTTCGTTAATCATTCTCAAAAAATATTAATAAAGTGATTTTTTCAGCTCTTCTAATTCGGCAACTGCCATCTCCAACTGACTTATTGCTTTAGGCAAAAATTGAGGAAGAGAATCAACTTCTTCTTTTTCGGCATGTAGCTGAATGTTTTTTAACAGCATTCCTGTTTCTTCCATGCCAAAAGTTAAGGCCGAGGATTTTGCGGTATGTGCTTCACGGGCAAGTAATTCCCAGTCTTTGTTAATGTAAGAACTATTCATGTTTGAAACAAATTCGGGAATTTGCTCAAGAAATATTTCTATCAGTTCGATTTGAAATGCAGTATCTCCTCCTGAAATTGCATCAATTTGATGAGTGTGAATTAGTTGAAATTGATTATTCATGGTATATTTTAATGTTGTTCTGCAAATTAATAAAATAATCACTTATGTATTTTGTTTAATGTCTGATAAAATTCATATTTGTGTAGTTTTTGAATCTATAGTTTTGCATTCAATAAATTCATTGCTAAATACGAAGCATATCTTTATTACTTCTATTGATGTTAAGGATTAAGCAAAACAATGCAACATATTTTTTTGAGTAAACAATTTTGAAATAAATGAAAACAACAGCATTTAATAAAATACATAAAAGCTTTGGTGCTAAAATGGTTGAATTTGCCGGTTACGAAATGCCCATTGAATACAGCGGAATAAAAACCGAACACATGTGTGTACGTGAGTCCGTTGGAGTATTTGATGTTTCACACATGGGTGAATTTTGGGTAAAAGGCCCCCGTGCTTTGGATTTAGTTGCAAAAATTACTTCTAACGATCCGCGGATTTTAACACAAGGACAGGCACAATACAGCTGTTTTCCCAATGGTAAAGGAGGAATTGTTGACGATTTGCTTGTATATTATTACGAACCGGAAAAATATATGTTGGTTGTAAATGCAGCTAATATTGAAAAAGACTGGAACTGGGTTGTTGCTCAAAACGAAGACGTTGGTGCCGAGTTGGAAAATGCTTCAGATAACATAAGCCAGTTGGCTATTCAAGGCCCAAAAGCTACCGAAGTATTACAAAAACTTACCGATGTAAATCTTTCGGAAATAAAATTTTATACGTTTACTACCGATAAATTTGCCGGTGTTAACGATGTAATTATATCAGCAACAGGCTACACCGGAGCTGGAGGTTTTGAATTGTATTTCAGAAACGATGTGGCCGAACAAATTTGGAATGCCATTTTTGAAGCTGGTGAGGAATTTGGTATTCAGCCAATTGGGTTGGCAGCCCGCGATACTTTGCGTTTGGAAATGGGGTACTGTTTGTATGGCAACGACATTGATGATACCACATCGCCAATTGAAGCAGGTTTAGGGTGGATTACTAAATTTAATAATGGCCGTAAATTTATCGATCGCGAATTTTTAACTATGCAAAAGAACGAAGGAGTAACACGTCGTTTGCGTGGTTTTGTTTTAACCGAACGTGGAATTCCGCGTCACGGATACGAGCTTGTAAATGCCGAAGGCGAGGTAATTGGTAATGTTACTTCGGGAACAATGTCTCCTGTATTAAACAAAGGAATTGGAATGGGATATGTTGCCAAAGAATACTCTGCATTTGGTACGGGCATATTTGTAAAGATCAGAAATAAAACTATTCCGGCAGAAATTGTAAAAATACCTTTTATATAATCAATAAAACAAATCGAAACTATAAGCCATCTTTGTCTACTGACGGAGATGGCTTTTTTTGTTTAGTACAGTGGCGCAATTCAGTTTAACGTGCCTTTCATCTAATTCTAAATGGAGGAATAGGATACCCAATTTACTTCAAAATGAAATTATGAGGCCTGGTTTGGTGGAATTTTGATATTCAACAATAGTTTAAACCTGTTTTAAATAAAAGACATTAAAATCCATTTCCTGCAGATTTTATGGTTTTGTTTCTAAGAATACAATAAATTTGTCTGAAACAACAGGTTGATAGCGAAAAGCTTAACCTGTGAGTGACAGTAGAAATGACTTCTGTCATTCTATTTTGTGTTGTATATCAATGTTTTAAAACTCATAAAAATAAAATAAACTTGATTTTTCTCATCTGCTAAACAACAACTATTTATGTTCTTTATAGGAGTGTTTGCAGGGGTGCAGATTTAAAATTATTTACCTTAACAATTGTATTTATGAAAAAACACAATTTTTACGCAGGACCTTCAATTCTGCCTGAATTTACAAAAGAGAAGACTGCTGAAGCTGTTATGAATTTTGCTGATACCGGACTTTCAGTTATGGAAGTATCGCATAGAAGTAAAGAGTTTGTAGCAGTAATGGACGAAGCCGTTGCCCTTGTAAAAGAGCTTTTGAAAGTTCCTGAAGGATATTCGGTGCTTTTCTTACAAGGTGGTGCAAGTACCCAATTTTTGATGGCTCCTTATAATTTACTGAATAAAAAAGCAGCTTATTTAAATACTGGTGCCTGGTCGAAAAAGGCCATAAAAGAAGCTAAGTTTTTGGGCGAAGTGGTTGAAGTTGCTTCTTCAGAAGATGCTATATTTAACTATATTCCTAAAGGATATGAAGTTCCAGCAGACGTAAGTTATTTCCATTATACTTCGAATAACACTATTTATGGTACCCAAATACCAACTCCTGAAGTTGATGTTCCTTTGGTAGCAGATATGTCGTCTGATATTTTTAGTCGTCCGATTGATATCTCAAAGTACGATTTAATTTATGCAGGGGCACAAAAGAATCTTGGCCCATCTGGTGCAACTTTGGTAATTGTAAAAGACGAAGCACTTGGAAAAGTTGAGCGTCCGATTCCAACAATGTTGGATTACAGAACCCATATAAAAAGCGAATCAATGTTTAATACTCCATCAACTTTACCGGTATTTGCTTGTTTGCAAACTTTGCGTTGGTTAAAAGAAAATGGTGGTGTTGAAGCAATGGAGAAAGTAAACATTGAAAAAGCAAAAGTGCTTTATGACGAGATTGACAGAAATAAAATGTTTCAGTGCACCGTGCCGGTACCCGAAGATCGTTCGTTAATGAATGTAACTTTTGTAATGACTCCTGAGTATGCTGAATTTGAGAAAGAATTTATGGAGTTTGCAACATCTAAAGGAATGTTGGGAATTAAAGGACACCGCTCTGTTGGAGGATTCAGGGCATCAATTTACAACGCTATGCCGGTTGAAAGTATAAAAGCTTTGGTAGCGGCCATGCAGGAATTTGAACAGACTAAATAATTAGAATAAGAATCAAAAAAGAAATGCAGGTTGTGAGTCCTGCATTTTTTTTAGCAAACAGTTATCAAGTTACTGTTGCGAACCTAAAATTTTATGAGTTATGAGAAAAATCTTAATTGCTACAGTAAAACCATTTGCTCCGGTTGCTGTAAAAAAAATCAGTAAAATTTTCGAAAAAGCAGGTTACACAGTTCAACTGCTTGAAAAATATTCCGAAAAACAGGAATTGCTTGACGCCATTGCCGATGTTGACGCGGCCATTATCCGCAGCGATAAATTTGATGAAGAGGTTTTAAATGCAGGTAAAAAACTTAAAATTGTAGTTCGTGCAGGGGCCGGTTACGACAATGTGGACTTAAAAGTGGCTACAGAAAACAACATTGTGGTAATGAATACTCCCGGACAGAATGCCAATGCTGTTGCTGAGCTGGCCATAGGTTTGGCTATTCTGGGTTTACGCGAGCAGTTTTCAGGTAAACCCGGCGGAGAAATGCGTGGACGTACTTTGGGCTTGCACGGTTTTGGTTTTGTTGCCCGTAATGTTTTCCGAATTGCCCGTGCAATGGGAATGAAAGTGATTGTTTACACACGATACAGTAAAGCAGCTGCGGCCGCCATCGGACTTAAAGTTACCAATTCGTTGGAACAGCTTTACGAAAAAAGTGATATTGTATCCATTCATGTTCCGGCTCGGGGAGAACATTTAAAATCGGTTAGCTCAGACGTGCTTTGTCATTTAAAGGATGGAAGTATTATTGTAAATACTGCCCGTAAGGAAGTGATAAACGAAGCGGATTTGGTGAAATGCATGGAGGAAAAGCCAGGGATTAAATATATGTCGGATTTAACACCCGATTGCGAAGCCGAATTTATAGAGAAATTTCCGGGACGATTCTTTTTTACTCCTAAAAAAGCTGGTGCTCAAACAGCCGAAGCAAATCTGAATGCAGGTCTGGCTGCCGCCGAGCAAATTGTTGATTTCTTTGAAAACGGAAATACAACGCACCAGGTAAACAAATAAATGCCGATGTTTTAGCTTTTGGTAGAATTGTGATTTCTTCGCGCATTTGTGAGTTAGCTGCCGGTTAAAATTTCACAGAGTTAAAACGAAGTTACTCAATGTCATATTTATAGGCATAAATACGTTTATTCCTGTTTTGATTTCTATTTTTGAGCTAATAATTGTTTGAATATATTAAATCTAAAAAAATATAAAATGGCAATCGTAAAACCATTCAAAGGACTTCGTCCGCCACAGGAAATTGTTGAAGAACTGGCCTGTCTTCCTTACGATGTAATGAACTCGGAAGAAGCCGCAAAAATGGCTGAAGGAAAAGCAACATCTTTACTTCGCATAACAAAAGCTGAAATTGAATGTCCGGAAGTGGATGATATTCATTCGGAAACAGTTTATAACAAAGCCGTTGAGAATTTTAACTCGTTTCAGGAAAAAGGTTGGCTGACACAGGATTCTGAGGCTAAATATTACATTTATGCACAAACCATGAACGGCATCACTCAGTATGGAATTGTAGGTGCCGCAGCTTGTGCCGATTACGAAAACGGAATTATTAAGAAGCACGAACTTACTCGTCCTGAAAAAGAAGAGGACAGAATGGTGCTTACCCGTTATTTGAATGCCAATATTGAACCCGTATTTTTTGCTTACAAAGCAGTTGATGAGATTGATGAAATTGTAAATTCGACAGTAGAAAGCAAAAAAGCAGATTACGATTTTGTTGCTGAAGATGGTTTCGGACACCATTTCTGGACGATTGACGATGCAAAAATAAATAGCAGGCTGGAACAACTTTTCGAAGAAAAAGTGCCTTTTACTTATGTGGCCGATGGGCACCACAGAACTGCTGCTGCTGCCAGAATCGGTGTTGAGAAAACCGGTCAAAATCCAAATCACACAGGTGATGAGGAATACAATTATTTTATGGCTGTTCATTTTCCTGATAACCAGTTGCAAATTATCGATTACAATCGTGTAGTGGCCGACTTAAATGGTTTATCGGAAGTTGATTTTCTTGCAGAACTTTCCAAAGGATTTGATGTGGAAAATATGGGACCCGAAATAGTTAAACCTGCTGCTTTGCACGAATTTAGTCTTTACCTTGCCGGAAGTTGGTATAAACTAACTGCCAAAAAAGGAACTTACGACGATTCAGATCCAATTGGAATTCTTGATGTAACAATTCTTTCAAAGCAGGTTTTGGAACCTGTTTTAGGTATTAAAGATTTACGCACATCGACCAGAATTGATTTTGTTGGAGGAATCCGTGGATTAGGAGAACTGCAAAAAAGAGTTGATTCGGGAGAAATGAAGGCGGCTTTTGCGCTGTATCCGGTTTCTATGGAGCAGCTGATAAATATTGCCGACAGTGGAAATATTATGCCTCCAAAAACTACATGGTTTGAACCTAAATTGCGTTCAGGCTTAGTTATACATAAATTGGATTAAATTTTACCTGGAGATATATAAAATCCCGATTTGTTAAATAACAGATCGGGATTTTTTGTACTGCTTAAAGTGTAAATCTTTTTTGAAAACTAATCCGGCCACTTAGTCTCAACACCTTGTTTTTTTATGAAATCTTGAAAATCACTTAAATGATTCTTGTTTTCCCAAACCTGACGTGGAGTAATATTTTTCTTTCCCGAATACTGAACCAGCATTCCAACAACTTCACCAATGTTCCATTCAACCGGATGCAAGCGGTAGCAACCGTTTGTAATGTGTGTTGTCCCAATATTTTTTGCTGCCGGTAACAGGTTTTCCATCCGTTGCGGAATTAAAGCACCCAGTGGTATTTCAAATGGTAACGAAGGCAGATCAATATAGTTATCGCCTTGAGTGGATGGGTGCAAATCGAGGTAATAAGAGCCAACTCCAATACTGTCGTAAAAACTTTCGCCTTTTTTCGCTGCTGCTTCTCCCTTCACAAGTTTGCGGTTTTCAACACCAACATGTTCCTCCAAAATAGTAAACATGGTTTTTATTCGTCGTCCTTCTCTTATGTAGGGATATTTTGCCATTCCATCGGTTGTTCCCAGAATATCGCCTCGTAAACGAATTCCTGACCACCCTGCACCACCATCGGGGCGTTCAACTTCGGTTTGCAGCCAATATAGCAATGAACGATTAAGTTGACGGGCGTCATCCACATGTTTCCTGAATTCTTTTTCGCTTACATCAACGAGATTTCCAAGTAAATAATCGTTTTGCGGCCAGTTTACTATTGTAATATCTCCGGGATAAAAGCCGGGTGTAAAATTTTTACGGTTTATAATTTTTCGGTAATTCCACAAGTTTAGAACATTGCCGGTTTGTCCCCCTTCCGGATGAAAGCCTAGTTTTAAAGGTTTCAGGGTTGATGGGGTAGAGTAGGTTAAATCAAGCAAACGCCTAGGCCAGGCAGGAGTTAATTGCGGAACATATTTTTTCCAGAAATCATATCTTTCAGGTTTATCGATAATATGATTTTCTCCGGGACAATAATCCAGGGCAAAACAGAGTGTAAATGCCTGCTGGTTTTTGCTGTTTGCTACCTCAGGAGCATGAAGTTCGCCGGTCATTTTTTTTGATTCGGTTCCGGTAATGTATTCCGTTCCTGTGAGCGGTAATAAGTCTCCCATTTCTGTGGCATCGGCAAAATAAGGGGCAGTAAGCAAGTATTGTTCGTCATTTATCGTGTTTCTAACAGACAAGGCTTCAACTTTGGGACCGTTAACTTTGGCATCCATGGCTTTGCTGTTCAGCAATATTGTCAACTTGCCGGAGCTGATATAGGGCGCGAACATTTCGTAAAGTACAGCCAGTGCCACGCGTGGTTCAACACACAAACGCGAAACGGCACCATCTCCCGGATTCAGGTTCTTGCGAGCTGCAGCATCTTTTGTAAGCGGATAGTGTTTTTTGTAGTAGTTACGAAGTGCAGTTCTGAAGTCGCGGTATAGTTGTGTAGCACCGTGCGTTTCAATCCAACGGTGTTCGTCAAATGGTACTCCCTGCTGTGTAATTTGGCCTCCAATCCAGTCGGTCTCTTCAGTCATAATTACCGAAAGACCGTTACGTAGTGCGCCCAAAGCACAGGCACATCCACCCATTCCGGCACCGGCAATTATCAGATCGGCCTTCATTTCCGACTGTCCGATTCTTTCTTTTTCTGCTGAGCTGGCATTCGAAGTGTTTGGTATCGCAATAAATGGAGCTGCAGCTAATGTACTGCCGGTAGCTCCGAGCATTTCAATAAAATTTCGTCGTTTCATTTTTTAGTTGTTCAATTGTTCAAGAATTTCGTTTAATGAGTAGTTCCAATTAAGTATACTTCCTAAAACAGGAATAATTATTTGCGCCGATTTCAACTGTCCCTGGTACGAAGGGTGATGATCGGAACCTAAATCGGTTTCCGAATTGAGCAGATTTACAGGAATTCCTACAAATACAATGTCTTGCGTTTGCTGTTCTACTCTGATTTGTTCTACTATTTTTTTTGTATAGGTATAACAAGGTTCATTGGTCATCGGACCAGTTATACAAACAATTTTTGTTTGTGGAAATACTTGTTTTAGTTTTGTTATTAATCTTTTTCCGGCAGTAACAAAAGCGTTTTCATCCGGGTGAGGGAGTGTGCTGAAATCATTTGTTCCCAGGTTTATTACAACAACATCGGGGATATAATTCTGAAGATCGTATTTTAGATCCGGATTTTCATCAAAAAGATATTCCAGGCGGGCAGGCATGGGTTTTCTTTGTGTTGAAATTTTTTGCTTGTCTCCATAGTTGCGCACCATGCCAAGTCCGGAATGTGAGATCAGGTGATATTGGGCTCCAAACGCTCTGGCCATTATGGTCGCATACGATTTCTCGCAATTTTCGGTAGAGGGTTTAAAACGCTCCGATTTGTTTTTTCCTTCCGTCCCGTAGCCACAGGTAATCGAATTTCCGATAAACAGTATTTTGCGGGGAGAGAGTGGAGGCACTTTCATTACGTGTTCATTTCTACCAACATAAATACCCGAGAACTCAGCCATCCCCATGTTACCTTCTGTTCGTTTTACAATTCGTAGCTGATGATTTCCTTTTGATAATTTTTCGGGATACCACCAAATCGTATCGTTTACAGCATATACTACTTGTTCAGGCTTATCGTCAATCCAAACGTTAAAATAGTTGCTTTCGCCACCTTTAATTTTAATTCCCAGTTCTTTTCCTGTAAAACGTGTTAAAACAGTTACACCGGGCCAGTTGTATTTTACCGTCTCATTGTCGTGTTGAATTCGGCCCATATAAGTAAATGCATCGTTGTTTGCCGGAAAGAACGATTTGTCATTTTGCGCCCAAAGTGTACCGGCTGTAGCCCAAAGTAAAAGGCAAAATAATATAACAATGCTATTTTGTTTTTTCATGATCGTGTTCTTTGTTGTTCAATTTTTTCGAGTGTTTGCCAGCACTGGAATAATCCGCGTGGCACATGGAAACAGCCTTTCCACTTACCTCCTTTTAGTGGTAATAAAACCTCACCGCGACGATTCAGGTAGCCGTACCATTCGGGATATTGTTCATCTTTAAAATGAGACCAGGTATAATTATGAATCTTGTGAAACCATTCCAGACTTTTTCCCGAACCGGTAAGCTGGTATCCTTTTAACATGGTAATCAGGGTTTCGATGTGTACCCACCATAATTTCTGGTCCCACTCCAGTTGTTGCACAGGATGTCCTTTCCGATCCATAAAATAATATATCCCGCCAAATTCTTTATCCCAGCCGTATTCAACCATTTGAATGGCAATGTCGTTGGCTTTGCGAATCAATTCAGGACGGTTTAAACGAACGCCAAGATCCATAATAAACCACATGGCCTCTATGGCGTGTCCCGGATTTAAAACACGTCCGTCGAAAGTATCTGATAGGGTTTCGTCTGTATTCAGGTTCTCAACCACAACACCAAGTTCAGGACGGTAGAAAACATCCATAACTTCGTGAATGCAGGCTTCTATTGTTTTATTCAAAAACGCATCGTCCAGTAAATGTTCAATCTCAAGAGCGAGGTTGCACAAAATCATGGGTAAAGCAAAATTTTTCAGGTTTCGTGTTCCCGAATGTGTTTTGTTCCACTTTCCTTTGGGATTTTCTGTTTTTGATAAAACAAGGTTGAATGTGTTTCGCGCAATTTCAGCATATTCGTTGTTGCCGGTGGCCTTACTTAAGTGGCCAAATGCCATACTTGCAAAGGTATACGAAAAAATATTGTAGGGCTCAATAAGTGGTTTCCCTTCGCGTGTAAGCGAGAAATACCAGTTCAGGTTGCCATCGTGTCCGTGTTTGTTGAGAAATGTTGCTCCCTGTATGGCTGCATCGAGCCACTCCTGTTTTTGTTCAACCTGGTTGTATAGCATTGAAAATAACCAAACTTCGCGACCCTGTAACCAAATAAATTTGTCGGTATCAAACACTTCTCCTTTTCGGTCGAGGCAGGTGAAAAATCCTCCAAAATCTTTGTCTTGAGAGTTGTGCAGCCAAAACGGAACTACGTTGTTTAATAGTTCCGCTTTGTATTGTTCTGCCAGTTTTTTAAAGTCCGGTGTTTCCATTTTGGTTTTTTAATTCCTCAAGATACTCCTGATAACGGTTATACAAATGCCCGGCCTGCAGGTAAGCCGATTGTGGACTCATAAAATGCGAAAACTCAAAAGTTATGGCCTGTTCCACACCTGCACGTTCAGCAGCTTTTAATTTCAAAAGTAGTTTCTCCCATTTTATCGGAAGAAATTTAATTGGCATGTCGCGGTCAAAAGTTTCGGAGTTGGTCCAGCAACGAATACCGTGTTTGTCTGCCAATTGTTTGTTTACTTTCAGGAAATCATCCAGTTCATCGTAATCAATGTGTCCGTCCTGGAAAGCAACAATGTCGATAGCATCTTTTATTCCGTTAAAAATTTCGTCCCAGTCCTCTTCGTGCTTTTTCAGGCTTACGCCAAGTTCGCGGCTGGTTTCGTTTTTGTATTGGCTGATGTTTTTTATGCCATCGATATAAGGCGATATTAAAGTTGTCAGGTTTCCGGAAACTGCTTTGCAATGTTCCCCAAGTCCCCGGTACATCTCGATAATTTCCCCGGTTTTCCGGCTACATTCCTGTGAAATATACCAACCTTTAAAAGCACTCATGTTACCGTATTTCGACCACACTTCTTCAATGAGTTGTTTGTTTAGGTCGAGTTCTTTTTGAAAATCGTTATTTACCCAGTAACGCCCCGAATCGTATAATCCAAAATAGAAATCCATTTTGTATTTCTCGCTTAGTTCAAGAAACATGGCGACAAGGTCGACCGGCGGTTCGTATGCTTTTTCTTTATTTATTAAAATATCGGAAGGATAAGTCAGCCATTTCCGGTATCCGCTTCTAATTAAAATAACTGTATTTATACCTATTTGCTTCATGTGAGCAAAATCCTGGTCCCATTCTTTCTTTCCCCAATTCTGATGCGGGATATCGTGACTTATTTCATCTAAGAAAGTACCTCTAATCTTCATTTTATTAAGTTTGTTTACGGTTCTATAATTTGATTCCTTCCTCCTGAAATACTTTGCGCCATTCCAGATATCCGGCGGCACTCAGGTGAATACCATCTGCAGTCAGATGGGGGAGTAGCTGCCCGTTTTTATCTGCAAATTTTGAGTACAAGTCAAGGTAAGGAATGCCCTCCTTTTTTGCAACCATTTTTAATTTTTCATTGAGTTTCGCAATCTGGTCCGATTTATTTTTCATGTAGTCGTACCAAATTATCTTTTCATTAATAGGAAGTACGCTTTGAAGAAAAACTCTGGTTTTTGGCGATTTCTGTTTGATGGTTGTTATTATTTCCTGAATTTTTCCGGCAATAACATCCTCGGGGACACCGCGTCCAATATCATTAATCCCGATCATCAGGAAAATACTTTTCGGCTTTGACGACACTACTTCGTTGAGGCGGTTTAATAGGCCGAAACAAACATCTCCGCCAATTCCCCGGTTTATGATGCGTTTGTTCTGAAAGAGTTCATTCCAGTCGCCTTTTTCTGTTATACTGTTTCCCAAAAAAACAATTTCATTTTTTCTGTTGGGAAGTCCCTCGTAAAAAGCACGACGTACTTTATAATGGGCAAAAGTATAAGTCGTGTCATAAGGGAGTTTATTTTGTGCTTTTGTTGGTTCTGATAGTAATGTTGCAGCCAGTAGCAGAGCTCCGGCTATCAGAACTAATTTATTCTGTATTTTAAACTTTTTCATAATCTTTAATTTTGTCGAGCCAGTTGAATTTTAATATTGCTGAGGTTACGGCTAATAATATCAGCGAGATAATTAACCCGTTAAAGTGTCTGATCACCAAATAAATTGGTGCTACGATTAGCGTCATTTGCCATACTATGCCAACCAAAACATTGAAACTGTCGCGGGCGAGATCCTTATTTTGGGTCAGGTTCGGATACTTCTTCAGGGCTTTTTTGTGAATTGGTCCCCACCAACCCCACGGGCGTACATTTTTGTAGAATTCAATTAGAACATCATCGCTTACAGGTTTTGTAAGAAGACATCCGAGGAAACTTCCTGCAGAGGCCATTGCTAATATCAGCGGGAAAAGGTAGATGTCGGGTGTATTCGGGAAAAACAGGAATTTAATGGTTGACGCGAGCAAGCCTGCCAACATTCCCCAGAAATACCCGTATCCGTTAAATCGCCACCATACCCATTTCAGAACATTAGATGCTACATATCCACCGTAAAGCGACGAGGTAATCCAAAGCGTTAATGAGTTAATGGATGCCGAGAAAAAACCGAATATAATTCCTACTATTACAATTCCTATGGATGCAATGTAGCTGATATGAATATATTTCTTGTTGGAAGCATTCGGATTGATGTATTTTTTATATAAATCGTTTACAATGTATGCCGGGGCTGCATTAACAAATGCCGAAAAAGTTGACATAAAAGCAGCCAATAGTCCGGCCATGATAATTCCTTTTAGTCCAACCGGAAGCAGGTTGTTAATTACATAAGGCAGAATTTTTTCAAAATCAATGTCTCCTCCGTTGGCTTTCATTACCGGTGTTACAAAAACAAGCCCGAGAACTCCCAGACCAGCCACCATAAGGTAGCGTGGCGGATAAAGAACAAGCGAAGTCAGTCCACTCATTTTTGCGGCATCGCGCGGAGTTTGTGTTGATAGAACGCGCTGCATGTCGTAACCTGGCACCGGACCAGCCAGACTTGAAAAGATACCTTTGAAAAACATCATCATTACCAGTGCGCCTAACATACCAAAGCCGTCCTGAGCAATTTTTTCATTCACCTGATCGAAAATCCCTGTCCAGTCAATGCCGGTTTCCCAACTTGGCATTAAGTTGTACCATCCGTCGGGAACAGCAGCGTTAATCTGGTCGGCTGAAACTTTATTCATGGCAAACCATGCTACTGCAATACAAGCAACTGTCATTACAAAAAACTGCAGTACTTCGGTAGCTACCACGCTGTACATTCCTCCTTTTATTACATAAATGGTAGTAAGTGCCAGCAAAATTGTAGCATAAACATATTCCGAAATAAAATGAATGGAGCCTATGTAGAAAGAAAGATCCCAAGGGAAAATGGTTACTGCAAATTTTCCGATTCCAACAAAGAAATAGGCGATGAAACCAATGGCACTGATGATGGCAAATACCACTACGATTATATGCGACAGTTTTCCTCCCTTTTCTTCACCAAAACGGGTAATTATCCATTCTGCACCAGTCATCACATTTGAGCGTCGCAGCCAGATGGCCATAAATATCATAATGAAAATCTGGTTCCAGACAGGCCAGAGCCAGGGAATCCAAACGCTTTTTAGTCCATATATGAAAAAGATGGTTACAGTCCAGGTTGTTCCCGAAATGTCAAACATCCCCGAACCATTGGAAAGACCCAAAAAATACCATTTTAATTTATTCCCGCCCAGGAAATAATTCTGAAGATTCTTACTGGCCCTTTTCGATATCCAGAAACCAATAAAGATACAGATCAATAAATACCCAAAAATAATGGATATGTCGATTACGTCGAAGTTCATTTTTTTTATTTTTTATAACGAGGTCTGATTTAGCGTAAATCAAACTCTCCATACTATTTTCTTTTTTACCATCCAGTTTACAGCAGCCATTATAAGGAGTACAAGGCAAGTAGCCCTAAGCACTCCAATCCACGGATACCCTGCCGGATACAAAACATTGTAAATTCCGATTAAAAAACTAACATGGAGTAGCGGAAATGCAAACCAGGTTGACATTACATATGCCATAAGCGGATTACTTCCTGCTCCTTCAAATAATTTTATCCACCTGCTATTTCTGAAATAGACAACTACATAATCGAGAAACAGGAGCAGATTTACAGAAATACCACCGGTTATCAGAAGATACGAAACGGTTACATGATCTTTTTTTATACCGCCTTCCACTGGCTCTACTATTAAACCAATAACGATGAGGTAGGCTGCAACAGAGAACATCTTTCGGTATTCCGGAATGTATTTGGTTACTATAAAATACAGGGAAGCCAAAACAAGCGGAGTTATAATGTAAACTGCAGTAGTCCATCTTGCAAAAAGTGCAATGGTTAACCAAACTGAAACAAGCAAAACACCTGTGAAAAATATGTGTTTCCAGATGCTGTTTATTTCTTTGCTCCCAAATTCATCGGAAGAATTTAAACGTTTTACAATTATATCGCCAATAAGGGTTGCCGGAATTAATAAGAGCATGTAATAACTCATATTTAAGCGGAAAAACCATGATACAAACTGATAGCTGTCGGTTAGATTTCCAATCCCGGAGTATTTGCATGCAAGTTGAATGGCTGCCCAGAAAATAAAAACCGCCAGCCTTGCTGTGGCACTTTTGCGTGTAAGCAACCAACTCAGTGCGCCAAGAAAATACACATTGGCAAGCAATAAGATAATGATATTACTGCGGTGCAGCGAAAACTCCTGTCCGTAAATAAAACGGAAAGCCACTAACAATGCTACTGCTCCTCCCCATCCAACGGTGCGGAAAACGATCCTCTTTCTTGAGTCTTTGATAACAGCAAACATCGGAAACATAAGCAGAAAACCAAGTAGGGTAAATAACTGCAGGTCGTAGCCCGTTACATTGCTTCCAGAGAGGTTCAGATTTAAAAAGCCTTTGCCTATGGCACGTGGCATAATATGGGCAATATAAATTGCAAAAAGTACTAGTATTGCAAAACGAGAAAAAATGTGCCTGATCGTTTCGCGATATGTTTGTCCTCTGTCCAGTTTTTTTCCTATTGCCAGCGGAATAGATGCTCCCATGCAAAATATAAAAACCGGCAACACCAGGTCAACCCAGGTAATACCCGGAATTTCCGGGTTAAAAGCATGGGTTGGTGGCGGGCACTGCGCATGAAACATCCAGGCCGGTAGGGCATTCCCAAACGGGATTGTGCCGGAAAGTACCATCCCAAAAATTGAGAGACCGCGTAAAACATCTAAAGAAACAGCTCGTTTCATTCTGTTATTGTTATAAGTCTTGTTTGTATTAGTTTTTCAAACTATCAATTCGTATTATTCCGGTTTTGGGAATCCGAAATAAATTTTTTTATTGATTTTCGTTTTTGAAATAATCAGGATCGGCAGCCATTTTGAATCCGTCTTCAACTTCTTTCCACAAATTTTTTCGGATGATGTGAACGATATCAAACATCATTAATCCGTCGGAAGCCTGGAAGTTCATGGCAATTGACCGCGATAATTGCGGACGGTTGTTGTAGAATTGGTCAACCAGAATCCCTCCGTAAAATGGGCGGCCGTTCATTATTCCTTTAACTTTTTCGCAAGATCCCTCAACGCAGTACCATGTACCACGTGCAGCTTTACTATCGGTTTCATTTTTAACCAGATTGTTGTTTACCAGGTAGTCTTGCATAGTAATATTGGTGTAATAATTACCTATCGTAAACAAGTCAAGTACTTCGGCATATCCGTAGTTTTTGTATTCCGTAGTTGCCCAGTTAAAATCTTTTGCAACATCGTAGTGTTTGCTGGCCCAGTTAACACCCACTTCGAAATAAGAAGGATACCATGCACCAGTGTATGTTCCAAACGATATTTTCGGGTTCGCTTCTTTTACCGTTTTTGAGGCCAGCGACATAAAATCGTAAATGTTTTTTGCTCTCCATTCGATCCATTTTTTGAAATATTTTCCCTGAGCATAGTCACTGTTGCCATCCGCTTTGGTTTTCCATTCGTAAATGTCGGCCGGGAAGTTTTTTATTTCTTCTCCCAGGAATTCTTCAAATTTTTGTTTTGAAAAATCAGAGAAATCGGCCATAATTCCATCGTACCTTACACGATCGAGGATGATTCCGTCGAGATCAGGATATTGCGTGGTAATTTCGGTTAAAACATCCAGCATATGTTTTTGAAAGTCGGGATTGATCGGGTTGATCATGGCCGAATATTTTTTCTTTAACGTCATAATATTTACAATTCCCTGATCCGGAGTGTAAACCATTGAAGCCCATTCGGGATGGTTGATGTAAACCTGACCACGATCGAAGAAATTATGACCTCCTACAAAAGTATTCAGCGATACGTGGACTTTAATTCCCAGCTCGTGTGCTTTTTTGATAAAATGAGCGAGGTAGTCGAAATCGGGACGTTCAAAACCATCCCATTCTGTCATTTGGGGAGCAAACTTACTTTTATATAAAACCTCGCCTGTAATCGGGCGCATATCTACAATGGCATCGGTAAAACCAATGCTATTAATTTTTTCCAGGTAATAATCAATAGAGTCAGGATAACTGAAACGTTCAAAATTTGCTTCGGCATCGAACCACATCATCGATAGTTTGTCGATTGTTGCAGCGGCTTTTTTCGGTTTGGAGTTCTGTGAACAACCAAAAAATAATACAGCAGAAGTTAGCAGCGCTAATAATATTGATTTTTTCATTTTTTTAGATTTTAGATCTTTTCCGTTTATTATTTTGATGTTGCGGCTTCAATACCCTTTTGGGCATAGTGCCATTGGTTTTTCTTTTTCAGGTGGATCATGTCGAAAAGGAAGTATCCATCGCAGGCACTCATTGCTGCATCTACTGATTGAATTATTGCCTGCCCGGTTACTGCATCGCTCGAGCTTGCCCAGTCTCCGTTTCCAACATCAGGACCTCCTATAACAAGGGCATCGTCTTTTATTTTGTTGGCAGCCTGCGAGCAGAATCCCTGAACTGTCCATTCTGTTGAACCGTAAATTCTTGTCGGAGCTGCGTAGGCGCCGATAATAATAATATCCATCAGATCGGCATAACCGTAGTTTTTGTATTCTGATGTTGCCCATTGCGAGTAGGTAGAGGCAGCATTGAAAGTAGGACTGGCCCAATTTACTCCTACTCCGTAATAACTGGAATACCAACCACCAACGTATACTCCAAACTGAATTTCAGGATTAATATCTTTTACTGTATTTTTGGCTTTCTCCATAAAGTCGTGAATTACTTTCACTCTGAATTCCAGCCATTTTTTCATGTAAGTAGGCTGAGGATTGGGTAATTTCCCTTCGGTGGTTCCGGGTATCATTACATCTGTGGGGAAGTTGGGAACTGATGATCCCAGGAAATTTTCAAATTTTTCCTTTGTGTAGTCAGAGAAATCACTGTTCATTCCGTTGAATCTCCCGCGGTCTAAAATAATTCCGTCCAAACCTTCATAAGATGCGAGATCTGCAAGCATATCGCAGAGGTAATTCTGAACATCCTCGCGAACAGGATTAAAGAATTTGGCACCGTTTGCACTTCTGTCAAGAGTATTTACAATTCCACTTTGGGTAAGTAGTGAGGTTGCCCATTCTTTTCTTTCTGGATTTCGGAATAACATTCCTTCGGAACCGATTGACGTTGTATTTCCGCCCGAGAAAGTATTTACTCCGGCGTAAACTTTCAGGTCGAGGCTGTGTCCGGCATCGATAAAAGCCTGCAGGTAATCCCAGGTTGAAGTTCTTTCAATCTTTGTATATCCGGCAGGGAGCCATGCGCCTAACCAGCTAACCTGGTTTTCAACCGTGGTTTCGAAAAGTACATCACCGGTTGTTGGTCTTACATCTACTACTACACCTGTAAAACCTGCTTCTTTGGCCAGTTTCAAATCCCTGAGAATATTTTCTTTGCTATTGGCAAAATCGGGGAAATTTGCAGCGGCATCAATCCAGATAAATCTGGGTTTCTTTTCGTTTGAGATGTCATCATCCCATTCCCATTCCGGAGTAACCGGGTCTTTCCCTCCACATCCGGCTAAAGTTAACAGCATCCAAACCGCTATTGACCAAGAGATAATTGATTGTACTTGTTTCATTATTTACATTGCTTTAGTTTAAGGCCACCGCGGTTACTGTAAGGTGTGGATTTTTGCCGCCTGGCTTTATTGTTTCTTTTTATTCGTCGGTATTTTAGTTGAAAAGAATTGGCAACGCTGTTTAACAGCGCTGCCAATTTATTATTGTTACTAGTTTTTAAATATCGAGACAGTCGAACTGATAACCAACTACGTACCCATTTGTAAACATAAAATACAAATACATATAGTAGCCGTCTTCAGATACGGTTAAAGCAACATCGCCGGTTCCGTTTGCATTTATAACAGAAGGAGAAAGTGATTTTCCGCCATAAACGTTCCTTTCGCACTCCCATATTACTGCCGGGCATGTTTTAGTTTCTAGGTTTCCGTTAAAACCGGCATCGGATGTAACATCCAATAACCATACTGCATCTGCTGATCCCCATGAGAAACTGTTCAACCAGTTGAGCGTAGTGTATTGTGCATTATTGAATTTGATACAGTCAACCGCATTAGGAATGTAGTTTGTACTGATTTGGTCCAATAAATGTTTTACAGCATTGGTTTTTCCGTTAACCCATGTAAACTGGTTGTCGGAGTATGAAGTTACGAAATAGTCGCTATGAGTATCCGTACCCGATGTGTAAACGACATCTGCATTAGTGCTCCATCCTTTTGGTAATCCGGTCATTGGAATTATTTCAGGAGTTTGCGAGCTAAGTATTCCGTTTGTTACAGTCCAACGCGCAATTTGCTGGCCGGCTGCTAAAATCGGTGCGGTAATAATTGCATCTTCGTCGATGCTTCCCTGAACTGAGAATTTACGTCCGATAGCAACACCACCATCCCATTCAATCATTAATTCCGGAGTGGAAGTTACCGAAGTTACTTTCCACATTTTAAAGGAACCGGCATTTGGTGCAAGATTACAGATCAGGATATTGCCGTTGTCGTCAGCGGTGTTGTAGAAATTGGTAAGTGGCCCTTTTGCTGCTCCCAAATCTATTGTGCCAACTTTTTCACCGGTTTTAGCATCAATATAGATACTGTTTTCATTACGTGTATTAAGCACTACGTATTTTCCGGTTGCTGCAATTCCGCCAGTCAGGTGTTCCACTGTAATTCCAAGATCTGCATTCAGTTTTTTTGCAAACAACTGTTTCGCACTTCCTGCGCGGATACCATAAGGCAATTTGCCAGGTACCTCTTTTTTCACTGTATAAACATTGCTGGTTTCTCCATCGTGTGCAGTAACTGTTAGAACCACATCCTGGTTATAGTCCAGCTTAGTGGTTCTGGGGTCTGGCGAGATGGTTGCGTGAGCAGAAATTGTAACTTCAGCAAGGGCAGGTTCAAGTGTCTCAGTTGATACCAGCGAAATAGTTCTGGTAGCCTCGTTAACCACTCCTTCGAGTTGCAAGGACGGTAAGCTAAACCCTGAGATCTCAGCTTTATCGCTCTTTTTGATTTCGCCGGTTACTACATACTGTTTTTTCTGCTTAATCTGGTCGGTTACCGTAATTATATTTTCCTGGGTAAGATCCATATAAAGCAGTGCCGGTTCGATAATGACGTTATCATCGATGTTAGCCGAAACCCGCATGTTTTTCAATTGGTCAGCAGTAACCTGGTTGTTGCTGGTTTCAGGAAAAAAGTATGGAATTTCGATTATAATCCGGGAACTGTCTTCGCCGGAAATGTAACCAAAGAATTCTCCCGTTTTGTCTTCAAAAGTTGCTTTAATGCTGTTAATTCCTTTTCTTGAAACCGAAGGAATAAGGTCTTCGGGTTTCTGGCAGCTGCTTAATGTAATTAGCAACCCCATTATGATTACAAAAATATTTCTTTTCATCATATTCGGTATTTTTATTTCCATTCATCATACTGCTCGATCGCAGAGTTATTGGCAAGTTCGCTGTATGGAATTGGGAATACATAGGTTTTGGGCAGGAATTTTCTATCCTGTAAATCGCAATCAATATATTCGTATTGGTACTCGGCACCAATTTTGGCAATCTT
Organism: uncultured Draconibacterium sp.; assembly: GCA_947492175.1. Classification (GTDB taxonomy): domain Bacteria; phylum Bacteroidota; class Bacteroidia; order Bacteroidales; family Prolixibacteraceae; genus Draconibacterium. Next base: position 132,714 of record CANLMQ010000011.1, on the reverse strand, counting down.
CATACCGTGAACCCTGTAATTGTTGTATTCAACATGGGCAAGTTTCCAGCGGCGCATGTCCCAGTAAAGATGCCCCTCATAGGCTAATTCTATTTTTCGTTCCTGACGAATGGCTTTAAAAAGTTCTTCGCCTGATAATTCTTTTTTAGCAGGAAGTCCTACTCCCGGGCGTGTGCGAATAGTGTTGATATCGTTTAGTGCAAGATTTGCTTTTTCCAATTGGTAGTAGGCTTCGGCACGATTCAGATATACTTCGGCTAAACGAATTTCAACAGTGGTTTGTGTACTCTTGTAAGTTACCAGGTCGGTTTGCGATTCGTCTCTTAGTTTACGCAGGTAGTAACCGGTAACAGTTCTTCCTTTGGTGTAAGTATCGTTGCGGTATCCCATGTAACGACCGTTGTTACCGTTTACAGAATTCTCCATTGTTTTACCCTGCCAGTTTGCTCCGTTGTAAATAACTGTTGCCTTGAAACGCGGTTCCAGTTCTTCGTAAGGAGGCCGTTGGTTTGTTCCACCGCTTACATGCCATGGAGACCAATCAACAGTTTCTCCGGTAGCAGTTTCGTACGACTCAACCATTTCCTGGGTTGGTACTGCATTTCCGCCTTCGTTTTCAACTTCGCCAAATGTTGCATATGTTCTGTCGAATGTATGGTACGGACCGGAAATCAGGTAATTGTATTCTAAAATAGATTCTTTATTACCACCTTTCCATGCATCTTCGTAGTTGTCGGTTAAATCGTAAGCTTGCAAAGCAAAAACGGCATCAGCAGCATCAACAACTTCCTGCCAGCGTTCTGCATAAAGCATGGCCCGGCTTTTCATAGCTAAGGCCGCACCTTTTGTAACTCTTCCTGCATTGGATGAATTCCATTCAACTGGTAATACCGAAGCTGCATATTCAAGATCGTTTTGAATGAGATCCCAGGTTGCATCTTCCGATGAGCGGTTGATATCCTTCTGTAAATCCATGTTGGTGTACAGAATAACACCGCCGTGGCGTTTGGCTAACTGAAAGTATAGAAAAGCCCGGAAGAAGCGAGCCTGTCCTTCATACAGCTTGTTGGTCTCTTCATCTAGTTTTGAATATTTTTCCAGGCCAACCAGAAATTCATTAACTCTTCTGATTCTTTCATAGGTAGTACGCCATGTTCCTAAAAGGTTCCCGGTTGATGACATCGACTCGGGAGTAAATACATAAAGGTTAGAATTACCTGCTGTTGCTCCCGGAACATACGATCCGTATTTCAGGGTTTCTGTCAATCCTTCGGTTAACGAGCCTTTAAACTGTGAATTCCCGAAATATCCGTAACGGTCGATATAAGGATAAAAACCATTAATATACATTTTTACGTTTGCTTCGTTTTCCCAGACTAGTTTGTCTGAGATACGATCGGTGGGTGTTGTGTCCAGGAAACTATCACATCCTGTTAAACTGAGAATTCCCAGTATGAATGCCAGTATATTTTTAAATTGCTTTTTCATAATTCATTTACGGTTTAAAATGTCAATTTAATTCCTGTTGAAATCACTCTTTGTTGTGGGTAGTAACCGTTGGAAACACCAGGCTGTTCCGGATCGATGCTGTATTTTGTAAGTTCGCTGAATGTTAAGAGGTTTTGTCCTTCAACAAAGATTCTTAACTCGCTAACTCCCAGACTTTGCATCATTCTGTTCGGGAAGGTGTATCCAACTTGTAGAGATTTCAGGCGCAGGTAGTTGCCATTTCTGTACCAAAAGGTAGAAGAGTAAGCATTGTTCGAGCTTGCCGGAACAACGCTGAGTCTTGGAAATTCAGCATTTGTATTGTCTTCTCTCCACGAATTTTCAACGAGGAAAGCAGGAGAGTTACCACCGTGATAAAATGGACGGGTCATTGATGTGTGATCCATAACTCCGTTGTAATATACTCCGGTTAGTGCGACATCGCGTCCAATTCCTGTTTGCCACAGCATTGACATGTCAATCCCTTTCCAGTTTGCACTGAAATTAATACCTCCGACAAATTTTGGGAATGCTGATTTTCCGATATATCCCCGGTCTTGTTCGTACGAAATTACACCATCACCGTTTCTGTCAACGTATTTGATATCGCCAACCCGAACATCTTTTCCTACAATCAGAGGTGAATTGTCTATTTCTTCCTGCGACTGGAATAGACCATCGGCAATAAAACCAATTTGTCCACCTGCCTCTTTACCGGTTACTTTTAACCAGTCTGGAGTGTTAGGTGAGTCGCCAAATTTTAACCAGCGTTGTTTTGTGTATGTTCCTTTTAGCCCAATGCTGTAAGAAAAATCTCCGATCTGTTTTCTGTGTGTTAATGTAAACTCAAATCCTTTGTAGTCTATTTTGTTTTGGTTGGCATAACCAAATACATACCCTCCGTAAGAATCGGGGTAAGTTGAAGCTACTGCCCCTAGTATATCATAACGATATTTGTAATACACATCAAACTCAGTACTTAATAAACCATTCCACATTGTAAGATCAAATCCGGCATTGTACTGAAGTGTTTTTTCCCATGTGAGGTTAATATTTGCCGGTTTAGAGGTGAAAATCCCGCTTTCTCCGGTTCCGTTGAATACCAGTGCCGGATCATTGAGGTAAGATAGTGTACTCAAGAAATAATAGGGTGGAATGCCTGATGTCCCGGTCAAACCCAGGCTTCCTCTAAATTTCAGGTTATCAATATTTTTGAAAGCATCTTTAAACCAGTCTTCTTCCGATATTCTCCATCCCAGTGAACCTGCAGGAAACGGACTCCATCTTTTTCCTTTAACCATTCCTCCAAAAACATAGCTGCCATCGTATCGAAAAGAGAATTCAAGAAGGTATTTGTGCATGTAGTCGTAATTTAAACGTCCCAGAAAGCCGGCTCTTCTTGTTACGTAACTTGAGCCTGATACATTCGTTTTATCTGCCATAGTAGCATAATCCAACTCGTCCAGATCGGGGATGTCAAATCCGTATCCGTAAGCACCAAATTTATTTCCATCTTGCTGGATGGTTTCAGCAAGAAACATAGCCGATACTTTATGGTCGCCAAAAATATTGTCGTAATTGACAGATGAATTGGTTGTTAATATTGAGTAGTGCGACAACCCTTCAACAAGACTGGTAGTAGTTCCTCTTGCATCGTAGGTGTACGAGTAAGTGATGTCGTCGGTGGCCAATGTAGGAAGTGTTGCCACATTTGTATAGTAAGGTGTTGAAAAGGATTTGGAAGTTTGATAAGACAAGTCGTATGCCGTCATTGCTTTTACACTTAAGCCTTTAACTCCTGGGATATTGTATTTTAATCCGATTTTGGTTTGCACAATGGATGTTTTAACATTGCTGTATCCTGTAAGACTTGATGCTGCAAGTGGATTTACATACGAACTGGAAGTACGGGTTGAAACCGGAATGCCATCGATTTCTGAAGGAACATAGGGGTGTGCCCGTATAGCCTGTTGTGGAATATTATTCCAGTCTAAATAAGAAGCAGTATATCCGGGGCGCTGTCTGTCTTCTATACGGCCTGCTACATCAAAATTTAAGGTAAGGTTGTTTGCAATTGTTGCATCGATGTTTGAACGCAGGTTTAAACGGTCGTAATTGAAACCTTCCACATTACCGTCTTGTTGGTAATTCCCGAGTGAAACAAAATATTTGATTTTTTCGGTTCCTCCGGTGGCATTTAAGTTTAAGTTCAGGGTGTTGCCAATTCCGAATGTTTCGTTGTACCAATTGGTATTGCCCCACCCGTCAGAAGGATCGCCGTTCTGCATTTTTGCAATATGGTCTGAAGTGAAAATTGGAGCATCTCCGTCCATTTCGCGTGCTTTATTGTACCAGTAGGCATAACCCGGTCCATCCAGCATTTCCATCATTACTGCGTTGTCGCTTATTCCATACGATGCAGAGAATGAGATTTTAGAATCGGCAGTTTGTCCCCTTTTTGTGGTTACGATTACTACTGCATTGGCACCCAGTCCGTAAACAGATGCTGATGAAGCATCTTTCAATACTGATATAGATGCAATTTCATTGGGATCGATTTCAGAAAAGTTGCGTTCAATGCCATCAACAATATACTTGGCACTGTTTCCGCGAACCAGAATGTGAGCACCATCGGCGCCGGGTTGTCCCGATTGCTGCAATGATACCACTCCGGAAATTAATCCTCCCAGTTTGTTTGTTATGTTACCTACCGGAGCTTTTAGAAGTTCTTCTCCATCAACCTGAGCTACTGCACCCGTAACCGATTGTCGTTTTTGTGTTCCGTAACCAACAACAATAACCTCATCAAGCCCTTCGCTGCTTGTATCAAGTTTAACGTCTATTTTTTGGCGGTTTCCAACTTTTTCTTCCAATGTTGTAAAACCGATAAAGGAAAAAACGAGAGTGGCATCACTGTTTTCAACTGCAATGGAGTAGTTCCCGTTAATATCAGTGGTTGTTCCTTTAAAAGTTCCTTTTATGGTAACAGAGGCACCAATTAATGGTTCCCCGTTTTTTTCTGCCACATTTCCTTTTATTGTTGTTTGTGCGTTTGCTTGTTGTATAAAAACAACCAAAAACAGGGTGAGCAGAAAACCATATTGATAAATTTTTCTTTTCATCATATAAATTCACATTGATTCATTCTAAGAATGATCTTAGTATTGTTAACATAATTGCTTTTAGAATATGTCAATATTCTTTGTTTATGACATTCTGTAAGTATTGCTATAATCTATGTACAGCAATCTTCTTGTTGTTTAATAGAATGTTATGAGAGAGTGTTATTTTCAATTATGATTTAATAATTTGAAAATAAATTCTGATTATCACTTAAAAAAGAAGTAAATTTGATAGGCTAAATTTACTTTAGTTGCCTGTCCATGCGCCTCCGAAGCCTTGTGGCAGGCTTTTTTTATATCACAAGTTGTTTATTTTTTCATAGACATAATGTTTTTAGTTAGAATTTTCGTTGATTGATTATATTAATTGTAGTTGATTGAGTACGATAGCTGCGGCTCCTTTTATTACAGCATCTTCTGTAGATGAAAATATTAATTCGCAGTTTCGTAGGGGAAGTGACAATGCTGTATGTGTCATTCCCGACTTTATAGAGTCTCTTAGAATATCTTGTGCTATGGTAAAATTTCCACCGATAATAATTACTTTAGGATTTAGCAGGTTTAACATGTTGCCAAGTGCTTTCCCAAGTTGAAAACCAATGTTGTGAACCAATGAAATCGATAAGGCGTCGCCCATTGAAGCAGCCGATAAAATATCGTGGTATTTAATTTCTGATTGCGTTTTATTGGAAAGGAGTAGTGAGGTTTCTCCGTTGTCTATGTTTTCCTGGAAATTTTGTTCCAGGGCATGTCCTCCAACTTCCGTTCCCAGACAGCCTCTTTTCCCACATAAACACAAACGGTTGGAATCGCCTAATTGAATATGACCAAATTCTCCGGCAAAACCTTGTTCTCCTGTAATAATTTTTCCGTTCGAGATGATTGTTAGTCCGAGTCCGCGACTTAGGTTTAATACAAATGCATTTTGAATGTTTTTGGCTTCTCCAAAATGCTGTTCTGCTAAACCTAATACCTGAGTATCGTTGTCAATATAAACCGGAAATGATAATTTGTCAGAGATGAAATCTGTTAAAGAGTCCTCAAGAAAGTTGAAGTAATTGTAAGAATGACCTGATTTAGAATCTACACGGCCAGTTATTCCTAATCCCAGCCCTAATATTTTTTTTGTATTTATATTCGAATTATTGATTGTATCCTGAATGAAGTTAATCACGTTGTCCAGGCAATCGGCGGTGTTTTCCAATACAAAATTCTCATCGGTAACGGAGAGAATCTGTTTCATTTCTAAATTGTATATTGCAAGCGAAATTCCCTTTAACAGTATTACAACTCCAATGGTATAAGCATATTCCGAATTTACCTGGTATAGCACCGGACGTCTGCCGTTATCGGTTTCTTTTTTTCCCGATTCAACTATGATTCTGTCGTCGATTAATTCGTTAATTAGCTTTGTTCCTGTGGGGACACTCAATTTTACATTCTTGCAAATACCGGGTATGGTTAACGCTTTTTCTGACCTGTTTAGCAAGGCTACGATTTTTCGTTTTTGTGCCAGTTGACGATTTTCTTTATTGATTTCATCTATGTTTTTTGAAAACAGATCCATATCAAGTTAGTGCAAAGTTTTGTTTTGTGTTGGCAAGTATATAAAAACTTTTATTAACTACAAAGCATAAAATTAATAAAATTATTTATCTGATTGATTGAGCTTCTTGATTTGTCAAAAATAAATGGCTGTCAGCTGGATCTCTTATTCAGATTGAATTTGTTTTAGAATGAATTGATTATAGGTTTGTTGAAAAAATAAAGGAGGTAGGGTTGGTAATTCAACTGGTTTTTGGTGTTAGACTTGTGGTCTTATTTTGTATGATCTTTTATGGCAAACTCCAAAAAATACCTAAATTCAAAATCTAAATAAATTGATAATGGATATCGAAAATATTTCATTGGCTACTATATATAAAAAGCGTAAAACCGACCGCGATATTTTTCAGGAATTAATGCCTACAAAGGTAAAAGAGGTATTGCTGGTTGCTACTTTATACGATTCGTACTCAATTGTTCGCGAGGGACAATTCAGCGATAAAATATTTGGAGAATACCTCCAGTTGAACTTATACGCAGCTCCGCGTTTTACAAGTGTGCATTCAAAGGAAGAAGCACTCTTGGCACTAAAACATCGCGATTTCGACCTGATCATTGTAATGGCAGGTGTTGACAAAATTACCCCGGTTGTTACAGCTCAGTCAATTCGAAAAGTGCGCCCGCATGTGCCCTTGTTGTTGCTGGTAAACAACAATGCTGATTTACGCTATTTTCAGATAGAAGGCCGAAAACTCGATTTTATTGACCGGATTTTTGTATGGAACGGAAACTCCAATGTTTTTATGGCCATGATAAAATACATTGAAGATCTTAAAAACGTTGCGCGTGATACTCAAAATGGTAGTGTTCGGGTAATTTTGTTGGTTGAAGACAGTATTCAGTATTATTCGAGGTATTTACCAATGCTTTTTTCGACTGTAATGACGCAAACACAGGTGCTGGTAGAAGAAGATGCGCAGGATGATCTGCATAAAATTCTTAGGATGCGGGCCCGGCCTAAAGTTATCTTAGTAGATAATTACGAGGATGCGGTAAAAATTATTAATAGTTATCGTCGTTACATGCTTTGTGTAATTTCTGATGTAAAGTTTGAGAAAAACGGGGTAGATGACGAGGATGCCGGAATTGAGTTGCTGAAATATACGAAAGGCACCCGCAAATTCCCGATACCGTTACTGCTGCAGTCGCACGATATTGCAAATGCCCAGCGAGCTAAAAGTGTTGGAGCCGATTTTATCAATAAAAACTCGGAGAGCCTTTCAATGGATATATTAAATTTCTTGTATCGCAGGTTGGGTTTTGGGAATTTTGTATTTAAGGGACTGGATGGCTTACCTATTACTGAGGCGGTGAATATAAATGAGTTTCAGGAAAAATTAAAGGTGGTTCCTGCCGGTGCATTGCAGTATCATGGAAGTAGAAACTCTTTTTCGACCTGGTTAATGGCGCGTGGCGAAATAAATCTGGCTGAAATGTTAATGCCTGTGCAGACTTCAGATTTTGATTCTCCTGAAGAGTTACGCCAGTTTTGTTTGGATGCATTTAAGAAGATAAGATTTGAAAAGTTAAAGGGTACCATTGTAAATTTCGATCCGGAATTTGTAAGCGCAAGCCGTTTTATTGTACGTATGGCGAAAGGTTCGCTTGGAGGAAAAGGGAGGGGGATTGCTTTTATTTGCAATTTTATAGAGAATATCGATTTTAAGAAACTGATTCCAAAAATGAATATTCGAATTCCTTCTACTTCGGTTATTGGAGCATTGGAGTTCGACAAGTTTGTTGAAATAAACAATCTTTACGACGATATTTATTCGCTAAACGACTACAATGTTATTCGTAAGCATTTCCTTGAATCGGAGTTTGATTCGAAAATAAGAAAAAGGTTGAAGGAGTATTTACGAAAGATCAGAAGGCCGCTTGCTGTTCGTTCTTCGGGTTTGTTTGAAGATTCTCTGTTGCAGCCCTTTTCGGGAGTTTATGCTACTTATCTTATTCCCAATAATCACGAAGATATTGAGGTGCGATACAATCAGCTGGAAACAGCCATTAAACTTGTGTATTCAAGTATATTTACCGAGTCGGCACAGGCGTATTTCGATGCTGTGAATTATAAAATTGAAGAAGAGAAAATGGCTGTGGTCATTCAGGAGGTTATTGGGCACGAGTACAATGATAAATACTATCCTACTCTTTCGGGAGTGGCGCAGTCGTATAATTATTATCCCATAGCATATATGCAGCCCGATGATGGTTTTTCTGTGGCAGCTGTTGGTTTGGGGATGTATGTAGTTGGCGGTGAGAATTCGTTTCGCTTTTGTCCTAAATATCCACATCTGAATCCTACTTCGATAAAAGACCAGCTTCGCGATACCCAAAAGAATTTTTATGCTATTGATTTGTCGATGAAGGACATTGATTTGATTAGTGACGGAGAAGATGCAGCCATAAAAAAATACCGAATTAAAGATGCCGAAGACGATGGAACATTGGAACATTCGGCTTCGACATACCTGATTGATAATGATGATGTTGTTCCGGGAGTTTATGGGAATGGTCCAAAAATAATTGATTTTGCCAATATTTTAAAATACAATCATTTGCCACTTGCCGATGCATTACAGATGCTGTTGAAGCTTTTTAAAGAAGCAATGGGGTCGCCGGTGGAAATTGAATATGCCATTGACCTGGAACCGGCAGAAAATGGGAAGCCTACACTTTATCTGCTTCAGATAAAACCATTAATACGAATTGAAGAGCAGGTGGAAGTTGATATTGCTTCGGTGCCCGAAGAGAATGTTTTTATGTATGCTGAAAGGGGGATGGGAAATGGCGAAATAAAAGATATTCGGGATGTGGTTTATGTTAATCCTGATAATTTCGACAAGCTGAAAACGAAACAAATGGCGAAAGAAATAAGCCAGATAAACAGCGATTTTGAGGCACAAGGTAAGGATTATATTCTTATCGGGCCGGGGCGCTGGGGCTCGCGTGATCCGTTTACCGGAATACCGGTTGTTTGGGCTCATATTTCAAAAGCAAAAGTAATTGTGGAGATTGGGTTGCCCGAATTTCCATTGGATGCTTCGCTGGGGTCACATTTCTTTCATAATGTAACCTCGATGAATGTTGGATATTTCTCGGTGCCGCACAATTGTCGGAAATCAAAAATCAAAATGGACGCTTTGCAGCAACAGAAACTGGTACACGAAACAGAATACATAAGGCATGTGGTATTTGACAAACCGCTTTCGGTATTGATGAACGGCAGAGAGCGAAAGGCTTTGATTCATTGTTGAATCTCAGGATAGTCTATTATGTTGGTTGTAGTTTCTAGGCGTATTTGGTTTTTTTTTAGGATGATGTAGTTTCAAAAAAGAAAAATGGATCTTTTGGTTTTGATACATTAAATATTAACCTTGTTGCAGTAAATTCTGTCCGTTTCGTTATCAGGTTTTTGGTTATTATTGTTCTTGAAATTTTGTTTTTCAAAATTTACTTTTATGCAGAACGGATTGAAAACGAAGATGTTTGTACTGGCTTTATTCCTGTTGTTAGTCGGGTATAGCTTTGCTCAGGATACTTTGTCTTTTTTGCATATCTCTGATTCGCACGTGATCTTTAATCTGGAATTTTATCAGGATGATTTGGCAGAAAATCGAAAGAATTATAAAAACGGAGTCATGTCGCTTGAGACTTTTCTGAATATAATGCCTCAAAAGACAGGTAGTGATTGGGTGGTTGCAACCGGTGATTTGATCGATTTTTACGAAGGAGAGAGCAGGTGGGGTGAGATGCTAGATGGTCAAATAGAGCAGTTTGTTCGCTTAACAGAAAAGTGTAAAGTGCCCTGTTTTCTTACGCTTGGGAACCATGATGTAGTATCGTATTCCTGGGGAGAAGGCGAACGAATTTCTCATCAATACAATGCAGAAAAGGCGCGGGTTGAATGGACGAGAAATGCTTCCTGTTTTAAAGATGGCAGGTATTACAGTAAAATGCTGCATATTGGAGAATCATCTTTTCGTTTTATTTTTATTGACGATGGATATTATGATTTCTCTCATGAAGAAGAAATTGTGCTTCCTTATGTGGATAAAGAGCAATTGCATTGGCTGGAAGCAGAGCTGTCGGAGTCTGCCAGCGATATTGAGATTATTTTTATGCATATACCTTTTAGTGCTGAGGGAACACGGTCAGGCGAATTTGGCGAACTGTTTTCTGTGTTGGCGGCATGCTCTTCCGTAGCATTGGTGTTGGCTGGGCATAATCATAAAAATGTTATTCGAAAATTTCCGGTCGAGAAAGGTGGTGTTGTAACTCAGGTACAAACAGGAGCTTTTGCGAGTAATCCGGAAAACTGGAGGCAAATAAAAGTTACGGGCGATTGTATTTTGGTTTCACAGCCCGGAAGTACCGGTGAAGAGTTGAAAATTGAGTTCTGAAAAGTGTTGTAATAAAAGATATATTGAACGATGAAGAAAAATTTCTGTCTTCTTGTATTTTTCTTTTGCTTTTTTGCCAGTACAGGACAAAACGATACTCTGCATGGAAAATCAGGAGTAGAGCTTCCTTTGCGCGGACTTTGTGCGCATCGTGGAGCAATGGAAACTCATCCTGAGAATACAATTGTAGCTTTTAAAGCGGCTGTTGAGGCCGGTGCGCAAATGGTTGAACTGGATATTTGGCTAACGAAGGATAGGCAAATGGTGGTTGTTCATGATGCCTCTGTTGACAGAACAACAAACGGTTCAGGAAGGGTTTCTGGTTTAACCCTTGCTCAAGTAAAGAAATTGGATGCGGGGAGTTGGAAATCTAGAGATTTTGCAGGCCAGCAGATTCCGACTTTTGAAGAGGTATTGTCCGTTATTCCCCGCAATGTCTGGATAAATGTTCATATAAAAGAGGAAAGTGGCACTTCTCAAATGGCGGCGCAGTTATTGCAGAAGGAGAACCGCTTGCATCAATCTTTTCTGGCATGTAGCCGGAAAGCTGCCATTAAAGCCAGACAGGTCGTTCCCGGTATTATGATTTGTAATATGGACCGGCAGGATTCAATTTCTGATTATGTAAAAGAAACCATTATAATGGGTGTCGATTTTATTCAGCTAAAAGGCGATGTTACTCCTGAGTTTGCAGGTTATTGTCGGCAATTAAAAGCAAAAGGAATTCGTATTAATTATTTTGGAACTGATTCGCCTGAAACCATTAGATTGTTGTTCAGTTATGGCGTGGATTTTCCGCTGGTAAATGATATTGTTCATTCAATAAATTATTTGAAAGAGTAAGTATGTAAAAGCTAAATTAAATAAACTAGCAATCAACTAAACTACTGATCTATGAAAAAGACTATCTGGATATTCATTGTCTGCATGTTTTTTATGGCTTGTAATAATGTGGATAAAACATTGCAGGTATCAAATTTGAAATGTGAAAATCTGAATGATCCTTTAGGGATTGATAAAACAATTCCACGTTTCAGTTGGCAGATTGAAAGTGAACGAAATGGGACTGAGCAACTGGAGTATCAGGTTTTGGTGGCGAGTAGCAAAAAGTTGTTGCAAGAAGGTAATGCCGATCTATGGGATTCGGGGAAAGTGAAATCAGGATCTTCAATTTGGGTTTCTTATGAGGGAACAAAGCTAGAGTCCGGAAATCATGCTTATTGGAAAGTTCGGGTTTGGGACGAGCGTGGAAACTGTTCTGACTGGAGTCGGTCTGCGGAGTTTGGTGTAGGTCTTCTGGAAGAAAAGGATTGGCAGGCTGAATATATTGGATTTAATACCGATGCGGGTTATGATGAATGTCCTCAGGTGGTAAAATCATTTGATATAAACGAAACCGATTCAAAGTTACTATTGCATGTAAATTCGCTGGGGTATCACGAGGTGTTTCTGAATGGGAAGAAAGTGGGGGATGGTGTTCTTGCGCCTGCGGTTTCACAATTTAATAAACGATCGCTGATTAATACATATGATGTTTCTTCTTTTGTTAAAAAAGGCCGTAATGATTTATTAATATGGTTGGGGAGTGGTTGGTATACGCAGGGACTTCCGGGTGTGGTAAATAATGGTCCTGTGGTAAAAGCGCAACTCGAAAGAGTTGAAAATAACCAGAGAAAAATTATTCTGGCAACCGATTCGAGCTGGAAGGGGCGGAAAAGTAGTTATACGAGGCATGGGAACTGGAAGCCAAATCGTTTTGGAGGAGAGATAGTTGATGGCTCATTAACTGCTGCAGATTTAGTGATTACTACCACAGAATCAGGCTGGCAGCCGGTTTCGCGAATTGATATCCCTCCTCATGACGTTAGTCCGCAAATGGTTGAACAAAACAGGATTCAGGATACAATATTTCCTTCAGCGATAATAGAGATGTCGGAAGATACCTTTCTGGTTGATATGGGAACAAACCTAACAGGATGGGTTGAGTTAAACTTTACCGGATTGCACAAATCGCAGGAAATAACAATGGCTTACTGTGATCATCTTACAGAAAAAGGGGAGTTTAACGACAGGAATCAATACGATAAATACATTGCTTCTGGTGTGGCTTCTGAAATTTTCAAAAATAAATTCAATTATCACGGATTTAGGTATATTCAATTAACTGGATTGAAAGAAATGCCCGACGCGAAGTCAGTTAAAGCTTTTCTGGTTCATACAGATTTTGAGCAGGCTTCAGGATTTGAATGTTCAGACCCAGATATGAATGTTATTCACGACATGTTATTTTACACGCTTCGTTGTTTGAGTATAGGTGGCGATTTGGTCGATTGTCCTCAAATTGAAAGACTTGGTTATGGTGGCGATGGGAATGCATCAACGCTTACAGCACAAACAATGTTCAATTTAGGGCCGCTTTATGTCAACTGGTTGCAGGCCTGGGCAGATGTAATCCGCGAAGACGGAGGAATGCCGCACACTGCTCCAAATCCATATGCTGCAGGTGGTGGTCCGTATTGGTGTGGATTTATTATAACTGCATCGTGGACTACGTATCTCAATTACGGAGACAAATTTCTCCTTGAAAAATATTACCCGGTAATGCAGAAGTGGCTGACGTATGTGGATAGGTATACCGTTGGCGGGCTTTTGAAACGTTGGCCGGATACCGATTATCGGGTCTGGTATCTTGGAGACTGGGCAACTCCGGAAGGAATTGATCAAAAAGCAGAGGCTTCGGTAGATGTTGTAAATAATTCATTCCTGACAGTTTGTTATGATAACATGCACAAAATTGCAGAAGTGCTGGGAAGAAAAGATGATGCTGATTTATACGTTTCAAAAAAAGAACAGCTGCAAAATAATATTCATGATTCGTATTTTGTAGAAAAGAATGCTACTTATGGAACCGGAACTCAGGTTGATTTGGTATACCCGCTAATTGCAGGTGTTGTTCCTGAAAATCTTGTTGGAAAAGTTACAAAATCGTTTCGTAATGAAACGGAAAGAAACCATAAAGGACACCTGGCTTGCGGATTGGTTGGATTACCTGTAATTACCCAATGGACAGTTGATAATCGGGAGGTGGAGTTAATGTATTCAATGCTTAAAAAAAGAGACTATCCGGGATTTCTGTATATGGTGGATAATGGTGCTACAACAACCTGGGAGCATTGGAATGGTGAGCGCAGTCGTATTCATAATTGTTACAATGGCGTCGGTTCGTGGTTTTATCAGGCAGTCGGGGGAATCCGTCCGGTTGAAAATGTTTCGTCTTACAAAAAAGTGCGAATTCAGCCGCAAATCCCATCGGGAATTACGTGGGCTAAAACTTTTAAGGAAACACCTTGGGGCAAGTTGACATTAAACTGGGAAATTGAAAGTTCAAAATTAAAAATGTTACTTGAAGTTCCGGTAGGTGTTGAGGTGGAGGTAGTCAGACCGAAAGGAGTAACAGAATATATTTTGAATGGAATTCAGCATCAGTTTCAAGGTGTCGGTGAAGCTGTAGTGAATCTGAAAAGTGGAAAATATACACTTGAATTTGATGGTTTTTAATTGCAGGAAGCTTTAGGTAATTTAATATTTAATATATGAAGTTATTAATAGGTGTTTTGGTCTTATTGGGCTTTTGTTCTGCATTTGGAGCAGAGTCGGTTGATGTAAAAAATGCAGATAAAGATCATGTAGGAATTCGAAAAGTAAAAGATGTGGTCATCTATAAGGATAGTAATTTCTATTCCAGTTTCCCATCTGTAATCAGGCGCCCTGACGGAGAAATAATTGTTGCTTTTCGGCGTGCACCCGATCGTCGTATTTTTGGAGCAAGCGGAAACAGACATGTTGATCCAAACAGTTATTTAGTGAAGGTGTGTTCAAAAGATGCTGTAAACTGGACAAGTGAACCGGAGTTGATTTATGCCCATGCTTTTGGTGGTTCGCAAGATCCATGCCTGTTGCAGTTAAAAGATGGGGTGCTGCTTTGTACTAGTTATGGTTGGGCGCGTTTAAGCGAGGAAGAAAAAGGTACGCTTACAAAGCCTTTTGTCGAATCAGGTGGTTTTGTGTTTCTTGGGGGATATCTGGTTCGGTCGGAAGATGGAGGTAAGGCCTGGGAGGGGCCGGTTTATCCGCCACATATTGCCCCGGAATCAAATTATAGTCCATTGGGAGACCCGTTGCCTGCTTATAACAGGGGTGCTTTGTGTGAAGGGAAAAACGGACAAATTTACTGGGTGGTTGCAGCCCACGATAATCATGTTCCCCGGAAGACTTCGACACACCTGCTGGTTTCTTGCGATAAAGGTTTTTCGTGGAAATACATGTCCGCAGTAGCAGCAGATGAAAAGGTTTCATTTAATGAAACATCCATATATGAAACACCTAAAGGGGATTTAGTTGTATTTCTTCGTACTGCGGGGCTTGATGATCAGGCTTGTATTGCTCGTTCCACAAATGGTGGGAAAACATTCGAAGAGTGGGAAGAGATGGGATTTCAAGGGCATCCGTTAAATGCTCTACGCCTTCCGGATAATCGGGTGTTGCTTACTTATGGGTATCGTCATGAGCCATTTGGAATTAGGGCACGAATTCTAAATGCCGAATGTACTGATTATGCTACTGCGCCAGAAATCGTGCTGCGTGATGACGGAGGAAGTACTGATTTAGGATATACATGGCCTGTTATGCTGGATGATAGTCGTGTGTTGGTTGTTTATTATTTTAATGAAAATAAGGGAGCTCGTTACATTGGCGGAACAATTTTGGAAATAGTTCAATGATATTATGCTGATAAGTAGTCGGATACTGTGAGTGTTTGTGAAGGGTAATTGTCTCAGGGGATTACTTGATTCATGAAATGTGTAAATGTGGATTGAGTTGTAGCTCTAGGCTAAATAGGTGCTTATTGTTATGTTTAGCTATTTAGATTTAGTTCAATTAAGAGTTTATAAACTCTTAAACAAAGATCCAAAACCTTGTTGTTTATTGGGAATTATAGATTTAAATATGAACATTAGAATAATATTCTTCTCTGGAATACCAAGGTGTTTTTAATTATTACATGAAATATGTTGGACAAAAGTATGGAAAGGCTGTGGTTTGTTTAGTCTAAATAGTTTATTCAGTATGGGATCTCGCTTTAAGTTGTTAGGTTCAAGGTATAATAATTACATAATAATAATAATAATAATAAAGATTATCAGTGTGTTTGTTGTAGATAAGGCTGTTTTATTTTAAAAAGAATAATCCGAAACATGCAGATTTGTCAAAGGAATATAATTTGAAATAGAAAAACAGATGGCTATGATAATTATCATAGCCGAAAAAATAATCAATAAAACTGAACTGAATTGGGGTCGCGAATAAAATTTACTTGTATTTGTATTTAATAATAGGAGTACCCTTTATTCTGCATTTTTTGAGGGACTTTAGAGGGGTGTTTAGGGTCGGATTATGCTCGATAATTAACAGTATGAATGGACATAGGTTTGATATTTTTTGTTTTTATATTTCGATTTAGTTGTAATGTGTAAGTAGAGAGGAAAAAAAACCTCTTAAATGTTTTATGCTTTCATTTTTTTTATAATATTTGTAAGTGTTAAAATAATTAAGAAAAAAATACGATATTTTAACAAATATTTAAGAAAGGGAAATTGTGAGAAAGGAATTTGGGGGAATTCCGACACAAGTATAGATCAAATTTTTTTTACGCTGTTTAATTTTAACTAAGACTGTTTCTATGAAGGGAGATGTAGTTTCTGTATTAGTTTATTTTCAAAAATTTATAAAATTCCAAAGTCGTTTACTTGTAAAGTATTTGGTAGAAATGTATAGCCAGGGGGTACTCACTCTACATTTACTCACGATTACCCTTCGTCGAAACATAAAGCCTCCTGGCTTTTTCGCTTCTTTAGTAATGGCTGATAATTGTTTTTGATTTATTACTAAATGGGCAAGCTGTGCGTGTAATTATTTTATTAGATATTGTTGATATAAGAAGTTTTGACAATTTTAAATTAGAAGGGATGTGAGAAGTCAAGCAAATTTAAACCGAATACATCAGCTTGGGGGAGCAAAAATTCGGGTATAAATTTAAAAAGAAACTATTTATATTTTTTATAGCTGTTTAATTAATAACTTAAAATTATTTCTATGAAAAAAATTGCGATTTTTTTATCGATTCTCCTTTTCATGGGTAATTTGGTTGCCAATGCTCAAACGAAGACAATAACCGGTACGGTTACTTCGGCTGAGGATGAGATGCCAATTCCCGGGGTTTCGGTTTCTGTGAAAGGTACTACTCTAGGAACAGTCACTAATATTGATGGTGACTTTGAGTTGAAGGTGCCCGAAGATGCAAAGGAACTGTTATTTAGCTTTGTTGGAATGAAAAACCTAACGGTGGAGATTACCAGTGAAACTAACTACAACGTAGCTTTAGAACCTGAACTTGTTGGTATTGACGAGGTTGTAGTAACGGCTCTTGGGGTTAGCAAAAGAAATGCTCGTGAAATTGTTTATGCGACCCAAACGGTAGATTCAGAGGATCTATTATCCACTCCAACTAAAAATGCTTTAGAGGGATTGAGGGGAAAAACAGCCGGTGTTAAATTATCTACTGGTTCAGGGTCTGTTGGAGCTTCCACCAGAATTGTATTAAGAGGGGAAAGCTCTCTTACAGGAAATAACAATGCATTAATAGTGGTTGATGGTATTGCTATTGATAATTCAACCACTGCCGGAGGAGCCGAAGCTTCTACTACCGGTTATTCTGATTTTGGGAACAGGTTTAACGATTTAAATCCTAATGATATTGAATCTGTTACAGTACTTAAAGGTCCTTCAGCAACATCGCTTTATGGATCTCGTGGTGCCGCCGGTGTTGTTTTGATCACAACAAAAAAAGGAATTAAAGGCACAAAAATGAGAATTAATTACAATGGTTCATATTCAAGGGAATCTGCCATTGTACTTTTACAACGTCAAAACAAATTTGGACAAGGTTATGATAATTCACATTTAGATTCAGGTGAAAACTGGTCGTGGGGTCCTGAGCTTGATGGAGTTGTGAGACCCTGGACAAGCCCAATTGATTCAGACGGAGATGGTTCATTGGAAGCACTGACAAGACCTTACAGTGCCGTCGAAAATCAATTAAAAGATTTCTTTGATACCGGTATCACCCAAAACCATAACCTAAATATATCCGGAGCTAAAGATGGTTTTACTTATTTTATATCATATGGGAATACCAATCAGGACGGTATTTTGGATAATACCTATTATGAAAGAAACAACATTACCTTTAATGCTTCGGCAGAATTAAGTGAAAAACTTCGGTCAGATTTCAAAGTCTCTTATGCTAACATTCGTCAAAACACAGTACAAGAAGGATCTCGAGCCTTTGAAGGAAACAATGCATATGCCATGGCAGTTCAATCTCCGGTTAACATTCCATTTACCGAGCTGAAAGATTACAATAGTCCATTTCATGATATTGATGGATATTGGGGGTCGTATTCATCAGTAAATCCTTATTATATATTAAATGAATACGGTAATGAGGCTAACATCGACAACTTCATAGGAAATGCATCTTTAACTTATGAAATCTTAGATGGGTTATCATTAACAGGACGTTTGGGTGCTAATATTGTGAATACCAAAACTGACGTATGGACACCTCCATTTTCGCCAAACGAACAATTGGTTTGGACTGATGATTTTCAAATTGCAACTCGTGATACCAAACATGAATCATTGGGAGATTATACCAGCTACACCAGAAGAACTGAAAATATTGATATCTTGGCTATGGCTAATTATACTAATTCTTTTGGAGAAGATTTCACACTTGAGGCTTCTGCTGGTTACAGTTTTTTTCAAAGAAAAGTTGAATCTTTAACAGGAAGCACTGTAGGTGGCTTGACTGTGCCGGGTGTGTATAATTTAGCCAATAGTGTTGAAAGTCCTACTTCTGCACAATTCAAAAGCAAGTATAAGTTATATGGTGTTTTAGCTAATGCAACTATTGGTTACAAAAATGCCGCATTTTTAGAATTGTCAGTAAGAAATGACTGGTCTTCTACACTTCCATCAGAAAACAACAGCTTCCTGTATGGAGCCGTTGGTACCTCATTGATAGTTACTGATCTTTTTAATATTGAAAGTGATGTTCTGAATATGGGTAAACTAAGAGCAAGTTGGGGAACTACCGGAAAAGATGCAGCTCTTTACTTGCTTGATTCATATTTTGTAGGAAATCCAACTATTGTTGGCTTAGGAGATTATGCATTATTCTTCCCTAAAAATGGCATTCCCGGTTTTACCCTTGGAAACACCATCGGAAATCCAAACCTAAAACCTGAATTAACTACAACCTACGAAGTAGGTGCCGACCTGGGTTTCTTTAAAGACGTTGTTAGTCTTTCATATACTTATTACAAATCAACTCACGCTGATCAAATAGTTGTTGTTAGTTTGCCAAGATCTACCGGCTATACTCAAACAGCAGTAAATATTGGCGAAATGGTTAATAAAGGGCACGAACTCACTCTAAGTATCAAGCCTTTAAATAGAGTAATTGACGGATTGGATTTTGAACTATTTGCCACTTATTCTAAAAATGACAATGAAGTTATCAAAATCACTGATGATCTTGATGAGTTAACTATTGGCAGCTTTGGGTTTGCTGCGGGTACCACAGTTGATTTGGTTGCAAAAGAAGGTTTGCCATTTGGTACCTTTAAGGGTAATAATTTCAAGTATAACGATAATGGTCAAGTCATTGTTGATGCTAATACAGGTTTCCCTGTTTATCCTGATGAGGATGAGTATTTAGGTAATTACCAACCTGATTATTTAATGAGCTTTGGTATGAATGCCAATTATAAAGGATTTGGGCTCAGAGTATTATTCGACATGAAAGAAGGAGGTAAGTTTGCATCTCAAACAAAATACAATACTGAATTTAACGGTACCAACGTCAACACTACAATATATAACAGACAACCTTTCATTATACCAAATTCGGTAGTAGAAAATGAAGATGGATCTTATTCTGAAAATACAATTCCGGTTACAGAACAAGAAATGTTCACTAATTATGATGTGCCTGTTATAACTCAGTTAATTGATGCAAGTTATTTGAAATTAAGAGAAGTTGAATTAAGTTATACTATACCAAAGAAGTTTTTAAACAAAACATTTATTGATAATGCCAGATTGGGGCTTTATGGTAAGAACCTCTGGTATTGGCTACCTAGTGAAAATAAGTATGCCGATCCTGAAGTCAATGGTCCTGCTTTAACAGGTAATGCTCAAGGTATTGAAACTACTCAAACACCTTCATCAAGATCTCTGGGAGTTAATTTAAAATTATCATTCTAAATACAAGATGTTATGAAAAATAGATTCAAAATAATTATAATTCTACTATTAACACTCAGCTTTTCGTGTAGCTTAGATGATGTTAATGTAGATCCTAATACATTCCCGACCGCGGGTGATGCTCAAGTATTGAGCTCATCCATAGGGTTTCTGGGGTATATTATTGATACTGACCTGAATTACGGTGATTCGTTCATGTGGAGCCAATACTATACATGGGGCATTGGTGTTGCCATAGGAAATCCGGAACGTTATGTACAAGCAGGTACTGATAATGACGGTTATTGGCAACGTGCTTATGCAAACTCACTTGCAGATTTAGATTACATTGATAAAAATAGTAGTTCTGCAGCCTATCGGGGAGTTTCAAAAGTTCTGAAAGCATATATTTTTCAAGGTTTAGTGGATCATTTCGGAGACATTCCGTTTACTGAAGGCCTAAACGGTGCAATTGAGAATGGATCAAATTTGAGTCCTAATTATGATTCAGCTGAAACTACTGTATATCCTGCTTTAGTTACCATGCTGGATGAGGCAATGGCAGAATTGGCTTTATCGGAAGGCGATGTTGGAGATGATGATTTTATTTATCAAGGTAACATTACCAAATGGATCAAATTTGCAAATTCACTTAAATTGAGAATACTTTTGAGAACATCAGAAGTTGCACCTCAAGCTTCTTTGATAAAAACTCTTGTAACTAACGGTAGTTTCATTGAAACAGTTGATGATATGCCATTTATACCGTATTCAGGTG
This sequence comes from uncultured Draconibacterium sp., assembly GCA_947492175.1. Classification (GTDB taxonomy): domain Bacteria; phylum Bacteroidota; class Bacteroidia; order Bacteroidales; family Prolixibacteraceae; genus Draconibacterium. Next base: position 111,949 of record CANLMQ010000011.1, on the reverse strand, counting down.
CTTCGGGTGACCAAAACCCAATGTATGCAAGAGCTGAATGGGGAGTAGGTAATTTTTACTTTGCAAGTAATGCCTCATTAAATGTACTTCAAGAAGCAAATGATCCGAGAAGATTTGTTCTTTATACTTTAGCTACAACCGGAACTTCCAGCGGTAATTTAAGGGGTATTGACCAAGGCACTATAGACGATGAACCTTTTACAGCTCCGGCTACTGATTATAGTATGTCTTCCACATACGCATACGGAGACACAAATCCTGTAATTTTAATGAGTCCCTGGGAAGTTTGGTTTTTAAGAGCAGAGGCAGCTGCAAGATATGGCACTGATGATGATGAAACAACCGCTTTCGAAACTGCGGTTAGTTCTAACTTCTCATATATGGGATTAGATGGTACATCTTACATTGGTACATTGGGATATGATAGTTCTGATCTACTGGATGATAAATTGGATATGATAGGTAAACAAAAATGGATATCATTGAACGGAACACAAGAGGATGAAGGCTGGATTGAAGCTCGCCGTTTTGACAGGCCTTCGAGCAGACTGTTTACTGATGGTGATGATGGGATTTGGCAAACTCCTCCGTTATCAGTATTATCAAGTGGGGAATTTCCTTCAGCATGGCTATATCCGGCTACTGAAAGAAGTTTTAATCCAAATGCTCCGGCGCAACGTTCCATTACTGATAAGATATTTTGGGATAACTAAAAAAATATAATGATGAAAAACATAAAATTATTGATATACATAATTCCAATTTTAGGATTGGTTATGACGAGCTGTGACCCTAGTGTTGAGGCTCCTGGTTTTGATGGTACATCAGAAGTAACCTTCTTACCTTTGATTACTCTTGAAGGAGGTGATGTAATGCTTGATTGTGGTGCTACTTCTTACACTGATCCCGGAGCTGTAGCGTCAGCCGGTGGAAATGAGATAGAACTAATTACTAACGTATCCGGTGCATATTACGGAGGTAGTAGTGTTGATGGACCTGATATTTACAGTGTTTCTTACTCAGCATATAATGATGATGGAATTCCGGCTACCGCATTTCGTACTGTAGAATGGCCTCCATGTAATGGTGATTTTGTAACAAGTATTGCTGGTGTATATACTTGTTCTATGACAAGAACTCCTGGTTATTCTACTACTGATATTGGACCTATTTTTATTAAAGATTTGGGAGATGGTGTATATGGAATATCAGATGCAATTGGCGGCTGGTACGAACATGAATACGGTTATGGGCCTGATTATGCTGCAACTGGTATGACAATTACTGCGAATAACATCGCTACAAATGATTTTACTTATGATGATGTTATCGGAGTTGGTGCTTTCGGAGGCGCATTAAGTATGACAGTTTTTTCAGTAGATCCTGCAACTAAAACTATCAGTTTTACTGTTGATTGGGATGCAGGATACGTATGGAAAATTACATTGACTCAACAATAGGAGTTAAATGGTTTTATACTCTTTAATTATTATTTAAAATTTGAAATTATGAGATATAATATATTGAAAAATTTAAGCTTCTTGTTTTTTACATTAGCCTTATCAATATCATTTGTTTCCTGCGAAAAAGTAGAATCAGTTCCAGATGAAAGTGATATAGTTGCTGAAGATATGATGGGCAGCTGGTACGTTCAATTTTTGTATGAAGGTGAAGACCTTTATGGTGAATATCTTCTTATCAACACCTATAATACATCTGCAAATGATGGAACTTCAATGTGGATTGATGACAATGAGAATGTATGGTGGTTTAAAGTAGAATGTCCAATAAACTCGTCAGGCCAGACTTTTTCTGGTGCCGGACTTTATAGTAATGTTGATGGCTATGAAATAGACGTTGATATTATTAATGGAAAGATAACCAAGGATGGAGTTACTTCACCAAGTGGTGTAACTACTGATATGATCTCTTTTGACATTGAATTTTCTGATGACGCAGGTACGGTTTACCAGATTGTTGGGTATCGTTATACAGGCTTAGTGGGGGATCAACCTTAGAAATTTGACTGAGTTCAAAACTTGAAAAGAGGCCGTCTCAAAACATGTTTTTGGGACGGCCTCTTCTTTTTATATAGTAAGCTATTAATTGTTTGGAATAATCGAGTATTGAGAGTAAATACTGCTAGGTTTTCCGCTTCTTTTTCTTTGCTGCCGGAAATAATACGTTGTTCAATATTAAACGATAACCGGGAGAGTTGGGATGAAGGCTTAGGTCTGTTGGTGGATCACCAACCAGGTGGCGGTAGTCTTCAGGGTCGTGGCCACCATAAAAAGTCCAGAAACCTTTGCCTTGTTCGCCATGAATATAGCGGGCTTCGTGCGCCGGTTTGTTTTCGCCCAATACCAAAACATTCGATTTTAATACATCTTTTCTGAAAGCAGTTGTTTGCCCCATAAAACCTTTGATTAGATTGTTGTGGTTTTGGCACAGCATTGTAGGAATGGGATCCCATTTCGCAGAAAAATCGAATAGGGTAAAGTAGTCGTTCTCGCGGCTTACCTTTCGGTTATTTGTAACGTCGATATCTGAAAACTCATATACATACGGATTTTTCTCGAGTTTAAAATTCTGAAATGCAAAGGTGTTCTTAAAGTTCAGTTTTTCATCAATGTTGGTATCCATTGGATCTCCGTCGAACATGTGTTCGCAGATGTCAACTCCTGTTGCCGACAGCGAAATATCGTAAGTGTCGGTGGCGGCACACATGGCAAACATAAATCCGCCGTTCTGTACATACTTTCTTATTTCGCGGGTAACTACCGATTTTATTTCCGAGACCTTCAGAAATCCCATCTTTTGAGCCAATTCTTTGTTTATTTTAACCTCTTGCTGATACCAGGGCATGTGTTGGTAAGAGCGCCAGAACTTGCCGTGCTGGCCGGTAAAATCTTCGTGGTGAAGGTGCAGCCAGTCGTAATTAGAGAGTTCGCCATTCAGAATTTCTTCATCGTAAATTACGTCGTAATTAATTTCAGCATAGGTAAGAACCAACGTTACTGCATCGTCCCAGGGCAGTTTGTTGGGAGGTGAATATACTGCTATTTTGGGGGCTTTGTTCATGGCTACGGCATCCTGGTTAACATCGGGTTGTGCAATTTCGTTTAAAATCCCCGAAGCCTTTGCGTCCGGAATAGATTCGAAAGTAACGCCCCGAACCATACATTCATTTTCAATTTCAGGATAATATTGCATTAAAAAGCTTCCACCTCGGTAGTTTAGAAGCCACTTAACTTCAATGTCTCTTTCCAGAACCCAATAGGCAATTCCATATGATTTTAAGTGATTCTTTTGCGTTTGATCCATCGGAATCAGCAAGTAAACCGCTTTTGCCTGCAGTGTAAAAATAAAAAGTAACGAAAGTAAATATGTTTTAATTTTCATGTGCGTCAAATTGCAATCAGATGATAAATCAGTTCACAAGATAATAACTTATACCGATTGTAATTTAAAGTAAACATTAAAAACGATTAGGCATTTTTAGCTTTTATGGTTGGGGGGCAACTTCCATTTCTCCCTTTTACTGTTCTTTGGATTCGAATATTATATTATTTCTGGAAAAAATAAAACAAAATTATTGTTGATTTATTTAGAATGGAACATCTCCTGTAGAAACATTCTGAGAGTCGAATCCATGGTTTGTTTGCATTCCTGCTCCCATATCGTCGTCGTCGGTATTCATGGCCGATGGCATTGTTTGTACATCGCCCTGGTAATCATTATCGAACTGTGGATCCATATCCGAGAATTTCGCCATATGTTTCTGGAATCGTAAATGAACATCGGCAGTGGCACCGTTACGGTGTTTGGCAATAATCAACTCAGCCACTCCAAGTAATGAGTTCCCCGATTCGTCTTCGGTAATACCAAAATATTCCGGACGGTGAATAAAGCATACAATATCCGCATCCTGCTCAATTGCTCCTGATTCACGAAGGTCGGAAAGCTGAGGACGTTTCCCTTCTCGCGATTCAACTGCACGACTTAACTGCGACAGGGCGATAATTGGTACGTCGAGTTCTTTGGCAATGGCTTTTAACGAGCGCGAAATCATACTTACTTCTTGCTCCCGACTTCCCCGGGTATCGGTTCCTGCAGTCATCAGCTGAAGATAATCGACAATGATAATGTCAATATCGTGCTGCATTTTCAAGCGTCGGCATTTTGCCCTGAATTCAAAAATTGAAAGTGCCGGTGTATCGTCGATAAAAATGGGAGCCGTATCAAGTGCTTTAATCCGTTGGTTTAACTGAGTCCATTCGTAATCTTCCAGTTTCCCGGTTTTAATTTTTTCACCCCCCAATTCAGTTTCTGCAGAAATCAAGCGGTTTACCAATTGTAGCGACGACATCTCCAGGGAGAATATGGCAACTCCCTGACGGTGTTCAACGGCCATATTACGAGCCATAGAAAGAACAAATGCGGTTTTTCCCATTGCCGGACGTGCCGCAAGAATAATAAGTGCGGAACGTTCCCATCCCGAAGTAATCCGGTCTACCGCAGAAAAACCAGACGGTACACCACTTAATCCATCCGGCTTGCTACGTGCCGCTTCAATTTGAAGTACTGCTTGGTTTAAAATGGGTTTAATAGGGACGGTTTCCTTTTTTATGTTCCCCTCAGAAACCTGGAAAAGTGCGGCCTCCGAAAAATCAAGCAAATCATCCACATCAACTGTATCGTCATACGATTTTGCCTGAATCTCAGATGAAACCCGAATAAGTTCGCGTTGCATGTATTTTTGTGCGATTATACGTGCATGGAACTCGATGTGTGCAGCTGAAGCAACGCGGCGCGTAAGCTGGGTAATATAACCCGGGCCACCAACTTCATCAAGCTGTTCGCGGTCTTTTAATTCCTGGGTAACCATTAAAAGGTCGACGGGCTTTTCTTTTCCCGAGAGGGTTTTAATGGCATCAAATATTTTACGGTGTTCTTCTTTGTAGAAGCTGTTTGTATCGATCGTATCAGCAACGGTAACATACGCATCTCTTTCAAGCATTAAAGCCCCTAAAACTGCTTCTTCTACCTCAACGGCTTGCGGTGGCAATTTTCCGAATTGGGCATTTATCTGTTCTATTGTTGATTGTTGTTTTTGCTGGTTAGATTTTCTACGTTCCGCCATGTTTTAATATATCAAGAATCAAAAAAAAAATTGGTAAAAATAGGGTATAAATCAGGCTCAAAAATATACAATTACCCTCCCGGTCACAAGAGATTATTGTAACTATTTTCAACCGGGGTTATTCACAATTGTTAATACAGCTTATCTTCAATAATTTGTGTTATAATTTCCTGTAAAGATTTTCCCATTGCGTTAATTTGTTGGGGAATAAAACTTGTTGCTGTCATTCCCGGAGTGGTATTTACTTCGAGGAAATAGAAATCTTCGCCTTTTAAAATGAAGTCAATTCGTACAATGCCCGAGCATTCACACAGGTCATAAATTTCGGAAGTAAGTTGCTGGCATTTTTTGAATAGGTGTTCGGGCAAACGGGCCGGAGTAATTTCTTCGGCAGCTCCCGGTGTATATTTGGCTTCAAAATCGAAAAACTCGTTTTTAGGTAATACCTCTGTAATCGGGAAAACAGTTTTTTCCCCTTTTATTTTCAAAGCACCGCAGGTAAATTCATGTCCTTCAATAAACTGCTCAATTAAGGCTTCGTCGCTTTCTTGCCAGGCTTTATGAATTGCTTCTTCCACCTGATCTATTTCTTTTACTTTGGTAATACCAAAACTTGAACCGCCGGCATTGGGTTTTATAAAAACAGGTAAGCCAAGTTTTGTTACAATTGCATCGGCATCAATTGTATCGCCTTTTTTTAGCTTAACGGAATTGGCCATTAATACGCCAAGGTTTCGCAGATAGTTGTTGCATACCCATTTGTTAAAGGTTAGCGACGACGAATGAACACTACAAGTTGAATAAGGAATTTTCAGCAATTCGAAATAGGCCTGCAAAATTCCATCTTCACCCGGTGTTCCATGAATTGTGATGTAAGCAAAGTCGAAGTTTATCTTTTCATTATTCAGTACAAAGCTAAAATCAGCTTTGTCGATATCGGCAACTTTTTCGCCATCCAAAACAACTTCCCAGTTTTTGCCCTGCATTTTCACCAGCCAAGGATTAAACTTCGAAGAATCGACAGCTTTTAATACGTTGGCCCCGCTTTTTACTGATACTACAAATTCAGAGGAATCGCCTCCTGCAATAACTGCAATGTTTGGTTTGTTTATTTTAGTCATTTCTGTTAGCTATGTAATTTTCCCATTTTTCAATTGCTGTTGCCATATCGGCAGGCAAGTCTGAATTGAATAACATTTTTTCGCCGGTAGTTGGGTGAATAAAACCAAGTGTTTTTGCGTGTAAAGCCTGACGAGGCAATATGCTAAAACAGTTTTGTACAAACTGCTTGTATTTACTGAAAGAGGTCCCGCGCAAAATCTGGTCTCCACCGTAATTGGCATCATTAAAAAGTGTATGGTTGATGTGTTTCATGTGAACCCTGATCTGGTGTGTACGTCCGGTTTCCAAGCGGCATTCAACCAGCGTTACGTAGCCAATTCTTCGCAATACTTTATAATGAGTAACGGCATGTTTCCCATAATCGCCTTCAGGAAAAACGGTAAAAACCTGTCTGTTTTTAAGGCTTCGTCCAATGTTGCCGGTAACAGTTCCTTCATCTTCTTTTACACTGCCCCAAACCAGAGCGTGGTAGCGTCGTTCGGTTGTTTTGTCGAAAAACTGAAGCGCCAGTTTGTTTTTGGCATTTTCGGTTTTGGCCACAACCATTAATCCGGAAGTATCTTTATCGATTCGGTGTACCAGTCCCGGGCGCGGATCTTCACTGTTAAAAAGCGGAAGATCTTTGAAATACCAGGCTAAGGCATTTACAAGAGTGCCGCTGTAGTTACCGTGTCCGGGGTGTACTACCAGACCCGGAGGTTTGTTGATTACGATTAACTGATCGTCTTCGTACACAATATTTAAAGGAATATCCTCAGCAATAATTTTTAATTCCCTGCGCGGATAATCCATTACAATTACAATTTCCTGGTTGGGTTTAACTTTGTAATTGGGTTTTACTGCCTTTCCGTCCACCAGAATATTTCCGGCATCGGCAGCAGCCTGAATACGGCTTCTTGATGCGTTTTCTATTCGGTTCGATAAAAATTTATCTATTCTAATGGAAGACTGTCCGGGATCAACGATTAGTTTATAGTGTTCGTACAAACCACCTTCTTCCAGCTCTTCACTCTCTTGTGCAAATTCTTCCATGTCAATAAATTATTTTTCGTATGCTTCGTTTATTTTTTCAGGATCAACAGATAGCCAAAGATCGACAGATGATCCAAGGTCTACTGTAGATACAAATTTGGGATTGGGGAGTTGTTTCCATATTTGTGCATTTACTGAATCTTCAGCGGTGGTTATCGATTGATCGTATATCAAGGCTCCAAGATTTAACTTGGCAGCAGTTAAAGTTGCCTGTGCTTCCTGAATATTGAATCCAATGAGATTGGGCAGTGGTGTTTTAATGTTGCCTTTGCTGCGGCCAACAATTAAGTCAATGGTACTTCCTTTAATGATTTTTTCTCCCCGGTGAACCGATACAGAATCTTGCTGAACGTCGAGAACCAGGTCGTTATATTCTGATGGTTGGTACGAGATTGTGCCAATAAACAAACCTGTATTTTCGATTAGTACCTGCGCCTGACGAAATGATATATCGGTAAGTTTTGGTAATATAACTTTTTCGGGCTCCGAAGAATTAATTGTTAAAAAAATAGTTCGGTTTTCTTTTACATTTGAATTGGCTATAGGTTGTTGATCTACAATTTCTCCCGGTTTATATTTTTTATTGTATACCGAATCAACAATTTCAATTTTCAAACGATTTGCTTGTGCGCTTGTTATAGCATCATCGGTTGTAAGTCCGATTAAATTCGGAACCGGATATGAAACCCCGTGATGAGTATACCTGTTTAAGCCTTTCAGTGTTCCAAATACAAGTATTGCAACCAGGGCAATGGCAAGCAACAGGTGCATGAAAAATGCACGGCTAACTAAAAATTTACCTAAGCTCATTTCAATGTTGATCTTTAATAAGGAAACAAAAATAAATCAAAAAAAGTATGTTGAAAGAAAAAGAACCAATAATCAATGGTCAAAATTGAAATAAATAGCATTTATCCGGCTTTTGATATTGAGTGTACTTAGGATTACTTTATTTAGCAACTGTTTCAGAGAAATAGGCTATTTCAGATTTTGATTTTATTGTGTTTGTATTTCTTCTTGCTTGAGCTAAAATAAGCAAGAATGGGTTTGCAGTTTTTTATTTTAGAAAATATCTGTTTTTTTAATTAAACGAGACACCTTTATGGACCCGTTTTTTTTATTCGTGGCAACAACAAATATCTATAAACACGAAAAGGTAAAGAATTGTATTCCTTACCTTTCCGCAAAAAGTCTTTAAAGATAGTAACTACCTTTTATGTCTTGGTTCGTCTGAAACAGACAATTTCTTTCTTCCTTTTGCTCTACGGGCTTTAATTACTTTTTGTCCGCTTACAGTTGACATTCTATCTCTGAACCCGTGCTTGTTCTTTCTTTTTCTATTTGATGGTTGAAATGTTCTTTTACTCATTTCTATAAAGTTTTACTTGTTATCTATTCAATTTTCGGACTGCAAAAATAGTGCTTTTTTTAATTCTTCCAAAAAGTTGAACTCTTTTTTATCAGAAAAGCGAATTTATACATTAAAAACTCAGAACCAATTGTTTATCATTTCGAAAAAATCATTTTCAAAGCCATTATAATCATAAGCACTCCAAATGCTCTTCGCAGCGACCGGTCTGAAATATTCAACGAAAAATGCGAACCTAACCAGGCGCCCAGAACAAAAGTTAGAGAAAGTACAAGTGCAATTTTCCAGTTTACGTGGCCTGCTTTCCAATAATTCCAGGTAGCCAGAATGCCAACAGGAGGCAGCATAAAAGCCAGGCTGGTACCTTGGGCTTCATGTTGCGAAAGCCCCAAAATAAATACCAGAGCAGGTATTACAATAATGGCACCTCCAACCCCAAAAACACCTGCCAGTATTCCTGATAAAATTCCGATTACAATCAATATAATTAGTTGTGTTGCTGTCATTTTTTTTGCTGTTATTTTGTTTTAGTTCTCTTTTTTTACTGAAAAGCGAAAACCAATTCCATGCAGGTTGGTAATTTTTACGGCAGGGTCGGCCTTAAAATATTTACGCAAACGCGAAATAAAAACATCAAGACTACGGCCCAGAAAATAATCGTCGGAGCCCCATACTTTTTCCAAAATTTCATTTCTGCTCAAAACTTTATTCGCATTTTCAGCAAAATAGCGAATCAATTCGGCTTCTTTTAGGGTAAGTGTACGAACTGTGCCATCGAATGTTAACGATAAATCGTCTGAATTAAAATCGAAACTTCCGATTTGTATTGTGTTTGAAACCGAACCATTTGTAACTGGTTGCGATTGACTGCGTTTTAAAAATATTTTAATTTTCAGCAACAACTCTTCCATACTGAATGGTTTTGGAATATAATCGTCGCCGCCAATAGTAAGTCCAAGTATTTTATCTTCGGTCATGCTTCGTGCCGTAAGAAAAATAATAGGTATCTGCTCATTGGTTTTTCTAATTTTCTCAGCTACCTGAAAACCGTCGATTTTAGGTAACATAACATCTAAAACAATCAGGTCGAATTGGTTGTTTTCAAAAAGTTCAAGGGCAATTGCTCCATTTTCTGCTACCTGAACATTGTACGCATTTTGTTCTAAATTATCTTTTACAATAAAGCGAAGTGCTTCATCGTCTTCAACCAGCAATATTTTAAATTCGTTATTACTCATAATTTTAATTGGGAATGATAAGTGTAAAAATACTTCCTCCTTTTGGATTTTCCTCAACTTTAATTTTCCATTTGTGGGCTTTAACAATTTTGTGAACGTAGTCGAGCCCCAGTCCAAATCCCTTTACATTGTGTACATTTCCTGTGGGAATCCTGTAAAATTTTTTAAATATTTTTTTTCGGTATTCGCGTGGGATTCCAATACCGTTATCGGCAAAACTTAATTCAAAGCTGTTTTTTTTCTGTTTAAGCGAAATTAGTATCTCAGGAGTTTGTTCGCAATATTTTACGGCATTTTCAAGAATATTGGAAAGCAGGTTAGCAAAGTGAAATTTGTCGGCAATAATAAAGGTTGGTTTTTTACTCATCCTGATTGTTAATACAGCTTTTTGTCCTGAAGTTGAATGTTTAAAAATTTCAATTGATTCATGAAGAAACGAGTGAATTTCAAATTTTTCGAGGTTTAGTTTTATTCTGTTTTTTTCGATGGATGCCAGGTTTAGTACTTTTTCCACATTTTTTGACAAGCGTGTATTCTGTTCCTGAATAATTCGGGTGTATTCAAACAAACGTTTTGGGTCCTCTAATATTCTTTTGTCATTAATAACATTTGCCGAAAGTGCAATTGCCGAAATTGGGGTTTTTAGTTCGTGGGTAAGGTTATTTACAAAGTTTTTTTGAATCTCGGATAATTGTCGCTGTCTGATAATAACAGTAAGTGTGTAGCCAAAAAAGAAAACAACCAATACAAGCAGCACGGTTAAGAAATACCAAATGGAAAGCCGCGAATTAAAATACGACGACCGGTCGGGGAAATGGATACCAAAATAATTTGTGTATTTTTCGTTTACCGGAAAGGTGTAAACCGATTTTTTTTCTTCGGAATTCAGAGAAACTAAAGTTCCTTCGTCCATTTGTTCTTCGGTGGGATTAAAAATGGCAAATTCAAAATCGTTATAAATTTCGTGTTTTTTTAGTTCCCGCATTAAATTCAGTTTCAGTAGGTCTTTATCAATAGCTATTCCCACGTTTACCAGGTAAATGCTGCTCGAAATAATTTCAACAGGAGTAATACTGTCAAAATTTTCGGTGCTTCCGGTAGCCAGTAAAATCTGCCATGCCACTTCTTTTAAAGCTACACTTGCACTTTCCTTAAATTTCTCGTTTGAAATGTTGTAGGAGCTTTTTATAAATGAAAACTGAATTAAAAAAACACCGGCAATTGAAACAGTAGCCAGTAAAATAATATATTTTAGTGCTTTGCCCTTCATACATACGTTGATTAATAACGAAACTACACAATTTTTTAGTTGTAACCTGCAGTTAACAACTCGTTAACAAAATATTGAATGCGATTAACACTTCTTGTAAAAAAGCATTCTTACATTTGTTTTCGGATAACAAACTCAACGAACAAATTTAAGTATTTAATTATGAAACGATTTTTACAACTGATTGCAATATTTTCTTTTGTGTGTGCTGTAGGAACAGTAATGGCACAAGGAGTAGCAAAAATTTCATTTGAAGAAAAAACACATGATTTTGGTTCTTTTAAAGAATCAGACGGATCTCAAACAACCACTTTCACTTTTAAGAATGAAGGTGATGCGCCTCTAATACTTTCAAATGTACGTGCATCTTGCGGATGTACAACTCCAAAATGGACACGCGAACCTGTGGCTCCGGGTGCAGAAGGAGAGATTAAAGTAAGTTATAATCCTAAAAACCGTCCGGGATCTTTTAATAAATCTGTAACAGTAACATCGAATGCTGAAGTAAAAACAGTTGTTTTGCGTATTACAGGAAAGGTTGAACCTCGCGAAAAAACATTGGCAGAACAGTTTCCTCGTAAGATAGGTGCACTTAGGGTAAAATCAAATTATCTTTCATTTGCCAAACTTACGCAGGGTGATGTAGTCACAAAAGAGCTGGAGTTGGTAAATGATACAGATAAACCAGTTGAAGTAGGATTCCGTACAGTGCCAAAACATTTAACTGCAACAGCCGAACCTACAACAATACCTGCAAACGGACGTGGAAAAGTTATCGTTACTTACGATACAAAAGCTGCTAATACGTATGGTTTTGCTTCGCATCGTATTTACTTGTCGTTAGATGGAAGTAAAGACTATAAAAGTTCAATTGGTGTAAGTGCAACAATAGAGGAAGATTTCTCGAAATTAACTCCAGAGCAGTTGGCTGATGCGCCTGTTGCTTCTTTCGAGCCAAAAACATTCGATTTTGGGGAAATGAAACAAGGAGACAAGAAAGAGCATACTTTCTCTTTAACTAATAATGGTAAGTCTGATTTGCTTATTCGCAGAGTGCGCTCATCTTGTGGTTGTACTGCGGTTGCTCCTTCAACAAAGATTATTGCACCCGGAGAAACAGCTCCGATTAAAGTAACTTTTGATTCTCGCGGAAAACGTGGACGTCAAAGTAAATCGATTACCGTTATAACAAACGATCCGAAAACACCAACATCAACATTGCGAATTTCGAGCAATATAATTGTTCCTCAAGGATAAAAGTTTATTTAAGTTCAATAATATGGGAAGGTGTTGCAATTGTAATTTGCAGCACCTTCTTTTTTGCGTACTTTTATTGCCCAAAATTATTCTTAATGTCAGAAAAAGATAATCACCATATTGAAAATAATCCTGAATTTGAAGGATTAAAAGTAAACAGCGGTATAGCACAGCCGGAGTCGGTTAGCAATGATTCGGTTAAACGATTTTTAAAAAAGAAGCGAAAATTACATTCGGCCGATGAATATGTAACGGGAATACTTAATGGCGATATAACACTACTAAGTAAAGCTGTTACTTTGGTAGAAAGCTCAAAAAGTGAGCACCAGAAACTAGCACAGGAAATTATTACAAAATGCCTGCCTCACAGTGGTAATTCCATCCGAATTGGAATTACCGGAGTTCCTGGAGTAGGGAAAAGTACCTTTATTGAAGCCTTTGGTAAATACATCACCGGTAGAGGCGATAAGTTGGCGGTTCTTGCAATCGATCCGAGTAGCGAACGTACCAAAGGAAGTATTTTGGGCGATAAAACGCGTATGGAGGAACTGTCGGGCGACAGTAATGCTTATATTCGTCCCAGTCCGTCGGCAGGATCGCTTGGAGGCGTGGCACGCAAAACACGCGAAACAATTATTTTGTGCGAGGCTGCCGGGTTCAATCATATATTAATAGAAACTGTTGGGGTTGGACAAAGCGAAACTGCGGTACATTCTATGACTGATTTCTTTTTATTATTGATGTTGGCAGGCGCCGGCGACGAGTTGCAGGGGATTAAGCGCGGTATTATGGAAATGGCTGATTTGATTGCCATAAATAAAGCCGATGGAAATAATGTTGAAAGAGCTCAAATGGCACAGGTTCAGTATAAAAACGCCATTCATTTGTTTCCTAAAAAAGAGTCGGATTGGGATCCGGGAGTTGTAACCTGTTCTGCTTTTCATAAAACAGGAATTGATAAAATTTGGGGACAAGTAGAGAAGTACAAAAAGCAGACAATGGAGAATGGTTATTTTTATAAAAAACGTAACGAGCAGTCAACCTATTGGATGCATGAAACCATTGAAGAAAATTTGAAACGTAATTTTTATGACCATCCTGAAATTAAAGAGAAATTAAAGGTTTTGGAAAGTTACGTTTTAACAGATAAAATGAGTTCGTTTATAGCTGCAGGAGAGTTGCTCAGTTTGTATTCTAAATTAAAATAGAATCGGAAGGGAAAAAGAACTGCTCAATTAAAAACGTTGTTATAATTGAAGTTGCAGAGCAGGCTTGTTTGTATACCACATACAACAGGATTCTATTTGATTGAAAAGAAATAATTTTGTAAAACCTTTCTTTGTCAGAGGTGTTAGTTACTTAAAATAAAATTCAATAAAATCATAAGTATAATGAATTACGATGTTATAGTTATAGGTAGTGGTCCTGGCGGATATGTTACTGCCATTCGTGCTGCACAGCTTGGATTTAAAGTTGCTGTAGTTGAAAAAGAAAATCTTGGTGGAATCTGTTTGAACTGGGGATGTATCCCAACAAAATCGTTATTGAAAAGTGCTCAAGCCTACGAATATGCTGTGCATGCTGCTGATTACGGAGTTTCAATACAAGGAGAAGTAAAACCTGATTTTGAAGCCATGGTAAAACGCAGTCGGGGTGTTGCCGATGGCATGAGTAAAGGTATTCAGTTCTTGTTCAAAAAGAATAAGGTTGAATCGATTTTTGGCTGGGGTAAATTAGCAGGTAAAAACACTGTTGAAGTAACCGATGATGCCGGAAAGAAGACATCGTATACTGCAAAACACATTATTTTGGCTACCGGTGCACGTTCGCGCGAATTGCCAAATTTACCCCAGGATGGTACAAAAATTATTGGTTATCGTAAGGCATTAACACTCGATAAACAACCCGAAAGTATGGTGGTTGTTGGTTCCGGAGCAATTGGCAGTGAGTTTGCCTATTTTTATCATTCGATAGGAACAAAAGTTACTTTGGTTGAATTTATGCCAACATTGGTTCCTAATGAAGATGTTGATGTTGCCAAACAGCTGGAACGCAACTTTAAAAAATCGAAGATGAAAGTTATGACAAGTTCTTCGGTTGAAAGTGTTGATACTTCTGGCGATAAATGTAAGGTAACCATAAAAACAAAAAAAGGAGAAGAAGTGGTTGAAGCAGATGTTGTTCTTTCTGCTGTTGGAATTGCACCAAATACAGAAGGTATTGGGCTGGAAGAGATGGGTGTTGAAACCGAACAGGGCCGTGTAAAAGTAGATGAGTTCTATAATACAAATGTTGAAGGTGTTTACGCTATCGGCGATATTGTTGCTGGGCCGGCATTGGCGCATGTGGCTTCTGCCGAAGGTATAACCTGTATCGAAAAAATTGCCGGATTAAACCCAGAGCCTGTTGATTATGGAAATATTCCGGGATGTACCTATACAAATCCTGAGGTTTCGTCAGTTGGACTAACAGAGGCCAAGGCGAAAGAAGCAGGCTATGAAGTAAAGGTGGGTAAATTCCCATACTCCGCAAGTGGTAAGGCAAGTGCCGCTGGTCAGAAAGATGGTTTTGTAAAACTGATTTTTGATGCCAAATATGGAGAATTGCTTGGAGCACATATGATTGGCGGAAACGTAACCGAAATGATCGCAGAATTAGTGGTTGCCAAAAAACTGGAGATTACAGGGCATGAATTATTAAAAACAATTCACCCGCATCCGACCATGAGTGAGGCTGTTATGGAAGCCGCAGCAGCAGCTTATGATGAGGTGATTCATATATAAAAACATTTTTGTTAAATACTGGAAGCCCGAAGATTTATTCTTCGGGTTTTTTATTTGCACATAATGGAATAAATGACGAAATAATTCGAAAAATGCATAAAATATTGAAAATCAGAAAGGAAGTTTTGGTAATTGGAAATTAGTTCTAAATTTGTGATCCAGATATCAGCTACTATTAAACCGTATTATGTCCCAATATTACTTTTGTTAAATGGGAGTAAAAAATCTTTTATTAAAATAGAATCTATGAAAAAACTGACACTTCTTGTGGCATGTACTATGCTGCTTAATGTTGCCTTTGCGGGCGGACTATTAACTAACTACAATCAAAGTGCACAGTATGTCCGGATGTTATCGAGAAATGCTGCTCTGGAAATTGATGCTGTTTTTTACAATCCTGCAGGATTGGTAAAAATGGAAGATGGTTGGCATTTTGCTTTTTACAGCCAGACTATTTTTCAGGATAGGGAAGTAAATACAACATTTCCATTGTTAAACGATGGATATTACAAAGGAGAAACCAAAATCCCGGTATTTCCTGATTTATATGGAGTTTACAAAAAAGACAAATGGGCATTTTCATTAGGAATTGGTCCGGTCGGTGGTGGAGGAACCGCTACTTTCGACCGGGGTTTGCCTTCTTTCGAAATTCCGATATCAAAAGCTGTACCTGCTTTAGCCGGTTTAGCTCAGATAAATCCAGCGTTAGGTGTAACAGGATATAGTGCAGATTTATCGTTTGATGGTTCTTCAACTTACTGGGGAATTCAACTAGGCGCAACTTATGCTATTGATGAAA
This sequence comes from uncultured Draconibacterium sp., assembly GCA_947492175.1. GTDB lineage: Bacteria > Bacteroidota > Bacteroidia > Bacteroidales > Prolixibacteraceae > Draconibacterium. The sequence continues at coordinate 95,936 of CANLMQ010000011.1, read as the reverse complement.
TTTTCTCGGTATATGGGGGAGTTCGTATTATGCCTTCAGTGAATGCTTATGAAGGAGCAATTAGAAATGTAATGTTGCAGGCAGGTGGGCAAATGAATCCGGCGTCAGCATGGTTGACAGGTGCGGCAGGAACAGTTGGGACACTGGCTGCACAAACTCAGGCTTTGGCTAATATGCCAGAAACTCTTTCTCCGTATTTGAGTGTTGCAGGTAGTTATACGCTGGGTCAATTGGAAGCGGCTAATCAAATAGATGCCGCAATGAAAGGGGGAATTGAAGCTGGATTAAAATTAATGGGACTGGACCAGACAATGATTGATGCGATGACTTTGAACCAGATAAATGGTGCTTATGTTGCTGCAAGTCCAACATTTCAGGCAACGGCTAATACATTGCAAGAAACCGCACAAACTTTATCAGGTACAGCAGGAGCAATGGAAGACCGTGAAGTAGACACAAAGCAAAAAGGAATGGGATTGACACCAATTATTGGTATTAATATTTCGCCAAACGAAGATTGGAATATTGGTCTGAAATATGAACATAAAACTAGCCTGACCTTAAAAAACGAAACAGAAGTTGACGATCTTGGCTTGTTTCCTGATGGAGCCGAAGGCAGCTATGATGTTCCCGGAATTATTACAGCCGGTGTCGGTTATCGGGGATTGAAGTGGTTAGAAGCCCAGTTATCATATAACATGTACCTTGATAAAGGAGTAGATTATGGATACAATGTAAGGTATCGCTCAACCGGGCAACAAGTGCAGCGCGATATCGATAAAAATTATTACGAACTTGGTTTGGGATTACAGTTTAATTTAAGCGATAAATTTGCCATTAGTGTTGGAGGTTTGACTTCTCAAAATGGTGTAACTCCTGACTATCAGAGCGATTTTAGTTTTACAAATTCATCGAAGACATTAGCAGGTGGTTTTATGTGGAAAATTACAGATAAACTTACTTTCGATTTTGGAATTCTGAATACATTCTACAAAGACGATACTGTTGAGTTTACTGATCCTGACGTTGGAAAATATAATGAAACGTACGCCAAAACAACTTTTGATATTGCAGCAGGAATATCATACAGCATCTTTTAAACCAATAATTTTATATAAATCAAAAGGGTGCAGGTTTGTTATCTGCACCCTTTTTTATTGCATAATCTGCACAACTCTTTTTATTTTTTAGCAAAAGAAAAGCTGCTTTATATTTTAAAAGCAGCTTGTTGAATTATTTAAAACTATTTATTGATTTATAACACCTCGGCTTCAATATGAACGTCAAAATCCATATTGATCGTAAAATCCATTGGTGCTGTGTTTGTTGTTCCGGCAACGGTTACTGTAACTTCTTTTGTTGCGTACAAAATTGTGGCAACCTGAGTTAACAGGGCATTGTCGATAGAAGGAGTGTGTGTGGCATTTGCGTTTGTAATATTCGAAAAAGTGGCTAAAACACCTACTCCGGTTACTGAAATTTCAATTGTTTTAATTTCTTCTCCTTCAGCCAGATTGCTGAAAGTTACTTCCGGATTTTCAATGTCAATTGATTTCAACTTGTTGAGGTAATCACCAATTTCTCCAATTTCGCTGAGTTTCATGGTTTGCGATGCAGAGAATGAATAATCGGCAGTTGCTGATTTGGTGGTCAAAGCTGCCGGGTTTAAGACTGCCACAGGAATGTCGATTGATATAGATGTATCGAAATCAATAGTGTTGGCATCTTCAATCTTGTCGCACGAAAAAATAATGAATACAAGGATAAAAAGTAAAAAAGGAATTCGTTTCATAAAAATATGTTTTAAGGTTTTAAAGTATGCAATATACGGCCTTAAGTAATTCAAGTCAATTTTATTTCGATTAATTCTAAAATAAAAGGATTGACTCAGAAGAATCAATCCTTAATTAGGTTAGCAGTGCAGCTCTTTTTTAGAGAACCTTTATTTATTCAAATCAAAAATTTTATTGTAAACTCCGTCATTTACCAGTTTTGCGGTTAACACAAATTCTTTTTTACCTTCGTCAATTAAAGGGGTTAAGTCGTAACGAAATTCTTTTGCAAAATATCCCTCACACAAATCTCCGTTGGAATTATGACGTATTTCAAATGTTGGGATAGTACTGCTGCTTGCTGTCCATGGATGCATGCGTGCCAAATCGATGGTGTGTTCCTGGCAGCCTCCGCTGAACGAAACTCTAAAGAAAAGGCAATTCCCGTCCATATATGCCTCATCCAAAACAACAGGGTCTCGTGCAAGGCTGTCGTAGTTTTCGAAATACAAATCAACATACTGCGCACAGGCTAATTCTTCTATGTAATTTACTTTACTGGCAACACCTCTTTTGCAACCATTAATTACATTACCAAGTTCGGTGTACTCAACCAGTACCTGCTGGCCGTTCATAAAGGTAAAATCCTGGGGGTAGTACAGTGGCTGAATACGGTTGCCATTATCAAGTTCAATAATAAAACCACAGTTGCCGGCACCGGCATAATCAACCACAACACCTGTCTCGAGAAATGTAATTTCGTCCTCTTCCTGGCAGGCAGTAAATAATAGTACAAATACGGATAGTATAACGACTAATCGTTTCATGGCTTTTGATTTATTGAAAAAACGAAAATAGAATTGTTTTATTCTGCTCTAGTTGTCATATTTAACATTATTTTACTCTTAGTATTCCGGATTTTTTACTTCGCCAATAAACAAAATAGCATTGGTGTCTTTTTCTGTTATGGCAAATACAAAAGGTTTATCAACTGTAAAATAAATTTTTTGAGGTTCAGATGGGCCTGCACTGGTTACTTCAAATACAATGGCCGTAACTGCAGCTGCTTCTGTTCCGGTTTCATTAACGTCGATGTAAGTTTTATGAATAACCTTGCTGATATAAAGAGCGACATCGGAAATTCCGGAAAAATCAGCCGATGGTGAAAATGCCTTTTGCATACCCATTTGTTGAAGTACTTTTATGAGTTGGGCTTTGAACTCAAATTTAAAGCGCGGCATGGTTACCACAACATTTTCATGGCTTTCAAAATCATTTGTCCAGTTTTTCCAATTCTTTGCTGAAAGTTCTTCGATAATATCTTGCGAATTCTTTCCCTCGGCAGGCAGCATCACCATCATGTTGTACTGACCTGTTCCGTACGGAAGTTTAACAGCGCTGAATAAATTGTTAGAAAGATAGTCGAGCTTATCTTCTTTACTCATCATTGGTACTTCTTTAGTACTTCCGTTTACCATATTAAAGTTTCTCAGTTTAGTACCTTCTTTATTAAATTCCTTTGTCCAGGTGCCGTAAAAATAAATGGCATTTAACAGAACCATTCTGGCATCGGAAGAAAGTGCATCCAAAATTTCAGTGATTTTATCGTGCGTTTTGTTGGCTACCCAGTTATTTATGGTCGTTAATGCAGCCGGGCTGCTAAAGTCAATCCCGTCAACTTCAGCGTTGTAATAATTATTGTTGAGGTCGAGAAATACCTGTTTTACGGGAAAGTTTTCTTCATGAAAGATAGCATTGGCAATTTCAAAAACTACATCTTCATCGAGCGACTGAAGTGCGTTAACAAGCATTTTATACGAGTTGTTGATTTGTTCCGGAGTCAGGCCATTTAATTTCAGTGCTTCCTCCATCTCTGATTTGGTATCTCCGGCGGCTCCATTATAAGCCATCGCCAGTGCAAGAGAAATACTCAGTGGCGAAACCATAATATTATCTTCTGTACTTTCTTGACTTATTTTTTTGAAATTTTCCAATCCAAAAGCATTGTCTGCTTCAACTAATTGCGCTGACTTTTCATCCAGCTCAATTACTTTTGGGGTATTGGGAGAATCGGTGTTTTGACTGCACGAATAAATTACTGCAAGTAGAAAGACAGTAAAAAGGGAGAGTAGTGTTCTCATGATTACGGGCATTTTTAATAAAGTTACAATTTTATAGATGGTATAAAAACCAAAAAGGTTGCGTCGGAAGAAAAGATGTAAAGTGTTTCTGAATCTTATGGAAATATATAACTCAAATAACTTTTTAAGTCTGTACGCAACCTTTTCGTATTTTCTGTCGTCTTACCCACGAATTAGCAAAATGACACTGTGGAGAAATACCGCAAATGACAGACGGCGAACTATTTTTAATGAGGATTAATCCTTATTTTTGCCGAACATTTGCATTGAAATTTGAAAGATCTGAAAAAAATAATAGCCGGTTGTGCGTCTGGAAATGTTCGTGCTCAGGAAAAGCTTTACCATAGGTTTGCTCCAACTATGTATGGAGTATGCCTGAGGTATGCAAAAGATAATACTGAGGCGGAAGATAACCTGCAGGAAGGCTTTATAAAGGTTTTTCAGAATATTGGCACCTTTAGGCACGAAGGTTCTTTTGAAGGTTGGATGAGGAGGATAATGGTAAATGTATCGCTCGAAAAATATCGGAAACAACAGTTAATGTATCCGGTAGAAGATGTAACTGCTTTGGCAGGGCAGCAAATTTCTGACGATGTATTAGCCGATATTTCAGCAAGGGAATTAATGGAACTAATTCAGGAACTGCCGCCGCGCTACCGAATGGTTTTTAACCTTTATGTTATGGAAGGAATGAATCATAAGGAAATTAGTGAAGAGATGAGAATTTCAGAAGGGACTTCTAAATCGAACCTTGCAAGAGCAAGAGACATATTAAAGCGTAAGGTGAAAGAGCTTTACAGCGAAGTTGGTAAAAGTAATAATACAGCTTAATGAGTGACAGGTTAAATATAGATAAATCAATCCGCGAAAAGTTTGACGATTTTTCGGTTGCGCCGCCTTCCCACGTTTGGAGTAATATTCAGGGGCAAATGGCAGCGCAGAAACGAAAAAAGCGTTTGGCTTATATTGGTTGGATTTCTGCGGCTGCAGTTGTGGTTTTTGCATTTTTGGCAGGCTGGTATTTTAACAGCTCCCAAAGTGAAGTAGAACCGACATTGGCAAAACAGGAGATTGTAAATGAGAAAAGTGATAAATCTGCAATTTCCACACAACAAGATATTACAGAATCTGTTAAAGATGAAGTATTAATAGCTGAAAAAAACGAACCTAAAACACTGGATAATAAATTCAACCTGCAGAATGATGTTTCAACCCGGCCGTATGATGAAAAAGCTAAAAATGAAATTGTTTTTGTGGCAGCTGTTGAAAGATTGAGTTACGATTTGTTAGAGCGCGTTGAGGCTGCATTTACTGTGAAACAAAGCGATGTAGATTTGGCGGAATACCAAAACAAACAACGTATTGAGCAGGATCTTACTTCTGCCGATAAGTTGTTAATTGCGGAAAATACAAAAAATATAAAAGAACAAAAATCCATCGAACACAGATGGGGTGTGGGAGCACATATTTCGCCCGGTTATTCTTCCCATTCGTCAAGCCACAACGAGAAGTATGCAAAAAATATGACGTATTCCGGTCGCGATGGAAATGCAAATATGGGAGGCGGATTTTCTGTTCAATACAAAACCGGAAAACGTTTGCGCGTTGAAAGTGGTGTGTATTACGCAAAAGACGGACAGAGTTCGGGCAATTCTTCACGTGGCCTTTTTAACTCAAATGCAGATGAAATGTTTTATAGTCCTTTACCTGCCAATGGCGATGGCGATAACTTTTCGAATGTGGTAAGTTTGAGCTCTGAAGGACTGGTGATGAACAGTACTGCAGGAGTAATAAATATGCGTTCGGCACCAAGAGGGGCATTAATTGCTACTGATGCTGAACTATCGAATACAGAGGCAAAAAGTACATTAACAACCAATGGCGAATTTTCACAAGTATTTGAATTTGTAGAAATCCCTCTTTCGTTACGTTATAGTGTGCTCGATAAAAGGTTCCGTGTTGATGTAATAGGTGGTTTAAATGCGGGTGTAGTGGTTGGAAATAGTGCATACATCGAAAACGATTTTGGAAAACAAAACATAGGAAAAACAGAAGATATCTCAAAAATAAACCTTTCGGGAACGGTTGGGATTGGTGTTAATTATATGCTTGGGAAACATTTGTCGATGGCGGTTGAGCCCCGCCTGAGTTATTATATTAATTCCATAAACTCAAATCCTGATGTAAGTTACCGGCCTTATCGTGTTGGGGTATATACGGGGCTTTATTACGAGTTTTAATCATTTCATCCTGTAATGGTAATTATAAGGCTGTTGAAGTAGACTGGCCGTAAAGGCTGGGTTATGCAAAAAAGCGTTGTAAGAATTTCCAATAAAACTCTTCTTATATCAATCAACAGGTATTGTTCTTTGTGAAACAATAAAGACCAAAAACTCTCTTATTGAGCGTGTTATCTTGTTTGGTTTTATAAAAGCGGCTCGTATTATATTTAAATGTGAAATTTGTACACATTAATTGTTTATTTAGATTTCGTCTATCATCTCAACCAAATTACTTTCTTAATTTTGCACCGCATTAAAAAAAGGGAGTGGCAAACTGAAGCATAAATTAGCTCTGTGGTATAAAATCAGGGCTCTTTAATGCTGAATTCAAATTATTGAAAACGTCGATAATCTTTTAGAAAATTAATATACTAAAGTACCGGGTAAGAAATTATTCTACTTATTGGTTGCATGGCAGACAGAGGAGGATAGTTGATTTTCTGTTTATGGTGATTTTCGTACACTGAAACAGAACCGATTTTAGTAACCATATATGACAGTAAATTAAAAAAAATGAAAACAGGTATTTATATCACGAATACGGAAAGGAGAACAGGAAGGTCGCTGGTGGCACTGGGTGTTTTAAAAGTCTTACTTTCAAAAGTAAGTAAAGTAGGGTATTTTCGCCCGATTATTAACGATTATCCACACGGAGTACATGATAATCACATTGAAACAATGCTTTCGTATTTCAATCTAGACATGGACTACAAAGAGGCATATGGTTTTACAATGTCTCAGGTGGTGAAATATAAAAACCTGGGACAGGAAGCCCGTTTAATCGACCAGATTATTGCACAATACAAAGCTCTTGAAGAAAAATATGATGTAGTACTTGTTGAAGGATCTGATTTTTCAGGCAAAGGTATTGCTATTGAATTTGACTTGAGCGTAGAAATTGCGAAAAACCTTTCAATTCCGACTATTCTTGTAAGCTCGGCACAAAATAAGGAAGTAAAAGATGCGGTTGCAAATATTGATTTGGCGGTAAAAACTTATGCCGAAGGAGACGTTAAAGTTCAGGCTGTTTTTATGAATCGTGTGCCGGAAGGCGATTGCGATTTAATGAAAGAGGAGTTAAGCAAAGTAATTCCTGCTGAAACAAATATTGAAATTATTCCGGAGATCAAAAAACTGAGTAGTCCTACGATCCAGGAAATATACGAAGAAATTGGCGGTAAAATATTATTGGGCGAAAACCTGATGTGTAAACAAGCTGACAGGTATGATGTGGGAGCCATGCAATTGCGGAATTACCTCGATCGCGTAGAAGAGAACAGCTTGATAATCACTCCCGGCGACCGCTCGGATATAATTTTGGGTGCACTACAGGCAAACTCATCTTCTAATTATCCAAATATAGCCGGAATAGTTGTTACCGGAGGAATTGCCCCGGAAAAACAAATTTTGAAATTAATTGAGGGGCTGCCAAATATTGTTCCTATTATTCTGATTGACGATGTAACATTTACTGCAGCCAATAAAATAGCCAATGTAAAACCTAAAATCAGACCGGGAATTACGCGTAAAATTGATTTAAGTATTTCTACGTTTGAGAAATATGTGGATTCTGAGTTTCTGATCGATAAATTCAGAAGTTTTAAGACTGACGTGGTTACTCCTCATATGTTTCAATTTAATTTGGTGGCCAAGGCCAAGGCAAAAAAGAAACATATTGTATTACCGGAAGGTACGGATTCAAGAGTGCTTATGGCCGCAACAAGGCTTGTCGACCAAAATGTGGTTGATGTAACATTGTTGGGTAAGCGGGAAGATATATTAACGCAAGCTTCAAAAATCGGTGTAAAAATTAACGGGAACATAAAAATTATAGATCCTGCAAAATCGGAGTATTACGAAGATTATTGGAAAACTTACCATGAGCTGCGTAAGCATAAAAACATTCCGGAAGAAATGGCAAAAGAAGCTTTGCTCGATGTATCGTATTTCGGAACAATGATGGTATACAAGGGACATGCCGACGGAATGGTGTCAGGTGCAGCGCACACAACGGCTCATACTATTATTCCGGCTCTGCAGTTTGTAAAAACACGTCCGGGAGTTTCTACAGTTTCATCGTGCTTTTTTATGTGTCTCGACGATCATGTTTCGGTAATGGGCGATTGTGCTGTTAATGTTAGTCCAACTGCCGATCAATTGGCCGAAATTGCCATCTCATCTGCCGAATCGGCAAAAGCATTTGGTATTGAGCCTAAAGTTGCACTGCTTTCGTATTCATCAGGAACTTCAGGTAGCGGAGTTGAAGTTGACAAAGTAAAAGCTGCCACGGAAAAAGCGATTTCGCTTCGTCCTGATTTAAAAATTGAAGGCCCTATTCAGTACGATGCGGCTGTTGATCCAAATGTAGGAAAAAGCAAAATGCCTAACTCAGAGGTAGCCGGGCAGGCAAGTGTGTTGGTTTTCCCGGATTTGAATACAGGAAACAATACATATAAGGCTATTCAGCGCGAAACCGGAGCACTGGCAATTGGTCCTATGTTGCAGGGATTAAATAAACCTGTTAACGATCTAAGTCGTGGATGTACAGTTGACGATATTTTCAATACCGTTGTTATTACTGCTATTCAGGCACAGGAAGATTTTTAGAATAGCTTTCGGGATAAAAAGATTTAATCAACAGATTGAGGAGACAGATAAAGGAGATTTTGATAGGTTTCATTTATCTCAAACAACAAACATATTGACAAATGAATATTTTAGTAATTAATGCAGGTAGTTCATCAATTAAATACCAGTTAATTGATATGAATACCGAGTTACCGTTGGCTAGCGGACTTGTAGAGCGAATTGGTTTGGAAGAAGGTGTTGTGAAACACAAAACTTTTGTAAATGGAGAAGAAAATAAGATAACAGAATCTTTTCCGATTCCGAATCATACAGTTGGATTAAAACGTGTTGCCGAATTGCTTACCGATGAAAAAGTGGGCGTAATCAGCGATCCTTCGGAAATTGAAGCAGTAGGACACCGTCTTGTGCATGGTGGTGAAGCATTTACAAAAACCGTGGTTATTACCGACGAAGTAAAAGCCAAAGTAAAAGAGTTGTTCCCCTTGGCTCCTCTTCATAATCCTGCTAATTTAGTGGGTGTTGAGGTGTCAGAAAACGTTTTCCCGAACGCGATACAAGTTGGTGTTTTCGATACAGCTTTTCACCAAACTATTCCGGAGAAGGCATTCCGTTATGCAATTCCGAATAAATTTTATGGCGAAATGGGTATTCGTAAATATGGTTTCCACGGAACGTCGCATAAATATGTTTCTGAAAAAGCGGCAGAATACCTTGGGAAAAAGGATGCAAAAATTATTACCATTCACCTTGGTAACGGAGCTTCAATGGCAGCCGTTAATGGAGGAGTTTGTATTGATACAACCATGGGAATGGGACCACTTAGTGGCTTGATTATGGGAACCCGTTCAGGCGATATCGACCCTGCAATTATTTTCTACCTGACACAGCAAAAAGGATACTCTGTTGATGAGGTAGCGGAGATATTGAATAAAGAGAGTGGAATGAAAGGGCTGACAAGTTTCACCGACATGCGTGACGTTGAACAAAGCTATTCAAGCGGAGAGTCGGCAGCAGTTCTTGCAATTGACATGTATGTTTATCGTATTAAGCAATATATTGGTAGCTATGCTGCTGCAATGAATGGTGTTGATGCCATTGTTTTTACAGCTGGTGTAGGTGAAAACAGAACACCTGTTCGCCGCATGGTTTGCGAAGATATGTCGTACCTTGGTATCGAGTGGGATGCAGAAAAAGACAAGATACGCGATAAGGAAGTAAATGAAATTAATACCAACAGTGCAGCTACCAAAGTATTAATTATTCCAACAAATGAAGAACTTGAGATTGCAAAACAATCAATGGAATTGATAAAATAAGTTCTTGTATTTAGCAAGATAAGGAAGCGGTTCAGAATTTTCTGAACCGCTTTTTTTATGCTGTTTTTCTGTATCTCCAAATGGCCAGGCTCAAAAAGATAATTCCCAGAACAAGAAGCGATACAAATTCCTGAATCAAATCGAAAAAGCCGGAGCCTTTTAATACTACCATCCGCATTACGCGCATAAAGTAGTAGATTGGATTAAGGAGGTCGATCGTTTGTGCCCACGCAGGCATACTTTCAACAGGAGTGAAAATACCCCCCATTAAAATAAATATCATCATAAAAAAGAAGCTGACAAACATTACTTGTTGCTGTGTTTCGGTAACCGTAGAAATAAATAGCCCCAATCCCAGAACACTTATTAAGTAGACACCTGCAAAAAAGAACAGGGTAAATAAACTGCCTACAATTGGCAAATCGAAAACCAGCCTGGCTATTATTAGTCCAAGTGCCAGATCGAACAAGCCAATCACCCAGAACGGAACCAGTTTGGCAATAATAAACTGGTATTTTTTTACGGGTGTTACATTCAGTTGCTCAATGGTGCCAATTTCCTTTTCTCGTACCAAGTTCATTCCCGACATAAACATGCCGATTATAGTAACCAGCACTGCTAAAATACCAGGTGCCATAAACCATTTGTAATCCAGTTCCGGATTATACCAGTAATTTTCTGATATATTCACCTGGGCAGGTGGGGTGAATTTTGGGATTCCTTTCCACTCTGCAACGATGTTTTTGTTGAAGCTTGCAATAATATTTGCCGAATATGAAAAAATAAGCTGTGCGGTATTTCCGTCAATGGCATTTATCAGTAGCTGAACCGAGGTTTTGTTTTCACGAACCAGATTGTGTTCAAAGTTATTCGGAAAAATAAGTATTGCATCTGCCTGATCGTTTCGTAAATACTTCTCGGCAAGTTTCTCTGACGGAGATAATTCCACCACCTTGTAAAAAGGTATGCCTTCGAATCGGGCAACTAATTCTCTCGATGTTGATGATAAGTCTTTGTCAACCACTACAAGGTCGATTCGTTTCATATCGTAGGTTGCGGCAAAAACAAGTATCAGCATTTGCATAATCGGAATTACAAAAATCATTGGAAGCATTGTTTTGTTCCGAAATATCTGGCGAAATTCTTTTTGCAGTATGTATTTAATTGTACGCATATTTTAGTTTAAGTTACAAGCCACAAGTCACAAGCCATAAGCTATGTGCGATGTTCTATTTTTATAATCTTATTATTTTATACTTTTTTGTAATCCCGTAATCATTCATTTGATGGGTTATTACATATTTTGAATAAACAGAAAGCTGGAAGCTTAAAGCTAGTAGCTTGATTATTCCAACCTGATTTTAAATTTCTTAACACTCAGCGCAATAAAAAAGAGTGTCATTCCCAGAAGAACAGCAGTTTCTTTCCATATAAAAAATAAACCAACTCCTTTTAGCATTACAGCCCGAACAATGATTACAAAATATTTAGCCGGCATTATATTGCTGAAAACTTGCAGTGCAAGCGGCATATTCTCAATAGGGAAAATAAATCCCGACAATAATATGGTTGGCAGCATTAATCCAATCATTGATATAAACATGGCCGTCATCTGGTTTTTTGCAACGGTTGATATTAGTATGCCGAGACAGAGTGCCATCATAATAAACAGAATTGTTTCCAACATTAGCAAGATAAAACTACCAGTGATTGGAACCTCAAAAACAAAGTGTCCCATTAAAACAATTATAAAGGCATTGGCAATGGAAAGAAGTAAGTATGGGATTACTTTTCCCACAATTATCTGAACGGGTTTTAGTGGCGAAACCAACAGGATTTCCATGGTTCCCAGCTCTTTTTCACGGGTAATTGAAATAGAAGTCATCATAGCAGAAATGAGCATCAGTATCAATGCCATTACGCCTGGTACAAACATATAGGCGCTTTTCATTTCTTCGTTAAAATACATTCTTACCTCGGGTGTAATTTGCAGGGGCATCTGAATTTCAGGGTACAGTTTTTTTATGTAATCGTTAACAATGGCCGTTGTGTAAGAAATAGCTAACTTAGCTGTATTCGGATCTGATGCATCGGCGATTAAATGCATTTTAGCAGTACCTTCTTTTACAAGGTTTTTCCCAAAATTATTTTCAAATACAATAACTTCACGCACTTTCCCTTTTCTGAAAATACCTTCAATCTCATCCAGATTTTCCAGATTTTTATCTAAAATAAAATAGCCGGATGAGAGTAATTTATTTGTGATTTTTTGAGTGGTTTCGTCTTTCGACTGATCGTAAATGGCAATGTGTAGATCTGTAATTTCATTTTTAATTACAGTTCCAAAAATAAGAAGCTGAATAACCGGAATGCCAAATAAAATAAGCATGGTTCGCGGATCGCGAAAGATGTGATAGAATTCTTTTTTTATGAATGATTTAAGTTGTTTCATATAAAAGGCTTTGTGCCGTGAGCTATGGGCTCCGTGCTATTTACTTATCTGGCAATTTTTATAAATACTTCGTCCATATTTCTTGCGTGGTATTTTTCTTTCAGTTTGGCAGGAGTGTCCAACGCTTCTATCTTTCCGGCATCCATAATCGAAACACGGTTGCAATATTCTGCCTCATCCATATAATGCGTGGTTACAAAAACTGTAATACCGTTGTTGGCTGCTTCGTAAATTAAATCCCAGAACTTCCTTCGGGTTACGGGATCAACACCTCCAGTTGGTTCGTCGAGAAAAACAATTTTCGGATCGTGAAAAATGGCCACAGAAAAAGCCAGTTTTTGTTTCCATCCCAGCGGCAGATCTCCAATAAGTTTGTTCTTCACTGCTTCGAGTTCCAGTTTTTTTAGAAGTTCATTTTCTTTATGCTTCCTTTTTTCTGTTGAAATTCCATAAATACCGGCATAAAGTTTAATGTTCTCAGAAATAGTTAGATCGTCGTACAGCGAAAATTTCTGGCTCATATAACCGATATTGTTTTTGATCTTTTCAGTATCCTTATAAATATCGAAGCCGGCCACTTTTATGTCTCCTGAAGTTGGCGATGATAATCCGCACAGAATTCGTATAGCTGTGGTTTTTCCTGCTCCGTTAGCTCCCAGAAAACCAAAAATTTCGCCTTTAAAAACATCAAACGACAGGTTGTCGTTGGCAGTGAAACTTCCAAATTTCTTAACCAGGTTCTTTACTGTTATTATCTTTTCAATCATTATCCTGTTTTTTCTGGCTTTGAGTGTTATAGCTGCGACTTTCCATGAGGTTCATAAATACGTCTTCAATACCTGCTGCAATTTCTTCAACCAGCACTTCTTCGTGTCCCAGTTGAGTTAGATAGCTTTCGAGTTCGTTACATTTTGTGGTGTCGTTAAAACCTGTGTAATGTGCAAATTGACCGAATGCATACACTGATTCAGCTTTATTAAAAGCACGCAGGTCGTTAATTAGTTTATACTTGTTTTTTGCATGTACTTGGATTATCTTTCGTTGGAATTTTTCTGTGATTCGCGTTGGTGAATCAATATCCAGAATAGAACCATTTTGAATTAACGCAACACGGTCGCACAAATCGGCTTCGTCCATGTAAGGCGTGGAAACCAAAGTTGTGATTCCGCTTTTTTGAAGATTTTTTAGCATCTCCCAGAATTCCTTTCTAGAAACGGCATCAACTCCTGTAGTTGGTTCATCAAGTATAAGTATTTTAGGTTTATGAATTAGTGCGCATGACAGGGCCAGTTTTTGTTTCATTCCACCTGAAAGTTTCGCGGCACGGCGATTTTTAAACGGTTCTATCTGGTAATAAATGTCACGAATAAGGTCGTAATTTTCTTCTACAGTGGTTCCAAAAACTGTAGCAAAAAAGTTAAGGTTTTCCTCTACGCTTAAATCCTGGTACAACGAAAATCTTCCGGGCATGTAACCAACAAGGTGTCGCACTTTTTTAAAATCTGTTTTTACATCTAAACCATCCATTTTTGCCTGTCCCGAATCGGATAAAAGCAAAGTGGTAAGAATACGCAGCAAAGTGGTTTTCCCGGCACCATCGGGTCCTATCAAACCAAACAGCTCACCTTTGTTTACGCTGAACGAAATTTTGTCAAGTGCTCTAACTTCTTTGTACGATTTGCTTATGTTTTGTAAAGAAATCATGGTCTTACATATTGTCTTATTTTGCAGAAAGATTACATTACTTTGCGACTTCCAAACTTTTCCGGATTTAAAATCATATACTTAATCATTATCTCCACTTCTTCTGCCTGTAATGCAACTTGCTCGTACTGATCGTTATTTATATAATTACATTCCCGCGCAAACTGAAGAAGTACGATTATACCTTTTATCTGCCCGCCGGAATTTGTTAATTGGTTAAAAAATAGCTCAGGTGACTCTCGTTTTTCAAATGATTCAGCAATGTCGCAACAGATTAATCTCGAAGCCTTTCGAATGGGAGAAGTTAAGGCATATTTTTCTTCAGCAGGGAATGATTTAGTAAGATCGTAGATTTTCCCGGCTAACAGAAAGCTTTTTTTATATGCCAATAATTCTTTAAAGTCCATTATTCATTATTTTGATGCAATTTCAGCAGCGGTTGCATTCTTTGCAATTCCACCTGCAAAAGATTACTACCATTTAATTTCTCCCGGCATCCCAATTTTTAGAGTACCATTGTTTGTAACCGCAACTTTTACTGCATATACAAGTTTAACCCGCTCTTCTTTTGTCTGGATTATTTTGGGTGTAAATTCTGCTTCCGATGAAATCCAGGTTATCGTTCCAGTCAGGCTTTGGTTTTCTTTTTCCGATTTATCGATTAAAACTTCAACCTGCCGGCCCAGCTTTATTTCGGGTAACTGTGCTCCGCTTACATAAACTTTTAAATCGAGTTTACTTAAATCGGCAACTTTAAACAGCGATTTCCCGGTAGCTGTTAATTCTCCCTGTTCGGCATAGGTTTCCAAAACGGTGCCTTCAATTGGTGAAATTACATTACACCTGTTTAACTGATCGATTAACAAAACCTTTTGGGCATCCAACACTTCCAGTTCTTTCGAAACTGAAATGTACTGTGTTTTTGTGCTCTCAATTTGTTTGTTAATCACACTTATCTGGCCTTGAATGTCGTCAAGCTGTTTTTGCGTTGAGGCGCCATCTTTTAACATGCTTTGTATTCTAGTTTCGTTAATTCCCAGATTCTTACGCTGTTCTTTCAGCACTTCAATTTGCGAACTTATGGATTGACGTCTGGAAGTAACTGCAGCTTTTTGCGCATCAATCTGTAGCATTTTTAGCTGAATTTGAACGGTGTCGATAACAGCAGCCACCATACCCGATTTTATTTGTTGGCCTTTTTCAACATTCAACTGCAGAATTTTTCCGGTTGATTCTGCCGAAACAATTACAGTTTCTGCTTCAAAGTTTCCGTAGGCATCTGATTGTTCGGTTGTGGTTTTACATCCAAAAAGAAGGAATCCAAGTATTGGAATGAATAGATAATATTTCATGATATATTTTTTTGCCGTTTGTAGATTTTGTTTTTCTGTTTTGTTGCTGTAGCTCAATCTTTTATTTTCCTTTTATCAGGTTGTATTTTTCCTGTGCTTCGTTTAATTGAATTTTATGCAATTCGTAGTTTAGTTTTGAAACTGTTTCTGCTTGTAGCTCCTGTATGTAATCTGAAGCGGTAATTGTTTCGTTTTCAAGTTTTGAGGCAGCGGCCTTGGTAATGTTGTTTCGCAGATCAACCATTTTCTGATCGTTATTTAACATTGTTTCCAGTTTTACAATCTGTTCCTTTTGCCGGATCAGCAAGAGTTGAATATTCTGCCTGAATGTGGCTTCCTGGCTTTGAAGCATTTCCTGTTGCAGTTGAAGAACCTGTTTTTTACGAGCGGTTGTTTTCCAATCGAATGCATTCCACGAAATGCCAATCCCTACTAGATAGTAGCCTTTAAATTCGTCGAGTAGCATATTTAGTCCGGGTTTGCCATAACCAAGTTGTCCGAATCCATAAACTTTAGGATTTCGGGTTTTTGTTAAAAGTCCTTTTTGGCTTCCCAATTGATTTTGCTGGCTGCTAAAAAGCTGAAGTTCGGGACGCAAAAGTTCTGCATTAAAACCGGCATCTGTATTCGAGTAAATAAAGGCACTGTTTTCCGAGAATGACTCTCCTGTAAGAATTTCAAGCATCTGCACGGAAGCATTTTTAGCCGCTTGCAGTTGAACGCTGTTTTGTTCGAGATTTAAAATTTCTGCCTCAAGAACAAGTGCTGATGTTTTTTCGAGAACTCCGTTGCGAATACCTGACTGAACTGTTTTTAAACGTTCGTTTATCGTTTTAATCTGCGCTTGTAAAACTGCCTGTTGTTTATCGACGATTAAAATTGTAAAAAAAGCCTGTGCAACCTGTTCGTTTAATTTATAGAGTTCAACCTCCAGTTGGCTAAGATTGCTTTTTAGAATGGCATCTTCCAACGATTTATTTGCAGAAGAAATGCCACCATCCCAGATGGTTTGCTGCAATTCGGCGTAAGCATTGTAACGGTCTTTCGAAACTGATGGAACCGAAATTCCCGGCATAGCAACAGGGATTTCGGTTACCTCAGACTGGTACGTTATTTTTCCATTCAATGAAACTTGTGGCAAATAGTTTGTCGTGTGGTTTTCCTTATTCAGGGAAGTGATTTTCTGCCAAAGCTCTGATTGTTTAAGGTTGGGGTAGTTTTTTCGTGCCCATGCGTAGCAACTGTCGAGTGGTACATTTGTTTGTCCAAACGCCATTTGTATGGGAAGGAAAAGTAATACAATAAGTTTCTTCATTTGCATAATAATTGAGAATTTCGATTACATGTTCTTCTGTTTTATTTTGGTAAGATAGAATTCAGTGCGAATTCTGTTATCGTTTTTTTTCTTTCTTCCAGAAACCGGTTGTAGTTTTCATGGTCATCGTTAAAAAGAAGAAGCTTCAGCAACGGTTTGGCTGCAAATGGAAATATGCACATTGCCAGTAAATTGGCAATTAAATCGCGCGGATTCATTTTTCTTATGTTACCCGCTTTCATTTCATTTTCAAACATCAAAAGCAGCTGGCTCAGGTCAATACGATTACTTTTAAATGTATTCTCAAAGAAATCAGAATCGCGGTTTATTTCTTTTAAAACAAATGCCGGGAGATAGGGATTTTGTAGAAGCATCTCGATATAGTTCTCTACAAACAATTCAATTTTCTCTTCAATTGGTTTTGTTGAAAGCAGAATTGAGCTGATATTAGGAAATATCTGATTCAGGAGATTTGAAAATATTGCTTCAAATAACTTTTGTTTCGATCTGAAATAGTAATGCAAAAGAGCTTTGTTTATTCCTGCTTCATCTGCTATTTCCTGCATTCTTGCCCCATCCATTCCTTTGCGGATAAATATGGTTTTTGCTGCTTTCAAAATTTTATCTTCGGTATTGTCTTTTTTTATATCATTCATATTGTTGGTATTTACTAAAAGGTTTAACCAGATGGTCAAATTTAAAATGATTATTTTAATTGACCAAAGGATTTAACTAAAAAGATTAACCAAATGGTTAATTATTGATTTTGCGGAATTCTTTTACCTTTACTTTTCTATAATCGAAATCAATTAAAAATTAAAAGATGAAGGTATTTTTAACTACTTCAAAAATTATTGTTTTTGCTTTTGCTGTATTGTTAATATCGTGTAATTCGAAACCAAAAACTACAGCAGAAACCTCTGGTAAAAAAACGGTTGAAAATTGGATTAAGTTATTTAACGGGAAAAATTTAACCGGATGGGATGTAAAGTTTAAGGGAGAAGAATTAGGAGAGAATTACAAAAATACATTTCGCGTAGAAGATGGTTTGCTGCGTGTTTCTTATGAAAACTGGGATGATTGGAACGGAAAATTCGGACACCTGTTTTATAAAGGTGAATTTTCGCATTACAAGTTGTATGTTGAGTATCGTTTTGTTGGGAAACAGGTAAAAAATGGTCCAGGTTGGGCTTTCCGTAATAATGGCTTAATGATTCACGGGCAAAGTGCCGAATCAATGGAACTGGATCAGGATTTTCCAACTTCAATTGAAGTGCAGTTACTCGGGGGAATTACCGGAAAAGGAGAGCGTTCGACAATGAACTTGTGTACGCCCGGAACAAATGTGGTAATGAACGATTCGTTAATAGAGCAGCATTGTATCAATTCGAAATCGGAAACCCAACTCGACGACAAATGGGTGAATGTTGAAGTAGAAGTTCGCGGGGGAGAGGTGATTCGTCATTTTGTTGATGGAGTGGAAGTAATGCACTACGAAAAGCCACAGCTAGATCCCAGAGATCAGTATTACGAAAAATTGTTGCCGGCCGATGGAAACAAAATTCTTACCAAAGGAACTATTTCAATTCAGGCGGAAAGCCATGGTACCGATTTCCGAAAAATTGAATTGCTGGTATTAGAAGAATGAGCTATGAAGTTGTGACGACTTCAATAAAAAAGCAGATATTATAAAAAGTCAAATTGCAGGCAAAAGTGTTTGTAATTTGTCTTTTGTTATTTTATGCTATTAAGTTTCTGTTCTCTTCGGTTTGCATAGTTTAAAGCAAGCAGCGAAACAGCGATTATTGTCATTCCCAGAATCGATATTAAATCGGGTTTTTCGTTGGCCATAATTATCCAGCTTAAAGCAGCTCCCGATACGGGAATCAGGAATTTCCAAACATTTAAAATAGAAACTTTAACTCCCGGGCGTTTTAACAGCGAATACCAGATTGTAATTGCTGCAGCCGACAGAAAGCTTAACCATGCCAGAGCATACCAGTATTTTGGCGGGAAGGGGCCCAGATGAATTCCTTCAACAGGGACAGATACAACCGATAACAGAATGCCACCTATTATTAAAGAAGTTGAACTTAAAACAACCGGAGAAATTTTTTGCGAACTTTTGGCGATAATAACGTTAGAGTAGCCCGAAACGAGGTTGTTTATTAAAAGTAGCGCAATTCCAAGAAGTTCCAGCTCTCCCTTCATTTCAACTTTTGTTCTGCCAAGTGTTATTATTGCAATTCCCACAACACCGATTAATATACTGCCAGTTTTTAACGGAGTCATTTTATCGTTGTGAAACGAAAAGTGGGCAACCACGGCAATAAACAAAGGTTGTGAACCAATAATCATTGCAGCCAGTGCGCTGGGAAGCAGATTAATTCCGCTGTAAAAAAGTGCATATTGGGCAAATATTTGAACAACCGAGAGTAGAAGAATAAATTTAATGTTGGCTTTTAATTCAGCAAAATACTGTTTGGGTTTTCCGAAGTATAAAAATATCAGTACACCGGAAATAAAAAAACGGATCCCGGCAAATTGAAGTGGAGAGTGGTGTTCAAGTCCGATTTTAACTCCGACAAATGCTGTTGACCACAGCCAGCATGCAACAATTGCTAAAAATGTAGTGCCTTTTAATATGTTCTTCATATGGATTTGAAAGATGCAAAAGTGAGCAAATTATGGGTAAGTAACACTTTGTATTTGGTAAATGTTTTGAATTGTCGTGTCTTTTAAAGCAGGGCTAACAAAACGGGATGAATTACGGAATTTTTTTATCAGAGGAGCTGTGTGTAAAGTTAGAGGTTGCATTTGCATTTTGCCTGCTCTAAATGATGGAAAAAATCATTTGAAAATGCCCCGTGTCTTTTAAAATTAGAACATGTGGTATAAAAATTCTGCAAGAGTATGTAAAAGCTTTCGAATTTGTAGCAATTCATTGTACAATTGCCTGTGTTTACTTAACAAAAAGACTTAAATTGGCAACTCAATTTTCAAGAAACAAACCTTATGGGAAAAAGAATTATAAACAACTACGAAGAATTTGAGGCTCTTTTGGGTCAGGAGATTGGTGTTTCTGATTATATTCAAATTACACAGGAGCAGATTGATAAGTTTGCTGATGCGACGCTTGATTTTCAGTGGATTCATACTGACCCGGAACGTGCAGCAAAAGAATCGCCGTTTAAAACCACTATTGCGCACGGTTATTTATCGCTTTCGATGTTAACGTATTTGTGGTATAATGTGGTTGAGGTAAATAACGTAAAAATGATTGTGAATTACGGAATTGAAAATTTGCGTTTTCAACAGCCCGTAAAAGTGAATGATAAGATTCGTGCAAAGGTTTATTTAAACGACATTAAAAACCTTCGGGGAATTGCAAAAGTACAGGTTAAAATTGTTGTAGATATTGAAGGAGAAAGGAAACCTGCTTACGACTGTTTGGTTAATTTCCTCTATCATTTCGAATAGAAAATATTCAGGATAAGCTAACTATAAAAATGAGATTTGAGTTTAACTCAAATCTCATTTTTTTGTATGTGTTCCAGTAAGCCCTCGCATGAATCTTCCAATAAATCAAGTACCAGTTCAAAACCGGCATCGCCACCATAATATGGGTCCGGAACCTCAGAATAATTCATTTCCTTTCTGAAGTCGGTCATTTTATGCAGCTTTTTCAAATGTGCGTCGTTACGTGTCATTTGCTTTAACGAATGCATATTTTCGTCATCCATACCAATAATCATGTCGAAATAATCAAAATCGGTATCCGGATTAACAGGGCGTGAAATACTGGTTAAATTATAGCTGCGTTTTAAAGCATGCGTTTGCATTCGGCGGTCAGCAGGTTGTCCGGCATGGTAACCGATTGTTCCGGCCGAATCAATTTCGAACTTTTTAGCAAGCCCATTGTTTTTAACCAATCCTGTAAAAACAGCTTCGGCACTGGGAGAGCGGCAAATATTACCCATGCACACAAATAATATCTTTTTCTTTTCCATAATTTATTAGATATAACCTGAATTACTGAAAACTGTGATTGAATACTATTCTTCCGAGTTCCAGATTTCGTATGCTTTATTTGCCTGGCCCAAAAGCATGTCGTAACCATTCTTTGCAGTGGCTCCCCTGGACATTCCTTTCTCCATAAATTTTGTTACTTCCGGATTGTAAACCAGGTCGAAAAGCAGGTGTTTCTCACCTATAAATTCGTACGGAATGTTAGGAAAAGTATCAACCTTTGGATAGGTGCCCAGCGGTGTGGCATTAATAATCAGCAGCCGCTCAGATATCATCTGTTCATCAATGTCCTCGTAACGAATTTCGTTTTCTTTCAATTCTTCAATAGAAGCTGAAATATACTCTATTTGTAATTTCCCAAGCACGTATTTGAGAGCTTTCGACGCGCCACCGGTTCCCAGAATAAGGGCTTTTTTATGGTATTCTTTTAACAACGGTTTTAATGCCGATTCAAAACCAAAAGTGTCGGTATTAAATCCCTTTAAATGCACACCTGTTTCTGTTCTGGTTACACGAATGGTATTTACTGCCTTAATTTCCCGGGCCGAATCATTTAACTCATCCAAATACGGAATTACCTGTTCTTTATACGGTATGGTTACGTTTAGCCCGATAATGTCGGGATTGTTTTTTATGACATCAGGAAATTTCGCGATCGAATCTATCTCAAAGTTCTGGTAAGTAGAGTCGATGTTTTCCTTTTCAAATTTTTCCGTAAAATACCGTTTCGAAAATGAATGTGTTAGTGGATATCCTAATAAGCCGTATCGTTTCATAATCTGTCTTTTTACTTGTTAACCAAACTGCGATAATTTACTTTTTCAGTTTTTTACCAATTCCTTCAACAACAAAAATGAGGGCAAATCCGGCAACAACCAGAATAAGTGCCCCCAATAATAAAGATTCGTTACCGGTAATTTGTTCGTAGGTTGATGGTAAAATGTTTCGTTCAGCAATTGGTTTTAATTCGCCATGCCGGTTGATAATGGTTTCCGTAACTTCTTTCCATGGCCATACTTTGTTTAACGATCCCACCATAAAACCTGCCAGCACGGCAATGGTAAGATTGTGGTATCTTTTTAGTAACCACGATAAAATATTCGAAAAAGCGATAATTCCGACTGCCGCACCAACCATAAATGTGAGAATAACCGCAAGGTTCATATCTCCTACTGCATCGAGAATAAACTTGTACATACCCAGCAGAACCAGGATAAAGCTTCCTGAAATACCGGGTAAAATCATAGCGCAAATGGCAATGGAACCAGATAAGAAAATAAACCAGTAACTGGTGTTTGCTTCGGCCGGCGAAATTACAGTTATTGCGTATGCAACAGCAATTCCTGCTATTCCACCCAATACTGTTCCCACATTCCATTGCTTAATCGACCGTGCCACATAAATGGCAGAGGCAATTATTAATCCAAAAAAGAACGACCAAACTAATATAGGGTGGTGGTGTAACAGGTATCCCAATCCTTTGGCCAGCGAGACCACACTGATTCCGATACCAATAAATACACTTAATAAAAATGTGCCGTTAATGGCTTTCCAGAATTCCGCAAATTTTCCCGAGAAAAACAGTTTTATGGCATTCAGGTTAACCGATTTTATTGAGCCGATTAATTCCTCGTAAATCCCGGTTATAAATGCAATTGTTCCGCCCGAAACGCCTGGGACAACATCTGCTGCTCCCATTCCCATCCCTTTTAAGGCCAGTGTAAAGAAGTCTTTAAATGTTCTATTCATTTTTGATTTGTGATTATTCTGTTTTTGTATATCAGGGATTGGAAAAATGTGACGATCAATTTTTATCCAATCATTAATTTTTGGCTCGCCAAAATACAAAAACAAATTGTAAATTAAGTGTGCAGGCGTATTCTAAAACAGCTCAAGGGCGAAACTTTGGTAGATAATAATTCTCAGAAACAAATTTGAGGTTTATTTTGGGCTTCTGCGAAATTCGTCTATGATAATTTTTATCCTTTTG
The DNA here is from genome assembly GCA_947492175.1 of uncultured Draconibacterium sp. Lineage (GTDB taxonomy): Bacteria > Bacteroidota > Bacteroidia > Bacteroidales > Prolixibacteraceae > Draconibacterium. Next base: position 72,994 of record CANLMQ010000011.1, on the reverse strand, counting down.
CTTTTTAACGATCTTGGGTAAATATCGAAGAGATAATTGATGTTTTCAAAGTCTTGTTTCATGGCAACCCGAAGCCACTCGTGGGCCTCTTTTTGTTTTCTTATTTCCAGAAGAAAAGCTACCAAACGATATTTTAACATTGAATCGTTATTGGTTTTAATCCCCCGTTTAAGAATCTGAATTGCATCTTCTGTTTCTCCGTATTTTTTGAGTGCCTCTGCCCAGGTCAACCAAATTTCAGTATTGTCGGCATCAATTTTGGCTCCTTGTTTAAAAGCATTAACGGCATCGTCTCTGATATCAGCATCGTTGTACACTTTCCCCAAAGTCAGCCAGTATTCCGAGTTGTTTTTGTCGAACTCGATGGCTTTTTTTATGTATACCACGCTTTCATCAAACTTTTGCTGAATCCAGTACAACAACCCGATTCCAAACCAGGCAGTGTCGTTCTCATTGTTAATGTCAAGCGCTTTTCGGTAGTTGGATTCCGATTTCAGGTTGTCTTCCAAATTAAGGAAACACTCGCCAATGTAGCAGTAGGCATCGTCGTTATCTGCATCAACTTCCAGGTATTCTTTGTATTTTTCAATGGCTTCTTCAAACCTCGAAGAGTTTGCCAGCGCATTGGCAATATTAAACAAAGCCATGTGGAAATTCTCGTTTATGGCCAGTGTATATTCGTATGCTTCAATGGCTTTTTTATGCTTGTCGGCTTTGTTGTAGACAATTCCCAGGTTAAACCAGGCGGTGTAATTGTATGTATCGTTATCAATTACCCGGTTGTAATACTCAATACTTTTCTTGTAATTGCCCAGCTGGTCGTTAAAAAACGCCAGATCGTAAAGAACCAAATCGTTGTTGGGATTGAATTTCAAAGCACGTTCGAAATAAGTTATGGCTTTTTTTATTTCGCCAACCTGAACAAAAGCAGATGCAATGTGGTAAAGTATGTCGTCTTCTTCTCCATTGGCATTCTTAACGGCATTTAAAAACGAGGCGTTTGCTTCCTGTTCGTTTCCCATAATCAGCCATGCCGAACCTTTTAACAGGTGTACATCCGGATTGGCTGTTTCTACTTTTTCAGCAAAATTCAAATATTTGTGCGCCTGTTGATACTTCCCTTTACTTATAAGAATTTGTGCATATTTTAGTTGAAGAGGAATAGCACTGGGGTGAATCTGAATTCCCTGTTTTGCAGCAATTTCAGAAGACTGGAGATCGCCTTCTTCCATCAGGTGTTCCACAATTCCTTCGAATTCCATTACATCGAAGTACTTTTTTTTGCCTGAAATTAAAGAGCGTTTAAACCTGTTAACTGCCTCACTTAAATCTTCTTCCCTAAAATTATTTCTTTCCTCGTTCATTGTATAAAATGAGTTCGCGAAATTAATAATTAACCCGTAAATACGAAATACTCTTTACAGATGTTCTTTGCGCAATAAATCGTTTACCGTTTTTACAGGATTGAATGTTTCAATTGGTACTTCAACAAACAGGGTATTCCAGTTGCTCATTGCACCATTCCAAAGACCAGGTAATTCCTGTGCTTTCAGTTCTTTTCCGTCTTTCGATTTTTTTGAAATAAAGCCGGTTGCAGGATCGGTGAATTGGGTCAGGTCAAATTTTTCTCCTCTGTAATTTTTTACAGCACACACCAAATCAACAGGATTGAAATGGGTAGCATTTTGTGCTATTTTTTGTTGTTGAACGCTTTCTGGATCAATTTGCGAACTTTCTACCACCTGCAACGAAACGGTTCCGTCCGGATTGGTAGCCCAGAAAGGCCCGCCACCGGGTTCGCCCTCGTTTTTAACCATCCCACACACACGTAACGGACGATTGTATTTTTCTTTCAAATAGTAGTACAGTTCTTCTTTTTCGGTGTAATACTGGTTTTCGGCAGGTTTGGTATTTAAAGTATTCTCCATAAAATTGGCAGCCTCGGCTAAAAAGCCGCTGTCCAATGCAACAGGATGTTTTTCGTTTAATTCTTTTTGATAGCGGAATAGTTTCTCCTGATGTTTAAGCAGTACTCCTGCCAACCCTTTTTTATAATCGACAGTGGTTTGTTTTAATCGGTCGGGAACCACATTGTCGATGTTTTTTATAAAAATTACATCGGCATTTAAATCGTTTAAATTTTCGATTAAGGCACCGTGCCCTCCCGGACGGAACAACAAACTACCATCCGGATTACGGAAAGGTTCGTTGTTTACATCAACGGCAATGGTATCGGTAGATGGTTTTTGCTGGCTAAATGAAACTTCAAATTCAATGTTTAGTTCTTCTTCGTATTTTTTTTGGACTTTGCCCAGTAAGCTTTCAAAAACAGGTTGATGTTCAGGCGAGACAGTAAAATGAAGTTTTGCCTTGTTGTTTTTGTTCCGGGCATATTTCGCGCCTTCAACCAGGTGTTCTTCAAACGGTGTTCGCGCTCCTTTTTCGTACGAATGGAATTTTAGTAATCCTTTGGGTAGAGAGCCGTAATTCAGTCCTTTATTACTTAAAAGATAATCCAGGTTATTTTTAACTGAACTCTCGGCACCATCAGCTTTTATCGCTTCATTAAGTTCGCCGGCAAATGCAAATTTATCTAATTCATCAATGTACTGTTTTGCAGCTTTGTTCTTTAGTACTTCCGTTTCATTTGCTGTTTCGAGTTGCTCAAGCGCCTCAAATAATGCTTTAAACATACGGCTGGCTGCACCCGAAGCCGGAACAAATTTTAAGGGTCGGGTTCCCGAAGCCACTTTTTTATCGTAAAGTTCACCTCGTTTTTTAAGATCTTCAGAATTTAAGCGAATTATTCCATCGGGGACTGCTGCAGCATTTTCAATATGAAGAAAAGGGAATCCTTTTTTGAAATTTTCTATTTGCGAAAGCACGGTTTGTAAATCGCTTCCACGTTGATGTATTTGTTTTTTATCCTTATCAGAGAACATAAGCTGCGGTTTTATGTAATAAAAATAGTGATTTGCTTTCTGAATTAAAACGCATTTCGAAGAAGAAAAGATTAAAGTTTTCAAGATTTGTTGATAAGTTTTATCTATGACAGATTAATTTGTTATGTATCAATCTGATTAAGGTTATGGGCTGAGGTTAAAGTTTGGTAGAATATGCAAATCTTTAATTTTGTTTACTTTTGAGCACTTAAGAACAGAATTGAATGGGGCAAACAATTTACAGCTGGGGACACGATCGACGATACAACGATTTTCCAACATATTTCAGGAATCTGTTTTCGGAGCGGGTACAAAAAGTCTCGGTTGATGCGGGTTTCACCTGTCCGAACCGCGATGGAACAAAAGGTATTGGCGGCTGCACATATTGTAATAATCTTACATTTAAACCAACGTATTGTAACCTTGCAAACAGTGTAACAAACCAGGTGGAACAAGGTATTGGCTTTTTTTCGAAGAAATACAAGTCGATGAAGTTTTTAGCCTATTTTCAGGCGTATACAAATACATATGCTCCGCTTGCTGACTTGAAAAGATTATACGAGGAAGCTCTGCAGCATCCGAAAGTTGTTGGACTGGTTATTTCCACCCGTCCCGATGCTGTGAATAGCGAATTGTTAGATTACCTGGCGGAACTTGGTAAAAAGGTTTATGTAATGGTTGAGTTTGGTTTGGAGTCGCATCTCGACCGTACCCTGAAAAGTATTAATCGCGGACATTCTTTTGCCGAATCGGTTTGGGCATTGGAAGAAACGGCCAAACGGGGCATTAAAAATTGTGCTCATATGATACTGGGGCTGCCGGGTGAAAGTCGCCACGAGTTGTTGGAGCAGGCTGGGGTAATTTCAAAATTACCGGTTAAAAACCTAAAACTGCACCAACTTCAGATTCATAAAAAAACAGTATTGGAAAAGCAGTATAAAGAGCATCCTGAGCTGTTTAATTTATATACTGCCGAAGAATACATTGAATTGGTGGTTGATTACCTGGAGTTGCTGAATCCTGAGATTATTGTAGAGCGTTTTATTAGCCAGGCTCCCGTTGAAATGTTGGTTGCCCCGAAGTGGGGATTAAAAAACTTTGAGTTTGTGGCTAAAGTAGAAAAGCGTTTAAAAGAGCGGGAAACCTGGCAGGGGAGGATCTACTAGCTGCTGGACTCTTGCTACTCGCTTAAAAATGGAGGTTCAAAGTTCAGAGTTCAGAGTTCAGAGTTCAAAGAACTTCGAGTATTTATCAATCCAAACATCCAGAATCCAATAATCCACCAATCACCTCCAAATAAACTTATGATAAAAATCATGTGCCGACAAATTGCCTGGTACGCAACCATTTGCTATATTTATACATCTCTTAATACATAAACCATAAAATAAAACCATGTACAACCCACCGTAAACAAAAACCAATGACCCTCGGGCAGTAGCCAGGCTACAACTCCCCGAAAAACCGATGATAACCCGTTATCATGTTCCCCATTCTAAGCGCTCACACCGGTTACTTCCTTTTAGCCGGAATATAAAGTACTCAGTACTTTTTGCTAACTACTAATTACTCAAAACAAAAAAATGAAACCAAGAATTTTAAACCAAAAAATTATGAGAAGAATTATATTACTACTTTTAATTACCGTACCAATAATTACGTTCGCTCAGGAGAAGTTTCCTGGGATTACCCGGTTAAGCCTGGAAGTGAGGAGTGGAAGAATTTAGAGACTTACCAGGATAAACTTAGTTCTTACAATATCCCTGGGGATATTCTTGAAGATATTAGTACAGAAAAACTTGTGGAATCCTGCTTGAAATACCCGGAACTTCGTTTAATATTTACAAGAAATAGTTTGCAACAAGGATATGATTATATACGCACAATATTTAATGGATTCAGGGAGTTAGAATCAAGACAAGATGCTGGGCATGAGCTTCTAAGAATTTATAGTAGTTACAATCCGGAAAATATTAATAATAAATATTCAACACTGGAAAGAGGAAGGCAAATACTTAAAATCACGTATATTGAAATTTTAATTGCACAATATAATATCTTGAAAAGTTTTAATACTAGTGAAAGTCAAGAACTTCTTAATCAATGCAGAAAAAAATATAAGCAAAAGAAAAATGAATTAGCCTCGTATAGCATACTTGGGTTACAATCAACTGCGTTAATTATAGCTCGAAGCCAACAGGCAAACCTATCAGAAACCATCTCCAAGTTTGGCGAAGATAAGTTTAATCTCTTTGTCAATAAAACTATTCTTATTGAACCGACTATACTTGATGAAATTATAAGAGAAGATGATAAAAAAAGCTCTCATGAATAAATCAAAGGCATTATTTATGTTTCTTTTATTAGTTGTATTTAGCTGTTCTAAAAATCCTTGCGATAAGCTAGAAAACGATGTTTACATATATCCGGAAGCGAAAGGAAAATCGTTTGAAGAAGCAATCGAAATTTATAAAATCCCGGAACATGTTTTACAATGCATTTCAACAGAGGGTTTAATTAAATCTTGTCTTACTTACCCAGAGATGAGATTGATTTGGACACGAAATTCCTTGCAAGCCGGATTCGATTATATTGAGAGGTTATGCAACGGTTTTAACGAACTGTGGATGCGAGAAGATAAAAGTCACGCTCTTATTGATTTATACTTGTTGTTAGACATTGAAAGGGAATGGACAAGCTATACCACTTTAGAGAATGGAAGATATATTGATAACATTATCAGGCACGAATTAATACTTGCCCAAGATGAAATTCTGTTGGATTTAACGGAGCAACAGAAATTAGCACTCTTTCAATTGGTTTTGGAAAATCAAAACTTGAAAGAAAAACACCAAAAACGCTATGGTACAATTGGAAAGGCAAGTTCTGCTGCAATCCTTTCAAGGATTATGTATAATGACAAATATCAACCATTACTGGAGGAGTATGAGAACAGTTCTAAAATGAGAGAATCTGTCATATACATTACTAGGATATATGAGGATACAATAAAAAAAATAATGACTTTATCTGAAGAATATTTAGAAATATTAAAAAACAAAACAAATGACAACTAATAATAAATATTATAGGAATATACTTTTTTTAGTTTCTTTAATTACAATAAGTTTCAGTATTTATGGACAAGGAACTATTAAAACTCCATGTAACCAAACAGTTCAGGTTATTGAGAACTGGGATAGTCCAGAATTAATTGCTGCTTGGGAAGCAGATGCAGCAAACTGGATAGAGGTTAATGATTCAAGAGCTGTCAAAAAGGCTCCGGCAACCTCACATTATAACTGTCACGCTTATGCATGGCATATAAGTGACGGGGGAGATGACAAAAATACTTGGTTAAACAATACAGGTACAAATTTATCCAAATATTGGACAAATGATGCCTATTCTAGTACTAGTGTCATTGGTGATTATACAAAGATCTTTTATGGCCCTGCAGATCATTCAGCTATTTCACTAAGCTCCTCCAATTTGGTTAAATCGAAATGGGGGTGGTGGGGTTTGTATGAGCATGCTTTAACAGATTGTCCTTTCAGTGATGGCGCTGTATTTGCTTATTATTCAGTTCCTTTAAGCGGGGATAATATAGTTTGTACTTCAAAAACATATTCCACAGTTAATATCTCAGATGCTACTTACAGTTGGAGCGGAGATAAAGTATCAATTAATGGAACCACATATTCTGAATCTGCTTCGAAGACACAGGAAGGTTCTGGATGGGTTCAGTGTCAAATATCGAGTCCATATTCAGGAACAACAATATCAACCGCAACAAAAAACATTTGGGTAGACCAACCCACCAACAACGATATAGATATGATAGTGAGGTTTGGGAATTTCCCCTATAACGAACTGTGTGTAAATATGCCGCAGTCTATTGCAGCAGGTCATCCGGATGCCAGTGAGCAAGGTATTACCAAGTTTATCTGGGATTTTGGAGATTGGGATTCTTATTGTACCGGATACGACATTCCTGTTAATGGTATCGAAAACAGTATTCCAGAATTCGTGTTAAGCCCGTATTCTCCGTCCTCTCAGGTAATAAGGGTAACAGCTTATAATACCTGTGGAGCAAAGCCCATACAATATGGTAAAAGTAAGCAGTTTTACGCCATCGATTGTTATGGCGGCTATTATCTCGCCATTTCGCCCAACCCAACAAGTGGCGAAACCACCCTATCGATAGAAGAAGGTTCGCCCGAAGAACCCACCCTAAAATCGGCCTCCACCGAAACTACTTTCGACGAAAACGCCGAATGGGACCTGGAAGTATACAACAACATGCAAAGCCTGAAACTAAAAAAACAGAAACTAAAAGGCAAAAGCACAAGCATTAACACCCAAAGCTGGAAAGAAGGGATTTATATGGTTCGTGTAAAATACAAAGACGATATAATTACCGGTAAACTGGTAGTGAAGAAATAGTTTTGAGACTTACCTTTTCCAAAGTTCGAAACTTTGGAAAAGGTTTTACATAAAACACAAGCAACATTAACCGGGCTGCCCCAAAGCACGCCCGCAAATACTCACTTATACCAATTTTATTTCAATGGGAGACTTAAATAATTTCAGAGTATTTGGATTTAGGCAAGGCGTAAAAATGAAGCATAGCCTAAGTTCTGTTGAATTTTTATAACGCAGCATAAATCCAAAGAAATGGAATTATAAGGCTCAGTTTGGGATAATATTGGTATTAAAACCAATAAATTATGATTTTAACATGTAATCTTTCGGGGCTTACCAATGCCCAATTATTGTCGTTTGGCCAAAGCCTCGATGTTTTGCTTGAACCGCAGGGCAGCAGCATTTCTGTAATTTACAATCCGTTTAAACAAGCCCTTAACCTGTGTGTTGAAACTGCTGTTGATGCCATTGGTAAACAGGTGGCACAACAACAAACCGAAGCCTTGTCGGCAGCCGATCTGAAACGCGACAACCTGTTTCGCGGAGTAAAATACCTCATACAGGCCTACCTGCTACACCCCGATGCCGAAAAACAGGAAGCTGCCCGCGAACTGGAAAAAGTAATAGCCAAAGTAGGCTGGACCCTTCATCGCGAAAGTTACGACCAGCAGTCGGCACTTCAGAAAACCCTGTTAAAAGAGCTAAGCGGAAAACAAGCAGCCAGGGTGGCACTGCTCGGAATAAACGATTATGTTGAAATGTTTAACACTTCGCAAACCGAATTTGATGTTTTGCGCCAAGAGCAACTCGACCACCAAACCGCTTTGGAACAAATAAGTTCGATGACCGCCGTTCGGGGCAGGCTGGAACAAACCATAAAAGATCTGCTGGAGATACTTCCGGGCTATTATCGTATGACCGGCGATGAAGCACTTGGAGCCATTCTTCCAAAAATTAAGGAACTAATCGACCGCACAACGTAGTGCAGGTGTAAAACTTTTCCAAAGTTTAGAACTTTGGAAAAGGTAATTTTAAGGCAAGAATTTTAAGGATGCCATCTTTTCCTAACGGGAAAATAAAGATGGCATCCTTTTTTAAACTTAAAAAACCTTCAAGTGTCTTTAATACCTTGAATTGTTTAGTGTGGATCGCCTAATTGCCTGAAATATAGCCTCTCGCAAATTTGCGGCTGGCTACCCGACACAAAAGATTGTTAGCTGCAGGTTTGCAGGAGCCAACCTGACGCGATGGAAACGCCCCTGCAAATCTGCAAGAGCCAACCTGACAGAAAAGAAACGCCCCTGCAAGTTTGCAAGAGCCAATCTGACTGAACGGAAATGCTCCTGCAAGTTTGCGACAAGGAATTTGATGAAAAAGATTGGCCTCCGCAAGTTTGCATCAGGCCATAGGGAGCATCAAATTGTTCGCTGCAACTCTGCATGAGCATACCCGTAACAAAAATTTGTTGGTACCAAGCGGGTGTAAGTTGCCCCTGGTTCTATTCTAACGAGCCAAACACCTTTTTTAGCAATCCGGTTACCCGCGCTGCCGGATCTTTCCGTATTTGTTTTTCTTCCTCAGCAATTTTCAGGAATAAACCGTCGAGCGCTTTTGCGGTTAGGTAATCTTCCAGTTGAGTGTCAACCGGTTTAAATCCGGCCATTTGTCCGATGGCACTTTTCGAAAGTTTATTCCATTTTCCAATCAGGCTGTCCCAGCTTTCTTTTGTTGAAATGCCTGCAGCAATATCTTTTTCAACCGAAGCCTTAATTTTGGGGCGGTACAACTGAAAAAGCTGGTCGTAGGTAGTTCTGTGCAGGTACTCGGTGGCGGCATTGTCTTCGCCCTTTAAAATCCCGATACCATCGGTAATGGTCATGCTGGTAATACTGTTTACAAAAATAGGCTTGGCCTCCGAAACTGCATTTTCGGCTGCCCGGTTGATATGGAGTAAAACGTCGTCGATTAATTTTTGTCCGCCGGGAATTTTTCCTGCATTTTCGACAATAATATCGGCTTCGGGCGGAAGCAGTATTTTTACCAGTTCGTCTTTGTAATACCCGTCGGTAGCACCAAGTATGCTGGCCGAATTATTGGTTCCGGTTACCAGGGCTTCTTTTAATCCGGCAATAATTTCATTTTGGGTAAGTGGTGCATCTGCTTCCAGGTATTGCTGAGAAAATTTCATTACTTCGGCACATCCGGTCAATAGCAGAACCAGGATAGTTGACAGAATCAGGTTTTTTACATTCATAATTATTTGTCTTTGTTCTTTCTAAATAGTTTATCAACCAGGTCGTCGCGTCCTTTCGCTTTTAAATCGCGGATAATTTGATTACGATATTCTTTTTTATACCAAAAGAAAAACTGACGTTGTTTCTCTTTCGCATTTTTGTTTCGGGCCGTGTAAATTTCTTCCATGGTGTACGGATGATACCCCGAATAATAAACCACGGTAGCCAGTGTCATTGGTGTGGGTGTAAAATCCTGCACCTGCTCCAGCCTGAAATTCATGTTTTTTGTTTGAATGGCAAGGTTTGCCATATCTTCCGATTTACTGCCGGGGTGGCTCGAAATAAAATAAGGAATTAACTGCTGGTTTAGTTTTTCCTCTTTATTTATTTTAATGAATTCGCGGTTAAGTTCCTCGAAAAGTTTAAACGAAGGTTTGCGCATAAACTTTAATACTTCGTCGGATGAATGTTCGGGTGCTACTTTTAAACGCCCCGAAACATGGTGTTTAATTACATCGCGTAAATACTGACGGTTGGTTTCGTTTACCTCCTCGTTGTTTGTTTTCTCCAAAATCATATCGTACCGAATGCCGCTGCCGATAAAGGCTTTTTTTATTTTCGGATTATTTCGGACCTTTTGGTAAAGGTCGCGCATGGCACTGTGGTCGATGTTTAGGTTTTTACAAACCGAAGGGAAAATACACGAAGGGCGTTTGCACTTTTTGCAAATTTCTTCATGAATGCCTTTCATTTTATACATGTTTGCCGAAGGGCCGCCAAGATCGGAAATGTAGCCTTTAAAATCGGGCATTTCAGTAACTTTTTCCACTTCCCTTAAAACCGATTTTTCGGAACGGCTTGCGATAAATTTTCCCTGGTGTGCCGAAATGGTACAAAAGGTACAACCACCAAAACATCCGCGATGAATGTTTATCGAATGCCGTATCATTTCGTAGGCCGGAATGGTTCCTTTATTGTTGTAGCGCGGGTGAGGCAGCCGGGTGTAAGGCAAATCGTACACCTTGTCGATTTCCTTTTCTTTAAAAGTAGGCCACGGAGGATTAACCACTATTTTTTTATCGCCAATACGTTGTACCAGCTTTTTGGCTTCCATTTTATTCGATTCCTCTTCGATGTGCATAAAGTTACGTGCAAACTCTTTTTTGTTTACCATGCAAGTATCGTGCGAAGCAAGTTCCAGTTCGTCCCAGCTTTTTTTTGTGGCATAATTTTCATCAGCATCGACCATAAAAACAGTTTGCGGAATGGTGGTTAAGTTTTTTACCGGGATACCACGTTTTACAAGCCGGGCAAAATCAACAATCGATTTTTCGCCCATTCCGTAGAACAGCAAATCGGCCTGGCTATCTGCCAGAATAGAAGGCATAAGTTTATCCGACCAGTAATCGTAGTGGGTTAAACGCCGCAACGAGGCTTCAATTCCGCCGATTACAAGGGGCACATCGGGGTATAATTCTTTTAGAATTTTAGAGTAAGTAATGGTTGCATAATCAGGACGATAGCCAAAACGTCCGCCGGGTGTGTACGAATCGTTTGTGCGTTTGCGTTTTCCGGCAGTGTAATGGTTTACCATTGAATCCATGTTTCCGGCAGAAACAGCAAAAAATAAGTTTGGTTTTCCCAGCTTTTTAAAATCGCGTAAGTCGTCTTTCCAATTGGGTTGCGGAACAATGGCAACACGCAATCCTTCATTTTCCAAAATCCGCCCGATAACCGCCGATCCAAACGAAGGATGGTCTACGTAAGCATCTCCTGTAAAAAGGATCACATCAATTTCGTTCCATCCAAATTGTTTTATTTCCTTTTTGGAAGTGGGAAGCCATTTTGTAATATCTGTTTTCTCCGAAGACATAGTACTGTTTTGAACCATATATAACAATTAAAGTTCAAAGATGATTAAAAAAAAGTGAGGAAGAGAGCTGATAGGTAAAAATGCCTCGTTTGTTGTCTTAAAAAAGATTATTTTTTTAACATTATTATTTTGGAAATGATTATTCAAAAAACATTTTATTTTTGTAGGTGAAGCATTTTAGGGATTTTATCGTAAACAAATCTAAATGGAATTGTTAAAGCCAAAGGATATTTTCCGCGACCGACCAACACTACCTTTCAGTGGCGACTATTTTGCCAGATTTCTGATATACATTTTACGTTTTAATAAGCTCAATAAAATCTACAGTCAGATTGCTGCAAAGCGTGGCATTGATTTTATCGACGAGTTGATAAAAACACTGGAATTTACAATTGAGTTTGATAAAGATGAACTGCAAAAGATTCCGAAAGAGGGGCCGGTTGTAGTCGTTTCAAATTATCCGTTGGGTGGTTTCGATGCTTTGTTGCTGATAAAATATTTATCGCTGGTTAGAAGCGATGTAAAAGTGCTGGCCAACTTCTTGTTAAAAAAGATTGAGCCGGTTTCCGAATATTTTTTTGCTGAAAATCCGTTTGGTACTACCAATGGCAACCGGAGGAATTATACAGCATTAAAGGAGGCGGTATCGCATCTGAAGAGTGGTGGAGTTCTGTGTTTATTCCCTGCAACTGATGTCGATAAACAAGATTCGTTCGAAAATATTTCAGACAAGGTTTGGCAATTCCCGGTGGTTAATTTTATAAAAAGGTCGCGGGTGCCGGTGGTTCCTGTTTTGTTTCAGGGAAGCAACAGCAGGTTGTTGCATTTGTTTGCAAAAATGCATCCTTCGCTAAAACATGCTCATTTGCCGTCGGAAATTTTGAATAAGCGGCATAAGAACATTAAACTTCGGTTTGGAAGTGCAATAAAGGTTGAAGAACAGGATAAGTTTTCGGATGTATATCAGTTTGGACGTTTTTTGCGTGCAAAAACCTATGGAATGGTGTCGGATATTGAGGTTAAAAAGTTTTTTAATTACTCTTTAAAGCCAAAGGTAAAGCCCGAACCGGTAATTAATCCTGTTCCGGCAGATCAAATTCTTAAAGAAATTAAGTTTTTGAATGATGAGCACAGGCTTTTTAACTTTAAAAATTATATCGCTTATTGTGCTCCGTCGCATGTAATTCCCAATATTTTAAACGAAATAGGACGATTGCGTGAAATAACATTCCGCGAAGTGGGTGAAGGGACAAATCAGAGTGTTGATATTGACGAGTTTGACCTCTACTATCACCAGATGTTTATATGGGATGAAGAGCAGCAGAAAATTGTTGGAGCATATCGTTTGGGAAAGGGGAAAGACATTATGGCTCAGTACGGACGGCGTGGTTTTTATTTGCATTCGTTATTTCGTATTGATGAAAAATTTGAGTCGGTATTATCGGAAAGCATCGAACTTGGACGATCGTTTGTAATAAAAGAATACCAGCGCAAACCTATGCCTTTGTTTTTGCTCTGGAAAGGAATTTTATTCTTCTTGCTGAAAAATATGGAGTACCGATATTTAATCGGTCCGGTTAGTATAAGTAATAATTATTCGAAAGTTTCGAAAGATTTGATCATTCGCTTTATTATGCAAAACCATTTAAATTGGGAAATGGCGAGATACATAAAGCCACGAAACCATTATAAATTTAAAAGCGACAATGCCGATTTGAATGTATTAATGGAAAATATGGAACGCGATATTAACCGGCTCGATAAAACCATTGGAGATCTGGATTATTTAAATTCGGGATTGCCCGTGCTGCTAAAAAAGTATATTAAGCTAAATGCAAAGATTATTGGATTTAATGTAGATCCGAAATTTAATAATTGCCTCGACGGGCTGATTGTTTTGGATGTATACGATGTGCCTAAAAACACTATTGAGTCGCTTTCGAAAGAGGCCAACGACGGTTCCATTTTAGATCGGTTTTACGGCAACCGCGAATAGTTGTTTAGCATCTGAATTGTCAAAAAGAAAAATGCTCCTGGCTTAAAACCAGAAGCATTCGGTTTGGAATTGTTTTCCAGGTGATTCAATGGAAGGTATTGCGTTTATTATAATACAAAATCCTTTATCATTTCTGCATTTTTAAGCAGGTTCCAGGTAGATAAATGGGCAGCCAGATTTGCTTGTTCTGATCGCAAATCGATAATACTCGGAAAATTCTCCATAAATGTGGCCAGGTGAGGAAAGGTTTTTCCGAACTCGTTTTTCCCGAGCCTGATCTGAATATCAACGGGTAGTTCTTTTATCCAGTCTCCCACAATATCGTTGTACACCCAAATTATTTCCACATCAAAACCTCCCTTTATACCGTGTTTTGGCTGTTCGGTTACCGTGTAGGTATCTTTTACTATAGCAGGTTTGCCAATTGTTTTTAGTTCCAGTAATGTTGTAACAAGCGACTTGTATTTATCTTCCTGGTTGGCAAATACAATATTATCATCAAAATCTTTGTCGCCATACTGGTTTGGTATTTTATGAAACATAGCAGGAATTGAGGAGCTGATATCAATTTCGTCATCCGTTTTAATTGAAAGTGGTGTTGAGCCGTTTGAAAAGACAATTATCTTTTTTACACCACGCTTGAGGAGTGGCATAATTCCACTGTTTTCAAGAATTCCTCCATCGCCAAAATCATATTCTTTTGCACGAGGTTCACCTTCAGCTTCAGCCGGGCTCCAGTACTTAAATTCCGGGAATCCGAGAAATTCCAGCTTAAACCGTTCTGCATATTCTGCAGGGGCGGCTCCACTTGTTCCAATCACATCGCCAAGTGTAAACATATGGCTTCTTCTTCCGAGTCGTACATAAGCTTCATTTTTGTTAACGTCGTATGTATTTGGCGAATCCGAATCAAATCCCAGCGGCTCGACATATCCACCACCAATGTGGTATTTTTCGTGCGAGCCGGCTTTTTCGTAAAGCTGGTTAACTCCCACATAGAGAGGAGTCATTTCGAATGGGTAGCGTGTTAGCTTTGGTCGAAGTACTGTGCCTCCTGCAATTGGAAAGGGCCTGTTTTTTCTTTTATTAACCAGGTAAAAATAATCCTTATCCAGTCGAGGGTTTCTTTTTAATATTTCATCGCGGCTTTTTTCGTTGTAGGTAAAAAATTTCCGCCGGTTGCCAATATTGAAGGGCGAAAGAAAAATATCGCTGATAATATGCGAATAGCGTTCGTCGCCTGCTCCCAGTTGTTTTATAAAATCGTCGAATAATTTCGAATTTGAAATGGCATAGGTTAGACTTTCTTTTCTGTCCTCTTTTAGTTTTTCAATTTTCAGATCGCCAGGTTCTACATATTCTCCCAGAAAATGTTCGTCCGAAATTTTCTCATCCAGAAAACTAAAGGGAAAACTGCCCCACGATCCGCCTGAAACAGCAGATAAATACCTGATTTGCGGCAGAACTTCCAACATGTTTAAAGCCCTTAGTTGCCCCATGGTTAACGAGGCTGATCGTGTTCCGCCGCCTGAAAAGCAGATGCCAACATTTTTTTTATTCATAATTTCAGGATACTCTGTTTCCGGAAATTTGAATCCGTTTTTAGTACTGTCGTAAACTTTACAGGTTACATACTTTGTTTTTGTTTCCATATTGGTTGATTTTTAAATGGTTGTGTTTTATGTGTCATTGTAAGGAAAATGTCGGTTTGTATTTAGAAAATCAGAGGCATAATCAATTTTATATTTTATTTCGCGAATTCCATTTGTATTCACGGGCTTAAGTATAAATCTCTGGTTTTTGTGCAATTGGGATAACTAAAATGCTTAATACCAACTAAGTTATGGCAAATTGTAATACAAGTCAATAGCAAGTTTTCAACCCCTGTTACAATAGTTGTTTAATGGAGGATGATGGTTTAATCGTAAAAACTACCTTTGCAGAAATGAATAAATTCGATGTAATTGTGGTAGGTGCAGGTCCGGCAGGATTGCTGGCAGCAGGCAGGGCAGCCGAACTGGGTAGTAAAGTTCTGATACTGGAAAAAATGCGTTCAGAAGGGCGTAAACTTCTTATTACCGGCAAGGGACGTTGTAATGTTACCAACAGTGCAACAATCAGCGAATTTATTACTCATGTTTTTCCCAACGGACGATTTTTAAAAAATGCATTTTCGCAATATTTCTCGAAAGATATTATTGTATTGCTTGAAAAGTATGGAGTTGATCTGACGCTCGAGCGTGGAGGTCGTTATTTTCCAACCAGTCAGAAAGCAATGGATATTTTGGAGGCATTGTTGAAATGGGTGAATGAAACGGGCGTTGAAATTGTTTGCGGAATGCGTGTCGAAAAACTTCTGGTTGAAGATAAACAGGTAAGTGGAGTTCGGGCAAATGGGGAAGAATTTTTGGCTCGGAAGGTGATTTTGGCAACGGGAGGAAAGTCGTATCCGGCTACAGGATCAACCGGCGATGGGTACGAACTGGCACGACAAGTGGGGCATAAAATTGAAAAACCAATTCCGGCGCTGGTTCCTGTAGAAACAAAAGGTGGTGTTGCGCAAAAATTACAAGGATTAAACCTGAAAAATGTAAATGCTGTTGTTTGGGTAGAAGAGAAAAAGGCAGGCGAGGCTTTTGGTGAAATGTTGTTTACTCATTTTGGATTATCGGGTCCTATAATTTTAACACTCAGCCGAATTATGGTGAAAGCTTTACAGGCAAATCAAAAAGTAGAGGTAACCGTTGATTTAAAACCTGCACTCGACGAGCAAAAACTTGATAAACGGTTGCAGCGCGATTTAAATGAACACGGCAAAAAACAACTCGCAAATATTTTCCGAAACTGGTTACCGGCATCTATGATTCCGGTTTTTATTGAAGAACTTAATCTGGATGGAGAAAAAGAATGTCACCAGGTTTCAGGGAAGGAACGTAAACAGATTCGACATATGATGAAAAATATGCGTTTCGAGGTTTCGCATAACCGTTCGTTTAAGGAAGCGATAATTACCGCGGGCGGAATTGTTACCAAAGAAATAACTCCCAAATCGATGGAGTCGAAAAAAGTTTCGGGCTTATATTTTGCCGGCGAGATAATCGATCTCGACGCAGAAACCGGTGGCTATAATTTACAGATTGCATATTCTACGGGTTGGGTTGCAGGAAATAGTTGTGGACAATCGGTATAAGCCACGAGGACAGTTATTTAGTGTTTTTAAAAAAAGAGGCAAGTCTCAATGACCTGCCTCCATTATTTTTTTCTTTGAATAAACTATTCAGCTTCTTCAATTACAATAAGTACATCGCCTTTTGCTACTGAGTCACCGGTTTCAAATTTCACCTCTTTTACAACCCCGTTAACTGTAGAATCAAGATTATTCATCATTTTCATAGCTTCAAGTACCACAACCGTTTCACCCACTGCTACTTTATCACCAACATTCTTTTTGAATTCTATAATCATTCCCGGAATTGGAGCTGTTAAGCTACCTTTTGCTTCTACCTCTTTTGTTCCGTTGTTTTTAGTGCGTCGTACACGAGGAGCAACTGCGCCTGCATTCGGATCGTTGATTTCAACAGTAAATACCTCGCCATCAACTTTTACTTCCAATTCACGTGTTGCTCCGCCTTTGCCTTTTGAAGTAAGTTCACCCGATAACGCTTTACGTACTAATTCTTGTTCTTTTTCTACCTGCTCCATAGTTTTAGCTTTAAACTCAGCAGGAACCTCTTCTTTTCCGTATTTCCACTTCAGGAAACGTTTACCTGTAACAGGATAAAGGGCGCACAATACCTCGTCATCAATATCTTTTGCAAGACCTGAGAACTCTGCTTTTACTTGGTCCATTTCCGGATCAAGGATAGCTCCCGGACGATCGGTAATAGGCTCTTCACCACGTGGGTAATCTTTTAACGCTTTTGCTTGCACTTCCGGATTGATTGGCTCTGTTGTTTTTCCATATAATCCGAAACAAAGGTCTTTTACCTCCTTTGTAATTTGTGCATACTCGCCTTCGTAAGAGTCAAACAATACATTGTTTACTGTTTGAACCCCAACAATTTGAGAAGTAGGTGTTACCAGTGGAATATTACCAAGGTCTTTACGTACTTTTGGCAGTAAATGGAATACTTCAGGTAGTTTATCCAAAGCATTCATTGCTTTTAATTGGTTAACCAGGTTCGAAAGCATACCGCCCGGTGTTTGATGAAGCAATACATTAATATCAGTAGTAGCGTATTTGGGACTGTTATCCAGGTGCTTGTATTTAGGAATGTATTTTTCCATTTCATGAGCAATTGCCGTAATCTGGTTGATGTCCATACCCGAGTCGCGGTTAGTGCCTAATAATGACATAATGATAGGCTCAACAGCAGCATGAGAAGTACGGTAGGCGTATGGCCCAATACAAGTATCAACAATATCAACGCCCGCTTCAATGGCTTTAAAAATTGCCAAATCGCCCATACCCGATGTAAAGTGGGTGTGCAGGTTAATCGGTGTATCCGTAATTTTTTTGATTTCACGAACCATGTTGTAAATATCATATGGGGCAATTAAGCCGGCCATATCTTTTATACAGATCGAATCTACACCAAATTCAACCAGCTCTTTTACTTTGTTCAGGTAGTATTCCATGTTGTACACATCACCTCCCAAACGAGGTTGATTAAGCGTGTAGCATACTACTCCCTGGAAATGCTTGCCATTATCTTTAATAACCTGGGCTGCAGTTTCAAAGTTACGGTAGTCGTTCAAAGCATCAAAACAACGGAAAATATCCATTCCATTATCGATGGAGCGCTGTACAAAAGCTTTTACCACATCATCGGCATAGTTTCGGTAACCTACAACATTCTGGCCGCGAAGCAGCATGGAGAATGGAGTTTTAGGCATATGTTTTTTCAGGGTACGCAAACGCTCCCATGGATCTTCTGCAAGAAAACGATGCATGGTATCAAATGTAGCACCACCCCATGTTTCAACAGCATTGTAACCTGCATTGTCAATCATTTCGGCTACCGGCAACATATCTTCGGTACGGCCACGTGTCGCAAATAAAGACTGGTGACCGTCTCGTAAACTTACGTCGTTAATTTTAATTGGGTTGGCAGCTTTTTTGCGGTCGGCGCCAAATGCCAGTTCCGACATTTCCAATACACCGTGTTTATCGTAATTCATATTTTTACACATTATAAAATTGTTTCACTAACAGTTAATGGTTAAGCACGACTTTTTAGCATTCGTCCAAGACGTTGAACCAATTCGCGATTGTTCATTATTACCTCTTTGCCGGCTACTGTCCATGCCATTTGTGGTTTAACTTTGTTGTTTTGGGCTGCTTCTTGTTCCAGATAGTAAGCTACAGCTATCATTGCAGCTCTTCTCTTTTTCTCTTTGGCTGTCATAATATTTGTATTTATAATGGTATGTTTCCGTGTTTTTTAGGAGGGAGTACCTCTGTTTTTGTTGACATTACTTCTATTGCGTCAATAAGACGTTGACGGGTTTCGCTCGGTAGAATCACATCGTCGATATAACCACGCTTTGCAGCAAGGTAAGGTACGTTAAATGCGTCTTCGTATTCTTTGATTTTTGCTTCCGTCATTGCTTGTTTATCTTCCGCTTCAGTTATTTGTTTTCGGTAGGTTGAAATTACTTCAACGGCACCTTTGGCTCCCATAACTGCAATTTCTGCCGAAGGCCAGGCAAAAACCATATCGGCGCCCAAGGGTTTCGAGCACATTGCAAGGTAGGCACCACCATAGTCTTTACGTGTTACCACAGTAAACTTTGGTACAGTGGCTTCGGCATACGACCAAAGTAATTTTGCCCCGTGGCGGATAATTCCATCCCATTCCTGTTGAACACCTGGTAAGTATCCGGGAACATCAACAAAAGTTATCATGGGAATATTATAGGCGTCGCAGGTACGAACAAAGCGACTGATTTTATCCGAAGCATCGATATCTAAACAACCTGCCTGAATCATAGGTTGGTTGGCAATAATTCCCACTGAACGGTTATTTAAATGACCAAAACCAACGATGGCATTTTCGGCATAATGCTCGTGTACTTGTAAAAATTCTCCATTGTCAAGTACCGATTCTATAATGGTTACCATATCGTAAGGCACTTTCGAGTCGTCCGGGATTATTGTGTCCAGTTCCAGGCATTGGCGGGCAGGATCGTCACCCATTGGAATTTGCGGTGCTTCCTCCAGGTTATTGTTGGGTAAAAATTCCAACAGTTCTTTTATTGCTTCGATGGTATCTTCATCGCTTTCGCAAGCAAAGTGAGCATTTCCGCTTTTTGTATTATGTACCATCGCGCCACCCAGTTCTTCAAAGGTAGTTTCTTCGCCGGTAACCGTTTTAATTACATAAGGACTGGTAATAAACATGTGACTTTGTTTTTTTACCATAAACACAAAATCTGTCATGGCCGGAGAGTAAACTGCGCCGCCGGCACAAGGCCCCATTATTGCAGAAATTTGTGGTACTACACCTGAGGCACGCGAATTTCGCATGAAAATTTCGCCATAACCTTTAAGAGCATCAACACCCTCTTCAACACGGGCGCCTCCTGAGTCGTTTAGTCCAACTACCGGTGCGCCTGCTTTTAATGCCAAATCCATAATCTTACAGATTTTTGCTGCATGCATTTCGCCCAGCGAACCTCCCCTGGATGTAAAATCCTGAGAGTAGGCAAAAACCGGTCGGTTGTTTACAAAACCATGACCAACAATAACACCGTCGGCTGGAATTTCAACCTCGTTCAATCCAAAATTTACAGAACGGTGTTCAACTAACATATCCACCTCTCTAAAGCTGCCTTCGTCGAAAAGAAGTTCCAGACGTTCACGTGCAGAAAGTTTTCCTTTTTCATGTTGTTTTGCAACACGTTTTTCTCCACCCATCTTTTTTACTTCTTCGCGCTTTTTCTTTAGCAGCTCAATTTTTTCAGACACTTTCATTGCTTAAATGCTATTCAATTACGTTTAAAAAACTAATAACGATGCGAAAATATAACCTTGTGGGGAATTAGCACATGATAAAAGGCACAATTTGCAATTTAATAACGAAAATTTTCTTTATTTAATGTGTGGTTAATATAGATATAATCTATGTTTATATATAAATAGGTGCTAAAGTGCATGTGAATAAAGGAGTATGAGGGGTTTATTTGTTTGGGATATATTGAGGATTGTAGTGCAAATAGAGATAAAATTCTTTATTTAATCTGATTGTATTTTGTTAAGATTATTGCAATGTATTGATTGCTAGTGGTTTAGTCGTGGTTGTGCTGTTTTTGTTGTAGTATGTGCTGAAATTGTGTTTGAATTTGGGGAATTACAGTGATAAATTACAAGCAAAAAAGCTTAAAAAGTAATAAAAAAGAACTTGTTTAAAAGTGTGTTTTTCAGGGGAGCTGTGAGTAGGGTTGTTAACTGTAAAAACTTAGGGCAATCCCCCAAAAAAGTGCTTACATCTGGTCAATAATTTTCTTTACTCTTCCTACTTCTCCTGTTTCGAGCATTACTTTAATCCCATGAGGATGGATGGGGGAATTAGTAAGAATACGCTTAACAATACCGTTGGTAAGTTCACCACTTGTTTGGTTGTGTTTTTCTACAATCTCCACTTCATCGCCAATGTGGATATTTTTTCTTTGTTGTCCTGGCATTTTTCTAAATTTTAATTAATTCAAAATTTATATACGTTTCTTGTTTATAATATAGGGGATACGAAACCCTTTACGAATAATTATCCGATATGTTTTTGTAATAGTACGAGAAAAATGGTTTAGGGGTGTAAACTATTATTTATCTTAAAGTTAAGCAATTTTTAATACAGTTTAACTATATAGTCTTTCACGTAGTGCATGTATTTTTTCGTCAACAATATACTCGTCGTAAGGCATAAGTTTATCGATAATGCCATTGGGTGTAAGTTCGATAATACGATCGCAAACCGATGAAATAAACTCGTGGTCATGCGATGACATAAATACATTTCCCGGGTATTTTTCCAGGTTATTGTTAAAAGCCTGAATCGATTCCAGGTCAAGATGATTGGTAGGTGTATCTAAAATAAGGGCATTGGCATCTAGTAACTGCATTTTTGCAATCATACACCGCATTTTCTCTCCACCCGACAAAACATTAACTTTTTTATAAATTTCATCGCCTGCAAACAACATTCTTCCCAGGTACCCACGAATATATATTTCGGTTGTATCTTTTGTGAATTGGCACAGCCAATCGAACAAGGTCATTTCGCTCTGAAAATATTCAGAATTATCTAATGGCAAGTAGGCCGAAGTAATGGTTTGTCCCCACTGGTAGGTTCCCGAGTCGGCCTGGCGGTTCCCGTTTATAATCTCAAAAAGGGCTGTCATAGCTCGTGGATCACGCGAAAGGAACACAATTTTTTCTCCTTTCTGTGCCGTGAAATCAACATCTTTAAAAAGAACAGTACCATCTATACTGGCACTTAATCCTTCCACATCCAAAATACGGTCGCCTGCTTCGCGTTCGGGAGTAAAAATAATACCCGGATATTTTCTTGTGGATGGCTGAATGTCTTCAACATTCAGCTTTTCAATCATTTTTTTACGGCTTGTTGTTTGTTTCGATTTTGCTACGTTGGCACTAAATCGCTGAATAAACTCCTGCAGTTCTTTCTTTTTCTCTTCAGCTTTTTTGTTTTGTGCCTGTTGCTGACGTAATGCCAACTGGCTACTCTGGTACCAGAAAGAATAGTTGCCGGCAAACATTTTAATATCGCCGTAGTCAATATCAATGGTGTGTGTACTAATAGCATCCAAAAAGTGTCTGTCGTGTGATACCACCAATACCGTATTTTCGTAATTGGCAAGGTAGTTTTCCAGCCATACTACAGTCTCAAGGTCAAGGTCGTTGGTTGGCTCATCAAGCAAAAGATTATCCGGATTTCCGAATAAGGCCTGCGCCAGCAAAACCCGAACTTTCTGGTTTCCGCTCATATCTTTCATCAGGGTGTAATGAAATTCTTCTTTTACCCCCAGGTTACTTAATAATGTAGCAGCGTCATTTTCTGCATTCCAGCCTCCCATGTCGCCGAATTTTTCTTCCATTTCGCCGGCTTTAATTCCGTCTTCTTCCGAAAAATCGGGTTTCATGTACAAAGCTTCTTTTTCCTGTTTTAAATCCCAAAGCTCGGTATAACCTTTCATTACAGTGTCGAGAACTGTAAATTCGTCGAATTCGAAGTGATCTTGTTTTAGTACCGAAAGTCTTTCGCCCGGTTCAAGTCTTATGTGACCTGCAGTGGCATTTACTTCGCCGGATATTGCCTTTAAAAAGGTTGATTTTCCTGCACCGTTGGCACCAATAACTCCATAGCAGTTTCCTGGAGTAAACTTCATATTCACATCCTGAAACAATATTCTTTTTCCGAATTGGATTCTTAAATTTGAGACTGTAATCATATTCTAAACCATTTTACTACCCTTGTTTTAAGGGGCTGCAAACGTAGTTATTTATTTGGGGTTATGTGTTAATTAAATGCAAAACAAGCTATTGAACGCTAAAAATTAATATAAAAAAAGACCTGCTTCAATGAAACAGGCCTTTTGTATATTTTGAATAATATTTTTGCTAGTTGTTTTCCGGCAAACCATATTTCTCAACAACAAAGTCGATGTCTTTATCGCCACGTCCGCTCAAATTAATTAAGATAGATTTTTGTGGATTTTCTTTTGCCAGTTTTAATCCATACGCAACTGCGTGGGCGCTTTCCAGTGCTGGAATAATACCTTCCAAACGACTTAGTTCGTAGAATGCATCGATTGTTTCGGCATCGTTTGCTACGCCATATGTTACTTTGTTCAGGTCTTTTAGCATGCTGTGTTCAGGTCCAACGCCCGGGTAATCTAAACCACTGGCAACCGAATAAACCGGTGCCGGTTCGCCTTTTTCGTCCTGTAACATGTAACATTTAAAACCATGAATAACTCCGGGAGTTCCGTAAGTTATTGTGCAGGCATGATCGCCGGTTTTTTCGGAAATTCCGCCGGGCTCTACTCCGTGCAAAATAACATCTTCATTGTCGAGAAAACCTGAGAACATTCCCATAGCATTACTTCCGCCACCAACACAAGCTACAACATGATCAGGATTTTCACCAGTCATTTCAAAAAACTGTTCTTGTGCCTCAATTCCAATAATACGCTGGAAATCGCGAACCATCATTGGGAACGGGTGTGGGCCAACAACCGATCCAATGCAGTAAATTGTATTTTCAGGATCTTTTAAATAGCTCTGAAAAGCAGAGTCGACAGCTTCTTTTAAGGTTTTTAAACCATGTGAAACCGGCACTACTTCAGCTCCCAGAATTTTCATGCGCACAACATTGGGATGTTCTTTTGCAATATCAACTTCTCCCATATGAATTTCGCATTCCAATCCAAAATAAGCGGCTGCTGTTGCCAGTGCCACACCATGTTGTCCGGCTCCGGTTTCTGCAATCAGGCGTTTCTTACCCAGGTGCTTTGCCAACAAAGCTTCTCCCATACAATGGTTTAGCTTGTGTGCTCCCGAGTGGTTTAAATCTTCGCGTTTCAGGTAAATACGACCGCCGTATTTTGCCGATAAATTCTGGCAGAAGTAAACCGGAGTAGGTCTTCCCTGAAAGTGTTTTCTGATGCTTCTGAGTTCAGAAATAAAATTATGCGATTTGCTGATTGAATGATAGGCTTTGGTAATTTTATCCATTTCAACCTGAAGTTCGGGTGGAATAAAAGAACCGCCGTATTCGTTATAAAATCCTTCGCTATTGGGATATTGTTTAAAATAGTTTGCCATGTTTTATTATTTATAATTCAGATTTCTAAATTATTATATTTAGATGGGATGGGGGCATATTTATAAAGTTGAAGAGTTTATGTTTAGATATTAATAATACAAGTAACGTTTTATTTTTTGTGTAGCAGTTTTTTGAAACGGCGTTGGTTGTACAACGAGCAATTGTACACGCGAAAATTTGTTAACCCGTTCGTTTATATATTGCTGAAGTTCAATAATCAGTTCTTCAATTTTTTCATCTACTTTTTGCGAAACCACTTCTACTTTTTCATCAATTCTGGATGACATATCGGCTTTCATCTCTTTAATTTTCTGCTCCAGTTCTTCGCGGTTAAAATGAACCATGGCAACCAATTTCCCTTTCTTTTGCACTACCAGAGATTCTACTACATGCCTGAAATTGTTAATAATGGATTCAATCTCTTCGGGATAAATATTTTCTCCGTTAGCACCCACTATCAGGTTTTTTAATCTTCCCTTGTGGCTTAACCAGCCTTCTTTGTCAAAAACGCCAAGATCGCCGGTTTTAAACCAGCCGTCGTTGGTTAGTACCTTTTCAGTTTCCTCTTGGTTTTTATAGTACCCCAGCATAACATTTGGTCCTTTTGCCCAGATTTCGCCTTCGCCGGTTGCCGGGTTGGGATCGTTAATAATAAGTTCGCAGTCGACTACTTTGGGCCCTATTGCCTGGTATTTTGTTTGCAACGGATTTGATCCGGCCAGTAAAGGAGCAGTTTCTGTAAGTCCGTATCCAATAGCGTAGGGGAATTTCGCGTCGCGTAAGAAACGTTCCACAGTAGCATCCAGTTTTGCACCTCCAATTCCAAAGAATTTTAGGTTTCCGCCAAATGTTTCATACAATTTTTTACCGGCAATCCGGTGAACCAGTTTCCGGGTAGGTTTAAAGCCGTGTAATATGCGGGTAAGTACTTTCTTTTTTATGGTAGGAAGAATACTGTTTTTGTATACTTTCTCAATAATTAAAGGAACAGTGAGCATTAGATCAGGGCGCAATTTTTTCATTGCTGGTAACAGAACACTCGCCGTTGGAGGCTTGTGCAGGTAGGTAACACTGGCACCTTTTATTATGGGAAGAACAAAGCCAATGGTATTTTCGTAGGTGTGCGATAGTGGCAAAACGGAGAGGAATTTGAAATCTTTTGTTACTTCCTGTACTTCTCCGGCCTGCAATGCATTTTTAATTATACTTTTTTGTGAAAGCATAACGCCTTTCGAGTTTCCCGTTGTTCCTGAGGTGTAAAGCAGTACAGCCATTTCATTTTCTTCGGGAACATGAGCGATATCGCTTTGGGCATTTTCATCAAACAGAATACCTTCTTTTGCGGTTCGAATTATTTTGTAATTATCGATGCTAATGATCGTTTCTAATGTGGCCGAATCGGTTTCTTCCAGTTTGTATCTTAAGCTTTCGGAAATAAACATTGCTTTCGACTCCGAATGTTTAATTACGTTTTGGAGTTCCGACGCACTGAAGTCGGGGAGTACAGGAACTGCAACTATCCCGGAGCATTGTAATGCAAAATATACTACTCCCCAGTTGGGCATATTCTGGCTGTATATTATTACTTTATCTCCTGTGTTAATTCCAAGGTTTGTAAGGAAGGCTTGTACTGCTGAAATTTGTTGCCCCATTTTAGCATATGTTATATATCCATCGTCAATAAAACCTAAAGCATTTTTACCAGTATAATTTTTAACTGAGTTGGATATTAATGAGGCAAAACTGTACGAAATATCTGTTTGCATAATATTTTAAAACTTGCGACAAAGATAAATTTTTAAATATCAAATTAATTAAAATAAGAAAGCATTCAGTCCAGCTTTTCCAATTCTACCCAAAACGGGAAAATATTTTTCCCTTTTGTAGCGTAAAAAGGAATTAAATCACAATCAGATTTTGTAAGATGAATGTTTTTCATTTCAATGATATCGGTATTTATATCTTCATTTTTCATTTGATGAACGACAGGGCCGGTTTCCAGATACATTTTTCCGGTAGTTGTCAGGGGCTTGATAAATTTGAATTTTACATTATAATTACCTTCTTCAATGTGCACATCCCATTTCCCGTAAACTTCTTCCTGTGCCCAGATTCCCCTGGCACCTCCGGCATCGTTTCTGTTAAGCACTACTGGATTTTCGTATGCACTGCCAATATAAATTGCCTGCGGATTTACCAGGTTGTCTGAGCTGATTAATTCTTTGTAATATGCATCGAGTTCAGTTTTTAAACCGGTTGCAAGTTCCGAATTGGTTTCAACTATATTGTTTTGCTCGTAGGGATCTTTTTCAATGTCGAACAATTCAAAATTTTTAGTTTGAGCATTGTAGTTGGTGTGCCCAACCAGTTTAAATTTGCCCTTCTGAAGTGCAATGTTATTGTAGAGTTCGGGGTATCGTCGGGTCCAGTAAAAGAACAAAGAGCGATCTGCCCAATCCACTTTTTCGTTGCGAATGAGTGGTAAAAGGCTTTTCCCGTCAATTTTTTTGTCTTCAGGTAAGGCAACGTTGCAAATTTCGGAGATTGTAGGAAGAATATCGATGTGTGCAGCCGTTGTTTCAATTTGCTTTTCTCCTTTAAAAAGAGACGGAAGCCGCATAAAAAAAGGAACCCGAACACCTCCTCTGTACACACTACCCTTTCTTCCTCTCATTCCGGCAACGTATCTTGTTTGTTGCGGACCATTGTCGGTCATAAAAATAACAAGTGTATTTTCTGCAATATCCAGTTCTTCGAGTTTCTGCAAAAGTTTACCGATGTTGTCGTCGATATTGGTAACCATGGCATACACTTTTCGTGCATCCTCTTTGTCTTTTTCGCTCATTTGTACAAAAGGCCGGTCATCACCTTCAAATCCTGCAGCCGGATCAATGTCTTTGTATATTTGGTAATATTTGTCGGGAACCTGCAAGGGAGTATGTGGTGCATTATAAGCCAAATAGCAAAAAAACGGATTTTCTTTATTTTTCTCAATAAACTGAACAGCCTGCTCTGTAAAAATATCGGAACAATACCCTGAGTACGATTGGGTTTTCCCATTGTGCCAAAGCACCGGATCGAAGTAACTTTTGTCGTATTGAAAATAGGTAGTAAAATCGCCAACCTGTCCCATCCCGCCAGAGAGATGAATGACAGATTCGTCGAAACCCTGGTCGTTGGGACGCGAAGGATAATTGTCGCCTAAATGCCATTTCCCAAAAATACCGGAAGTGTAATCGGCTTGTTTGAGCATTTCCGCAATGGTGACTTCGTTGGCGGCCATTGTAGCACCGCCATTGTATGTGTCGCGAATTCCTGTTCGGAGCGAGTAGCGTCCGGTCATTAAACTCGAACGTGTTGGAGCGCAAACCGGCGAAACATAAAACTTGTTAAAACGTATGTTTTCGTTGGCAAATTTGTCGATTACCGGCGTTTTTACATGTGGATTACCAGTGCACCCCAAGTCGCCGTACCCTTGGTCGTCGGTAATAATGAGTAGTACATTTGGACGGTTACCGGTCTGACAGAAACCTGGTTTTGAAAAAACAAATAGGACCAGGATTAACAGGGTAATACTACTTTTAAGGTTCATGGTTTAGTTTTTATAAAGTTTTACTTCGTTAACTGATCTCGCAGAAGTGGCCCCAGCAAGCTATAGCCTTTTTCGTTGGGATGCAAACCATCCAGGAAACAGGATTCATCAATATTCCCGTTTTCCTGCAAAAGCACACCACCAATATCAATGTAATCAACATTTTCTAATCCGGCCAGTTGCGCAATTTTCAGGTTTAGTTCGGCCACGCGGGTTTCATTGTCTCTACGCGGATAAATGCCGATAAACAAAATCCTGGCATGAGGCTGACGTTTTTTTACCGCCTGAGTCACTAACTCCAGACCTTCGATAATTTCTTCGTTGGTATTTAAATGAAGATTGTTGGTGCCCAGCATAAAAATTACTTGTTGGGCTTCAAAACCATCCAGCTCATCATGATAAATGCGCCAAAGTACGTTTTCAACACGGTCCCAGCCATAGCCAAAATTCTGTACTCCCAAATCTCCCAAATATTTGTTCCACGAAACAGGTCCATTACTTATGGGGGCTTTGGGTAAACCTCCCCAATAATGCGTAATTGAGTTCCCGAAGAAACAGATTTTTGGAGGCGTGGTTTTATTCAACTCCAAAAGCTGATTATGACGCGATTCCCAGTTGTATCGCTGAGGTTCGCGGGCTTGTGTAACCGGTTTTGTCGTAGAAAGTTTTCCGGTAGGTTCGTTTAAAATTCTCCGAAGCTTTTTCTCGTAAGCCCGGGCATATTTTTGCATTCCCAAATCTGTGGGATGCGTGCCATCAACAAAATCCTCAAAATCAAACCCGAGTTCTTGCTGACTAAGAAGGTAAATATTTTTGAAACCTTCAGATTTTAGGTGGGCAAAAGCCTCTTCCATTGTTTTATT
The DNA here is from genome assembly GCA_947492175.1 of uncultured Draconibacterium sp. Classification (GTDB taxonomy): domain Bacteria; phylum Bacteroidota; class Bacteroidia; order Bacteroidales; family Prolixibacteraceae; genus Draconibacterium. The sequence continues at coordinate 44,222 of CANLMQ010000011.1, read as the reverse complement.
TAAACGGTTGGTGTTTTCTTTTGTGTTGTTATTTGAAGTGGCATCTCCATATCCGGCATGTTGAACCAGCAAAACAGGTGTTGAAGATTTTTCGCGAAGTATTTGTACTGTATTCAATATACGATTATAGACTTCTTCAGGAGTATATGTTTTACCGAGTGTCAGGTTTGGAAGACAATCAATAATATACACTTTCGCATCAATTTCTGTAAGCAATGTTGTTACCTCATTTTCCAGTCTGCCGTTGCCGGAGAAAGCCACGTTAATAAGTGGGCGGTCCATTTTTCGTTCGAGAATATTTGTCCAGGCCATTCCCGGGCGCGAAGCACAACCACCTTGTGCAATTGAAGTGCCGTAAACTACAATTGGTTTTTCTTTTCGCACCGGAATCGGTAGAAAAACTGCATCTTCCGGAACACCAATTTCCAACCATTTAACCGAATTGTAGAGCGGTAAATATAAATGGTACTCCTGGCCGAGATTGTGTTGGTAACGGTTGTCAGGAGTAATATTGCTAAAGTTGTATGTAATGGTATCGCCAAACGAGTATCTTCCTTTGCACCACAGCCATTCTCCATCGCTGTTTTTTGCGTATAAATCAACACCGCTAACTCCGGTTGTGGGCATGTGCGGCATATTCAGATTGCCATTCACCTTATACCGTACTTTTATTTCTGTGGCATTACTTCTGAACCTGATTTTTATGCCGGCCGTGTTTTTTGATAAATTCCAGACTGCCTCACGAACTTCGGTTTTTGCTTTTGCGGGTAAACGGTCGTAGTCTGCTTCAGTTTCTCCCGGCCAGGCTTGTCCGTCGATTACAACAAACTCATTTTCGGCGGGATTCCACCATTTTGTTGTTGATTGGTTTTGAGAAAAAACGCTTGCTGCAGAAAAGAGCAGGATAACTAACCCGAGGATACTTTTTGTTTTTAATATTTGTCTCATTAGATTTTAGGTTGATTTATTCGAAATTAATATTTTAAATACAAGTTGCTGTCGCCATAGCTTAAAAATCGGAAATTATTCTTTAGCGCATAATCGTACACTTTTTTCCATTTATCTCCTAAAAAGGCACTAATCAGTAATAAAAGTGTACTTTGTGGCTGATGAAAATTGGTAAACATTCCGCTTAGAATTCTAAAATCGTAGCCCGGAAGAATAATAATCTGTGTTGAAAAATGCAGGGCTTCAAGATTTGAATCCTCCAAATAATCAATAATATTCCGAAGTGCTTTTTTTGTGTAGATTTTTGCCTCATTTTCATAAGGTTCCCACTGCTTCACTTCCGTAGAGTCGGCGTTAAATGTTCCGTTTTCAATCTGAAGTCCAATCCAGTACAAACTTTCGATCGAGCGTACCGAGGTTGTCCCCACTGCAATAATATTCTGTTGGTTCTGAATAAAACCCTCGATAATATCTTTTGAAATTATTACCTGCTCGTGGTGCATAGTGTGCCCTTCAATGGTTTCCGACTTTACAGGTTGAAAAGTACCGGCTCCCACATGCAATGTGATTTCCTTTGTTGAGATGTTTTTTGCTGCAAGTTGATCCAGAACTGCATCGGTAAAATGCAGGCCTGCTGTTGGTGCGGCCACCGAACCATCTATTTTTGCATATACTGTCTGATAGGTTTCTTCGTCCGACTCTTCTGTGTCGCGGTTCAGGTAGGGAGGAATCGGCAACTGTCCCACTCGTTCAATAATCTCCGACAGGTGGAAACCTCCGGTCCAGATAAATTCAATTACAAATGAATTTCCTTGCTGTTCCTTTTTTTCGGCTGATAAAAGAACCGTTTTCCCATCAATCTCAAATTCGTGTTTTAAAATGCCTTCTTTCCATTTTTTAGAATTGCCTACCATACATTTCCAGGTTACTTTCTCCGTTTGCTGAAATGAAATCTGGTAATCGGCAGGTTGTATCGGCTCCAGACAGAAAATCTCAATTTTAGCGCCGGTTTCCTTTCTAAAAAACAAACGGGCATGAATAACACGGGTGTTGTTAAATACCAGTTGAGCATTTTCAGGCAGATATGTGGCACAATTTTTAAAATTGTCTTCTCCAATTTCTCCGTTTTTCCAGGTCAGCAATTTCGAGTTATCCCTTTCTGTTAACGGATATTTTGCAATTCGTTCGTCAGGCAAATCATAAGTAAATTCGCTGATCTTTATGTTTTTGTGTGAACTCAATTTCTTCAATATTTAAAATCGGTGCAAAAGTAATATTTTTCTTTGTGTTGAAGATGTTTGACAAAGAGCGGACAAAGCTTCTTAAAGCCAGGTATAAAATTGTACTTTTGTGGAAAATTAGCAAGTGATGATAAAGGTTGGCGATAAAGTAAAATTTTTGAATGATGTGGGTGGCGGCGTAGTAACCGGTTTTATTAATAAGAATACGGTGAATGTGGAAGGCGACGATGGTTTTGAAGTGCCGTGTTTAATTTCGGAGCTGGTAAATGTAAGTGCACCCGAGTTAAATGCAGGGACAGTACAACCGGTTGAAGATAAGGTACAAGACAAATCTGCGGCCGAGCCTGAATTTATTGAGGAGGCAGGTGAAATTATTAACGGTAAAAACTCGCCCGACTTTTATTTTTGCTTTGTTCCAACAGATTCAAAAAATCCATTGGCCCGCGAAATTGAAATGTATTTGGTAAACGACAGCAATTTTACTGTACTTTTTAGCTATTCGCACATAAAAGCTCAAAGTGTTGAAATTGTTGAGCACGGAACTGTAAAATCGAATTCGAGGATAAAACTGGATGCTTTGGTTCAGAACGATTTGAGCGATTTGCCTGATTTTGGTTTTCAACTGATCTATTTTCGCAACTCCGACAACGAATGGAATCAGCCGGTGGTAAAACAGTTTCGGGTGAATCCGGTTAAATTTTACAAAGAATCTACTTTTCTGCAAAATTCGTATTTCAGAACTAACGCAATTATTTTGCAAATAACGCCCGATCCTTTAAAAACGGAACTGGATAAGTTAACACAGGCCGACTTTAAAAAGGTTGTAAAATCAAAAGAGATTCAGCAAAAAACAAAACAAAAACTACGTAAAAGAACCACAGAAGAGGTGGTGATTGACCTGCACATAAATGAGTTACTCGATAATTCGGAAGGATTAAGTAACCGCGAAATTCTGGAGATTCAGATGGAGACAGTGGCGGCTGAAATGAATACTGCCATTAAAGGCCATGTTAAACGAATTGTGTTTATTCATGGAGTGGGACAGGGAGTTTTAAAGCAGGAGGTTGCCAATTTGCTCAAACGTAAATTTAAAAAATACTACTTTCAGGATGCCTCGTTTAAAGAATACGGTTACGGTGCAACAATGGTAATCCTTCGTAAATAAACAGAAGCGTTTGTTTTGATTTTATCCAATTATCCCGTAACTTATTATGTAAATCGGGGATGATTGTGCTGGGGGTAAAATCCGGATTATGTGAAAGGTCAGAGTAAAAATAGTGCCGAAGTTGAAAACTCTCTTCCGGACTATCTGTTCCATGCAAATTTTATTGAAATTGATGATGTAAATCTTCATTATATTGATGAGGGAAGTAAAACAGCACCAGTAATATTGTTTTTACATGGTGTGCCTACCTGGTCGTTTACTTTCCGAAAGATTTTTCCGGAGTGTTTAGCTGCCGGATACCGTATTGTTGCTCCCGATCTGCCCGGTTTTGGAAGATCCGATAAGCCGGGCGATCCTGATTTTTATTCGATTAGCAATTTAGTAGAAGTTGTTGGAAAATTTATTCAGCAAAAAAAACTGCAACGTGTTTTCCTGTTTGCTCACGACTGGGGAGCTATAATCGGAATGGTTCTGGCGGCAAAACATCCGGCCTGTTTTTCAGGCATTATTGTTTGTAACGGTTACTTGCCCGATTTAAACGTTGCAATACCTCCTGCTTTCCGAAGCTGGAGATTGTTTTGTAAATACTCTCCGGTGTTACCTGTTGGTAGAATTATTGATTTTGCAAGCAACAGGAAATTGTTGCCTGCCGAGCGAAAAGCATATGATTTTCCTTTTAAAACCAGTAAAGATAAAATTGCGGTTCGTACACTGCCGCAGCTTATTCCGGTAATCAAAAGTTCTCGTGATGGCGATCTGGTTGACGAGTGTTGGAGAAAATTGGAACAATTGGAGCAACCTTTTCTAACTGTATTCAGTAATAGAGATAAAATAACCAGAGGTGGTGAAATCCTGCTTCAACAACGAATACCGGGAGCAAAAAATCAGGCACATAAAATATTGAACGGAAGGCACTTTTTACAGGAAGATGCACTGGCTGAGTTGGGTGTAATTATTACAGAATTTGTAAAGAAGTACAGATGAATTATGGTTGCGACATAGAAAGTATTGGAATAAAGCTACCCGAAAAGCAGCTGAGTACCGTTGAAATTGAAAGTCGGTTAAAAGCGAACAGTTCGCTTAAGCTTGAGTTATTGACGGGTATTTCGAACCGTAGAGTTTGCGGCGAAAATGAAGATTCGCTGACACTGGCAGTTGATGCTGCACTCGATTGTCTGGCACACTCTGAATTGAAGACCGATGAGTTGGAAATGATTATCAGCTGTTCCATTTCAAAATATATAAATGGATTGAGTTATTGTTACGAACCTGCCCTGTCGTTATTAATTAAACAAAAGATTGGGAATACAAAGGCACTTAATTTCGACATATCTAATGCCTGTGCCGGAATGATTACAGGTGTTCATATTGCCAATAATTTTATAAAACAGGGAAGGGTTAAAAACTGCCTGGTAGTTAGCGGAGAATATATTACCGGACTGGTTGAAAACGCCATACGAAATGTAGATTCACTTTTGCATCCTGAAGTTGCATCGTTAACTGTTGGCGATGCCGGCGCGGCAGTAATTCTTACCCGGACAAAGCCGGGCGAAACCGGCTTATCTGTTTCTGAAATATCAACAATGGGGCGGTTCAGCCATTTATGTACAGGCGCCCAAAGTGATAAAGGGCCGGGTGCGATTATGAAAACAAATATGAAAGCGATACATGATTTATCGATAAAGAATGCGCCTTATGTTGTGGAGAATGCACTGCTGAGTGCCGGTTTGCGAATGAGTGAAATTGATTATCTTATTCCTCATCAAACTGCAAAAATCTCAATTCTGTCGGGGGCAAAAGTATTAAACAACTATTTTAAAGAAAAACCAGGAGAAATTGTTTGTAACCTTTGCGAAACAGGGAATACCGCATCAACCACTCATTTTGCAGCTTTGTACAAATACCTCTGCGAAAAAAGGTTTAAAACGGGCGATAACATTATGCTTTTAAGTTTTGCTTCGGGATTAACATTTGGTACTGTTATTTTTTCTATGAACGGAATAACCAATCGTTATGGGAACAATAATTAAATCGATAGCGATAAATAATTCAGCAGAAGAGCAGGGAATTGTAGAACTGGTTTCTGAAACATCTAACCGTTGCCTGGGCAAGGCAGGAGTTCCCTTTAATGCAGTTGGGATGCTTATAAATACAAGTGTTTATAATGAAAATTATTTACTGGAACCGGCACTTGCAACCGTAATTCAAAAACGACTTTCTGGTAATGGAACGCAGGAAAATCAGGAAAATGAAGCCATAAAAAGTGTGCTTAGTTTTGATTTGCACAATGGAGGAGGAGGCCTGATTAATGCTGTTCAGGTGATGGATGGTTTTATAAGTTCCGGAGAAATAGAATATGGATTAATTGTTTCGGGCGATGTTAAACCCGGCATCGGGCTGGTTGAAAATTACAGCTATTCTACAAGTGCCGGTGCTGTTCTGGTTTCAAAAGGAAAAAAAGGGGAGGGGTTTCTTAAATTCAGAACCGAAACATTCGCCGAATTCAAAGATGACTTAACAAGTACAGTAAGTTGGGAAAAAGAGCAGGTACATTTTGTGAATAAAACCAGCAATGATTATCTCAAGAATGCGGTGCACTGTTCTGTTGACCTGTTGCAACGTTTCCTCAGCGAAGAACAATTAAGCTGGAATGATATTGATTTGATTTGTACATCTCAGAGTCCAACAGGATTTGCTTCTGCGTTTCAAAAGAAACTTAACATAGAAAATAAAATTGTTTATCTTAATAATCAAATGGAGATATATTCTTCAGGATTGTTATATTCGGTGAATCATATTTTTGAGAGTGAAAAAATGATGAATGCTAAGCATATTCTTTTCCTAACCGTTGGAGCAGGTATTACTGTTTCGCTTGCCTATTATAAGATAAATTAATGAAGAACAACGAGGTACAAAATATTACAGATTATTTGTATCAGTTTGCCCGAAAATCTCCCGATAAATCTATATTGTTGCATCCAAACAGAGTTTCGTACAAAGCATTTTGTAAGTTGGTTGATGCGTACGCTACCGGCTTTCAGAAAGCAGGTATAACAAAAGGAATAAGAACCATTGTACTACTAAAACCCGGAGTTGATTTGTTTGCCACAACATTTGCTCTTTTACGGATCGGTGCCATTCCGGTAATGATAGATGCCGGAATGGGAATAAAGGCCATGGTAAAAGCGTTGGCAAACACAGGGGCCGAAGCCTTTGTCGGGATTCCAAAATCTTTATTGCTGAAATACATATTTCCCAAAGAGTTTAAGAAGGTTAAAGTCTGGATTTCGGGTGGATATTGTTTGGGACTTCCGGCAATGCCTTTATCTGAATTTCGTAAAAATGAAAAGAATTGTTACACCGTTGCCCGGATAAATCCTGACGAAGTAACTGCCATATTTTATACCAGCGGAAGTACCGGGCCTGCCAAAGGCGTGGTGTACACAAGATCGATGATGGAAGCACAAATTGCTTGTCTCAAAAATTATTTTAAGTACAATCCCCTGGAAACAGATTTATGTACTTTCCCTTTAATCGGGTTATTCTCGATGTGTTTGGGGCTTTCGGTTGTTTTGGCCGATATGGATATGTTGCATCCGGTCCGTTTAAAGCCTGAAAAATTAGTGCTGAACATTTATTGGTATGGTTGTACATATCTGTTTTGTTCGCCCATGGTTTTGAAAAAACTGGCCGAATATTGTACCCGGGAGAATTTAAAGCTGAACTCGTTGAAACGTGTTATGACTGCCGGAGCTGCCGTTTCGCCCGAACTACTGAGCAACTTTGCGCAGGTGATTTCCTTTGATGCACAAATTCATACACCGTACGGAGCCACAGAAGCCTTGCCGGTTACTGATATTCACCACAAAGAATTGCTTGATTTGTACGAGAACACACCCGGCTATTTAAAGGGGATCTGCGTGGGGTATCCTCTTGAGAATATTGCTTTACGAATAATTCGAATTACGGACAATGTTATCGGGAAATGGGATGAAACAATTGAGTGCAGCAGCAACGAAGTGGGTGAGATTGTAGTATCGGGCGATAGTGTTTCACAGGAGTACCTGAATAACGAAGAGGCAAATAGAATTTCGAAAATCAGAACTGATACCGGCGAACAAGTTTGGCACCGGACAGGCGATTTAGGCCGTATTGATGAGCACGGAAGAGTTTGGTTTTACGGTAGAAAATCGCACAGAATAGAAACTGTAAGCGAGACGATGTTTACTATTCCTGTAGAAGCTGTTTTTAACCGCCATCCTCAGGTGGAACGCTCTGCATTGGTTGGTGTTGTTACCAATGGTAAAACAAAACCTGTTGTTTGTATTCAAACTAAAAAAGGAGCAGGCAAAAATAAAGAGTTGGTAAATGAACTAAACGAACTGGCCCGGAAGAATGAAGTAACAAGCCGTATTTCAGAATTTCTCTTTCATAAGAACTTCCCGGTGGATGCGCGGCACAATGCCAAAATTTATCGTGAAAAACTGGCCGAATGGGCGCAGGAAAAAATAAAATAAAAGTACTGGTTACCGGAGGCGGTGGTTTTGTCGGCATGGCACTTGTGCGCAGGTTGACAGACTCCGGTTATGATGTAACGTCGTTTTCGAGAAACATATATAAAGAGCATACGCAGTTGGGTGTAAAATCCATTCAGGGAGATATTACTGATGCCGTGAGTATTAAAAAGGCGTGCGAAGGAATTGATGTAGTATTTCATGTTGCAGCCAAAGTAGGAATATGGGGCAACAAAAACGATTTTTACAAGGTGAACGTAACCGGCACCGAAAATGTAATTAATGCCTGCCGTGCAGAAGGTGTAAAACAGCTGATTTTTACCAGCTCGGCAAGTGTGGTTTTTGGTGGTTCCGATTTATTAAATGCTGATGAAACCCTCGCGTATCCCAACAAACCGGTTTCCTTTTATACATCAACCAAAGCCGCTGCAGAACAACTGGTGCTTGAGGCAAATTCAAACGATCTAAAAACCATTTCGCTGCGTCCGCATCTTATCTGGGGGCCGGGCGATACGCAGTTAATTCCCAAAATACTGCGACGGATAAAATCGGGCAGGTTCAGGAAAATAGGAGCGGAGGACGTTCTGATTGATACCGTGTATATTGATAACCTGATTGATGCACAGTTGCTCGCTTTGGCAAAAATTGAAAGTAATGAGGTAAATGGGAAAGCATTTTTTATAACCAATGGTAAACCCATTTTTGTTTGGCGTTTTATTAATTCGGTTGCAGAAGCTGTTGGTTTGCCCCCGGTAACAAAGAGAGTTCCCAAATTTGTTGTTTGGCTGTTTGCCTGGTTGCTTGAAAGTATACATAAATTGTTTCATCTTCAGCAAGAACCTTACATTACCCGGTTTGTGCTGCAGGAACTTTGTACAAATCATTGGTTTAATATTTCCGGGGCAAAACGTTTATTGGGATATTCTCCAAAAATTGGTTTTGAAGAAGGGATACGAAATTTTAAAGATTCATTGAATAAGAATGAAGTACTTTGATAAAACTGTTTTTATTCAAAAAAGTGCTATGAAGCAGATTTTTTATCATTGATTTTTATTTTACTTATGTATACCTTGCATAACAAACAAAAATGATCCTTGCTGCCCGAATTCAGTAAATAACTAAAACATAAAATTAATAACCCGTAACAAATCTAAAAATGCAAAGACCTTCGCATACATATTCCTAATAAATAAGTTAACCCTGTGAAATAATTTCAAATATGGAAGAATTCTATTACACATAAATACTCAAAAGCGAAAAGGACGGAATGAATTATGCAGGCTATACGCACAAAATTGAAATTAAGATTTGAGCAACATCAAAATGGATTGGTTAAATCGGCAAAAGGAAGAAGGCCTTTAAAATTAATTTATTACGAGGCATGTTTAACGCAAGCAGATGCAATGAAACGCGAAAAATATTTTAAAACACATTATGGAAAAATGTACCTAAGAAATAGGCTCAAATCTTATTTCACAGGGAAATAAACCGGCAAGCTGTGGAAGAGCCTGCCGGTAAGAGATAAATAACGTCCCAATGAAGGGACACAATTATTAACAGTTCAAAAATAACATTTTATGAGTTATCTTGACGATTTTGATGCATGGAAGGATGCGATTGAGGCAGTCCCTCAGGAAAAAGTTAAGCCACCCAACCAGCCGGTTGATGATTTTGTGGCAAAAACAGAGACACTGGCTGTTGATGCCGCCGAGGATCGGGAGGCATTACAGGGTGCAGGAATGAATGAGAACCTAATTGATGAATTGACTCCTCTTAGCGGTGCGTTGCGTTATTGCCAGGCGAAATGGATGAGTGAATACCGGGCACGCGTTGAAGCCCAAAAGCAATGGAAAGAACAAGCACCTCAGGCGTATGCTTTGCGTGATGAATTGTTACACCATTTTTCGTTTGCTTACCGCAACCATGATGATATAATAAAAAAGGTAAGACGTATCCGCGAGGGAGCCAGTCATGCCGATATGATTCAGGATTTGATTGAACTGGCAGTGCTGGGAGAGAAATATCCTGAACCTTTAACAACTATTAATTTAGAGCCGGATCTTCTTCCGCAGGCACGGACGGTTTCGCATAGCATGTCGGAATTGCTGGCTGCCGCCAATGGTGCCGATGGCGAAGGTAGTGCCAATAAGCTATTACGCGACAAGGCCTTTACCTTGCTGTTTGAAAAAGACAGTAAGGTTCGTGAATATGGCCGTTATGTATTCTGGAAAGATGAAGATAAACGGAGCAAATATTACAAGTAAGTTTTCTGAAAACCTTGATTTTAGCAGCCCCGGGGAAGGTCTGATCCTTCCCCCGGGGCTTTTTTTTATTCCAACTGGTAGTTTCACCCTCCCATTGGCAACTTTTTTAGCTTCAACTGGCCCGGTTCACCAGCCCATTGGCATTTTTTTTGATTTAATTGGCAATGGCAACCGTCCCCTTGGCAATTTTTCTGATTTAATTACACACAGTGACCATTCCCCTGGCAATTTTTCTGATTTAATTGGGCCTGTAAAGCTTCCCCTTGACAATTTCTGTGAAATAATTGGCAAGCCGGAGTGTTCCTCTGGCAGTTTTTCCAATTCCCTTATCGGGTTGAATCGTTCACAGGCTGTTGTCTTGTTTTTCCCCTTTTGTTATTTGAGAGAGTGTTCGAGTATTTCCCCCAAAAGATTATACATTAAAAAGGGCACCCTCCCGAAGGAAGATACCCAGTCTAACTAACCAAACTATATCTAATTAAATTAAACCAAACTATTTAGCGTTTTTTTGTGCAAAAAAAATGATGCATTAAAGTGAATTCCTGAGACTCTTTGTCGAGTTCACTTATCCAATCAATTTTTTCTTTAAAAGAAAGATGATCTATTGCCAAAAGTGGACAATCATCATTCCTCTCATCTTTAGGGCATGCATAAGCAATAGAATATAATGTTAAGATCATAGATTATCACTTAAATTTTAGCTCTTATAAATTAATCGAACACTAGTGATAACTAGTAATAAATATCAATAAAATGAAATAAAAGTACCCTTAAGGATTAATGTACATGTTCTAAATCCTTCCGTTTTAAAAACTTATCAACATATTGTTTGTCAAGCTCTTGTGAGTCACCGTATTTGGCGCGAAGATCATCAAGTTTTTGTTTTAACTCATTTACTATATCCACATATTCAGGATTATTATAAACATTCTCCATTTCCTGCGGATCTTTTTTACGGTCGTATAACTCCCATTCATCTACGTCGTAATAGAAATGTGCTAACTTATAGTCTTCGTTCACAATTCCGTAGTGGCGTTTTACCATATGTACAGCAGGATATTCATAATAGTGGTAGTAAACTGCATCCCTAAAACCTTCATTTTGCCCTTTAAACAAAGGAATCAGGCTTTCTCCCTGCATATCGTCAGGCGCATCAACACCGGCTGCTTCAAGCAAGGTTTGTGCAAAATCGAGGTTTTGCACCATTTGGGTGTTTACCGATTTTGGTTGAATAACACCAGGCCATTTTACCAATAACGGTGTTTTAAACGACTCTTCGTAAATAAAGCGCTTGTCAAACCAGCCATGCTCCCCAAGGTAAAAACCCTGATCTGAAGTATATACTACAATTGTGTTTTCATCTAAGCCACTTTCTTTCAAATAATCCAGAACACGTCCGACTCCTTCGTCAACTGCGGCTATAGAGCCTAAATAATCCTGCATATAACGTTGATAACGCCAGCTCATCAGTTCTTTTTGCGACATATTCTTATAATTCTTTTTGAACTCCTCGTTTATTGGGTCGTAAATAGCATCCCATTCTGTGCGTTGCTGCGGGTTCATTCGTCCTACTTCACGGGCATAAGCATCTTTATCCCAGTTAGAGGTTTCGGGTATGCCCAATTCATCCATAATTTCAGGACGAATTTTTGAATCACCTGCCCAGTTCATGTGGTCTAGGATGTTCATTTCTGCTTCTTTTGCAGCGGTACCTCTTCCCTCGTAATCATCGAAAAGTGTTTCAGGTTCAGGGAAGGTTTTTTGAGTATACTCTTTAAAATGACGTGGTGCAGGTAGCCACTCGCGGTGCGGAGCTTTGTGCAGGTACATCATCAGAAAAGGCTTCTCTGGGTCTCTTTTTTCTTTCATCCAGTTCAATGTCATATCGGTTATTATATCTGTGGTATATCCCTCAACAACTTTTTTCCCTTCGTGCTTTGTAATGAATTCAGGATTGTAGTACCACCCTTGCCCCGGAAGGATCTTGAACTCATCGAACCCTTTCGGGCTGTTTCCGAAGTGCAACTTACCAAACAGAGCCGTTTCATAGCCAGCTTTTTGCAACAACTGTGGGAAAGTTACATTGGTAGTATCAAATGGAAAAACGTTATCGGTTTTCCCATGTAAATGGCAATGTTTACCGGTTAATATTGTTGCCCTTGATGGAGCACAGATAGAGTTCGTTACACAGGCATTGGTAAATAACATGCCTTCGTTGGCAATTCTGTCAATGTTTGGTGTATTTGTTAATTTATTTGAGTAAGCGCTTATAGCTTGATAAGCATGGTCGTCTGACATTATGAACAGGATATTTGGTGGTGCTTTTTCTACTTTGGTTGAACATCTGATCAGCAATATAAAGCACAATAGTAATAGTGTAAAATGTTTCATCCTTTAGTTGTTTTTGATATTTTTCTACTTTGAAAATGAATAAGGCACAGCATCAACCGCTCCCCCTCTATGTTTATTGGGTTTGTCTCCCATTTCAAAACTGATTTTAGCTCCCTTCATCAGTTCAGAATAATTAAAATAATTTTTACTCCAGATAGTATCATTCCATTTGATGGATTGAACATAGCGGTTGTCCTTTCCATTCATTGGTGCATCAATTATAATTGTTTTCCTGTTTTCAAGTTGCACCGTAATTTTACTGAAAAGCGGTGAGCCGATTACGTATTGATCGGTTGCCGGAGCTACCGGGTAGAAACCCATGGCGGAGAACACATACCAAGCCGAAGTTTGCCCGTTATCTTCATCTCCACAATAACCATCAGGAGAGCAAGAATACAAGCGATTCATAACTTCGCGCACCCAGTACTGTGTTTTCCATGGTTGTCCTGCGTAATTATATAGGTAAAGCATGTGCTGAATAGGTTGATTGCCATGTGCATAATTCCCCATGTTCATAATCTGCATTTCCCGAATTTCATGAATTACTTTTCCGTAATACGATTCATCAAAAACAGGGGGTACCGCAAATACGGAGTCCAACATAGAAACAAAATTATCCTTTCCACCCATCAGATCAACCAAACCCTGCACATCATGAAAAACAGACCAGGTGTAGTGCCAGCTGTTTCCTTCGGTAAAAGCATCACCCCATTTGAAGGGACTGAACGGTTTCTGAAATGTACCATCTTCATTTTTACCTCTCATTAGCTTATGTTCTTTGTCAAAAACATTCTTGTAGTTTTGCGAACGTTTTGCAAAAATTTCAATTTCATTCTCGGGTTTTCCAAGTGCCTGCCCCAATTTATAGATACAGAAATCCGCAAAAGCATACTCCAATGTTCTGGCCACATTTTCATTCACACCCACATCATACGGAACGTAACCCAATTTATTGTAATAATCTACTCCGTACCGGCCAACCGAATTCATTGGCCCTTCGTTTTCCGAATTCTTGAGAACTGCCTCCCAAAGTGTTTCAATATCGTAACCACGACAACCTTTCAGATAGGCATCGGCAATTAAAGTAGCTGAATTTGAACCGATCATACAGTTGCGATGTCCGGGGCTTGCCCACTCTGGTAAAAAACCGCTTTCTTTATAGGCATTCACCAAACCTTCCTGAATTTTTTCGTTCAATGATGGATACATCATGTTAAAAAATGGGAACACAGCCCGGAAAGTGTCCCAAAATCCATTATCGGTAAACATATAACCAGGCAGTACTTTGCCGTTGTATGGGCTATAGTGAAAGATGTTGCCTTCGGCATCAAATTCGTAAAACTTACGTGGGAAAAGCAGCACCCTGTAAAGGCAAGAATAAAAGGTTCTGATTTGTTCATCACTTCCTCCCTCAACAGCAATGCGCGAAAGTTCTTTATTCCATATGGCTTCGCCTTTTTCTTTTACCTGGTCGAATGAATCATTCCCCAGTTCTTTCATGTTAAGCTCTGCCTGCTCGAAACTAATAAAAGATGAAGCCACACGTGCATGAACCTGTTCGCCTTTTTTCGTCTTAAACTGAAGAGCAGCACCCACATGGTCATCTTCTAACTCTGACTTACCATTTACAATTTTATCGTTTTTCCACACATTACTTTTTGTAAAGGGCTTATCAAATTCAACAACAAAATAATTTCTAAAATTTTCGGGGACACCTCCACTGTTGCGGGTCGTATAACCCATTATTTTATTTTCCGAAGGAATTACTTTTACGTACGACCCCTGATCAAAGGCATCAACCAATACATACGATTTATCGTTTTCAGGAAATGTAAAACGGAACATTGCAGCCCGCTCTGTTGGGGTTATTTCGGTTACCACATCGTAGTCTGCTAAATATACTTTGTAATAATGAGGCTTTGCTGTCTCAGCTTTGTGCGAAAACCAACTGCCCCGTTCATCTTCATTTATTTTTAATTCTCCGGTTGAGGGGAATAGCGAAAACTGACCGTAATCATTAATCCATGGACTGGGCTGATGGGTTTGCTTAAAACCACGTATTTTATTGTCATCGTAACCATAAACCCAGCCATTCCCCATCTTATTGGTTTGGGGTGTCCAGAAATTCATTCCCCATGGCAATGCTATTGCCGGATAAGTATTTCCATTCGACAATTTAAATTCGGAATCGGTTCCCATCAATGTATTCACATAATCGATGGGCTGCTGTGCGCGTGTCTGAAATATTGACAATGAGCCAATAAACACAAGTAATAATGTTAATCTTTTATTCATATTCTTTTATTTTTATTTTATCTGATATGACACATCATCATTTATTCATCCTTCTTCTTTTACAATTGGTTAATTAAAATCCATTACGAAGTGTTCCTTACAATTCTGATTTAGATTCCTCGTACCTTAAATCCCATTGGAATACCCCGACAAACATATGGAGTTCACAAACATCAATGCATTGTGTATTGATGTTTGTGAACTCGTTTTTGCCCTAGTAGTTCGCCAATCATCTAAAGCACTGTGCTCTAAAACAACTGATTGCGAATATGATAGAATAGTTCATCCATTGTCACAAACTCAATATGATCATCCACACTGTCTGCCAGTGTCTGGCAATCTTGTACGCTTGTTTTTTCAAGATCTACAGAAATAACCGTATAACCCGATGCATTATTTATGTTGGGCTGCAAGTTATTCAGCACATTAATAAAATTATTCATATTAGTTTGGCTACCCTCGATCCTCATTCCTAGGCGACGAGTAACAACAGGCTTACCATTCGCCCCCTCAAAAATCTGTCCTATGGTATTCGTCGATTGGACGTACAATCCTTTAACCTGAGGCTTTTCAAGAAACAGATTACCGTAATCATTTACCCAACTTTGGGTGATCGTAGTAGACGGATCCTGAATACTTACATAATGCAGGTCGGCTTTCTGAAGAAACGGCACCATTTTATCTGTGAAAGCTGTGAGATTTGAGTAATGACTTGGATGTATATATGAATGCCCTGAATAAGCTGCAACAAACATGTCTTCATTCTTCCGGCGGCTATAGATCTCTTGTAACGGAATTGGAGACAACTCAACCGCCCGTGGAGCAATAGACCAAGTAATAGGAACCGTATGATTTCTGTTTATCCAATCATCACTGTCATAATTGGCTCCGGTATCGGTCAAAAAGCGCCCATTTAAATACTTAATGTTTCCACCACTGTATGCATACAGCGCAACATAATGCTTATTGGCATTGATTGCGTAGGACGAAGGGTAATCTGGCTGAGTATACTTAAATTTATCGATCTTATATTTGACACTCAAATTATGAGAAGTTCTCAAACCCGCCACTAAATCGAGACCAAATCCAGAGTAATACTTGATTACATCATCTTCTTTGCCCTTAAAATAGGCAGGTACCCATCCCGCGACGAGTCCTCCAGTGTCCATATGATATTTGAACCATTTTTCAGTATCCACTCTACCATAAGTTGTAACGATAGGCCACTTTAATCTAACTGCGAGATCCGCGGCTTGAACCTCATTATAGTTATTCTTCAAGACAATACCATTTTTTTCAAACTTATCTTTATGATTATTAAACAACCATGTGTAAGTCCGTCCTGTAACGTCTTCTATAAGTGGTTTTGTATTGCCAAACTTAGTGATAAAATGCTGTTCAATGGAAACATCGACTACGGCTGCATTCATAGGGCCAGCAAGTGAAAGCGCTATGTAAAGAGATACTGGATTAGAGTTGTAGTCGTACAGAATATACCCATTAAAGACATCTCGAAAATTGTAAATTACCTGCATCAAACCATCAACTGTTGCGGGCTGAATTGATACGGATTGAGTGTGGCCATAGTTCTCATAGATCGTAGGCCAATCCATATCTTCTCCTTTATTAATCCAAATTTTATTGTGGTTGCTTCTGTTTCGAAGCCCCTGAACGGATTTCGCTGTTTCCAGCAACCGACCATTAAAAGCTGGCCAAACCGAAATACGCGCATCATCACCCTGGTCTAAATTATTATGTAGAGGATTTGAAGTAATATCGTTAATCGATTCAACCTCCTCCATAATTTTGCTTTCACACGAGAACAGAAACATTTGGCATACTATTAAGAAGACGAAATGAAAACGAGCTACATGTTTTATATTTTTCATTAGTTTTATTTTTATGTTATTCTTAAAAATCCAAATTGATTTTTTTTGAGCCGATTTTAATACCGGCATTAAGACAAAAGCTATTTAATCGTGGCCAATTTGGTTTAACTCCAGTCATAATATTTTATCCTTTGTCTTATGGGCATAAAATGCCCTCTGGTTTGTATATTTTTCGCTAATAGAACGAACCTCACCCATATACTCTTGGATTGATCTTCATATTTTTTCTTTCTTCCTTTTTTTTATGCCGCTTCAACAAGCCTGTCAAACTCCTCCCAGTCGGTTTTGTAAAAATGATGTTCATATAATTTTATTCCCATTTCATGTCTGCTCCTGGTTATTTTGGCAGGAACCAATATAAACCAATCAATAAACGTCCAGAGTTCCTGCCGTTTAAACTTGACACTCTTTTAGCTTATCATCACCGATATGTTATAGGCAAAAACGCTTAGCTGCCGAAGAATGTCATTTATCCAGAAGCCTCCAGTAAGTGTGGCACCTCTTATAACAGGGCCCTTTACCTGCTCTATCCAGGTCTCGTTTCGCAAAATTCACTGGTGGAACGTTAAATGTTGAAATTCTTTTACATCGTTGATTCATAACTTTCGAAATACTAATGCATTACATGAAAGCAACTAATTACCAGCATAGTTTAACAAATACACCTTCCGGCTGATTCTCAAAACTCAGGAAATACGTTTTACTGGATTTGTCCCAGCTT
Organism: uncultured Draconibacterium sp.; assembly: GCA_947492175.1. Lineage (GTDB taxonomy): Bacteria > Bacteroidota > Bacteroidia > Bacteroidales > Prolixibacteraceae > Draconibacterium. The sequence continues at coordinate 26,794 of CANLMQ010000011.1, read as the reverse complement.
TTTTGCTTCAATTCCAGAGGATTGCCTTTGACATCAGTAATTCTAACTTGTTGTGCTTCTTCAGGTAAAAGCACCCGCATCACATTGGTGGTATTTAAGGGGCTTTTTACGGTAAAAGAATATTGATTCGGCTCCATTTCTTCGTCATAGACCCTTCCTGCACTTGCCAAAACCTGAGGTACCTCGGGATTTGGAACATTCCCTATGTTATAAAGGAAAGCCTGTTCTCCCGGGTTCACTTGTTTCTTATTTACTACCGGAATTTCCGGGTCAAATAAATCAATAAGCTTTCCTTTTATCACATAAGGTGTTTTGTCTTCATTCTCATCCAATACTGAAATAATCTCGTAGGGGCCTCTGCTTAGAGAAAAGTGGTTTTTAAATTCTAATTCTTCTGTTATTGTTTCCGAATAAAGTGTTTTAATTTTATCTATAAATACATCATCAGTGTTTTTCTCCAATACAAATTCTTTAGGATCTTTACGTATGATACATACTTTACCTTCACCAAACTGATATTCTCCTTCCTGAAATGTTTTAAGGCCAAGTTGTGCAAACAGATGTTCTGAAGCTGCCTGAAACTTATTTTCTCCAGTGTTCCACCATTCCTGAACCGATTGAAACGGGTCTTCATCCCTACCGCAATATACCAGAGTCCCACCACTTTTCACCCAGTTGGCAAGATGAGAGTGAGATTTGGAATCCATAGGCTTCATACCCGAGTAAGACATAATAAGTATATCAATATCTTCCCATGTTTCAGAGTAGGCTGCATTTTCAATATGAACAGTTTTTACCGGAACACCTCTTTTAAACAGAGGCAGAGCAAGACCGAAAAAATTAGACATTTTAGGATCTTCATATCCATGGTGCTGAGGATAACGCTGAAACATTAACGAATTAGACATAAGTACTCCTATTCCGTTTGCCCCACTTACTTTATTTTCAGAAAGTGGCATATTGTTCAGCGTGTTAATCATCACCTGCATTTGAGTGGCATAGAACGAAGGTATCGATTCTTTTTTATCGCTGTCTCTGCTTGTTTTGTAAAGTCCGTGGTAAATTCTGTTAGGCCAGGGCATCACTTCATAATTGGCAATCATCGGATATAGTAATTGAGCAGTAAAAGTTGCCTGGTAATTTTTTTTGTAATCCACCCAATCCCGTGGCCAGTCCTCAATCGGATCTGTAAGGAAAAACATTTTTCGACCCGTAGGGGCAGTCATAGATTCCATAGAACCATATTCAAGAAAAGCAGTTTCAAAAACCCGCTCTTTAGCTTTTCCGTTAAAATAATTTGCTTCGCGCGAAGTACCTGTCCAAACCTGTGCAATATATCCATCCACACAATCTAATGAAGCCAGGCTTGCTTCCGGACTTACAATTCTCCATTGCGAATAGTTAACCAAAGAATGCGTAGGTACATAGCACCGTACATCCATCCCTTTACTTTTACCGTATTCCTTTGCATATGTAAAGCACTCGTTTAATGCCCGGTAATAAAGATGATATTTTAATTTATTCGATAAGTAAGTATTTTCTGGAGATTCATGCTGAGGTCGCCAGTTATATCCATAATATGCTTTCCATTCTTTTTTAAAAGCTTCGCTGTATCCCGAGCGTGCCCAAAATTCAGGTTCTTCCAGGTAAATGGCATCAATTCCGGCATCAATAACACGTTTTATTTGAATCTCCTTCATGTATTTAATGAAGCTCATTGATGGGACAATGTAAGGAACCATGCCATGCCAAATTGTATCGCCATTTTGGTTCACCTGACCTTCATCCCAATGGGGCTGTCCGTCCCATTTGCCTGTGAAATAGTCGGAGTAAGCTCCCCAGGCAATCCCTGTCATAAAATGTGTTGAGTACCCTTTATCGCGCCAACTTTGTACCCGCTCTTCAAAGCTCATTTCCGGCCTGTCATGTGTCCCGTAAATAATGGCTGCATCTGAACGGACATCAACAGTCGGTTTCCACGGATTTGAAGTTTGAAAAACTGTTTTTTCTTTGGGGTGTTGATCAATCACTTGAGCTAAGGCTTGAAAATGCGACAAAAGTATTGCCCAACCCAACAATTTAAATTTATTGTTCATATCTTTTCACTATTATCCGACAAAAGTCGTGATTACTAATTTTTATTCTCTGTAACGCCCTGTTTACGGGCAATTAATTTTTCTTTTCAAAACAGACCCCCTGGCTAAATCAGGTTTAACTGAAGTTGTCCGGGAGGTTCTCCTACCTGTATTTTGTATGCCCTGTTTGTACTGCGAAGCAATTCAACCATATCAAGCATACTTATCAGGTGTATTCTTATCAATGACGCCACAACTGAAAATGCCTTCTTGGTTTGCGCAATCTTCTGAATAACCGTCATTAGCAGTTGCGCAATTAATGTACACCAAACCTGTGTACGTATTGCATTTTCGTTTTCTCCATAGAAATAGTGCAACTGGAAGTTTTGCTTCATTTTCTTGAACAGCAGTTCTATGCCCCAGCGTTTTTTATAAAGAAAAGCGACTTCTTCTGCACTGATCTCAAAATTGTTAGTCAAAAACTCAAAATACCTGTTCTTTTCATCCTGGTAACAAACTTTGCGCAACCGGATTTTTTTGTAAACCTTCATTTGCCGTTTACCATTCTCATCTTCGGGATGATACGTGAGTTCAATTATCTCATCACGCAACACTTTTGCCTTTCCTTTTTTCCGGTAATGCACCCGTTTTACTTCAATAACTTCATAAACTGCATTCTTTTTCAGACGGGTAACAAAATAAACCTGCTGGGTGGTCCATAAAGCAAACTGGTGATAGTAATTGTAAGCTTTGTCGAACACTATCATACTGTGCGATATTAACTCAAGGCTTTTCAGAAAGTTTTTGTCGTGAACTTTAGCTGCAGTGATTTTAACAAACCGGCCAACCGACTGTACCGCATCAATAAGCATATGGACTTTTAACCCGCCTTTCTTTTTGCCATCTCCTTTGGGATTCCGGCCAACACCTTTTAAGATGTCGCTAAACAAACGGATTGTTGTTGAATCAATTAAGAGTATCTCCTTAAAGGTCAATCCATATGTTCGGCTGTCCGACAAAAAAGACTTGTATTTATCCACCAATGCAAAGTATAAATCCTCGAAAAAACGGTTGTCCCGGTTTCTTAATCCATCACTAGCGGTGCTCTTGGCAGGTGCCTTTTCTAGTCCAAGGTGATTGAGTTTCCCTCCCAAAGCCCGCAACCCTTCACAGATCTCGGTCATAGAGTCGCACCGGCTTAAAATGCCAAAAAGCAAGGTAATCAAATGCGTTCTGGTCTTAAAAGCTTTGTAATAACGGTCACTGTCGTGCACTTTTATGATCGATGATATGTTGACTTTTTCTATCAAATTGATAATCTGTTTGAAAATCGGCTGTCCGACAAAATTTATTTCATTAATTTTAGCCATGTTGTAAAATGTTTTCGCAAAAATCAATTTACAACTTTGAAGGGAAACCGAAAGGGAGTACCTTCTTTTTTGTTTTAGTCGGACACTAGTGATATCTTTTATTTTAATCATCTACTTTCTATTTACATCCGCGTAGTAAGCCCCGCAAAGTTCTTTCCCATTCTTATCATAAAACCACGTTTGGAGCTTTATTGGTCCTTTTTCAAGTTTAACTTGAAAAACAGCTGCCAAATCATCGGGGGCGACTTTTATTTGCTTTTCAATTTTGCCAATTTTAATCTTTGCACTGGCAATAGGCAGAGCAACTCCTTTCTGTCCCGGTCCGTAGGGAATAGAGTCTGTGTATGTAACACCAACAATGCCTGATAATGGCGTATTGGTTTCCTTGGGCCATCTCCTTAATTTAATTTCATATTCTCCATCAGTTTCAACATGGAGATTCCACCATCCGTTTTTCTTTTGGCCAAGTAATATTTGGCTTTTCTGTGTAAAATAAGTTTCTGCCCAGGAAGTTGCAGCCAGTTCAACAGGGTTTTCTGCATTATTCCCTATAACTACAGGTGTGAAAGTCTCCCTACCTTTCCGGGTAGATTCCCACCAATTTTCATAGTAAGCCTTCATCTTCTTTACAATATTGGGGTGCTGATCAATAACATTATTGTCCTGATGAGGATCATTTTCAATATTGTATAGCTCAAGGTTAATTTCATAATTTTTCTTTCTTACCTCGTATATAGCTTTTTTGTGCTCCGTTTCTTTTGGGTCAGCATCAATGGCATTTAAAAGTCTCCAGGGACCCCACATAATGCATGCATCATACTTTTTTATTTCCAGGCGTCTTTGAAACTGATTAACTAAAATACGATCCGGCATTAGCTCTTTGCCTTTAATCTGTTGTTCAAGAGAAATACCATCAAATTCAATTTTTTGCTCAGGTTGAATATCGCATAAATCAAGAAGGGTTGGGAAAATATCCTGAACCTGTGCAAGACCTTTAATATCTTTGCCCTTAAAACTGCTGGAAGCTTGAGGCAATCGAATGAACAATGGAACCCGGTGACCTCCTTCCCACAATTGAGTTTTCGTTCCTCGCATCCCTGCATTATGTAAGCCATATCCCATTGTAGCTCCATTGTCAGTCATAAAAACAACAATGGTACTCTCACTTAGCCGCGTCTCATCCAAATAATTTAACAACTTACCAATATTTTCATCCAGATTAATCATCGTGCCAACAAAAGTTTTAAGGTGTATACTTAACTGTTGGTTTTCCACCATATCTCGATATTTCTGCTCAACAAAATAGGGCCCATGAGTAACATTTGTAGGGATATAACAAAAAAAAGGTTCTTTTGCTTCCCGCTTTTTCTCAATCCAGTTTTTAGCTTGACCAAACCAGACATCTGTGCAGAATCCTTCATATTTTTCCTGTTCCCCATTGTGCAAATATGTGTCGTCAAAGTAATCGTTTGTCCAAAAATCATTTACTGTACCTACTTCCTGCTGAGGGAAAGAGACTACTTCATCAAATCCACGGTCTTGTGGCCTCAACGGGTAATTGTCTCCCAAATGCCATTTCCCGAAAATACCCGTTGAGTATCCTGCATTTTTGAAAACTTCCGCCATGATTGGGAAATCTGTCCGCAGATGGGTATTTTCAGTTCCCACCCATCTTGCCCCGTTTTTCAATGCGTCCCTGCCGGTCATCAACTGCCCTCTTGTTGGAGTACACATAGGTGCAACATGAAATTCGGAGAAACGGGCACTTTGACAATATAATTTGTCTAAAGCTGGAGTATTAAATGCCGGATTACCATGACAAGACATATCGCCATAACCCATATCATCGATATTAATAATTAGTACATTGGGAACGATATTTTGCTCATTCTTCTTTTTTCCACAGCTTAATGTCATTGTTAATAAAATAACTGCGGTAATTAATTTGATAGATTTTTTTGGTTTCATTTTTTAATTTTTGCAAACATGTATCTCCAACATTTTGAAAATATCTTCTCAAAAAAATAAATAATTTCAAACAGATTAAAAGAATTTCTTGAATCCAACTATTCCCGAGGCAGGCTTTGGGATACTTCGCTGGTATCATTTTGACCTTAGGATCAAAACCGAAATTTTGTGTTAAGATTCCTTCTTGTAAGGAGAAAATTGTAGCCCCCCGAGTACAGAGCCACGAGGAATTCTTATGATTAAGAAAATGTTAAAGGACTGGAACAAACCTCCAGTCCTAACATATTTATTTTTTACATAAACGCTAAGGCATCACCAACTTTTTAACAGCACTTAAGTTGTACGCACCTGCTATTATTCCGTCCATGTTACTTCTTACCCCAACACGCACGTAGTATGTATATCCACTCTTTAGTTTCACTAAACTTTCTCCGGAACCTGAAGTTTTTGAACTTACTGAAGCATCTATATTTAATAAATTTTTCGCATCACTGCCACTTACAACTGCACTTACTCTTTGATCATATTGGTTCGATCCAACGTATTGTGTAGTACTTATAAAGATGAACACCTGATTTAAATCTTCTTGATAATCAGGATTGTCGGTTCCTCTGGTTATTCTGATATTGGCAGTAACTGTACCATCACTATTCGGAACCAATGCAGGTTCTCTCCATTCAACCACAAAAAATGGTTCAACTTCAAAGTTGACCTCCGTATTTTCTCTTATAAAGATATTTTCCTGTCCTTCGTTAGGAACAAATGGTCCTTCCGGAATCATTGTATAGTTGCTTTCAAAGATTTTTTCATTAATATAGGTACCATCTGTTTTTACGTTAAGGTAGTATTCACTTGGCGTTTCACTGTATCCATAGTCTAGCATTTTTATACGCACTGAACTCTTTCCGGTGTTTGCATACACAGGACGCCCTTGTTTATCAACTATTTTCCCCAGTACAGTTTCTTGAGGACCGTCATAATTATCGATCTCTAAACATGAACTAAGAGATATAAGTAGAAAGCCAATTAAACTATATTTAAGTATTTTATCTTTCATAATTTTAAACATTTAATTAGTACCCAGTATTTTGGATAAGTTTTGGATTCTTAGAAATTTGATCTGTAGGTATTCTTAAATAGTACCATTGCTTAGTAAACGAAATAAAAGCTCTACCAAGCTGTGTCCCTTTTACATCAAAAAACCATTTATTCTCTGAAGGAACATAAAAAGCCAGTGCTCCTTTTAGTTTACGTTTTGGGTTGTCAGGAAAATCTACATGATAAGTCCGCCAACGTATCAAATCCCAGTAAGGCTCATGTTCAAATGCCATTTCTTTTTTCCTTTCCTTGCGAATCACTTCACGGTTGAGTTCGCTTTGTGAAATCATTAGATCTGCACCGGCTCTTCTTCGAATTTGTTGGATGATATCAAAAGCTTCAACGATATAGTTTCCGCCCGATTGGCCAAGCATACTCAGTTCGTAAGCAGCTTCGGCCCGTATTAAAAGAACTTCGGCATAACGCATATCTACCCAATCTGATTCAGAGCGATCGTTTGCTACCTCCACAGTAGGTATTGATTCGTCAAGAAGCTTACGAAGTAAAAATCCTGTTCTGGTTCCCCTGTTTTGTCCATTGTAGGTACCACTTAAGCCAGCAGCCCGCATTTTTTCGCCATTACCTAAATCATAGTATCTCTGATTCATATCATTGACAGAAACCAATAATTTCGTATTTTTTTCATACTGACTGTTATTATCATTAGGATCATAAAGTTTACTCAATCCGTCCGGAGGATAAACTCCTGTGTATATCCCTCGATAAACCTCGATAACTTCTCCTCTAAATTCATCTCCAGGGAGCAGAACTGTTGCCCTCAAACGTGGTTCTGCATTTACAAATGGCCCCAATGTGTTGTCATATAGGATATACTTATTATTCTCGTCAACAAAATTACCGATCCGGTCAAACATGCTAACAAAATCCCAAGATGGAGCGATACCACCTGACAAGCCTCCATTTGTTAGTTGAAGCGGACCATAAATAAAATCCCACGAGTGAGTCCTTTCAGGATAGCGAAAATATTTAACAAAAATCGATTCTGAATTTGGGACTTTGTTGTGAATGTTTCTAAAATTATTGTATTGTGCTTCATTATTGTCTTTCTTCCAATCATCCATATAAAGCGTATATCCGCCTTCATCGACTAACTTCGCTGCTTCATACGCTTTTGTATAGTAATCTACTGCTCTGCTACTTGGTATTCCGCAAACTAAAGCTCCACCATTTAATTCATCAACCAGTTCAATATCACTAAAATTTGCAATAGAAGCAGCATGAAGCATAGCCTGGGCCTTATATGCAGCTGCGGAGTACCTATTAAAACGACCTTCAGCAGAAGTTCCCTGCATATTATCTATTGCATACTGAAAATCACTTGCAATCTGATCCCAAACCTCTTCTTCTGAATTTCTGGGAATCAATGCAAGTTCCGGGTCATCAATAACACTGGTTACTATTGGTATCCCACCATAGCGTTTTACCATAGCCGTATAGGCGAATGCCCTTATCATATGCGCCTCGCCAAGCCAATGCTTGACATCAGCATCATCGTGAAAGCCGGCATAATCATTTTGCAAAGTTTCGATAAAGACATTAGCGTCTCTAATTAATTTATACCCATCCTGAAACCAAGCAAGCGCTGGGTTCATTGGAGTATCACGACCAACTGCTTCTCCAGTTACTCCACTAACTGCCCTTACAACCCTGGCCATGTTCCATCCCCGGGTAGAATAACGAAAATCTTCTATTGGCAGTTTAAAATACATCTCAGCCATATAGGCTTCTATCCCATTTGAACTACTAAAAACAGTTTCGTCTGTAACTAGATTTACAGGTTCTATATCCAGATTTTTACAGGAGAATGTCAGTAATCCAATTATTCCCAAAATCAATATTTTATGCTTATTCAATTTCATATTATTCAATTTTAAAATTTACAAGATAGACCTAACGTAATCGTTTTATTCAGCGGATACATATACCCATTGTTATCCTCCGGATGCTCAGGATCAACAAAATCTACAGGCGAGAATGTTAATAAGTTATAGGCACCAACATAAAGCCTTAAATCACGAATACCTGCACGTTTTAACATTGAATCGGCGAATGTATAACCTATTTCAATATTTTTTAGGCGCAAATATTTGTTGTTGTAAACCCCAAATTCTGATTGATCATCCGGATACCATGATCCCGGCATAGGAAACTTGCCTTTAATAAACTCAGTTTTTTGATCTTTAGGATCAGCAAGTGGATCAACCGGGTGCCAACGGTCAAGAAACATTTCCAGCGTATTGTCATAACCGGCCTGTAGCGGTCTTCTCAATATCTCATTGTAAAATACGTTTGAAAGTGCAGCTCCTTGCCATAACATATTCACATCAAAATTCCGATAATAAAGATCCATTGAAAGGCCAAAATTCAACATAGGTCTTGAATCATAACCAATTGGATGCAGATCCAAATCGTCAACGATTCCATCTCCGTTCCAATCCTTATGATAGTAATCACCTGGAATTTGACTTCTGTCTGTAAAAACAGGAAATTCAGCTATTTCTTCAAAGCTACTGTACTGGCCACCTGCGTCCTTACCCCACCAGATACCTTTATACCTGTTTTTATTATTGCCCCTCCAGTTGTGATAGGTACTTCTGTCATCGGCACGTTCAATATAAACGTGTTTGCTTCTGGTCAAAGCCATATGTCCATCAATGGAATACTTAATTTCACCAATAGTATTTCTATGGGTCAGTCGCAACTCAAATCCTTCAGTTTTATCGGAATTAAGATTCTCTTGAGGAAGTACAGCTCCAAACATTCCGGGAAGTGCCTGAAGCCTGGTTGCTAACAAGCCCGAACGATTCCGTCTGAAAATCTCTAAAGTTGAACCCAGTAGACCGTTCCACATGTCCATGTCCAACCCAAAATTTATCGTTTCAGACTCATACCAGGTGATGTCAAAATTGGGAATTCCTGTACTTGCTACTCCATTAACATAAATACCATCGAAGAAACTCGCCTTAGATGGGTAAACATAGCCACTAACAAATTGATAATCTACATTGGAATCATCACCCATAATACCATAGGAAGCCCGAACTTTAAAATTGTCAATGATATTTAAAGCAGATTCCTTCCAAAAACCTTCTTCAGAAATACGATAACCTACGGAAGCTGAAGGGAAAAATCCCCATCGTTTTTTTTCAGGGAATCTTGATGAACCATCGAGGCGAAACGCCGCTTCGGCAATATACTTTCCCTTAAAATCATAATTCATACGCCCTATAAAAGACTCATTGGCAAATTCGTAGCGTTGTGAGGGATTCATATAAGCCACTTGATTGTCGGCATTCCCCGCAAATAGTTCATCAAGATCAATACTTAGTTGCCTCGATGCATAAAAACCATCTGCCTCTTGTTCTCGGCCTTCCGATAATATAAGAACTTTAATATTGTGGAAATTAAATTTATTTTCATAGTTCAAGGATATTTGATACATTGATGAAATCACATGACTAAAACTCCTCGTTATACTGCTTGGACTATTGTGTTGAAATGTTGAGTATTTATTGTTTTCTTCATTATAGTTGTACTGTAGATATGCTTTTGCATAGTCTTTATTTTCGTTCATTGAATAATCATAGCTATATAAAGCTTTTGCCTTTAGTCCTTTAATGAAAGGAATGTTGTAACTCAAAGAAGCTGATGATTGAAATGTTTTGTTATGATAATTTTCATACCCTACATAATCCTGATCAATCCAGGCTACCGGGTTATTTGCCTCCGAAATTGTTGTCTGATAATAATAAGGTGGGGTGTTGTTTGCGTATATAGGATCTATGGGTAACTGACGCCATGTTGCCCGAACAATCTGATTGCTGCCAAATTGTGTTTTAGACCTTTTGTCCATTATTAAGCTTGTGTTGATGCTAAATAAAAGGTCTTTCGAAATATTATATTTCAAATTGCTGCGTAGGTTATACTTGTTGTAGTTAAAGCCGTTTTCACTTTTAAAAAAACTTTCCTGAAACTGATAACCTATACTTGTATAATATTGCACTTTTGCCCCAGCCCCTGATACACTAAAATTATGCTGAGTTTGCGGAGCGAAGTCGCGTATCACTGAATCGTACCAGTTTGTAGATTCTTTTTCGCCCGAAAGGTAAGAATCCATTAATTCCTGAGGATAGCGCCATGTTCCTGCTCCATCAAGTTTATTCATATCAAGTTCGTTGGCTATGCGTATATAATCCACAGCATCCACACTCCTTGGCAATCCTGAAGGCATTTGCCATGTCATGCTGCCATCGTAGTTAACATTTACATTCTTATCTTTAGTTCCATCGCCTTTTTTAGTAGTTACCAAAATAACTCCATTTGCAGCCTTTACACCATATACAGCAGCCGATGCATCTTTTAAAACCGAAATGCTTTCTATATCATGGGGATCCAGTTTGGAAATATTATTACGTGGTATTCCATCGATAATGACCAACGGGCTACCCATACCACGAACATCCATAGCAGCATTAAAAGTTCCAGGCTCACTGCTTTTTTGAGTTACACGTAGTCCTGGAATTTTTCCTGTGAGCATATTTTGAACATTTTCGTTTTTTGTTCTAACAATTTTGTCATTCTGGATGGCAGCGACAGAACCGGTAAGTGTTGCTTTTTTCTGAATTCCGTATCCAACAGCCACAACCTCCTCAATCCCAATTGCATCAGCTAGCAAAGTAATATCAACAGTAGTTTGGGAATCTACTATTACTTCCTGTGTTCTCATCCCCACAAAAGAAAATTGCAAGGTAGCACCGATAGGAAAATTTGTTAGGGTATATTCCCCATCAAAATTAGTAACCGTACCATTAGTGGTACCTTTAATAAGAACGGTAACTCCCGGTAGTGGCTCGCCGTTTTCGTCTGTAACGATTCCGGAGACTGACTTTTGCTGAACAACCGGCGTTACCAATAGATCTTTTTCACCTTCGCGGTGTACTACAATCAAACGATTGTTTACCGTATAGGTAATATCAGTTCCGTCCAGTAGCCGATCGAGGATTTTCTCCACCCGCTCGTTTTTAAAATCCACATCTACCTTTTGGCTCAGGTCAATTTGTTTCAGGTTATAAATAAATGAAAACTCCGATTGATCTTCGATGAGCTCAAAAACCTTTTCCAGTGTAAGGTTTTGCCCGATTACATTAAGTTTTGTGTTTTGCGAATAGCTTGAGGCAGAAACCTGCACCAAGACAACAAACATAAACAAACAAATTAGTTTCATAGTCCGTAAGATTTTGGGAAGGTTGCCATATAGGTAACTACTCCCGCGAATTCGTTTTTTTTTCATAAATTTGAAATGTTTAAACAATGATTTTAAATTATTGATTATCAAAGGTGGTTTGTCCTGGCCGACGCTCCACCTTTCTTTTTTTACATAGGCTTGTATATTATTTTAAATTCTCTGAATCCGGTTTTTTCATAGTCGATGGGGGTGGTTAGCTTCAGTGCATCAAGCACTTGCCATATCGTTTCTTGGTTCTTAAAACGTCCGCTGTAAAGCATCGTTTCCAACTCGGGAGCTGTATGGTAAAGTCTTACGTCGTACCATCGTTCCAGTCGCTTGACCAATTCGGGGAAAGAAATTTCCTTAAACCGGAATTCTCCATCCTTCCAGGCGATTTCACTTTCCACGTCGATCTCTTCTATAAGATACTTTCGATTTTCGTGATTGAGGTTTAGTTGTTGCCCGGGAGTAATATCGACTAAGTTGTTGTTTCCGGGAAACTGTACACCAACTAAACCTTCTGCAAGTGTTATTGAAGAATAAGAATTATCAGCATACGAGCATACATTAAACTGCGTACCGGTTACCTGCACATTAAAATCGTTTGTCTTAACAATGAAAGGATTTGTTTTATCGGATTTCACCTTAAAAAAGGCCTCCCCACTCAGATTGACCTCCCGTTTCCCTTTTGTGAACACAGGAGGATAATGAAGTTCTGAGCCTGAATTTAAAACAACGGTTGTACCATCGGGTAAACTAACTTCGGAACGCGATCCCAGTGGAACCTTAAACGATACCAGGGCTGAAGCCGACTGTGTTAAGGAATCTCTGTTCAGAGTTTGTAATATAAATAAGGTAATAAATCCGATAGCCAGTACAGCCGCCACTCCGGCTACTGCTTTCCAAATATGAAGTATCTTTGTTGAAGTATTGTTTTTAGATGCCTGCTGTTGGTAAAATTGTAATAATGCAGTATTGGTTCTGTTTTCCCTTTTTTGTGTGGCATCCCAAATATCTTTAACCTGATAAAAAGTGTTTTTATTCTTATCTGATTGCTCCAGCCAACGGATAAATTTTTGTCTGTCGGTTACACTGCAGCTGCCATCCAGGTAACGGATTATTAATTGTTGTATATCAGTTTTATTATCCATTTTTCGTTCTGTTCTGTTTCTATTACACTTTGTCTGCAGAAACTACGTCAATGAAAATGATTTTTTTTTACAAAAACTGTTAATCGATAAAAAAATGTGCTAATTAGCTGTACTTAACGAGAGGTTCATCAGGATAAATATTTGCTTATCGGTAAGACTTTTTCGCAAGCTTGAGAGCGCCCTGAACAAACGGGTTTCCACAGTACGCACGGGAATATCTAATTTCTCGGCAATCTCCTTGTTTTTTAATCCCTGAAACCGGCTCAATTCAATTACTTCTTTGTAATTATCGGACAAGGAACTGATTGCGTCATAAATCTTTCCAAGATCCTCTTTTTCAATCAGTGATTTCTCTCCACTTTGGTAAAAATGCAGCTCGTTAAGTGAAGCTGCAACTTTCTCTTGCGCTGCGTGTTTGTTGACAACTGATTGGTGGCGCAGATAGTTTAAACAGCCGTTTCGTACTGAGTTATACAGATAAGATTTTAAATGGTCGTTTTCGAGTTTGTATTTTTCCTTTTCCCACACTTCTGCAAATACTTCCTGTAAAATATCATTTACATCGTTATCGTTGCTGATAAATTTCAGACCATACAAAAACAACGAATGATAATATTTTTGAAATATTTGATCGAAAGTAACCATGGATTGCAATATTAAATAATTTTTATTGCTTATTGAAATTCCATTTTCTTGCAACAACCAATCATTTTTTATGAAAGTGGAAATAGAATTACAAATTCAATTTTACTATCCGGTGCTGTTATTTTGTTGGAATTTTATGAATCCTTCCCAAAAATTACCTCCCGGTATTTGTTGTATATAAATGAAACAATGAGTAAAATAGCTCCTATTGAAAGAAAAACAATTGTTTTCTGAACCGTGTCTAAATTGGTGAGGTCGTAAACAAAAAGTTTAACAATTGTTCCTGCAAACAGTACAATAGATGTTATTCGCAGGTGCTTTTTCTTTTTCCAGATACCATATCCGATTAAAATAAAGGAAAGGACCCCCCATAAGATACTTAATCCGTGTTTGTATACTTCGGTCGAACCTGATAAACTTAGCCAGTTGATTAGTTCGCTGCTGCAAATCCATATAATACTTACACTTAAAACAATTTCGAATATTTTATTGAAGTTATCATTTGCAAACAAGGAAACTGAAAACCGGTAAACTGAATAAAAAAGAACAGCAATAAATGCATAAGCCACATACCTGATGAGCAGGTGAAATAAATTTACATCGTAATTGGAGGGCAGGTTTGTATTCAGGTAACTTTCGCGTAGCATGCTTACTGCTTGCAGCCCACTTCCCAGAAAAATCAGAATCAGCATTCCGCTCAATACAAAAACAACGGCATTAAGTACTGTGTTTTTTATCCATTTAAAATTTACAAATGCCAGTATCGATGTAAAAAGCAGGGAGTAATTGATAAGCCAGATTGCTTTAAAGGTGAAAATATCCTTGTATAGTTGCTCGTAAGCTTTCACCCATTCACCACTATTATTAATCTTGTAAGAGGAGTAAACCTGTATGTTATTCCAGAACAGATCAACTTCAGTGAAGAAAGTAAAGAACAAAATAATCAGAAATAATAAGGGGAATAATATATTAAATGTATCGATCCAGTTGAGTATTCTTTCGCCAGTGGGAGTTATTTTCTTATGAATATAATAGATGAATGAGAAGGAGATAATAACAACAACGGAGGCCAGAAATTCGAGGTTGAATACAGGAGTGTATATTTGGCTGATTGAATCTTCGTAAAAAAGATACGAAACCGATACCCAGTTGGAAACTGTCAGGATAAATGTAATTCCAATAAGTACAAAAGACAGGTAATCGAATAAATTAATTTTTTTGCTTCGGCCAAGCCAGAAAAGAAATGCAGCTTCGAGCGACCAAAGTATTGCAGTATAATAATCGTTAAACTGTGCTCCAATGGCAATGGTAAAAAAGGTTATTGCAATACCAATTGTCCAGTTAAGCAAGCTGCTTTTTACGTCGGACTTATAAATCAGATAAGCGGTAAAACCATGAACTATTGCATTAATAAGCGAGAATAACCCGGCATGCGAATCCTCTAAATTACTTAGGTGCAGCGCAAATATGCCAACGGAGAAGAATATGCCTGCATTTAGCAGGAGATAGATAATATCATCGAATTGCAGTTTTTCTTTTAACAATAGTTTATAGGAAAGAAAAACCAGATAGAAAATGGTAAAAAACAAAGCAGCAAAAGTAATTGCAGTCCCCAGTTCGTAATTGTAATCTTTTGAGGCAAACCACGACATAAATATTACCCAGGTGGCTACAAACGCAACATAGTTTAATGGTTTCCAGCGTTTTCTGGTGGAAATGAAGAGTATTCCGGAATTTATAATTGCCATGTAAGTAAACAACACGACAACACTGGCATCGGGATCGCCTACCAAAAAAGGCACAAGATAAGCACCCACCAAACCGAAATGTGCAATAACCTGTCGGTTGTACAACAGCGCAAGAGCAACTGTTATAACCGTAAATAAAACCATTAGTATAAAAGCAACAAAATTGGGATATAAACTATAATAACTGTAGGCGGCATAAGTAATAAAATAATGAATTGCCATAGCGCCGCTAATGAGTACAGCACTGAAATTGAAGTATTTCTTTTTTAGCCTGACTGCAAAAAAGGTTAATATTGCGCCAACCAGGTAACCAAGTATTATTCGCACCAAAGGAGATATCAGATTGTTGTCGATGGCATATTTTGTGCCTATGCCAACGCCGATTATTACCACAGCCATACCAATTTTGTTAATCAAATTAGTACCGATAAACTGTTCAACTTCTGAACTAATGGCGCTTTTCTGACGGGTGCCTGCCTGGAGGTTTTGTTTTTCAGCTTTATGTTTTCGAATAATTTGTGCAATCTCTTTGGGTTGAGATTCAGCGGCAATCTGAGTTTCTTCTTCAACTACAGGAGCAGGGGCCGACTCCTCTGTTTTTAGTTGCGTTATTTCGCGTTGCAGCTGGTTTATTGCCTGTTGAAACTGCGATTGTTGTTTTAGTAATTCATTTAGTTTTTGGCGAAGTTCAGCTTTATCGGATTTATTGATAGCCATTGTTTTGGTTTTAATTCAATTTACAAAATTGCAGGCTTAGAAACAATCTGTTCTGTAGTTGCAGGAATCAGAAAGTAAAACCAATGGCAAACATTGGAAAAATAAGGTGTAAGTTGGCTTTTAACACTAACCCGTTATTGCCCTGAAAACGGTATCCTACAATTGTGGCGCCTGGAATATCTTCCATGGGTAAAAACAGTTCGGCACCAACTTCAAAATAGTGCTTCCCTTTTCCAATTAAAAAAGTAGATTCCAGAGAGGCCCACCAGTCACCAAAAGCAAAATAATTGATCCCTGCCCCGGCCGATAACCAGTTATTGTTTTGCCGGGGCCATAAGTGGCAATATCGTATCGAGCTAAATGCAATGTTCGATTCAACAGTGAATGTGTTGCGATGGTAGGACAGGAAACGGTTGCCTTCAAACTCCGGGTTGAGCAGTTTAGGACGGTCGCCGATAAATAGAAGTTCTTCTTTTCTGTAAAAACCAGTTTTGTAATCAGTAATCTTATCTAAATTATAATGGGTTTTAATCCATTTGTTCTTGTATTTCATTGCCAGAAATACTTTTGAATCAGTAATACTATCAATATGGCAAACGATTGAATCGCCACTTGATAAAATAATCAGGTCGTAATCTTGCGGGTGGGCTGTTGTTTGAAGAGATAGCATTACGAGTAAAAACATAATTTTTTTCATGATAGAAAATTTTGGTTTTTAGTATGCTAAATCGAAGAGAAGAAAAACAGAACGTTGTTATGTTATATTTCTACGTATCCAAATGTATTTTGTTCTTTTTTGTGTTCTGTACAAAAGGGTGTTGTTTTAAACTTATTTGTGTACTTTTGCGGCGGCAGGCCGCTTTATCGCTGCTTCGGTTAAACGGGGCAGAGGAAAGTCCGGGCAACGCAGGGCGCCGTGTTTCCTAGCGGGAAGGTCTTTGAAAGGGGACAGCAACGTAACAGAAAATAACCACCTTAACCCGACGTGTCGGATTAGGGAACGGGTGAAAAGGTGCGGTAAAAGCGCACCGGTGATGATGGTAACATCGTCAGCCGTACGTCTCACGGGTTGCAAGGCCATGTATATCCAGAGTGTTTGCCGCTGTTGCGGTACAGCAAAACGGCCCGTTTTGTTCTCAACGCACAAGAGACTTTGGAGGGGTAGGCTGCAGGATCAAAGCAGTAATGTTTTGACTAGATAAATGATAAAGGCTTTTCGTTCGTTTTCGGATGGATTGAAGAGTACAGGACCCGGCTTACAGGCCTGCCTTTTATATTCAGCGGGTGACTAGTAGTGAAAGCTTTTAGTCACCCGCTGAATTGTTTTTAGAAGTTTTTATGGCATGCAGGTGAAGTTGTGGATCAATATTGGTTAGGTAATTCAACATTCGATCATTATTTGATTATCGACATCCCAAAGTTGCTATTTACTTTTCTCCTTGATGAGAAAAGTAACCAAAGAATCAAGAAAAAAATAAACTTCTACCCGCTCTCGATTTTCTTCCCGGCTTTCGTATTACGGCTACTTCAGCCGGAAAAACGATTCACGCCAGCCCCAGCCCGTATTTTTTTCAATCCAGCGCGCTTATCCCGATTTTATCGGGATTTTAGAACACATTGAATAGACGACCCGAGATTCGTAGTAGTTATTCGATGATTGCACTTTTTTACCACAGCGTAACCGACCTCTTTTCATCGAAGCCGGAATTGAAATAAAAGCATAGAGAGATCAGGAAGCTTCGAAGAACTGAGAAGATCACCCGCTCGAACTTAGGTTTTATGAAAATGGAGGTTGAAGGTGAAAAGCAGTCTTGATCTTTCTGATTCGTCTTTGGATCAAACCAAAGATGAATGCCCCCGGCAGGGCAGAAGTATCAGATACCCGGGATCACTTTTGTTTTCATAGGTTAACCCCGGGGTAAATAAATCCTAACGCTGATTTATCTCCACCGGAAATTTAAACTGATCCGATGTTTATGAATTATGAGGTAAAATCTAATGGGAGCAGGTTACGCTTTTATGCCATGTTTTTTTACTTGTTGTTCTAATCTTCTTTTCCATATCATTAATGTAAATCCGGTTAATACAAATGGAATGCTTAACAACTGACCCATATTCAGAAGCATTCCATCTTCAAAGTTTACCTGGTTTATTTTAAAGAATTCGATTAAAAACCGGGCTGTAAACAAGAGAACTAAAAACAGTCCAAAAATAAACCCGTCTTTTCTTTTCTCTTTATGTGATGAATAGAACCACAACAGAAGTACAAATATAAGTATATAAGAAAATGCTTCGTAAAGTTGTGCCGGATGCCGTGGCAATAAATCAACCCGGTTAAAAACAATACCATAATCAGAGTTGGTTGGGCTTCCTATTATTTCCGAGTTCATAAAATTTCCTATGCGTATAAATGCCCCAGTAACGGGTGTGGCAATTGCCAGCCTGTCGAGTACCCACAGAAATTTAACTTTATATTTGCGGCAATAAATAAGTATGGCAGTAAGTACTCCAATGGCACCGCCATGACTGGCCAATCCCTGGTATCCTGTAAATTCAAAACTTTTGCCCGGTGCCCATTTAAATGGGAGTATCATTTCTAAAGGATGGCTTAAATAATAACCTGGTTCGTAAAATAAACAGTGCCCTAACCGTGCTCCTATAACCGTTCCGGCAAAAACAAATACGGCTAATTTTTCCAGGTTTTCTACCGACTCTTTTTCTTTCAGATAGATTTGTTTTACAATGTAATAGCCTACAATTAAGCCCGATACAAAAAGAAGGCTGTAATACCTGATCGAAATAGCATCGAATAACCTGACCATTTCAGGATCAACATTCCAGTTTATATATGATAATAGCATGTTCTGTTTCTAATTGTTTTTAATGGTAGTTAACGAAATATTTTGATCTGTGGTATTTTCTTTTTTCATTCTTTGAATTTATTCAGGGAGACTATCCTTCGCTGCTAATCTTTTCTGTGTCGCCGGGAACTGTGTTTTCAAATTTAACAATAAGCATGGAAAAGAAAAATTATTTTGTTTTGCCTTATTTTTTTTTTTTTTTGAGGTTTTTCCATTTTGTATAGGGCATGCAAAAAACAATCACAGGTGTTCAGCAAAACAAACACAGGTGATTATTAAAACAAACACAGGTGTTTAATTGCGAGAACACAGGTGATTGAAAACAACAACACAGGTGATTAATAACAGAACCACCTGTGTTGCAACAATGCAGGTTGTATCTGTTTACTATTTGCGAAATTATGTTTTCTAACATTTCAGATGTAAAAATTCGGTTGTAGTTTTATATGTGTTAACCGAGATTCCTACCCTTGAACGGATTCTCATAATTATTAACCTTAAATTTTAATCCAATGTTAAAGTACAAACTCATTGAAAAGGCGAATCCACAGGATCTAACTGCCCCTAAAAAGTTTTATGCCAGTCATGTTTCGTCGGGCCGAAAAACCTTAAAAAACATTAGTCGCGACATAGAAGATAAATCGTCGCTTAGCCGGGGTGATATCAGCAATGTGCTCGACAACCTGGTTGACCAGATTCCGAAGTATTTGCTCGATGGGCAAACTGTTAGTCTTGGCGACCTGGGATCGCTTCGTTTAACACTTAGCAGCGAAGGTGCCGACTCGGCCAATAAGTTTAAAACTAACATGATTAAAAATGTGAAAATTGTTTTTACCCCCGGAAATATGCTAAAAGAAGAGGTTGCCAAAGCTAAATTCGAAAAAACAGAATAGTTGTTTAGTTAGAATAATACCAATATTATCCCAAACTGAGCCTTATAATTTCATTTATTTAAATTTATGAAGCGTTACAAAAATTCAACAGAACTTAGGCTATGCTTCATTTTTGTGCCTTGCCTAAATCCAAATATTCTAAAATTACTTAAGGCCCATATTGAAATAAAATTGGTATAAATGTTTGACAAAAAAAATGGCACTGCCTTTGGAGCGGTGCCATTTTTTGTGAAAACGAAACGATATTAGTTTAACCCGGATTATGCATTAAGTAGTTTCAATGCGCAATAGACTTTTTAATGCATATTGTGGGTTTATCTGTAAAATTTATTGTACCACTCCACAAACCGGCCAATACCTTTTACAAGCGGCGTGTCGGGTGAGTAATCAAAGTCCTTTTCCAGTTCACTTACATCGGCAAAAGTTTTGTACACATCGCCGGGCTGCATGTCGTGAAACTCTTTCTTAGCCTCCTGTCCCAATGCTTTTTCAATGGTTTCTATAAATTCCATCAGTTTTACCGGGCTGGAGTTGCCAATATTGTGCACTTTGTACGGCACCTGCAGCTTGTGCCCTGCAGCTTCAGGCTTTTTAACCACCTCCCCCTCCAGAGTCGGGTACTCCTCCTGAGAGGAGGAGAGAGTTTGTGCTGTGGGCGGAGCATTAAGTATTTTTATAATTCCCTCAACAATATCGTCGATATAGGTAAAGTCGCGGTACAAGTCGCCGTGGTTAAATACCTTAATCGGGGTACCTGAAAGAATATTTTTTGTGAAAGAAAAATACGCCATGTCGGGGCGTCCCCAGGGGCCATAAACCGTAAAAAAGCGTAATCCCGTGGTTGGAATACCAAACAGGTGACTGTAGGTATGAGCCATCAGCTCGTTGCTTTTTTTGGTAGCCGCATACAAACTAACCGGATTGTCAACCGAGTCGGTAACCGACAAAGGCATTTTGTCGCTGTTGCCATATACACTCGACGAGCTGGCATAAACCAAATGCTGAATGCTGTTGTGTCGGCAGGCTTCCAGAATATTTATAAAGCCAACAATATTACTGTCGATATAAGCCTGCGGATTTTCAAGGCTGTAACGTACGCCGGCCTGTGCCGCCAGGTTGCATACCATATCAAACTTTTCAATTTTAAAAAGTTCGTTGAGTTGCTCCCTGTCTTCAAGGTTCATTCGCACAAACGAGTAACCTTTATTTTTTTTACTTGTAATTTTCTGATGCCAGTTTTCAGCTTCGGCAGAAATTCCTGCTTCGGCCAGGCGGGCATATTTTAAATCGGTTGAATAGTAGTTGTTGATATTATCGATACCAACAACTTCTATACCTTGTTCCACTAATTTGTTGGCTAAATGAAAACCAATAAATCCAGCTGTTCCGGTTACTAATATCTTCATTCCTGAAAAATTTTAGTGATTTGGAAAAACTTTATTTGCGGCCAGGTAATCCAGAATAGCATCCAGGTTTTCCTCGTTTTTCGCAGGGTCGAAAACCAGTTTTGCATTGGTTGGCGCTTCATATTCCAAATCAATCCCGGGCAGATTACTTGTTTTTCCCTGTTCGATTAAATCATACAGTTCCGGTTTATTGTTTTTGCAATAATCCAGCGATGCGTTCATGTAGAACAGGTGGAAGTTATCTTTTCCAATAATCTCTGCAACCTGGCTTCTCAACGATTCGTTTCGCGAAATAAACGAAGCAATTGCAATAATTCCCTGGTCGTTAAGCAGCTTACAAATATGTGCCACACGACGCAGGTTTTCGGCTCTGTCGGCAGGCGAGAAGTCCAGCTCGCGGTTTAATCCCGAGCGTACCGAACTACCGTCGATTAAAACAGCAGTTGCGCCATTCTCAAACAATTTCTTTTCAAGACTGAAAGCCAGTTCGTTTTTGCCCGATCCGTGCAATCCGGTAATCCAAATGGTTTCTCCTTTTTGATTTAGTTTTTGCACTCTGTCTTCGGCTTTAATCAACGATTTTCCAAGTGCAATCTTTTCTTTGTCAACATCGGTAATTCTCGATGGTAACTTGTCGCTTCCCAAACGGTCGATAATCATACCCACCGCACAGGTATTATGCGTTACCGGATCAATCAGAATAAACGAACCGGTTTGTTTATTGATTTTATACGGATCGAAGAAAAGTGGCTTGGTAGTGGTAATTACAACCCTTCCGATTTCGTTAAGATTGAACTTTTCGATGTTCGATTTTTCGAGCGTATTAACATCAACTTTGTATTTAATTTCGTCGATACGGGCCTTGGTATTGTTGTTGGCTTGTTTAATGTAGAACTGGGTCGAAAGGTTCATGTCGTTTTCGTCCATCCACACCAACATGGCTTCAAACTGGCGCTCTACACGAGGAAGATTGTCGGGGTGTACCAACATATCGCCGCGCGAAATATCGATTTCGTCTTCCAGGGTTACCGTAACCGACTGCGGAGGATAGGCATATTCCAGCTCTTTATCGTAGGTAACAATCTTCTCCACTTTCGATTTTTTCATCGAAGGCAGCACCATTACCTCATCACCTTTTTTTATGATTCCGGAAGCTACCGAAGTTGAGAATCCGCGGAATTTAATATCAGGGCGAAGTACATACTGAACCGGATAACGTAAATCGGTAAAGTTACGGTCGCTGCTTACATGCACATTCTCTAAAAATTCAAGTAAGGAAGGTCCGTGGTACCAGGGCATTTTATCCGATGTTTCAACCACATTATCGCCTTTTAATGCCGAAAGTGGAATGAAAGTAACATCAGGAATATCGAGTTGGGTAACAAATGCTTTGTAATCGCTTCGGATTTCTTCAAAACGTTCCTGGCCGTAATCCACCAAATCCATTTTATTAATTGCAACCACAACATGTTTTATACCAAGCAGGTTAGCCAGGTAGGTGTGGCGTTTGGTTTGAGTGATTACGCCGTAACGCGCATCGATAAGAATAATAGCCAGGTTGGCTGTCGATCCACCTGTGATCATGTTACGTGTGTACTGTTCGTGCCCCGGAGTATCGGCAATAATAAACTTTCGTTTGGCAGTTGAAAAATAGCGGTACGCCACGTCGATTGTAATTCCCTGCTCGCGTTCGGCTTTTAGTCCGTCTAAAAGAAGTGCATAGTCGATTTCTTCGCCGGCGTGTCCCACTCGTTTACTGTCGCGGTGCAGAGCTTCAAGCTGATCTTCGTAAAGCATTTTACTGTCGGCCATTAAGCGCCCGATTAATGTTGATTTTCCGTCGTCAACCGAACCGGCAGTTAGTAATCGAAGTAAGTCTTTCTTTTGATCCTGATCGAGGAATTCCTGTATGTTAAGTTTTTTTGTCATCTTGTTTGTTTTGCTGTGATGCTGTTTTGCTGTGTCACTGTTTAAGGTGTTTCATGAATTTTGCAATCATGTTTTTCTCCTTCTCCAGCATTTTTCATTGTTTTGATGTGGTGCTGTATTGTTGTGATGCGGTGATGCTGTGTGTTGTTCTGCAACACCGCAATACTGCGACACTGCCTCACAATTAAAAATACCCCTCTCTTTTTTTCTGTTCCATACTTGCTTCCTGGTCGAAGTCGATAACCCGGGTTGTGCGTTCCGAAACGGTAACAGTCATCATTTCTTCCACAATTTTCTCAATAGTATCTGCTTCCGATTCAATAGCTCCGGTTAAGGGGTAACATCCCAATGTACGGAAACGAACCATACGCATTTCTGCCTTGTCGCGCAGTTCTTTGGGCATACGTTCGTCGTCAACTAAAATTAAGCTTCCGTCAAGATCAACAACCGGGCGTTCTTTTGCATAATACAGAGGAACAATCGGTATGTTTTCTAAACGTATATATTGCCAAATATCTAGTTCTGTCCAGTTTGAAATCGGGAATACCCGAATCGATTCTCCCTTTTGAACGCGTGAATTATAAATGTTCCATAATTCAGGACGTTGGTTTTTTGGGTCCCACTGGTGAAATTTATCGCGAAACGAAAAGATGCGTTCTTTTGCACGCGATTTTTCTTCATCGCGGCGGGCTCCACCAAAGGCAGCATCAAACTTATATTTGTTCAATCCTTCAAGCAAAGCCTGGGTTTTCATTATGTCGGTATGTACTTTACTCCCGTGTGTAAACGGTCCAACACCACTCTCGAAACCTTCTTTATTGTGATGCACAATTAAATCCCATCCTTTTTCCTTGGCATAAGTGTCGCGGAAATCAATCATTTCTTCAAATTTCCATTTTGAATCGATATGCATTAAAGGAAACGGAACTTTTCCCGGGTAAAAGGCTTTTTCGGCCAAACGTACCATAACAGAAGAGTCTTTTCCGATGGAATAAAGCATTACTGGATTTTCGAATTCGGCTGCCACTTCACGGATAATATGAATGGCTTCTGCTTCGAGCTCACGAAGGTTTGTTAATGAATATTCATTCATTCGTTTCTATTTTTAGTTTAATATAACTCATGTGTAAGCTTCCTTATTCGCGGAGCCGGTTATATGTAGTTATATTAATTCAATTAATACTAATCAAAAGGATTGCAAAGATAGAATTTTATTCCTTTTGGGACGATTAATTAAGGACTTAAAGGTCTATATTTAAGATGGATTTATAACAAGTTTTTAGAAGCTCCAGAAATAAGGGATAAGAAGCATTGATAAAATAAATGCTAAAATATTAAGAGGTAATCCGATTTTTACATAATCGTTGAATTTGTAATTACCAATTGCCTGTACGATGAGATTGGTTTGGTACCCGATTGGCGTAGAAAAGCTTGCTGATGCAGCTATTGCGATTGTTACAAAGAATGGTTTTGGATCGACACCCATTTGCTTGGCAGCAGCAAGTGCAATGGGAAATACCATGGCTGCGGCAGCATTATTTGTAATAATCTCGGTAAAAATTGCAGTGATGATAAATAGTGCCGCCAATACACCTACCGGTCCAAATTCCTGCGAAATACTGATAGTGGCTTTGGCAATGGCAACATCGGCACCTGAATTCTGCATGGCCTTACTTATGGCAAAAGCACATGCAATGGTAATAAGTACGTCCCAGCTAATAGCTTTTGTGTATTTCTGATGAGGCATAATTTTTAGCCAAATCAGCAACATGGCAGCGATGGATGCGAAATAAAACATATCCAGATTAATGCCATCGGGCGAAGTGATAAATTTACCAATTGTTGTTCCTACCACCATTGCCAGAAGAATGATAGTGGCAATCCATTTCTTCCAAAACGTACCGGTTGTTCTGTAATCGCGAATATAGGAAGTAAGGTAAAATATCTTCGATTCGCCCCAGTTTTCAATAAACTTTTCGGTTGTGAGAAGTACCAAGTTATCTCCGGCCTTTAAATGTAGCTTGTCCATGTTACTTGTAATACGCTCTCCATTTCGGTGGATTGCCAGCACAACTGCCTGGTAATGGTCGTAAAAGTTGAACTCATGGATCGTTTTACCGATGGCTGGAAACCGGGGAGCCAACACGGCTTCATATTGTTTTAGTTTATCTTTGTCAATACCTTTTATTAAGTCGATACCACTTAACTTCAGGTTTGGGTTGCTAAGAATGTAATTTAACCGGTCCGATTTTCCTCCCACCAGTAATTTATCGTTGGGTAAAAGCTTGAATATTCCTTTTTTAGTTTCAATTATATTGCCTTCGCGGTTTATAATTTGAATAAAGAGTCCTTTTAGTTCTTTTGACCGGCCGTTTTTTATTTCCAGTCCAATCAGATTACTGCCTTCAGGTATTATAACATCGTAATGATAATCTTTGTATTCGGTAGAACTTTTTGAGTTAAAGAATATCTTTTCTCCCGGCAGAAACCGGTTGCCAAAAACTGTCATGTAAATAGTACCGATAATGGCAATAAAGATGCCCACCTTTCCCAATTCGAACATACTAAAACCTTCGTAACCATTTTCCAGGATCAAACCATGTACAACAAGGTTGGTTGAAGTGCCAATTAAAGTACACATTCCTCCAAAAATTGTAGCATACGAAAGCGGAATCAGAAATTTCTTTGATGAAAGGTTGAGGGTTTCAGACCATCGTTTTATAATTGGTGCAAAAATAATTACTACCGGCGTATTGTTTAAAAAGCCAGAAAGAAAAGAAACCGGGAGCATAATTTGAGGTATTAACGAAACCATCTTTCTTCTTTTGCGTGGAAGATAGGTTTGGGCCAGCCGGTTTAGTACTCCCGACTGCCGAATACCTTCACTAACCAAAAACAGAACTGCAATGGAGATCATCCCTTTGTTTGAGAATCCCGCCAACATTTCTTTGTCGGTTATAATGCCGGTTGCCATTAATATAGTTGCTGATGAGAAAAAAATCAGCCCCGGACGCATAACCTCTTTTGCAAGAGCAACTATTGTTACTAATACAATTGCAAGAACAATATATCCTTCAGTACTTACCAATATAATTCTTGTATTTTATTGTTTATTTTATTGATGAAGTTCGTTGTTTTTTGATAAATCAAAACTACTATTAAAAATTAGTTCCTTCAAATATTTTCACTTTGTTTTGATATTGGGAGGACGTATGTTTTTTGTAATTTGTTGATAATATGATCTTTCTTC
This sequence comes from uncultured Draconibacterium sp., assembly GCA_947492175.1. Lineage (GTDB taxonomy): Bacteria > Bacteroidota > Bacteroidia > Bacteroidales > Prolixibacteraceae > Draconibacterium. The sequence continues at coordinate 435 of CANLMQ010000011.1, read as the reverse complement.
AATTTTATTTGTTGTTTTGTAATAACGGGGTGGAAGAGGTAAATGGGCTGCTCCCCAAAAAAAAGAATATTTTTATGAAAAAACAGCAGGTATGATTTGTACGGAATAAAATTATTTATACTTTTGCACCCGCCTTTGAGAAACAAAGGCACCACAGGATGACTCAGTAGCTCAGTTGGTAGAGCACATCCCTTTTAAGGATGGGGTCCTGGGTTCGAGACCCAGCTGAGTCACCAAGAGCTTCTGCAACGGCAGAAGCTTTTTTTTTGAAAAGTATGAAATTCGTGCAGTTTTATCTTGCCGGATAAAAAATAAATACTACTTTTGCACCCGCCTTTGAAAAACAAAGGTGCTACAAAGGATGACTCAGTAGCTCAGTTGGTAGAGCACATCCCTTTTAAGGATGGGGTCCTGGGTTCGAGACCCAGCTGAGTC